>NZ_CP136574.1:1376568-2753136 GCF_035195345.1 Flavobacterium sp.
CAAACATTGGTAGTTGTTCTACCGAAAAAACATTTAGAGCTACAACAACACCATTACCATTATCTTTAGGAACATCAACCGCTGTTGTATTATTATTGTTTTGATTATCACTTGGATTATCTTGCGCAACTATTGGATTCGCATCGGTCTCTTTTATAGGTTCCTCTTTAGTGGGTTTAAAAAATTGAGTTACTTTAGGCACTTTAACAACAACTGGTTTTATTATTTCTGTTTTTTTTGTTAACGGAGCTGGGTTATAAACAAATGTAGGCTCAGATTTAATTTCTATTGGAGGCACAAATACCAAAGGTTTAGAACCATCTTTAAAATTAAACTCTAAAATAAAAAGAACAACTAACATTGTTGCTATAAGTCCAACTTGAAAATAGATGAAACTATTTTTGGCTCTTTTCGGGAAATCAACATTTGCTTTCATGATATATAGATTATTAGTTAACACTTTGTTAATTAACCTATACAATTTACATGCCAAAAAAAAATCCCAACCTAAGTTGGGATTAAATATTATTGTAGCTTGAACACGATTGGTTGACTAAACTTAATTTTTACAGGCTTACCTCTTTGAGAACCAGGTTTTATTTTTGGCAACTTAGAAATAACCCTTAAGGCTTCTTTTTCAAGCAGCTCGGCTCCTTTAGGACCCTTAGCTTGTACATTTATAATACTACCATCTTTATCAATAACAAATACTACAGAAACTCTTCCTTGAATGTTATCTTCCATAGCTCTTTCTGGATATTGCTGATTCTTTTTAATGAATTTTGATATTTGTTCTTGAAAACAAGCAGATCTTTGGTTTTTAGGAACATTTTCACAACCAGGAAATATTGGGGCATCTTCAATAACCGCAAAAGGCACTTCTTCATCAATTTCTTCAGCAGTACCACCTTCTTCTCCATAAGATGATGCTTGTGTTACAACTACCGGTTTATTTTCATCTACCTCTGTAGTTTCAATTTTTTTATCTTCGATAACTTGTTTGTTATCAACAATTTGAATTACTTCTGGAGCTGGCGGTGGTGGTGGTGGTAATTTTTGAACAGGAGGCATCGTTAAAATAACCTCTTCTTCCTCACCCATCATATTATCAGCTATATCCAATGTTTCAACTTCAACTCTTGGATCCTCTGATTTTAACTCTATACTTACATAAGTTAACATTAAAACAGCTGTAAGACCAACCAAAAAATATAGCGAGCTATTTCTCTTAGGATCTACATTAGGATTTTTCTTTACTTCCATAATTCTAATTTTGAGGTGCTAATATAGTTAATATTAGAAATGTTTAAAAATATTTATTAAAAATTTTATTTTTTAGACAGTAAAAGCAAATAAATCCTACAATAGCTCCTAGCGAATTTGCTAAAGCATCATGAAAATCAGCTTCTCTGTTTTTTGTCAATACGCATTGCAACACTTCAATAACTATGCCATATAGTATTACAAAAACAACAATTAACAAATTATGTTTCATTTTTAAGTGAGACTTTCTTTTTGCCAAACATAAAAGTAAAACAAATACGGCATAAAATAAAAAATGTATTATTTTATCATTGCCCGATACATATTCTTTGGGAAAACTATTAAAACTTATTAAACTTAAAACAGCAATAAAAAGTGCCCAAATTATAGCAAGAAATAAAAAATTACGCTCCGATAAGTGCTTTATAATCTTCACTTGATAAAAGTGTTTCTATTTCAGAGGCATCAGAAAATTTCACTTTAACCATCCATCCATCTCCATAAGGATCTGTATTTACTTTTTCAGGATCTGATTCTAATGAATCGTTGAATTCGATTATTTCTCCAGACAATGGTAAAAACAAATCAGAAACAGTTTTTACAGCCTCAACTGTTCCAAATACTTCGTCTTTAGTTAACGTTTGATCTAAAGTTTCAACTTCAACATATACAATATCACCCAATTCTTTTTGAGCAAAATCTGTAATCCCGACTGTTGCTACATCGCCATCAATGGAAACCCACTCGTGGTCTTTAGTGTATTTTAAATTTGCTGGTATATTCATTTTGATTATAAATTTTTGACGTACAAATGTAATTGTATTTATTGAATAGAAAAAAAGGTTTTTGTTATTTTTTTATCAAATAAAACAACCTACCAAAAAATTGATTTTGATAGGTTGTTTTTAATTCATTATTTAATTCAACTAGTTTCCGAAATTATAGCGCAAAGTAAATCCTCCTCTAATATTTGTTGTTGGAAAAGAAGTTGAAATTACAGCTTGAGAGAATTGATGATCGTAGAATAAAATAGCTGTTAAATTTCTACTGAAAGAATAATCTGCTGTAAATTTGATAGACCATAAATCTTGCCCTCCACCCAATTGATTATTATCGTAATCTAAATAACGAACAATTGTATTGTTTTTTCGTAATGAAAAATCGGCTTTAATGTTAATATCACTCTTAATTACGCCACTTACATTATCTGCTAATGAAGAATTAAACGTAACATCTTTAATTCTGTAACCCAATCCTATTATATATTCATTTCCACTAACTTCTGTAAGTAAGTTGTTATCGAAACTCATATTTAAAGTTCTATCTTTTTTAAGTTCTGCAAGAATTTTTATTGAATTTTTCATTTCAAATTCTACTTTAACTAATGGATTAAATTGTTCTGCTAAATTAACATTTGAGATAATTTTTGATGCAAAGAAATTTCCATTAGCATCTACAGGAGCTGTATTTAAATTTGAACGAAATGAATTTACGTTATAACTAGCTCGATACCCATGTTGAACAGAAAATCTTTTGAAATTATCTTTAAACCATTTGTATCGCATTAAACCTGTATATTTGATAGTCCAGTTTGGCAAAGGCACATTTCTAAAAACACCCGTAGAAACCTTTTCTGCTTCTTGTCCAGAATAAGCCGCTAAAAATGAAGGCAATAAAACTTGTTGACTATTTTTTCCATATCCAATTGGATAACCATCAGCATCTCTTGGAAATGAGTTTCCTCCATAATATCCTTCTGCTAATCGATTTGCTACCACTAACCTATTGTCTCTAAAATCTTGAAAAGTTTGAGAAACGTTTACATCGCTTTGCGCAAATGCGGTTTTAATTAAAATAGTTGAAACATTAAAATTCCCAAAATCATACGGTGCACGAGAATTATATTGCCCACCAGAAACATCAAACTGTTCTGAAAAATTATAAGCATACGTTCTATCCGCCGTAAAATCAATTTTTAAATCAGGGAACAATTCCATTTGAGCTGTAAAACTTATTTTTTTGTTTTCAACCTGTGTAAAATTTTGATTAAACTCAGGATAATTTGTTAGCCAGCCATTTTTTGCTGCTTCATATCGAACGTCGGATTGGCTTCCAAAAACAAATCCTAGTGTTGGTTTTGATGAACCAAAGAACCCTAAACCTGGTAAATAACCTGGTAAAACTGTTCCGTTATTTTCAGTATAATTAATTTGAATATTTTTTACACTCGTAATTACTCCTATTAAACCGCTCATGAAAGCACTTCTTTCTAAAGTAACATTTCCTTTTGGTGCTTTAACTTGTTCTCCTGGTTTTGGTGCAACTTTTTTATCTTTTTCAGAAACTGGCTTTTTCTTGTTGCTTTTCGTTTTAGTCAATCCTATATACTTGTAAAACAAATCCATATTTAAAGTAGTGTTCAACTTATGAGAATTTGCATTTTGAATCAAATTTCCTAAAGCATAAATATTTCCATCTTCACCTGTTACCGATGAAAAAGCATCAGAAGAGCGTTGCCAATTGTAATCTCCAGTATAAGTATAAGTTGATTTTACAAAACTTAACAGCGGAATTTTATTAATTGGCAAATCATAATTTAAAACCAATTGTTGATTGTGTTGATTAGATTCCCCAATATTCCAATAATCATCCCAAATATCTAATCCATCAATTGGTAAATTATTTTCATCCAAATAATTACGTACAATATTGTTTGATGAAGCGGTATAATTTAATCGAAGCGATTTGGTTAAATTATAATTAAACCCATACGTATAATTGAAAAAATAATTTCTTCTATACAAATCACCTAAACCGATACCTTGCACATCAACTAATCTAAAACGTTGTTTATTGAATTGGCGAATTATATTAGAACTAAACGAAACATTTGATGGCAAATAATTGAAATTAAAATCGCTTAACATTTTATAATATCCATTTTTATTTAAGAATTTGCTGTTCTTAAATGGCTCAACGGTTTTAGGTTTAAAAGTGAAAGCATAATCAACTGTAGTTCTATTTTGCTTATCAATTAAATTTTCAATTTCATAATCGTGGTGTTCTGTTTCGTTTAATGAATACGATAGGGTTAGATTTTCTACATCGTAGAAATTTGCTGTTTTTTCAGGCGCTTTCTCTTTTTTAACTCCAATTAAATTGAAACTTGTTCTTTTTGTGTAATCAATAGCTCTTTGTTCAATATTTGAACGTTCATTAGCATCCGAAGTTATATCTAATAATTGATTTAATTCAATATCTTGATAAAAAGGGTCAAATTTTGGAGTAATTGTTTCTTCGCCAACAGCATAATTAAACGGCAAATTGATTCCCCATTTTTTTGGCAATAATTTTCCTAAATTTACATTTGTTACAATATCATATTGAAAAACATCCTCTCTACTTCTTTCATTTGGACCTTGTTCTAACGCACCAAAACCAATAGTTCCTACTCTAGTTGTAGCTGAAACATTTGCAAAGTCAGCAAAATTAGTATCTAAGTTAGCAACAGCTGCATATCCTCCTTTGTTGTCCATATCCGACATACGAAGTTCATTAAACCAAACTTCTCCACGTTGAATATCGCCTGATTTATTTTTGATACCAATCATTAAGGTTCGAACCAAACCAAAATTTGGGTTTCCTTTAATTCCTAAAGTCAGTCTGCTATTTGAAGAGCCAATTTTAGCATCTTCCTCCTCAATAAAACCAATACCACTAGGATCACTATAATCAATAGCGGGATCATTCTGAAGATTTAAAATTTTTAGTTTAGTTAAAAAATCTAAAGGAATTTCCATTTCATTTTCAGACGGCCATACCTCTTCAGGAGTAGAAGCACCAAAAGCTGTAACTTTTAAAGGCATTTCAACTTGATAGAAATTATCCGTAAAGTCATTTCCAAAACGAATAAACGCAATTAGTTCATCATCTTGTAAATCACCATCCTGTACCGCCTCTGCGTGTAAAAACATTCGTAGTTTTTTAAACTGACGCATGTCAACATTAACATTTTTAAATACTGCTCTAGCATCGTCATTTTCCAATCCATTAGTAGTACCGCCTAATTTATCATAAACGCGTAACGAAAGCGATTGTTCATTTTGATTTATAATAGTATTATTGTTATAAAGTTGTTCTCTAACTACACCTGGAGGAGTTACATATTTAATTGGGCTTCTTTGTCCATTTTCTTGAATATTCAAAGCCACTACATCAAAACCTGTATTCTCGTCATTTGGATCGGTATCTAATTCATCAAATGTACCTGTATATCTTCTCCATTCTCCTCTAACTAAATCTAAAGCACCAAAACGCAAGGTTACTTCATCTTTAAATCCGCTCATATACATTCTCATGAATCGGATTGAACGGAAATCGGTAATTGGCCCAACTTTATTCGCATCAATTACCTCTAGAATTGGTATTTTATATAAAATCCATCTAGCTTTTCCAACCTGTCCATTAGGTAAATCAACATTATCATCCTTTCTAAAATCGGCAATATAGTTTTGTCCAACAGGTACATCAGCATCATTATCCCCGTATGCTTGAAAAGGCACTTCGAATTTAAAGTAAGCATTGATGGTATTCATCGTATTATCACGATTTACATCTTCTACATCTGGGAATGTTGTGTTTCCTCTATTATCGTTTGTAACATTTACAGGTGAATTTCCTTGAACTCCATTATAATTTTTATAACGTGTCACTACATCACCCGAAGTTTCTAAATAAAAACGGTAATTGTCCGCAGCAGGGTCAGGGAAAGCAGCAAAATCAGTATATTTTACAGCCTCATTAACATCCGTTAGTCCATCAAATCCAGCATCCTGAACCGCTCTATTTGCTTCATTCGTGTCAAACGCATAAATTAATGATTGAGAAGCTGGTACTTGCCCCCAAGCTGTACTAATTGTTGGTTGAGTTGAACCTACTTCTGGTAATCCATTTTCATATAATTTTCTTCCATCTCTTAAAACATCCTCAGATATTTCTCCAAGATTAAAAACTAATTTTCCTGTATTTGTTGGATCCGCTTTATCACCAGTATTCCCATAATACGGATCCATTACCCAAAACTGAATATATTCTACATTTGATTGCTCAAAATTTGTTGAATTGATAGCTCTAGTTATACCAGCCCATGTTTCAGGAGCTTCTACATCTGTAAACTGATTTGTAACACTCAAGTTTGGATTAAAATTATAAGGGCCTCTATCTTTAGGAAAATAGGTTAAATCTAAGGTATTAATTACCGTAGACTGTCCCTGAGCAATATCCGTTACAGGATACAATTCACGGCTAAATACACGTCTTGTTTTATTGAATGACAAATCATCATCATCAATTCCAGAAGGAGTTTGCGTATAAAAAACAGGATCTATTGAATACCAAGCCAACTTACTTCTTTTATCACCTACCCTTAAATTATCAGTAAGTGGTTCAGCAGTAGATGGAACTCCATCATAATTATCCTCTAAAGGAACACTTGACAAGGTCCAAGCTTGAGGTGAACGCATGTCAATGGTGGTTTGCGAACCTTCAAAATCATCTATGTAAGTTGTTGCTTCTCCATTAAATTGATCTGCTTTGGATGCTCCTGGTTTTAGATAAGCAATTTCACCTCTAAAAGATAAGTTTGACGGCACATCAGTATCAATGTTTGGCAACTTATTTACTAATCGTGTAAAAAATGGAACTTCCGTAGAATAGTTTGTATTGAATCCGAAAATAGTATTATTTACAGATTCTTGTCCGTAATTTGATTTGGTTGTAAAGGGTCTTTCAGACATGTTTAAAATAGTAGCTCCCATTAAAAACTTGTCGTTAAATTTGTGCTCCACATTTAATCCCCAAAATCTTCTGGTTTGTTGTCCGAAAACCGAGTTGTTTTCCACAGAAACCTCAATTGGAGTATTTGATGCTTGTAATGAAGGATCTAAAATTTGTACTTTACCCATTTGATAATTCACAGTATAATCAACTCCTTCTACCAAAACTCTACCACCAGCAGTAACTACAACAGAACCTTGTGGTACATTGAAAGCCCCAATTGAAATTCCGTCTCCACCCATTGATTTAAAACGACCTTTTAATTGGAATTTATTTTTTGCACTTTCTTGTAAAGCTGCTGCTTGAGTTGTTTTGTACAAACTTCTAAATACATATTTAGCTTGATTACTATTATATGTTAATGGATCATCATAATTTTCAACCAAAGACGGAACATCTAATTTTTGAAATAAATGCTTTCCAAAAGGTTCCACTTTTGTAAAAATAATTTTTCCGCGTTGCGTATCAACTGTTAAACCTGGATAAAAATCAAAAAAACCATCTCCACCTTCTTGAGGGTCGTTAGTATAATTCAATTGATCTAAATTAAAAACTTTCAACAAAGGTGTTTGTTCAACATTTGAAGGCAAAGGATCAACTCCAGATTGTGTTATGTAATTTAAAGGCGAAGGATCGGTATAAAGAATATTTAACTTAAAATCTTCTTGTTGCAATTGATAACCGCCCGGGATTTGATAAATATTTTTCATCATTAAATTCCAAGTAGGCATCGTATAATCTACACTTGCAACTTGGTATTTATCAATGGTTAAGTTACTTTTTAATAATTTTAGTATCAACGCTTGTGAATTTGGAATTCCAGAATTCACATTGGTAGCATCAACTCCGTCCGTACCAAATTCTCCTACTTGATATACATCACCGCCTATTGTGTATTGATATGAAACCGCTAAAACTTCATCGTTTGCTAATTTTTGATTTAACGAAATATATCCTAGTTGCGGATGATATGTATATTCTGATGCAGTTAATTTTCTGGCATTTTCAAGTTTTGCAAAGTCAATTCCTTCTGAAGCAACCACACTAGGGATAAAACCGTTTGATGCCAAAGAAACATCTCTAATTGAACTGTTTAAAAAATTACTTCCGATGGCATTTGGATCATATTTATTGTTCGCATTGTTAGAAGGAGTATTTGCTCCCACATTATAAAAAGCAGGATTAGAACCTAAGTTGATATGAACAGTTTCTTGAGGCAAAACTCCCGTTAGAGGGGCTTCACCTAAATCTTGAAGTGCAACAATATTTCTAAGATTATTTTCTGTTGAATTTACTCTATTTTGCTTATTGGTAATCCAAACTTCAATTCTATTAATCTGTACACGCGAATTTACGTATGGAAAAGTTTCAAGAGCCTTATCATAATTATTTCTGAAATATTGTGATAAGAAATAATGACGATCAGCATCATAATCCAAGGCAAAAATTTCAAAATCTTGAAGTGTTCCACCACCTTGTGAGGTAACCGATTTAGTTTGCGATTTTTGTTCTGAAAAAACTCCTGTAAACGTAGTTTTACCAAATTGTAATTGTGCCTTTACACCAAATAAACTTTGAGCACCTCTCACCAATGAATTTGATAATGGAAAACTAACATTTCCTACTTCTATTTTCTTGATAATGTCATCCTCCGTTGGCGTATATTCTAATTTTATTAAATTTTGAAACGCAAAAGTTGATTGGGTATCATAATTCACATTTACATTTAATCGAGTTCCCACCTTACCTTGCAAACCAACACTAATTCTTTGATCAAAATCAAAACTTGTTGTTTTTCTATTTCTTGGAGAAAATGAAGGATTATCTTGTTTGGTAAAACGTATCCCTAAATCTAATTCAACAGAACCGGTAGGTTTTACATCTATAGTATTACTTCCAAATATAGATTCAAAAAATTTAGAATTCACATAATATCTGGGTAATAAATCTTTTTTAGCCGCTTCAGAGCCCTCTTTTTTACCATCAATTGCAGCAGATTTTTCTTGATAATACTTACGCATTTGTTCTCTCAAAACAAGCTCTTCATATTGTTTTGGGGTAAGTATCATAGGATATTTAATATTAAACCCGTCAACAGAACTGGTGTAAATATAACGATCAGAAGCCGCATCATAGGTGTATTTATCCAAAATACTCAAAGGATTTGGCATGTTTAATTTTCCTAAATCAACACCTGTTTTTACAGTATCTTTTTCCTCTTCATCTACTTGAGCTTGAAGTGAAAAAGAAAACAACATTACTACGAATGCAAAACTATATTTTATATTACCTATTACTTTTATTGCCGTTTTTTCCAAGTTTTATAAATTTTTTAAAGCTTGTTTTATTAAGTTTTCTACAGAGGAATTTGGGGTTTCTCTAACAATTTTATCAATTACTTTTTCGGCAGCTTTTCTCGCAAAACCTAAAACTTCTAAAGCAGATAACGCTTCATCTTTATTTGTATTGCTTTCCACAACAGAAACTTCATCTAAATTATACACTTTTAACACTTTTTCTTTTAAATCTAAAATAATTCTTTGAGCAGTTTTTGCTCCAATTCCTTTCATAGATTGCATCGTTCCCAAATCATTTGAAGCAATGGCTTGTATAATTTGACTTGGTGCCAGCGAAGACAACATAGTTCTAGCAGTACTTGCTCCCACTCCAGAAACGGAAAGTAACAATTTGAATAATTCACGTTCTTGTTTTTCTACAAACCCATATAAAGTATGCGCATCTTCTCTAATTTGTAAAAAAGTAAATAATTTTAAACTTTCAGAATCAGATAATAAAGAATACGTATGCAATGAAATATTAATATGATAGCCCACACCATTGCAATCTATGATTACTTCGGTTGGTGTTTTTTCAACTAATCTTCCTTGAATGTGTGCTATCATATTACCTTTTTATTTCATTAACTTTTTTCCTTTTTCCTGTGCATCTACTACTGCAACCGCTGCCATATTCACCATTTCTTCAACGCTTGCGCCTAACTGAAACACGTGAACAGGCTTGTCTAATCCAAGAATTATAGGCCCGATAGATTCAGCCTTATTTAATTCTTTTAATAATTTATAGGTAATATTAGCTGCGTCTAAATTAGGAAAAATAAGTGTATTAACTTTTTTATTTACCAATTTAGAAAATGGGAACTTACTTTTTAACATGTCAGGGTTCAAAGCAAAGTCGGTTTGAATTTCACCATCCACAATTAAATCAGGGAAATTTTCATGTAAATAAGCAACTGCTTGTCTTACTTTATTAGGTCCTTCATTTTGAGAAGAACCAAAGTTTGAATAGGAAATCATGGCAATAACAGGTTCCATTCCAAACATCTTAACCGTTTTAGCAGTCATTAATGCTATTCTTGCCAAATCATCCGCTGACGGATTTGGATTAATTGCAGTATCTGACAAGAAGATTGGTCCTCTTGCCGTCATCATCATATTGGTCGTTGCAATTTTAGAAACTCCTGGAGCTTTATCTATTAATTGCATAACAGGTTTAATCGTTGAAGGATAACTTCTTGAATATCCAGTTACCAAAGCATCTGCTTCGCCAGTGTTTACCATCATTAACCCAAAATAGTTACGTTCACGCATCCATTTTTCAGCTTCGTACAATGTAACGCCTTTACGTTTTCTGGTATCCCAAAAATGCTTTGCGTACTCTAATCGTTTTGCTTCAGATTCTTTTGTTTTTGGATCAAAAATTGGCACTTCCACATCGAAACCAATTTCTTCTTTTAATTCCATGATTATTTCTTTGTTTCCTAATAAAATTGGAAAACCAATACCTTCTTCATGAACAATTTGGGCTGCTTTTAACACATCAATTTGATCAGCTTCAGCAAAAATAATACGTTTTGGATTTGTTCTTGCTCTGTTGGTTAACAAGCGAATCATTTTGTTATCAGAACCCATTCGTTCTAATAATTCATCTTTATATTTATCCCAATCCGTAATTGGCGCTAAAGCTACTCCTGATTCCATCGCAGCTTTTGCTACTGCTGGCGGAACTTCGGCAATCAATCTTGGATCAAATGGTTTTGGAATAATATAATCGCGACCAAACGTTAATTTAGTTTCGCCATACGCAATATTTACTTGTTCTGGAACTGATGCTTTTGCCAAATTAGCTAAGGCAACAACAGCCGCTTTTTTCATGTCCTCATTAATTTTAGTCGCTCTAACATCTAAAGCACCTCTAAAAATAAATGGAAAACCAAGTACATTATTTACCTGATTAGGATGGTCTGAACGACCCGTTGCCATAATAATATCTTTTCTTGTAGCGATTGCTAAATCATAATTAATCTCAGGAGTAGGATTTGCCATAGCAAACACAATTGGATTGTCGGCCATTCCTAACAACATTTCGGGTGTAACAATATCACCCGTTGACAATCCTACAAAAACATCAGCGCCTTTCATAGCATGTGCTAAATCGTCAAAATGTTTATCTGTTGCATAGACACGTTGCATGTCAGAAATTTTTGGATCGTCTTTACGCAATGCCCCTTTACTATTGAACATTACTACGTTTTCTGGTTTAACCCCAAAAGAAACATACAAATTGGCACAAGCAATGGCTGCCGAACCTGCTCCAGAAATCACCATCGTAACTTCTTCCATTTTCTTACCAGCTAATTCTACTGCGTTCAATAAAGCGGCTGATGAAATGATGGCAGTTCCGTGTTGGTCATCGTGCATTACTGGAATATTCAATTCCTCTACCAAACGTCTTTCAATTTCGAATGATTCTGGTGCTTTGATGTCTTCTAGGTTAATTCCTCCGAAAGTTGGAGAAATATTTTTTACTGTTGCAATGAATTCTTCGATGTCTTTTGTTCCAACTTCAATATCAAAAACATCAATATCTGCAAAGATTTTAAACAACAACCCTTTTCCTTCCATTACGGGTTTTGAAGCTTCTGGACCAATATCTCCTAAACCTAAAACTGCGGTTCCGTTTGATATTACAGCTACTAAATTTCCTTTTGCGGTATATTTATAAACGTTGTTAACGTCTTTTTCTATTTCTAAACAAGGTTCTGCTACACCTGGAGAATACGCTAAAGCTAAATCTCTTTGTGTTGCATATTTTTTTGTGGGAACTACCTGAATTTTTCCGGGAGTTGGTTTTGCGTGATATAATAAGGCTTCTCTACGTTTACTATCTTTATGCATGGTTTTATATTTTACTAACTTACAAATATAAGGGTATACGTATAAAATGAGAAATTATTTTGGCATTCTTTTGAAAAAATAAATGGATTATTTGTTGAAGTTGATTTGGTTTTAGACTTGAAGGAATATTTTACAAAGCAAAATAGTCTTACTAGTATAAAATATTCATTTAAGGAAAAAATTGGGTTAGCCAACCATTTAACAAATCATCAAAATAGCTTTCAGCATATTTTTGATATTTTTTAATAGGTATTACTTTTAAACCATCTTTTGGAATAAATTTAATTGAATCATGCGCTGGACATTCAACAAAAAAAGAACTATGCTTCGGATTTTTCTCATCAAATACAATAAAATAATTAGCTCCTTCTAAAGCTTTTTTACTTGTACTATCCCAAGCTAAATAAATACTATCATTCACTAAATATCTATATTCAACACCACTATTACCGCTACCATAAGTATTCCGTAAAGCTATTGCAGTTGTATATTTAGCATTGCCATATAAGACTTTATTTTCATAATAAATATAATAAACTACAGATAAGTAAATTAAAACTATGAGTAAAAAAATCTTGACCAATGTATTTACTTGTAATTTCATCCAACATTTTATTTTACAAACAAACCTTTCACCTTCTTAAAACCCGTCATCAACAAAACGGCTACCAATCCAAAAGCGATTCCTACACCAAATTCAGCTAGTGTTGATGGAATACTGTGTGGAATTAAATGATGAACATATTCAATATTATGAAGAAAAATACCTCCTGAAACTAAGATAAGAGCGATAGTTCCTAACACGGCAAGTCCTTTAATCACTATTGGTAAGGCTTTAATTAAAATTCCACCCAATGAAGAAAAAAATCCTTTGTTATCCGATTTTCTCATCAAATAAAAACCAGCATCATCCATTCGTACAATTAAAGCTACGATTCCGTAAACTCCTATTGTAGCAATAATAGCTACTAAAGTCACGCTTATAATTTGGGTAATTAATTCGTGTTGCTTTTCCATAGCTGTTCCTAAGGCGATGATGACAATTTCAAGCGAAAGAATAAAATCGGTTTTAATCGCAGAGCTTACTTTTGCTTTTTCAGAATTTTCGTTATCTTCCTCAAGCTTACTTTCTTTGATAACTTCTTCGCCTTTTTTAGCACGATGAAAAAAGTATTCGATAATTTTCTCCACACCTTCGTAGGCTAAATAAACTCCTCCGATAATTAAAGCTGCTTTAATGGCTGGCGGATATAACCAATTCAAAACAAAAACAACTGGCAGAATAATTAATTTATTGATAAACGAGCCTTTTGTAATCGCCCACAACACTGGAATTTCTCTTGAAGCTAAAAATCCAGTTGCTTTTTCGGCATTTACCGCCAAGTCATCTCCTAAAATTCCTGCTGTTTTTTTGGTTGCTAATTTACTTGTCATTGCTACATCGTCCATCAATGCAGCGATATCGTCTAAGATTGCGAAAAATCCTGAAGCCATAATTTTTAATTTAATTTTTCTTTTTAATAACCCTCAAAACTACGTCAAAGTTTTCTTTTGGAAAATATTTTTTGTTTGAAAAAGTGTATCGAATTCTTATTTCTTCAAAAAAATAATGTTACGAAGTAAGCCTTCATATTTGGTTCGTTTCACAGCAGAATTTTTAAATACTTTTTGAAATGTATCCACCGTAATTTCTTCCCAATCCGATTTTGAGAAATTTAAAATGTCTGAATTCACTTGAAAAAGCGGTTCATTATGAGGTTTTGAGAAACGATTCCACGGACAAACATCTTGGCACACATCGCAACCAAACATCCAATCATCAAATTTACCTTTCATTTCTTGTGGTAAATTATCTTTCAATTCAATCGTGAAATATGAAATACATTTGCTTCCATCTACAACATACGGAGCCACAATAGCTTCCGTCGGACAAGCATCCAAACAAGCAGTGCAAGAACCACAATGGTCGGTTGTTGGTGTATCGTAATCTAATTCCAAATCAATAATTAATTCTGCAATAAAATAGAACGAACCGACTTTTTGGGTGATAAGATTACTATTTTTTCCAATCCAACCCAAGCCACTTTTTTCTGCCCAAGCTTTATCTAAAACCGGTGCCGAATCTACAAAAGCCCTTCCTGAAACTTCGCCAATTTCGGTTTGAATGAAATGTAACAATTCCCTTAATTTCTCTTTTATGACATGGTGGTAATCTTGTCCGTAAGCGTATTTGGAAATCTTATACGAATCTTCATTTTGAAGTTCGGAAGGATAATAATTCAATAATAACGAAATCACACTTTTAGCATCATCTACCAAAAGCGTTGGATTTAAACGTTTGTCAAAATGGTTTTCCATATAACTCATTTGACCGTTCATTTGATTGTTTAACCAATTTTCTAATCGAGGCGCTTCTTCTTCAAGAAAACCAGCTTTGGAAATACCACAAGACAAAAAGCCGAGGCGTTGGGCTTCTTGTTTTATGATGGATGTCTGATGATGGATGATGGATGACTGAATCACTTATTTTAATTGCGTTTTGAAAGCCAAAGTTCTATTCATCAATTCGAATGACTTAGCATACAAGTAATCAAATTGCTCTTGAGTTATGTAATTTCTCCTTTTTGCTTTATGCAAACACGTTACAACTTCAGCTATTGAACGAATTGAATAATTTAGAAATCGCTTGAATTCAGGTATAGTTTGTTCAACGGAACCTTCAGAAATGTTTAATGCAATTGAATCAACAGCTCTTAAAATTTGAGAAGATAAATTATAACGTTCAATTTGAGGAAAAGAATTCGCTATAGTATTAATTTCTTCCCCAAAATCCATTGCTAATTGCCAAATAATTAATTTTTCAAACTTAAAACTCATATATTTTATTCTTAAAATTTGAAACATCCATCATCAAACATCCATCACCCATCACTAAAAAAGTCCTCCTTGAATGCTATTTTTAATTTTCCCTAAATGCTTATAGGCTTTTTCTGTCACTTCTCTTCCTCTTGGAGTTCTCATGATAAAGCCTTCTTGTATTAAGAAAGGCTCGTAGACTTCTTCAATGGTTTCACCACTTTCGGAAACTGCTGTTGCTAATGTTGATAATCCAACTGGTCCGCCTTTGAATTTTTCGATTATGGTTAATAGAATTTTATTGTCCATTTCATCTAATCCGTGTGCATCTACATTAAGTGCTTTTAGTGCAAATTTTGCAATTTCAATGTCGATGTTACCGTTTCCTTTGATTTGAGCAAAATCTCTAACACGACGCAATAAAGAATTGGCGATTCGAGGTGTTCCTCTACTTCTTCCTGCGATTTCAATAGCCGCTTCCATTGTAATTGGCATTTTTAAAATAGAAGAACTACGTTGGACAATCGTGGTTAATAATTCGGTATTGTAATATTGTAATCTACTTTGAATTCCGAAACGAGCACGCATTGGAGCCGTCAATAATCCAGAACGAGTAGTTGCACCAACTAAAGTAAATGGATTTAAATTGATTTGAACCGTTCTTGCATTTGGACCCGATTCAATCATGATATCAATCTTGAAATCTTCCATTGCAGAATATAAATATTCTTCCACAATCGGGCTTAAACGATGGATTTCATCAATAAATAAAACATCTCTTTCTTCTAGATTGGTCAATAATCCAGCTAAATCACCCGGCTTATCTAAAACCGGTCCTGAAGTGATTTTGATTCCTACTCCTAATTCGTTTGCCAAGATATTTGCCAACGTAGTTTTACCCAAACCTGGAGGTCCGTGAAACAAGGTATGATCTAAAGCTTCATTTCGCAAATTTGCCGCTTGTACAAAAACAATTAGATTTTCTAATACTTGCTCTTGACCAGCAAAATCATCAAAACTGAGTGGGCGCAATGCCTTTTCAATATCAATATCTTGCGGAGTATAGAATTCTTTATTGGGATTCAAATTATCGTTCATAAAAGCAAAGATAAGTAAAGTTATAAAACAAAAACCTCTCCGATTGGAGAGGTTTGTATATTGTGGAAAAAATCTTAGTGATGTAAAACTTCTTCTCCTTCTTTCATTGGTGTGATTTGCGTAACAAAGTCTTCATCATGACCTGGTTTACTATAATCATAAGGCCATCTGTGTACTTCAGGAATTTCTCCAGGCCAGTTTCCATGAATATGTTCAACTGGTGTAGTCCATTCTAAAGTATTAGATCTCCATGGGTTTTGAGTTGCTTTCTTACCATAGAAAATACTATAGAAGAAGTTCCAGAAGAAAACGATTTGGAATGCAGCTCCAACGATTGCAAAAATTGTAATTAAAACATTCACATCAGCTAATTCGTCGAATAATGGGAAAGCTGAGTTAGTATAGTAACGTCTTGGTAAACCAGCCATTCCAATAAAGTGCATTGGGAAGAAAACTCCGTAAGCACAAACAGCAGTTACCCAGAAGTGAACGTAACCTAAGTTTTTGTTCATCATTCTACCAAACATTTTAGGGAACCAGTGGTAAACACCAGCAAAGAATCCGTAAAGTGCAGAGATACCCATTACTAAGTGGAAGTGAGCTACTACGAAATATGTATCGTGAACGTTAATATCTAAAGTTGAATCTCCAAGAATAATACCTGTTAAACCTCCAGTGATGAAAGTAGATACTAATCCGATAGAGAATAACATTGCAGGATTTAATTGTAAGTTACCTTTCCATAATGTTGTAATGTAGTTGAATGCTTTTACAGCCGATGGAATTGCAATTAATAATGTTGTAAAGGTAAATACTGAACCTAAGAAAGGATTCATACCTGAAATAAACATGTGGTGACCCCAAACAATAGTTGATAAGAATGCAATTGCTAAAATAGAAGCAATCATTGCACGGTAACCAAAAATTGGTTTTCTAGAGTTTGTAGCAATAATTTCAGAAGTAATACCTAAAGCTGGTAATAAAACGATGTAAACTTCAGGGTGACCTAAGAACCAGAATAAGTGCTCGAATAATACTGGAGAACCACCTTGGTAATGTAAAACTTCACCTTGAATAAAAATATCTGATAAGAAGAATGATGTTCCAAAACTTCTATCGAAAATTAATAATAATGCCGCAGAAAATAATACTGGGAAAGATACAATACCAATAATAGCAGTTACGAAGAAAGCCCAAACTGTCAAAGGCAATCTTGTCATCGTCATACCTTTAGTTCTTAAGTTGATAACTGTAACTACGTAATTCAAAGATCCCATTAAAGAAGATGCGATGAAAATAGCCATTGAAGCCAACCATAAAGTCATACCTAAACCTGATCCAGGAATAGCTTGAGGCAAAGCACTTAAAGGAGGATAAATTGTCCAACCTGCAGACGCTGGTCCAGATTCAACAAATAAAGAAGCAATCATGATAATACAAGAAATAAAGAACATCCAAAAAGAAAGCATGTTCATAAATCCTGAAGCCATGTCACGTGCTCCAATTTGTAATGGAATTAACAAGTTACTAAAAGTACCACTCAAACCAGCAGTAAGTACAAAGAATACCATGATTGTTCCGTGAATAGTTACCAAAGCAAGGTAAATATCGTTACGCATTACTCCATCTGGCGCGAAATTATCTCCTAAGAATACTTTGAAAATTTCGAAAGATTCTTCTGGCCATGCAATTTGCATACGGAAGAATAAAGATAAAACAACTCCAACAATACCCATCAATAAACCTGAAATAAGGTATTGCTTCGCTATCATTTTGTGATCCAAACTAAAAATATATTTAGTTATGAAAGTTTCTTTATGATGACCGTGATCGTGTGACATACTAATTCTATTATATTTAATATAAAATAACTTATTTAATAACTTGTGCTACAACTTTTGTTGAATCAACAGCTACTGCGGTAGCTTCAGCTGGCGCTGCTGCTGGTGCAGGAGCATTAGCTTCTTTCCATTGTTGTGCTAATGTAGGTTTTTCAGCTAACCATGCTTTAAAATCAGCAGGTGTATCAACAACAATTTTCATTTGCATATTGTAGTGAGATGCACCACAAATTTTATTACATAATAATAAATAATCAAATGTATAAGGGTCTAAAGCTACACCACCTTCAGCAACAATTTTCTTGCTGTTTTTCGTTCTGATTTTATTAATTTTATCAACTTTAGCAACAATTGCTTCATCATTTCTCATGTCAGCAGTTGTAACTGTTGGGATAAAAGAGAACTGAGTAACCATACCAGGAACACAGTTCATTTGCGCTCTAAAATGAGGCATATAAGCAGAGTGTAAAACGTCTTGTGAACGCATTTTAAAAATTACTCTTTTGCCTTTTGGGATATGTAATTCATTAACCACTTTATCATCTTGAGCAGCTGGATCAGCTAAATCAACACCTAAAGTATTAATACCTTCAATTAATCGAACGTTTGCTTTTCCTAATGTTTTATCATCACCAGCATAACGAGCTTCCCAACCAAATTGTTTAGCATATAATTCGATAACAATAGCATCTTGTTCGTCTTCTTTATCAACAAACATAATATCGTTCCAAGTATATAAACCATACATAATTAAACCTGCTAAAACAATAACTGGAATAATAGTCCAAATAGCTTCTAACTTGTTGTTATCTGCAAAATATAATGCTTTTTGACCTTCTTTACCTCTATATTTAAAAGCAAAGTAGTGCAATAAGAACTGAGTAATAGTTTGAACGAAGAAAATTAATGCCATAGAAATAGCCATCAAATTGTCAACATCTTTACCATGTTCAGAACCAGGAGTACCTAATACTAAATCACCCCAAGCATATAATGAATAAATAGTGAATACATAAATGAATCCTACAAAGGCAAACATTAAATAACCATTAACACTATTATCTTTATCATTAGCAATTTCGTCATTATCTGAAGAACCGCCTATTTGGGTTAAATCAAATATCTTAGTTAATTGCCAAACCGCAATACCAACTAAAACTAAAATTATAAATACCAAGAAACTTGTCATTTTTATTTCTTTTTAACTATTAATAATGAAAATGCTTACTTTCCTCAATAAAAGGATTTCCTTTTGGAACTAATGGAGCCTTAGTTAAAGCTGTAAAAACAACGAAGATAAATAAACCTAAGAAGAACATTAAAGCTCCAATTTCAGGAATACCAATAAACCATTGATCACCAACTGTTGCAGGCATAATCATATTGAAGAAATCAACATAATGTCCAAATAATATTACGATACCTGCCATAACTACAATCCAAGTTAAACGTTTGAAATCTGTATTGATTAAGATTAACAATGGAAAAATGAAGTTTAAAGCTAACATTCCGAAGAAAGGTAATTTGTAGTGCTCGATACGAGTCACGAAATAAGTAACCTCTTCTGGAATATTTGAATACCAAATCAACATAAATTGAGAGAACCATAAATATGTCCAGAAAATACTGATACCAAACATAAATTTAGCTAAATCGTGAATGTGACTTGTATTAATATGCTCTAAATATCCTTTAGATTTTAAGTATAATGTAATCATTGCAATTACAGTAATTCCACTTACGAAGAAACTTGCAAATACATACCATCCAAATAAAGTACTGTACCAGTGTGGGTCAACAGACATAATCCAGTCCCAAGACATAATTGACTCAGAAACGATGAAGAATACTAGGAAGAAAGCAGCTAATTTGAAGTTTTTCTTGTAAGGTGTATTATCTTCTGCACTATCTTGAGCGATAGAGTTTTTTCTAAATTTGAAACGAACAAAGTTCCATACTACTAAAATAATAGCTGCAGTAGCTAAAAATCTACCAACACTTAACCAACCTTTTTTAAGGAAAATAAGTTTGTCAAATTTAACAGATTCTGGGTTAACCACTTCAGGATCCATCCAAACAAATAAATGATTGAAATGCATTCCAGCTAAAACTAACAATACGAAGAAAATAATAGAACCAGGTAATAAATACGCAGTAATACCTTCCATTACTCTAAATAAGATTGGAGACCAACCTGCTTGAGCCGCATATTGAATAGCATAAAAAGCTAAAACACCAACAGAGATTAACATAAAGAAAATACAAGCAACATACAAAGCAGCCCAAGGTTTGTTTTGTAATTGGTGTAATACATGTTCTAAATGTTCTTTATGTTCATCGTGAGAATGAGCGTCAGCTTTAGCATGAGTATCGTGATTGTCTGCATGAGCAGGAGCTTCAGCAACAGCTACAACAGCGGTAGTATCTTCAGCGTGTGAAGTGGAATCAACTGTAGTAGTGTGAGCTTCGGCATGTGTTGAATCTGCAGCATGAGCCTCAGCAACTTTTACAGTATCAGCTACAACATGAGTATCTGTACTATGTGGAGCAACTTTCTCTACATGAGCAGCTTCATGACCATGATGACTATCTGCTAATAATTTTTCTACATCCTCAATTGTTTTAGGAGCGGCCATGAAACCAATTCCAATACCAATTGCACCTAAAATCATTAGGACGAATGAAAAAGTTTTTAATTTACTTGAAAACGTGTACATATCTATTATTTTCAAAAAGTTTTACTATTATAATCCAGCTTTTAATTTTAAAACGTAATCAGCCACCATCCATCTCTCTTCTTGAGATAATTGATTAGCGTGAGAACCCATAGAGTTTAATCCATAAGTAATTACGTGAAAAATACTTCCGTCTGTAATTTCTCTATCTTTATAATTTGGTACTCCAAGGAATTTTTCTTTAACAACTAAATTTCCTTTTCCGTCACCTTTTTCACCGTGACAAATTGCACAATAAACTGTATATAAGTCTTTAGCCTTATCTTGATTAATTCTTGTTGGGTCTAAAGGAGATTTTAAAGTTGCTTTAGCTAAAGCATATCCTTCTGGTGTATTTGGAATTTCGTAAGGAACAAAACCTCTTTTAATTGATCCTTTTGCAGGCACTTGAGCTTCAACTCCACCTTTAAATACATCATGCTCCGAATACGTTTCATAAGAAACCGCTTCGTACATATTAGGAAAAAACTGATAGTTAGGTTTTGCTTTATCGAAACATGAAGTTGCCATGAAAGACAAACCTACTACTGCTACTATTTTATATAAACTTTTCATAACTATCTATTAATGCTTTTCTACAACTTTAACTTCAACCGCTCCAGTACTAGTAAAGAAAGAAACTAATTCTTCCTCATTACCATGAATACCCACTTCCATTAAGAAATGGTCGTCAGTAGTTCTTACATCTGGATTTTCAGCTTGTTTAAAAGGCCATAATTTACTTCTCATGTAAAAGGTAATAACCATTAAGTGAGCTGCAAAGAAAACCGTTAATTCGAACATAATTGGAACGAAAGCTGGCATGTTATCAATATAACTAAAACTTGGTTTACCTCCAATATCTTGTGGCCAATCTTGAATCATAATAAAATTCATCAATGTTGTAGCAACAGATAAACCAATAATTCCATAAATAAAAGCACAAATAGCAATTCTTGTTGGAGCTAATCCCATTGCTTTATCCAATCCGTGAACTGGAAAAGGCGTATAAATTTCTTCGATATGATGATGAGCTGCTCTTGTTTGTTTAACAGCATCCATTAAAACATCATCATCATTATATATAGCGTGTATGACTTTATTACTCATGATATTAATGATTATCTGAATGATTATGACCGTGTTGTTCTCTTTCTTTCTTGTAATTATCTCCAGAAGCTTTTAAGATTGTTTTAACCTCTGCTTGAGCAATTACAGGGAAACTTCTAGAATATAATAAGAATAATACAAAGAAGAATCCGATAGTTCCAATATAAATACCAGCATCAACAAAAGTTGGTTGGAACATTGTCCATGAAGATGGTAAATAATCTCTATGTAATGAAGTTACGATAATTACGAAACGCTCAAACCACATACCTACGTTTACAACGATAGAGATAATGAAAGAGGCCATAATGTTGGTTCTAATTTTCTTAGACCACATAACTTGCGGAGAAATTACGTTACAAGTCATCATTAACCAGTATGACCACCAGTAAGGACCAGTTGCTCTGTTTAAGAATGCATATTGTTCGTATTCAACTCCAGAATACCAAGCTACGAATAACTCCGTAATATAAGCACAACCTACGATAGAACCAGTAATCATGATTACGATGTTCATTAATTCGATATGTTGTACAGTGATATAATCTTCTAAGTTAGATACTTTTCTCATGATAATAAGAAGAGTATTTACCATTGCGAATCCAGAGAAAATAGCTCCAGCAACGAAGTATGGAGGTAAGATTGTAGTATGCCATCCTGGGATTACAGAAGTAGCAAAGTCAAAGGATACAATAGTGTGTACAGAAAGTACAAGAGGAGTTGCTAAACCAGCTAATACAAGAGAAACCTCTTCAAAACGTTGCCAGTCTTTAGCTCTACCAGACCATCCAAAAGAAAGGATAGAATAAACTCTTTTTGTAAAAGGAGTTACCGCTCTATCACGTAACATAGCAAAGTCAGGTAATAAACCAGTCCACCAGAAAACTAATGATACTGATAAATACGTAGAAATTGCAAATACGTCCCATAATAATGGTGAGTTAAAATTCACCCATAATGATCCGAATTGATTTGGAATTGGTAATACCCAGTAACCTAACCATGGACGACCCATGTGGATAATTGGGAATAAACCTGCTTGCATTACCGAGAAAATCGTCATTGCTTCTGCAGAACGGTTAATAGCCATTCTCCATTTTTGACGGAATAATAATAATACTGCAGAGATAAGAGTTCCGGCGTGACCGATACCTACCCACCAAACGAAATTGGTGATATCCCAAGCCCAACCTACTGTTTTATTTAATCCCCATGTTCCAATACCAGTGGTTACCGTATAAATCATACAACCTAATCCCCATAGGAAAGCGGCTAATGCGATTGAAAATACTGTCCACCATTGTTTGTTTGCTCTACCTTCTACAGGTCTAGCCACATCTACCGTTACATCGTGGTAAGATTTACTTCCTACTACTAAAGGTTTTCTAATGGGTGCTTCGTAATGAGACGACATAATCCTTTATATTGTTTCTATTAATTAATACTTATTTATCGTTTCTAACTTTCACGTGGTACATCACGTTTGGTTTTGTTCCGATGTGCTCTAATAAATGATACATTCTGTCTGATTCTACTAATTTAGCAACATCTGATTCTGAATCATTAATATCACCAAATTTCATAGCACCACTAGAACATGCAGCAGAACAAGCAGTTTGGAATTCATCCTTACCAACAACTCTACCTTCACGTTTAGCTTTTAATTTAACAGCTTGCGTCATTTGGATACACATAGAACATTTTTCCATAACTCCACGAGAACGTACATTTACATCTGGATTGATAACCATACGACCTAAATCATCATTCATATGATAATCAAATTCGCTGTTTTTGTTATATAAGAACCAGTTGAAACGTCTTACTTTATATGGACAGTTGTTAGCACAGTAACGCGTACCAACACATCTGTTGTATGCCATGTGATTTTGACCTTCTCTACCATGAGATGTTGCAGCTACAGGACAAACTGTCTCACATGGAGCGTGGTTACAGTGCTGACACATTACAGGTTGGAAAGCAATTTGAGGATTTTCAGAAGGATCTTCCATACTTGCGAAAGTATCGATAGAACTCATTAATCCACTTGCAGATTCTTTTAATTCGATATCACCAGCAAAAGTTTCTTTCGAAGAATAATATCTGTCAATACGCAACCAGTGCATATCTCTACTTCTTCTAATTTCATCTTTACCAACTACTGGTACATTGTTTTCTGCGTGACATGCGATAACACACGCTCCACATCCTGTACAAGCATTTAAGTCGATAGATAAATTAAAATGGTGACCAACACTTCTGTCAAAAGAATCCCATAAATCAACCTCTGTAGCAGCTGTTGGTTTGTGATCTAATGACACCATTGGAATTGGATTCCAAACTTTAGCGTCTTTAGTATTAAAAACTTCTAATGTAGTTTCTTTAATAATATCACCTCTACCCATTAATGTTTTTTGCAACTGAACACAAGCAAATTCATGCTCTCCTTCAGCAACAGTAATAGTAGCCGATTGATTAGAGTTTAAGTTAGCGTATAAAGCATAAGCATTAACACCTACTTGCATCTCTTCTTTTAATCCTAATTTTTTACCATATCCAAAAGCTAAACCTAAAGTTCCTTTTGCTTGACCTGGTTGAATAATAACTGGTACGTTTTCTAAAGTAGCATTTCCTACTTTAATAGTTGCATAACTTCCGTTTAAACCTCCGTTAGCTACATTCCAATTTTTAAAACCTTTAGCTTCAGCATCTGCTTTAGACATAGTTACATAGTTATCCCAAGATACTCTTGTGATAGGATCAGGAAATTCTTGTAACCATGGGTTATTTGCTTGTTGCCCATCTCCCATTCCAACTTTAGAATATAAAACTAAATCAAAATTAGAAGATTTTGCTTGCGCTAAAGCTGAAGCTGCCGAAGCATAATCAGCAGAAGCTCCACTTAATGGACTTGCTACAGAAGCAACAAAACCATCATGCACTGCTTGATTCCAAGATTTTCCTGCTAAATAAGTAGCAGAGAAAGATTTTAAGAAATCATAATAAGCAACCGTATTGTCTGTCCAAGCTAATAAAGCTTCTTGAAACTGTTTTGTATTGAATAAAGGACGAATCGTTGGTTGCATAATGCTGTAATTACCTCTAGTAATAGCAACATCTCCCCAAGACTCTAAATAATGTGGAGCCGCAGCAGCAATTGAAGTTAAAGTTGAAGTTTCATCTTCTTTCATTGAGAAAGCAACAGAAAGTTTAACTGATTTTAAAGCCGCAACAAACTCTTTTGAATCTGCTAAAGTATACGCTGGATTAACACCATTCATAATTAATGTATGAACTTTTCCAGCTTTCATATCAGCCACTAATTGAGCCACCGCTTTTGCATCTCCTTTTCTTGTAAGAATAGCATCAGAAGTATTAAAAGCTGTAGACTGTAATTCATTATTAATAGCTAATGCTAATAATTGAGCGTTTACATCGTCTAAACCAGTTACAAAAACACCTTTTGAACCAGCTGCTTTTAATTGATTAGCCGCTTTTACAACAGCCTCTTCATATTTATCAATTTTTGATGTGCTTACAGCGCCACCTGTAACGATATTATAAATTTTAACTAATGCTTGTTTTTGAGCCGAAACATTCAATGGAATTCTAACATCCGCATTAGCACCTGCTAAAGACATATTAGCTTCAATTTGAATATGTTTAGACATCATTCCGTTTTTAGGAATACGACCTTGAGCATATCCAGCATCAAAACCTCCACCTTGCCAATCTCCTAAGAAATCTGCACCAACAGAAACAATTGTATTAGCTTTTGAAAAATCGTAATTAGCTAAAGCTCTTACACCATAAACCGCTTGAAAAGCGTCTAAAGCGTTTGATTCAGAAACTGCATCATAAACAACATGTTTAGTTGTTGGATATTTAGCAACTAAAGAAGCAATTAAAGCATCTGTTGAAGGACTTGCCATGGTGTTTGTTAACACTACTACATTTCCACCTTTTGCTTTTGCATCTTCTAAACTAGCTTTAACTTTAGTATTTACGTCAGCCCAAGTTGCATCTTTTCCAGCAATTTTAGGTTGTTTTAAACGTAAACTATCATATAATGAAAGAACAGAAGCATGAACTCTTGCATTTGCTCCAGTTTTTGCTCCTTCTAAATTATTGTTCTCTACTTTAATAGGACGACCCTCACGAGTTTTGATTAAAATATTAGCAAAATCAAATCCATCAGCCATTGTTGTTGCATAATAATCAGCAACACCAGGAATAATTTCTTCTGGTTGAACTACGTAAGGAATTGACTTTACAACAGGACCTTCACAAGCTGCTAATGAAGCGGCAGCCGTGCTAAATCCAACATATTTCAAAAAGTCACGACGAGTAGTTGACGAAGCAGATAAAGTTTCCTTATCTCCTAAAAACTGGTCAACCGGAATTGGTTCCACAAACTCGTTGTTTCTTAGCGTCTCAACAATAGAACTATTTTCGTTTAGTTCTTCAACACTTTTCCAGTATTTTTTGTTTGATGCCATTGTATAGTATATTAGCTTCTTAAATTATTTTATTAATAGTGACATTTACCACATTCTAAACCTCCCATTTGAGCCGCAGTTAACTGAGAAACTCCGTATTTTTTAGAAAGTTCTTCGTGGATTTTTTTGTAGTAAGCATTATCTTCTACTTTCACATTTGTTTCTCTGTGACAGTTGATACACCATCCCATTGTTAATGGAGCATGTTGTTTCATTATTTCCATTTCTTCAACTGGACCGTGACAAGTTTGACACTCAACTCCCGCAACAGTTACGTGTTGTGAGTGATTGAAATAAACGTGATCTGGCAAGTTATGAATTCTAACCCATTTAACTGGCTTCGTTTTACCAGTATATTTTTGTAACGATTTGTCCCATCCAACAGCATCGTATAATTTAGCAATTTCTCCATCGTAAAACGCTTTTGAGTGATCTTCAGTAGCCGTAGTTTCAGCCACTTCACTGATGTTTTTATGACAGTTCATACACACATTCAAAGAAGGAATGTTAGAATGTTTACCGACTCTTGCAGCAGAGTGACAGTATTTACAATCAATTCCGTTTTCACCAGCATGAATTCTGTGTGAATAATGAATTGGCTGCACTGGCTCATACCCTTGGTCAACACCAATTTGCATCATCCATCCGTATGCAAAATAAGCAGAAACCAATAATAACATGATTGCAGAAACCAATACTAAAAACTGATTTTTAACATAAGCTCTAAAAACATTCATTAATGAACGATCTTTTTGAACAACCTCTAATCCTTTAGCACTAGCAATTTTAGTTAACATATTATTCACTAGGAACAACATAACAACTAACATTATCATTACTAATGATAGCACTCCTAATATAACATTATTAGAAACACCCGAATTATCAGCATTTGCTTCTCCAGCCACAGGAGCACCAGGTACAACTGCAGGAGCAGCAGAAGCTGGCTCAGAAGTATAAGCTAAAATATTGTCAATATCTTCATTTGACAATTGTGGAAATGCAGTCATCGGAACTTTATTGTTCTCTTCAAACACTTTTACTGCTTGCGCATCTCCTGACTTGATTAATTCTCCACTATTCTTTACCCATTTATACAACCATTCTTTGTCGTACTTAGCAGCAACGTCACGAAGTGCAGGACCCGTAGCTTTTGCATCTAATTTATGACATGCGGCACAATTGGTATTAAATAATTCTTTACCCTTTGCTGCATCCTGAGCGAACGCAGATAAAGAAGTTACTAGCACGAATGCTAAACTGAAGAAAATCTTTGAAAACGATTTATGGTTACCCACCTTTTTCATATTTAAAATGATTATCGACTTAATTTGGTATACTTTTAGATATACCTTATCTAAAAACAACACGTTATTTTTTCAAAACTCCGACAAAAATACAATATTCGAACTATTATTAAAACCTTAATTTTATCTTAAAATGTAATTTATATTTGTTCTAAATAATTTTTAAGCATTCAAATATCTTCTTAAATTGTATTTTTGTATTAAATTCAAAAGCATATGAAAAATATATCAAAACATAACTTATTGTACTTCTTTATTCTATCTTCATTTTTCTGTTTATCATCAAGGGCTCAGGACGTAAAAACAAATGTTTCAGTAGACCCAAAAATTGACCAATTATTAAAAGAAAAAAGAAAACTAAATACAGGTTTATTTTTAAATGAAGCCTATAAAATTCAAATTTTTTATGGAAATAGTGAAGATTCGAAAAAGAAACTTCAGGAATTTAAAAGAGATTTTAAAGACTTAGATGGCACCTTAATATTTAATAGTCCCAACTACAAAGTTTGGATTGGTAATTTTAAATCGAGAATAGAAGTAGAACGTTTGTTTCTTGAAGTCAAAAAAAAGTACCCAGCTGCTTTAATAATTAAACCCTCAAATTAGTAACATCCTAATAAAACAAAAAAGCCATTCAAAACGAATGGCTTTTTTTATGATTAAAAATATCTTATTTCAATTTTTTCTTCACTTCAACTTCGTGGAATCCTTCAATTAAATCATACTCACGAATGTCGTTGTAATTTTTAATCTGCATACCACAATCATATCCTTTAGAAACTTCTTTAACGTCGTCTTTGAAACGTTTTAAAGTAGCTAATTCACCAGTGTAAATTACAACTCCTTCTCTAATTAAACGTATTTTAGAATTTCTGAAGATTTTACCATCGGTAACCATACATCCTGCGATAGTTCCTACTTTAGATACTTTGAAAATTTCTCTAATTTCGGCAGTACCTGTAATTTCTTCTTTCATCTCTGGAGACAACATTCCTTCCATTGCATCTTTCAAGTCATCAATAGCATCGTAAATAATTGAATAGTTACGGATATCGATTTCTTCTTTTTCTGCTAATTGTTTTGCATTTCCTTGTGGACGAACGTTAAATCCGATAATAATTGCATCAGAAGCAGAAGCTAACAATACATCAGATTCAGTAATTGCTCCAACTCCTTTATGAATAATGTTGATTTGAATTTCTTCAGTAGATAATTTAGAGAATGAATCCGATAATGCTTCAACAGAACCATCCACGTCTCCTTTAAGGATAATATTCAATTCTTTAAATTGTCCTAATGCAATACGACGACCAATTTCGGCAAGAGTAATATGTTTTTGTGTACGAACCGATTGTTCACGTTGCAATTGTGTACGTTTTGATGCAATTTGTTTTGCTTCTCTTTCGTCTTCGTAAACATTAAATTTATCTCCCGCAGTTGGCGCACCGTCTAAACCTAATACTGATACTGGAGTAGATGGACCCGCTTCTTTGATTTGGTGTCCTCTTTCATCAAACATGGCTCTAATTTTACCATGGTTTTTTCCAGCTAAGACATAATCACCAATACGAAGTGTTCCTGCTTGAACTAAAATAGTAGAAACATATCCTTTACCTTTATCTAACTGTGCTTCAACAACTGTTCCAAGCGCAGGTTTTTTAGGATTTGCTGTAAGCTCAAGTACTTCTGCTTCTAACAATACCTTTTCAAGTAATTCAGAAACACCGGTTCCTTGTTTAGCTGAAATGTCATGAGATTGATATTTTCCACCCCAATCTTCAACTAATAAGTTCATCCCTGCTAATTGCTCTTTAATTTTTTCTGGATTAGCCGCTGGCTTATCTACCTTATTAATAGCAAAAATCATTGGAACACCAGCCGCTTGAGCATGACTAATTGCTTCTTTTGTTTGTGGCATAATATCATCATCCGCTGCAATTACGATAATAGCAATATCTGTGACCTGAGCCCCACGTGCGCGCATCGCAGTAAACGCCTCGTGACCTGGTGTATCTAAGAAAGTGATTTTTTCGCCATTTTCTAAAATTACTCCATATGCTCCAATATGTTGTGTAATTCCTCCTGATTCACCCGCAATAACATTTGCTTTACGAATGTAATCTAATAAAGAGGTTTTACCATGGTCAACGTGACCCATTACAGTAACAATTGGCGCTCTGTGTACTAAATCTTCTGGATTATCATCCACAACAACAGTTGCCTCTTCAATATCTGTAGTAATGAACTCTAATTCAAATCCAAACTCATCAGCTACAATAGATAATGTTTCAGCATCTAAACGTTGGTTCATTGTTACCATGATTCCAAGCGACATACACGTTCCGATTACTTTTGTAATAGGCACATCCATTAAAGAAGCTATTTCACCAACAGTTACAAATTCTGTAACTTTTAAAGTTTTACTACCTTCTTCTTGAGCTTGCAATTCATCATCTACACGTTGACGGTGAGAATCTCTTTTATCTCTACGGTATTTCGCCGATTTTGATTTATTTCCTTTTCCTTGTAACCTTTCAAGCGTTTCTTTAATTTGGTTTTTAACATCCTCTTCCGAAGGTTCTACCTTTTGAATGATTGGTTTTTTACCTTTATTAAATCCACCTGCAGATCCTCCGCCTTTGACAAATTCTCTTTTTGGTCCACCTTCAACATTATTAGCTCCAGGAGTTCCAGGAGCACCTGGTCCACCAGGTTTGATAATTCGTTTGCGTTTGTTTTTATTATTTGCAGCATTTGCACCTCCAGCATTTTGAGCTTGAGGAGTTCCTGGCTTTTTAATATCTTTTTTAGGATCTTCTTTTTTCTTTTTAGGTTTTTCAAATTGTGATAAATCAATTTTTTGACCCGTAAAAGTAGCTCCAGATAATTTTTGGTATTGTGTTTCTATTTTTACTTCCCCTGCTTCATCAATTGTAGTCTCAGCTTTTTCTTCAACTTCCTTAACTGGCTTAACAACTTCCCCTTTTTTAACTTCAACCAATTGTTCAACCACCTCTTTATTAACTATTTCAACAGGTTTATATTCAGAAACAACAGGTTTTTCTTCAGAAACTGGTTTATCAGACTTAACTTCTTGTTTTTTAGGATCTAGATTGATTTTACCAACAGCTTTAGGACCAGATAAAACTGCTTTAGCTTTGATAATCTCTTGCCTTTGACGCTCTTCTTCTTGCAAACGCTTAACTTCTTGTTCTTTTTCAAGTTCACGTTTAAGTGCCTCTTTCTCTTTTTTCTTTTCTTCACTCACTTCAAGAGAGGCAACCTTATTCCCTTTGTCAGCAGAAAATTGACCGCATAAGACTTTGTATTCCTCTTGTGATATTTTAGCATTAGGACTAGCCTCTATTTCATGACCCTTTTCTTTTAGAAAATCCACAGCTCTATCAAGAGAAATATTTAACTCCCTTAAAATTTTGTTTATTCTTATTACTCTTTCTTCAGACATATAACCTTTTTAAAATTCTTTTATGTTGTGTGCTGTTTGGTTAAAGAATTATCCTTCTAATTCTTCTTTTAATATATTCATTACATCTAAAATTGTTTCCTCTTCAAGATCGGTTCTTCTTACCAAATCATCAACATCTTGATTTAATACGCTTCTAGCTGTATCTAAACCGATTTTTTCAAATTCTTCAATAACCCAAGCTTCAATTTCGTCAGAGAATTCTCTTAACTCAACATCATCTTCCTCCTGTATTGCGCCTTCTCTAATTACATCAATTTCATAACCTGTTAATAAACTAGCTAATTTAATGTTATTCCCACCTCTACCAATAGCTTTAGACACCTCTTCTATTTTCAAAAATACTTCTGCCGTTTTAGCCTCTTCATTAATTTTAACTGTAGAAACTTTTGCAGGACTTAAAGCTCTTGTAATATACAATTGAGCATTGGTTGTATAATTAATAACATCAATGTTTTCGTTGCCTAATTCACGAACAATTCCATGAATACGGGAACCTTTCATACCTACACAAGCTCCAACAGGATCAATTCTATCATCATAAGAATCTACCGCTACTTTTGCTTTTTCACCAGGAATACGAACTACTTTTTTGATTGTAATTAAACCATCAAACACTTCAGGAATTTCTTGTTCGAATAATTTCTCAAGGAATTCTGGAGCAGTTCTAGACATGATGATTTGTGGTTTGTTACCTTTCAATTCAACATTTTCGATTACACCTCTAACATTATCTCCTTTTTTGAAATAATCATTTGGAATTTGTTTTTCTTTTGGTAAAACAATTTCATTTCCTTCATCATCCATCAAAATTACAGCTTTTGGCCGAACATGGTGTACTTCCGCTGTATAAATATCTCCAATTAAGTCTTTAAATTGTTTATAAAGATTTGTATTATCGTGTTCGTGAATCTTAGAAATTAAGTTTTGACGTAAAGACAAAATTGCTCTTCTTCCTAATTGAATCAACTTTACTTCTTCAGAAACATCTTCGCCTACTTCAAAATCAGGCTCAATTCTTCTTGCTTCAGTTAATGAAATTTCAGAATTTGGATCTTCTACTTCGCCATCTTCTACGACAACACGATTTCTCCATATCTCCATATCTCCTTTATCAGGATTAATAATGATATCAAAATTATCGTCAGAACCATATTTCTTTTTTAATGCATTTCTAAATACATCCTCTAAAATTGCCATTAGTGTAACTCTATCGATGAGTTTGTCGTCTTTAAATTCTGAAAACGATTCTATTAATGCAATATTCTCCATGTCAACTCTTTATTTTAAAATGATATTATAACAACTGCTTCTTTTATATTTCCATAAGAAAGTTCCAGTTTTTTATCAACTGTTTCTTTTCCTTTTCCTATTTTTTTTGGCTCACGAGCCTGCCATTCTAAAGTTATTTTTTCATCATCAGCTGTAATTAATTTTGCTTCAATTTCTTCCGATGAAATGGTCTTAACTTTTATAGTTCTACCTATATTTTTTTTGTATTGTCTTACTAATTTTAGCGGACTTGAAACTCCTGCTGAAGCAACTTCTAAAGAAAAATCTTGCTCTTCTCTATCTAAATTACCCTCAACAGCTCTACTTACATCGATACAATCTTGTAAATTTACACCAAAATCACCATCTAAAACTACACTAATTTTATTAGCGTCATTGATAGTAAAATCTATCAAAAAAAGATGCTCACGCTCCAACAATGCTACATCTAATGCTTCTTGAACTTTATTTTTAAATGTCATACTTTTATAAAAAGAGGCACGCTTTGCGTGCCTCATAATCCTCTGTTCTTTAATAACGCCACAAATATACAATTTTTTTTGAATTAAAAAAAAGATTGTCAATTTGGATATTTTTTGTACTTTTATGGTGTAATTTATTTTACACTATATAACATAACCTAAAACAAAATTATGAAACGAATTTTAGTACCTACCGATTTTTCAAAACACGCAGAATACGCATTAAAAGTTGCAGCCCAGATAGCCAAAAAAAGTGGTGGAGAGATATTTTTAGTACACATGCTTGAATTACCAACATCAGGAAATGACGCCATGTCTACAGCACATGAAATACCCGAATTAATGCTATTTAAAAACGCTGCAATTAATAAATTAGATACTATTATGAGTGCTGAATATCTTAGTGGTGTTAATATTTCTAAAATTATTCAATTCGAAATGGCTTTTGACGGGATCATTAAAAATGGCAAAGCTCACAATGTAGACTTAATAGTAATGGGATCTCACGGAGCGAGTGGTTTTCAAGAAATGTTTATTGGATCTAATACAGAGAAAGTAGTTAGAAACTCAGATGTACCTGTATTAGTAATCAAAAGAGAAGAAAGCGATTTTAATGCTAATAACTTTGTATTTGCTTCTGACTTTTCCGAAGAAATAAAAAAACCTTTTGAAAAAGTTGTTGAATTTGCAGATAAATTTAATTCTCATTTACATTTAGTAACCGTTAACACTCCTAACAATTTTAAATCAACAAGAGTAGCACAAAAAGCTATGGATGAATTTGTTGCTGAATTTAAAATCAATAATTGTTCAACTCATATTTACAACGACGTTAATGTAGAAAAAGGTATTTTACATTTTGCAAAAGGCATCAATGCTGATATAATTGGAATGAGTACACATGGAAGAAAAGGCTTATCACACTTCTTCAACGGAAGCATCAGTGAAGACTTAGTAAATCACGCTAAACGTCCAGTTATTACTTTTAAAATCTAGATTTTAAAATTTTAATCGCATAAAAAAAGACTGCAAAAGCAGTCTTTTTTTATGCCAACTAGTAAGCCATCAACGTTTTATAAAAATAAAAAACTCCACTTATTTATAAGTGGAGTTTTGTTGGCCCACAAGGACTCGAACCTTGAATGACGGTACCAAAAACCGGAGTGTTACCATTACACCATGGGCCAATACCTAACAACCTTTTCGATTGCGAGTGCAAATGTAATACATAATTTCTATTCTGCAAATTTTTCTAAAAAAAATATTAAAATATTTATTAAACCTTTTTAATAAACAAAAAAATAGTTTCTTTGTAGTAAAATATAGAAAAAAACAAAAAAACAATATGAATTCATTCAACTTTAAAAAGTGGAACACTATAATTGGTTGGTCTACTTTTATAGTAGCATTAATTACTTATTCATTAACTGTAGAGCCCACCATGAGTTTTTGGGATTGTGGCGAATACATCGCAACGTCAGCTAATTTAGAAGTAGGCCATCCACCTGGAGCACCTTTGTTTCAAATGTTAGGAGCGTTCTTTGCAATGTTTGCCTTAAGTGCAGACAAAATTGCACTGATGGTTAATTACCTTTCTGTATTTTCAAGTGCTTTTACTGTACTTTTTATGTTTTGGTCGTTAACCATTTTATTAAAAAAATTAATTACTAAAGAAACTGAACTTTCAACAATTAATGCCATTCTTATTTTAGGCAGTGCAGCTGTTGCTACTTTGTCTTTTACTTTTACCGACAGTTTTTGGTACAACGCAGTAGAAGCTGAGGTATATGCAATGGCAACTTTTCTAATCTCTTTGTTATTTTGGTTAGGATTACGCTGGGAACAAGAAATAAACACACCAAGAGGAAACAAATGGCTTTTACTAATCTCTTTAGTAATAGGTCTTTCATTTGGAGTTCACTTTATGGCTCTTTTAGCATTTCCAGCTATTGGATTTTTATATTTTTTCAAAAAATACAATAATGTTACCTTGAAAAGTTTTTTGATTGCTAATGTAGTTATAGTCGCTATTTTGCTTTTTATCTTTAAACTTTTACTTCCATATACCTTAGCATTCTTTGGTAAAACTGAAATCTTCATGGTGAACAGTCTTGGAATGCCATTTAACTCTGGAACTATCTTTGCTTTTATTTTAATAGTTGCTGCTTTCTATTTCGGATTAAATTATACCAAGAAAAAAGGACATGTTTTTTACAATACTTTAATTTTAGCTACTCTTTTTATTTTAATTGGTTTTTCTACATGGATGATGTTACCTATTCGTGCCAATGCTAACACACCAATTAACGAAAACAAACCATCGGATGCAGCAGAGGTTTTAGCTTACTACAATCGCGAACAATATGGTGAACAAAAATTATTCTACGGACCTCAATTTTCGGACACCTATTCTGGTTTAGATCCTGTTACACCTTATTTAGATGATAAGCCAAACTACGAACGTGATTATAAAACAAAAAAATACATCATCACTAACGATTACATCAACGCAAAACAGAATACTGACGACGCTCATAAAGGATTATTACCTAGAATGTGGAGCAATGAGCACAATGAAAATTATATGATTTTCACAGAGCCTTTAGAATTTAGAATCAATCCAGAATATGCTCATGAAGACGAATTAGTTCAAATTGTAACACAATTTAGAAAAGCATATGCCGCAGGAGAATTAGACGAAAAGGATTATGACAAATTCTTAAAAGGATATGGTGAGTATTTAATAGTTGATAAACCTACATTTGTCAATAACATGAAATTCATGGTACAATATCAATTCGGATACATGTACTTGCGCTATTTACTTTGGAATTTTGTAGGAAGACAAAATGATGTACAAGGAAAATATGACAATACTAATGGTAATTGGCTTAGTGGAATTAATTTTATAGATGAAATTTTTACTGGAACTCAAAAAAATCTTCCATCGGATATGCAAAACAACAAAGGAAGAAACATTTATTATGGTATTCCTTTACTTTTAGCACTCATTGGATTTGTTTTTCATGCCATGAGAGATAAAAAAAGTTTCTATGTCCTTTTAGTCTTGTTCCTATTCACAGGTCTTGCCTTAAAAATTTACTTAAACGAAAGACCTTTTGAACCAAGAGAAAGAGATTATGCGCTTGTAGGCTCCTTCTACGTTTTTGCTATGTGGATTGGCTATGGAATTTTTGCTATTTTCGACACTTTGAAAAAATACATTCAACCAAAAGCAGCATTAGCAATCGTTTTAGTAACCTCGTTATTAGCTTCACCAGTTGTTTTAGCAGCTCAAAATTGGGACGACCACGATCGTTCAAACAAAGACACTGCTTATACAATGGCAAAAGCCTATTTAGATTCATGTGAGCCTAATGCAATTTTATTTACTATTGGTGATAATGACACTTTCCCACTTTGGTATATGCAAGAAATTGAAGGATATCGTACTGATATACGAATAGTAAATACAAGTCTATTTATGACGGATTGGTATATTGATCAAATGAAAATGAAAACTCATAATTCTGAACCTATTCCAAGCTCTTTTAACAGAGAACAATATAAGGGAAGTCATAGAGATTACAGTTTATATGTGGAACGCACGAAAGATCCTTTATTACTAGACGAAATGCTTAAATTCATTGCTCTTGACGATGAACGTGCTAAAATTGAATTAAACAACGGTAGAAAGGTAAATTATTTCCCATCTAAGAAAGTAATTTTCCCAATAGACAAAGCAACAATAATAAAAAACAAAGTAGTTTCAGAAAAATTCTATGACTCAATTGTTCCTGCTATTGAATTTGAAATAAAAGATGACGCACTTTACAAAAATCGATTAATGATGCTTGACATTGTAAATCAAAATAATTGGAAACGTCCTATTTATTTTACTGGCGGAAGTTTTGGTGAAGATGACTACATTTGGATGAAAGATTATCTACAATTAGATGGAATGTGTTTCAAATTAGTTCCAATAAAAACACCTGCAGAATCTCCAAGTCCAATGAAAATGGGCTTAATTGACTCTGAAAAAATGTATAATATTGTAATGAAATGGGATTGGGGTAATAGTGGAAAATCTATTATATATCACGATGTTGAAACTCGAAAAAACAGCATCACATACAGAACTAATCTAGCGCGTTTAGCAGAAACTTTAATTACAGAAGGTAAATTAGAAAAAGCAGAAAAAGTAATTGATTTAGCTATGGAAAAAATGCCGGTTAAATATTTTGAATATTATTCAATGCTTGAACCATTTGTAATTGGATATTACGAAGTAGGCAAAAAAGAAAAAGCAAGAGCAATTATTTCGGAAGTAATTAAAAAATACCAAGAAAATCTGACTTTTTATAATAGCTGGAAACCTAGTGAACAAAACTTTGGCGCTATTGATATTGTAAGTGATATTGAATATTATAGAAGCTTGCTACAAGTAGCAGAAGCTGCTGATGATTTAGAATTTTACAATAAAGAAAAAGCAAAATTTAATACCTTTAATAAAATGTTTGACCGTTTTGGTAGAAAAATGGAATAACTAATTTATAGATATAAAATGTTCCAAGTGAAAGAAATTTCGTTTGGAACATTTTTTTTATGCTATTTTTACACGATGGACTATAATTGGGTAAAAACAAATAGTTTGATAAAAAAGGTTTTCGCTAATCTGGTTTGGGATATACCAAACTTGGACAAGAAAATCTATTTAACATTTGATGACGGACCAATTCCAGAAGTAACTGAATGGGTTTTAGACCTTTTAAAATCGGAGAAAATTAAAGCGACTTTCTTCTGTATTGGAGATAATATCAAAAAACATCCTGAAGTTTATAAAAGAATTCTGTCTGAAGGACATCAAACAGGAAATCACACTTTCAATCATTTAAACGGATGGAAAACCCAAACTAATCATTACATCGATAATTTCAAGTTGTGCGAAACTGAACACTTAAAACTGAACACTGAACACTTTTTTTTATTTCGTCCTCCTTATGGAAAAATAAAGCCTAGTCAATCGAAAGCAATTAGAGCGTTCGGTTACAAAATAATCATGTGGGATGTTTTGAGTTATGATTTTGATTCAACCCTTACGGCAGAAAAATGTCTGGAAAATGTAATTTCAAATACGGCACAAGGAAGCATTATCGTATTTCACGATAGCTTAAAAGCAGAAAAAAATTTGAAATTTGCATTACCAAAAGCAATACAAATTTTAAAAAATAGGGGATTTGTTTTTGATGTAATTTCTTAGGCTTGTTCTTGCACTAACGAAATCAACGTATTTGCATCAAGTTCACCGCTTTGCCTCCATACCATTTGACCTTCTTTATAAATCATTAAAGTAGGTAACCCTTTAATACGAAGTGCATCGGCTAATTCCTGATTTTTATCCACATCAATTTTAATTACACGCGCTTTGTCTCCTAAGGCCGCTGCTACATGACGAATAACTTCGTTCATTGCTACTGAAGGTTCATTCCACTCTGTAAAAAAATCGATAAGTACAGGGACTTGAGCATCGATAAGTTCTCCAAATTTTGACATAAATTGAATTTATTAGTATCAAAAAAATTATTTTTCACGCGAAAATAATATACAAATGTAGCATTTTTACTGAATTACGCTACATTTTCTCCTTTTTTTAGTTCAATAACCGTTATTTCGGGCATAATTCCTACTCTACCAGGGTAAGCATGGAAGCCAAAACCACGATTTACATAAATATATCTTCCTGCATTTTCATACAATCCTGCCCATTGTTTATAAACATATTGCACTGGACTCCATTTGATCCAACCCGGAATTTCTATCCCAAATTGAAACCCATGCGTATGACCCGAAAGCGTTAAATGATAATGATTATCATCATGCTGAATTTTCTCATCCCAATGACTTGGATCGTGACTCAGTACAATTTTAAAATCTTCTTTATTTAAACCTAGAGCAGCTAAATTCAAATCGCCGCGTTCACCGAATTTTCTTCCCCAGTTTTCAACACCCACGATTGCTAATTCCTGATTGTCTTTTTTGATTTTCACATGTTCATTCAACAACAACTTGAAATCTATTTTATCATGAATAGCTTTTATTCCTTCAAAATTTGCCTTCTTTTCTGCTTGTGATTTCCAATCTAAATATTCGCCATAATCGTGATTTCCTAAAATAGAAAACTTTCCGAATTTTGGAGCATGAATACCTTTAAACGTATCAATCCAAGGATCCATTTCAGTTGCGTGTGTGTTCACAATATCGCCTGTAAACAAAACCATATCCGAATTTTGTTCGTTAATCAAATCGATCGCATATTGAATTTTCTCGGCATCATCAAAACTTCCACTATGAATATCAGAAATGTGTGTGATAGTAGTTCCATCAAAAGCATCTGGTAAATCTGGAAAAAACAACGTTTGTTTGATTACTTTAAAATTGTATTTTCCAATAGTAATTCCATACAAAAATGAGGCAAATGGAATCGCAGCAACTCCAAGGGCAATTTGGCTTACAAAACGTCTTCGTTCTGGTAAGAAACTTTCAGGTCCACTTTTAATTACCAATGAAAATAATCCAGAAAAAAAGCGAATAATATCTTCTCCAAATAAAATAATAGTTAATAATAATTTGGGAACATAGAGCATTAGCAATAATCCCATCGTCATCATAGTTTTTGGCGTTTGCCCTACACTTCTATCAAAATGATATAATTGATAAATGATATAAGCTAATGCTATAGCCGAAGTAACATAATAAAAAATGAAGAACCACTTCGATTTAATCAACGTTTTAAACGCCTGAAAAGCATAGATTTCAAGAATGACAACAAATACTAAAAAAACAATCCAACGAATCATTAGCTCTTTTTTTTTGCAAAGTAAGTAACAAGTTTGACAAATTGATGCTGTATTAAATGAATTTTAACAAAGTTTTTTTAAGCAAAGAATTGTACTTTTACACTTTTAATGAAATTTCTATACAATGTCACAAAAACGTCTTTTCCTTCTTGATGCTTACGCGCTTATTTTTCGTGGGTATTATGCTTTTATAAAAAATCCTCGTATCAATTCAAAAGGAATGGATACTTCCGCTATTATGGGATTCATGAATTCTTTAATGGATGTCATTAAACGAGAAAAACCAGATCACTTAGCGGTGGCTTTTGATAAAGGTGGAAGCGATTATCGTTTTGAAATGTATCAAGAATACAAAGCACACCGTGACGAAACACCAGAAGCGATTAAAATTGCGGTTCCTTATATTCAGGAATTGTTGCGCGCTATGCACATTCCAATTATTGAAAAAGCAGGTTTTGAAGCAGATGATTTAATTGGAACATTAGCGAAACAAGCCGAAAAAGAAGGTTTTCAAGTGTTCATGGTGACGCCAGATAAAGATTTTGCCCAATTAGTTTCTGAAAATATTTTCATGTACAAACCTGCCCGAATGGGGAATGATATTGAGATTTGGGGAATTCCTGAAGTCTTAGCAAAATTTGAAATTGAACGTCCTGATCAAGTGATTGATTTCTTAGGAATGATGGGCGATTCTGCCGATAATATTCCGGGATTACCGGGTGTGGGAGAAAAAACAGCGAAGAAATTCTTAGCCGAATATGGCACACTAGAAAATTTATTGGCGAACACGCATCAACTAAAAGGTGCAATGAAAGATAAAATCGAAGCAAATAAAGAGTTAGGAATATTATCCAAAAAATTAGCCACTATCCTACTCGATTGTCCCGTGACATTTGATGCTGACGATTACGAATTATCAAAACCCGATGTAGAAAAAACTGATGCTTTGTTTCAGGAATTAGAATTCCGTCAAATGAAAGCGCAGTTTGATAAATTATTTGGTTCTGGGAAAGAATACGACGAAATTGATGCCAACGGAAATACTTCTGAAATTCCGCAACCCATTAAAAAAGCTCCAGCTAAAAAATCAAATGAAGACCAATTTGATTTGTTCGGTTTTAGTGACGAATCGGATGAACCAACAATGAATCATTCCTATTATGCAACGTTAGAAAATACCACGCATTTTTACCAAATTATTCAAGGTGATTTACCTGTGAAGTTGTTATTACAAAATTTATTAAATCAAACTTCTGTTTGTTTTGATACTGAAACTACAGGAATTGACGCTTTAAATGCAGAATTAGTAGGAATGTCGTTCTCTTTCGAACAAGGAAAAGGATTTTATGTTCCGTTTCCCGAAAATCAGGAAGAAGCACAAACATTAATTGAAAAATTCCGACCATTCTTCGAAAATGAAAATATCGAAAAAATCGGTCAGAACATGAAATACGACTTGAAAATTCTTTCGAATTACAACATGCAAGTCAAAGGAAAATTATTCGACACCATGATTGCACATTATCTGATTAATCCTGATATGCGTCATAATATGGATGTGTTGTCGGAAACGTATTTGAAATATGCGCCAAAATCGATTGAAACTTTAATTGGTAAAAAAGGTAAAAATCAATTGACAATGCGCGATGTTCCATTGGAAGACATTAAAGAATATGCGACTGAAGATGCTGATATTACTTTCCAATTGAAGGAACATTTCCAACCGATTTTAGAAAAAGTAGGAACGAAAAAATTGTTTGACAAAATCGAAATTCCGCTAGTTCCTGTTTTAGCGGATATGGAAAAAGAAGGAATTCGATTAGATGTAGAATTTCTAAAAAGTATGTCGGTTGACATGCAAAAAGAAATCGATGCTTTTGAACAACAAATTTATGAAACCGCTGGTGAGAAATTCAATTTGGCTTCTCCAAAACAGTTAGGTGATATTTTATTCGACAAACTAAAAATTGGCGGTGCGAAACAAAAGAAAACCAAAACCGGTCAATATGCGACTGGGGAAGAAGTATTGAGTTATTTGGCAAACGAACATCAAATTGTGCGCGATATTTTAGAATGGCGACAAATGGTTAAATTGCAAAGTACTTATATTGATGCTTTGCCAAATCAAGTCGACAAAAAAACGGGGAGAGTTCACACCGATTACATGCAAACGGTTGCCGCTACGGGTCGTTTGAGTTCGAATAATCCAAACTTACAAAACATTCCAATTCGTACTGAAAGAGGAAGACAAATTAGAAAAGCCTTCATTGCGCGTGATGAAAATTACACGCTACTTTCTGCCGATTATTCTCAAATTGAATTGCGCATTATTGCGGCTTTGTGTGGTGAAGAAAACATGATTAAAGCGTTTCAAAATCACGAAGATATTCACAAAAGTACAGCTGCAAAGGTATTCAATGTGTCTTTAGACGAAGTAACAAAAGAGCAAAGAAGTCACGCCAAAACCGTAAACTTCGGAATTATTTATGGGGTTTCGGCTTTTGGATTGAGCAACCAAACCAACTTATCTCGAAAAGAAAGTGCAGAATTAATTGAAGCGTATTATCAAACGTATCCAAAATTGAAATCGTTTATGACTTCGCAAGTAGATTTTGCCAGAGAAAACGGTTATGTGGAAACCATTTCAGGAAGAAGACGTTATTTAAAAGACATCAACTCAGCCAACGCCATTGTTCGTGGCGGTGCGGAACGAAATGCAGTGAATGCGCCAATTCAAGGTTCGGCTGCGGATATCATTAAAATTGCGATGATTAACATCCACAAAAAACTGACTTATGAAAACTGGAAATCAAAAATGTTGTTACAAGTACATGACGAATTAGTATTTGATGTACACAACTCCGAATTAGAAAAAATTCAACCGATGATCAAACACGAAATGGAAAACGCATTCAAAATGGCAGTTCCGTTAGATGTTGAAATTGGATTGGGTAAGAATTGGTTGGAAGCGCATTAGGAAAGTGTTCAGTAGACAGTAACAGTTGGCAGTTGGATTAGTTTTGTCATTTCGACGGAGGAGAAATCTCATAATATTAGAATTAGACATTATGAAGCATTTATTTTTACTGCTTTTTTGTGTAATTTCTTTTGGACAAAATAGAAATAAAATTGACTTATACGAAAATTACAAAACAGCTTTGAATACTTGTAATTCAACTGCTCCAGCATTTCTTGTAATTACATTTAAAGATTTAAACACCAATATTCAAAGAGAAGTTTGTATTGAATCTTCGGATTTAATTTTTGCAATTAGAAACGAAATGAAACTTGATTTTTCTGAAAAAAAAGTCGCTTTTGATTTTGCACAAAAAAACAAAAAAAGATACTTTGAATTCTCAAATGGAAAAGCGCTTGAAAGATTGAATCAATAAAACTATTCACAAGAAAGTCTAAATGAATTTATTATTGAAAAAGACATAGAAAACCTATCTAAAAAATCTTTCAGGAAAAAAAATGGAGCTTTGATTCTGAAGATGAACTTGAAAAAATAAAATATGCTCATGCGCTTTTTAACTTTGGAATTATTACAGGAATAAATAATTGTTTTGGAGGAGAGACATTATATTGTTTAAATTGGATTGACTATTAAGAATAACCCGATACGTTTCAAAACCTATCGGGTTTATTTTTTGAAAACATTTAGCTATTTCAAATAATATCCTAATACTAATTAAATTAATTACTCTAATAACTATTTTTCAGAAAATTAACAATTACTTACAATATTCAACTTTCAATTTAGTATTTTTGATAAAAATAGCTATAAAGAAACTTGGAATCCTTAAAAACCATATTGTATTTTTCGATTTTTAGATATCCGCTAACTCTTGAAGAAATTCATAGTTACACAAATAATGCGTCTGTAAATGAAACAATTAACGAATTAGAAACTTTAATATCAGATGATATTATAAGTAAAATTGATACATTTTATGTTTACAATAAAGATTTTGATAGTGTTACCAAAAGGCTAAAAGGAAACATACAAGCACAAAATGCTCTTTATATTGCTAAAAAAAGAGCGAAATTCATTGCTAAATTTCCTTTTGTTATGGCAGTTGGAGTTTCAGGCTCGCTTTCAAAGGGTTATTATGATAACGAAAGTGATATAGATTTTTTTGTGATTACAAAACCTAATAAATTATGGATTTGTAGAACCTTATTAATGTCGTACAAAAAAATATTTCTCTTAAATTCTCGCAAATATTTCTGTATTAATTATTTCATTTCATCCCAACAGTTAGAAATTGAAGAAAAAAATAGATTTACTGCAACCGAACTAAAAACGCTAATTCCCATGGAAGGTAAAGAAATTTTTAGCGCTTTTTATGCAAATAATCTTTGGATTAAAAACTATTTTTCAAAATTTGAAACCAATTTAGACACCATTTCAAATACAAAAAAACCTTTTATATCAAAAAGTATTGAATTAATTTTCAATACTAGTTTAGGAAAAATTACAGATAATATTTTTAAAAAAATTACCTTAAAAAAATGGAAATCTAAATTCAATCTTTTGAATAATGAGGATTTTAATATCGCATTAAAATCAACTCAAAATATCTCAAAGCATCATCCTTCCAACTTTCAAAAAAAAGTAATCTTGGCTTTAAATTCTAAAATTGAAGAAGTAAAAACTAATTTCAACATCATTTTATCTAAAGAAAATGTCTAAGGTTTTATTTTCACATTCGTATTATTATAAACTAGATCGCAAACAGTGGGAAAACAAAACGCCATTTCCACCGTTAGGCACTTTATATGCTGCTGCTTTAATTCGTGAAAACGGATTTGAAGTTGATTTATTTGACACAAATTTAAGAGATAACACGAAAGCGATTCTTCCAATTTTAAAAAATAAAAGCCCTAAATATTTAGTTATTTATGATGATGGCTTTAATTATCTAACCAAAATGTGCTTAACCAATATGCGTGAAGCCTGTTTTGAAATGATGAAAACAGGAAAAGATCACAATTGTATCGTTATTGTTTGTAGTTCCGACGCTTCAGATCATTTTGAAAAATATTTAAATAAAGGGGCTGATTTTGTTATTCGAGGTGAAGGTGAAATCACACTCTTAGAATTAATTTCAACTATTGAAAACGGGAATGAAACAGCTAACATTCCTGGAATTATTTATAAAAAAGAAGGTGTAATTATTCAAAACCCAAGCAGAGCTGTCCTACAAAATTTAGATGATTTACCTCAGCCAGCATGGGATTTAGTGGATATGGAAAGTTATAAAAACATTTGGAAACAAAGTAAACAACCTTTCACTTTAAATATTGCTACAACTCGTGGTTGTCCGTATAAATGTAATTGGTGTGCTAAACCTATCTATGGAAACCGATATAATGCGCATTCACCAACCTACATAGTCAATCAGATTAAATTTTTGAAGGAAAAATTTGGAGTGTCTCGTTTTTGGATGTGCGACGATATTTTTGGTTTAAAACCCAATTGGGTGCAAGAATTTAATTCTATTTTAAAAGAGAAAGAACTAAAAATCAACTATTTTATACAAAGTCGTGTTGATTTATTATTAAAAGAAGATACCATTGAAGCTTTGGCAGCATCGGGTTTAGAAGAAGTTTGGGTGGGTGCAGAAAGTGCTTCACAAAAAATTTTAGATGCTATGGATAAAGGCACTAAAGTGGAAGAAATTTATGAAGCGACTCGATTATTAAAATCTAAAAAAATTAAAGTAGCTTTCTTTTTGCAATTTGGATATTTAGATGAAAATCAAGAAGATATCCACAAAACGATTGCTATGGTTAAAGAATTGAAGCCCGACAATATTGGGATTTCTATTTCTTATCCATTACCTGGAACCAAATTTTATGAAAAAGTAAAAGACGACTTATTATTAAAAGCCAATTGGACCGATTCAGACGATTTTGAAATGATGTTTCAGGGAACTTACAGTTCTAATTATTATAGAAAGTTACAACGATTTGTTCACAAAGAATTCAGAATAAGTCAAGGCATTGAAAATCTAAAAAACTTTTCTTTCTCAAAAGAAAAAATTAAATCTATATTAAAATTGGGGTATTACATTCCAAGTAGTTTTGTTGATAAAATGCTATTGAAAAAATTACAACATGAAAGCTGATTTCGACCAAGCAGCCAAAAATTACGACACCCATTTCACTTATTCTGAAATTGGCAAACTACAACGTAAAATGGTATATGCTAATCTCCAAAATAAGTTAAAAAACCTAAATAAACTATTAGAAATTAATTGTGGAACTGGTGAAGATGCGATTTGGTTAGCAAAACAAGGTTTTGAGGTTACTGCTACAGATATTTCTGAAGAAATGATTGCTGTTGCTCAAACAAAATCAAGTGGAGAAAACCCAAATTTTAAAGTTCTAGACATCAATAAAATTTTGGAAGAATCAGAAAAATTTGATATAATATTTTCAAATTTTGGCGGATTAAATTGTTTGACGAAATCTGAATTAGAACTTTTTTTAAATTCGGCTAAAGAAGTACTTTCGGATAATGGGAAAATATGTTTAGTTATCATGCCTAAAAATACCCTTTGGGAACCACTTTACTTTCTATTGAAATTAGATTTTCAAAATGCATTTAGAAGAAAAAAAGAAGTTGTTTACGCTAATGTTGAGGGAGAAAAAGTAGCTACTTATTATTATAATCCAAAAGATATTGTACATTTATGTCAAATAAATTTTGAAATAGTTGATGCGAAACCCATTGGATTTTTTATTCCACCATCCTATTTAGAACCTTTTTTCAAAAACAAAAAGTCAGTTCTATATAGTTTATATGTATTGGAAAACAAAATTAAAAATTGGTCATTTCTATCAAAATTTGCAGATCATTACATCATAACTTTACAAAAAAAATGAGTATTCTTTTTACACATGCTTATTATTTGTCTGATGATCCTAAGGAACAAAAGATAATGAAACCCTATCCGCCATTGGGTTTATTATACGTTTCTGGTTATTTGAAAAGTAAAAATATTAGTAATGATGTTTTTGACACCACTTTTTCTAATCAAACCACACAACTTGAGTTTATCTTAGAAAAAAAACCAAAAGTAATATGTATTTATACCAATTTAATGACCAAAATAGAGGTGATTAAATTGATGAAAATCCTAAAAACTGAAACGTATAATTTTCCAAAAATAGTTTTAGGCGGTCCAGATGTTACCTACAATGTTGAAAATTATTTAAAAGCTGGAGCCGATTTTTTAGTGATTGGTGAAGGGGAGGAAACAACTTTTGAATTGTATCAAGCTATAATTAATAATTCAGATATTCATCAAATCTACGGAATTGCTTTTTTAGAAAACAATCAAGTAATTCAAACCGAAGCTAGAACAAAATTTAAAGAATTAAACGAATTGCCTTTGCCAAATCGTGAGGCAATTTACATGCAAAAGTATTTGGAAACTTGGAAAAATAATCACGGAAAAAGTTCCATGACCATTTCTACACAACGTGGTTGTCCTTATACTTGTAAATGGTGTAGTACTGCGGTTTATGGACAAAGTTACAGAAGAAGACCTACTCATTTGGTAGTTGAAGAAATGAAAATGCTTAAAGAAAAATATAATCCAGATGCTATTTGGTTTGTGGATGATGTTTTTACCATAAGTCATAAATGGTTAACAGAATTTCATTCGGAAATAATAAAGCAAAATGCCATCATTCCATTTGAATGCATTACAAGAGCGGAACGCTTAAACGATGAAATTTTGCGACTTTTAAAAGAAATAGGCTGTTTTAGAATTTGGATTGGAGCCGAAAGTGGGTCGCAAAAAATTATTGATTTGATGGACAGACGAGTAGATATCAATCACGTTAAAAAAATGATTCAAAACACGAATGCTATCGGTATCGAAACTGGAACTTTTGTAATGTTAGGCTATCCTGATGAAACAATTGATGACATTGACAAAACTATTCAATATTTAAAAGAGGCCAAGCCAACACAATATACCATAACTATAGCATATCCAATAAAAGGTACAAGTTTATATAATGAAATTGAAGATAAAATTACAATTCAACCCGAATGGGAATCATCAACCGATAGAGAAATTGATTTTAAACGAACCTACTCCAAAAAATTTTATAAATATGCCGTTAGTAAGTTGGTTAATGAAGTTGAAGCGAGTAGAAGCAATTCTTATCTAAATAAGATAAAACATAAAATTAAGTCAATTACGGCTAGTGGATTAATGAAAATGTATAATTAATGGAATGTATATTAAAGCATTACAGTAATTCAAACACTGCTTTTCTTCACCCAAAAGGTAAAAAAGCAACAAATGAATTATTAAAATATTTAGAATGTAAAGAGAATGAAAATGTTCTAGAATTTGGTTTCGGAACAGGAGCTACATTGGTGTATTTTAGTTCTTTAAACGAAAAAACAAATTTTTTTGGATTAGACAGTAATTCATTTATGCTTAAAAAAGCAAAGGAAAGGCTTAAATTTTGTAAAATAAAAAATGTTGAACTTCAACTAAATAATAAGGCTGCTCCATTTCCATTTAAAACAAATTTTTTTGACAAAATATATATTGAATCAGTTTTAGCTATACAAGATAATGATGATTTGGAAAAACAAATTGAAGAACTATGTCGAATATTAAAACCAAACGGAAAATTAATAATTAATGAAGGGATTTGGAGCGATAATTTTCCACTTGATGAAATAAAAAAAATGAATATTTTTTGCACTTCAAATTTTGGAATTATTCAATCAAATGAGAAATATCCTTACATTAACGATTGGATTCAATTATTCAAAAAAAAAAGCTTCATTATTGAAAAGACTATTAATCTTAACACTTTATCTTTTTCAAAAAACCATATAAGAAACACATCATACAAACAAAAATTATCAAAATTTTTTACATTAATTGGATACATTACATCAAAAATGAATTTTGAATATATTAAACAAAATGTGAAATATAAAAAGGCAATGAAAATTACTTCTAATAAAGGTAATTTTTTAATTGGTTACCTTATAGTTTTAAAAAAATAACAAGTTAAATTTAATTAGTATATTTATAAAACAGAAATGAAAAAAAATATTTTTATATTGATTTTATTACTCTTCATTAGCTGGAAAGATAGCTCCAATTCTTTCTTGGTAGACTCGGCTGAAGGTGTCATTTTTTTAAAATGGAACCAAGCTTACAATAAAGATACTATAGAGAAGAATATAATTGGCTTAAAATGGGCTTTATCATATGTTGGAGCTAATATTTTAAACAAAGAAAACATACAAAATGATAAAGAAAATTTACGCATTGATGTTTCCAAAATGAGATTTAGTAAAAATGCCGAAAAATCACTTATAAAAATTCATCAAAAAATAAAAGAATCCGAAGAATATAAAACGAATCATAGTATTGATCTTGGAAGATATATTTCTTTACTACTAGGATCATCAGAGCATTATTATGCGTTAACTGAAACTCCTATGTCATTAGAAGACATTACAAAAAACTATAATTTAAAATCAGAGAAGGCTTACATAAACAATTCTGATGTTTCAAAAGAGCATCGTATCATTCGTTTTTCAGAACAAAATAGATTTAATCAATTATTTATTTCAAAAGAAATTGATTCAATTACGGGTCAAGTTTATGAATTCGAAACCATTGAATTAATGAAAAATGGGCAAATTCGATTTGGAATTTTCGATGCTAATGGAAAACGAAAAATTGCCGCAGATAGCAACCATTCAAATGCAGGAAAACCTGCCAAATGTATTTGGTGCCACGAATCTTCAATTCAACCTTTGTTTTCAGACCAGAAAGACAAAAAAGGGTATTTATCATTAAAAGACTTACAAAAAACTTTAGAAACCTATAGAAAGATAAATAATGATTTAAAAATAAAAGTTACAGACACATTAAATCACATCAATTATAAAAAAACCCAAGATCATACGTTTACAGAAATTTTATATACTAGTTTTATGGAGCCATCAGCTAAACGATTAGCTTTAGAATGGAACATGTCTGAAATGCAAGTCAAAACTAAATTAAAAAACTACAAGACACACCAGCATCATGAATTTGTTTATTTAGGCGAATTGTATCATAGAAATGAAATAGAACATTTAGCTCCGCTAAAAAGTATACCAGTTTCTGGAAATATTAGAGAAAAAAGCAATCAAGAAGTCAATTATTTACAATAATGCTCCATAATAGAAAAATAATAGTTATTCTTCCTGCTTATAATGCAGAAAAAACACTTCAAAAAACAGTGGAAGAAATCCCTTTTCATATTGTGGATACCGTTATTTTAACAGATGATTACAGTCAAGACAAAACCGTTGAAATTGCAAAAAAAATTGGAATTGACTATGTTATTGAACATCAAAAAAACAAAGGATATGGAGCCAATCAAAAAACGTGCTATAAAAAAGCACTAGAATTGGAGGCAGATATAATCATAATGCTTCACCCTGATTACCAATATACTCCAAAGTTAATTCCAGCCATGTGTGAACTTATTACCAACCAAACTTTTGATGTTGTTTTAGGTTCACGAATTTTATCAAAAGGTGCTTTACAAGGTGGTATGCCTTTGTATAAATATATATCAAATCGCATTTTAACTTTTATTCAAAACATCTTATTACAACAAAAACTATCTGAATACCACACAGGTTATCGTTGTTTCAATGCAGAAGTATTAAGAAAAATAAATTTCGAAAAAAATTCAGATGATTTTGTATTTGATAATGAATTATTAGCCCAATTGATTTTCCAGAAAACCAAAATAGGAGAAATATCTTGTCCAGCTAAGTATTTTGAAGAAGCATCTTCAATCAACTTTAAAAGAAGCATAATATATGGATTGGGTGTTTTAAGAGTTTCGATAGCTTACTTTTTTCATCAATTAGGTGTAGTAAAAAACAATTTATTTGAATAAATTATGAATAAGAATATTATAAAATATCTTTATTTACTACCCTATGTTTTTATTGGAATATACTTCATTTTACTAGCCATCAAATCACCTATTCATGATTATGGAAACTACTACTATGGTGCAAAAATTCTGTGGCATCATGAATTCGATTTAAAAATATATTTTCCAGAATGGTTTAATGAAAAAATTGTTGAAATTTCAAAACAAACCTATTATCTAAATTACACGCCAAATCCCCCCTTTTTAGCTCTCTTTTATCTGCCTTTTTCATTTTTAGACCTAGATATTTCAAAGTTTATTTTCGGTTTACTGTCTTTTATTTTATTTGGAAGAAGCTTGTATCGACTATTTCGATTTTTAAATATCGATAACCACTATTTAGCCCTATTACCTATTTTATTTTTGCTGCCGATTAAAAACAATATCCTATTTGGACAAACCTATTTTTTAATTTTGGTTTTACTAATAGAAGCCTATATTTTACTAGAAAAAAAGGAATCTTTCAAAGCTGGATTTTTAATAAGTCTGGCAATTTGTTTAAAAGTATTTACTGTTTTTTTAATTCCTTATTTCATAATGAAAAAGGATTGGAAATCTATTTTTTCTATTTTTCTATTTACTTCTATTTTCATTGGAATTACTTTATTTTTTGTATCGATTGAAAGTTGGTTGTATTATGCAACAACTGTTTTAAAAAAAGCATCAAATGGTGAAATATCTGGCGAAATTGTAAGCAATTATCAAAGCTTACATATGTTTCTTAAATCTGAATTTACTAATTATAAGAGTTACTTATTAGGTTGTAAAATAGCTCTAATCTTAGGTGCTGTTTTTTATACAATTCGAAATAAGAACTCTTTGTATAACTATACCGTTTGGTTAATATTATCTATTGTTTTTTCTAGTTACGGCAGTACCTATTCGTTACTTTTATTTATTTGGTTGTATGTGAGTGTTTGCAAAAGCACTGTTAATTTCAAATGGAAAGTTTTTTCGCTGATTTTACTTTTTCTTATTTGTAATGTTCCTACTCATTATTTTGAAAATATTATTTTTCCGTTCAACTATATTCGATTATTAATCATAATTCTTTTAGGAAGTAGCTTGGTATTTTATATCAGAAAACAACTTCCTGTTTTTATAATTTTGTTTTGTAGTGGTTTGATTTCTGTTATTCATGTTCTATTTTTTCAAAACGAAAATGTAACTTATGACAAAGTAATTCCTAATGAAAAAGAACTTTTGATTACCGATTATAAATTACTAAACGACCAATTAACCTATTACTACTGGACTCATGAAGGGTTGAAATCTAAAAAAATATTTTGCAAAACAAACGCTACACAACCTTTATATATTAAAGAAAATCAAATCTATTTTAACCAAAAAAAAGTAACAAACGAAGCTAGTTCTAAAAAGAAAGCTGTTTTACTTAACAACGAATATATTTTATTTCTATCCGATTATGATAGAGGAATTGGGTTTTATGATTTAAAAAAAATGAAACTTGAAAAAAACGAATAGCAAAAAAACAAAAGAGGTATTACTGAGTGTATTTAGACAATTGTCTATTGCACTGTTAGGCTTTCTGTTTCCAATTTTGGTTCTTAAAACAACTAATCCATCTATTTGGGGTGATTTTTTTGAGATATTTCTATTCGCATTAATTGTTTCAATTATCTCTAATTGGGGAAGCAAAGAATATTTATTACTTAAGTTTAGTAAAGAACCAAATTTGATGCATAAACACTTTAGTAATCACTTTTTTGTACGAATTCCTTTTTTACTGTTTAGTATTTTTATTGCATTTTTATTATTTGATGTAAAACTTAGTTTGTTTTTAACTTTATGGTTAATTGGCAGATATCTTAGTTGGAGTTTTGAAGTTGTTAACCAATACCAAAAAGATAATTTTACAACCTCAATAATTGAATATTCTACTTTTCTTTTATTAGTAATTCTTCTAAAATTAACTTTAAATATCAATTCCATCGATTTGGTGTTTTATTATGCTTTGTATCAATTTATCAAAGGACTAATCTATTTAGTAGTCTATTTTAAATGGTTCAATTGGAATAATTTCAAAATTGATTGGAATGAACTTAAATATTCATTTGGCTTTTTTTTATTGGCATTTTCTGGCTTTTTAGTTTCAAAAATAGATGTATTTATAGCAAGTTTGTTTTTCCCTTCCACAGAATTGGGTAAATATGGTTTACAAAATAATTTATTTTTATTTGCTATGGCAATTGGCAATATGGCAATTCTACCTTTTGTTAAAGTTTTATACCGAAAAAATGAAACTTATTATGCTAAAATAAAAAAAACGTATGCTCTTTTTGGGTTAATAATATCTATTTTTTCTATTGTATTTATTTACTTTTTAAACACCTATTATTTAAAAATTTATTTTCAACCTTTGTTCTATTATATTGGTTTTTTATACATTTTACCTTCCTATTTGTACGGAATGGATGTGTATGAAAATTATAAAGAGAAAAGAGAGAAGCATGTTTTAGTAATATTTATAATTGGCGCTTTATCATTATTTTTTTCTAATATTTTATTTTTAAAAATAAATCACAGCTTACTAACTTTATTAATTAGTGCAACAATTTCACAATGGATAATTTTAGCCCTATTTAAATTATTTCAAATTTCTAAGCCAAAATAAATCAGTACATTTGATTAAAGACTCTTTTTATGCTTCCAGAAAAAATTTTAAAATATTTTAACCGAAATTACTGTACTAGTAAATACTATTTTTCGCCAAACTGGATTGTACTTGGTGTAAATAATGTATGCAATTTACATTGTAAAATGTGCGATGTAGGTACACAAAATTTAACTACTAATTTTGCAAAAAATTTAGTTGGAACTTCTCCGCTAAATATGCCTTTAGATTTAATAAAAAAAGTCGTAGATCAAACTCATACTTATTATCCAAAAGCTAAAATAGGTTATGCTTTTACAGAGCCATTAGTTTATCCTTATCTACAAGAATCATTGGCTTATTGTAAATCAAAAAAAATTCAAACTTCAATCACAACTAATGGGTTAACCCTTAAAAATCATGCAGAAGAACTAGTTAAAAATGGTTTAGGCGAGCTAAACATTTCCCTTGATGGTCCACAAGAGATTCACAATCACATTAGAGGTAATCAAAAATCTTTTCAAAAAGCAATTGAAGGAATTAAAGAAATTTTTAAATATAATCCAAAACAAGAGGTTTCGGTGTATTGCGTAATTACGGAATGGAATATTGGCGAATTAGTTAATTTTGTTTCCTATCTAAAAGAGTTTCCTTTAAAAAATATAGGATTTATGCATGCAAATTTCACAACAAATAATATTGCAGAAACACATAATTCAATTTTTGGAGATAAATATTTTGCTACTACTTCTAATTTAGATGAAATTAATTTTGATAATTATGATTTTGACTTACTTTGGGATGAAATAAAACAAATAAAACAACTTAATGATAATAGAATAGTGTTTTCTCCAGAAATAGAAAGTTTTGAAAAATTAAAATCGTTTTATTTTTCTCCAGAAACTAAAATTAAAAACGAGTGTAGAGAAGTGTATTCAAGTATTATGATAAAATCTGATGGAAGTGTTATTCCTGCTCATGGAAGATGCTATAATTTAACTATTGGAAACTTACATAACAATAATCTAAATGAAATATGGAATTCGGTTGTAATGACAACTTTCAGAAAAGATTTAAAGAAAAACAATGGAATGCTCACTGCTTGCACAAGATGTTGTAGTGCCATTTAATTGTTTAACAAAATAACTTTTGCAATATTTTTATTTAATTCTGGAGAATAATGTGCTAAATCAACATAAGAATTTTTTGAATGTTCATGCAAATCTGCAATATCAATCATGTTCAACTCATTATTTTTAATTTTCTTACGAATTATCTCATAAGCTCTTGATACAAGAGTATAATTAATCAATTCACTTTTAAAATCTGCATAATTTGTAACAAAACTGTTTTTTGTATATAAAATCCCATTAGGTTGAAAATAAACTTGGTATTCAAAACCATAACTTTTACTTAGATTTTCAATCAAAATTAAATTGTTTTTATAGTAATCTGTAACCTTTTTATCTAAGTCTTCTATCTTAGGAAGGTATTTCACAACTGCATCATAGTGGAATAATGGATTTTGATGATACAAAACTTTATCACTATAAATATCTTCAAAATTGTTTTGATATTTTTTATTTTTTAAAATCATCAACTTAACTATTGGTAACGAATTTACTATCGAATAGTTATTAAATGCTCTTTCAGCATTATATGTTGAAGGATATGCTAAATGAGCTTTTGCAGGTGTTTCACTTGAAGAATAATTGGTATATGTTAACTGAGTAATGTCATTTAAGCCGTCCATAAAAATAACTTTTTTAGGACGATATCCTTTTTTTAAAAGCAGTATTAATCTGTCGATTTCTAAACTTTGATGATAGGATGATATTCCAAAATTGAAATAGTGATTATCTTTATCTAATTGATTTAAATAAGAAGTATATGTTTGGTTTGAACTTACATTAACTCCAAAAGTTGTGCTTCCTCCAAAAACCCAAACACCACCATTAACATTTTTATAAAAATTAGTTGCATTACAAAAAGCATCATACCTACAATTTTCAATTCCTACTTCATAATTTTCATTTTTAATAGGTTGCATCATGAAAGATAGTGTAGGATGCGAAACATTTTGAGGACAATCAGATTGTATTTTTGATATTTCATTAACTGATTTTCCTAAATAAATTTCTTGCATTAATCTTGGGTTAGATTCTAATTTTTTTTCAGGCTGTAAAATCGTTTCGAAACTTCTTCTTTTAGTATTATTAATTATAACAAAAGCAATAACGTTTATTAAACAGAATAATAAAAACGTAATTGTAAAATAGGTTGCGAATTTTTTAAAATAAAATTTCAACTTATACATAAGCTATTAAAATAAACTATAAATAAAAGGCGACAATACTGAACTCTCTGTAAGAATTAACAACATCCCAAGTAATACTAAAACAATAATAATTGGAATAATCCAATATCTTTTATTTTTAATTAAAAACTGAATTAACTCTATAAAAATCGAAATCTTATTCATTTTAGTATAATTTTTTATAGTCGATGCTTGATGTTTTAGACAACCATACAACTTTTGGCTCTTCTTTTTTTGTAAAAATATTAGAAATAAAAACTATCGGCAACAAAATAACATAATAAGAAACAAATAGAATAATAAAAGAAGTTATAAGTCCTAATATTTTACCTGTCAGAAACCAAACAAACAAAATTGGTTGCAATAATCTTGTTACTAAAGATGTAATAATAATTAAAACAATTGGAAAACCATAAAACCATTTTTCAATTAATTGATAATCAAAATCATTCTGTTTTATTTTTAAATAAAAAACAACTAACCAAATTCCAATTAACAGCCAACCAAACTGCTTTTGCTTATTTTGTTGTTTACTCAGCAATTGAATTTCTTTCACAAATTCATTAATCTTTTTCATAATTTCTTTTCGTTTTAAATAAAGTTGGCAATGCCTTATTGTACTCTTTTTCAATTATAAAATTACCTAAAATCAAAGTGTCTATTTCAGTTGAAAAAAAACAATAAAGCGCATCGACCGGACTTTCAACTATTGGTTCACCACGAACATTAAATGAAGTATTAATTAAAATGGGGGTTTGTGTTATTTTTTCAAATTCGGCTATTAGTTCATAAAAAAGTGCATTATCTTCTTTTGAAATGGTTTGTACCCTTGCAGAATTATCTTCATGAATACATGATGGGATAATTTGTTTTTTACTACTATTAAAAGTAAATAACATACATTTAGAATTTATGACTGTATCAAACCAATCCCCAACTTTTTCTTTTAAAATTACGGGTGCAAAAGGCCTAAAACCTTCTCTTAATTTTATTTTAGAATTTAGGTATTCCTTCATGTCTTCATAAAGTGGGCTCGCTAAAATACTCCTATTACCTAAAGCTCTGGGACCAAATTCCATTTTCCCTTGAAACCACCCAATAATTTTTTTATTTGACAGATTAAAAGCTGCTCGTTTTACCAAATCTTGACGCGTTACTTTTTGATAAACAATCTGATTTTTCTCTAATATTTCTACAATTTGTTTATCCGAATAACTACTACCTAAATATACTTGATTTTGTAAGTTATCAGAAATTAAAACTCGTTCTTTTTTAAAATAATGATACCATCCAACATAAGCTGCACCAATTGAAGTTCCACCATCACCAGGTGAAGGTTGAATCCATATATTTTTAAATATTTTTTTTTGGAGTAAAAAACCATTTGATTTACAATTCAATGCTACACCTCCAGATAAACATAAATTATCCGAGTCAACAATTTTTTTTGCATAGGTAGCAAGAGTAACCAAATAATCATCTGAAATAGATTGAATGGAATTTGCAATGTCAAAATAGAATTGCGTAAAAGGTTCCTGCTCTTGTCTAACAGGCATTCCAAATAGTTTACAGAAATGCACATTTATAGTACTTTTACCATTTTCAAAGGAGAAATACTTCATATTTAGTGTAAGTACAGCATCATCTGAAATAGTTACTAATTGGCTTAAAATTAAATCTTTAAAAATTGGTTTCCCATAGGGTGATAGTCCCATTAACTTATATTCTCCCGAATTTACTTTAAATCCACAATACTGCGTAAAAGCACTATAAAGTAGCCCAAATGAATTAGGATAATGTTGCTCTTTAATCATTTCAACCCGATTATCTTGACCTCTTGCAATGGTTATGGTTGCTTTTTCTCCAACTCCATCAATTGTAACAATAGCAGCTTCATTAAATGAAGAAGTATAAAAAGCACCCGAAGCATGTGATTCATGATGCTCACAAAAGATAATTTCTCCGTTATAATTCAGCTCATTTTTTATCGTTTGAGGAATCCATAATTTAGATTTTACCCAAGTATTTATTGAATCCTTAAAAAAATTGAAACCAAAAGGAATGTTTCTTTTTATAGTAGTAAGAATTCTGTCAAATTTCAAAAATGGTTTTTCGTAATATACTATTAAATCGACTTGTGAAATTAATATTTGCTCCTGATTTAGACAAAATTCAATCGATTTTTTGGGAAATGAATTATCATGCTTCTTTCTTGTTAAACGTTCTTCTTCAATGGCACACACAACATGGCCATTTTTCAACAAGCATGCCGAAGAATCATGATAAAACGCAGAAATTCCTAATATATACATTAAACATGCGAGTTAATTGTATCAAAGTAACGAAAAATATAATTTGTATCATAAAAACTTATTATTTTTACCGATTATGAAACAAAACAAAATCATCATTTTTAATCCTAAGAGTGCAAACAGCAAACACAGAATTCCTAATTCTATTTTGCAAGTTGGAGCGTCTATTCATGGAAAATTTGAGTATGTTTTTGTCGATGGAAATTTAGAAGAAAATCCTTGGTTAACCATAGAAAATTATTTAAAAACAGGTGAATTTAAATATTTTGGTTCTACTGTAATGCCTGGACCACAATTGCGCCAAGCGATTCCTTTTACCAAAAAAATTAAAGAAGAATTTCCGGAAATTATTACAATTTGGGGTGGTTATTTTGCTTCTAATCAATATAAAGTTTGTCTAGAATCAGGTTATGTTGGTTATGTTGTTAATGGCCCTGGTGACACTACATTTCCAGAATTAATTACAACTTTAGAAAACAACGAATTAGATAAATTACCAACTATAAAAAATCTAATTTATAAAAATGAAGATGATAAAATTGTCAAAACAGCGGTTGAGGCACTTTTAGATCAAGACACACTTCCAAAATTTCCCTACGAATATTTAAATTCTTTTTATCCTGTTAGAAATTATCTAGCAAAAACTTTTATGGGCAATACAACCTTATCGTATCATTCAAGTATGGGTTGCCCGTTTTCCTGTTCATTCTGTGCAGTCGTTCCCATTTATAATGCAAAATGGAAAGGTATGTCCGCTTCTCGAATTTACGAAGATGTAAAATATTTTAAAGAAAAATATAAGATTGATGCCATTGAATTTCACGACAATAATTTTTTTACATCTAAAAAAAGAGTTTTAGAATTTTCTGAATTAATAATGAACGACAACCTGAGTTATTGGGGAGAAGGCAGAATTGACACCATCAATATGTATTCTGATGACGACTTAAAATTGATGAGAAAAGCGGGTTGTAAAATGATATTTTTAGGTGCGGAAACGGGTAATGATGCCGTTTTAAAACAAATGAATAAAGGTGGTAAGCAAACCGGTCAAATGATTAAAGATTTTGTATTGCGAATGAAAAACGCAGATATTATTCCGGAACTTTCTTTTGTATTAGGTATGCCTGCGCCAACTGAAAAAGAAGTTTACAAACAAATTTTATGGGATATAAATTTCATCAAAGAAATCAAACAAATTAATCCAAATGCTGAAATAATTATATATTTGTTTAGCCCAGTTCCTACAGAAGGTTCTGAACTATACCAACAAATTTTAGATGCAGGTTTCCATTTTCCAGAAAAATTGGAAGATTGGATTTCGCCAAGTTGGGAAAATTTTGATTTAAGAAAAAATCCATTAACTCCTTGGTTAAAACCCTACATGATTGATACTATTAAAAACTTCGAAACAGTTTTGAATGGCTATTACCCAACAGTTTCTGACTTTAGAATTAAAGGGTATAAAAAACCGTTTTTAAAAACCATTTCTTTTTTACGCTATAAATTTGGATTCTATAAATTTCCATATGAAATAAAGGCTTTGCATAAACTTTGGAAATATCGTCAGCCAGAAATTGAAGGTTTTTATTCAGAATAGATTAAACGAATGAAAAAAAAGTTTAAAAAAATAGCTTATATCTTTTATCTTATTACAGTTGTAATAATTTTATTTGAAATTTCTTATCGGTATCAAATTATAGACTTTTACAAACCTGAACTTAAAGAATATAACTCTAAAAATTATAACAAGAATAATAACTCAATTTTAGTATTTGGAGATTCGTTTTCAGCAAATAATCAATCTTATGTAAAAACACTTCAAGATTCATTGCCAAATATAAGTTTTATTAATAATGCTGTTTCAGGTACCGGAATCATTGAAGCCAATTTAATTGCAAAAAAAAGAGTAATAAAAGCTCCTAAAGCGTTAATTTATCAAATATATGTTGGCAATGATTTAATGGATATTCGTAAGAAATCTAACGCTAGTAATTATCCATTTTGGAAAAAAGTGTATTATAGTATTTCTAACAATCTAATATCTTTTCGTTTTTTAAATTATCGTTTGAGCCAATTTAAAACTATTCGTGATTTTAGATCAAAATTGGATATTCCAAATCCAAATTATATTAAAAATGATACTATTTTTAGTATTGATAAATATTCAGATTACGAAAAGCAAACTTTAAATGGAGATCAAAAATTATTAAAAAACTCCATTTTAGTAGAAGGAGATCGAATAAAAGATTTCAATAAAATGTTAAAGAAAATTGAAACATTATTAGAAATATGTAAAGTGGGAGATTCTATTCCTGTTTATTTGGTAGTTGTTCCACACTGCTCTCAAATTAACAGCCATTATAAAAATAAATATAAAAAAATGGGGCTTTCAATTTCTCAAGATTCAAAATACACAATTTATAATTATCCATTCATTAAAGGGTTAAAGAAAAAATTTTCAAATAAAAATATTAAAATCATCAATTTATTGCCTGCTCTTAGAAGCAATGACAGAGAAAACAATAGACAATATTTAGTAAACGACTTTCATTTTAGCGGAAGAGGAATACAAACAACAGCTTCTGAAATATTGAAATACATAAAAAAATGAAACAAATAATAAAAAAAATTACTCATCCTTTTCTAAAACTCGGATTGAAATTATTTTATTACAAACCCAGAAGCTTTAGTTATGACAATATTAGAATCTCCGTACATCCGGATGTATTTCCACCACACCTAACTTTTAGCACAAAATTTTTATTAGATTTTATTCAAGATATCAATTTAAAAAACAAAACAATTCTAGAATTAGGTTGTGGAAGCGGAATAATATCTTTATTGGCTGCAAAAAAAGGCGCAATAGTTACTGCAACCGATATAAATAAAATAGCATTAGAAAATTTAGAAAAAAACAGCCTAAAAAATCAATCAAAAATTGAGATTTTATATTCCGATTTATTTGAAAATTTACAAAACAAATCGTTTAATTATATTATTATTAATCCACCTTACTATCCAAAAAAACCAAAAAACATTAAAGAAAACGCTTGGTTTTGCGGAGAAAAATTTGAGTATTTTGAAAATTTATTTGAGCAACTTCCAAAACACCTTAAAAATAATACAAAATGCTACGTTATATTGTCAGAAGATTGCGATATTAAAACAATACAATCCATAGCGGCAAAAAACAATATTTTCTTTTCATTAGAATTGGTAAAATCAAATTCTTTTGAGAAAAATTATATCTATAACCTAACCTAAAAATAAAATATTTTTTGTCATTTCAAATAATATTTAGATATTTGTCTAAATATATAAATTAGTATGAACGCAATTTTCAAAGCCTTAAACGACGAAACCAGAAGAGATATTCTGGAATTGCTGCGTAAACAGGAAATGACAGCTGGCGATATTGCGGACCAATTTCATATTTCAAAACCTAGTATTTCGCATCATTTGGATATTTTAAAACGTGCCGATTTAGTCACAAGCGAAAAAAAAGGACAATTTGTAGTCTATTCGTTAAATACTACCATTGTTGATGATATTTTAAAATGGATTATTACCCTAAAAAAGTAAAGTATGGAGAAGTTTAAAAAAGAAATTCCGTTTTTAGCAATTGCATTAATTCCTTTTGTTTATCTAATTTACATTTGGAATCGCTTACCAGAAAAAGTACCTATGCATTGGAATGGCGCTGGAGAAATTGACCGTTATGGAGATAAAAAGGAACTAGTTGCCGTGTTACTAATGTTGGTTGGAATAAATTATTTTGTCTTTCTATTAATTCCATATGTTGATCCAAAACAAAAATTGCAAAACATGGGCAACAAATTAAATATTATGAGAATGATTCTAACCCTATTCATGTCGGCTTTAGCGCTTTTTATCTTGTACAGCGTGGAACAAAAGAACAGTAATCCAGGATTCGTATTTGTTATTATTGGTTTGCTTTTTGCGTTTTTAGGTAATTATTTCAAAACCATAAAACCAAATTATTTCATTGGTATCAAAACCCCTTGGACGTTGGAAAACGAGGAAGTTTGGAAAAAAACACATGAACTAGGTGGAAAATTATGGTTTGTGGGCGGACTATTGATGGCGTTGACATTTGTATTGCCAAATAATATTCAATTTTATACTTTTATGGGAATTACTGCCGTTATTACAATTATTCCAATAGTATATTCTTATAGAATATTCAACAAAATTAAGAATCAGTAACAAAATAATATCTTTACTACTAATTAGTAAAACAATAAAATAAATCATGAAAAAATTACTTCTTTTTGTATTAACTTTTTCGAGTTTCACTTTTGCACAAGATAAATTTACAAGAATAGATAGCTTGCTAAACTATTTGTATGAAAACAACAAATTCATGGGTTCGTTAACCATTCGCGAAGGTGAAAATGTGGTTTTTAATAAAGCCTATGGTTTTGCTGATGTAGAAAAAAACATCAAGGCAGATCGATTTACACGCTATAAAATTGGTTCAATTTCTAAAACTTTCACTGCCGTAATGGTCATGCAATTAATTGAAGAGAAAAAACTAACCTTGCAAACCAAGCTGAATCGTTTTTATCCGAAAATGCCAAATGCAGAAAAAATCTCAATATATGATTTATTGCACCACAGAACCGGAATTGTGGATTTTGTAAATCAGGATTCGACTTTTCATAAAGTAATTGACAAAAAACATTCAAAAGAAGATATTTTAAAAGTAATTACAACTTATAAATCGAATTTTGAACCTGGAAGCAAATACGAATACAGCAATTCAAACTTTTTTATTTTAGGCTGCATCATCGAAAAGCTAACTAAAAAATCATACGAGGAAAATTTACAAAATCGAATCGTTAAAAAAGCCGAGCTAGGAACTTACGAAAATAAAACTGAAATGACTGCTAAAGGTGCGGTTACTAATAAAACTTTCGTTCCAACCACATATTACAAAGAAGAAGCTACAAATACAGCAAATAAAGAAAGTTATTCTTATTACTTTGATGGAACAAATTGGATAAAATCATATGAAAATCATAACTCAATTGCGTTTTCATCAGGCGGAATTACTTCAACTCCAGCTGATTTAACTAAGTTCATTTATGCACTTTTCGATGGAAAATTAGTTAGTCCAACTTCTTTAGACCAAATGAAAGAAATAAAAGAAGGTTATGGAAAAGCATTAATTCAGTTTCCTTTTGGCGAAAGACGATTTTATGGTCATGGCGGAAGAATTGAGAATTTCAGTTCGATGTTAGGTTATTATCCAACTGAAAAATTGAGTTTTTCTATAATATCCAATGGCGATAATTTTGTGCAAAACGATATCATCATAGGAATCCTAAGTATTTATCACAAAATGCCATTCCCGTTCCCACAATTCATGAAAATGGATAAAGGTGAATTAGCAAAATTTACTGGAACTTATGCTTCAAAAGAAATTTCTTTAAAAATTACCGTTTCAGAAAAGAATGGCGAATTATTCGCTCAAGCTACAGGACAAGGTGCCTTTCCATTAACATTTAGAGAAGAAAAGACTTTTGTTTTTGCAGCAGCTGGAATTGAAATGATATTTGGAGACAACTCCTTTATATTAAATCAGGGCGGAACGAAATTCAACTTCACAAAAGAATAGATATGCAGAACACCATCGCTACCATCAAAAGTATTACCAATAGTAAATATCTCGATATCATTGGAGTGGTTTTGGTGGTGGGCGTTTCGGTGTATTTAGAATATTACAAAACCACGTACGATTTTAGTTTTGATGGAAAGAATTACTCGTTTTACTTAGGGTATTTTTCCATTCTAAACACTTGCTTGTCGATGATAGCCACTCGGCTAGTCACCAAGAAAAACAATATTGGGAATTTAATCAGCACTTGCAATACGTTGTTGAGCGGAAGTATTGATTATCTTTTAGGAAATATAGGTGCGATTTTGACTTATCCGATTTCATTTTTTGGAAATTATATTGCCTTCCGAATTTGGAAAAAGAAACAATTTTTGAATGCAATTGATGTTATCTTTTTTCGAAATATGGCAATTGGGTTAATCCTTTCATTCGTATTGAATTACATTGCTTTTACCACTTTATCTGACAAAGCGATTGATTGGAAATTATTTTTTGCCATCGCTATTCCTGCTGGAATTAGTTTTGGAGGCACCTTTAATACAGGCAGAATGTATCCCGACAATTGGATTAACTGGCAAGTATATAATTTATTCAAAATCATACAAAATGTAATACTAATGAACATTGCCAACACCGCAAAATATGTGTTTTATATGTTCAATGCGATTTTAGGATATATTACTTGGCGGGATGATAAAGCAAAACAACTATAACTTCCTCGTAGATTCCCTCTGACGCAACTCTGTTTTAATCACAACAGTTTGCGGTTGATAAAACTCGTCTTTAGAATTCAATTTATGAATTAATAATTCGGCCGCTTTGGCTCCAATTTCGGGTGCGTGTTGGCTTACCGTAGATAAACTCGGTGTTAATCTTCTTGACCAAACACCATCGGCAAAACCAATAATATTTAATTCTTCTGGAATTTTGATGCCTTTTTTAAGCGCAAACTTCATTGCCATGGTTGATGCATGCTCATCTAAAGCAAAAACAGCATCAACTTTTTTAGTATTAAACAACTCAATTAATTTATTATCAAATAATTCTATATCATTCTCAATAACAATTAATTGATTATTCAATGACAAATTTGACGATTCCATTGCCTTTTTAAAACCACCTACACGAAGTTTTCCTACGCTTAGATTATCTATAGTAGAAACTAATGCTGTGTTTTTACTCCCTAATTTAAGTAAATGATTGGTAGCATCAAAAGAGGATTCAAAATCATCAACTATAACTTTATCACAATTCACAGTTTCTGCCACACGATCAAACATTACAATTGGTGTACCGCTATTAATAATATCTTTAAAATGTTGGTGTTCTTTTAAAGCTTGGGTTTCTTCTGCTACAGCAACAATAAAACCATCAATTGTTCCATTGTTAAGCATATCCATTACTTCTTTTTCTTTTTCAAATGATTCATTTGAAATACCTGTGATTACATTGTAACCTTTAGACAAAGCTTCCTTCTCAATTCCACTAAATACTTTAGCAAAAAAAGGATTAAGTATATTAGGAATAATAACACCTATAGTATTAGTACGTTGATTTTTTAAATTTTTAGCAATACTATTTGGCTTGTAATTTTGCAATTTAGCATACTCTTGGATTTTAATCTTGGTAGCTTCACTTATTTCAGGACTATCACTTAGTGCTTTAGATACAGTCGAAATAGAGACTTCAAACTCTTTTGCAATTTGTTTTAAGGTGGCTTTTGCTTTCATAAATAAAAGATAAGAAGTAAAAATAGTACATTTATTGAATTAAAAAAAACAACTGCTCCTTAATTATTGATAAGAGCATGATGTTTAATAAATTAGAAAAAATAATATTTTACACATCTGGTTTGCAATTCTAATAAATAATTGTACTTTTGCACTCCCTTTATTGGGAATGGAATGTTTAATTTAAATTAATTATTGTGAACACATTAAGCTACAAAACAGTATCAGCCAACAAAGCAACTGCAGACAAGCAGTGGATTGTTGTGGACGCTGAAGGGCATAACTTAGGTCGTTTATCTACAAAAGTAGCAATGCTTTTAAGAGGTAAATACAAGCCAAGTTATACACCGCACGTTGATTGTGGAGATAACGTAATTGTTATCAACGCAGAAAAAATCAACCTTACTGGTAACAAGTTAGATGACAAAACGTACATCAGACACACAGGTTACCCAGGAGGTCAAAGAACTTTAACTGCTAAAGTAATGCAACAAAAAAATCCTGCATTATTAGTAGAAAAAGCTATCAAAGGAATGTTACCTAAAAATAAATTAGGTGCTGAATTATTCCGTAATTTAAATGTATATGTAGGTTCTGAGCACAAACATGGAGCTCAAACACCTAAAACCGTTAACCTAAACGATCTTAAGTAATGGGAGTTATTCACAAAATCGGTAGAAGAAAATGCGCTGTTGCACGTGTTTATGTTTCAGAAGGAACAGGAAAAATCACTGTAAACAAAAGAGAATTCACTAACTACTTCCCAACTGCAACTTTACAGTACAAAGTTATGCAACCAATGTCTATGACAGAAAATGCATCTAACTTTGACGTTAAAGTAAACGTATATGGTGGTGGTTCAACAGGACAAGCAGAAGCTGTGAGAATGGCTATTGCAAGAGCAATGTGTGAAGTTGAGGCTGAAAACAGAGCTATTCTTAAACCAGAAGGATTATTAACAAGAGATCCTAGAATGGTAGAACGTAAAAAATTCGGTCAGAAAAAAGCACGTAAGAGATTCCAATTCTCTAAACGTTAATATTCGATATTTATCAGAATATATTTTCAGATTTATTTTTACAATTAAAATTGAATTAAAAACAAAGTTGTCGATATTCCTTGTAAAAAGGGAATTAGTTTAGCATCTAAATTTTCAAGACCAACGCAAGTGACTACTTGAAAATTGCTAATCACGGAACGTAAACTATTACACAATGGCAAACAAAATTGACGTTAAAGAGTTATTAGAAGCAGGTGTACATTTCGGACACATGACTCGTAAATGGGATCCAAACATGGCTCCTTACATTTATATGGAGCGTAATGGTATTCATATCATTAACTTATATAAAACTGCAGCTAAAATTGAAGAAGCTAATGAAGCTTTGAAAAAAATTGCTGCATCTGGTAGAAAAGTATTATTCGTTGCTACCAAAAAACAAGCAAAAGATATCGTTGCTGAGAAGGCAGCTGCATGTAACATGCCTTACATCACTGAAAGATGGCCTGGTGGTATGTTAACTAACTTCGTAACTATCCGTAAAGCTGTTAAAAAAATGGCTTCTATTGATAGAATGAAGAAAGACGGTACTTTCATGACTTTATCTAAAAAAGAAAGATTACAAGTAGATCGTTTACGTGCTAAATTAGAGAAAAACTTAGGTTCTATTGCTGATATGTCTAGACTTCCAGCAGCTCTTTTTGTAGTAGACGTTAAAGCTGAGCATATTGCAATTAAAGAAGCACAAAAATTAAACATTCCAGTTTTCGCAATGGTAGATACGAATTCGGATCCACGTCCAATTGATTTCGTTATTCCTGCTAATGATGATGCTTCTAAATCTATTGATAAAGTTTTATCTTTAGTATCTGCTGCTTTAATCGAAGGTCTTTCTGATAGAAAAGTTGAAAAAGACGAATTACCAGCTAAAGAAGTAGAAGCTACTGAAGCGCCTACAACTGAAACTGAAGCATAAATAAATTAAATTCCAAGAATTAAATTCCAAATTCCAAACTTGTTCTAACTTTTAGTTAGCAATTTAGTAAAATTGGAATTTGGGATTTAATAATTGGAATTTTTTACTTTTATAAACAACAAATAAAAAACATACAAAATGGCAAATATTACTGCTGCAGACGTAAATAAATTAAGAACTATCACTGGTGCTGGAATGATGGATTGCAAAAAAGCATTAGTGGAAGCAGAAGGAGATTTCGATTTAGCTATCGAAAACTTAAGAAAAAAAGGTCAAAAAGTAGCTGCTAACCGTTCAGATAGAGAATCTACTGAAGGTGCTGCTATTGCTGTTATCAACGCAGACAAAACTGCTGGTGTTGCAATTACATTAAATTGTGAAACTGACTTCGTAGGTAAAAACGAATCTTTCGTTAAATTAGCTACAGACTTAGCAAACCAAGCATTAAACTTCGCTACTAAAGAAGAATTATTAGCTTCTGATTTTGGTGGAATTACTGTTGCTGAAAAATTAATTGAGCAAACTGGAGTTATTGGAGAAAAAATTGAAGTAGGTTCTTTCGAAAGATTAGAAGGTGCTTTTGTTGGATCTTACATTCACGCTGGTAAAATTGCTACTTTAGTAGCATTATCTGCAAATGTTGAAGGAGCTGACGAAGCTGCTAAAAACGTTGCAATGCAAGCTGCTGCAATGAACCCAATTGCTTTAAACGAAGCTGGTGTTGATGCTGCAATCATTGAAAAAGAAATCGAAATTGCAAAAGAACAATTAAGAGCTGAAGGTAAACCAGAAGCAATGTTAGACAACATTTCTAAAGGAAAAATCCAACGTTTCTACAAAGACAACACTTTAGTAAACCAAGATTATATCAAAGATGGTTCTATGAGTGTTGCTGCTTACATTAAATCTGTAGAGGCTAACTTAACTGTTTCTGGATTCAAAAGAGTTGCTTTAGGTTAATCTACCTAATTCAAATACATATAAAAACTTCAATCTTCGGGTTGAAGTTTTTTTTATGACATAATTCAGCTATTTTTGATAAAAATATTGCAATGTTTCACAGAAAAAAAGACATAATATATGTTGTATTGGCGGGAATTTTCATCACCAATGCATTAGTTGCAGAACTAATTGGCGGAAAATTAATTTATGTAGGTGATACCGTGATGAGTTTAGGTATTTTACCTTGGCCCATAGTTTTTATTACCACCGATTTAATCAACGAATATTTTGGCGAAAAAGGCGTAAAAAAACTCTCTTTTATTACCGCAGGCTTAATTGCTTACACCTTTTTTTTGTTGTTAATTGGACTCAATATTCCCGCAGTAAAAGGCGATGGATTAATTTCGGATGAACAATTTAATGCAGTTTTTGGTCAGAGTATGTGGATTATTGTGGGAAGCATCACTGCATTTTTAGTTTCCCAATTAATTGATGTTACCATTTTCCATTTTGTAAAAAACAGAACGGGCAAAAAAATGATTTGGCTAAGAAGTACAGGCTCTACAGTGATTTCTCAATTATTTGATAGTTTTATTGTGTTAGGAATTGCCTTTTGGTTACCTGGAAAAATAAATGGAGAAACATTTGTAGCCTCATCTTTTACTGGTTATTTTGTAAAATTACTAATTGCAATTGGTTTGACTCCTTTGATTTATTTAGGCCATTATTTAATTGATAACTATTTAGGAACTGAAAAAAATGGAAACTAAACTAAGATGCGCTTGGTGCGAAAAAGATGATTTGTATCGCAATTATCATGATAACGAATGGGGAAAACCGGTTTATGATGATGAAACTATTTTTGAATTTTTGATTTTGGAAACGTTCCAGGCGGGATTGAGTTGGCATACTGTTTTAGCAAAAAGAGAAAATTTTAGAAAAGCATTTGATAATTTTGATTGGAATAAAATTGCCAATTATTCAGAAGATAAAATGGCTGAATTAGCTGAAGATACAGGAATTATTAGAAACAAGCTAAAAATCAAAGCAACGGTTTCTAATGCGCAGGCTTATATAAAGATACAAGAGGAATTTGGAAGTTTCTCAAAATACATTTGGGGCTTTGTTAATGGAAAACCCATCGATAATCAACCAAAAACTTTAGGGGATGTTAAAGCAACCACTGAAATTTCAGATAAGCTAAGTAAAGATTTAAAAAAGCGTGGCTTTAAATTTGTAGGATCTACCGTTGTATATGCCCACATGCAAGCCACAGGAATGGTGAATGATCACATTATGGAATGTTTTACAAGAAAATAAGAAAATGAGCAACGACCCACTTCACGGAAAACCTTTAAAGGAAATTGTAGAACAATTAGTAAATTTCTACGGCTTTGACACCTTAGCCGAATTAATCAACATCAACTGTTTTAAAGAAAATCCATCTGTAAATTCTAGTTTAAAATTCTTAAGAAAAACGGATTGGGCTAGAAAAAAAGTGGAAGAATTGTATGTTAGAACTTTGCCGAAGTTTTAAGATTTCAACACCATCAAAAAATCTTCTCTTTCAATCTCTACGCAACCTAAACTTGCTAAATGATCATTGTAAACTTGACAATCTAACAAACGATAATTAGCCAATTCTAATTGTTTTGCTAAGGCGATAAAAGCCAATTTACTGGCATTAGAAACTTTTGAAAACATGCTTTCGCCGCAAAAAATGTGACCCAAATCTACGCCATACAAACCACCTACCAATTCATCATCTTGCCAAACCTCGACACTTTTTGCAATACCTAATTCATGTAATTTGCAATAAGCTTCAACCATATCATTGGTTATCCAAGTTCCTGGTTGATCTTTTCGAGAAATCTTTTTGCAGTTGAGTATTACATCTCTAAAAGCAGTATTGAAAGTAACTTTGAATTTTCTTTGATTGATGATGTTACGCATACTTTTCGAAATTTTCAAATCTTCAAAAAACAACACCATACGCTCAGGCGGACTCCACCACAAAATAGGCTCGTCGTCATCAAACCAAGGAAATATGCCCGAATTATAAGCCAATACCAATCTTTCAGGTGACAAATCGCCGCCTACTGCCACAATTCCATCGAAGGAAGCAGTTTCAGCTGGAGGAAAATATAATTCTTTGGTTAGAAAATACATTGTTCAAAAATCAAGTTCAATTACAATATCAAATTTCAAGTTCAATAAAAAAGCCAGAAATTCAAGTATTGCTTAAACTTCTGACTTCTAACTTCTGACTTCAATCTTTTAAAAAGGTAAATCGTCGTGCTCTTCTTCTTTGAAATTAGTTGCTGGTTCAAAAGCTTCAGAGGCTGGCATTGGTGGCATTTGAGGTGCACTTGGTGCTTCAGCTTGTACTTTTTCAATTCTCCAACCTTGGATAGAGTTAAAAAATTTAGTTTCTCCTTGTGGATTAACCCATTCTCTTCCTCTTAAATTGATGGATACTTTTACTTGCTCTCCAACATTATAATTGTTTAACAAATCTGTTTTGTCTTGTGCAAACTCAATCAAAATATGTTGAGGATATTGCTCTTCTGTAGTAACTACAAGCTCTCTTTTTTTGAAAGAAGCACTAACTTGTTGTACAGGATTAATTAATCTTACTCTTCCTAAAACTTCCATAATACTTAAATTTATTTTTTTGCTAATAACAATTTCCAAGCATCGATAGCTCTTCCATTATCTACATATTCTTTTGCTTTTTGAAATTTTGTATCCATATCATCGGAACTTAAAACCGCTTTAACTTCAAAATTTTCTTTTACAAATATAGCAATTTCTTCTTCAGTTGGAATATTTTCTATATTCCCTAATTTTCCTAAATCGTTACCGTTAAAATAAGTGCTTTCTTTAAAGAAATCAGGAATTACATCCACCCCAACACCTAAAGTTGTCAATGGCTTTTCTACTTCAAACATACCTACATTTGAACGACTGTACCAGTTTCCTCCCATTCGGGCAACCAAATCAATTTTGTATTGGTCAATCATTCCTGTCGCATCTAAAACAGCTTCATTAATATGAATTTTAACCACTTCACAAATCACTAAATTTCCAGCTCCGCCTTGGTCACCTAACGCAATTACATCGTTAATTTTACACTCAAATTGCACTGGACTTTCTGCTACACGAAATGGTTTCACTTTATCTGATTTTAGCATCGTAAATCCGGCTTTTTCAAACTCATTTACACCCTCTGGATATTCGGTACTTGATAATGACATTTGTTGTACGATATCATAATTCACAACATTAATTACGACTTCTTTGGTGTTTTGTGCATTAATTAAAGTGTGCTTAGTAGTATTATCACGCACGCGTCTTGCTGGCGAAAAAATCAAAATTGGAGGGTTTGAACTAAATACATTAAAAAAACTAAATGGCGATAAATTCGGATTTCCATTACTATCCATGGTGCTAGCAAAGGCAATTGGTCTTGGTGCAACTGCACTTTGTAAATATCCTTGTAATTTTGCTGGCGCTATTTCTTTTGGATCGATGCTTAACATAGTATACTATTTTCTGCAAAGATAACAAACAATTACAATGTCAACTTCAATATCAATATCAATTTCAAAAATCAATTTCAAGTTCAAAAATCATTAATCATCAATCTAAAATCAAACAATTAAATGTTTTTAGTATTTTTACATCAAATCTTGTTACATGCAGTTTTCAGAAAAACGAAATCTTACGCGATGGTTTATTATACTTGCTTCCTTTTTCATCGTAATCTTAATACTTTGGAATACCTATAATTTTTTCCAGATTTTCAAAAATGAAGAGCGTGCAAAAATGGAATTTTGGGCAAGTGCCTTAACTACTGTTGCAAATGCTAATGAAAATTCAGATTTAGATTTACCGCTTGAAATTATAAGTAAAAACACTACGATTCCAATTTTTATCACCGACAATAATGATAAAATTATTGATTCTAATAATATTGACGAAGCCATTACGAAAGATAGCATTGCTTTAAAAAAATACTTTAATTCGATAAAAAACGATAATTTACCCATTAAAATGGAAAGCTCTAAAAGCAAATATCAATTGGTTTATTATGGCGATTCTCCCCTTTTAAATAAGTTGAAATATTATCCGGTTGCTTTATTACTAATTATTATTTTATTTGGTGCCGTTGTTTATAATTTTTATCGCGCCACTAAAATGGCTACCCAAAACAAACTTTGGGCAGGAATGGCTAAGGAAACAGCGCATCAAATTGGCACACCATTATCTTCATTAATTGGTTGGTTAGAAATTTTAAAATTAGAAAATGTAGAAGAGAGTACCATTATAGAAATTGAAAAAGACATCAATCGATTACAAACCATAACCGATCGATTTTCAAAAATTGGTAGCGAACCTTCTTTAGAAAAAAGAGACATTATTGAAGAAACTAAAAGTTCTTTTGATTATTTACAATCACGTGTTTCAAAACAAGTGGTATTTACTTTCTTGTCGCCAGAACATCCTATTTATGTCGCCATTAATCCTGCATTACACAGCTGGACGATTGAGAATTTAGTTAAAAACGCAATTGATGCTATGAAAGGCAAAGGAAGTTTAACTATCGCTATTTCTGAATTAGAAAATGAAGTTAAAATAAAAATTACAGATACCGGTAAAGGAATTCCAAAAAACCAGTTTGGAAAAGTATTTGAACCTGGATTTACAACCAAAAAACGCGGTTGGGGTTTAGGACTATCATTAACTAAACGAATTGTTCAAGAATACCACAAAGGAAAAATTAGAGTAATTCATTCTGAAATAGGAAAAGGAACTACAATGCAGATTAGTTACAGGAAAGAAAATTAATTCTCTATTTGAATATATGGTTTAATTTTCTTTGTTTTAATAAGTTTAAAAGTCATTCCATTCCAAGAATAATACTCAAGCTCTTTTTTTACTAAAAACTTATTGTCTGCTATATTTTCATCAATAATTTCAGCTTCAATAATTTGTTTAATTATGGTGTTTTGCTCTCCTTTTTTTTCATTTGGAAAAATAAATTCTTCTGTATGATAAAAAATACCTGCATCACCTACTTGATATTTTTGAGGAAGGAGTAGGATTTTTTTGCCAGTCCATCCAAAATAATAATGGTACGTTGGTATACCACAAGCTTCACCGCTTAGAGAAATTCTATAAATAGAATTTACATTTTTTAATCCCCATCCATTGATTGCTGAATTTTCAAAAAACATGCTCTCATCTAACTGTTTAGCTATTGTAAAAGTATCCAAAAGTTGATAATTTTGATTAACTGCTTTAACAGAAATATTACAAAAATGAGGATTATATTCAAAACCTCCTTCTTTAATTTTCTTAGTAAATTTAGAATCAATCGTTGTTAAAAAAACTACCCCATTTCTTTTTGATACCCCTAGTGCTAAACAACCCTTCCATAAAAAACCTTTTTTAATTTCACTGTTGTATATATATTCAATTTCAACCCATGATAAATTCAGTCCATTTATAGTTGTTGTTTTTGTTGTGTTCTCAAGAACATTAACTTTATAACCTATACTTAACGAATCTAATAATTTTCCATTTAAAGAAGGTTCTTGCCTAATGTAACATTTTTTTACACCTATTACACTTTCAATATTTTGGCTATGATAAAAAGGCCAATAAAAATTTTCAGAAGATAATTCTTGAGAAAAAATAAGGTTTGTGTAGAATAAAAAAAAAACTATTTTTTTCATATAAAAAACCACAAACTTTAAAATTTGTGGTATCAGATTTTTATAAATAAGTTGCTGCTTTTTGAGCTAATTCTTGAAACTCTTGTGGAGTTAAGCTTGTTTTTCGTTGAAAACGCATATCATCCATATCTTGAAGTGGTATTAAATGCACATGAACATGGGGCACTTCAAGTCCTACGACCGCCACACCAATTCGTTTACACTCAACGGTTTTTTCAAGAGCCTTTGCTACTTTTCGTGAAAACTTCATTAATCCTAAATAAAGTGTTTCATCCATATCAAAGATTTTATTAATCTCTTGTTTTGGAATACAAAGCGTATGTCCTTTTGCATTTGGATTCACATCTAAAAAAGCTAAATAATTTTCGTCTTCAGCAATTTTATAACATGGAATTTCTCCGTTTACTATTTTAGTGAAAATACTTGCCATTTTTAAACGTATTATTAGTCTCTTGTAATTTCTAAAACGTCAAATTTTAAAACTCCGTTTGGTACGTTAATTTCTGCTACTTCTCCAACAGATTTCCCTAACAAACCTTTACCGATAGGAGATGTTACAGAAATTTTTCCTGTTTTTAAATCTGCTTCACTTTCAGCCACTAATGTGTATTTCATTTCCATACCATTAGCTTGATTTTTAATTTTAACTGTTGACAATACCAATGCTTTTGATAAATCCAATTGCGATTCATCAATTAAACGTGCATTAGCAACAACTTCTTCCATTTTAGAAATTCTCATTTCTAATAATCCTTGTGCTTCTTTTGCTGCATCATATTCTGCATTCTCAGACAAATCTCCTTTATCTCGCGCTTCTGCAATGGCTTGCGATGCTTTAGGTCGCTCTATACTTTTAAGTTGGTCTAATTCGTCTCTTAATTTTTTTAATCCTTCTGCTGTGTAATAAGATACTGTACTCATAACTTCATCGTTTATAAAATAGAAAGAATCCCACCTACATGGGATTCCTTTTTACAAAGATAGTAATTTATTTTTAATATTAATTTATGATAATGTATAATGTATCTCAAAAGTAATTAATTAAATTTGTTTAACTTTTTTTAGAAAAAAAATGAAAAAATACCTACTGCTCCTTTTATTACCTTTTTTGATGAGTTGTGAAAAAGAAAACTTTAGCAACAATAATCCGTATTTACCTAACTATGGTTTTAGTGTAAATATAAACATGAATTTGCCACAATTTAGTAATTTACAATTTCCAAGCAATGCTGTTTATATAAATAATGGAAGTGCTGGCGTAAGAGGTATTATCGTTTTTAATACTGGCGGAAGTTATGTAGCTTTTGATGCTGCTTGCCCAAATGAGGCATTAAGTAGCTGTTCCACCATGACATTAAGTGGTATAAATGCTATTTGCGCATGTGACGGGGCTTCTTACAGCTTGTTTACAGGTCAAGCAACTGGCATGCAATATCCTATGAAACAATACAGAGTAGAACAATTAGACGCTGTTTCTTTACGAGTTTATAATTAATACAAAACCTAACAGATTGAGAAAACCTGTTAGGTTTTTTTATTTACTAAAATTTTAAACTCATACCTAAAAGGAAATTAATTCCCGCTTGCGGAAAAAATCCTGCTCCTTCAATTGTTGTAATATTTCCTGGACTACTCCAATCGTCATCATAAGTATAGAAATAACCATTGGATTCGTATTCTAAATCAAAAATATTGTTTACCAATCCTGATATAACTATTGATTTGATGGATTTATTTATCTTCCATTCGTAATTAATATTTAAATCATTGACAAAATAAGCCCCCAATTTAGATTGCTTTGAATCGATATTCCCCATGTATTGTTCACTTACAAATTTGGACAAAAGCGAAATTTGAAAATCCTTAATTGGCAAAAAAGTCAATCGATTTCCAACGATTATATTTGGTGAAAAAGCAATATCTGTGTTACCTAAATTTTGTAAAACACCATCTCGTTGAAAGTAAAAGTCTTGGTTTTTATTTTGACTCAAAGTTACGTTTGGATTCAAAATTAATTTATCCGCAATTGCTATTGTTGACTCAACTTCTAATCCTACTCTATAACTTTTTCCACTGTTAGTAAAAATTGGAGAACCCACATCGTTTAATGCACCAGTTAAAACCAATTGGTCTTTGTAATTCATATAAAAAGCATTGGCACTAATTTTTACTTTTTGAGTATTGTATTTCCAACCTAATTCATAATCTATTAAACGTTCTGGTTTCACGCTTCCGCTTTCATAATCATCGCGTCTTGGTTCTTTATTGGCAACTCCTAAAAAGCCATAAAAGGAATTTTTAGTATCTAATTGATAGTTTACCCCAGCTTTTGGATTAAAAAAACGAAAAGTATCATTCACATCCGAAAACTTAACACTTGTTGCTTCATAAAACACCATTCGGTATTGCAAATCAGCAAATAAATTCAGTTGACTTGTAATATTATGAGATGCTTTTGTATAGAAATTGACATCATTTTTATTACCATAATTATCGTAGTAACGATTAGAATTTGGAATATAACTTTGAGTCCAAACAACCTCTCCAAAGTGTTTTCCTAAATAACGATTGGCCGCTCCTCCAAATAACAAATCCGTTTTTGGTGTTCGATAATTTAATGAAAAAGTTGCCCCAAAAAAATCGTTATCTAACCATCGCTTTCTGACTAAATCTGAAATCGAATTCCCATTAAAATCAGGTAAATTGTAATCGGTTAAATCTTCATCTTCTTTGTATTGTTCAAAATAACCTTTTCCGATGGTGTAATGCAATGCTGCATTTGAAATCCATTTTTCAGACCACTTTTCTGTCCAATGCAATTGAAAATGATTTTGCCAATAATTATCGGTTTCATTATCATAGAATTGCACATTTCCAAATTCATCTGTATACATTCCTGCTGGATTGAATGTACGGTCATTTTTTAATTTCTCTAGGTCTTCAATGCCATACCAAGCCTGATATGTTTTTTCTTTTCCGCCAAAAGCTAAAAATTTCACTTGTGATTGCTCAGTAATATAATTGGTGTTAAAAAAATAACCAAACATATTTGATGTTGCTCTGTCAATAAATCCATCCGAAGCTATGTTAGAAATACGTGCATTCATTTCAAAATTGTTATGCAAACCTGTTCCAAAAGCTATTGTATGTTTTCGAGTGGCAAAACTCCCTACGGAATTTGAAACCTCAGCATAAGCTTTTTCTTGAAACGATTTGGTTTGCATATTTAAACTCGCACCAAAAGCTCCAGCTCCGTTTGTTGAAGTTCCTACTCCTCGCTGTAGCTGAACACTTTCTAAAGAAGAAGCAAAATCGGGTAAATTCACAAAAAAGGTTCCCTGACTTTCACTATCGTTAAAGGGAACTCCGTTTAAAGTAACATTGATACGAGAACCATCAGCACCACGAACTCTCATATAAGTATAACCTACACCATTTCCAGCATCGGTTGTACTAACTACAGATGGCAAATATTGCAACAATACAGGCACATCTTGACCTAAATTTCTTGGTGCAATATCTTCTTTTGAAAGATTTGTATAAGTGATTGGGTTTTTATCTTTTGCTCTTACAGAAGAAACTGTAACTTCTTTTAGTTCAGTTGTTTTTAGACTGTCTTTAGGTTTTTCTTGTGAAAAAGAAAAAAGAGAAAAGAAAATAAAAAATAGACTTAAATAAGCCTTTGTACTTTGTACCTTGTACCTTGTACTTTGTTTTAATAAAGTTTTCATTCGTAAAAAAAATACGAATAAAAGGGGTAATTACTCTTGGTTAAAAATTAAATTTGATACTCTTCAACGCCAATAAACGTGCACTTTTATTTTTGTCGATTCCCTAAACAGCATTATCTGTTCTAGGTTCTATGGGTATGATCTCAGCTCGTTATTTAGAGCACCCCTTTGAGACGAGGCAAAGATAAAGCAATATCAATTACAATTGCAATACAAAAACTCAATTTATTTCATTTTTATTGAACTTGACTTTTGAATTTGTTGTTGAAATTTAATAGTTTGGCTTTTTCCTGTTTTGTTTTAAAACGCTCATTACTTTTTTTGCATTGAGGCGCTTTTCTTTTACAGCTCTTGGAATTTTAGTTTCCTTGCGTTCTTTAGAAACCAGTAAGCTATTTTCAATTAATTTAAAACATTTTTTAATTGCAATTTCTTTATTTTTTAATTGACTTCTGTCTTCTTGGCTTGTTATAATTAATATGCCTTCTTGCGTAAGTTTGGTAGCTATTTTAGTTTGAAGTAATTGTTTCTCTTCCTCTTTTAATCCTTTTGAATTGACTAAATCGAAAGTCAGCACCACTTTTGACGACACTTTATTTACATTTTGTCCACCTGAACCACTACTCCTCACTGCTTTAAATGAAAACTCAGATGCGATAATTGATTTATCCATTATCAGGTTGATGTGACGATTTTAATAAGTCATTTACTGTTTTAACCGGATTGAAAGTCTCTAATGGCACCTCAACAAAAATTGTCGTCCATTTAGCCATAGCACCATTCCATAATCCAGGCAATTCGAATGCTTTTATAGATTTTCCGTCTTTTGTTTTTTCTGTAATAAATGCCGTTTTTGGATCTACAAATTGAGTTAAATCAAATTTATCCCCTTTATGATTTTTTACACCACAAACAATATCAACCGGATTAAAATGTGTAGCTCTTTTAGCAATTTTCTTTTGAGTTTTGTTGTTGGTATCTATTTGAGATGATTCAACAATTTGAAGCGTATATCGACCTTTTTCATCTTGCACCCAAAATGGCCCACCGCCAGGTTCACCTTCATTTTTAACCATTCCACAAACACGAATTGGACGGTTTAATACTTTAATTAAATATTCAATTTTATAAGTTGTCTGAAAATAATTAAATTCCTCAGGCAATGGAAAAGCTGCTTTATTTTCGGCAAAATCTTTAATTTCAGTTATTTCATCTTCCGTTAAATTTCCGCTATACAACTTATTTAAATAATCAAAAATTTGATATTGCATTCTAAACAATACGCCTCCTAATAATTTCTTGTAAAGTGTTATTACATCTGAATGATTTTGAGAAACATTATCTATATTTTTAATATAAATCACATCTGATTGAAGCGCATTTAAATTTTCAATCAAAGCACCATGCCCGCCAGGTCTAAAAAACAACGTATTATCATCTAAACGAAATGGCGTATTATCATCATTAACCGCTAAAGTATCTGACGATTGATCTTGATAAGAAAAGTTAATTTCATAATCAGAGAAAAGATTCGTTATTTTCTCAAATTCGAATTGAAATTCTTTATTTATCGTAAAATGAATTTTAGTTTTATCATTTGAACTTTTAAAAAACTCTGCTTCAAAAATATTTTCTTCAATAGGAGTAACAATAGTATCGGCTTTAAAATGAAAAGGCAAAATTCCTTTAGGTTTTTGAGCATAATTTAAACCCTCTTCACTCAGCAACGTTTTAATTAAAGCATAATGCCTTTTATCATTAGACAAGGAATAATAATCAGGAAATAAATCGAGTGTTTTCTTTTTTAATTCTCTGTGAAAAGGAAAGTTATTTAATCCAAAAATAAATATAGAAACATCTTTTGCGTTTTTTTTGTTGATGTAACTATTTATAGTGTCATTTTCGGCATCAAATTCATTTAAAAACTCATTTAAAAACTTAAACATACGAGTTGCCGCTCCCGAAGCAGGAACAAATTTCTCTATGGTATATTTATCTTTATGCCTATCAAAATAAGTTACAAACAAATTAATTTCGCTTTCTGAAAAACGCCAAATACCATCGCCAACGGTTGCCGATTTTACTAAATTAATTTTAGGAATTCCTTGTATAAAAAGAGCCAATTGTTGCTCCACTTTATCAATAGAATTGCCTCTTTCCTTTATATATTTTAAATCTGCTTCTGTAAAAATTTTCTCCATTCTATATAGCCTAAAATAGCAATAATTGTAAATAATAAAAATTGTATGCTTGAAAATGTTAGTCCCTTATAAAAATACAAAGGAACCGAAATAATATCAGCAACAATCCAAAGTAACCAGTTTTCAATTTTTCGTTTGGCCATGAGCCACATTCCTACAAAAAACAAAGCAGTTGTAAGCGTATCAACATAAGCTGTCCAATGGGTAAATTTATCAAAAAAATAGTAAACTAAAGCAACAAAAAGTAAGGTTCCTGTAAAAATTACACTTGAAATCAAATAATCTTTTCGATTCATTACTGAAATTGGAAATTCAGTAGCTCCATTTTTTTTTTGGGTCCATAAATACCATCCTAAAATACTCATTATAGAATAATAAATATTAATGATAAAATCGCCAAATAATTTCCATTCTAATAAAATATACACATAAATCAGGGTACTTACTAAACCCGTTGGATAAACTAAAATATTGTTTTTTCTAGCAAATAAAACACTTATTATTCCAAAAACTACAGCGGTTAATTCGAGAAAAATAAAAACATTAGAATAGTCTTTATATTGAGAAAATAAAAATTCTATCATATTGAAAAGAAATTATGATCGTTTTCAAAAGCAGTTCCAATTACTACCAAATCTGCCCCTGCCGAGTAAATATCTTGAATGGTTGTCATTGAACGAATTCCGCCGCCCACAATCAAAGGAACATCAATATTTTGAGCTACATATTGCACCATTTCTAAAGAAACATGCTGGTTAGCACCGCTTCCTGCCTCTAAATATATCAACTTTTTTCCAAGAAATTCGCCTGCTTTTGCGGTTTTATATGCCAATTCGATATTGTCTTGTTCAATTGGTAGCGTTTGACTTACACGTTGCACAGCAGTTTCTTTTCCTCCATCAATTAACAAATAACCTGTGGGAATAATCTCCAATTTAGATTGCACTAATATTTCAACTGAATTTATATGATGTTCAATTAAATATTCTGGATTTCTGCCTGAGAGTAAACTCAAAAATAAAATTCCATCTGCTTCATTTGAAATTTGCGAAGGATGTCCTGGAAAAATTAATACTGGTAATTGAGTAGTTGTTTTAATAACGGAAATCAATTCATCTAAATGCGTTCCATTGAAAGTACTTCCACCCACAAAAATATGTGTGGCAAGCGATTTTTTAATTTTCTCACCCAACACCACCGCTTGTTCAATTGAAACCTTTTCAGGATCAATTAAAACAGCTAATAGCTTCTGACGATTCTTTTTGGCTAGAAGTATATTTGAATATAGATTTTGCATTTTATTTTTTTGGGAAAGCACACACAAAGATATATGCTTCTACGTTATAAAAATGAATCTTGAACTTTTCTATTTGGTTATTAAATTGCAAAATAGCTGAACATTTCCCATCAATTAAATTAAATTCATCTTCAAAAATATGTTCTGGAAAACTAATTCCAACTTCATTTTTAATTTTAAAAATAGACTCTTTTACTCCCCAAATGACTGTTGCTTTTGCAATTTTATCTGGAGTAGAAAGATTTTTCAAATGCTTCATCTCTAAAAACCTTGGCGCTATTTTAAGTGTTTTTTCTTTTAGTTTTTCAATATCAATTCCCATTAATTCGGTACTTATACAAATACACGAAAATTCATGAGAATGAGAAATTGATATCTGTTTTCCATCAACTAAATGTGGTTTTCCCGATGCATCATATATCAAATCGTAATCGGTGTAACCCAAATGTTGCAATAACATTCGAACAGCTAAAAACCCTCTTTGATGGGCTTCAGATTTCATTCCTTTTAAGCGAAAAAGAGAGGTGTCTTTTAACGAAACTGCTCTAAATAATGAAGTTACGTCTTCAGTAATATGCCAAAAGTACGCCGTGGTAGTTTCGTTTATATGTAAGGTTTTATATATCGGCATTTATATTTTGTTGTTTTTCAAATCATTAGAATATTAAACAATTCACAAAATACTTAAATTCTTTGAGAAAATAAAAACTTATTTTGTAATTTTGCGCCCTAATTTAGAATATACAAATATACATAATAGATGAGTACACAAACATTACCTTATGTAGCTTATAAAGTGAAGGATATTTCACTTGCGGCTTGGGGAAGAAAAGAGATTGAATTAGCAGAAGCTGAAATGCCAGGTTTAATGGCTTTAAGAGCAGAATATGGAGCATCTCAACCTTTAAAAGGAGCTAGAATTGCAGGATGTCTTCACATGACAATTCAAACGGCTGTTTTAATTGAAACTTTAATTGCTTTAGGTGCAGAAGTTACTTGGTCTTCTTGTAACATTTTCTCAACTCAAGATCAGGCTGCTGCTGCTATTGCTGCTGCTGGAATTCAAGTATATGCTTGGAAAGGTTTGAATGAAGAAGATTTCGATTGGTGTATTGAGCAAACTTTATTCTTTGGTGAAGATAGAAAACCATTGAACATGATTTTGGATGATGGTGGAGATTTAACCAACATGGTTTTTGACCGTTATCCAGAATTAATTCCTGGAATCAATGGATTATCAGAAGAAACTACAACTGGAGTTCACCGTTTGTACGAAAGAATGAAAGCTGGAACATTACACATGCCCGCTATTAACGTTAATGATTCGGTTACGAAATCTAAATTTGATAACAAATACGGATGTAAAGAATCGGCTGTTGATGCTGTTAGAAGAGCGACAGACATTATGTTAGCTGGAAAAAGAGTGGTTGTTTGTGGATATGGTGATGTTGGAAAAGGAACTGCGGCTTCTTTCCGTGGCGCTGGTTCTATTGTAACGGTTACTGAAATTGATCCTATTTGTGCTTTACAAGCAGCAATGGACGGTTTTGAAGTTAAAAAATTAAATACTGTTGTTGGTAATGCTGACATTATTATTACTACAACTGGAAATAAAGACATCGTTTTAGGTTCGCACTTTGAGCAAATGAAAGATAAAACTATCGTTTGTAACATTGGCCACTTTGATAACGAAATTGACATGGCTTGGTTAAACAAAAACCATGGTGCATCTAAAATCGAAATTAAACCACAAGTTGACAAATATACTATCAACGGAAAAGATATTATCATCTTAGCTGAAGGTCGTTTAGTAAACTTAGGTTGTGCTACAGGTCACCCAAGTTTTGTAATGAGTAATTCATTTACAAACCAAACGTTAGCTCAAATTGAATTATGGACTAATATTTCTGCTTACAAAAACGAAGTGTACATGTTACCTAAACATTTAGATGAAAAAGTAGCCGCTTTACACTTAGCTAAATTAGGAGTTGAATTAGAAACTTTACGTGATGACCAAGCAGCATATATTGGTGTAGAAGTACAAGGCCCATTCAAGCCAGAATATTACAGATACTAAATATTTAGTAAATAGTGAAAAGTGATTAGTAAATAGTCACTTAAAACATATTAAAACCCTTGCAGCAATGTGAGGGTTTTTCTTTTACCAACTATTTTTCAACAAATTAGCAACAACTTGAAACTTTTGGCGTTAAATTTGTACTAATCATCATCAATCAAAATCAATCATCATGTTAAAACGTTTTTTTATGTTATGTTCGGGCGTAGATTCCGACATAATTAATGGCTGTTCTAATGGCGAGCAAAACAAATATGCCGGAATTGGAGCAACCGTTTTCTTCACAGCCGTAATGGCTTTTATTGCGAGTGCTTATGCACTTTTTACCGTTTTCGATAATGCATTTATTGCAGTTGCATTCGGTTTAGTTTGGGGTTTGCTTATTTTTAATTTGGATCGATTTATTGTTTCTACCATTAAAAAAAGAGATAGCTTTTTAGACGAATTTATTCAGGCTACTCCGCGTATTGCTTTGGCGATTATTATTGCTATCGTAATTTCAAAACCCTTGGAAATTAAAATCTTCGAAAAAGAAATCAATACGGTTTTACTAAAAGAAAAAAATGAAATGATGTTGGCTAACAAAAAACAAGTAGCCAATTATTTTCAATCGGATTTAGATAAAAACAAAGCGCAAATTGATAGTTTAAAATCGGATATTCTTAAAAAAGAAAAAGAAGTAAACGATTTATATTCGGTTTACATCACAGAAGCTGAAGGAACTGCTGGAACTAAAAAGTTAGGCAAAGGTCCGGTTTATAAAGAAAAACGTGAAAAACACGATGCTTCTATGCAAGACTTAGCTACTTTAAAAACAACCAACCAAACAAAAATCAGCGATTTAGAAGCCAAATCCAAAACTTTACAAGCCGATCTAGATAAAAAAGTCACCGAAACCCAACCTATTATTGAAGGATTCGACGGTTTAATGGCTCGAATTAATGCTTTGCATAAATTACCTTTCTTGCCATCGTTTTTCATTATGCTGTTGTTTTTAGCGATTGAAACTTCGCCAATTATCGCCAAATTATTATCACCCAAAAGTGAATACGATTTCAAACAAGAAGACAACGAAATGGGCATCAAAAATATGCTAGCTCAAAATCGTTACCAAAGCGAATTACAAAAGAAAACCGATGCCGAAATTTACGATAAGGTTTATGTCGACATCAAAGAAGATAAAGAACTGTACAACTACAAAAAGAAAAGCGCATTAGAATTATTAAAACTCCAAGCTGATGGTTTTGTGGAGAAACAGAAGAAATCGATGTAGAATTTAACGACAAAGTTCACTAAGAGTAACACTAGGAACACAAAGAAAAACCCAACATTTTAAAAGTGTTGGGTTGCTTTTTTATTATAGATATTTTAAAATATCGGATTTTAATCGGTCGTATTCCCCTTGAAGGATTAATCCGTTGTCTAATAATTTCTTATAATTCTGAAGTTTCGCAAACAATTCGTCTTGCGTTAAATGCGCTAATCCTTTTTCTTCTGAAATTGGAGCTTCTACTTCCGTATCACGAATAACATCATTTGGAGTAGGCATTAACTCTGCAAAATGAGTTACTTCTTCCGCTTGAATTTCTTCTACAACTTCTTCTTGAACTGGCGATTCAATTGGAGCTTCTTGTTTAACTTCTTCTACAATTGGAGTTGCTGCTTTTGGATTTTTCAATAAATCCAATTGCTCTTTAGCGTAAGTGTATAATTTTCTTGCCTGATTTTTTGGTAAATAATCAACCGTTTGTGTTAAATCGGAATTAGTTGTAAAGGTAAAATCAGCACCTAAAATACCTTCTTTTACAAATGAACCTGAAATATCATCCCAATCGTAATCAATGAATTCCATTGATAATCCTAAGTTTTTAGGCTTACACAAAATGATACGTTTGTTGGTTACTACAATACTGTCTGGAAAAATAGTTACCGCTGGTTTTTTTTGAACGGCAATGTAGCCTACTTCTTCGTTCGACATTAGAAGATTCTCTAATTTAGCCGTTATTTTCTCAATAGCTTTTGGATCTTGATCTTCGTTTAATATTTTTTTTAAGTTGTCTATCATGATAGTTACTTTGAATTTTCTTTTAATATCACAAAAGTAATGCCTAATTTTCTAATTCTTGAATTTCTTGTTGGACTTTTTTCGTTAAACTTTTGAAAACAAGTTCGTAAGAATGATTAATCAATTCGCACATCATTTTATCGGAAACATCACCGTGAAAACGAACGGTATTCCAATGCACTTTACTCATATGATAACCTGGTTCAATAGCTTCATATTCCGCTCGAAGTTCCAAAGCCCGTTCAGGATCACACTTTAAATTTAACGATGGTGTCCCTTTTTCCCATTCGGTTAACGACGTTAAACAAAACATTTTTCCACCCACTTTAAACACCAAAGTATCTTCATCAAATGGAAAATGTTCGGTAACGCCTTTTTTAGATTGACAGAATTCGTAAAGTTGTTGAATATCCATTTTAGTTTTCAATCCTTGCAGCGCTTTCAAATACTTCTGAATTCCAAATACTATCCTTAGATGTATAATCAATTCTAGATCTAATTATACCATGGGTAAATTTAATTTCAACTAAACTAACAACAGATCTATTAATAACTTTTTCAATAGAATTATCTCTCTTTTTTGGCTTTCTACTTTTATGATTCTGAGAAGTTATATATAAATCTTTTGAATGCCCTAAATATACATTAGTCATATCTTCCGTTGGAAGTCCGCTACTATTATACGGTGTTAATTTTAATACACTATCATTATTAACTAACACATCGAAAATCGCTTCTAAGTAACCATTTTCAGAACCATGATGAGGAATTTTATATAAACTAGCTTTATTGTCGTCAATAATTTTAGAGTGTTTAACAATATGCTTCCATCCCTCACTATCATCTTTACCAATTTCTAAATCAGCACCAAGCAAAACTCTGTGATTATTAAATTTTAATAATATCGCAACTGATTTATCGTTAGGAGTCTTATTTATTACAGCAGTATTTCTTTTGCCAAACTCTGTAATTAAAGTACTTATTTCTGAATCAAAATTTGAAATTGTCTTCGGTGAGGGAGAGAGTGAAAATATTTCAAAATCTATTTCTATGTTTTTCTTTTTTAACAAGAGTAAATCCTTTTGAGCTCTTACAAAATAAGCATCTTCTCTATCATTAATTATTTTCAAACATTGACTAAACTCATTTGTTGAACTAATAGATCCTTTTGTTGATTTTGTGTAATCCAATTCACATAATAATAAAAACTTATCAAGATCGTGAACTGATGAAAAACAAAATTCTGCTTTTTTACATAATTCAAGTGCTTTTGAGAGTCCTTTTATATGATCATTGTGCCAATGAGTACAAATAATTAGTTCAACATTGTCCAAATTGACTCCAATAGAATTAAGGTACTCAATTGCTAATGGCTGTTTATTGTTAGGATTTATACAACTATCTATAATTACCCATGAATCTTTAGATACTTTCAAAACAATTGATTCTCCATATCCACCACCTGTACCTATTAAAGTTACTTCAACTTCTGTATCTTTAGGTTTATTGGTCATCAATCTTTCTTTCCTTTAATTTAGAGTATTTTAATTCTATATTTAGTTTTGTTGATTCTATATCTTCTTCATCTAAAAGTATTAATCTTTGAAATCTTACATCAGACCTTTTTACACTTTGTCCATTCTCCATATAATGCCCAACACTCCAATAAAAAACCGCACCTATATCCAGTAAATTCATATCATCAGGAGATATATCGTTTAGTTCAAATTCAACAATTTCATCGGTACCCCCAAAAGTTAAATCAATAAGTCTTGCTGTAAATGTTTCCTCTTCAAGATTAGTTACTACACCTTTCCAATTTTGGATCTTTTTTGAGTATTTTTTTCCATTAACTAAATCAAAGTTTGGATTAAAATTAGGCAAACTAAAGTACTGTAATTCGGGTTCTTTATTGTTTACTTCTTTTGTTTCAAATTTATCAATATCTAATTCATTTTTATATCTAGAAATTGCATTGGAATAAATGTCTAAATAATCATGATTAGACTCTGTTAAACAAAAATCTTCAACCCAATTACCTAAATAATCTGAAGTTAATACTCTGCTATCTCCCATACCTTATTATTTAGATTTTCAACTTTTTGAAATGAAAGTTCCCATTTTTCATTCAATATCTTAATCATTTCTTTTGCATTATGTATAGTTTGAATTTCGAAATGATGATTACAATTAAAAACTACTGACTTTCTATCATTTAACAAATCTGATGGTGATATTGTTAAACGAATCAATCCGTCTTCATTTTTTTCGGTTTTAGTCTCTGAAAATTGAATAGATTGTAATTTTGGATTGTTCATTACATCTGCTAATTTCTTAGCAGGAGATAACCAAAATCCAAAATTTTCATATTCTTTGAAATCTCTCATGCTAAAATGACATAAGTGATTTATTCCAAAAGCCTTTACCGGTGTTTCTTTAAGGTTTGAAAAAACACTTACAATTAAATCCTTTAAAGCTTGAAAATGAGACTCTCTCTTTGTTTTAAAATCAATCCTTGTAGGAGTCGCTTCAAAACTAAACCAATCGATTTCAAATCTGGTCAAATCTGGATGAATCACCTCTACTTTAGCTGTTTCTGCCTCAATTTCCCTTATCAACTCTTTTGAAGACAACCAAAATGGAGTAATTATAACCGGATTGAAATTTCCTAAAACAGCAATACCTAAAGTGTAGATTTCTTTTTCTTTAGCCACAATTATTTTTTTTAAAAATTTATACATTGTGTAAATACAGCTGTAAATATAAAAAAATATTAACAACTAAGTGTTAATATTAATATATATTTCTATACAAAACTGGTTTACTCGGACTTGCATCATTTTCAAACGAAGCAAACTGTAAATTCAAAATATAACTTCCATCTTTTACAGCATCATTAACGTAAATCATTTCGGTAATTGTACAATTAAAACGAGCATCTTTATTTACATTATTGACATCTTTTACATTCCAAAAGGCTTTGTGCGCCAATAATTTTCCTTCATCGTGTTCTTTGTCTACACTAGGCAAATCGATTAGCAAATGTTGAATGCCTTTTTCTCTGATAAAAATGGCTGCAGCTTCTTCTAAATAGGGCGGATTCGTATTGGAATAATTTAAATGTTTTTTGCTTTCTGGATTTGGCAATGTCCTGATGATGATGGCTTCTGTTGAGACGTTGCAATGCAACGTCTCTTCTATTTGTTCTTTTGTAATAACTAAATCTTCTCCGATCGCTTTTGGTTCCACCGAAATCAATTCCGCAGTAAAGAAAAACTGTTTCAAACATTGATTGATTGAGTAAAAATCACGGGTAATATGCCCTAAACATTCTGTGTGGGTGCCATGTGCGTGCGGATTGAAGAAAATATTATTAAAATTCGTAGAAGATTTTCCTTCCGAAACTTTGCCAATCCAATCACCCATAGTTACAGGTGCAATCTCGGGCGTGTTTTGATACCAAGCAATTGGATTTTGTTCGTTGTTTGTTAGAGGAATCGAAATATCAAGAGGATTTGATAAGTCGATTTGTTGGTTATTTATTGTTGCTTTCATATTTTTAACCGCAAAGAGCGCAAGGATTTACGCAAGGTTCGCTAAGTTTACTTTTTATTTTTATTTAGTTCGTATAGAGTTAGAGGTTATTTACAACTCTTTTTACTCCATTTTTGATAAGAGAAACATTGAAATTTATTAGTAAGCCTAACTTACAATTTGTTAATTTTAAATAAGTCAATAATTGAGCGAAATGAACATCATTCAATGCTTCTACCGATTTAATTTCAATTATTAATTTGTTTTCAACTATTATATCAATTCTGTAACCTACATCGAGTTTTACTTCTTCATAAATTAAGGGTAAAGGCTTTTGTTTTTCAACATTTAATCCTGTCTTCCTTAATTCGTAATACAAACATTCTTCGTAAGCACTTTCCAGCAAACCTGGACCCAAACTTTGATGCACTTTCAAAGCACAATCAAATACAATTCTTGATAATTCATTTTCTGTCATAATTATTTATTTTGGCGTGTATAATTTAAATTGTTGCGTCCTTTGCGAAAAACTTTGCGCTCTTTGCGGTAAACTACTCCAAATTTAATAAAAACAAATTGGAAGTAGTTAAAGAATTAATAAATTCACCTCAATTAATTGTATTTAAATTTATAATTAATTAATTTTAAAGTATTCTTTGGATCTAAAAGAAACTTAAAATGAAAAAATATTTTGTTATCATAGTGCTTTTATCAAATGTTTGTTCTTTTGCACAAATAAAAACAGACTCTATTCAACCAATTCTACAACCGATTAAAATGAATAGTAATCTGAATACAACTTGTTCTTTTTTATCTTTTAATCAACTAAATTTTTACACAAAAAATGACTTTTCTATTTATAATAGAGCTACGATGATGAATGATAATTTTTCAGTTTACAAAGGTCAATTTGAATATAAAAATTCTATTTTCATTCCTGAAAATACAATCTATAATTCTAAAATCGACTCATTTAATCCAAATGGAGTTAGTGATTTTGGCAGTGCTTTGTTGACTGGTGTTTTGAATTTAACATTGAGTTTGTTTACTATTAAATAAAGTCTTACTTATTTAATAAAAACAAATCACTTGCTATTCCATCACTCAAAAACTTTCCTTTTTTGGTTGTTCGTAAAATATTATCATCCACAAACAACAAATGATCTTCAATGAATTTTGCTGCTTGTTGGTTCAAATAAGCCAGATAGGTTTTTCCGAATTCTTGTTCGATTCGTTCTAACGAAACACCCCAAATCGTGCGCAAACCGGTCATAATATATTCATTATAACGGTCGGTTTTTGTTAAAGTCTCAATTTCGATGGGTAATTTATTTTCTTGAATAGATTTGATATACAACGAATTGTTTGACACATTCCAACCACGATTTTTCCCATCATAACTGTGTGCCGAAGGTCCAATTCCGATGTATTTTTTACCCAACCAATAGCTCGAATTGTTTTTTGAAAAATAATTTTCTTTTCCAAAATTCGATAATTCATAGTGAATGAATCCGTTTTCTGAAAGTTTATCAACCAAAATTTGAAAATGCTCTTGAGCTACTTCGTCATCTGGTGACGGAATGATTCCTTTTTGAATAAACAAATGCAAAGCAGTTTTAGGCTCCACTGTTAACGCATAACTTGAAATATGTGGCACACCAAAAGACAAAGCGGTTTCGATATTTTGTAACCATTTTTCGTTGCTCATTTCGGGAACTCCGTAAATCAAATCGATGGAAATATTATCGAAATAGTGTGTGGCAATTTCCAAACATTTTTTGGCTTCTTGAACATTGTGTGCACGATTCATCAGCTGTAAATCGTCTTCAAAAAACGATTGAATTCCGATTGACAATCGATTGACTTTATTTTTTGACAATTCAATTATTCGATTCTCCGTTAAATCATCTGGATTGGCTTCTACGGTTATTTCAGGATTTTCAACAACTTTATAATTTTTATAAACCGAATCAATCAAAAATCTCAAATCTGCAATTTGCAATATCGAAGGCGTTCCACCACCAAAGTAAATCGTCTCTACAATCTCATCTTGAAACTCACTTTTGCGCATTTCAATTTCTTTAGCCAATGCCAAAACCATCTCATCTTTCTTCTTCAAATTAGTAGAAAAATGAAAATCGCAATAATGACAAGCTTGTTTGCAAAAAGGTATGTGAATGTAGATTCCTGACATTTTATTAGTATTCAGTCGCAGTCGCAGTTTGCAGTACTGAGACTGAAAACTGAGACTGAAAACTATTTTTTAACTCTCGATTCATTCTGTTTTACAAAAGCATCCCAACCCGAATAACTTTTCCCAACCTCAACTCTTCCCGAATTAAAAAAATGACAAACTGCTGCCGCCAAACCATCGGTTGAGTCGAGATTTTTTGGTAATTCTTTTAAACCTAATAATTGTTGCAACATTTTGGCTACTTGTTCTTTACTGGCGTTTCCGTTTCCGGTGATGGCCATTTTGATTTTTTTGGGTTCGTATTCTGTAATAGGAATATCTCTTGAAAGTCCGGCTGCCATGGCAACGCCTTGTGCTCTTCCTAATTTCAGCATCGATTGTACGTTTTTCCCAAAGAACGGCGCTTCAATGGCAATCTCATCTGGATGATGCGTTTCAATTAATTCGATAGTTCGTTCAAAAATAACTTTTAGTTTCTGATAATGGTTGTCGTATTTGGACAAAATGAGTTCGTTCAACTGTAGAAATTCCATTTTCTTGTTGACTACTTTGATTAATCCAAAACCCATAATCGTCGTTCCTGGGTCAATTCCTAATATGATGCGTTCGTTTGCCAATTATTTTGTTTCAAGTTTCAAGTTTCAAGTTCAAAGTTTTCGTTTCTTTGCAACATGATTTCAATTCCTCACAAAGCTAAGCAATTCCTTGTTTTTACCATCAAACTTTTGATTGTAATTGGTGCGTTTTATTTTATTTATGACCAAATTGCAGGAAATTCAAAGTTAGAATGGAGTAAATTTAAGACTTTAGTTTTGGAAAAAACTTCTGTCTTAACCATTATTTTCATTTTATTATTTAGTGTTGCCAATCGTTATTTTGAAATTTTAAAATGGCAGAATTTGGTTGCTTTTATCAAACCTATTTCGGTTGGTGAAGCGAGTAAACAAGTTTTAGGCGCTTTAACAGCTGGAATTTTCACACCAAATGGTTTAGGCGAATATGCAGGAAAAGCGATGTTTTTCAAAAAAGAGCAAACTAAAAAAGTGGTGTTTTTAAACCTGATTTGCAATGGAATTCAAATGATATTGACGATTATTTTCGGAACTATTGGATTGATTTTAATTGGATATTGGAAATGGGCTTTAGCGATTATTGGAATTGCTGTTGTTTTATTTTTTGCTTCAATTCTCTCTAAAAACATCACCATAAAAGGTTATTCGATTCAAAAATTATTGCATAAAATTAACGAAATTCCAAAAAAGATTCACCAAAAAAATATTGTCCTTGGCGTTTGTCGTTACTTGGTTTTTTCGCATCAATATTATGTTTTGTTTTTGGTTTTTGATGTAGATTTACCTTATCTGACTTTGATTAGTTCAATTGCTGCTGTTTACTTTTTAGCTTCTTCGTTACCAAGTTTCCAATTTTTAGATTTTGCGGTTAAAGGAAGTGTGGCGATGTTTTTCTTTGGAAAATATGGTGTTAACGAATGGATTGTGATTTTCATTAGTACCTTAATGTGGTTTTTAAACGTAGTTTTACCTGTGGTGATTGGCAGTTATTATGTGATGCGATTTAAGTTGAATACTTCAAAATAGTTTATTCGTATGTTGGAATTAATTCTCGGAACCGTTTTTCTCATTTACCTCTTGTTCATCGGGCAACTGATTTATGGATTTAACCGAATGAAACGCTTTTCAAAAACAGAATTCACTCCAAAAACCTCTTTTACCATTGTAGTTCCTTTCCGTAATGAAAAAGAGAATCTTCCTAATTTATTACATTCGATTTCATTGTTACATTATCCGAAGGAATTAGTGGAAGTGATTTTGGTGGATGATGATTCTGATGATGAATTTAGAATTCAGAATTTAGAATTTAGAATTCAAATGGTAAAGAATATTCGTAAATCTAATTCACCCAAGAAAGATGCGATTGAGACTGCGATTGAAATTGCTAAAAATGATTGGATTATTACTACCGATGCGGATTGTTTGGTTCAGAAAGATTGGTTGACGATTTACGACCAATATATTCAGGAAAATGAAGTTGAAATGGTAGCTTCTGGCGTTTGTTATGTTACAAAAAAAGACTTTTTATCCGCTTTTCAGAATTTAGATTTCTTGAGTTTACAAGGCGCTACGATTGGAAGCTTTGGAATCAACCAACCTTTTATGTGCAATGGTGCTAATTTAGCTTATTCCAAACAATTTTTCAAGGAATTAAACGGTTTTCAAGGAAATGAAAACATAGCCAGCGGAGACGATGTTTTTTTATTGCAAAAAGCGGTTTCAGGTGCTCCAGAGCAAGTTGGGTTTTTATTGGCTAAAGAAAGTATTGTCGCTACAAAGCCTGTTGCAACTTGGTCTGAATTGTTTCAACAACGGGTTCGCTGGGCCTCGAAAAGTACGGGTTACTCTTCTCTTTATGGAAAATTGTTAGCACTTGTTGTTTTTGGTGGAAATTTGGGTTGGATAGTAAGTTTTTTACTTTGGTTAATTGGATTTTTAGACCAAAATATTTTCATGCTTTTTGTTGCTTTGAAATTCCTAATCGATTTTATTTTGCTCTATAAAACCGCTAATTTCTTCGAATCGAAATTACAATATGTGTTGGCGAGTAGTTTGTTGTATCCGTTTTTTAGTGTTTCGGTGGCGGTGTATTCGTTGTTTGGGAAATATAGTTGGAAAGGGAGAAACTTTAAAAAATAATTAGCTCGAAAAGACGATTTATTTGGAACGCTGATGACACAGATAAAACAGATTTTTACAGATTATTTAACCGCAAACTTGTCATGCTGAAAGCATCTCTTTCATGTTCAAAATTAAATTTTTGAATTTGATTTTTAGCTTGTAATTGTACTTGATTTTATCCTTGATTATTTCTCCATTTTGATAATTACTGGAAGTACAAATTGTGTTTTTACTTTTACGCCTCTTTTTATTGCAGGCTCTACTTTTGGAAAATCGGATAATCTTGACATTAAAATGCTATCGATTTTGGTTTTATCTGCTAAAGCAATACTGTCGTTAGTATATTGTGTTTCAAATTGTAAACTAGAATCAGTATTTATAGTAATTTTTACGTTGATGGTATCGATTTTTGGATATTCAATTCGTAATGTATCAATACCTATTCTTTCCTGAATAGTTTGTGCCATATAATCAAAGAAACATTGTTTTTTTATTGCTGCATCTATAATGGTATCGCATTGCAAAACCGATGGAAATTCATCCACTTCGTCCCAATTGATTTTTTTAAGTTCTTGCTTTAATAATTCCTTCTCATCTGGTACTTGTTTTTCAAAGTATTGGCAAGATTGAATAGCTAAAAGCAAAAAAAGTAGTTGAATTGTTTTTTTCATATTATTCTTCCATCTGAAACATTACAGGGATTGCATAAGAAATAGTAACTGGTTTTCCATCACAATTAGCAGGAATGGCTTTTGGCAACGATTTAATAATGCGAACAGCCTCTTCTTCTAAAATTAGACCATTTTTTGGACCTATGACATCTTTAATTTGTGGGTTCCCTTCTTTATCAATTAGAAAATAAACCATCACTCTTCCTTGTAATTCGTGATCCATTGCAAATTCTGGATATCTAAATTTTTTATAAATATGCTTTCTTATGTAATCATTAAATGATACTTGTTCTTCAAGTCCTGTAGTCAGATTTTTTACTTTATAGAATGGTAATTCTTGAGAAGTACATTTTGTAAAACCTAAATCATCTTCTTTTACAACTGTAGTTGTAATTTTAGATTTCTCAATAGAATCGGCTTGTTTTTTTTGTTGTTTGGCAATTTTACTTTCCTGAACACGAACCAAATAAGCATCCCACTCTATTTTTTTTTGCTCATCTGATTCTTTTTTAAGCCTTGCCAATTCTTTCAAACGATCTTGGGTTGACAAATTTTTGTCTTGAGCAACAGCCGTGTTAACCACTAAAAAAGAAATAAAAAGTAAAAAAACAAATCTCATAGCAATCAATTAAGTAAAATGTATGAAACAAAGTTATAAATTTGTTAGACAATAACTAAAATCTTATGGAATACTTTTTACTGATTTTGGGTTTACTTTTGATGCTAGTGGGAATTATTGGCAGTTTTTTACCTGCTTTACCAGGACCGCCTATTAGTTGGGTTGGGATTTTATTGCTTTATTTTTGTCCTAGAATGGAAACTAATTATTGGTTGCTAGGCATTACATTAGTAATTGCGATAGTAATTGGCGTATTAGATTATGTGATTCCAGCAAAAGGCACTAAGTATTTTGGCGGAAGTAAATACGGAATTTGGGGAACGAATATAGGTTTGGTTATTGGCTTATTCTTTCCTCCTTATGGATTTTTAATTGGTCCTTTTTTATGCGCTTTAATAGGAGAACTTATTTACAACTCTAATGAAGGAAAACGAGCTTTTAAAGCAGCTTTAGGTTCGCTTTTAGGCTTCTTAGCCGGGACTTTTATAAAGCTTTTGGTTAGCTTATTATTTTTAGGTGTATTTTTTGTTGTGGTTTGGCAAAATAGAGGGGTTTGGTTTTGATAATACCCTAAAAATCAAAAAGCCTTGCATAAATGTAAAGCTTTTCTTGGTTTAACTACCTCCCTTTAAACGGTATCTTTTGGTCTAACAATAATTCGTAGTGATTGATCTTTTGTAAAATAAGCAATTGCCCAATTGTATAATGTTTTTAATCTATTACGATAATTTACAAGCGACATAATATGCACAAACAACCACATCATCCAAGCAAAAAAACCATTAAAATGTGTATTACCTGGAATATCAGCTACTGCTTTAGCTCTTCCAATGATTGCCATTGAGCCTTTGTCTTTGTAGTGAAAGGTTTGTAACAATTTATTTAATTGTAGGTTATTTAAATTATGAGCTAGATTTTTACCTTGTTGAATAGCAACTTGAGCAACTTGTGGATGTCCATGTGGAAATTTTATATCGGTATTCTCCATAATACATGTGTCCCCAATAGCATAAATATTGTCGGTTCCTTTTATTTTATTAAATTCATCTACAATAAGTCTTTTTGCTCTACCATAACATTCTTTTGGTATTCCTTCAAAAATCATTGCAGAAACACCTGCAGCCCAAATAAGATTTTTAGTTTTTATATATGTTCCGTCTTTAAATGTTACTACATTTCCGTCATAATCCACAACTTGCATGTTTAACTTTACTTCAACACCTAATTGTTTCAAAGACTCTAAAGTATATTTTTGTGATTTCTCACTCATTGGAGCTAACAGCCTATCTCCACCATCTACTAGATAAATTTCTGTCTTTCTGAAATGACTCAATTCGGGATACTCATTCCTAATAATAGTTTTACTCATTTCAGCAAACATTCCCGAAACCTCAACTCCAGTAGGTCCACCACCTGCTACAACCATAGTTAACAATCGTTTTTTTTCGGCTTTATTTTTTGTAACAGTAGCTTTTTCTATTCGTTGCAATAAAATATTTCTCATATTTAAAGCATCGTCAAGTGTTTTCATGGGAATGGCATTTTTCTTTACATTTTCCATTCCAAAGTAATTACTTTCTGTACCTGTGGCAAAAACTAAGTAATCGTAAGCAAGTTCTCTATTACTTAACTTTATTTTATTTTCAGATGGAAGTACTTCAGAAAATTCTCCAAGCCAAAAACGGATGTTTTTATTTTCTTTTAATAATTTACGAAAAGGATAACTAATTGATGATGGTTCTAAAAAACCTGTTGCAACTTGATAAATTAGAGGTGGAAAAAAATGATAATTATTTTTATCCACTAATGTAATGGTGAAGTATTTGTTGTTAGCTAATGAATTTGCAAGGTTTATTCCTGCAAATCCGCCTCCAATAATCACAATATGTTTTTTCATTTTTCAAACACTTTAAGCCTCTTAATACGCTTTTAATATTGTAAAATTACTATATATATATTTTGATTGAGACAAAGAAAAGTTAAAAAAATAAAAAGTTTTAAAATCAAAAAAGCCTTGCATAAATGCAAAGCTTTTCATTGGTCTAACTACTAAACCTTGTGGTACTTTCGTACCTAAACAACACAACTATTTTAAATATTGTAAGAGGGCAAAAAAGCCTTTCTCTTAAGAAAGGCTTCCTCTTTACTGGCGGTCTGGACGGGACTCGAACCCGCGACCCCATGCGTGACAGGCATGTATTCTAACCAACTGAACTACCAAACCAGTGCTTGATTGCGAGTGCAAATATACTACGCTTTTTCATTCCTGCAAATATTTTTACGAAAAAAATAAACTTTTTTCAGTGTTTTTAGCCAAACTTTTGTTTTTCAACCAAATAGGTTAGTAAAATTTTTTCAAAATTTTCATCTACAGAAACCGGCACATAACGTATTTGATACTGCATACACGTTGCCTCTACCGTTTTAAAATAATCTTGTACTCTTTTTTGATACAATTCTTGAGTATTTTCTGCAAATAAATTGATTTCTTCTCCTGTTTCTACATCAATAAATTTACGAGGTGTATTATCAAAATTAAAATTTAATTCTGTTTTTTTATCATACACATGAAAAACCACCACCTTGTGTTTGTTATGTTTTAAATGTTGTAAAGCTTTGAAAATTTTTTCATTGTTTTCTTCGGAACCTTCAGAATGAAACATATCAGTAAACAAAATCACCATAGAACGGCGGTGAATATTTTCTGCAATTTGATGCAAAAAAGTTACGGTATCCGTTTTTCTAGTAGTTTTATTTTGCGATAAAACTTCTTCCAGCTTGCTTAAAATCATACGATGATGACGATCACTCCCTTTCTCAGGTGAATAATATTCATAGATATCCGAATAAACACTCAATCCAACTGCATCGCGCTGCTTTTTAAGTAAATTCATCAAAACCGCAGAAGCCAACACCGAAAAACCAATTTTATTCTCATAAAATAGCTGATTCTCTTTTAATTTTGGATAATGCATCGAAGACGAATTATCGATTATCAAATGACAACGCAAATTGGTTTCTTCTTCGTAGCGCTTGGTATATAATCTATCCGTTTTAGCGTATAATTTCCAATCGATATGTTTTGTGCTTTCACCTGGATTATAGATTTTATGTTCAGCAAACTCAGCTGAAAATCCATGAAAAGGGGATTTGTGCATACCCGAAATAAATCCTTCGACAATTTGGTTAGCCAAAAGTTCCAAGTGCTCAAAACTGGATATTTTTTCTACTTGAGATTCTAGATTCATATCGTAAAGATAGAAAAAGATTTTTTATTTTTGGAAAAAGGTTTTGTGAGAAAGTTTTAAGAAAATAATTAAAAAAAGGCTCAACTTTCGTTGAACCTTTTATTTATCTATTTTCTATTGATTATAGTAATGCGTCAATTGCATCAGTATAGGTTTTCTTAGGAGCTACACCCACTTGTCTTCCTACTACTTCTCCATTCTGGAAAATCAATACTGTTGGAATGTTTCTAACACCGTATTTTGCAGCAAATTCCTGATTGGCATCTACGTCCACTTTTCCTACTACTGCTTTTCCTTCATACTCACTGTGAATTTCGTCGATAACTGGCCCAACCATTCTACATGGTCCACACCAAGCTGCCCAAAAATCTACTACTACTGGTTTGTCTGATTTTAATACTACCTCATCAAAAGTAGCATCTGTTATTGCTAATGCCATATTTTTCTTTTTAGTTTTATACTTATTTGAATTGCAAATTTAGGAATTAATTACGAATGAAAGTATGTTTTAAAATTACTTTTGATTATACTCTCATTTGAAGAATTTATACTTAATTCAATTTAAAATTAACCTGCAAACGTTCCAATTCTTGAAGCAGTTCTGAGGAAATTTTTACTTTCAATTTTCTACTAGGCATTGAAAGTTTTGTTTTGACGATAATTTCTTCCTTTTCTACTGGAACTTCTATCTCCATTTCTGCTACTTCACCCGACTCATTCACAATATCTTCTTCTATATCAAGCGGAGCAACAACTGGAATTTCTTCCAAGGCTTTTTTAATTCGATCCAATTCCATTACTTCAAATGTCACCGAATTATCTCCTTTGTTTTCAGAAAATATTTGATTTAATTCTGTAATTACATGCTCTTTAACCTCATTTATTGGAAACATTAAAATCAATTTCTTGGCAAACGTTGGCAACACATCGGCTAACATTTTAGCATCTAAAAACTGAATTCTCGGATCTGATTTTTTGCCTGTTTCGCGATTTACCCAGCCTTCTTTGACATTAATTTTGAAATACACAAACTGATTTTGCAACAAGAAATGTCTGTATTTTAAATATTCTTCATCAAAAATTCGAAACTCATAACTTTCATCATAGCCTTCAAGAACAAAAGTTGCCCAACCCTTTCCGTTTTTTGCAGTTCGATGTTGCACATTGGTTACAATTCCTCCAAAAGAAAGATTTTTACCCAAATGTTGTTCCAAATTTTTGAGCGATTCTAATTTAGTAGAACAGAAATATTTCATTTCAAACTTATAATCATCTAATGGATGACCTGAAATATAAATTCCAACGACTTCTTTTTCTTTGGCTAATTTTTCCATTGTACTCCATTCATCACACGGTGGTACTTGTGGTTCAGCAATTTGAACTTCTGAAGCATCACCAAACAAACTTACTTGTGATGAGTTTTCGTTTTCTTGAAATTTCGAACCATAACGAATTGCTTTTTCTAAAAACGTAATTCCGTCTCCATCATGATGAAAATATTGAGCGCGATGTGTTTCTGTAAAACCATCAAAACCACCCGCTAAAGCTAAACTTTCAAAAGCTTTTTTATTAGCAGCTCTTAAATCAATTTTTTTAGCTAAATCAAATATCGATTTATAGGGAGCCTCTTTTCTATTTTGAACAATAGTATCTACTGCATTTGCCCCAACCCCTTTAACAGCTCCTATTCCAAAACGAACCGCATAATTTTCATTTACCGTAAATTTATAGTACGATTCATTTACATCTGGACCCAAAACAGCCAATCCCATACGTTTACATTCTTCCATAAAGAACGAAACTTGTTTGATATCGTTCATGTTATTGGATAGCACCGCCGCCATATATTCAGCAGGATAATGTGCTTTCAAATAAGCCGTTTGATACGCAATCCAAGCATAGCAAGTAGAGTGCGATTTATTGAACGCATAACTTGCAAACGCTTCCCAGTCTTTCCAAATTTTCTCTAAAATAACTGGATCGTGTCCTTTTTCTGCTGCTTGGTTTATGAATTGAGGTTTCATTTTGTTCAAAACGTCAATTTGTTTTTTACCCATCGCTTTACGCAAAACGTCGGCATCACCTTTTGAAAATCCCGCTAATTTTTGCGACAAAAGCATAACCTGTTCTTGATAAACGGTAATTCCATAGGTTTCAGCTAAATATTCTTCGCACGCATCTAAATCGTATTTGATTTCTTCTTCACCATTTTTTCTTCGAACGAAAGAAGGAATATACTCCAATGGTCCCGGACGATATAAGGCATTCATGGCAATTAAATCGGCAAAAACAGTTGGTTTTAAATCCTTCATGTATTTTTGCATTCCAGGCGATTCGTATTGGAAAACCCCAACCGTTTCACCTCTTTGGAATAACTCATATGTTTTTTGGTCGTCAATTGGAAAATTATCCGGATCTAAGTCGATTCCTAAACGATATTTTACCAATTTAACGGTGTCTTTAATTAAGGTTAGGGTTTTTAATCCCAAGAAGTCCATTTTCAACAAACCGGCACTTTCCGCTACCGAGTTGTCAAATTGCGTTACATATAAATCGGAATCTTTTGCTGTAGTAACTGGTACGAAATTGGTAATATCGCTAGGCGTAATAATTACACCACAAGCGTGAATTCCGGTGTTTCGCATAGAACCTTCTAATACTTTTGCTTGCTGAATGGTTTCGCCTGCTAAATCTTCTGAGTTGGCAATCCCAATTAATTCTTTAACTCTGTCAAATTCTTCCGAACGCAAAGCTTTTTTAACTTCCCCTTCTTCTTCGGCTAAAAATCGGGCTAAATTCCATTTAGAAGGCATCATTCCTGGAATCAATTTGGCAATTCTATCAGCTTCAAAAAGCGGTAAATCTAACACCCGAGCAGTGTCTCGAATAGCTGATTTTGTTGCCATTTTACCATACGTAATGATTTGGGCTACTTGATTTTTTCCATATTTATCAATAACATATTGCATTACTCTTCCACGACCTTCGTCATCAAAATCGATATCAATATCGGGCATGGAAACACGGTCAGGATTTAAGAAACGCTCAAAAAGCAAATCGTACTTAATTGGATCGATATTCGTAATTCCTAAACAATACGCAACAGCAGAACCCGCCGCAGAACCACGACCTGGCCCAACAGAGACATCCATTTTTCTAGCTTCCGCAATGAAATCTTGTACAATTAAAAAATAACCTGGATAACCCGAATTAGAAATTGTGAGCAATTCAAAATCTATACGTTCTTTGATGTCATCGGTTAATTCTGGATAGCGTTTTTCAGCCCCTAAATAGGTTAAATGTCTTAAATAATTATTTTCACCTCGCACACCACCATCTTCGGCATCTTCAGGAACTTCAAACTCATCAGGAATTTTAAATTTTGGTAGTAATACATCTCTATATAAAGAATACGCTTCAACTTTATCGATGATTTCCTGAATATTGATAATCGCATCAGGTAAATCCACAAAAAGTTGCTTCATTTCGTCACCCGATTTGAAATAATAATCTTGATTTGGCATCCCATAACGATAACCCCGTCCGCGACCAATTGGTGTAGCTTGTTTTTCACCATCTTTTACACACAATAAAATATCGTGCGCATTGGCATCTTCTTTATTAACATAGTAGGTATTGTTAGTTGCAACTAACTTCACATTGTGCTTTTTAGCGAAAGCCATTAATGTTTGATTAACCCGATTTTCGTCTTCTTGTTTGTGACGCATTACTTCCAAATAGAAATCGGAACCAAATTGCTCTTTCCACCATATCAAAGCTTCTTCCGCTTGACTTTCGCCTACATTTAGAATTTTACTTGGAATTTCTCCGTATAAATTTCCTGATAAAACAATGATATCTTCTTTGTATTGCTCTACTATTTTTCTATCGATACGAGGCACGTAATAGAAACCATCCGTATATGCAATGGAAGACATTTTGGCTAAATTGTGATAGCCTTTTTTATTTTTTGCCAATAAGACCACTTGGTAACCGTTATCTTTTTTGGTTTTATCTTTATGATCGTCACAGATATTGAACTCGCAACCAACAATAGGTTTGATTTCCGTTTCAGTTGGTTCTTCTCCTGCTTCAATTGCGGCTTCAATTTTTGCTTTAGCGGCTTTATTATGATTCATAACGGCGCTTACAAAATGGAAAGCGCCCATCATGTTTCCTGTATCGGTCATCGCAACCGCTGGCATTTTGAATTTTGCCGAAGCTTTTACTAAATCATTAATTGCAATAGTAGATTGTAAAACCGAAAACTGTGTGTGATTGTGTAAATGTGCGAAAGACGCCTCTTTTAAATCTGATTTTACTTCTTCTGAAATGGTTGTTTGAACTTCCTCTTGTTCAATTTTTTTCAAACGCGCTCTAATTTCCTCAGAGGCTTTTTTCAGATTGATATGTTTTAATCCAATTAATTGGATTTCGCCCAGATTTTTTTCTCGGAAACTTCTTAAATATTCAGGTGTTACATCTAACTCTTCTTTGGTAAAAACTTCTCTTTTGATTAATTCTAAAAAACAACGAGTTGTAGCTTCCACATCGGCAGTTGCATTATGCGCTTCTGCAAACGGGTGGTTGAAAAGATATTGATGTAATTCTGTTAATGTTGGTAATTTGAATCTTCCACCACGACCACCTGGTAATTTTAATAAGTTGGCAGTGATTTCGGTACATGTATCCAAAACCGGCATTTTAGACATATCGGAACCAATGCTCATACGATGAAATTCACATCCCATGATATTGACATCAAATCCTACATTTTGTCCAACGATGAATTTTGTTTTGGAAAGTGCAATATTGAATTTTTCTAAAACTTCCGATAAAAGTATTCCTTGCTCCATTGCCAATTCAGTAGAAATACCATGAATTCTTTCGGCATCATAGGGAATATTAAATCCCTCCGGCTTTACCAGATAGTCTTGATGTTCGATCAGATTTCCCATTTCATCGTGCAACTGCCATGCTATTTGAATACAACGAGGCCAGTTGTCAGTATCGGTAATGGGTGCTGTCCAACTCTTAGGTAATCCGGTGGTTTCGGTATCGAAAATTAAATACATCTATCTGATAATTAAGCAAAAAATAAATTTCTTTTACACTTTTGAATAAAAACAAAAATACATTTTAAGTTAATGAATGCCAATTTAAGTTATCAACAAAAACAAAAAACCACCTGAATTACTCCAGATGGTTTTGATATATTTTAAAAAGCTAATTATTGACCTAGTGGCACTTTATAAAAATGTCCTTCAGAAAAAGTAATTACTTCACCATCACTATTAACTGCATTCAATTTAAATGTTCCTGTAAATAAACCATTTGAAACTTCTTCAATTTCAATTTCTCCATTACTTTGTTGGATATTTACTACTTTAAAAGTGGCATTATTATCTCCTCCTACAATAGTAACAACATCATCTGGAGCGTACCCAATTCCTCTAGCCACCACTGTAATAGAAGTAACTGTTCCATTAGTTGTTTTCGTTGCCACTCTTAACCCTGAACCTGAACCACCAATTGTTTGTGCTCCATTTGCATTAGCTTGATATGATGTTCCTCTAGTTATCATTGGAGAGACTTTAAACGCAGGGCCAGTATATAACCCTGTATCATAAAAATCTGAAGAGTTATTAATATCTCTTGTGTAAGTTGCGAAATTATCCTGATCTATAGTTCCTAAAATATAAACACCAGGATCAGTACTTGATGTTTCCAAGGTAACTGTTTCATATTGATTAAAGGCTGTAATAATCATTCCTCCATCTGCACTAACAGAGACCCTTGCGTCATTTGCTTTCCAATAAACATCATTTTTTTTTGCTAAAAAAGCAGGGGTATTTGTTTTAATGTCTTGCTCGCAAGAAGTAAAGAAAATCGCAACAAATAGTAAAGAAAATATTTTTTTCATTTTATTTTTCCTGAATAAATTAATATAGGTAACAAAAATAACTTTTTTATTGAAAACAAACACATTTTACAAGAAAAAATATTTTAACATTACTTATACATTTGTATTGCAAAGTTTTATATATTTGCACCCTTAAATAACCGGGGTCGAGAACCTCAAATTAATCACAAGATTATGTCAGTAAAAATTAGATTACAAAGACACGGAAAAAAAGGGAAACCTTTTTATTGGGTTGTTGCAGCAGATGCAAGATCAAAAAGAGATGGTAAATTCTTAGAGAAAATCGGAACTTACAATCCAAACACTAACCCAGCTACTATCGATTTAAACATCGAAAAAGCAGCAGAATGGTTACACAATGGTGCTCAGCCAACTGATACCGCAAGAGCAATTTTATCTTACACAGGGGCTTTATTAAAGCACCATTTAGATGGAGGAGTTCGTAAAGGCGCTTTAACTCAAGAACAAGCTGATGCTAAATTAGCAACTTGGTTAGAAGAAAAAGCTGGTAAAGTTGATGCTAAAAAATCTGGTTTATCTAAAGCAGAGGCTGATGCAAAAGCAAAAGCATTTAAAGCTGAACAAGAAGCAAACGCAAAACGTATTGCTGCTCAAGCTGAAGCTGCGAAAGTAGAAGAAGTAGCTGAAGAAGCTCCAGCAGAAGTAACTGAAGAAGTAGTGGAAGCTGCTGCTGAAGAAACTCCAGCTGTTGAAGAAAACAACGAAGAAACTCAAGCATAATTTTATAGCGATTCCATGCGTAAAGAAGATTGTTTCTATTTAGGTAAAATCGCAAAAAAATTTAGTTTCAAAGGGGAAGTATTGGCGTATTTAGACACCGACGAACCCGAATTGTATCAAAATTTGGAATCAGTTTTTGTTGAAATCAACAAAAGTCTGGTTCCATTTTTTATTGAAAGTAGTTCACTTCACAAAGAAAAATTCTTACGTGTTCGATTTGAAGACATTCAAACCGAAGAGGAAGCAGACGAAATTATGGGAAGCGAAATTTACCTTCCACTTTCTATGTTGCCAAAATTAGAAGGAACTCAATTTTATTTCCACGAAGTGATTGGATTTGATGTTATTGACACTCGCATAGGAAATATTGGAAAAATCGCAGCTATTAACGATAGTGGCGCACAACCGCTTTTTGAAATTGACAAAAACGGAACTGAAATTTTAATTCCACTTATTGATGATTTCATCATTGCTCTCGACAGAGAAAAAAAATCGATTACTTTAGAAACTCCTGAAGGTTTGGTTGACCTTTATTTACAGTAGTTCACAGTCGCAGTTACAGTTTACAGTTTTTTTAAATTGTTCAAATTCAATTCTTATTCATTTTGTTCAAATTCAAACAATTTTCCGTAAATCAAGATCGTTGTGCTATGAAAATTGGCACGGATGGTGTTTTGCTTGGCGCTTGGACTCCACTCATCAACAATCCTTACAATATTTTAGATATTGGTGCAGGAACTGGAATTTTATCCTTGATGTTGGCACAAAGAAGTAACGCCGAACAAATTGACTCGATTGAAATTGACGAAGATGCTTACGAACAATGCGTTGAAAACTTTGAAGCTTCGCGTTGGGGTGACAAATTATTTTGTTTTCATGCAGGTTTGGATGAGTTTGTAGACGAACCTGAAGATGAATACGATTTAATTATTTCCAATCCACCTTTTTATACAGACGATTATAAAACTGATAATACTTCGAGAGATTTAGCGCGTTTTGAAGACGCCTTACCTTTTGAAGAATTAATTGAAGCGGCCGCCTTATTACTTTCGGATAACGGAATTTTCTCAGTAATTATTCCTTATAAAGAAGAAGAGCAATTTGTTTCCATGTGTAAAGAATTGGATTTATTCCCCTTAAAAATTACCCGTGTAAAAGGCACACCTACATCGGAAATTAAAAGAAGTTTATTGGCTTTTTGTAGAATGGAACAAGCTCCTTTAATCGATGAATTAATCATTGAAATTTCAAGACATAATTATACTCCTGAATACATTGAATTAACGAAAGATTTCTATTTGAAGATGTAACCCCTAGCCCAGATGGTAGCGGCATCCTTTTTGTTTTTCTAGTATTTCCTTTGCTATGGAATAACGAATTGTTTTTAAAATTCGATAAAACAAAAAGATATAGCGAACAGCTGGATCAAGCTTCTTAAAAATTATAACACTTGTTCATTGATTTGTTAAAAATCTTTACTTACTTTTGTGACTTTCAAATTAAAAACTATGAGACCAGACTTATTTCAATCTCCAGATTATTATTTATTAGACGAATTATTATCTGACGAACATAAAATGGTGCGTGATGCTGCACGTGCTTGGGTAAAAAAAGAAGTATCTCCAATTATTGAAGACTACGCACAAAGAGCAGAATTTCCACATCAAATCGTAAAAGGTTTAGGAGAAATTGGTGGATTTGGTCCATATATTCCTGTAGAATATGGTGGTGCTGGATTAGATCAAATTTCTTATGGATTAATCATGCAAGAAATTGAAAGAGGAGATTCGGGTGTACGTTCGACTTCTTCTGTACAATCTTCTTTAGTAATGTATCCTATTTGGAAATACGGAAACGAAGAACAAAGAATGAAATATTTACCAAAATTAGCCACTGGAGAATTCATTGGTTGTTTTGGTTTAACAGAACCAGATTACGGTTCAAATCCAGCTGGAATGGTGACTAATTATAAAGATATGGGTGATCATTATCTTTTAAATGGTGCTAAAATGTGGATATCGAATGCGCCATTTGCAGACATTGCAGTAGTTTGGGCTAAAAATGAAGAAGGAAGAATTCACGGATTAATCGTGGAAAGAGGAATGGAAGGATTCTCAACTCCAGAAACACACAACAAATGGTCATTAAGAGCTTCAGCTACTGGAGAACTTATTTTTGACAACGTAAAAGTTCCAAAAGAAAATTTATTACCAAACAAATCTGGATTAGGAGCTCCACTAGGATGTTTAGATTCAGCACGTTACGGAATTGCATGGGGAGCGATTGGAGCTGCAATGGATTGTTATGATACAGCATTGAGATATTCAAAAGAACGTATTCAGTTTGACAAACCAATTGGAGCTACTCAATTACAACAAAAGAAATTAGCTGAAATGATTACTGAAATCACCAAAGCGCAATTATTAACTTGGAGACTTGGAGTTTTAAGAAACGAAGGGAAAGCTACTACAGCTCAAATTTCTATGGCGAAAAGAAACAACGTTGATATGGCATTAACAATTGCTCGTGATGCACGTCAAATGCTAGGCGGAATGGGAATTACAGGTGAATATTCAATCATGAGACACATGATGAATTTAGAATCTGTTGTTACTTACGAAGGAACGCATGACATTCACTTGTTAATTACGGGTATGGATGTAACCGGTTTCCCTGCATTTAAGTAATTAAACAATAGATAAAATTGATACAAAATGCTTCTCTTTTCAGAGAAGCATTTTTACATTTGTAGTATATAGATTAAAAAACTTAATTAGAAAATTATCCTATGAATATTCAAACCATAAACCAATCGATACAAAAACAAAAAGAACAATTATTAAATCATTCTTTATACAACAAAGTAAAAACGATTGACGATTTACATTGTTTCTTAGAAAACCACATTTATGCAGTTTGGGATTTTATGTCGTTATTAAAAGCCTTGCAAAATAAATTGACTTGCACTACAACACCTTGGTTACCTATTGGGAATCCAGAAATTCGTTATTTAATTAATGAAATAGTTGTTGCCGAAGAAACTGATTTAACATTAGATGGAACACATCAAAGTCATTTTGAAATGTATTTGGATGCGATGACGCAATGCGGTGCTTCGACTTCTCAAATCGATGCTTTTTTGAAGAATGTAGAAGAAACAAAAAACATTTTTGTATCGATCAAACAAAGTGATTTACATCCGAATGTGAAAGCGTTTTTAGATTTCACTTTTAGAGTAATTGAACAAGGAAAACCACATGAGATTGCTGCTGCTTTTACTTTCGGAAGAGAAGATTTGATTCCGAATATGTTTACTGAAATCTTGAAAAACTTTCAGCAAAACTTCCCTGAAACGGATTTGTCAAAACTAATTTATTATTTCGAAAGACATATTGAATTAGACGCTGACGAGCACGGACCAATGGCAATGCAAATGATTGCAGAACTTTGCGGAACATCGGAACAAAAATGGAATGAAGTCCAAGAAATTTCAGTTTTAGCTTTAGAAAAGAGAGTTGGACTTTGGAATGCAATTGAAGAACAAATGGAACATAAACATGAATTAGTATAAAATGAAAAGCGAGAATTTCTTCTCGCTTTTTTTATTGTTCTGGTGCTATTTCAATTTCCAAACCTTCTAAGTCTTCAGTGATTGGAATTTGACAACCAAGCCTTGAATTATTCTTTACATGATAGGCTTCCCAAAGCATTGCTTCCTCATCTGGATTGCGTTCTAATGAGATTACATCGTTTAAAATATAACACTGACAAGAAGCGCACATGGCCATTCCTCCACAAACACCAACGGTTCCTTCTTCGGCTAATTCATAAGAACGAATTAACTCCATGATGTTCATATTCATGTCGGTGGGAGCTAACACTTCGTGTTTTACTCCGTTTCTGTCGGTTATGAAAATGGTTACGTCTTGTGGCATTTTTAGTTTCAAGTTTCAGGTTTCAAGTTTCAGGTTCGCTTAATATGAAACCCGAAACTTAAAACAAAATTTTTATTTAATCAATCGATTTTACAACAGCTTTTTCAGCTTCTTTTCTTGTTCCATCAAAACCATCTACTCCAGAAACGGTGGTATATTTCAACACATAACGTTTTCCTGGATTGATTCTGTTGTAAACACTTTGACACATTAAAGTAGCTTCGTGGAAACCACATAAAATCAACTTTAATTTACCTGGATATATATTAACATCACCAATAGCGTAAATTCCGTCGATGTTGGTTTGATAATCCAATGCGTTATTTACTTTGATGGCATTCTTTTCGATTTCTAATCCCCAGTTGGCAATGGCGCCTAACTTAGGTGTTAATCCGAAAAGTGGAATGAAATAATCACATACTACTTTCATTCTAGCTCCATTAACTTCAATATCAACTGCGGTTATTCTTTCACTACCATTAAAACCAATAACTTCTGCAGGAGTAACTAATTTAATTTTGCCAGCATTTTTTAATTCTTGTACTTTTTCTACCGAATCTAAAGCGCCACGAAATTCGTTTCTTCTATGAACTAAAGTCACGGAATTTGCTACATTCGACAAGAAAATACTCCAATCTAAAGCGGAGTCACCTCCACCTGCGATTACAATATTTTTTCCACGATATTTTTCTGGATCTTTTACGAAATAATCTACTCCACGATCTTCTTTTTCGTAGAATTCGATATCTTTTAAAACAGGTTTTCTAGGCTCAAAAGTTCCTAAACCACCTGCAATTGCAATTGCTTTTGCTTGATGTTTTGTGCCTTCATTAGTAGTTACTATAAAAGTTCCGTCCTCTAATTTTTCAATGGTTTCAGCGGTTTCTCCCAAAGTAAATCCAGGTTGAAACTGCTTTATTTGCTCCATTAAATTGGTAACCAAATCTCCTGCTAAAACTGAAGGATATCCAGGAATATCAAAAATAGGTTTTTTGGGATACAACTCCGCTAACTGCCCGCCTGGTTGAGGTAAAGCATCAATAATATGGCATTTTAATTGTAATAATCCGGCTTCGAAAACAGCGAAGAGACCTGTAGGTCCTGCACCAATAATTAATATATCCGTTTGAATCATGTTTAAAAATCATTTAGTTTCGTAAAGATACAAATACCGAAATTTGTTATACGTTACAATAGTTACAAAGGTGCAAAATTGAAAAATTCAATAATAAAATTGTATGATAATAATCAGTTATGCAATGTTTTCTACCGTTTCTATCTGGGGCGCATACTTTTTTATTGTAGTTTCTACACCTGCTTTCATAGTACTAACGCTAAAATTACAACTTGTACAAGCACCTTCTAATCGCACCTTTACATGTTTGTCATCAATAATTTCAACTAATGAAATATTCCCACCATCAGAATTCAAAAATGGACGAATTTCTTCCAATGCTTTTTCTACGTTTTCTTTAATTTCTATTGTAGTCATAATTTTTAGTTTTCAGTCGCAGTTTTCAGTCGCAGTAAACAGCTTAAACTGTAAACTGAGACTGTAAACTGATTACTATTTTTTAACAGCAGAACATCCTGCCATTGTTGTTATTTTGATAGCTTCAGTTGGCGGTAATGTTTCGTTTCTACTAACTGTTTCTTGTACTACATTTCTTGTAATCGTTTCAAAAACCCCTTCTAAAACAGATGCTGTTTGTAGAGCAGCAGGGCGACCAAAATCTCCTGCTTCACGAATACTTTGTACTAATGGCACTTCTCCTAAAAGAGGTACTTGCAAATCAGCGGCTAAATTTTTCGCACCTTCTTTACCAAAAATATAGTATTTATTTTCAGGAAGTTCTTCTGGTGTAAAATACGCCATATTTTCAATAATTCCTAAAACCGGAACATTGATTGATTCAGACATAAACATTGAAACTCCTTTTTTAGCATCAGCTAAGGCAACAGCTTGCGGCGTACTTACCACGACTGCTCCAGTAATTGGCAACGATTGCATAATTGATAAATGAATGTCGCCGGTTCCAGGTGGTAAATCGATTAGCATAAAATCTAATTCGCCCCAATTAGCATCAAAAATCATTTGATTTAATGCTTTGGCAGCCATTGGTCCTCTCCAAATAACCGCTTGATCAGGTTTTGTAAAAAATCCGATAGACAAAATTTCTACACCATAACTAGAAACAGGTTGCATTTTTGATTTTCCATCTACTTCAACTGAAATAGGCTTCGAATTTTCAACATCAAACATGATTGGCATTGAAGGCCCATAAATATCCGCATCTAGAACCCCAACTTTGAATCCCATTTTAGCTAAAGAAACAGCTAAATTTGCTGTGATTGTAGATTTACCAACACCTCCTTTACCAGAGGCAACAGCTATAATATTAGAAATTCCAGGAATTTGTTTTCCTCTAATTAAATTAGGATTTTCTGGTTTTTCTGGTGCTTCAACTTTAATATTAACTTTTACTTTGGCTTTCTCGTATACTTTTTCATGAATAACTTTAATAATATCCACTTCAGCACGCTTTTTTATATGCAAAGCTGGCGTTGATAAAAGTAAATCAACAACAACCTCATCTCCAAAAGTAATTACATTTTGAACTGCACCACTTTCTACCATATTTTTTCCTTCACCTGCTACCGAAATGGTTTCTAATGCAGCTAAAATTTCTTTTCTATCTAATTTCATTTTTTTGAATAAAAGTTAAGGCGTTTAAAGGTTTAAAAGTGTTTTACTTTTTATTTAAACTGAATACGAATTGCAAAGATAATAAGAAGTTTAGGAGTTTAAAAGTTTAGGAGTTTAAAGTTTTTATAATTTGATAGTTATAATCTATAGTATAAAAAAAAGCAACCTTTATGAAAGATTGCTTTTAAAACTAAATGAAAATTGAATTATTAATACTGTAAAAACAAATTGAAACTAATCTCAACATTGTCATTAACTACCACCATGCCTAATAATTTTTTAGGAGATTTTAACTTAAAATCTTTGATATTCAATTTCAACTGGCCTTTTACATTAGCATTATTTTGATTGTAAGCTACTGGAACCATGTATTCTTTTTCTATTCCAGCTATTTTTATATTTAATTTAGCAGAGATGTTCTCTTTTACTATAATTAATTCTCTTACATTTATAACAATATGCGGGTATTCTTCTGCTTTAAGTATAGATTTAAAATCTTTAGTAATCATTTTATGAGCACAATCAAAACCAGTGCTTTTTATATCGATTTTAGCTCCTTCTAATAGCATTTTTGAATTGTTTCTTGTTATAGAAACATGCAAATCATTTTCAATAAATTCTGAATTGTATTTGCATTCAAAACTATTAACATTCGATTTCCCTTTAATAGTTACTTCACTTTTATTTGTGATTTTAACTTTAGATTGATTTTTTGAAAAACCAAAACTTAAAAGAATTAAAATGGCTATTATATGTAGTGATTTCATAATCTTAAAATAAAAGCGAAAAGCAAGATTGCTTTTCGCTTTTAGATTTACTTTTTTTTTTTAGAATGTAATTACAGCTTCAAACATTAATCCGTTGAATTTTCCACCGTATAAATCATTTAAACTATTTCCACTAAATTGTGTATAATCTTTATAAGATTGTGTAGTGTAAGCTAATTTTGCTAAAATGTTTTTTGTCATAAACCAACCTACCGTTGATTCAAATCTATTAACACTTACTTTATCAACATCTGCTTTAGCTAATTTACCTGATACAACATTATATCTTGCGCCTACATAAAATTTCTCGTTTGTACCAAATCTGTAAACTACATCTCCAGCGTATTGATTTACTTTACGAGTAGCATCTACTCCTTTTTTATCACCACCTTGAGCTAATTCAATAGTTCCAAAGAATTCAAATCCTTTAAATTTCACAAATGGATTGAACATTACCGTTGTAAACCAGTTACCAAATCCAGGATTAAATCTACCTGTTGTTGGATTAGCAGCTAAATCTGTTGTGGCATTATTTGTAACACTAGTTGCGTTGTAATTATAAGCAGCATGAGACATTACATAGTAATAACGGCTACCCGCTCTATCTGAACTCCATGGATTACCACTCATGTTTGAGTTGTGAGATAATGATCCTGTAAATCTTACTCTTAAATCAGTATTAATTTGTTTGTCAAAACCCAATTTAGCTAAAATTGTTGGACTAATTGTTGTGTTTTGATCTGGTGTTGCAACAGTTGTTGTACCAGAAACAAACTCTGTAACATTTTGATTCAATTTACCGTTAGTGATACCAAACATTGAAACAAAACCACTTCTGTTATAGTAAATTTCAGCACCCATTTCTGTTGTAAATGAATCCATAATGTTACTTTCAATGAAAGGATTTACTAGCGCACTACCATTATCTGATCTTCTAAAATGGGCATCACCATAGTTGTTTTCCATTTGTCCAATTTTAATAGTAGCATATTTCATGAATCCCGCTAAGAAATCTTTTTTAATGAAATCTAATTTGTCGATTTGTAAATATCCACCTTTTACCCAAGTTTCGTTATGGTGTCTTGCAGCTAAATATAAATCTAAATTTACACGAACTCCATCATATAATTGAGCTCCAATTGTCATATTTGCAGTTGGTAAATTAAATTGGTTTTCCAAATTATTTAATCTATAATTTGTAATTGCTGCTCCATTTGAAGCAACATACGTTCCTCCTTGTTGGTCATTAAAAGAATTCATTGCTTGAAATTGTAATGCAAATGCACCACCTAAATCAATGCTTAATCCTTTAAATTCAACACTATCTTTCTTAACATCAAATTGATTAATTGCTCTTTGGTCTCTAGGAATCATATTTTGCATTTGTCCAAAAGTAGTTGATTGAGCTTGTGATACACCAGTAAAACTTAGGGCTACTATCAGTACGGATAATTTAATAAATGTTCTCATGATTTTTAAAATTTAATATATGTATTTTAGTTATAAGTTCGTTATTTGAATTAATTGTAAGTTACTTTAAAATCGACTATAACATCTTTACCAGTTTTAATTGTTCCCATTAAAGCTGTAGGTGGCTCAACACCATAAACTGTCATGTCAATTTTATGTTTACCAGAGAAAATTATTTTTTTCCCAACAAGCTTAACTGTAAATGTTTGATTAATTCGTTTTGTTGCTCCAGCAATGGTTAAATCGCCTTGCGTTTCAATGGTATAGTTATTATCTGAAACTGTAGTGATTTTAATAACTTTAACTAATTTGAAACTGATGTTTTTATTTGTTGTACTTTTTAATGCTTTAAAAGTGTTTTTATCCATTCCACTTTTGCCACTTTTTAATTGCTCAACTTCTACAATAAAATCTAAATTTTTAACAACTTTTAAATCGCCAGACTCTAGAGTTACTGAAGCTTTTCCACTCATAGCTTTTGCTTCAATTGTCCAATCATGCAAATTTGAAGTTCCGTCTACAACTAATTTACTTTCTGCTAATATCACTTTAGATTCTTGTGCAACTAAAGTATTAAAATTACATAACACAAATAAAAGTGTTAGAAAAGTTCCAAACTGTGTTTTTAAATTGCTCATAATACCTAATTTTAATAAATTTATTATTTGTTCTAATTTTATAGTACAAATTTCAGTTTAAAAAAAAAGGTATAACATGACAATTGTCACATTTGTAAAAAAATGTTAATATTATTTTAAGAAGTGTTTAAGTTGGTCAATAAAACCGCGCAAAGTAATAATAGAATTATTTTTTCGGGATAGGTTCCCAATAATGTTTTTCTAAATCCAGAATTTGATTCTCTTTGATTATTATTCCTTCATTTTCAAGAAGTTGCTGCATTAGATTTGTACCTTCAAAATGATGTTTCCCTGTTAGCAACCCTTTTCTATTGACTACACGATGCGCTGGAACATCTTCTAAGTTATGCGAAGCATTCATTGCCCAGCCTACCATTCTGGCAGAACGAGCTGTTCCTAAAGCTTTTGCTATGGCACCATAAGATGTAACTTTTCCCGCAGGAATTTGTCGAACGATTTCATAAACACGTTCAAAAAAGTTATCGTTATTAGAGGTTGATTTGGCCAAAAGTCTAAAAATACATTTTATATAGCGAAGAAAATGCAACAATTCCGGTTAAAGCAGCAATTAAAAAATTGATGTTTTTTACAATGAATGTTAGTTTATGCTCAATTAATTTAAAAAAGCGCGCATATAAATAAAAAACAAAATAGGTTCCAATAGCAGCCGAAAGAGAAAACAACACAATAGATATCATATCATACTGAAACAAATCTTTTGAGGACATCATTAATGAAGTTAGCGCATACCATGGAATAGCAAACATATTAAAAGAGGACATTGCCATCCCGTAAAAAAAACGATTTCTTTTTTTATCGATTTTAACTTTAATATCTTTTTTCTTTTTGGCATTAATACCCATTACAATGAAGGCTATCGTTAAACCAATAAATATAAAGGTTCCTACTTTCTTTAATCCTTCACTAAAAACAGGATTAGCATCTAAAAACTTTGCAAAATAAGTTCCTAAAAAACTTTGAACAAAAACCACCACAACTGCTCCAAAAGCAAAATTGAGCGCTTGTTTTTGGTTTTCTTTAATACTCAATTTGGCAATTGTCATATTTAACATGCCCGGAATAATGATACCTCCTATAGAGATTATCAAACCTAAAAAGATAGCTAAAACAAACGTCATAAATTGATTTTTATCAAAAGTAAGGAACAATTACAAAATGAATGTAACATACATTACTTAATTCTAAATTGAATGTAAGTAATTGATTTATTGACTTCTAAGTATTGACTTTCATAAAAAGTTTGAATTCCAGTAACTTCTGCTGGGGCACCTTCATTTTTATAAATATTATGATTCGCATAAAGCACTTCATACCCTAAGCCATGTAACAACCCTAGAGTATACCCATGCATAAATTCTGAATCTGTTTTTAAATGCATCAAACCGTTTGGCTTTAGGATTTTTTTATAATTGTCTAAAAACGCAGCATTGGTCATTCTATGCTTAGTTCTTTTGTATTTGATTTGCGGATCTGGGAAGGTTATCCAAATTTCTGATACTTCATTCTGAGTAAAAATGTGATGAATTAATTCGATTTGAGTTCTTACAAATGCCACATTATTCATGCCAGTTTCTACCGCTGTTTTTGCACCACGCCAAAACCTAGCTCCCTTAATATCAATTCCAATAAAGTTTTTTTCTGGGAATCTTTCAGCCAAACCTACAGAATATTCTCCTTTTCCACATCCTAATTCTAACACAATTGGATTGTCGTTTTTAAAGAATTCTTTATTCCATTTCCCTTTCAAAGGAAATTGATCGCCAACCACTTCTTCTCGTGTTGGTTGAAAAACATTGTCAAACGTTTCGTTTTCGCTGAATCTTTTTAATTTATTTTTACTTCCCACCTTTAATATATTTTGGGCAAAATTAAGGAAATAATTAGCATCACAAATAATCTTTTAATAATGTTTCTATAACCTTAACAATAGAAATGTTTTATTGCTTTGCAAAAAAGTATTATTTTGAAGAAAAGAAAGGTAGAAGTTGTTGTAATTTCAGATGTTCACTTAGGAACTTATGGTTGTCATGCAAAAGAATTGTTAACTTATTTGTCTTCTATAAAACCTAAAATTTTAATTCTAAATGGCGATATTATTGATATTTGGCAGTTTAGAAAATCTTATTTCCCTAGTAGTCATTTAAATGTGATTAAAAAAATCATTTCATTAAGTTCAAAAGGAACAAAAGTGCATTACTTAACAGGGAACCACGACGAATTCTTACGAAAATTTACCGATTTACATTTGGGCAACTTAAGTCTAGAAAACAAATTAGTTTTAGAATTAGACGGAAAAAAAGCATGGATTTTTCATGGCGATGTTTTTGATGCTTCAATAACTCAAGCAAAATGGTTAGCAAAATTGGGGGGCTGGGGTTATGATATCTTAATCTTGATTAATCGATTTATCAATTGGATATTAGCTAGATTTAACAAAGAACCTTATTCGCTTTCGAAAAAAATTAAAAATAATGTAAAATCTGCTGTTAAATTTATCACTAACTTTGAAAATGTTTGTGTTGAATTAGCTATTGAAAATGGTTATGAATACGTAATTTGTGGCCATATTCACGAACCAAAGATTGAGTTAATGGAAAATGAAAAAGGAGAAACTTTCTATTTGAATTCAGGAGACTGGGTTGAGAACTTAACCGCTTTAGAATACAACAACAAAAAATGGAAATTATACAAACACGAAGTAAATAAAGTAACCGAGGATGAAGAATATAATTTTGAAAGCGAAAATAAACTAGCCGAACAATTCATTACTATTCTAAAAAAATAATCCATTTAATTCCTTAATGGTTCAATTTGTATCAATAAACTAGAATGAATAAAAACATACTCATAGCGCCACTAAATTGGGGATTAGGACACGCCACAAGATGTATTCCAATAATAAAAGCTCTTGAAGAAAACGGTTTTAATCCTATTATTGCTTCAGACGGAGTAGCTTTAGCATTACTTAAGAAAGAATTTCCGCATTTAATTACCCTCGAATTACCTTCTTACAATATTAAATATGCAGAAAAAGGCAAAAACTTCAAATGGAAATTAGCCTATCAAATGCCAAAAATGTTACTTGCCATAAAAAAAGAGAAATCAAAAATTAAAAAAATTATTGAAAATTATGAGATTTCAGGTATTATTAGCGACAACCGCTTGGGTGTTTATTCGGCTAACGTGCCTTCTGTTTTTATAACACATCAATTAAATGTACTTTCTGGAAACACTTCTTGGTTAACAACAAAACTTCATTTACGTTATGTTTCCAAATTTAACACTTGTTGGGTTCCTGATGTTGCTGGCGTTGAGAATTTATCAGGAAAACTAGGTCATATAGAAAAATCAAATAAACAGATAAAATATATTGGTCCTTTAAGTCGAATAGAAAAAAAATCATTGCCCATTAAATATGATCTTTTGGTTTTACTTTCAGGACCAGAACCTCAAAGAACACTGCTCGAAAAAAGATTAATTAAAGAATTAGAAAAAAGTGAAAAAGAAATTCTTTTCGTTAAAGGTATCATAGAACCGACTCAACAAAATGAAAAAAGAAATTCTATTACCTATTATAACTTTATGAATTCTGAAGAACTAGGCACAGCACTTAACGAAAGTGATGTGGTATTATGTCGTTCAGGTTATACAACTGTAATGGATTTAGCAAAATTGGAGAAAAAAGCATTTTTTATACCTACTCCAGGACAATATGAGCAAGAATATTTAGCGAAAAAATTTAAATCAGAAATTATTGCCCCAAGCTGCAAACAAGAAAAATTCAAAATTTCTAAGCTAGAAAAAATTTATTTCTATAAAGGATTTAAAGATGTCTCTGTTGAGCAAAATTGGAGTGAATTATTTAGTCTTTTCCAAAGTAAATGAAAATTCTGAACCAACACCTATTTGGCTTTCCACATATATTTTTTCGTCGTGCCCTTCAATAATATGTTTCACGATTGCCAAACCTAATCCGGAACCGCCTTCACTTCTAGCACCACTCTTATCTACTCTATAAAAACGTTCAAAAAGACGAGGAATATTTTGTTTTTCAATTCCTTCGCCATTGTCAGTTATTCGAACAATAACTTTATTATTAATTAAATCTTCGATACTTACTTCGGTAGTTCCTCCCTTTTTACCATACTTAATTGAATTTACAACTAAATTAGTTACTATTTGTTGTATTTTTTCTTGATCGGCCATCACCCAGATAGGCTTGGAATATCTTGTATCAAAGGTTAACGTAATGTTTTTATTTGAAGCTTTCATTTCAAATAAATCGAAGACATTCTGAATTACTTCAACAATATTAAATCTTGTAACATCTAGATTAATTTCACCTACTTCTAATTTAGTAATCATATCTAAATCTTTCACAATGTAAATTAACCGCTCTACCCCTTTTTCTGCACGTTCTAGATATTTTGTACGAATATTTTTGTCCTCCATTGCCCCATCTAATAGCGTTAGCAAATACCCTTGAATGGTAAAAAGAGGTGTTTTTAATTCGTGAGAAACATTTCCTAAAAATTCTTTACGATATTCTTCTCTAATTTTTAGGGTTTCAATTTCTAGCTTTTTGTCACGAGCAAATTTCTTTACTTCTTTGGTCAAAGTAGCCATATCTGTAGTTATGGGCTGATTTATATAAGAGGTAGTTTCTAAAAGAGAAACATCATCATATATTTTTTTTACTCTTTTGTAAATAAAATGCTCAACTCTAAATTGAATTAAAAAAAAGGTAGCAAAATAAAAAATAGTTGAAAAAGCCAATACAATTAACAAATGTAATGACTGAATAAAAAAATGATACAATAATATAGTTGCTAAAAAGAATAATGTTATGTAAAAAGAAGACTTTAAAGCAAATTTATATGATTTTTTAAATTTTAATTGCATTAAAATTCGATTTTATATCCCACTCCTTTGATGGTTTTAAAGAAATCATCGCCTATTTTTTCTCTAAGTTTTCTGATATGGACATCAATTGTTCTTCCACCTACAACCACTTCATTACCCCAAACTTTATCTAATATTTCTTCTCTTGTAAAAACTTTTCCAGGTTTAGTAGCTAAAAGATAAAACAATTCAAACTCTTTACGAGGTAGAATAATTTCTACACCATCCTTGATGATTTTATATTCTTCGCGATTAATTTCAATATTTCCAACATTTAATGTCGTACTAGAAGAAACACCTTCTATTCCTTTTAAACGTCTTAACAAAGCTTGTACTTTACTTACTAATACTTTTGGCTTAATAGGTTTTGTAATATAATCATCGGCACCAGCATCAAAACCTGCTACTTGGGAATAATCTTCAGAACGAGCGGTTAAAAAAGTAATAATGGTATCTTGAAGTTCTGGAATTTTTCTGATGTTTTCACAAGCTTCCATTCCATCCATTTCGGGCATCATCACATCCATAATAATTAACTGTGGAAGCTCTTTTTTTGCTTTCGTAATAGCCTCTTTACCATTTGAAGCTGTAACAATTTGATAGCCTTCTTGAGAAAGATTATACCCTACAATTTCCAAGATATCTTGCTCATCATCAACCAATAAGATCTTAATGTCTTTTTTTTTCATTACAAAAAATGTTATGTTTTGTTCTGTAAAGGTAAAGATAAATAAAAATGTTTTAAGTGGTTTACAATTATTTAATCTGTTAACAATTACATAACGCATTAGCAACTAATTCATAACAAGCAGTTAACTTTATTATAACAATTCAGCGGTTCCTTTGCAAAAAATTTAACAACACAACATGAAACTACGTTTTTTATTATTGTCATTATTCTTTGCAACAACAATTTTTGCACAAAATGGAACTGTAACAGGAACTATTTTAGACAAAGAATTTAACAACGAACCTTTACCTTTTGCTAATATAGTAATCAAAGGAACAAAACAAGGTGCATCTACAGATGAAAACGGCAAATACTCTATTTCATTAAAGCCAGGAAACTACACCTTAGTAATTGGTTATTTAGGGTATGAAACTAAAGAAATACCTTTTACTTTAAAAGCAAATGAGAAAAAAGTAATTAATCATACCCTTGAAGCAAGTGGAGTACAATTACAAGATATTGAAATTATCCAAGTAGTTTCTAAAGAAAAGGAAAGTGCTTTATTGCAAGAACAACTTAAAGCAGTTGAAATCAAACAAAGTATTGGTGCACAAGAAATGTCAAGAAAAGGAATCAGCAACGTAGAAACTGGATTAACGAAAGTGACTGGGATTACGAAAGTTGAATCAAGAGGTTTATTCATTAGAGGTTTAGAGGATCGTTACAATAATTTATTGATTAATAATTTAGCCGTACCATCTAATAGCCCGTTCAAAAAAATCATCCCTTTAGATTTATTCCCAACAGATATTGTAGGTTATATGGATATTTTCAAAACATTTAATCCAAATGTTTACGGGGATTTTGCTGGAGCAACTATTGATATTAACACAACTCAACCAACTGAAAGTTTTACAAAAATTAGCTATGGTGTTGGATATGTTTCCAATAACAATATGCGCGATTTTCTAATTTCTCCAGACGCTGATAATACAAAAAGTTTCTTTGGATTTGGTGGACAAGAAAGAGTATTACCTTCAGGATTTGGTTCAACTCCAAACGGACAAATCAATAATGATTTTCAATCAACTTGGAATGTAACTAAAATAACATCTCCATTAAATACTAGTTTTGGAGTTACTCATGCTAACAAATTTGACGTAGGTAAAAAACCATACAAAATGTACTACTTTATTTCAGCTAATTTTGATAACAAATATCAGTTTAGAGAAGGAACTCAAAGGACATTTCAAACAGGGCAAGGAATCTACGACAATAACTTCAAAACAGCTCAATACAAATTTGGAACTCAAGCATCTGCTTTGTTTTCATTAAACTTCAAATCAGACAGATTAAAAGTAACAACTAACTCATTGTTTATAAAAGCAACTGAAAACCAAATTCAAGATCAATTAGGTTACACTAGAAACAATGTTCAAAACCCAAATGAAATTATTCGTTTAAACCAATATGATGAATCAAACTATTTTACAAATCAAATTCAATCTGAATATAAGATTTCTAAAAGCGGAAAACACTTACTTAAGGGAGGTTTATCATATACTAGAACAAAATTCACACAACCAGATAGAAAATTTATCAACGGAACAAAAATTAACGAAGATGATATTGAAGTACGTTTTGGAAGTAACAATTTAATTCGCCAGTTTCTTGATGTAGAAAATAATTTTCACATGTCAGGTTTAATGGAATACAATTATAAATTTGGCAAAAACGAAGACAAGCAAAACAAAATTGCATTAGGGTATAATGGTTATGCAGAATATATGAAAACATCATATAGATTTATTGCTGGATTACCAAATAACGCTAATTTACCTGCTAGTATTGTAAACTTAAACAATATTGATTCATTTATTCAAACTTCTATAGCAAATAACGATATTTCATTTAGAGAAGAAACTGGAGGTGAATACAAAACAAAAATATTTAGTAGAGTAGATGGTTTTTACGGAAACGTAATTTATAACCTTACTCCTAAATTAGAGTTAAACGCAGGTGTAAGGGTTGAAAACACTATCAGAGATTTAAAATATAGAACTATTAGTGACCCTATTGGATCTGTTTACAGAAAGATTGAGACTAATGAAATGGATATTTTACCATCTTTTAATTTAAAGTATGCTGCAAGTGAAAACAAGAACATTCGTTTTGCTGCTAGTAGAACTATCACAAGACCAGTTTTATTTGAATCGTTACCAATTACTTACATCAATGCAGATGGTACATCTGAAAAAGGTAATGCATTACTTGTAAACAGTACTAACAATAATGTTGATTTAAAATTTGAAATTTTCCCAACAAAAGACGAATTATTTGCCGTTACTGCATTTGGAAAATATATTGAAAATCCTATTGAGCGTTCATTTGATAACTTCGGTGGAGGAAGTGGGCAACAAGTATCTTATTACAACAATAAATCAGCAACATTATTTGGATTAGAATTTGAAACCTTAATTCAGTTAAGCAGATTAAATGATAATTTAAAAGGAGCCTCGCTTGGTTTTAATACTTCAATTATGCATACAGAAGCAACCGCAGAAAAAGATCGTACAAGTCAAAATGGAACATATTTCGATACATTTGAAAAACGTCAATTACAAGGTGCATCAAATTGGTTAGTAAATGCTGACATTAAATATGAATTTAAATTTAGCGAAAAATGGACTAACACTGCCACTTTTGTATACGGAGTATATGGTGAAAGAATTTACGCTGTAGGTATTGCTGGATTAGATCATGTTTACGAAAAACCTTTCCATAAACTAGACTTTATTTGGAGTCAGAACATTAATAAAGCTTGGGATGTGAAATTATCGATTGATAACATTTTGAATCCAAGTTATGAAAGGGTAATGGGAGATGAAAGTCAAATACCTGTTACAGAAAGTTCATTAACCGTTCAAAGTTTTAAACGAGGAACTGGATTTTCTCTTGGAGCGTCCTATAAATTCTAATAAAAAGAGCAGCTTAAGCTGCTCTTTTTATTTACATTAAATAAACATTTCGTTTACTTTTTTCTGATGTTATAATAATTATTAAATAACACAGTAAAAACATTAAGTAAATAATGCTAATATATATTTGTACCAAATATTATAAACAACAAAAACTATATTAAAATGAAAAAAATTTTATTAAGCTTATCTATTTTAGCTACGATTTTTACTAGTTGTTCAACTGATGACAACGAAGGAACAATTCAACCAGTTGAAGGTGAACTTACAGGTTCTGCAACAACTAACAGAACTCTTGCATTTGGAAACTACACTTTAAACGGAATATACACAATTGAAAGTGGTGTAACTGTAACTTTCGATGCTGGTTCTACTGTAACTGCAAATAGCGCTAACGGTGTTGATGCTATCTTAGTTAAAAACGGTGGTAAATTAATCATGAATGGTACAGCTTCTCAACCAATTGTTTTAACTGAAGCTACTGCAACTCCAGGTTCATGGGGAGGAATTATAATGTATGGTGATGCTCCAATTAACGGTGCAGGTGCTACTACAACAAAAACATCTGAAGATGGATTAAACTTAACTTATGGTGGTACTAATGCTACTCACAATGGTGGTACATTACGTTACGTAAGAGTTGAATATGCTGGTAAAAAAATTACTGATGGAACAAGTGAAATGAATGGATTCTCTTTTTATTCAGTTGGTTCAGGAACAATTTTACAAAACTTAGTTTCTTACAAAGGAGCTGACGACGGATTTGAATTTTACGGTGGAACTGTAAGTGCTACTAACTTAATTTCTTACGGAAACTATGACGATTCATTTGACTGGCAAGATGGTTGGAAAGGTCAAAACAACTCTAACTGGTACGCATATCAAACAGGAACAGGAAACTTTGGAATGGAAATCGAAGCTTCTAATAATGACAACGCTTTTTATCCAGTAATTGCTAATATTACATTAAAAAGAGCTACAGGAACAAATACAGAAGGCGGGTCATCTGCTGCAGAATATGATGCTATCCAATTCAAAAAACACGGAAATGGTGATTTTACAAATATTGTAATTTCAGGTTATACAACTTCTGGAGCAACTGCTGTAAGAATTCAAGATGCTAATACTAATACATTCCAAGTAAACGCAAACAAAATTAAATTAACAACTGTTAAAATTAATGATGGTACATCAGAATATGCTGGTGCAGGATCAGTAAGTGTTACATTCCCATCTGGACAATTCACTACAAGTAATGCTGCAACAGGTGCATCAATTACAAATGGTGCTTGGTCAACTGTAGGTGGTGTTAGTTTATTACAATAATATCTATCTCTAAATCTCTAAATCCCTCCTAGTGAGGGATTTTTATTTTTACTTCAAATACAAATAATGATTACTATAATCAATAATTGCTTTAGTTTTTAGTAAAATATCAGCCCCAATAATACCATCAACTGGTTTGGTATGATAATGACGAAGTGCATCATTCACATGACTCATGTCAAAAATAATTAGGTGGAATTTTTTATTTTTCCATCTTCCCAATTGAATTTCGTTGTTTTTTGCTAATTGGGTTTCAATTCCAGTAGCACCAGCGCCAGCGGCTTTAGTTTCTGAAAATTCCGCATCTAATTTGAACTGTACAATACTTTCAAATCCTACACAACTATTGCTTGCACCCGTATCTAAAATGAAGTTCCCTTTAACGCCATTTATCTTTCCTTTTATTAATAAATGTTGGGTTTTTAGCACCTTAAATCTTATCTTTTTATATTTTTTTCCTTTTAAAAAATCTTGTAAATCTTTCATAATTCAAATGTAAAAATTTTAGTTTTAATACTTAATACATCTATCTTAATACTTTTATAACTTTGCACCACAATTCAATACTTTAAAACTCGTAACCTTGAACCCGAAACTAATTTTAACCGATACACACACCCACTTATATTCAGAAGAATTTGATGAAGATAGAAATGAAATGATGCAAAGAGCTATCAATGCAGGAGTTTCAAGAATGTTTGTACCCTCAATAGATTCTAATTATACTCAAAAAATGTATGAATTAGAAGAGCAATATCCTGAAAATGTATTTCTAATGATGGGATTACATCCAACGTATGTAAAGGAGAATTATTTGGAAGAATTGACACATGTGGAAAAAGAACTGTCTTCTAGAAAATTTTATGCTGTGGGCGAAATCGGAATTGACTTATTTTGGGACAAAACTTTCTTAAAAGAGCAACAACATGCTTTTCAATATCAAATTCAATTAGCAAAAAAGTACAAATTAGGAATCAATATTCATTGCCGCGATGCTTTTGACGAAGTTTTCGAAGTTTTAGAAAGTGAAAAAGCATCGGATTTATTTGGAATTTTTCATTGTTTTACGGGTGATTTGGGTCAAGCCCAAAGAGCGATTTCGTTAGGAATGAAATTAGGAATTGGAGGAGTAGCCACGTTCAAAAACGGAAAAATAGACCAATTTTTAAATGAAATTGAGTTAAAACACATTGTTTTAGAAACAGATTCGCCTTATTTGGCTCCCGTTCCGTATAGAGGAAAACGAAATGAAAGTAGTTATACCGTTTTAGTAGCGCAAAAGTTGTCAGAAATTTATCAATTACCAATAAAAGAAATAGGAGAAATCACTACGCAAAATTCAAAACAAATTTTTGGAATTTAATCTAAAATAAAGCTTCAATTCATAAAATTTTTGTTCTTTTGTGAATTGTTTTAAATTAACTATGACAAAGTTCGATGCTATTCGCCCTTTTTATGATTCTGAAGTAAACAAAGCTATAAAGTCTTTGTTGCATCATCCTATGATGAAGGCTATGATGGATTTTACTTTTCCTGAAATGGAAGATGAAGTTTGGAAAGAGCAATTGATCAGAACCCATTCCATTAGGGATTTTCAAGTTAATTTTGTTTATCAATCCATTCAAAGAGTTTTAGAAAGAAGTTCGGAAGGCTTGACCACTTCTGGTTTTGAAAAATTAGAACCTAATACTTCCTATTTATTTATTTCTAACCACCGTGATATCATTTTAGATACGTCGTTATTAAATGTTTCATTAATAGATCATGGATTGGTAATGACGGCTTCAGCTATTGGAGATAATTTGGTTCAAAAAGACTTTCTATTAAAATTATCGAAATTAAACCGAAACTTTTTAGTTCAAAGAGGATTATCGCCAAGAGAATTATTACAAAGTTCTAAGTTAATGTCTGAATACATGTATCATTTATTGTCTAAAGAAAACCGTTCGGTTTGGATTGCCCAACGCGAAGGAAGAACAAAAGACGGAAATGATGCCACACACCAAGGGGTGCTAAAAATGATTGCCATGGCATCTGATGAAGCGAAATCTATGAATTTTTTCAAAAAACTTAAAATTGTTCCTGTTTCAATTTCATATGAATATGATCCTACTGATGCATTAAAAATGCCACATTTATTAGCACTTTCTAAAGACGAAGTGTATATAAAAGAAAAAAATGAAGATTTTATAACTTTATTAAGTGGGATTATTGGGCAAAAAAAACGTATTCATATTCACGTTGGAGATGTTTTAGAAAACGAATACGAAAAAATTATTGCTGAAAACGATAACAATAACAAGCAAATTCAAGCCTTGGCTCAAGTAATTGATGATTCTATACTTCAGAGTTATAAATTGTGGCCAACGAATTTCATCGCTTACGATATTTTATATAAAACAACCCGATTTTCTAATTTGTACGACGAAAAAGAACGTCAATTATTTGAAAGAAGATTAGAAATGCGAATTGATGCTGACAATGAAACGATGAGAGAAGGTTTCTTGGCAATGTATGCAAATCCGGTTGTGAATAAATTGAATTACACTAATGAAATCGCATAAGCCAAACATACTCTTAATTTATACTGGCGGTACCATTGGAATGGTAAAAGATTTTGAAACGGGAGCCTTAATAGCTTTTGATTTTAATGAGTTGTTAAGTAGAATTCCAGAACTTCACTTGTTAGATTGTCAAATTGAAACTTATTCTTTTGAAGTGCCTATTGATTCATCGAACATGAATATTTCCAGTTGGCAAAAAATGGCTAAAATTATTGAGGAAAATTATTCTCAATTTGATGGTTTTGTGGTTTTGCACGGTTCAGATACAATGTCTTACAGCGCATCTGCACTGAGTTTTATGTTGGAAAATTTATCAAAGCCAGTAATTTTTACAGGTTCGCAATTGCCAATTGGCGATTTAAGAACCGATGCCAAAGAAAACTTAATTACGGCAATTCAGGTAGCCTCGCTTCAAGAAAAAAACAAACCAGTTATTCAAGAAGTATGTTTGTATTTTGAATATAAATTATACCGAGGTAATAGAACTACAAAAATAAGTGCCGAACATTTTAATGCTTTTACCTCTCCAAATTTTCCAGAATTAGCAGAATCTGGGGTACATTTAAAAGTAAATAATGAAATTGGCTTAAAGCAAAAAAGAAGTAAAAAGTTAAAAGTTCATACCAATTTTGATGATAATGTGGCAATTTTAAAAATTTTTCCTGGGATTAATCAAAATGTATTAACTGCATTTTTTGCTATACCAAATTTAAAAGGAATAGTTTTAGAGACCTATGGCTCTGGAAATGCACCTACCGAAAAATGGTTTGTTAAAGCATTGGAAGAGGCTATTCATAATAATATACATGTAATTAATGTAACTCAATGTAGTGGAGGAAGTGTTTCAATGGGTAATTATGAGACTAGTACACAATTAAAAAGTATTGGTGTAATCTCTGGAAAAGACATTACAACTGAAGCGGCCATCACTAAATTAATGTATCTTTTAGGGCAAAAAAAATCAAAGGATGGCTTTAAGACATTATTTGAAACAGCTATACGTGGAGAAATGTTATAAAAATAACATTTAAAATTTTTATACATGGGATTTTTTACGTTATTTAGCACCCTTAAAATCGAGTATTGTTTCAATAGAGAGGTGGCCGAGTGGTCGAAGGCGCACGCCTGGAAAGTGTGTATACTCCACAAGGGTATCGAGGGTTCGAATCCCTTCCTCTCTGCAGAATGATATTAATTTTAAAATTTTATAAATATTTTTATATCTTTAAACCCAATTAACTAATTAAATTTAAGAACAAAAGCGATGAAAAGATTATTTTCTATTTTAGCAATCACGGGGCTTATGACTTTTGGAAATGTTCAAGCTCAAGATTCAACTCAAGCAGCAGCTCCTGCTACAGAACAAGTAGCTGATACAACTGCAACAGCTACAACTGATGAGGCAACAGCAACAACGGAAGAAGCTGTAGCTGAAGAAGCTACATTTACTCAATCAATGAAAAAACGTTTCATTGAAGGAGATCCAATTTGGATGTCTCCAGTATTATTGTGTTTAATTCTTGGTTTGGCTATCGCTATTGAAAGAATTATTTACTTAAATCTTTCTACTATCAATACTAAAAAATTCGTTGCTGATGTGGAATCTGCATTAAACTCAGGTGGTATTGAAGCAGCAAAAGAAGTAGCTAAAAACACTGCAGGGCCAGTTGCATCTATTTTCTATCAAGGTTTAGATCGTTCATCTCATGGTTTAGAATCAGCTGAAAAATCTATCGTTGCTTACGGTGGTGTTCAAATGGGTCAATTAGAGAAAAACGTTTCTTGGGTATCTTTATTTATCGCTCTTGCACCGATGTTAGGATTCTTAGGAACGGTAATTGGTATGATTGTTGCATTTGACCAAATTGAGTCTGCAGGATCTATGGAGCCATCATTAGTAGCTGGTGGTATTAAAGTAGCGTTATTAACAACTGTATTTGGATTAATCGTTGCGATGATTCTTCAAGTTTTCTACAACTACATTACAGCTAAAATTGACTCTATCGTTAATGATATGGAAGATGCATCTATCAGCTTAGTTGATATGTTGTCAGATTACTTCAAAGAGAAATTAAACAAATAATACATTAACAAATTGTTGTTATGAACGTATACAAAATTTCAAAAATTGTAGTAATTATAATTGGTATTATTGCCTCACTTTTATTCGTATCTGCATTAGGTATGGAAGTTTCGATGGACAATAACTCTTATATTGTAGATTACTTTATATATGTATCCTATTTAGCAATGGCAATTGCTTTCTTTTCTGTTATTTACTTTGTATTTAAAAATTTAATTACACACAAAGAGCAGCTAAAAAGAGCGCTAATTTCTTTAGGATTGTTTGCGGCTATTATTATTATAGCATTTATTCTAGCTGATAGCACTGAAGTTAAATTAAAAGACGGTGGAGTTATTTCTTCATTCTCTTCAAAATTAATTAGTACAAGTTTGAATACATTTTATATTCTTGCTTTTATTTCAGTGGCAGTATTAGGTTGGACTGGTTTTTCAAAATTTAAAAGATAATAGATCATGGGTAAAAAAAGAGGTGCACCGCCAGAAGTGAATGCTGGTTCTATGGCAGATATTGCATTCTTACTTTTAATTTTCTTTTTAGTTACTACCACTATTGGAGTAGATCAAGGAATTAATAGACTCTTACCTCGTTATGAAGAGAACCCACCTGTTCCGCCTATTAATGAAAGAAATATTTTAACAGTTTTAGTTAATAAAGACAATCAGTTACTTGTTGAAGAGAAACTAATTGATATTAAAGACTTAAGACAAACTGCTATTGATTTTCTTGAAAATAATGGTAAAGGAACTTGTGCTTATTGTAATGGAAAGAAAGACGCTCTTTCATCAGATAGTCCTGATGATGCGGTAATTTCATTAAATAATGATGGGCAAACTACTTATGAAACGTATATAGCAGTACAAAATGAATTAGTAGCTGCTTATAATTTTTTAAGAGATAGAGAATGTAAGAAGCGTTACGGGATGACTTTTACAGAAATGGAATACATTTATAATGATCCAGCTTCTAAAGCTACCGAAGGTTTAGTAGAGGATTTGAAACCGAAAGTGGAAAAAATTCAAGAATTGTTTCCAATGAGACTTTCTGAAGCAGAGCCAAAAAAATAATTATATAATATTAAGAAAGTATGTCTAAATTTAAAAAGAAAAATACGGAGGGTACTCCTGCAATTTCAACAGCATCTTTACCAGATATTGTATTTATGCTTTTGTTCTTCTTCATGACGGCTACTACCATGAAAGATACTGATTTAAAAATTGAAAATACATTACCTAAAGCAAATCAAACTGCTAAATTGCACAAGAAAGAGTATGTAATGTATATATATGCAGGAAAACCAAGTGAAAGATATCGTGCTACTCTTGGAGGAACTGATCGTATTCAATTAGCTGATAAAATGGCTTCGCCTTCAGAAATCAAAAATTTCATTATTACGGAAAGAGCACAACGTAACTCTGATGATGAAAAATACCTTACAGCATCCTTAAAAATTGACAGACAAGTTAAAATGGGATTAGTAAGTGATATTAAATTAGAATTACGTAAAATAGAACAATTAAAAGTAAATTATACAACAGCAAAAGGAAATCCTGTTGAATAGTATTTTATAGTAATAAATTAAAAGGCACGTTTTTTACGTGCCTTTTTTTATTATTTTTATAAAAAAATTATAATGCGTTTATTTCTATCCCTTTTTTTTTTATTTTCCATAACAATTAGTTTTGCCCAGCCTAAAAACGAAACAGTTGTGGATTCCCTTTTTAGAGAAGATCAATTTTACGTTTCTATTGCGTATAATTTTCTTCAAAAGAAACCAGATTATTTTAATCAATATTCATTTTCTACTGGCTTTTCTGCTGGTTTTTTGCGTGATTTTCCCATTTCCAAAAACAGACAATGGGCTATAGCTACAGGAATCGGTTATTCTTTTAACGATTTAAAACAAACAATTGATTTATCAGCAGTTACAAATGATCCCGATTTCGAGTTAGTAAAAAGTCAAATCCTATTACATTATATTGACATGCCATTAGAAATTCGTTGGCGTAATGCTACTCCCGAAAGTCATAAATTTTGGAGAATTCATGGGGGATTTATGGCTAGTTATTTAATAAGTGGTAAATTTACTTATGAAGGTGGTTTAGAATCGGGGAGCGAAAGTATAAACGATATTTTAAATAAATTTCAATATGCTACTTATGTAACTTTTGGATTCAATAATTGGAATGCTTACATCCATTATGGTTTAAATCCTTTTTTCGATAAAAATAAAACAGCCACAGAGAACAATGTTACCGCTTTAAAAATTGGTTTGATGTTTTATATTTTATAACCAAAATTGATATAAAAACACTTGTGGTCCAGCTCCAATAATAATTCCTGCAATAAGTTCTGTGTAGGTGTGTGCTTTCATGTACAAACGCGAGGAAGCTACCAAACCCATACAAACAATACAAAAAGCAATTAGGTTTACAAAAAGCAATTGGTAATACATGCTTAAGCCAAAAATAAAGCAGGTTAAAGCACTAATTCCTATCATGTGTAAACTTGCTTTGAATTTTAAAATCACACTCGCTAGAACGATTACACTGCTTAAAAATCCGCCAAGAAAAAAGAAATATAATTCGGCAACAGAATCTCTAGAGACACTAAATTTTATCAACACAAATAACAAAATCGCTTGAACTGCAATAGGCATTTTTCTTTCACTTATACTAGCTTCGGTAAATGAACTTACAACCCCTAACGATCTAAATAAAAAATACATAGATAAGGGTAATAACAATGTTAATATTGTTACTTGTACTAAGGTGACTATTATTTGAGAGGTATAAAAAAAAGATTGAGCAATTAAAAAATAAAATAAAGCTCCATAAATTGATACAAATATGGGATGAAAAATATACGAAAAAACAGGTAGTATTTTCTTTAAATCCATAATTCTATTTTAGATTTTTTTTCTCAATCGCGCTACAGGTATATCTAATTGTTCACGATATTTTGCAATGGTTCTTCTAGCAATTGGATAACCTTTTTCTTTTAATATTTCGGCTAATTGATCATCTGGTAATGGTTTCTTTTTGTCTTCTTCAGAAATAACTTGTTGTAAAATGTTTTTTATTTCAATTGTTGAAACTTCTTCACCTTGGTCATTTGTCATTGATTCGCTAAAGAATTCTTTGATCAATTTTGTACCGTATGGTGTATCTACATATTTACTATTTGCTACTCGGGAAACTGTTGAAATATCCAACCCAACCATATCAGCAATATCTTTTAGAATCATCGGACGAAGTTTTGATTCTTCTCCCTCTAAAAAATATTCTTGTTGGTAATACATAATGGCATTCATGGTTACATATAATGTTTCCTGACGCTGTTTAATAGCATCAATAAACCATTTTGCCGAATCTAATTTTTGTTTGATAAACTGAACAGCATCTTTTTGTGCATTCGACTTTTCAGAAGTGTCTTTGTAACTTTGCAACATTTCTTGATAATCTTTAGAAACGTGCAGTTCTGGAGCATTTCTTCCATTTAACAAAAGCTCTAGCTCGCCATCCATTATTCGTATTGTGAAATCAGGAACAACGTGTTCTACCATTTTCTGATTGCCATCAAAACTACCTCCTGGTTTTGGATTTAGTTTTTCAATTTCATCAATTGCTTTTCTTAATTGTTGCTGGTTAACATCAAATTTTTGCAACAATTTGTCGTAATGTTTTTTGCTAAATGCTTCAAATTGTTGTTCAATTACTTGAATTGCTAAAGCAATCGAGTCTGAAGGTGTTTTATGTTTTAATTGCAACAACAAACATTCTTGTAAATCGCGTGCTCCCACACCCGCAGGCTCTAAATCTTGAACCAAATGTAAAATTCGTTCTACTGTAGCTTCATCGGTATAAATACCTTGTGTAAACGCCATATCGTCTACAATATCCTGAATAGTGCGTCTTATGTAGCCCATATCGTCAATACTACCAACTAAAAATTCGGCAATATCGCGTTCATCATCGTTTAAAATAAAAGTGTTTAGCTGATTAATTAAATCTTGATGAAAACTAACAGGTGCAGCAAATGGAAGCGATTTGTCATCATCGTCATCGCTGTAATTATTTGTTTGATATTTGTAATCTGGTGTTTCGTCGTTGCTTAAATATTCATCAATGTTGATGTCTTGTGCGTCGATATGCTCGTTGTCATAATCGTCGTAATCATCATTGTTTGTGTTTACTTCGTAATTATCTGCTTCGTAATTATCCTCTTTACTGCTTTCTTCCAAAGCAGGATTCTCAACCAATTCTTCTTGAAGACGTTGCTCAAAAGCTTGCGTAGGCAATTGAATTAACTTCATCAACTGAATTTGTTGAGGCGATAATTTTTGAGATAATTTGAATTGTAAACTATGTTTAAGCATTTTTTTTGTTTAAAAGTTTCAGGTTTCAAGTTTCAATTTTCTTAACAAAGACAACCTGAAACTTGAAACTTGAAACAAATATTTTTAGAATTCTGCATTTTGTGGTGTTCTTGGGAAAGGAATTACATCTCTAATATTACTCATTCCAGTAACAAAAAGTACTAATCGTTCAAATCCTAATCCAAATCCTGAGTGTACAGCCGAACCGAATCTTCTAGTGTCTAAATACCACCAAAGTTCTTCTTCGTCGATTCCTAAGGCTTTCATTTTTTCTACTAATACATCGTAACGCTCTTCTCTTTGTGAACCTCCAACAATTTCTCCAATTCCTGGGAATAAGATATCCATTGCTCTAACAGTTTCTTTTCCGGGTTCAGTATTGTCGTTTAATCGCATGTAAAACGCTTTAATTTTTGCTGGATAATCAAATAAAATTACCGGACATTTAAAGTGTTTTTCCACTAAGAAACGTTCGTGCTCACTTTGTAAATCAGCACCCCATTCGTTAATAAGGTATTGGAATTTTTTCTTTTTGTTTGGCGTTGAATCTTTTAAAATATCAATAGCTTCCGTATAAGAAACACGTTTGAAATTGTTATCTATTACAAAACGAAGTTTCTCGATTAAGTTTAGTTCACTTCTTTCGTTTGATGGTTTTAATTTTTCTTCATCAAATAATCTTTGGTCAAGAAATCTAATATCATCCTCACATTTTCCCAAAGTATATTTGATAACGTATTTGATGAAATCTTCAGCCAAATCCATATTGTCAGCCAAATCATTGAACGCCACTTCTGGTTCAATCATCCAAAACTCAGCTAAGTGACGAGATGTATTTGAATTCTCAGCACGGAATGTAGGTCCAAATGTATAAATTTGCCCTAATGCCATAGCAAAAGTTTCTCCTTCTAACTGTCCAGAAACGGTTAAATTTGTTTGTTTTCCGAAGAAATCTTCTTTATAGTTAATGCTTCCGTCTTCATTTCTTGGAGCAGAACCATCAATTGGTAAAGCTGTTACTTGGAACATTTCCCCAGCACCTTCTGCATCTGAACCTGTAATAATAGGCGTGTTTACATAGAAAAATCCTTTTTCTTGAAAATATTGATGTACTGCAAAAGCTAGTGTTGAACGTACACGCATGATAGCGCCAAAAGCATTCGTTCTTACACGTAAATGCGCATTTTCACGTAAGAATTCTAACGAGTGTTTTTTAGGCTGCATTGGGAATTTCTCTGCATCTGAATCACCAAGAATTTCTAATTTAGAAACCTGAATTTCAAATTTTTGTCCCGCACCTTTGCTTTCAACCAATTCTCCGGTTACAGAAATTGCTGCTCCAGTAGTAATTCTTTTTAAAGTTTCATCAGGTGTGTTTTCAAAATCAACAACACACTGAATATTGTGAATGGTTGAACCATCGTTCAACGCAATAAATTGATTATTTCTAAATGTTCTAACCCAACCTTTTGCTGTTACTTCGTGTACTATTTTCGTGCTGTTTAAAAGGTCTATAACTTTGGAGTGTTTCATTTCGATTTATTATTTTAAAATACAAATATACTATTTCTCGTTTGAATTTTGTTCTTCAATATCTTCTTCTTCAAATTCGTTTGATTCAATTTTATCTATTTCGCCAACTTCTTCATCGCTTAAGATATTTATGGTTGGCTCTACAAATTCTTGCTGATTTGCTAATGTTTTATTCAGTGTTAAAACCAATGATGGCAACAATACTAAATTAGATAACATTCCAAACAATAACGTTATGGAAACCAATCCGCCTAAAGCAATTGTTCCTCCAAAACTAGATAACATAAATACAGAGAATCCAGAAAATAGAACTACTGAAGTGTAAAACATACTCAATCCTGATTCATTGATAGTAGCAAAAACAGATTTTTTGATTTTCCAATTGTTTCGAGTTAACGATTGGCGATATTCTGCTAAAAAACGAATGGTGTCATCTACAGAAAGTCCGAATGCAATTCCAAAGACTAAAATTGTTGAAGGTTTCAACGGAATATTAAAATAACCCATAATTCCTGCTGTCATCAATAATGGTAATAAGTTAGGCACTAAGGCTACAATAATCATTTTTATTGAACGGAACATAAAGGCAATCAATAACGCTGTTATGAATACCGAAAGCAATAATGATTGTAATAAATTATCTAGCAAATATTTAGTTCCTTTTTGAAACACAACTGCTTTACCTGTTATTGAAACTTCATATCTTTCTTTAGGAAAAAGTTCATCAATTTTTTCTTGTAATTTAGATTCAATTACATCTAAATTATTAATTCCATCGTCTTTTATAAAAGTGGTAATTCGAGTATATTGACCCGTTTCATCCACATAACTTTTCATAATATTGTCTTTACTGTTTTTTACCGAATTTTTCGCAAACGATAAGATGAATGCTTGCTCTTGTGAAGAGGGCAATTCATAATAGTCAGGATTATTATTGTAATATGCTTGTTTAGAGTATTTTACTAAATTAACAATGGAAATAGGTTTTGACAATTCAGGAATAGAATCTATAGTTTCCTGAAGCTCATCCATTCTTTTTAAAGTGGTTAGTTTCATGACACCTTTTTTCTTTTTGGTATCAATCATAATTTCAATAGGCATTACACCATCAAACTCTTTTTCAAAAAACACAATATCATCATAAAAAGCAGCTTTTTTAGGCATGTCTTCTATCAAGCTTCCAGATATTTTCATTTTGAAAATTCCAAAAATTCCAGTTGCCAATAACGAAAATGCTACTATGTAAACAATTATTCTTTTACTTTTAATTGTTTTTTGAATCCAGTTTAAAAAACTTACAGCATAACTTCTTTCTAAATGATCTAAATGACGTTCTTTTGGAATTGACATATAGCTGTAAGCCACAGGAATAACAAAAAGACATAAGAAAAACAATGCGATAATATTAATGGAAGTAACTACTCCAAATTCTTTAAGTAATTCATTATTGGTTACAATAAACGTAGCAAATCCAAAAGAAGTTGTAAGATTTGTAATCAATGTTGGAGTGCCTACTTTTGTAATTACACGCACTAAAGCTTTGGCTTGATTGCCATGAATTCTACATTCTTGATGGTATTTATTTGTAAGGAAAATACAGTTTGGAATTCCAATAACAATCATTAATGTTGGCACTAAAGCAGTAAGAACAGTAATCTCATAGCGCAATAAGCCTAAAAACCCAAAAGACCACATTACACCCACAACCACAATACACATTGAAATTAAAGTGGTTCTGAATGATCGGAAAAAGAAAAAGAAAATCAAAGAGGTTATTCCAAGTGCAGCGCCGATAAACAAGCTGATTTCACTAATAATATATTCCGAATTCAAAGAACGGATATAAGGCATTCCTGAAACGTGTAAATCAACTTTTGTTTCGTTTTCAAAAGTTTCAATAGCTGGAATAATTTTTTGTAGAACTAGATTTTTACGTTCAGGGGTATTGACAATTTTTTTATCTAGATATATCGCCGAACGTATAATCCCTGATTTATTATACAACAAACCTTCATAAAAAGGCATTTGAGTAAGTAATTCTTTCTGTCTTTCTTTTAAATAAGCGGCATCCGGTGTTTTTGAAGGATCAAGTAATGAAGTTAATTCAAAAGTAGATAAGCTATCGTTTTTTTGTAATCTTTTTAAATCATTTAAGGAAATAATTACATCAACTTCTTTGTTTTGCTTTAACTGAAGCATTAATTTTTCCCATGAAGCGTATATTTTTGGAGAAAAAATCAGGCTGTCTTGAATTCCTATAACAATTAGATTTCCTTCTTCTCCAAATTTTTCTAAAAACGAATTGTATTCTATATTAGCTTTTTCAGAAGCTGGCAATAAATTAGCTTCAGTGTTAGTAAACTTTATGTACTTCCATTGAGAAGCCATAAAAAGGGTAAAAAGGGCAACTAAAACTAATAATCCTATTTTATTTCTTAAAATTCTACTGGCAATATAATCCCAAAAACTAGTGCTTAACCACTTTAACATCTCTCAAAAATTAGGCTGCAAAGGTATGTATTTTTGCTTAATTTATTGGTTTAGAGTGTAAGATTTAAGTTAATTTTAAAAGCCTAAATCCAAATAATAAGAAACTTTAATAGCAATATTATCATCAAAGTTAGGTAATTGATTTGGTCCATATCTGTAAAATGCCACTAAACCAAAACCTTTGAAAATTTTATTACACTCTACACCACTTTCAAAAAAGCCTTGTTCCATAGTTTTGTAACTGATACCTATGTGTTGATTGTTTTGATTGTTAGAACCAATAGCCATTCGAGTAACGACAGTAAATTCTGGGTTTATTTTATAGCCTAAACGGATTTTGTTAAACGTATGTTTTAATTGTAATGATGCATATTTGTTTGAGAAAAATTCGTTGAAATACATGGTTTCAAAACTATTTTTACCTGCAAAAGTAATACGTTGTAAAATGGCGTCTCTGTTCAAATTATTAGGAACAATGCTGTATAAATGGGTTATTGGAACATCGCCAAATGCAATTCCCGTTTGTAGTAAAACCGAACTTTTTTGACCTGATAAATATGGCAATTCATAATACGTTTTAAAATCAATTTTAGAATAAGTAAAATCATTTTCTAAAACACCAGGAATAGTTTGTGTGTATTGAAGTGAGAATTTTGGATGTCTTTTTTCGTATTCGATTTTTCCCATTGGTGTTTGCATATAGTTGCTAAATGGATTCCATTGAAAGGCTAACTGTACTGCAGTAATATTGTAATTTGTGTATGATTTCCCATCATTAATAAAAGTGTAATCAAACAGCGGTTGAATTTGATTGTGAGAAAGTCCTAAATAACTTGAAGTTTTAGGTATTAATTTACTTTCTAGAAATACCGAACTCATTTTATTGTTGTAAAATGTAGAAATATTAATAGGCCTAGGATCGTAAATTTTAAATCTTCTGGAGTCTGTCACAAAATTGGTTTGCGCAATCTCACTGATGTCATCAATATAAGATGCACTTACCCATGTTTCTGTCTTTTTATGGGCTAAATAGGAAGGAGTAATTCCGTACTTTATTTCATCATCTTTAAAGCCATAAGCACCATAAAAAGCTATTTTATAGTTTTCTGATAATTTTGTATTTGTTACCGCTCCTATTCCTAGTCTAAATCCTTCAAAATTGTTATATTTTACAATACTTCGCAGATCTAAATCAAAAATTGAAACTGGAAAATAGCCGTTGATTATTTTTCTTCCTAAAAGTACTTTGTGCTCAATTCTCTCGGAAAGCGATAAGCTGTCGATTGAAGTATAAGTTCTAAGTTTTCTACTGTCGAGTGTGTCTTTTTTGAAGGCGTTCCAATAATCGTTTTCTTGTTTTAAACTGGATTGAGGAACATCAATTTTTACTCTAGGTCTAGAAATGGTAATAGGTTTATTGATTTCAATTTCAAATGGAGTAGATTCTATTGAAATATAGGCTTGGTCGGTAGCATTTTTACTTTCGGTTAAATCTAAATCCGAACTAAATTTTATAGTTCCACCTAAAATTTTAATGTCTTCCTGATTGTTTCCTTTAGAAACTTTGAATTTTCTGTTTTTTGGAAACCAAATATCAAACTCTTTTCTATAGTCAAAAGTATATGTTGCATTGATGTTTACAACGCCATATATTCTAAAATAAGCTTTACAAATCGCGAAATTAACAGCATCTATATGTAATAATCCTCTTAAACGATTTGTATTTAGCTTTTTTGGTTCAAAATAAATTCTATAGGCACTTCTACCATCAATATTAACGGTGTCAATTAATTTATAATTGTACAATTTTCGTCCAAAGTTTGATATTGGATTTTGAACAGGAATTTCTAAAATTTCAAATGGGTTTTCATAAACCGAATAAGAAATTAACTTAAGGCCAAGGTATTCATAAACAGGTTGCTCAAAACCAGCCATTCTTGTGGCTAAAATGGTTTCTTTATTTTGAAATTGATTGTGCTGAATTAAATTAACTTTTTCTGTTTGATACAAATGTTGTTTTTCAGAAAACTTTTTGAACTTATAATTCGTAGAATCTAATTTCATTAAAGGCTTTCTTAAAAAACGTTTTTTGTAAGTAGTGTCAATTTTTGAAGAAATGCTATCAGGATTTGCAGTTACTTGCAGGTATTCATAGTTTTTATATTGAAAACTTGAAAGTCCTTTCTCAGGATCATTTAATTTTCTGTTTTCAATTACTTTTTTTATTATTTGATTGACACTGTTTTCAGTATAAATTTCTGCTTTTTTTTCGTTTAAGTCATTTACAAGCTTGATTGTAATGCTTAAAACTTTAGGTTCTGGATAAATTATTTTTTCATAGTAGCCTTTAAAATTGACTTTTATGGGAAGTTTATAGTCTTTAATTTCAACTGAAAATTTTCCTTCCCAGTCGGCATTAAATTTAGTGTTGTTGTATGTGATTGCTGCAAAAGCTATAGGCACTTTTGAATCAAAGTCGATAATTTGTCCTTTAATTTTGGTTTGTGCCACAAAAATGTTGGTAATGAATAAGCACAACAAAAGCCAAAAATATTTCATGAAGCGATGGATTTTATACAAATATATTCAAAATAAAAAATCCCGAGTGTTAATCGGGATTTAAAATTTATACTTTCATGATTTCGGCTTCTTTTACTGCCAAAACTTCTTCGATTTTCTTGATAAAAGAATCTGTTAATTTTTGAACATCTTCTTCTGCTTTCTTGCAAATATCTTCAGCAGTTCCGTTTTTTTCTTCTTTCTTGATGTCGGTATTAGCATCTTTTCTGTGATTTCTAATCCCAATTTTTGCTTCTTCCGCTTCGTGTTTAGCTTGTTTAACTAAATCACGTCTTCTTTCTTCCGTTAAGGCAGGAATATTAATGATAATGTTATCACCATTATTCATTGGGTTTAACCCTAAATTAGCAATCATAATTGCTTTTTCAATAGGATGCAACATGTTTTTTTCCCAAGGCGTAACCGTTAAAGTTCTTGCATCAGCAGCATTAATATTTGCAACTTGAGATAATGGTGTTTGAGAGCCGTAATAGTCAACAAAAACTCCACCTAACATTTGAGGAGTTGCTTTACCCGCTCTAATATTTAAAAGTTCTTTTTCTAAATGCGCAACAGAACCAATCATAGCTTCTTTTGCACTGTCTAAAATAAAATTAATTTCTTCTGTCATTGTATTAATTTTTTAAATTCTTCAAATTCAATTTTCGAATTCTAAATTATATGGTAACTGTTGTTCCAATTGTTTGCCCTTCACATACTTTTAATAAATTACCATCTTTATTCATATCAAATACTATAATTGGTAATTTATTTTCTTGACTCAATGTAAAAGCGGTTGTATCCATTACATTTAATCCTTTAGCTAATACATCTTCAAACGAAATAAAGTCGAATTTAACAGCATCCGCATTTTTTTCTGGGTCAGAAGTGTATACTCCATCCACACGAGTTCCTTTTAAAATTACATCAGCACCTACTTCAATTCCTCTAAGAACCGCAGCAGTATCCGTTGTAAAGTATGGGTTTCCTGTACCAGCTCCAAAAATTACAATTCTTCCTTTTTCTAAATGGCGTGTTGCTCTTCTTTTAATGTAAGGTTCAGCAATTGCTTCAATTTTTAAGGCAGTTTGTAAGCGAGTTTGCATACCTGCTTCTTCTAAAGCACCTTGAAGTGCCATTCCATTAATAACGGTTGCTAGCATCCCCATGTAATCTCCTTGCACTCGGTCCATTCCGTTACTTGCACCAGCTACACCTCTAAAAATGTTTCCACCCCCAATAACGATAGCAATTTCTACACCTTTATCGTGAATTTGTTTTATTTCGGCAGCATATTCGGCTAAACGTTGTGGGTCAATACCATATTGTCTATCACCCATTAAAGCTTCACCGCTTAATTTTAGAAGAATTCTTTTGTACTTCATCGTGTGTTGAATTATTTGTGGTGCAAATATAGTTAAATAGCTTTTTTTAAGAAAAAATGTTTTAACATTTATGTTGCTAAATTTTCAAATGATTTTTTTGCTTCGTGATATCCAATTTTAAAAATCAAATCCATTTTTGTTTTACTGGTTTCAAAAGTACTGTAATTAGCTAGTTCTTTAGGCTCTATTACTAAATCACATAGATTAAATTTTTGATAACTATTATTTGCCGACAACAAATCAAAAGCTCTACTGGTAACTGATTTTATGGATTTTAAATCTTTATTTTCAATATTTTGAATAGGACTAACATAAACGCCTAATAAAAAATCGCATTTTCCTTGTAAAACATCCGTTGGGAAATGATTTAAAATACCACCATCGCTGAATAAACAATTATTGATTTCATATGGAGAAATAACACCTGGAAAGGACGATGATGCTAAAATTGCATCAGCTACTTTAGTATCTGAATTAAAAATTGTTAGTTTTCCTTTCACTAAATCGGTTGCAGTTATATACATTGGAATTTTCAGTTCACCAATCGTTGTTTCTCCAAAAACATCAACGAAATAATTTTTAAACGATTCCGAATCTACAATTCCCGCTTTTTTAAAGGTAAAATGTTTCCAATGAAAAAAGTAAATGGATTTGAAGAATTCTAATATTTCTTTAGGCGTTTTTCCAAAAGCAAACAATCCTCCCACAATGGAACCTGCACTTGTTCCTGCAATACACGTTGGTTCAATTCCCTGTTCTGTCAAATATTGTAAAGCGCCAGCATGAGCAATTCCTTTAGAACCTCCACCAGACAATACAATTCCTATAGATTTAGATGTTAAATTCATGTGTAACATTTCTTACATATAATTATCAAAATTAGGCTTAAATTTGTCAAATAAAGTTAAGTAGATGATAAAAGCTATAAATGAAGCATTGGAAAATGGTTTTTCTTATGCCAATTACAGAAAAAAAGTTACAAGTTTAATTGCCGAAGGTCAATCTACAGGTCACACACAATCACCCGATTTGTTGCATTATTCTGAATTAAACGAAACTAGAATGAATCGTTTAGAAAAAACCATTTCAATTTCAGAAGAGGTAAAAGCTAAATTACAAAATTTAGATAAAAAGTATATTTGGTTAGTTTTAGCTGAGGGTTGGTGTGGTGATGCGGCTCAAATAGTTCCAGTAATTCATAAAATGGCTGAAGCGACGGATAAAGTAGAATTAAAAATTGCTTTACGCGATGATAATGATACATTAATGCAACACTTTTTAACGAACGGCGGGAAAGCTATTCCGAAATTAATTATTTTAGATGCAGCAGCTTTGGAAGTAGTTGCCGATTGGGGACCAAGACCTCAAGGTGCGAAACAATTGATTTTAGACTACAAAGCAACACATGGAGTAGTGGATGAAACTGCTAAAATTGAATTGCAAAAATGGTATTTACACGATAAAGGAATTTCGATTCAGAATGAAATTGTGGAAATGCATGTGAATATCTTAGCGTAAAGTTCCAATAATCCTCAACTTATCAGAAGTGGAAATTCCACCAGGGTTGCAACCAAGTTGACCTTCTGGGATTTTCATTTTTAGTTTTTCATAATAGTCAGCCCAAACATCGAAATACGCATTAGATTTTGGCGATTTAAACGTCATTGGATACAAATCAAATAATGGTTTTTTGTAAGCAAATAAAAAGGCATCGTAAATTAGTTCCGAACAATAATATTTTCCATTGTTGTACAAATAAGCATCATCATAAGGAACACCCACTTGTTGCAATGAAAACGTAATGGCTTCGGGAATATATTTTTGGTATTTACGTTTCAATCTTCCTACAAACATTTCTTCCGTAGTGTAGGTTTTAAAGGTTTCGTAAGGTGTAATTTTTACCGCTTTTCCAGCAGCTTCAATCACAAATACAGAATCGTTTTTGATATACACTATTCCTAAATGGCTAAAATCTTTCCCTTGATAACCTTCTGTTACTTCGTTTATCGCTTCGCAAAGTGGTCCGCAATTCATCGATTGAAATAAAATATCGCCTGTTTTTAGTTTTACGTTTTGAGAGAAACCATAAAAAGTAAACAATAGTGAAAGAAAGATGATTTTTTTCATTTTAAAAAGACACTAAAGCTATGCCAAGACTTAAGCTTCCTTGACTATTATTGTTTAATTCAAATCCATAGGAAACAACTTCAATAAAAAGTTGCATATCATCGGCTTCTAAGTTTAATTTTATTCTTTTAAAAGTTCCAGATAAGTCGCCTCTTCCAAGCGCAAATGTATGCCCTAACCCAATATCAATTCCAATTCGAGTTTCTTCGGCAATTTTTGGCATAATTCTTAGGTTTGAAAATAAGGGAGCTACTACTAATTTTTCAGAAAGTTTCATTCCAATTCCTGAATTAGCCGTTAAGCCAAGCCATTTATTAAAATGAATACCATAACCAAAATTTGCATTGATGCCGTCTGGAACAAACCAACTGTTATTTGTTCTTCCATCGGGATAAATTTCTCCGTGATTTTTATTTCCTTGTAACGGAACAGAAATTTCAAATTGAGTAAATGTAATTTTATTCTTTGTTGGGATAGAATCGGAATTTTCAAGGGTATATTCTACCTGTCCAAAGGACAAGCTGAAAATAAATAAAATAAAAATTAGAATTTTATATTTCATCAAGAAGTGATTTTTCAAAATCATCTGGTGTAACACCATTTTCAACAGAATAATCGCCAATTTTTGTACGACGAAGCGCCGATAAATGTCCACCCGATTGTAACGCTAATCCAAAATCGAAAGCTAATGAACGAATGTATGTTCCTTTGCTACAAGTAACTCTAAAATCTACTTCGGGCAATTGAATTCGTGTGATTTCAAATTCGTGAATAGTTGTTTTTCTAGATTGAATTTCCACTTCCTCGCCTGCGCGGGCATGTTCATACAAACGTTTACCATCTTTTTTTATGGCAGAAAAAACAGGTGGTTTTTGATCGATTTCACCAATAAATTGTTTGGTGGTTTCCAAAATCAAGGCTTCTGAAATATGTTCAGTTGGAAAAGTCGCATCTACTTCGGTTTCTAAATCATACGATGGAGTTGTAGCGCCTAAAACGATGGTTCCTGTATATTCTTTTGCTTGCGCCTGTATTTCGGTGATTCTTTTGGTAAATTTCCCCGTGCAAATAATCAATAAACCGGTCGCTAATGGATCTAAAGTTCCGGCGTGACCAATTTTGAATTTTTTAGGAAGATTCAACTGATTTTTTAAAACGTATTTTAATTTGTTTACCGCTTGAAACGAACTCCATTTCAACGGTTTGTCTATTAAGAGTACTTTTCCTTCTAAAATTTCTTCGGCAGTCATTAAATAATAGTTAATTTTTGAACAAAGAAATGAATTAGTAAAATGGCAATACCTGCTATAATTCGGTAATAACCAAAAATTTTAAATCCGTGTTTGGTTAAAAATCCAATGAATGATTTAATAGCGATTAAGGCTACAATAAACCCGACTACGTTACCAATAATTAATAAATTAATTTGGTCGTCTGAAAGCACAAAACCATCTTTATAATAATCATAAGATTTTTTTAACGTAGCGCCTAACATAGTGGGAATAGCTAAGAAAAACGAAAATTCGGCAGCTGTAGTTCTTGATAATTTTTGGGTCATTCCGCCTACAATGCTTGCGCCACTTCTAGAAACGCCTGGAATCATTGCTAAACATTGAAATAAGCCAATTTTAAAAGCAGTTAAATACGAGATTTCAGTTCCTTCCGAATTGCCAAACCATTCGTCTACGTTCAATAATAAAAACCCTCCTATAATTAACGAAACTGCTACTGTGATAGGATTTTCTAATAAACCATCAATAAAATCACTCAATAATAATCCGAATATTACGGCTGGAATAAAAGCAACAAGTAATTTAAAATAAAAATCGAGCGATTGAAAAAATCGTTTAAAATACAAGACAATTACCGATAGTATTGTTCCTAATTGAATTACTATGGTGAAAAGTTTGGTAAAATCGTCTTGAGCAATACCAAAAAAAGAAGAGGCAATAATCATGTGACCTGTTGATGAAACAGGTAAAAATTCGGTTATTCCTTCAATAATGGCAAGAATAATAGCTTGTAAAACATCCATAAATATTACCTTTTCGGATTTTTCAAAATTGAATAAATCGCAATGCCAAATCCAAGTAACACTACCGTTGGTGCCAATCTGATTCTTCGAAAACTAAATAATTCTTCGCCATTGAAAACATCAGGATCTTCACTTCCTCCACCGCTCATTAAAAGGAATCCTATTCCAATTACTGCTAATCCTACTAAAAGAATTTTGTAGTTTACTTTATCAAAAAGAAATTCGGGTTTGTTGTTATTTTCCATACTATATGTTTTTAAATCATTGTATACTTACACACTGATTACTAATAAAGATCGTCTGTTTTTAAATTTAAGAAGTGTTGTGTTGCAAAAAAAGTACTAATCGATGTGATGATAATTCCAATGACTAAAACACCAAAAATTACAATTCCTATAGAAACATAATCTTTTGCTATTCCTAAACTTGGAAATAATCCATCCACATAAACCACTAAAAATAGTAATCCTATGATGGCCAAACCAGAACCTATTAATCCTAATTTGATACTTCTCCAAATGAATGGTTTTCTAATAAATGATTTTGTAGCTCCTACCATTTGCATCGTTTTAATCGTGAAACGATGAGAATATACAGAAAGCCTTAATGAACTATTAATTAGCAGCATTGCAACAATGGTTAGAATAGAACTAATTATTAAAATCCAAAAACTTATATTAGAAACATTATTATTAACCATGTCTACCAATTCTTTGTCATAAATAATTTCGGTAACCATTTCATTTTTACGAATGTTGCGCTCAATTCTTTGGATGCTATCTGCAATTACATAATCCCCTTTTAAGTGAATATCAAATGAATTTTGCAACGGATTAAATCCTAAAAACTCCATAAAATCTTTCCCTACAATATCTACATTATTTTTTGCAGCGCTGTCTTTGTGAACAAAAGCGTAGTCTTTAATATATTTTGCATTTTTTAATTCGGTATCAAAATTACTAATGACAGAATCACTAGCATCATTATTGAAGAAAACGGTCATTGGAATGTTTTCTTTAAAATCATTCGTTATCTTTTTAGAATTAATTACAAAAAGGCCTAAAGCTCCTAAAAGAAATAATACTAAAAAGATACTTAAAACTACCGAAAAGTAGGACGAGATTAAACGTCGCTTGTTGTAATTTTCAAAAGATGATGCCATAAAAATGTATTTAAGCCGTAAAAATAGTAAAGAAATTTTGTTTACATAGAATATAACAACAAAGTTTTAACTTTAGTATTTATAATCTGTATTTTTGCTCCCTAATTTTTGCTGTATGATATTCAAATTTAAATTGTTTTTGGTTGTTTTTTGTATAAATGTTTTTTCAATTTTGGCACAAGAAATTGCAATTCCATATCGCGATGGAAATTTGTGGGGAATTTGTAATGAAACCGGAAAAATACTTATTGAACCTAAGTTTGATAAATTAGAATTTGACGGAAGCAGTATTTATGATAAGCACGATTTGCTTATTTCGTATAAAAACGGCTTAAAAGGATTGCTCGTAAATGGAAAAGAAATTTTAGCACCAAACTATAATTTTGTTTATGCTTCAGATGGTTTTATTACCACATCAAGCAACGAAAATGGCAACACAGATGATGTAATTTCATTTGACGGAGTTTCAATTTTTAAAAAACCAATTGCGTACATTATTTCTTCGGGAAGAATTGTAGGTAATTACAATTTGTATCATGTAATGCATCACGATTTGTCTGAAAGTTTACTTGTTTTTGATAATAAATCGAAAAAAATGATTCAAACCTTGTATGAAAATTATTATAGTATTTCTAAAAATGGAAGACAAACCTATCCAGAAAACTATACTTTTATGTTGAAAAAAGCTAAAAACGATGATTTATCTTCTGAAACTTGGGATTTTTCGAAATTTCCGTTTAAGAAAACTACGTATAATAATTCGGTCGATGATGAAAAATATTATGTAGAACAGTTTGTTAGAAAAGCCAAGAAAAACAGAAGCGAAAATTACAGTGGTGGTTCGGGAAATTCATACGGAACAGGATATTCTTCGGGTTCGGAAGAAGTGGTTGAAGAAGTAGGAATTAGAGAAGGGCGTTATGACGATGTTGTAATTTCGGAACCTAATAATAGTAATTCTGAAAGAATAAAAGCGAAAACAATTTCTTACAATTATACGATCAAAAAGGACAAGATTGTACTTCAAAAAACTATTAACAATGTAAATGAGAAACCCGTTGTAGAAGAAATTCAGACCAATTTTAATCCGAAAACGAGCCAATTAAAATCATATTATCATTCTAAAAAAGAAGACGAAACAACTATAAATTATAGCAATTATTTGATTTATAAAAACAAAAATAAATCGGCTATAATTTTTCCTGAAAGTGCTCAAAATGTAATTTATTTCGATTCGATTACACCAATAATTAGAGAAATTCAAGATGCATCGTTTAAAAACAAAGAAATTATTTTTGTTGTAGGAAATAAAAACAAAAATGGCATTCTTAAATTCGGATTATATTCTAATGTTAGAAATCTTGTTTCAAAGGTTATTTACGACGAAATTAAACAAACTATTTTGCCAAGTTATAATCAAATTTCTATTTTTCAAACAAAAATAAATAACAAATTTGGCTTCATTCAAGCCGATGGAAAAACCATTGTAATGCCTAAATATGATGAACTAAAAGAACTAAACAGCACCAAATACAACTACGAAAAAATGATTCAAACCAAAGTTGAAAATCAATATGGTTTGCTGTTTTCAAACAACAATTCGATTATTTTTATTGAAGCTTTTTCTCCCTATCAAATTCAAGATGTTATAAAAAGTTATCCCGAACAAAGTAGTCAAATTTTACCCGAGCAAAAAGTTATGGCAAAGCGAATTGCATTACTTAAACTCAAAGATAACGCAGGAAAATTCGTGGGTTATGCTGCAACAAATGGGCAATTATTTTTTAAAAATTAAAACATGAAAAGCATATTTATACTTTTATTTTCACTTTTTTTTGGTGTAATTTTTGGGCAAGAATACAGCTATGAATATAGTTCAAATTACAAAATAGAGTTGCCTAATTTTAAAGATTTTGATCGTTTTTATCAAATGGAATATGAGATGGAATCCGATTTTTTGCCTCCTTCTTTGGCAGAACTTCAAAAAAAGAAATCCGAAAATCCGTATGAAGAAATCGAATATACAATTTCAAAAAATGCCACAGAAACCGTTGCAACATTAAAATTATTCGGTTATAATTATGCAAAAGCTAACTACAAAAACGGATTTTTAGAAGGCGAAAAAATCATCTATCACGGTAATCAAAACGTCTTTAGAGTTGCAAATTATAACAAAGGAAAATTAAACGGAATTACAAAATATTATAGTCAAGATGGCGAGTTAATTTTAGAAACAAATTATTTAAACGGAAGTAAACACGGCAAAAGAAAATATTATATAAAAAGAGGTTCAGAAGTTGTGGTTGAGGGGAATTATAAGAACGGAAACATAATTGGAGATATAAAAATTTCAAACAATTATGGTTCCGTGATCATCGTTCCAAACGATATGAAAAAAGGAATTGTAAAACAGTTTTTGAGCGAGAAATTAATTGCAGAATATTCTATTATTACTCCAAAAATTATTCATGGCGAAGCTAAAATGTATCATGTTTCGACTGGAAAAATTGCTTCAATAACACCATATGTTTTTGGGAAAATTCATGGCGAAGTAGCTTATTATGACCAAAACGGAGAATTATTATCCAAATTACCATACAAAAACAATAAAAAATTTGGAACACATAAAATTTATTCGCAAGATAAAATTTTAACAGAAGAAATTCATTTTGATGATTATGGCTTAAAAACAGGAAAATGGATAAAGTACAATCAAAAAGGTACAATAGAAAATGAAAAATACTATTTAAACGATGAACTAAACGGTGAATATATAAACTATAATACTGACGGAACAATTAAATATTCTACAACATATAAAAACGGAATCACAAACGGAATTTCCAAACAATATAAAGGTGGAAAAGTAGACATAGAAACCGATTATTTAAATGATAAAACCATTACTTATAAAAAGTTTTATTCTTCGGGTGAATTGTTCATGATAAGTGAAAAAGTGAATAATTCTTACAAAAACACTTATTATGAAAAATCTGGAAAAATAATTCACGAAAACAAATACGACAAAAACGATAAAGCAATCGGTATTCATATAAACTACGATTTAACCAATGATGAAATTGTGTATCGAAGCGAAAATCATCACGACGAAAGCGGAAATAAAATCAAATACATTTACAAAACCAATAGCGGAAAAGTCGAAAACAATTACCGAAACAATGTGTTGCACGGAAAAGTTATTTTGTATAACGATTTAGATGAAATTCAAAACACAAGCTATTACTATGAAGCAAATGGGAAATCAAAAAAAGTAACCCAAGAAGAGTATGAAAGTCTTATAAAAGGAGAAAAGAAATAGCTTTTATTCACACTTTTAACTTTGATATTTAAAACGTAAATTTGCACCTTATTTTTTCGGATAAAACCGACAACAGAAAACCGACAACATTTTAGAGTAATGAAATACCACCACGAAAAAATCGAAGCCAAATGGCAACAATATTGGGCAGAAAACCAAACTTTTGCTGCATCAAATAACAGCGAAAAACCAAAATACTATGTATTAGACATGTTTCCTTATCCTTCTGGAGCTGGGTTGCACGTTGGGCATCCACTAGGTTATATTGCTTCTGATATTGTTGCAAGATATAAAAGACATCAAGGTTTTAATGTATTGCATCCGCAAGGATATGATTCATTTGGTTTGCCAGCGGAACAATATGCAATTCAAACAGGACAACATCCAGCGGACACAACCCGAATGAATATTGAAGGTGGTGTAGATAAATCAGGAAACACCATTCAAGGCTACAGAAATCAGTTGGATAGAATTGGTTTTTCTTTCGATTGGAGTCGTGAAGTGCGTACTTCAAATCCAGATTATTACAAACATACACAGTGGATTTTCATTCAATTATTCGAATCTTGGTACAATAAAAATTCGGATAAAGCAGAAAGCATTTGCACGTTAATGCAAGAATTTGATAAAAACGGAAATGCGAATGTAAATGCGGTTTGCGATGATAATATTGCGCCATTTTCAGCTGAAGATTGGAAATCATTTTCATCAGAAGAGCAACAAAAAATACTTTTACAATATAGATTAACCTATTTAGCTGAAACCGAAGTAAACTGGTGTGCCGCTTTAGGAACCGTTTTAGCTAATGACGAAATTGTAAACGGCGTTTCAGAACGTGGTGGACATCCCGTAGTTCGTAAAAAAATGACACAATGGTCAATGCGAATTTCTGCTTACGCGGAACGTTTATTGCAAGGTTTAAACGAAATCGATTGGAGTGAATCAATCAAAGAATCACAACGTAATTGGATCGGAAAATCAGTTGGAGCAATAGTTTCTTTCAAAGTTCTTCCAGCTTCCAGCACCCAGCTTCCAATAACAATTGAAGTTTTCACAACTCGTCCTGATACCATTTTCGGAGTTACCTTCATGACATTAGCTCCAGAACACGAATTAGTTTCTCAAATTACCACTCCAGAACAAAAAGCAGCAGTTGAAGCGTATGTAGAAGCAACAGCAAAACGTTCAGAACGTGAAAGAATGGCAGATGTAAAAACCATTTCAGGCGTTTTTACAGGTGCTTATGCAGAACATCCATTTACCAAAGAACCAATTCCAGTTTGGATTGGCGATTACGTGTTAGCAGGTTACGGAACGGGTGCGGTTATGGCGGTTCCTTGTGGTGATGAGCGTGATTATGCTTTCGCGAATTTCTTTAAAGGAACTAACGGAATGACAGCAATTAAGAACATTTTCAACCAAGATATTTCAGAAACCGCTTACGGAGAAAAAAGTGGTTTCGAATTAGTAAACTCTGATTTCTTAAACGGATTAGATTACAAATCTGGGACTAAGAAAATCATCGAAGAATTAGAAAAAATCGGCGCAGGAAATGCCAAAGTAAATTACCGTTTACGTGATGCCGTTTTCTCTCGCCAAAGATATTGGGGCGAACCTTTTCCTGTATATTATGTGAATGGTTTACCACAAATGATTGACAAAAAAAACTTGCCAATTGTGTTACCAGAAGTAGAAAAATACTTACCAACCGAAGACGGTCAGCCACCTTTAGGAAACGCCACGGTTTGGGCATGGGATAGTGTTCAGTGTTCAGTGGTTAGTAATCAGTTGATTGACAATGTCAATATTTTTCCATTAGAATTGAACACGATGCCAGGTTGGGCGGGTTCTTCTTGGTATTGGATGCGTTATATAGACGCGCATAACACAGAAGAGTTTGCAAACGAAGAAGCTTTAAAATATTGGGAAAGCGTAGATTTATATATTGGCGGAAGCGAACACGCAACCGGACATTTATTGTACTCTCGTTTTTGGAATAAATTCTTAAAAGACAGAGGTTACGCTCCAACCGAAGAACCATTCAAAAAACTGATTAATCAGGGAATGATTTTGGGGATGAGTGCTTTTGTTTATAGATTAAAGCCTCGAACAGCATCAATTGGTATAAATTACAACAGTAATTATCATGATGTAATGGATAAATTATATTTAAATACTTTGGTATCTAAAAATTTATTTAAAGATAATTATTTAAAAAACGATATTCCTTTATTTGATGAGCTTTCGACTAAAGTCAAAAATTGGTTAAAAGAAAATGATGTATATAAAGAAGTACAAGATATAAATAAAGAAATAATTTTATTTGAAGCAATTCCAATCCACGTTGATTTATCCGTAATCAACGACATCACTAATGAATTGGATATAGAAAAATTTAAAAATCATCCTTTATACTCTGACTATGCCAATGCAGAATTCATTTTAGAAGATGGAAAATACATCGTGGGTCGTGAAGTAGAAAAAATGTCGAAATCGAAATACAATGTAGTTTCGCCAGATGATATTTGTGAAGAATATGGAGCCGATACGTTGCGTTTGTACGAAATGTTTTTAGGGCCATTAGAGCAATCTAAACCTTGGAACACAGCAGGAATTACAGGAGTTTCTGGTTTCTTAAAAAAATTATGGAGATTATATTTTGATGATAATGGTTCCGTAATTGTAAACGACGAACCAACGGCAGAAATGTACAAATCGTTACACAAAACCATCAAAAAAGTTACGGAAGACATTGAAAATTTCTCTTTCAACACATCGGTTTCTCAATTCATGATTTGTGTAAACGAATTACAACAATTAAAATGTAATCATAGAGGAATTTTAGAACCTTTAGCTATTTTAGTTTCGCCTTATGCGCCACATATCGCAGAAGAATTATGGAGCGCTTTAGGTCACGAAGGTTCTATTGCAACCGTTGCTTTTCCAAAATTTGAAGAGAAATATTTAGTTGAATCTGAAAAAGAATACCCAGTTTCATTCAATGGAAAAATGCGTTTCACCATTAAATTACCATTGGATTTAACTAAAGAGCAAATTCAAGAAATTGTTCTAGCAGATGAAAGAACCATTGCGCAATTAGCAGGAAATACGCCAAAGAATATCATTATCGTTCCAGGTAAGATTATTAATTTGGTGGGATAATTTCACCACAATTTTGTCATTCCGAAGGAATCTCTTCGATTTCAGAGTGACAAACTTTATGGATATTTTAACCGCAGATTCGCAGATTGTTTTAAAATCAGCGAATCAGCAGTTTTTTTATATTCCTTTGTAACATTTTTCAATTTTTGCGTATAAGAATAAAACCAAGATGTCAAAATGTCATTTTTGTATTTTGGCTTGTAATTTGATATAATTTTAGTAACTTTAATTTTTAAAAAATATAGATATGTTTGACTTAGGTTCTATGATAATTGGAGGAGTTGTGATGTTGGTAAGTTGGTTGGTTTCAAATCGCTTACAGTCTAAATTTGATTATTACTCAAAAGTGCATTTAAGAAATGGAATGAGTGGTGCTGAAATTGCTGAGAAAATGTTAGCAGATCACGGTATTCATGATGTAAAAGTAATTTCTACTCCCGGAAGATTAACCGATCACTACAATCCTGCAGATAAAACAGTTAATTTATCCGAAGCAGTTTATAATCAAAGAAATGCAGCAGCGGCAGCCGTAGCAGCTCACGAATGTGGTCATGCTGTGCAACACGCTCAAGCTTATAGTTGGTTAACAATGCGCTCTAAAATGGTGCCAATGGTTCAAATTTCATCATCTTTAGTGCAATGGGTGTTAATTGGTGGTATTTTAATGATTAATACTTTTCCATCTTTATTGTTAATTGGAATTATTTTATTTGCGGTAACCACTTTGTTTTCAATAGTTACACTTCCTGTAGAATATGATGCAAGTAACAGAGCTTTAGCTTGGTTAAAAAATAAAAACATGGTAAGCCAACAAGAATATGCTGGTGCTGAAGATTCATTAAAATGGGCGGCTCGTACATATTTAGTTGCAGCAATTGGTTCTATTGCCACTTTATTGTACTACGTAATGCGTTATGTTGGTGCAAGTAGAGATTAATTTCTAAAAATTATATAAAACAAAATCCGTCAGATGCAAGTTTGACGGATTTTGTTTTTGTACTTCCAACTTTGTACTTCGTACCTACAATTGAATTTGTCTTTCTATTTGCTGTTCCAACGAAATGTATGTTTCCGTTCTTGAAACTCCATCAATGGGTTGAATTTTTTTATTGAGCAATTGCATCAAATGTTCGTTATCTCTACAAATGATTTTGATTAAAATACTCCAATTTCCTGTCGTATAATGGCATTCTAATACTTCAGGAATTTTCTTCAATTCTTTTACCACTTCGGAATTACTCGATGCTTTTTCTAAATAAATTCCAATGAAAGCCATTGTGCTGTAACCTAAAACTTTTGTGTCAACCACAAATTTTGAACCCGAAATTACACCTGAGTTTTCTAATTTCCGTAACCGTTGATGAATAGCAGCTCCTGAAATCCCAATTTTATTGGCGATTTGTAAGATAGGTTTTCGTGCGTCGTCCATTAAATCGCGAAGGATCTCTTTGTCGATTCCATCGATTTCAATTTGTAAGTGATTTATCTTCATTTTCAATTGATTTGAAAGTAAAAATACAAAATCGATTTCAAATTATATAAAAAAATCCGAAACCAATTACAATTTCGGATTTATATAAATATTGAATGAATGATTAATTTTTTACATTTAATGGATTATAACCCAAATAAGGAACTTCCATTTCGTTAAAAATTACGCCATAACTTTCCAATTCTTTTAATATTGGAGTATATACTTCTTTTGTAATAGGTAATTGAACGCCAGGAGTTGTAATTTCTTTGTTTAAAATTTTTAATGTTGCAATAGCCACAGGTAAACCAACAGTTTTTGCCATTGCTGTGTAGGTTTGATCATCGCCAATACAAACCATTGTAGAATCAATTTGTTTATTTTCTCCATTTAATTCGTAACCAAATTTATGATACATTACAATCATATCTTTATCATTTGGTTGTAATGCCCATTTTTCAGCTAATATTTTTTCTAAAATTTGTGCAGGAGTGGCTTTTACTAATTCTACTTTTTTATCGGGATTAAATAAATCTAATTCTACTAATTTATCCCAAATAACATCATCTTGATCTATTTTTTGAATAGCTCTTAACTTAATTTCTACAGTATCTGTTGGATGATAAGGTAAAAAGGAATTCGTAAATTCGCGATAAGACATTTCTTCTGAATTATCAATTATATAGGAATCATCAGTCATTCCAAGTTGTACTAAAATGTCCCAAGCTCTTGAATATCCTACTCTTCTGATTGTTCCACGATAACAAGTCAATGCATCGTCTAAGCCATAAACACTTCTATATTTTAACGAATCTCTATTGGCGTAGGCTTCAAATCTTCCGTAGTCTTTTACTTCTAAAAATTCAGTTCTTCTGAATAATTTTGAATAGGGAATGTATTTGTAATTTCCTTCTTGTATAAATTTTGCTGCACCACCTTGACCGGCTAATACAACATTTCTTGGATTCCAGGTAAATTTATAATTCCACAAGTTGGTATCACTTTCTGGGGCAACTAAACCACCACAAAATGATTCAAATAAAATGATATTTCCACCTTTTTCACGAATTTCATCTAAGACTTTCATTGCACTCATGTGATCAATACCTGGGTCAAGTCCAATTTCATTCATGAAAACCAAACCATTTTCTTTAGCAGCAGCATCTAATTCTTGCATTGCGGGACTAATGTAAGATGCAGTTACCATGTGTTTTTTGTAGGTAATACAATCTTTAGCAACTTCTAAATGCAAATGAGCTGGAAGCATAGATACTACAATGTCAGCTTTTTGAATTTCAGCTTTTCGTTGGGCTTCATTAAAAATGTCAAAGCATATTGCCGTTGCATTTTTATTATTATTAGTTTTTTGTTTAGCTAGTTCTTCTGATAAATCACCAATAGTAACATGAAGGTTTTCTTTTTCCGAATTTTCTAAAAGGTATTTTATGAGCGATGAAGCAGATCTTCCTGCTCCAATAACTAAAATATGTCTCATCTTTTGAAGTATTGTAAAATATCACACGAAGATAGTAAAATGTTATATTTATAAAAATTAATTCTTTATTTATGTCATAATTTAACATAAAAAGATTTGTTATCTTTGGTCTCAATTTTATCAAAATGGACAAAAAAATTCTTTTAGGTGCTGCTTTTTTAGGTATTACAGCAATCATTTTAGGTGCTTTTGGAGCGCATGCTTTAAAAAAAGTGCTTTCTGTAGAGCAATTACAGTCTTTTGAAGTGGGTGTTCGTTATCAAATGTATCATGCGTTGTTCTTATTGTTTATTGGTGTTTTTGCTTTTTTAAATGAAAAGGAACGTTTGTTGATTTTTTGGTTAACAATTTTAGGAGTGCTGTTTTTTTCAGGTTCAATTTATTTATTGGCTACAAATGGTATTACAAATTTAAAGACTAAATTTTTAGGACCAGTTACTCCTGTAGGTGGTTTTCTGCTAATATTGGCTTGGGGTTATCTTTTTTGTGTGATTTTAAGTAAAAAACAATAATTTAAAACGCTATCTGAAATTAAATTTATAATTTTGCACTTTATTAAAACACAACGTAACAAACTAATTATGGATACTAATAATCAAATTACGAAATCGATTTCGTTAGAAAAATACGGAATTTTTGATGTGTCAGAAATAATCTACAATCCTTCCTATGAGTTTTTATATAATGAGGAATTAAATACCGCATTAGAAGGTTTTGAAAAAGGACAGCTATCAGAACTTGGAGCAATTAATGTAATGACAGGTGAATTTACAGGTCGTTCTCCTAAAGATAAATACATTGTTAAAGATAGTGTTACAGAAAATACAATTTGGTGGAATTCGGATAAAGCTGCAAATGATAACAAGCCAATCTCACAAGACACTTGGAATGCTTTAAAAGAAACTACAGTTAAGCAATTATCAAATAAAAAATTATACGTTGTTGACGCTTTTTGTGGTGCAAACGAAAACACAAGATTGAAAGTTCGTTTCATCATGGAAGTTGCATGGCAAGCACACTTTGTGAAAAACATGTTTATTCGTCCAACAGATGCAGAAATAGAAAACTTTGGTGAGCCAGATTTCATCGTAATGAATGGTTCTAAAACAAGTTTCAAAGATTTTGCAGCTCATGGATTAAATTCTGAAGTATATGTGGCGTTCAACTTAACAGAAAAAATCCAATTAATTGGAGGAACTTGGTACGGTGGAGAAATGAAAAAAGGATTGTTCTCTATGATGAACTATTACTTACCATTACAAGGAATTGCTTCTATGCACTGTTCGGCTAACAAAGGAAAAGATGGCGATGTTGCTGTATTTTTCGGATTATCTGGAACAGGAAAAACTACTTTATCTACTGACCCAAAACGTGAATTAATCGGAGACGACGAACATGGTTGGGATAATGATGGAGTTTTCAACTTTGAAGGTGGATGTTACGCTAAAACTATCGATTTAAGTGCAGCAAACGAACCGGATATTTTCGGAGCTATCAAAAGAGATGCGCTATTAGAAAACGTAACTGTTGATGCTAACGGAAAAATTGATTTTAAAGATGGTTCAGTAACACAAAACACGCGTGTTTCTTACCCAATAAACCATATTGAAAATATTGTAAGACCAGTTTCTAAAGCAGGTCACGCTACGAAAGTTATTTTCTTAACAGCTGATGCATTCGGAGTAATGCCCCCTGTTTCTAAATTAACACCAGATCAAACTAAATATTACTTCTTATCTGGATTTACTGCTAAATTAGCAGGAACTGAAAGAGGAGTAACACAACCTGAACCAACATTCTCTGCTTGTTTCGGAAAAGCGTTCTTATCTTTACACCCGACAAAATATGGGGAAGAATTAGTTAAGAAAATGGAGCAACACAATGCTACTGCTTATATGGTAAACACAGGTTGGAACGGAACAGGAAAACGTATTTCAATTAAAGATACGAGAGCTATTATTGATGCTATTTTAGATGGTTCAATTGAGAAAGCAGAAACTAAGATAGTACCAACATTTAATTTTGCAGTTCCAACAGCATTACCAAATGTAGACACGAATATTTTAGATCCAAGAAACACCTATGCTAATGCTGCTGAATGGCAAACAAAAGCAGAAGATTTGGCTTCAAGATTTATCAAAAACTTTGTTCAATATACGGATAACGAAGAAGGAAAATCATTAGTAGCGGCTGGTCCTCAGTTGTAATTTATAAGCTTTATATAAGTTATCCTAAAATGATGACTAAATAAATTAACATAGTTAAATCGTAACAGAATAATTCTGTTACGATTTTTTTTAAATTTTATAATTGTTTCTTATTTACATACTTTGTTTGGAGTTATATTTTTTTAAACTGTTATTGAAAATCTAACATAAAAAAATAGCTAATTTATCTTGATAGTCAAATTAATCCGTTTGAAATATTATTTTAAAAAAATTGTGTCATATATTGACTACTAGATTTAGTAAAAAACCCTTGTTCTAATTTATCTAATTCACTTAAAAATCTATCGTATAGTTCAACTATAAGTTTATAATAATCTTTAATTTTAAAGTTTTCTTATCCTTGTAATATTTAGTCACCTTTTTTCAGGACAAGACACAAACAAAAAAAGTCCCGATATCATCGGGACTTTTAATCTTTCTAGGTAATCAAAAAATAATATATATTAGTCTTCGATAACTACTACTTGAGCAGCTACTTTACCTTTTCTTCCTTCTTCTTCTTCGTAACTAACTGCATCACCTTCATTAAGAGATTCAACTCTCATTCCGCTTGCGTGTACGAAAATGTCTTTTCCTGTTTCATCATCTGTAATAAAACCGTAACCTTTTGATTCATTGAAGAATTTAACTTTGCCTGTGCGCATTTGTGTAATATAAAAAAATTAATAATACTTCAAAGATATACTTATTTACGACACGAACAAGAAAAAGTTAAAAATATTTCAAATTTATTGATTATCAGTGTCTTTCTTTTCTTTTAAATCAAAATTTAGCATACGTTCACGTACTTCTTTATTCTTAAATCTTGAATATAAAAACAAAGGAATAAGCAAAAAGGCTATTAAAAGGACTCCAATTCCAATCCATTTATCACCATTTAACCCATTATTTTTTTGTAAATACCCAAAAGTAATAAGGCTTGCAATGATAATGATAAGTCCAATTAGAATTTTCTTCATTATTATCTTAATTTAATATGTAATTCTTGTAATTGCGCTTCATCAATTGTTGAAGGAGCATCAATCATCACATCTCTTCCCGAGTTGTTTTTTGGGAATGCAATAAAATCACGAATCGTTTCTTGTCCGCCTAAAATAGAAACTAATCGATCCAATCCGAAAGCTAAACCTCCGTGTGGTGGCGCTCCAAATTCAAAAGCATTCATTAAAAATCCGAATTGCGCTAAAGCTTCTTCTTTACTAAAACCTAATAAATCAAACATTCTACTTTGTAAGTCTCTGTCGTGAATTCGAATAGAACCTCCACCTATTTCGTTTCCGTTTAATACCATATCATAGGCATTGGCACGAACTTTTCCTGGTTCAGTTTCAATTAATGCCATGTCTTCTGGTTTTGGAGAGGTAAATGGATGATGCATTGCGTGGTATCTTCCACTTTCTTCGTCCCATTCTAATAATGGAAAATCTACTACCCATAATGGTGCAAATTCATCTGATTTTCTCAAGCCTAAACGAGTAGCTACTTCCATACGAAGTGCCGATAATTGTGTTCTAACTTTATTTGCATTACCCGATAAGATTAAGATTAAATCTCCCGGTTTTGCATTGGTAATTTCAGCCCATTTTTTCAAATCTTCTTGATCGTAGAATTTATCTACTGATGATTTGAATGAACCATCTTCTTCACATTTTACATAAACCATTCCTAATGCTCCAACTTGAGGACGTTTTACCCAATCAATTAAAGCATCAATTTCTTTTCTAGTGTAATTTGCACAGCCTGGTGCTGCGATTCCAACAACTAATTCAGCTGAATTAAATACTGGAAAATCTTTATGTTGAGCTACAGCATTTAACTCCCCGAATTTCATTTCAAAACGAATATCTGGTTTGTCATTACCGTAAGTTTTCATGGCATAATCGTAGGTAATTCTTGGGAATTTATCTACTTCAATTCCTTTGATTTCTTTTAGTAAATGACGCGTTAAGCCTTCGAACATATCTAAAATATCTTCTTGCTCTACGAATGCCATTTCGCAGTCGATTTGTGTGAATTCTGGTTGACGGTCAGCACGTAAATCTTCGTCACGGAAACATTTCACAATTTGGAAATATTTGTCCATTCCACCTACCATCAATAATTGTTTAAACGTTTGTGGCGATTGTGGAAGTGCATAAAACTGCCCTTCATTCATTCTACTTGGCACTACGAAATCACGCGCACCTTCTGGAGTAGATTTAATTAAATAAGGCGTTTCCACATCACAAAAACCTTGGTCAGATAGATATTTTCTAACTTCCATGGATACTTTGTGACGGAATAATAAATTATTTTTAACCGGATTTCTTCTGATATCTAAATAACGATATTTCATACGAATATCTTCACCACCATCCGTTTCATCTTCAATCGTAAAAGGTGGCAATTGTGCTTCGTTTAAAATAGTTAATTCGGTAACTAAAATTTCAACGTCACCAGTTGCCATATTTGGATTTTTAGAAACACGTTCTATAACCGTTCCTTTGATTTGGATTACAAATTCTCTTCCTAAAGATTTTGCTTTTTCAATAACTGCTTTGTCAGTTCTTTGTTCATCAAAGATTAATTGCGTGATACCATAACGGTCACGTAAATCAACCCAAATCATAAATCCTTTATCTCTCGATTTTTGAACCCAACCTGCAAGGGTAACTTCTGTATTGATGTGTGAAGCGTTTAATTCGCCACAGTTATGACTTCTGTACATTTCTAAAAATTTTATGCAAATGTAATAACAAATATTAATTTTATTCGTTTAATTTTAATAGATTTGATTCAATAAATAACACTTTTAAACATGAAAAAAACATTCATTTTATTTTTTGTTGCTATTCTTTCTGGATTTGCGCAAAATACCTCCAATACGGTTTCTTTAAACGTAAAAATTGCTAACAGATTTTCTGACACGATAACTGTTTCTTCGGGGAGAACTTTTAAACAAAAAGTAGGAATAAATAAAAATGGAGTGTTTCAAACCACTTTTGAAGCATCTAAAGACGGCGGTTTTTATCGTTTGAACGATGGTAACGAAGGAACTACTTTATTTTTAAAAAACGGGTATGATTTAACAGTGACATTGGATACCAAAGACTTTGATGAAACACTTGTTTACAAAGGGAAAGGAGCTAACGAAAATAATTATTTAGCACAAAAAGCGTTATCTGATGAAAAATTTGAAATGGAATTAGAACCTTTGTTTGATGCAGATGAAGCCACATTTAAAGCTGCTTTATCAAAAAAGAAAGCGAATGATATAAGTATGATTGACGGAAAAGGATTTGATCAATCTTTGGTTACTATGTTACGTCCTTCATTTGAGCAAGAGGAAAAATTCTTATTAGAATATTACACTCAAAAAGTGGCTGCAAAAAAAATGGAAGGAATTGCTTCTCCTACATTTGAATATGAAAACCATAAAGGTGGAAAAACAAAGCTTGAAGATTTAAAGGACAAATATGTATATATAGATGTTTGGGCTACTTGGTGCGGACCATGTTTAGCTGAGATTCCTCACTTAAAAAAAGTAGAAGAAAAATATCACGGGAAAAATATTGAATTTATAAGTATTTCTGTTGATGTTGAGAAAGATTATGAGAAATGGAAGAAAATGGTTACTTCTAAAGAATTAGGAGGAATTCAGTTGTTTGCAGATAAAAATTGGACTTCCGATTTTATTAAAGCCTTTGGTATAAATTCAATTCCAAGATTTATATTGATTGATCCAAATGGGAAAGTAGTAAAGGCTGATGCACCAAGACCTTCTTCAGTTTCTTTGGTAGAATTATTAGATGGATTAGTAAAATAATTAACTTAGATTTTTATTCTATTTTAAAGCCAATACGTTATGTATTGGCTTTTTTAATGTTAAGTTTTTGTTCAATGTTACCAAATTGTTACCAAAAAGTTTTTTTATTGTAAAAATATTTTTATATTTGTTACAGTAATGTTAACCAAAAAATGAAAAGAGTATGAAAAAATTAGTGATTGCAGCGGTTTTATTGGTTTCAAGTTTGTCATTTGCACAAGAAGTAAAACCAAAATTAGAAGTAGTAAATGAAATGGTAAAAGCAACATATTATTATGATAACGGTCAAGTAAAACAAGAAGGTTATTACTTAGATGGTAAATTACATGGTAAATGGATGGCTTATAATGAGGATGGAAGTAAACAATCTATTGGAGAGTACAACAAAGGTGCTAAAACAGGTAAATGGTTTTTTTGGAGTGATGCTTCCTTAAATGAAGTTGATTTTTCTGATAGCCGTATTGCTGAAGTAAAAAAATGGTCAAAAGATGTTTTAGTTAAAAACTAATTCAATTTATAAAACAAAAAAAGTCCCGATAAAATCGGGACTTTTTTTGTTTTATAAATTTATGCTATTAAATTTGTTTTTTTCTGTCTCTTAACCAATATTTTACTCTTTTTACTAAGTAAAACATTACTGGAACCATAACTAAAGTTAGAACTGTTGCATAGGTTAATCCGAAGATGATGGTCCACGCTAATGGTCCCCAGAAAATTACGTTATCACCACCCATATATAAATGAGGATTGAACTCTGTAATTAAAGAGAAGAAATCGAAATTTAAACCAATTGCTAAAGGGATTAATCCTAAAACAGCAGTTAAAGCTGTAAGTAGTACTGGACGCAAACGAGATTTACCGGATTCGATAATTACTTCTTTTATTTCCTCTAAAGATAAATCATCATGACTTTTCAAATTATTATCAGCAACTTTTTTATCTAATAATAAAACAAAGAAGTCCATTAATACAATTCCGTTTTTTACTACAATTCCGGCCAGTGAAATAATTCCCATCATTGTCATAAGGATAACGAAATCCATATTCGCAATTACATATCCGTAGAAAACACCACTGAAACTTAATAATACAGTAAATAAAATTACCATTGTTTTTGAAACAGAATTAAATTGTAACACAATAATAATTGTAATTCCTGCTAAAGCTAAGAAAAGTGCATACATTAAGAAACTTTGGTTTTTGCCTTGTTCTTCTTGAACACCAGAAAACGAATAACTTACTGTTTTAGGGAATTTATAAGTTTCTAATTCTGCTGCAATTTGTTTCGTAATTTCATCTCCATTATAACCTGTCAATACATTAGAATAAACCGTCATAATACGTTTTTGGTTTTTTCTTTTGATTTGATTGTAAGTAGAAGTTTTATTGGTTTCAGAAATCGCAGAAATTGGCACTTGCATAATTTGACCGTTATTTTGATTTCGAAAGGTTAAAGATTGATTGAACAATACATTTTCATTCTTACGTTGGTCTTCTTGCATACGCATGGTAATATTGTAATCGTCATCACCTTCTTTGTATGTGGAAATTTCTTGGCCATAAACTGAACGACGTAAATTGAATCCTAATTGACCAGTTGAAACACCCATACTTCCAGCGCTTACTCTGTCCACTTTTACTTCTAATTCAGGACTTTCTTTGTTTACATCCACACTTAAACGTTCGATTCCTGGAATGTTTTTCGAGTTAATAAAAGCAATCATTTTATCTGCTTCAACTAACATTTCTTGATAATCCGTTCCTGTTAATTGTACACTAATTGGATAACCTGCTGGCGGTCCGTTAGCGTCTTTTTCAACGGTAACAGTTGCGCCTGCAATGCCTTTTACTTTCGCACGAATTTCATCTAAAACTTCCGTGGTATTGATGCCTTGACGGAATTTGTACTCAGAGAAATTAACTGTTACTTTGCCTTTATATGGTGTTTCTGAAGCCGAACCCGCATCTACATTCGGATTTCCAGCTCCAACTCCAACTTGCGAAACAATGCTCTCTGCTAAGAAGTTTTTGTTAGTTTTTGGGTCTACATATTTATTTAATATTTCAATCACTTGCTTTTCAACAAAAAGTGTAGCTTTATTGGTTTTTTCGATATCAGTACCTTGTGGATATTCAATATATGTAATGACTTGATTCGGAGTGTTATCCGGGAAAAACAATACTTTTCTAGGAAAAATTCCTAACAAGATGAAAGAGAAAAATAGCATACCAATAATCGTAGCTAATGCCAACCAAGCTCTTTTTCCTGTCAAAATCTTCGCTAAGAAATTTTTATATTTATCTTCCATTTTTGGAAAAAAGTTATGCTGAAAATCTTGCGTCAATTGGTACAATTTGATTTTATATAACCACATTAATCCTAATGAAATAATAGCTAAATGTCCGATCGCTTTTGCGAAAGTTGAATCTATTATATGCCCAATCAAAACAAAAACAATACCTAAAACGCTAAATATAATTGTATATAATTTAGCTGATTTATTAGACACGTTTCTATCTTCTGTATCCATTGAACCACCAGTCATGGCCGCGTTTACAACCATTGCTACGAATAACGAAGCTGTTAATGTTACTGTTAATGTAATTGGGAAATATTTCATGAATTTACCCATAGTTCCCGGCCATAAAGCAAATGGTAAAAATGCCATTAAGGTTGTTGCTGTTGAAGAAATTACTGGCCAAGCGATTTCACCAATACCAATTTTAGAAGCCGATACTTTGTCCATGCCTTTCTTCATATTGGCAAAAACGTTATCCACTACTACAATTCCGTCGTCAACAAGCATTCCTAATCCCATTACCAATCCAAAAAGCACCATTGTATTTAGTGTTAATCCAAAAGCCGATAATATTGTAAATGCCATCAACATTGAAAGCGGAATCGCAGCACCAACAAATAAGGAATTCCTTAATCCCATGGTAAACATCAGTACAATCATTACCAACACAATACCAAATATAATATGATTCGATAGCTCATCTACTTGGTGTTCGACACGTGATGATTGATCATTTGTTAAATCAATTGATAAGTTAGATGGTAAATATGATTCTTTTGCTTTTTCTAATTTTTCTTTTACTTGTTCGATGGCAGAAATCATGTTTTGATTAGAACGTTTTTTTACGTTTAGCATTACAACCTCTTTGCCAGATTCGCGTGCGTATGTTGTTTTTTCTTTTTCTTTGAAACGAACAACGGCGATATCTTTTAGGTAAACAGTTCCGCCGTAAGATTTTACAATTACGTTTTCTAATTCTTTTGGATCTTTAATTTCCCCAACAATTCTGATATTATTTCGCGAACCTTGAGAAATTAAATTTCCGCCAGAAAGTGTCATGTTTTCATATTTTACCGCATTCTGAATTTCATCGAAAGAAACTTGTGCTGCTGTCATTTTGAATATATCTACAGCAATTTCAACTTCTTTATCGTCAACTCCAAGTATATCTACTTTTTTAACTTCAGGTATTTCTTCAATATCATCTTGAAGCAATTCTCCGTATTTTTTTAATTGTTGAGTCGTATAATTTCCTTTCAAATTAATGTTTAAAATAGGCACTTCTTCCGAAATGTTCAATTCAAAAACACTTGGTTCTACCTTACTACCATTATCTAAATTTGGCCAATCGGTATCTGCTTTTATAACATCTACCTTGTCTTTTACTTTAGTTTTAGCATCTTCAATACCAACGTTATCACTAAATTCAACAATGATCATTCCATAATCTTGGAATGAACTTGACGTAATTTTTTCTACACCAGAAATATTTTTAATTTCTTTTTCTAATGGTTTTACAATTAGTTTTTCAACATCTTCGGCAGAATTTCCAGGGAAAACAGAAGAAATGTAAACTTTGTTCTCTATAATTTCTGGAAAATCCTCACGAGGCATTGTTACATAGGCAATGATACCTGTAATAACAATTAGCAATGTCAAGATATATACTGTAACTCTATTGTCTACAGCCCAACTCGATATTCCGAATTCTTTATTTTGATTACTCATATATTTTTGTTTCAAATTTCAGGTTTAAGTGTTATAACAACAACTTGGAACCTGAAACAATTATTTTTAGAAATTAAGTTTCATTCCTTCGGAAATAGTATTCACGCCTTCCGTTACAATAAGATTATTTGCTGATAATCCGCTTAAAATTTCTGTTACATTATCTGATGATTTTCCAACTTTTACTATTATTTTTTTAGCAATTCCTTTTTTACCAATTACATTAGTTACAATAAAAACAAATTTATTTTTCTCACCATCTTCTTGAACTACGTTTGTAGGAACAACAATTGCATCTTTTACTGTATAATCTATGATTTTAAGTTTTGCAACTTGATTTGGTCGTAATAAATTATCAGGATTTGGAACACTAACTTCAATACCAAAACTTCTGTTATTTGGATTAATGTAATTCCCTACTTGTCTTACTCTTCCTTTATATGTTTTTCCTAATGAAGTTAAAAAAACATCTACTTCGGTGCCAGCTTTCAATTTTCCAATGTAGGTTTCAGGAACAGATGTGGTAACATACATGTTTGATAAATTTACAATTCTCATTAATCCTTGAGGGCTAGGAGACACCACTTGTCCACGTTCAACAAAAACTTCATCAATTGTACCAGAAAATGGTGAAAGAATTAATGTTTTTGCTAATTGAGCTTTCATGTGAGCTACAGATTTTTGAGCCGAAATCATTTGTGTTTGAGCTTGTAAATATTGAATTTCTGAACCAATTTTTTTGTCCCAAAGATTTTTCTGCCTTTCAAATGTGGTTTTTGCAAGTGTATATTGATTTTCAATACTAGCTAATTGTTGCGACATTCCGGCATCATCAACTTTCCCTAAAATTTGGCCTTTTGAAACTCGTTGACCAGCTTTTACATTTAACGAAGTTAAAGTTCCACTAAATTCTGGTTGGACTAAAATATTTTCTTTTGTATTTATATTTCCTTGAATTTCTAAATAATGATTAAAAACGGTGTCTTTTAAAGTTAAAACAGAAACTAATGCTTCAGATTCTTCTGCTTTGTCACCTTTGTTTAAAACGGCGTCAATTTTTGCTAATTCGGCTTGAATGTCTGACTTTCTGTTTTTTAATTCTGTAATGTTTTCTTCCTTTATTAAATCATCTGTAGATTTTCCACCACAAGCGAATAATAATAGACTTGTTGCTACTAATATTATTTTTCTCATATCTAAATTTATTTATAGTTGTTAGTTTAATATTTTTTCTAATGTTGCTTTTTTGTTTATTATTTCAAGCATAGCTTGTAAAACTTCTTGTTGAGCAGTATATAATTGTTTTTGTGCATCGGCAAAGTCAAAACTCGACGATAAACCTTCTTTAAATTTTATTTGTTGTTTACTTTCAATGCGCTCAGCCAATTTCAAATTAGATTGAGCATTTTGAAATTGATTAATACTATATTCATAATCACTTTTTGCTTTTTGATGTTCCAGTTTTAAATTTTGCTCTTTTTCTTTTAATTGTGTCTGTGATTTTTCTAATTCTAATTTAGCTTGTTGTACCCTTGAGCTTCTTGCGCCACTGCTAAAAATAGGAACATTTAAACCAATCCCTATATTTGAGTAGTTACTCCATTTTTGATCTGAATTAAAAAATGTAAATTCGTTTGAAAACGCATTGTATCCAAAATTTACCTGAGCACCTATTGATGGTAATTCTTTGCTTTTTTCTAATTTTACCATTAATTTTTTACTTTCTTCCATGTTTTTACCAATTTGATAATCGATATTCTTATTTACATCAAATTCAGAAGTTAAAACTTGTAAATCGATATTATTTTCAGTTAATGAGCTTAATTTTTCAGTTAAAAAAACTTCATTTTCTAAATCAATTCCTAACAATAGTTTCATCATATTTAAAGCAATAACCCTTTGTTTTGTTACATTATCTAAAGCATTATTTACCGAATTTAAAGTGATTTGAAGCTGTTCTACATTTTCTTCTTCAATTAGTCCGTTTTTAAAAATTTCTTTAGTGTCTGAAAGAATTTTTTCTAAAACAACTTTATTTTTATTAATTATTAAAATGCTTTCATCTGCTAAAAGCACATTCCCGTATGCGTTAATTACAATTTCTTTAATTTCTTGATTGGTTTTTTCTTTTGCGTTTTCGGAAATTTTTAAATATGTTTTAGCCGATTGTAACCCCACTAGATATGAACCATCAAAAATTAACTGACTCAATGTTAAGTTACCAATTCCTAGGTGTTTTGTTCCAAAAGCCAATAAAGTAATTTCGTTTGGATCTGCTAATGGATTAAAAGAATTTGCTGCAGCACCTTGTTTTTGAAACTCAAAGGTATTTTGATAATTTACAGATCCATTTATTTGTGGCAAACCCATAGTTGTGGTTTCCCATTTTTTCTTTTTAGCTACTTCAATATCTCTATTTGTATTTTGTATAGAATAGTTGTTTTTAGTAGCATGTTCAATAGCTTGTTTCAAAGAAAACGAATACGATTTTTTATCACTTTCCTGAGCATTGATAATAGTAGTTAGCAATAGTATTGCGAGTAATAGTTTGTTTTTCATGTCTATATAATTGGATTTTTAAGGTGTTTTTCTAATTCAATAATCCCAGCTAATGTTGCCATTGCTCTAATGTGATATTCTAATGCTTTCACTTCTAATTCATGAGCATCATTTTCTAGCATTGTATTTTCATTAATGTTGAAAATTAAGGTGTAATAAAATTTTACGTAATTATCTATATCTAGATTTTCTCGGTATAAACCTTCATTAATCCCTTTAATAATATTTTGTCTAAAACAATCTTCACAAATACTTATTTGCTGGGTCAATACTTTATCATAAATTTCTGGATAGTGTTTTTTTAATTGATACAATGGAGAAGATTCCGCAGCTTTAAACATTTCTCTAAACATTCTTTTGATTTCAAAATTTTCTTCAATTGCGTTAAAGTTTTTAGACACAATTTTTTCAATAGTTTCATGCACTTCTTTATGAACCAATTCTACACTTTCTTCAATCAATACATCTTTATTACTAAAATACTTGTAAATCGTTTTTTTTGAAATACACATTTCGCAAGCAATATCGTCCATGGTGATGCTTTTGAAACCAAGTCTCAAAAACATTTCTTTCGCTTTGTTTATAATTTTATCTCTCATTTTTACGAAAAAATCTCTTTTTAGATTTTAATTTCGGGTACAAATATATACAGGAAACTTTTAACACCAAAATAGTTTCCATTGTTTTTACGAAAATTTAACATTTGATTAATTCGTTTAGTTTCGGAATATTGAAGTATTTTAGCAAAAAATATAAGCAATGCATTCTATATCCTTTTATCAAGAAAAAGTAAGCAATCATTTTTTACAAATTGTAGCTAATAAAGAGCCTAAAAATTTATACGAACCTATACAGTATATTTTATCACTTGGAGGAAAAAGAATGCGTCCTGTTTTAACTTTAATGGCAACAGAAGTTTTTAATGTAGATTGTGAAAAAGCCATTCCAGCTGCTACAGCGGTTGAAGTGTTTCATAACTTTTCTTTGATTCACGATGATATCATGGACGATGCTCCTTTGAGAAGAGGCAATCAAACCGTTCATGAAAAGTGGGATTTGAATACTGGAATATTATCAGGTGATGCAATGCTGATTTTGGCGTATCAATTTTTTGAAAATTATGAGCCAGCAACTTTCCAGAAATTAGCGAAATTATTCAGTAAAACGGCTTTAGAAGTTTGCGAAGGACAACAATATGATGTAGATTTCGAAACTCGTGACGATGTTACAATTCCCGAATATCTAAAAATGATTGAATATAAAACAGCAGTTTTAGTAGGTGCTGCCATGAAAATGGGTGCAATTGTTGCCGAAACTTCTGATGAAAATGCCAATTTGATTTATGATTTTGGACTGAATTTAGGAATTGCCTTCCAATTGCAAGATGATTATTTAGACGCTTTTGGAAATCCAGAAACCTTTGGAAAGCAAGTGGGAGGCGATATTATCGAAAACAAAAAAACCTATTTATACTTAAAAGCAATTGAGTTTTCTAAAGCAGAAGAAAAGCAAAAATTATTGCATTTGTTTTCGATTCAACCTTCAGAAAATACAGATAAAATAGAATCAGTAAAAGCTATTTTTAATTCTTCTGGAGCAAGTGAAGCTACTAAAAAAGCGATTCAAGACTATACATTTAAAGCATTTGAAACCTTAGAAAAAATGGATGTCGAAGCTGAAAAGAAAGCTATTTTGAAAGCTTTTGGTGAGAATTTAATGGGAAGAAACGTTTAACAGTGTGCCAATTTATCAATTCGGTAATGTGTCAATTTTAAAATAAAATGAATTTTGTAAACCCACAAAATATAGATGCTTTAATTTCGCAAGCCGAAGAAGAGCATTTGTACTTTAAATTGATTGAGCAAACCAACAAAGATTTTGCTTTGGCAAATGAATCTTTAGATGTGCCAACAAGTATTTTTCCGTTTGAATTTAAAAATTTGGTACAAGAAAAAATCTACAAACTCATTCAATACAAATTTGCTGAATACTTGAATTTACTTTATATCATTGATGTTCCAGAAGATCAAATTAAAAAATTAGATGGCTCTGATTTGGTAGAATTATCAGAACAAGTTGCTTTTTTAGTGTTAAAACGCGAATGGCAAAAAGTATGGTTTCGGAATAAATACTAAAAAAACACCCTTACAAAAGGCATAAATGCTTCGGCATAAATATTGTCTCTGTCACGGTGTAAAACATTATACCGAACACCAAAAGTTACATTTTCATTGCGATAACCAGCACCTACAAATAAAGCGGTATTCCAAAAATCTTGCGAGTTGTTGCCAAAAGAATTATCATACGTTCTGTTGATGCGCAACTGTTCTAATTCAGTTGAAATTTGCAATTCTCTGATGGGCTGAAATAAGGCAATTATACTTCCTCCATACATATTAGCATTGTAAAAATCGCGTTGTTTTACATAGTTGTATTGCAGTCCTAAACCTGCTGATAGATACTCGTTAAAATTATAAATAGCACTTGGAGCCACCATAATATCTGCGTAACCATTGCCAACTCCCAAACCTAGTCCTCCTCCAAATTGTAAGTGGTTCCAAAAATCACTTTTTGTCTTGATTTCTTGGTTTTTTTGTGCATAAACTGCAATATTAAAACCAAACAAAAACACAATAGTTAGTAAAAATGTTAAATTTATTACAGAATTCTTTTTCATAAATCAATTTTAAAAAAATTAATGATATAAAAGTATAAAAATCCTTGAAAGATTATCATAAAATGTTTTACTTTTGCGTAATATTTTTAATTAAAAGGTCTTTCAGACAACAAGATATGGATAGGTTTTCCTTTTTAAACGCTGCACACACGGCTTTTTTTGCCGATTTATACGAACAATATTTACAAAATCCAGACAGCGTTGAGCCAAGCTGGAGAAGTTTTTTTCAAGGATTTGATTTTGCTCAGGCTAATTACGTTTCTGAAGAAGTAGCCCAACAAGTAGCTTATGTTGCTTCGGGTGATTCAGGAGAAATTTCTGAAAAAATGCAAAAAGAGTTCAATGTTCTTAAATTAATTGAAGGATATAGAACACGTGGGCATTTATTCACAAAAACCAATCCGGTAAGAGACAGAAGACTTCACGGCCCTTCGCTAGCATTAGAAAACTTTGGCTTATCTCAAGCTGATTTGAATACAGTTTTTGATGCAGCTAAAATGGTTAACATGAAACCAAGTCCATTGGCAGATATTGTTAAGCATTTAGAAAACGTATATTGTCAATCTATTGGAGTGGAATACATGTATATTCGTGAGCCACATAAATTAGATTGGATTAAAAATCGTCTAGACATCAACGATAATTTACCAAGTTTTACTGCTGACAAGAAAAAACACATTCTTAGTAAACTTAACGAAGCAGTTTCTTTCGAAAACTTTTTACATACTAAATATGTAGGTCAAAAACGTTTCTCTTTAGAAGGTTGTGAAGCAGTTATTCCTGCTTTAGACGCTTTAGTGGAAGCTGCAGCTGATAAAGGTGTGGAGCAATTCGTAATGGGAATGGCACACAGAGGTCGTTTGAATGTATTGGCAAACATCTTTGGAAAAAATACTCAAAATATCTTCTCTGAATTTGACGGAAAAGACTATGATGAAGACGCAAACTTTGATGGGGATGTAAAATATCACTTAGGATTAACTTCCGATAGAGTAACCAATTCAGGTAAGAAAATTAACTTAAATTTAGCGCCAAATCCTTCGCACTTAGAAACAGTAGGCGCTGTTATTGAAGGAATTACAAGAGCAAAACAAGATAGAAATTATCCAAATGATTTTTCAAAAGTATTACCAATCGCTGTTCACGGTGATGCTGCGGTTGCAGGCCAAGGTATTGTGTATGAAATCATTCAAATGGCTAAATTAGATGGTTATAAAACGGGTGGAACAATCCATTTAGTAATCAATAACCAAGTTGGATTTACAACGAATTACTTAGATGCACGTTCATCAACGTATTGTACCGATGTAGCTAAAGTAACGTTGTCGCCAGTTTTACACATAAATGCAGACGATGCAGAAGCGGTAGTTCATGCGATGTTATTTGCTTTAGATTACCGTATGGAATTTGGAACTGACGTTTTTATCGATTTATTAGGATACAGAAAATACGGTCACAACGAAGGTGATGAACCTCGTTTTACCCAACCAGTTTTATATAAATTAATTGCAAAACATAAAAATCCAAGAGATATTTATGCAGAGAAATTAGCACAAGAAAATGTGATTTCGGCTGGATTTGTAAAAGAACTAGAAGAAGCTTACAAAGCAAAATTAGATGAGAATTTAGAAGCATCTCGTAAGAAAGATTTAACCGTAATTACACCGTTCTTGGAAAATGAGTGGGAAGGTTACAAACAAGTTTCGGATGATGTAATGCTTCAAAAATTCGACACCTCATTTGATAAAAATCAATTAACAGAAATTGCTAAAACCATTACCGAACTTCCTGCTGATAAAAAGTTCATCAGTAAGATTACAAAGTTAATTGGGGATAGAAAAAACATGTTGGAGACCAATAAATTAGATTGGGCAATGGGCGAATTATTAGCTTATGGTTCATTAATTTCGGAAGGTTTTGATGTTCGTATTTCTGGGCAAGATGTTGAGCGTGGAACATTCTCACACCGTCATGCAGTAGTTAAAGTAGAAGATTCAGAAGAAGAAGTAATTCTTTTAGATCGTATAAAAGATAAAAAAGGAAACTTTTATATTTACAATTCACACCTTTCAGAATATGGTGTTTTAGGTTTTGAATATGGATATGCATTAGCATCACCAAAAACCTTAGTAATTTGGGAAGCACAGTTTGGAGATTTCTCTAACGGAGCTCAGATTATGATTGACCAATACATTTCTGCAGGTGAAGACAAATGGAACAATCAAAACGGATTGGTAATGTTGTTGCCTCACGGTTATGAAAACCAAGGAGCAGAACATTCATCAGCACGTATGGAACGTTATTTACAAATGTGTGCAAAACACAACATGTATATTGCCGATGTAACTTCGCCAGCTAACTTCTTCCATTTGATGAGAAGACAGTTAAAAACAGAATTCCGTAAGCCATTAGTAGTGTTTTCTCCAAAAAGTTTATTACGTCATCCAGATGTAGTATCTTCTGTGGATGAATTAGCAAACGGACAATTCCAAGAAGTGTTAGATGATCCAAATGTAAAAGACAAAAAAGCGATTAAAACATTGGTGTTCTGTACAGGAAAAGTATATTTTGACATCATAGCACAAAGAGAAGAATTAGGTAAAAACGACGTGGCAGTGGTTCGTTTAGAGCAATTGTTCCCATTAGCAGTTGACCAAATCAAAGCAATTATCGACAGTTATCCAAATGTTGATGATTACGTTTGGGCACAAGAAGAACCTAAAAACATGGGAGCTTATGGATACATGTTGATGAACTTTGATTTAGTAAAATTAAGATTGGCATCACCAAAAGCATATAGTGCACCGGCAGCAGGTAGTTATGAGCGTTCTAAAAAACGTCAAAAGAATGCTATCGCTATGGTTTTTGATAAAACATTATTTCAATAAAAATAAAACAGATAATAGTTTAGGTTTAAAACTAACACAACTTTTAAACTTCTAAACTTATTTTAAACTTTTAAACTAAAAAACATGATTTTAGAAATGAAAGTCCCTTCTCCAGGGGAATCAATTAAAGAAGTAGAGATTGCTACATGGTTAGTAAAAGATGGTGATTATGTAGAAAAAGACCAAGCGATTGCTGAGGTTGATTCAGACAAAGCAACATTAGAATTACCAGCTGAAGCAAGCGGAATAATTACATTAAAAGCAGAAGAAGGTGATGCAGTAGCAGTTGGTGCTGTGGTTTGTTTAATCGATACAGGTGCAGCAAAACCAGAAGGTGGCGTAGCTACAGTAAAAGAAGAAGCAAAAGCGGTTGAAGCTCCAAAAGCTGAAGTTAAAGCAGCTCCAATAGCTGAGAAAACATACGCAACGCAAGCACCATCTCCAGCAGCAAAAAAAATATTAGACGAGAAAAACATAGAACCTTCTGCAATTGTAGGAACAGGTAAAGGTGGAAGAATCACTAAAGATGACGCTGTAAATGCAGTACCATCGATGGGAACACCAACAGGTGGAAACCGTGGTTCAGAAAGAACAAAACTTTCTATGTTACGTAGAAAAGTAGCTGAACGTTTAGTATCTGCTAAAAACGAAACAGCCATGTTAACTACTTTCAATGAAGTGGACATGACGGCTATTTACGCTTTACGTGATCAATACAAAGAAGAATTCAAAGCTAAACATGGTTTAGGATTAGGCTTTATGTCGTTCTTTACAAAAGCGGTAACTCGTGCTTTGCAATTATACCCAGATGTAAATTCAATGATTGATGGTCAAGAGAAAATTTCTTATGACTTCTGTGATATTTCGGTAGCGGTTTCAGGTCCAAAAGGATTAATGGTTCCTGTTATGAGAAATGCAGAAACATTATCGTTCAGAGGAGTTGAAGCAGAAATCAAAAGATTAGCGATCAGAGCTCGTGATGGACAAATTACAGTCGATGAAATGACAGGTGGAACATTCACAATTTCAAATGGTGGTGTTTTCGGAAGTATGTTATCAACACCAATTATAAATCCTCCACAATCTGGTATTTTAGGAATGCATAATGTGGTAGAAAGAGCTATCGTTAAAAACGGTCAAATCGTAATTGCGCCAGTTATGTACGTTGCCTTATCATACGACCACAGAATCATCGACGGACGTGAGTCAGTTGGGTTCTTAGTAGCAGTGAAAGAAGCATTAGAAAATCCAGCAGAATTATTAATGGGCGGAAATGTGAAAAAAGCGTTAGAATTGTAATTAGTCAAATAACCTACAAGGTCTAAAAGCTTTGTAGGTTATTTAATATTATAGAATTATATATTTACTATGAACATTCACTAAAAATTTTACAATTTGGCGAATATTCATTAATAGTGAATTTTTTATTTGGCATCGTATTTGTATGTAAAAAATAGTTATATTTACACACTATATTAGTTTCGCATGAAAAAAAAATACTTTTATACTATTTTTATTTTAACTCTTTTGTTCTCTTTCAAGCTGCAAGCACAAGAGAGCAAATTTTCTAGTGCAACAAAAACGCAAGAACCTACTATTGAAGGACTTACTATTTATCCAAACCCAACGAACTCTGGTAAAATTTTTATTACTACTAAATCTTCTTTAGACAAAAAAGTAGAAATTTTTAATGTTTTAGGGAAAAGGGTTCTTGAATCAGTTACTACCTCAAAAGAAGTAAATGTAAGTCATTTAGAAGCCGGTGTTTACATCATTAAAATTAAAGAAGGAGAAGCTTCTGCTACTAGAAAACTAATTATCAATTAGTTAATTAAATTCATATCTATTATTTAATTTTAAGTTAACAACTAAATAATAGCATAAAACTTAAAAACTAATTATCTTTGTACCATAATTTAACTTTATAAAAATGAAAAAACTTTACACTTTATTATTAATAGCAGTAAGTACTTTGTCTTTTGGGCAGATACTTTCTGAAGATTTTAATTACGCAGACGGCGCTCTTCTTACAGCAAACGGATGGACTGCTTTTAGTGGAGCAGGTACCAATGCTTTAGATGTTGGTACATCAAACGGTTTAACTTATACTGGATACTCAGGCACCACTGGTATAACTGGCGCAGTTGTTGGAAACGCTGCAAGATTAGATAATACTGGAGAAGATGCCCAAAAAACATTCACTGCAGTAACATCAGGAAGTTTATACTATTCATTTCTAATTAATGTTACAGATGGAACAGCAGGATACTTTGCTGGTTTAAATACAACAGGTAGTACTTTTGGAAATAGACTTTGGGTTAAACCATCAACTACAGTTGGAAAAGTAAACTTTGGAATGTCAAATACTGGAACAGGAACCTATGGCACTACAGATTTTGATATTAATACTACCTATTTAATTATTGTTAAATATGATGTTACAGCCTCAGGTGCAGCTAGTATGTGGGTAAAACAAGCAGGTGTTCCTGCTAATGAAATTGGCGCAGGCACACCAGAAGTTACAACAACTGGTTCAGGTTCTGCTACAATATCTGGTTTCTTTTTAAGACAACCTGCAACAGCACAAAACATTACAATTGACGGTATCAGAATTTATTCTACTTGGTTTGGCGCTACACCTTGTGCCTTAGCATTAGCAGCAGAAACAACAACTTGTGATGCTATTACATTAAACATTGATACCTATAGTGTTTCTATCCCATTTACAGGTGGAGGTACAGGATCTTATACTTTAGTAGCTTCAACTGGGACAGTTGGTGGTGATAATCCATCTACCACAGCTACTGGAACTATCACAATTAGTAATATTCCAGAAGGAACAAATGTAACATTATCTGTTACTGGAGCTTGTACACTATCTAAAACTATTACATCACCAGAATGTAAACCTATAAATACTTTACCATTGAACGAATCTTTTCCATATACTGTAGGAAATTCTTTAAATGCTGAACAAAAATGGACTATTGTTAATACAGGTGATAATATTTTAATTGAAGCTGGAAATTTATCTTACACAGGTATTACTCCTTCTGGAAATTCTGTGTCATTTATTGGAACAGGAGCTGAATCTAGAACTCCGTTTACAGACACAACAAGTGGAACAATTTACGCTTCATTTTTAGCAAAAGTAACTGATATTTCTGGAATCACTGTTGACTTAACTAGTAACTATTCTGCTTTATTTACAACTAATTCAGGTGTTTCTACAAATGCAAGAGTTTGGATGAGAAAAAATGGAACGCAATACCAATATGGACTTGGAACAGCTGCTTCACCAACTGATTGGGATACTAATTTATATGATACAAATACTACGCAGTATTTAGTATTAGGTTATAATTTTACTACTAATTCATTGTCGTTATTTGTTAATCCAACAATAGGCGGTTCAAATGTTGCTCCAACAGTTAGTGTTACCATGGCTGCTCCATTAACAAGTATAAGTGGATTTATGTTAAGACAAGAAGCTGCAAATACTACACCAGGTATGACAATTGACGAATTAACAATCGACACAACTCCAAACTTTACTTTATCTTCATCATCATTTGACAACATCAATGGTTTAACAATGTATCCAAACCCAGTATCTGGAGGCACATTAAACTTTACTTCTGCAGCTAATGCAGCTATGTCTGTTCAAATATTTGATTTATTAGGCAAAGAAGTTTTAAAATCTAATGTAGTAAACAACACTGTAAACGTGGCTAAATTAACAGCTGGTGTTTATGTAATTAAAATTACAGAAGAAGGTAAAACAGCTACTAGAAAATTAGTTATTAAGTAATTAATTTTAAATTATATTAAAAGCATCAACGAAAGTTGGTGCTTTTTTATTTAAGACCATTTTGTTTGCTATTTTTGTACCATGATTTCACAAGAAGATATTTTCCAAATTAACTCGAAAAAAGAATTTGAAAAAATTACTTTAAAAGTATTTCGTCATCAGTACGATACTAATTTGGTGTACCAACAATTTTGTAACTTCTTGAAGAAAGACAAAAACAATGTGAAATCAATAACTGAAATTCCATTTTTACCCATTCAGTTTTTTAAAAGTCATAACGTTTTAAGTTCTTCTGAAACAATTCAGCAAACGTTTACAAGTAGCGGCACCACCCGAATGCAAACCAGTAAACATTTAGTTACCGATGTAAGTTGGTACGAAATGAGTTACCGTTTAGGCTTTTCAGAATTCTATGGAAACATTGAAGATTATTGTGTTTTAGCCTTACTTCCCTCCTATTTAGAGCGCGATGGTTCTTCGTTGATATATATGGTAGAAGATTTAATTCAAAGTAGTAATCACGAAGATTCTGGATTTTATTTAAACAACTACGATGAATTAATTTCTAAATTGATTGAATTGGATAATTTAGGTCAGAATGTGATTTTAATTGGAGTTACATATGCTTTGTTAGATTTAATTGAGAAGCAAAAATTCAAATTAAAAAACACTATCATCATGGAAACGGGTGGTATGAAAGGCAAACGAAAAGAAATGATTCGTGAAGAATTACACACTATTTTACGCGAAGGATTTGGCGTTTCTAAAATCCATTCCGAATATGGCATGACGGAATTACTTTCGCAAGCGTATTCTCTTGGCGATGGCGTTTTTGAATGTCCGCCATGGATGCAAATTCTAATTCGTGATACGGAAGATGCACTAACATGCGTTTCCGAAGGAAAAACGGGCGGAATTAACGTGATTGATTTAGCTAATATCAATTCGTGCTCCTTTATTGCTACGCAAGATTTGGGCAAAAAAAATCCCAACCATTCGTTTGAAGTGTTGGGACGTTTTGATCATTCTGATATTCGTGGTTGTAATTTGATGGTTATTTAACCTTAATTACATAATAATTTTTCTTTCCTTTTTGTAATAATAAGAATTGATTGTTGATTAAATCTTCTTTCGTGATGATTTTATCTTCTCCTACTTTCTCTTTATTCAAAGAAATCGAGTTTTGTTTCAATTCTCTACGCGCATCACTATTAGAAGCTAAGAAATTTGTTTTTGCTGCTAATGCGGCAATCATATCTATACCTGCGTTCAAATCTTCCATCGAAATTTCTGCTTGAGGAACACCATCAAACACTTCTAAAAACGTTTTTTCATCTAACTTTTTCAACTCATCCATTGACGGACTAAAAAAAGCATTTGAAGCAGCAATTGCATTTTCTAAATCTGCTGCAGAATGTACCATAACCGTAATTTCTTCTGCCAAACGTTTTTGTAATGCTCTTAAATGAGGCGCTTCGTTGTGTTCAGCAATTAATTTTTCAATCGTTTCTTTATCTAGGAACGTGAAAATTTTAATATACTTTTCAGCATCTACATCAGTAGAATTTAACCAAAATTGATAAAATTTATAAACCGAAGTTTTGTCAGCATCTAACCAAACATTACCACCTTCCGATTTACCAAATTTAGAACCGTCAGCTTTTGTAATTAATGGGGTTGTTAACGCGAATGCTTTTGATTTCTCCTCGTTACCAACATTCATTCTTCTTACCAATTCTGTACCCGTAGTAATGTTACCCCATTGGTCACTTCCACCCATTTGAAGTAAACAATTATGGTGTTTATTCAAATGATAAAAATCGTAGCCCTGAATTAATTGATAGGTAAATTCGGTAAAACTCATTCCTTCAGCCCCTTCTTCTCCGCTTAAACGCTTTTTTACAGAATCTTTAGACATCATGTAGTTAACGGTAATACGTTTTCCAATATCACGTGCAAAATCAATGAATGAAAAATCTTTCATCCAATCGTAATTATTTACTAGAATTGGTGCATTTTCATCTTTCTCATCAAAATCTAAAAAGCGAGATAAAACTCTCTTAATTCCCTCTACATTATGATTCAAAGTAGCTTCATCTAACAAATTTCTTTCATTAGATTTTCCAGAAGGATCACCAATCATTCCAGTTGCTCCACCCACAAGCGCAATGGCTTTATGGCCCGATTTTCTCAAGTGCATTAATAAAATAATTTGCACTAAACTTCCAATATGTAAAGAGTCTGCCGTTGGATCAAAACCAATATAAGCTGTAGTAGCTTCTTTTAGTAATTGCTCTTCTGTTCCAGGCATCATATCATGAAACAAACCTCTCCAACGTAATTCTTCTACTAAATTCTTCATTTTGCGATTTAATTTTGGCAAAGATAACTTTTAGTTTAAAAGTTTAAAAGTTTGAAGGTTTAAAAGTTAGTCCGTTTTTAAAAGATTTGCTATTTTTACGTCATGATTTTAGTCACAGGAGCAACAGGTTTAGTAGGTTCGCATTTGTTAGTGCAACTTCTTCAAGAAAATGAGGCAGTAAAAGCGCTATTTCGTTCTGAAAAACAAATTGAAAAGACAAAGAATGTATTTTCTTTTCATAATCAATTAGAGCTTTTTGATAAAATTAATTGGGTAAAAGGTGATATTACCGATATTCCGTCGTTAGAAATTGCTTTTGAAAAGGTTACACATGTATATCATTGCGCTGCTTTGATTTCGTTTGATCCTAGGGACGAAGACGAGCTTAGAAAAATCAATATTGAAGGAACTGCCAACATTGTAAATTGTTGCATTGATTTTGGCATCAAAAAACTTTGTCATGTAAGTTCGATTGCCGCTTTAGGAAACCCAAAAGAACACGAAACTACTATCACAGAAGAAACCGAATGGAATCCTGAAGAATTGCATAGTGATTACGCCATTACGAAATATGGTGCCGAAATGGAAGTATTTCGCGGCCATCAAGAAGGCTTAGAAGTGGTAATTGTGAATCCGGGTGTGATTTTTGGTTACGGTTTTCCAAAAAGAGGTAGCGATGTAATTATTCAATCTGTTAGGAGAGGAACTTCATTTTACACTAAGGGCTTTGTTGGAATTGTTTTTGTAGATGACGTAACCAAATGCATGATGCAACTTATGAAAAGTGACATCAATGGAGAACGTTTTACACTTGTTGGTGAAAATATAGAAGTTAAAAAACTGCTTAAATTTATTGCTAAAGAAATAAACGTAAAAAGTCCTTCTATAAATGCCACGAAGTCAATGACATCAATTGCTTGGCGATTAGATTGGTTAATTTCAAAAATTGCGAATCGCAAAAGGAAAATAACTCGAAATACAGCTGCCGCATTGCATGAAACTTTAATTTACGATACTTCAAAAATTAAATCGGAATTCGAATTTGAATTTCAAGAAAAAGAAGAGTATTTAAAAACTATTCTGAAACACTAAAGCTTTTTTTTACATCATCTGATGCATTTGTTGCTTTAGTTGTATCATTCATTTTCTTTTGTTCTAAATCTAATCTTTCAATTACTTTTTTATAGATTTTTTTATATTTTCTTGAATCTGAAGCATAATAGCGTTGATTTTGACTGTAGGTTATACTGTCAATTTTATACTTTTTAAAAACATACTGATTAGCATTAATATTCGCCTCTGCTAATTTATAAGGCATATTACCATCCGCTGCTTGTAAAATTGCAATATCAAAAATAATATCAACCATTACTTCCTCATCCAATAAATTTTCGGGTTTGGGTGCTGGATTCTTAGAACAAGAAAACAACAATAAGCTTACAAATAAAAATAGCAGTGGTTTCATTATAAATTTCTTTCAAATAATAATCGTTGGCCTACTTTAGTGTCTTTTACTTTACCATTTTGATAAACTAATTTCCCATTTACAAAAGTATGTGTCACGCGCGATTTAAAGTTATATCCCTCAAACGGAGACCAGCCACATTTTGCAATAATATTTTCTTTTTTAACATTCCACGGTAAATATGCATTTACAATTGCTATATCAGCATAATAACCTTCTCGAATGAATCCTCTTTTTTCAATTTGAAAAATTTTAGCTGGATTGTGACACATTTTTTCAACAATCTTTTCTACCGAAATTTTTCCTTGATGATGCGCTTCAAACATAGCTACAACAGCATGTTGAACTAAAGGACCACCAGAAGGACAGGTTAAATATGGATTGCTTTTTTCTTCAAGCGTATGAGGTGCATGATCTGTTGCTATTACATCAATTCTATCATCTAATAAAGCTTTCCATAATGCATCTTTATCTGCTTGAGATTTTACAGCTGGATTCCATTTAATCAAGGAGCCTTTTATTTCATAATCAGCATCTGTAAACCATAAATGATGAATACATACTTCCGCTGTAATTTGCTTTTGTTCTAATGGAATTTTATTGGTAAATAAATCTAATTCTTTTGCTGTAGATATATGGAATACATGAAGTCTAGCTCCTGTTTTTTTTGCTAAAGCAATTATTCTTTCTGTAGACACATAACAAGCTTCAACACTACGTATTTCTGGGTGTTTATCAACTGGAATATCTTCCCCAAAAACTTCTTTAAACTTTGCTAAATTATTTTTAACTATAGTTTCATCTTCGCTGTGAACAGCAATTAACAACTTAGTACTTGTAAATATCTTTTCTAATGAAGCTGAACTATCAACAAGCATATCGCCAGTAGACGATCCTAAAAAAAGTTTTAATCCAGCTACATTTCTAGGATTTGTCTTTAATATTTCTTCTAAATTATCATTAGTACCTCCCATCATAAATGAATAATTCGCATACGATGTTTTAGCGGCAATTTGATATTTATCTTCTAAAAGTTCTTGCGTAACAGCATTAGGAACTGTATTTGGTTGCTCAATAAACGAAGTTATTCCACCAGCTACAGCAGCTTTACTTTCAGATTCGATAGTTCCTTTATGAGTAAGACCAGGTTCTCTAAAATGCACTTGGTCATCAATAGCGCCAGGAATTACATAACTTCCTTCGGCATCAATAATAACACAGTCAGATGATTTTACACTAATTTTTTCTGCAATTTCTTTAATGAATTCATTTTCAATTAATATATCCCCATCAAAAACAACACCCTCATTTACAATTTTGGCATTTCTAATTAAATATGTATTGGCACTCATTATAATCTATTAAATATTTTACGTAGTCTCAACATTATTACTCCAACAACGGCTTCACGAATAATTCCACCGCTCATTTTTGATTGTCCTTTTGTTCTATCTGTAAAAATGATAGGAACCTCAACAATAATGAATTTATTTACAAAGGCACGATATTTCATTTCTATTTGAAACGCATACCCCACAAATTTTATTTTATCTAGATTAATTTTTTCTAATACAGTTCTTCTGTAACATTTAAAACCTGCTGTTGCATCCGCAATTTTCATTCCAGTTATCATTCTCACATAAACTGAAGCAAAATAAGATAACAGAACTCGACTTAAAGGCCAGTTTACAACATTGACGCCATTTGAATATCGAGAACCGATAGCAACATCCGCACCATTTTCACAAGCTGCTAACAACTTTTCCAAATCATTCGGATTGTGTGAAAAATCGGCATCCATTTCAAAGATATAATCATATTCATGAGAAAGCGCCCATTTAAAACCTGCTACGTATGCCGTTCCTAATCCTGATTTTTTCATTCGAATCTTCAAATGCAACTGCGAAGGAAATTTTTGCTGCATCTCTTTTACTTTTGCTGCCGTTCCGTCAGGAGAATTATCATCCACTATTAAAACATCAAAAGGCGTTTTTAAAGCAAAAACTGCTTTTATAATCGCTTCAATATTTTCAATTTCGTTAAAAGTTGGAATTATAACAATACCCTGAGCCATAAAAAAATCTTCTATTTAACTGCAAAAATAAACTATTTCTTGTAGACAATTCTTAATAATTTTATAATAATGAAAATGACACTATTTTTTGTAAATTTGCGCTGATATGTTAGCAATTCAATTACACGACCGAATTATTGAAAGCAAAGATTGGGCCACCATTTTGTTTATGGTTTGCTTGGCTATCATTGCAGTTAACAAAACCATATCTTCAGTACGTTTTAACGAATTTGTTCGCTTGGCTTATTCCGATAAATACACAAAAATTTACAGAGACAGTAGTAATCTAATGAGTGGGTTTACCATTTCAATGTTTGTCTTGCAATTGATTTCATTTTCTTTTTTCACTTTGTTGGTATTGAACCAATTTAATAAAGCTGAAAAAACAGACTTAATTGTTTACATCCAAATCTTAACATTTTTAAGTGTTTTTATTCTTTCTAAATATTTAATAGAAAAAATAATTTCAACTGCCTTCAAAATTGAAGAATTTAGTGAACAATTCAATTTACTTAAGGTGAATTATAGAGCATATTTTGGATTTATTTTGTTACCTGTGAATATCATTTTGTATTATAATTCTTTAAATTCAAACTGGTTCTTTTGGGCTTTATTAATTACCTTAATCAGCATAAACATAATTACTTACTTAGTTGTTTTGAAATTGTATCAAAATTTATTATTACGTAAAATATTTTATTTTATTTTATATCTTTGCACCCTTGAAATAGCACCTTACTATTTCATTTATAATTGGTTTACAAAAAATTAGAGAGAAATTATGTCAAATTTGAAAGTGAAAACAATATTAGTTTCACAACCAGAACCTAAAGTAGAAAATTCTCCTTATTTTGAGCTTCAAAATAAATTGAAAGTTAAAATTGACTTCCGCCCTTTTATTCACGTAGAAGGAGTTTCTGCCAAAGAAGTTCGCGCCCAAAAAATTGATTTAAACAACTTCACTGCTATTATATTAACAAGTCGCAATTCAGTTGACCACTTTTTTAGAGTGGCGGAAGAAATGCGTTATAAAATACCTGAAGATTTAAAATATTTTTGCCAATCTGAAGCAGTAGCTTTCTATTTACAACGGTATGTAGTATATAGAAAAAGAAAAATATATGTTGGCCAGAAAGATTTTGTTGACATGTCAACTTTGATAAAAAAGTATAAAGATGAAAAATTCTTATTACCTTCTTCAGACCAATTAAACGCTGACATTCCTCAAACACTTGACGGATTAAAAGTAGATTGGACGCAAGGAACATTTTACAAAACCGTAATGAGTGATTTAACGGATTTAAAAGATGTATATTACGATATTTTAGCGTTTTTTAGCCCTACAGGGATTAAATCCTTGTTTAAAAACTTCCCTAATTTTCAACAAAACAATACGCGTATTGCAGTTTTTGGAAGTACCACTCAAAAAGAAGCTTTAGAACATGGTTTACGAATAGATATTATGGCACCTAGCCCAGGAACTCCCTCTATGACTGGAGCTTTAGAAAAATACGTAGCAGAAGCTAACAAAGGAAAATAAAAACCAATTTTTTATTTTGGTTTTATTAGTTAACGATTAAAATAAAGATTGCAGTTTAAAAATGCAATCTTTATTTTAATCGTTAACTAAACTACTTTTATTTAAAAAGATATTTCATTCCAAATAAAACATTTCCTTTTGGCATGGGTACCATACCGGCTTCAACATATTCAGTATTGAAAATATTTTGAATTAACATATTAATTTCAATATTTTTAGTTCTGAATGTTGTATTCAAATCATAAACATTATAAGAAATTCTTGAGGTTCTCTCAGCATATCGGTATGAAATATTTTGACTAAATCCTTTAAACAACTTGATGTCATAATTAAAAACAACTTGATGGCGCAAAGAATTTATGCCGTTTTTTGAAATTAAATCCGTGTTGATATTGTCATCAATATAAGTATAACCTAAGTTCAGCTGATTTTTAATTTTACCTAATGAAAAATTATACTTCAACGAAGATTCGAAACCTTTTGTTTCAACATCAATATTAACAGGTCTCCATAAATCATCAGGAGTTGCTCTTCTGTAATCAATGAAATTTTCTGTGTTTCTATTAAAAAACGCCACATTAAAATCAACTTTATTTGCATGATATTTGAATCCTAATTCTTGAGCAAAGGCTCTTTCTGCTTCTAAATTTGGATTCCCTTGAGTTTCTAAATCACTATAATTTAAATCGGTATAAGTAGGAACTCTATATGTATATCCAACGTTACTGTAAAGTCGAATTCTATCCGATAATTTCACTCCTAAATCAATACCTGGAAAAGCTCTGTTATCAAAATCTGAGAAATACGAAACTGCAACACCTGGAGTAATATCTACTATTTTATCAAACAATTCAAAACGATGTTCTAAGAATAAAGTGGCAATTTCTCTTTCGGCATCTCCTAAGTTATTACTTTGAATCATATATTTTGAAAATTCAAGACCAAAACCAGTGATACCTATTTTAGATTCGTAAGAACCATTAAATTCTCCAGCAATTTTATTTGTGATATGTAAATTTCTGTAAACTGAAGGATTTGTTCTTATGAAAATATATTCGTCTTGGTTTCTTCTCCAATAAACTCTTGGTTTAAAAGTAAAATTCCCCCTTTTTACTTCTGTCGAAAGTCCAATCAAACTTGCTTGCGTAACTTCATATGGAAGTGCAAAATCCTTAGTAACACCATAAAAATTTTGAGCTCCAAATTTTCTCTCAGAAAAAGCTGAAATTAAATTAATAGGTAGTTTAGATTTATTGAATTTACTTCTCAATACATAATTTGTATTATCAAAATCAGTGTTTTTTCTATAACCATCTGAAGACTGCTTAGAAAAGTGAACCACATGATTACTGTCTTCTAAGTTAACAGTACCTGTAACTTCAGCAATAAATTGACCAAATGAACCTCCTTGAATCTTAGCAATGATTGAGTTCTCCAAATTATCGTTAGTTACGATATTAATGGCACCCGTAAAAGCATTTTGTCCAAAAATACGGGCTGCTGGACCTTTTATCACTTCAATCCTTTTGATCACTTCAATAGGTAATGCCAAATTCATGGTATGATGACCTGTTTGTGGATCGTCAACTTTAATGCCATCAATTAAAAGTAACGTTTGATCAAAACCACCACCTCTGATGTATAAATCGGCCTGCATTCCATTTACACCTTGTCGTCTAACATCAACCCCTGCGAGCTGTTGCAATGCATCGGCTACATTTGTAATTCCAAGTTTTTTTATATCTTCTGCAGTAACAATTTGAATGGTTCTTGAATTTTCTTTAAAAGGTAAATCAATTCGAGAAGAAGTAACCACAACTTCTTTTAGCGAATCGGTTTTCAATTCTGTTTCTTGTGCGTTTCCAAGTATAGAACCAAAAAGCATAACAGATAAAAAGTATTTATTTTTCATTTGAAGTTTATTTTAAAACGGTGCAAAAGTCGTAACTTTCCGGACGATTAATATAGTCCAGTTTTAAAATGAAAGATAGTCCGGTAAATTCATTGCTTAAAGAATTTATTCAATTTGAAAAACGCAGCAGCACTTCGGTTTACATCCAAATATCTCAGCAAATAATAAATGCTATACAACGCGGCTATTTAACTTCTGGAACTGCTTTACCTGGTACAAGGATTTTTGGCCAACTACTACAAATTCATAGAAACACAGCCGTTGCAGTTTATGAAGAATTAGCAGCGCAAGGTTGGGTTGAAATAATCGCCAATAAAGGAACTTTTATTTTAGTACCGGAACAAAAAACCGCCTCCATTAAAGCATCTTCAAACCAAATTGACGCAATCAATACCTATTCTAAAACAACTGGATTTCCGTTTCAAACCTCATTTCATTTGTCATCAACTCAAGAAATGTCGGAGGCAAAATTTAATATAAATGATGGTCAGCCTGATTTAAGACTACATCCCATTCATGAGTTTTCAAAATGGTTTAGTGCTTCCATGAAACGCAAAACATTGCTTTCAAAATGGAGTCAAACATCTAAAATTAAAAATTCAGTCTTTGAAAATCAGTTGTGTAATTATTTAAATGCAACTCGTGGTTTTTATATTCAACCTACTAATTTAATTAGCACCCGAAGTACAGAAATGAGTTTATATATTATTTCTCAACTATTAATTCGGAAGAAAGATTTAGTTTTAGTAGGACACTTAAGCAATTATGCTGCGAATATGATTTTTCAAGAATCTGGAGCATCTATTCAAACTATTCCGGTAGATGAATATGGCTTAGATATTGATTACATAAGAACTCATTATACAAAAGGAACTATTCGATGTGTTTACATTTGTACAAATCGAGATTATCCAACTACGGCATCATTATCTGTAGAACGTCGTTTAAAATTATTAGAACTTGCTAAACTTTATCAATTTGCGATAATTGAAGATGATTATGATTATGATTTTCAATTTGAAGGTTCGGCTATGCTCCCCATGGCAAGTTCAGATGCAAATGGTTTGGTCATTTATCTAGGTAAATTAGGTCAATCTTTATTCCCAAGTTTTCAAGTTGGATTTGTTGTAGCGCAAGAAAATTTGATAGTAGAAGCAAAAAATTACTTGCAAATGTTAGATCGCCAAGGTGATTTAATTCAAGAACAAATGCTTTCTGAATTAATTTCGGAAGGAGAAATTCATCGTTTACTAAAAAAGAATGTTGTAATCTATAAGCAAAGACGAGATTATACATGTGAATGTTTCAAACGTCATTTTAAAGAAACTGTCCGATTTAAAAAGCCAACGGGAGGATTAGCCATTTGGGTTGAATTTCAACCATCAATATCATTAATTCAACTTGCTGAAGAAGTAGCAAAATTAGATGTATTGCTGCCTAAAACTATTCTTTATCAAGATAAAAACACGTGCGCCATTCGTTTTGGCTTTGGTTATTTGAATGAAGAGGAAATTGAAATTGTCATAAGCAAATTGAAACTTGCTTATGACACAATCATAAAATGATTAAACAAAAAAGTCCCACAAAATGCGGGACTTTTTTAGTATAAATCTATTGTCTTAGTCGACTAAAACAATAATCTTGTTTTCATTCATTTCGATGGTGCCAGAATTAATAGGTAACCAATACGTTTGCTCATTTACTTTATTGAATTTAGAAGCAAATTCTTTTTCAATAGTAATATTTTGAGCATTTATTTTCACATTTCCTTTTGCTAATAATGAAACAATAGGAGCGTGATTGTTTAGCATTTGAAACTCACCATTAATCCCAGGAACCGCTACCGAAGTAACTTCTCCTTTAAACAATGTAGCTTCTGGCGATACTATTTCTAAAATCATAACTTTAAGTGATTAGTGATTAGTAATTAGTGATTAGTAAGTAACTGAATACTGTGACTGAACACTGAATACTAAAATTATGCTTCTGCTAACATTTTTTGTCCAGCTTCAATAGCTTCTTCGATAGTACCTTTAAGGTTAAACGCTGCTTCTGGTAAGTGGTCTAATTCACCATCCATAATCATGTTAAATCCTTTGATTGTTTCTTTAATATCAACCAATACTCCAGGAATACCTGTAAATTGCTCCGCTACATGGAAAGGTTGAGATAAGAAACGTTGTACACGACGTGCACGAGATACAGATAATTTATCTTCTTCAGATAACTCTTCCATACCTAAGATGGCGATGATATCTTGTAATTGTTTGTATTTTTGAAGAATCTCTTTTACTCTTTGAGCACAGTCATAATGTTCAGCACCTAAGATTTCTGGAGTTAAGATACGAGAAGTAGAATCTAATGGATCTACTGCAGGATAGATACCTAACTCAGCAATTTTACGAGACAATACTGTTGTTGCATCTAAGTGAGCAAACGTTGTTGCTGGTGCAGGGTCAGTTAAGTCATCTGCAGGTACGTAAACCGCTTGTACAGATGTAATAGATCCTTTTTTAGTTGAAGTAATACGCTCTTGCATCGCACCCATTTCAGTTGCTAATGTAGGTTGGTACCCTACTGCAGATGGCATACGACCTAATAAAGCCGATACTTCAGAACCTGCTTGTGTAAAACGGAAGATATTATCAACAAAGAATAATACATCTTTACCTTGGTCAGATCCAGCTCCATCACGGAAATATTCAGCGATAGATAATCCTGAAAGTGCTACACGAGCACGAGCTCCAGGTGGCTCATTCATTTGTCCGAAAACGAAAGTAGCTTTAGACTCTCTCATTCCTGGCATATCTACTTTAGACAAATCCCATCCTCCATTTTCCATAGAGTGCATGAAATCGTCACCATATTTAATAATTCCTGACTCTAACATCTCGCGAAGTAAGTCATTTCCTTCACGTGTTCTTTCTCCTACTCCTGCGAATACAGAAAGTCCGCCGTGACCTTTTGCAATATTGTTAATCAACTCCTGAATTAATACAGTTTTACCTACTCCAGCACCACCAAATAATCCAATTTTTCCTCCTTTTGCATAAGGCTCAATAAGGTCGATTACTTTAATACCTGTAAATAAAACTTCAGAAGAAGTTGATAAGTCTTCAAATTTTGGAGCTGTTCTGTGGATTGGTAAACCATTAGAACCTGCTTTAGGTAAATCTCCTAATCCATCAATTGCATCACCAATTACATTAAACAAACGACCAAAAACGTCTGCTCCAATTGGCATTTGAATTGGTGCACCAGTAGCAACTACTTCAACACCTCTTGCTAAACCATCAGTAGAGTCCATAGAAATGGTACGTACAGTGTTTTCACCAATGTGAGATTGAACTTCAAGTACTAATAAAGTACCATCTTTTTTAGTGATTTCTAATGAATCATAAATTTTAGGTAATTCGTTATTTGAGTCATTAAAAACGACGTCAACAACTGGCCCGATAATTTGTGCAACTTTTCCTGTGATTCTAGACATTGCTTATGTATTTATTTAATAGCTAATTAATGTTGAAAAAATGATGTATTTTCCGAGTGCAAAGATAGTTTTTTTTGAAACAATTTTGCAATATATTTTTTGACTTTTTTACAACAAAAAAGCGAAATTATTAAATTTCGCTTTTAAAATATTATTCTACCGTAACGGATTTTGCCAAATTCCTTGGCTGATCGACATTACAGCCTCTCAAAACTGCAATATGATACGACAATAATTGCAACGGAATTGTAGTTAATAATGGCGTAAACGGCTCATTGGTTTCAGGAATCTCAATAACATGGTCTGCTAAAGCTCTAACTTGGGTATCACCTTTAGTAACTACAGCAATAATTTTTCCACTTCTCGATTTTATTTCTTGAATATTACTTACCACTTTATCATAATGTCCTTTATTTGGAGCAATAACAATAACTGGCATATGTTCATCAATCAATGCAATAGGACCATGCTTCATTTCTGCCGCCGGATATCCCTCTGCATGGATATATGAAATTTCTTTTAATTTCAAAGCACCTTCTAAAGCAACTGGAAAATTATACCCTCTTCCTAAGTACAAACAATTAGTTGCATCTTTATATATTTCTGCAATTTGTTTTGCAACTTCATTTGTTTGCAACGCTTCTTGTACTTTTTCAGGAATTAATTCCAATTCCAACAAATAACGTTGGTAATCTGAATTTGTCATTGTTCCTTTTGCTTTTGCTAAACGTAATGCCAATAAAGTAAGTATTGTAATTTGTGTAGTAAATGCTTTAGTAGACGCCACACCAATTTCTGGACCTGCATGCGTATATGCTCCCGCATGTGTTTCACGAGAAATTGAAGAACCCACTACATTACAAACTCCAAAGACAAATGCTCCGTTTTCTTTTGCCAATTTAATCGCAGCTAAAGTATCAGCCGTTTCACCTGATTGTGAAATTGCAATAACAACGTCATCTTTGTTAATAATTGGATTTCTATATCTGAATTCTGATGCGTATTCTACTTCAACAGGAATTCTTGAAAATTCTTCGATAATATATTCTGCAACTAATCCGGCGTGCCATGAAGTTCCACAAGCAACAATAAGAATTCGTTTAGCATTTAAGAATTTTTCTAAATTATCTTCAACTCCCGACATTTGGATAATTCCTTTGTTTGCCAAAAGTCTTCCTCTGTAGGTATCTTTAATTACGCTTGGTTGTTCGTAGATTTCTTTCATCATAAAATGATCGTAACCTCCTTTTTCAATTTGCTCCAAGTTTAATTGCAACTCTTGAACATAAGGATCAACCAAAGTGTCATCTTTAATTTTTCTAACCTTTAATGGTTTATGCAAACGCACAATAGCCATTTCTTCATCTTCTAAATATATTGCATTAGAAGTGTATTCTATAAATGGTGTAGCATCAGAAGCAATAAAAAATTCATCTTCACCAATACCAATTGCTAACGGACTTCCTAAACGAGCTACTATTATTTCGTTTGGCTTTTCAATATCAAGCACTGCGATAGCATAAGCGCCAATAACCTGATTTAAAGCAATTTGAACCGCTTTTCCAAGTTTACAGTTTTCTTTTTTCTTTACTTCTTCAATCAAATTAATTAACACTTCTGTATCCGTATCCGATTTAAAAGTATACCCTCTTTTAATTAATTCTTGCTTTAATGGTTCATAATTTTCAATGATTCCATTATGTATGATGACTAATTTTCCAGAATTAGAAAAATGTGGATGTGAGTTTACATCATTAGGAACTCCATGAGTTGCCCAACGTGTATGGCCCATTCCAACTTTACCAAAAGTTGTTTTTTCACTTTCAGCTTTTGCTTCTAAATCAGAAACTTTACCTTTTGTTTTTGATAGTTTTAAATCATTACCATCATATAGTACAATTCCAGCACTATCATAACCTCTATATTCTAATCGATGTAACCCTTTTATTATTACCGAATAGGCATCTCTATGACCTATATAACCTACGATTCCACACATATTTTTATTAATTAGGTTTAGTGAAATAAATATTTAATTTAAGTTTTTTATCTTCATCTAAAGGGTCAGTAATTACATTTCCATATAAAACTGTTCCCAATGGATTAAGAATTGATGCCAATGGAATGCTTTTTATTTCCAAACCATTTGCAGTAAAAGGAGTTTTTAACATAGCTGTAGAGACAAGATTTATGGACTCTGTAACAGAAATACCAATTTTAATGTTATCCATATACTCTCCATCACTATCAACTTTTAAAACACTCTTAATATGTTCGGTTATTCTTACCGTATATTTAATTCCTTTTTTTGATTCATCAACTTCTCTTTCGATAATTCCTCCAAAAACCAGTTTATTTTTTTTAGCATTTGAACTTGTTGAACTATCATACGTATAATCTAAAAGCACAACATTATTCTTAGCATCGTAAATATAAATTCTTTCTGGCTCATTACTTACATTCAACATCTGGGATTTATCAACATAAAAAGTAAGTCGCGCATCGTTAACCAACCAATCATTGTTTGCCACATTATTTCTTAAGGTTTGTAATTCGGTAGCATTAAACAAATCAATAAATGCAACTGAACCATTACCACCTTTAATATATAATCTTTCACTTCCTGTTACTTCATTAGTTGCCGCTAATCCAGAAGTATAATCAGAAGAATTCGTATGCTCTAAGAAGTTAATACTATTATTTCTTAATGTTGAAGATGCGTTATATCCCATTTTAAGCGAAAAATTTCTTCTTGTTCTAACCGGATTAGGATTTTCAACCGTTGGATCAGCAGACGCTTTATATAAAATTTTAAGTTCTGCTCTAGAAAAATCCAATATAGCTAAAGCACCCTGACCTGGATTAATTTCCTCTACTTCAAACAATAAACCTCTAAAATAATTTTTAAAACTATTGTTATTAAACAAATTTCCAGAAGCAGTAGCATCTATAATTTTTTGTTGGAAAAAGCTGTTTTTTAAATCCAACCACATGCCTGGTGTTTTTCTTTCTTTGATAACTCTCAAAGAAACATCATTTTGATCAGATAATACTGCACCATTACTGTCTAAATATAAACCTGCACCATTGGTTTTATAAATATACAATTCTTTTTTACTAAAATAAAATTCATTGTTCTGAGATGTAGCCGAACTATTGTTTAATATTTCTGTTCCTTTAAAAGGATCAATAAGCGGCTTATCGTTACTATAATATTTTTGAGATGATTGTAAATTATCCGTTGGATCAAAATCTCTAAGGAAATAGCCATTCTCTACAACCGACAATTTAAATTTTCCTGTTTCTGCATTTCCATAGACAGAATCTAACTCATAGATTCGCTCGCCACTTGTTTCTGTAGACTGTATCTCACTAAAATAAGGCACATATAAATAAACTGAATCAATTACAGGATTATAACCAAAAGAAGGGTTTTCGGTACCTAATTCAACTTGTGTTACAAAATGAGCCTTTGTAACTCCAAATTTTGTATTATTATAAACACCTAAAGCATTTAATGGCAAATTATTAGCCTGAACAGGACCCGTTGCTTTGGAATAAGCAACTAAATTTTCAACTTCATATTGCTCTAAATCAAAATGATCTTCCCCAATTACATCTGAATCTAAGGAATTAAAATCCTTATCACAAGATATAAAAAGAACGAATAATAACAAAGATGATATTTTAAAAATACTTTTTTTCATAATAGATAAACCCTTTATAGTACGTGATTTTTTATAAATGAAGTATACACTTCTTTAATTGTGTCTTTGGAGGCGAAAGGTAAAAAAGGTTTGTTTGAACTTTCTATAAATTTTGTTAAAGTTGGAGACAAGGCTTCAGACCCTGCTACTATTGCATCTGAATGCATAATTGAAACCTTCATTAAGTTTTCATAAGTAGGCGAAACTAAATCCGAAACAGCTTCATTAGTAATATTATCAAACAATACTTTGTTGATGAATTCTTTGTCTAACTCTCCTTCAAAACCTTGGTCATAAACCGATGAAATAATCTTTGTTTCTGCAAAAATACCTTCATCTTTATAATAATGTTTTAAATAAACTGGCAACATTGCTGCCATCCATCCATGTACATGAATTACATCGGGCACCCAATTTAATTTTTTAACTGTTTCTACTACTCCTTTAGCAAAGAAAATAGCTCGTTCATCGTTATCTGGATATAACACACCTTCTTCGTCTGAAAAAGTTGCTTTACGCTTGAAATACTCATCATTATCAATAAAATAAACTTGAATTCGCTCTTTTGGAATTGAAGCAACTTTAATAATTAGAGGCATATCCATATCATTCACCACCAAGTTCATTCCTGATAAACGGATAACTTCATGCAATTGATGTCTTCTTTCGTTAATATTACCATATCTAGGCATAAAAATTCGTATTTGTCCACCTAAATCATTAATCATTTTTGGCATTTCATACGATTGTAACGACACTTCATTTTCAGCTAAATAAGGCACCACTTCAGATGATACATACAATATCCTCTTGTCTTCCATAATGTATTCTAGTTAATTATTGTTTTAAAAAACCTTGCAAAATTACAAAATTTTATGGATTTATCCACTAAAATAGTAAGTTTGCACTTGAAATAACAAACATTAAAATGCTTATTTTTAATAAAAAGTCAGATTTAAGTGCCTTTTTAAGCCCTTTTATCAACCAAAACAAATCCATTGGTTTTGTTCCTACTATGGGAGCACTTCATGAAGGACACTTATCTTTACTGAAAAACTCACTTTCGGAAAACGACATAACAGTAATGAGTATTTTTGTCAATCCTACCCAATTTAACAATGCCGAAGATTTGGATAAATATCCAAGAACTTTAGAACGAGATGTGCAAATTATGCAAGCATTAAGCAATTCAATTATTGTATACGCTCCTGAAGTAGAAGATATTTATGAAGGTAATACCGTTTCTGAAAATTTTGAATACGACGGGCTGGAAAATCAAATGGAAGGCAAACATAGACCAGGCCATTTTGATGGTGTGGGAACAATTGTCAAAAGATTGTTTGAAATTGTTCAACCTAATAAAGCCTATTTTGGAGAAAAAGATTTTCAACAACTTCAAATTGTGAAAAAATTAGTTTCAAAATACAATATTCCAGTAGAAGTTATTGGTTGCCCAATTCATAGAGAACCAAACGGATTAGCCATGAGTTCAAGAAACGAAAGACTATCCGCCATCGCGAAAGAAAAAGCAGCTATTATATACCAAATACTGAGTGATGCAAAAAAGTTATTTCAAACAAATTCAGCCGAGGAAACCATTTTATTTGTAGAAAACGAATTCAAAAAACATACAGAATTTCAATTAGAATATTTTGAAATTGCCGATGAAGCAACACTTTTACCCGTTTCTGAAAAAGAAAACGACAAAAATTATCGTGGTTTTATCGCAATTTTTATTGAGAATATTAGATTAATTGATAATATTTCACTAAATTAATTACCTTTGCATCATGCAAATTCAAGTAGTAAAATCAAAAATTCATAGAGTAACCGTTACGGGTGCTGATTTGAATTATATAGGTAGTATCACCATTGACGAAGCGTTAATGGAAGCTTCTAACATTATCGAAGGCGAAAAAGTGCAAATCGTTAACATCAATAATGGTGAACGACTTGAAACATATGCCATTAAAGGCCCTAGAAACACTGGAGAAATCACTTTAAATGGGCCTGCAGCTCGCAAAGTTCACAGAGGAGATATTATCATTATTATTTCTTATGGGATTATGGATTTTGAGGAAGCCAAAAAATTCAAGCCTACATTAGTTTTTCCTAACGAAAAAGACAACTCTTTAACTTAGTTTGAAAGTAAATATTAGAAATTTTTTTAGCCTTTCTATCCCGCTATTAATTGGGCTAGCAATTATCTATTATCAGTACACTACACTTACTCATGAGGAATTAGAAAAAATAAAAATCAGCTTCTTAAAGGCCGATTATTTTTATATATTTCTCTCCCTTTTTATTGCGCTTTTTGGGTATTGGTCAAGAGCTTATCGTTGGAAATTTTCTCTACAACATTTAGGATATAAAACACATTTTCGAAACGACCTAATGACCGTTTGTGTTTCTTATTTAGTTAATTTAACCATTCCTCGTTCAGGAGAAATATCTAGAGCAGCCTTATTAAAAAAATACGAAAACGTACCATTTGACAAAGGTTTTGGAACTATTGTAGCCGAAAGAATTGTTGATTTATTAATTTTTCTATTATTCGTGGTTATTGCCTTTGTTTTGCAATTTGAAAAACTTTATAAGTTTTTAATTGATAAACTACCCTTAGAAAAAATAATCTATTTACTAGTAGGCGGTTTTGTAATTTTTGTGATTTTTGTTTTTGTTTGGATTTATGCTGAATGGAAAATTATTAATAAATTAAAACAAAAACTATCTGGCTTAATAGAAGGAATGACGAGTATTTTAAAAATGAAAAACAAATGGAACTATATTTTTCATTCCTTTTTTATATGGCTATCCTATCTTTTAATGTTTTATGTAACCATTTTTGCTTTGCCAGAAACAGCCAACATAGGCTTTGATGTTGTTATTATGGGATTTATTTTTGGCAGTTTAGCAGTAGGTTTTACTAATGGCGGCATTGGAGCTTACCCCTTAGCCATTGCTCTAATTTACTCTTTATATGGAATTCCAAATGATGTTGGAGTAGCCTTTGGTTGGTTAGTATGGACCTCACAAACCCTTTTAACTATATTTTTAGGCTTAGTATCATATTTACTTTTACCTATTTTAAATAAAAAATAAATTAGTAAATTGCTACTCTTTTAAACTAACTATTTTCTCATGAAAAAATTTTTATTGCTAATTCTGTTAGCAACTACAAGTCTTTTTGCACAACGTATCCCCGAATCGATTGAAACAAAAAAAATAGGAACAAGAAGTTTTACAGTGGTAACACCGCCTTCTTATGAATCAAATCCTGAAAAAAATTATCCCACTTTAGTTCTATTAGATGGTGAATATTTATTGGATCCATTTGAAGGAATTTTAAAATATGGTAGCTATTGGGACGATTTGCCAGAAATGATAATTATTGCCATTGATCAAAATAATGGCGAAACTCGTTTTAAAGATAGCGAATTTGATGAAGCTGGATTTCCTTCTGGTTCAGGCGCAAATTTTTTCGAATTCATTGGGGTTGAATTATTACCATATGTAGAAAAAAAATACCGTACACTGCCTTTTAGAATGATTAGTGGTCATGACACAACTGCTGGATTTTTAAATTTTTACTTATACAAAGACAACCCGATTTTTAATGCATATATTTCTCTAGCTCCAGAAATGGCCCCAGAAATGGAGAAACGAATTGCAGATCGTTTAACAAAAATAACAAAACCTATATTCTACTATCAAGCAACAGGTGAAGGTGATTTAAAAGAAATCAACGAAAAAGCAGCAGAACTAGATGCAAATATCAAAGCCATTCCAAACGCTACTTTTAAATATCAAAACGATGCTTTTAAAGGCGCTTCTCACTATTCATTAGTAGCTAAAGCTGTTCCAAATGCGATTTATTTCATCTTTGACGGCTACCAACCCATTTCAATGGTGGAATTTCAAGATAAAATTTTAAAATTAGAAGCGGGTTATACCGACTATTTAATTGCTAAATATGATGAATTAGAAAAACGATTTGGTCTTAAACTGAAACCAAGATTGTCAGATTTCAAAGCTATTGAAGCTGCTATTTTAAAAAACAAAGCATACAATGAATTACAAACTTTAGGAGAATATGCCGACAAACATTACCCAAAAACAATCTTAGGAACCTATCACCAAGCTTTGTATTTTGAAAAAACAGGTAATTTTAAAAAAGCTGTAAAAACATATCAAAGAGCCTTTACTTTAGAGTCAATTCGTGAGTTAACAAAAGATTATATGTTGAACCGTGCAGAAGCGCTAAAAGGAAAAGAAGACAAACCATCGGAAGAAGCACCAGCAGAAGTTCCTGCTGAAACTCCTACAGAAGAACCAACTGAAAAAAAGGAATAAAACAAAATGAGTAAAGTAAAAACGGCTTTCTTTTGCCAAAATTGTGGCACCCAATATTCAAAATGGCAAGGACAATGTAATGCTTGCAAAGAATGGAATACCATTGTAGAAGAATTGGTTCAAAAAGAAGAAAAAGTAGCTTGGAAAACCACGAGTGCTACTTCAAAAGCCGCTACCAAACCTTTACTGATTAAAGAAATAGATACCGCACAAGAAATCCGATTGAACACGACTGATAACGAGTTGAATCGGGTTTTGGGTGGCGGATTGGTTCCGGGTTCCTTAACTTTGTTAGGTGGTGAACCAGGAATTGGAAAAAGTACATTGCTCTTGCAAATTGCTTTGAAATTACCTTATAAAACCCTTTATGTTTCGGGAGAAGAAAGCCAAAAGCAAATTAAAATGCGTGCTGAACGTATTACTTCGAATGGCGATAATTGCTACATATTAACCGAAACCAAAACTCAAAATATCTTCCGTCAAATATTGGAAATTGAACCCGATATCGTCATTATCGATTCGATTCAAACGTTGCACACGGATTATATTGAATCGTCTGCGGGAAGTATTTCTCAAATTAGAGAATGCACGGCTGAATTGATTAAATATGCCAAAGAATCCAATGTGCCTGTTTTATTAATTGGACACATTACGAAAGATGGAACTATTGCCGGACCCAAGATTTTGGAACACATGGTCGATACCGTTTTACAATTTGAAGGCGATAGAAATCACGTGTATAGAATTTTACGTTCGTTAAAAAACCGTTTTGGTTCTACTGCTGAGTTAGGTATTTACGAAATGCAAGGTTCTGGCTTACGCGAAGTCGACAATCCGTCTGAGATTTTAATTTCTCACAAAGACGAGCAACTTTCAGGAACGGCAATTGCCACGACTTTAGAAGGCATGCGTCCGTTAATGCTAGAAATTCAAGCTTTGGTAAGCACCGCTGTTTATGGAACACCACAACGCAGTACCACAGGTTACAACGCTAAACGCTTAAACATGATTTTAGCTGTTTTAGAAAAACGTGCGGGCTTTAGATTAGGCACCAAAGACGTGTTCTTAAACGTAACAGGGGGAATTTCAGTAGAAGACACCGCGATTGATTTAGCCGTTGTTGCTGCTATTTTATCTTCAAACGAAGACATTGCCATAGCAGAAGGTTTTTGCTTTGCCGGAGAAGTAGGGCTTTCAGGCGAAATTAGACCCGTTAACCGCATTGAACAACGCATTCAAGAAGCCGAAAAATTAGGATTTACCACCATTTTTGTTTCGAAACACAACAAAATTTCCTTAAAAAATACGGGAATTAAAATTGTTTTAGTAGCAAAGATAGAAGATGTGGTGAGTGAGTTGTTTGGGTAGGAATTATTTTTTTACATATTCCAAAATATCAGCTGGTTGACAATCTAATATTTCACAAATTGCTTCTAACGTAGTCAACCGAATTGCCTTTGCTTTCCCTGTTTTTATAATGGATAAATTAGCTGTTGTTATGCCCAGCTTTTCTGCTAATTCAGCCGAACGCATTTTTCTTTTTGCTAACATAACATCTAAATTGATGATGATTGGCATAATTAAAAAGTTAAATCGTTTTCTTCTTTTAAGTGTTTTGCAATGACAAAAACTTCACTCAAAACTAAGAAAAACAAACCTAATGAAAACAGCAAAACAAAAGGATTCAATCCTAAACTCAATGAAATATTATTTTTTACTATTTCAAGAATGAAATTAGGAATTCCACCTAACAAAGCAGATAAAATAATAACAAACCCTAATCTCTTCATTAGAATTACAATTTCCAGATCAAAAATAATTTTCAATTGAAACAAACGCAATAATTTTCTAAATAGAAACAAACCGTAAATAATAAGTGAAGCTGAAATACATAAAAACCCAAAAAGTACTTTAGTTCTTAAATCAACCACTTCTAAAATAGTGCCATTAACTTTAATTGGAACATCAAGAGGTTCACTATCAATAACTACCATAACAATAAAAAACAATAAAAATGGAATCGTAATCAACATGGTAATCCAAACAAAATCGACAATACCTTTCAAAAAATTTAATTTTCTCATCTCTTTAAAAATATTAAGTTCGAGACAAAAATATAAAAAATTATTGTTTTACAATAATAAAACATTAAATTTTGATAATTTTTTAATTTGTGAAGTTAAAAATAAATAGACCTGACAGGTTTTTGAAACTTGTCAAATTTTAAATTGCGCTATCGTTGCGGTGATATACCCGAGTGGTCGGGTATCAATCACAATTACCCTCAATTCTTTCATATGCTCCCTTTGCGCCAAGCTCTCCAGCCCTAGAAAAATCTAAACAAGCAGAATCTTTTTGGCCAAGTAAAATTTTTATTTCGCCCCTTAATTTATAAAAAATACCGTTTTTATCATCTATCTTGATAGCTTCATTAACATCAATTATTGCAGCATTTAAGTTATTCATAGCGACTTTTGGATAAGCTCTTTCATAATAAGCTAATGCTATTATTTTGAATGTATCTGGATTAATATTTTTTTCAGACAAAGTGTAATCCTTTAACAATTCTATCGTTTTTGTTATATCTAATATTGCTCCTCTATAATCTTTTAATCTATCTTTAGACATCCCTCTAAATAAATAATACGTGCCTAATAAAGTAGGATATTTTTCTTTATCAATAGCATTCGTAAAATCAACAACGGCTCCTTTATGATCTCCATTCTCAAGTTTTTGCTTCCCTAATGAAAATGACTCTTCTGCTGTTTGACCTAAAGAATTGACACTATAAAACGCTAACAAAATCAATATTAATAATCTCATGTTTTTGATTGTAATAATTATATAAAAACAAATCTAATAAATTTTTAAATCCCCTCCAACAACTCCAACGCCTTATTCACACTTTTCACATTATCAAAAGTCAGTAATAAACGTAAGCCGTTTTTGGTTTCTTTTTCTTTGATTTTACAAACATTGCCGTTGCGTTGGGCAAATTGTAGCACTTTCATGAAACGGTTACTTTGGTAAAAATCACTTTGTTGGTCGCCAATGAAATACCCTACCATTTTGCCTTGTTTCATTAGTAAACGTTCAATTCCCATGGCGGTGGCTTTCCATTTGATACGCACACTATTTAGTAATGCAATGGCTGGTTTTGGCAACGCTCCAAATCGGTCAATTAGTTTTTGTTCAAATTGTTGCAACGTAGCTTCGTCTTTAATTTGGCTCAACTCGTTGTATAAATTCAAACGTTCGGTAATGTTGTTGATGTACTCATCTGGGAACAGCAATTCGAAATCGGTATCAATTTGAATGTCTTTGACAAACTCTTTGGTTTCAATGTCGTTTTCTTCTTGGTATAAATCTTTGAACTCGTTTTCTTTCAACTCGTCAATGGCTTCGTTCATGATTTTTTGGTAGGTATCAAAGCCAATTTCGTTAATAAAACCACTTTGTTCACCACCTAATAAATCACCTGCACCACGAATTTCCAAATCCTTCATCGCAATATTGAAACCGCTTCCTAATTCGCTAAATTGTTCCAAAGCCGTAATACGCTTTTGCGCTTCACCTGTCATCATCGAATACGGTGGTGTAATGAAATAACAAAACGCTTTTTTATTACTTCTTCCCACACGACCCCGCATTTGGTGCAAATCAGACAAGCCGAAATTATTGGCATTATTGATAAAAATAGTATTCGCATTCGGCACATCTAAACCACTTTCAATAATGGTGGTTGCGACCAAAACGTCAAATTCGCCTTCCATGAAAGCCAACATCAATTCTTCAAGTTTTTTTCCATCCATTTGACCGTGACCGATACCGACTTTTGCTCCTGGCACCAAACGTTGAATCATTCCGGCTACTTCCTTGATGTTTTCAATTCGGTTATTGATGAAAAACACTTGGCCTCCACGCTGAATTTCATACGAAATCGCATCACGAATGGCTTCTTCGTTAAAACGAATCACGTGCGTTTCAATAGGATAACGATTGGGCGGAGGTGTTGTAATTACCGATAAATCGCGCGCTGCCATCAACGAAAACTGCAACGTTCTCGGAATTGGAGTGGCGGTTAACGTCAACGTATCGACATTCGTAGCAATAGTTTTTAATTTGTCTTTTACGTTGACTCCGAATTTCTGTTCTTCGTCGATAATCAACAAACCTAAATCTTTGAACACGACATTTTTATTCACCAATTGATGTGTGCCAATCAAAATATCAACTTTCCCTTCTTGTAATTTTTGAAGCGTATCGGCTTTTTGTTTCGCCGTTCTAAATCGGTTCACATAACTTACCGTTACGGGCATATCTTTCAAACGTTCCGAAAACGTGCGGTAATGTTGGTATGCTAAAATAGTCGTTGGCACTAAAACCGCGACTTGTTTTCCATTATCCACCGCTTTAAAAGCCGCACGAATAGCTACTTCTGTCTTTCCGAAACCAACATCGCCACATACTAATCGGTCCATCGGACGCTCGTTTTCCATATCCGCTTTTACATCAGCTGTAGCTGTGATTTGGTCGGGCGTATCTTCGTAAATGAACGAACTTTCTAATTCTTTTTGCAAATAACTATCGGGTGAAAACTGAAAACCTTTGTCTAATCTTCGCTTTGCATACAACTGAATTAGGTTGAACGCAATGTGTTTTACCCGTGCTTTTGTTTTTTGTTTTAGGGTTTTCCAGGCGTTACTTCCCAATTTGTAAATCTTAGGAGGTGCGCCATCTTTCCCATTGTATTTTGAGATTTTATGCAGCGAATGAATGCTCACATATACAATATCGTTATCGGCATAGACCAATTTTATGGCTTCTTGCGTTTTGCCTTCCACCTGAATTTTTTGTAAACCACCAAACTTTCCAATTCCGTGATCAATGTGCGTAACATAATCACCCACCGACAAAGAAGTTAATTCTTTTAACGTAATGGTTTGCTTCTTTGAATAACCATTTTTGATGGAAAACTTATGATAACGTTCAAAAATTTGATGATCGGTGTAACACGCAATTTGATTTTCTTCATCGATAAATCCTTCAAACAATGGCAACACCATGGCTTTATACTGCTTGCGAACACTTTCAGAATTTTCGGCATCAATATCTTCAAAAATATCATGAAAGCGACTCGCCTGATTTTCATTAGAACAACACAAATAATTTTTGTAACCGTTGAAATGATTCTCGCTCAAATTGTTCAACAACAAATCGAATTGTTTATTGAACGAAGGTTGCGGTTGTATATGAAATTCGACTTTTTTATCCGTTTTAAAAACAGCATTAGCCTGCAATTCAATTACTGAAAAATCCAGTGCACGTTTTAAAAACTGCTTTTGATTTAAAAATAAATCTTCGGGTGGCACGTGTTGAATATCTTTGGATAATTTATCGAAAGCTTCATTGGCTTTGTCGAATAATTTATCCAATTGTTGTCCTAATAATTCGGTATTTTGAAAAATTAAAACCGTTTTTTCGTTGATATAATCCAAGAAACTTTCGCGGTTTTCTTGCAGTAATTTATTTTCAACATTTGGGATAATCGATATCTTTTTCAGTTTTTCAATCGATAATTGTGTTTCGACATCAAAACTTCGGATGCTGTCGATTTCGTTGCCAAAAAATTCGATTCGGTACGGATTATCATTGGAAAACGAAAACACATCAATAATTCCACCACGAACGGAAAATTCGCCCGGTTCAGTAACAAAATCTACTCGTTTGAAATTGTATTCAAAAAGTGTTTCGTTAATAAAATCAATGGACAATTTGTCTTCCACAGATAGTTTCAACGTGTTTTTCTCTAATTCTTTTCGGGTAACGACTTTCTCGAAAATGGCTTCGGCATACGAAACAATGATGGCTGGTTTTTTGCGCGAATTGATTCTGTTTAGCACTTCAGCTCGAAGCAACACATTTGCGTTATCGGTTTCTTCAATTTGGTACGGTCTTCGGTACGAACTTGGGTAAAAAAGCACGTCTTCGGCATTAATTAATTGCTCCAAATCGTTTAAATAATACGCCGCTTCTTCTTTATTACTGAATAAAATCAGGAACGGAAGTTCGGATTTTTTAAACAGTGAATGTGCCGCAAAAGACAACGACGAGCCAACCAAACTAGTCATTTGAGACTTTTGGCGCGCTGCGAATGTACTTTCTAAAATGGCAATCTTTGATGACTTATCGTAAATGGATATAATGTCGGACTTGCTCAAAATGTACTATTTTATTTTGTTTGAATTTTCCATTTTTTTTCGCATCTCATCTGGATTAGCATTTCGAGCTGTATCCAATGCTTGCAACATGAGCTCTTCTCCAATTTCTTTTGGAATGGCTTTTTTTATGATGATTTCATCCCATTGTTTATATAAGCCCTTTATCTCTTCGTTAATTTCAGGGATTAATTTCGCGATTTTTTGCTCAGGAATAATTCTTAAATTCAAAAAGGTTTCTAACGATTTTAACTTTGTATTTAATGTTGTTATTCTACTTAAAATTTGTGGTTTATTATATTCAAAAGGAATGGTAATGGATAAAGTATCTGCTTTTGAAGCTAAATTTTTGGTTTTCATTTGAAAAGCTGATAAGGTAGATTTTGGTTTTTGAAGCATTTCAATTTCAAACTGTCTCCATTCGTTCCATCGATCTAAAGTGGCTTCAACTTCTGGTCTTGGAGTTGGAAAATTAAATTGCCACATTTTGGAAATATTTTTAAAAACGGCTTCATTTTTTTGTGCTACTTTTTGTGCTTCTAATTCTTGTTTTGAATCATTCTCACAAGCCATTAAACCTAAAGTTAAAACCAACATTGTTATAATTAAACCTTTCATTATCTTAATTTAAAAAACAAAGGTACAAATGTTTACAAAATTTAAGTACTAATCTAATAATATCTTAACAGTGCTTTGATAGGCAATTACTTGGTATTTTAATAATTCTCATTTTATGCGTTCATTTTTATGAAATACGAACTGAATTGTGGTTTTTACTTAAAATATAATAAAAAAAGGGCTTTTCGATTCGTACGAAAACGTTATATTTGTTACCTCTTTATTCTATCAAATGGACACGAAAATTTTAATAATTGGTGCTTGTGGTCAAATAGGTACCGAACTTACAGCAAAACTTAGAGCTACTTATGGCGTTGATAATGTAATTGCTTCAGATATCAGAAAACTGAATAACGATGTGGTGAATAACGGCATTTTTGAGGTAATAAATGCTTTAGATTATAATCAAATTGAGCACTTAATTGAGCAATATCAGATTACTGATGTGTATTTAATGGCGGCATTGCTTTCGGCTACCGCTGAGAAAAACCCAGCTTTTGCATGGGATTTGAATATGAATTCGTTGTTTCATGTTTTAAATTTAGCCAAAGCAGGAAAAATCAAGAAAATTTTCTGGCCTTCGAGTATTGCGGTTTTTGGACCTACAACTCCAAGATACAACACGCCACAATACACAATAATGGAACCTTCAACAGTTTACGGAATTTCGAAGCAAACAGGAGAAAGATGGTGCGAATATTATCACAATCAGTATGGTGTAGATGTTAGAAGTATTCGTTATCCTGGCTTAATTAGTTGGAGTACTGAAGCTGGAGGTGGCACTACCGATTATGCAGTTGACATCTATCACAAAACGCTAACTGATGGGAAATTTACTAGTTTTTTATCAGAAAACACCGAGTTACCAATGATGTATATGGATGACGCAATCAAAGCTACTATTGGCATTATGCAAGCGCCATCAGAACAAATTAAAATACGTTCTTCTTATAATTTGGCAGCGATGAGTTTTACTCCAAAACAAATAGGCGAAGAAATCAAAAAACACTATCCAAATTTTGAATTAAGTTACACCCCCGATTTCCGTCAAAAAATTGCAGACAGCTGGCCTGCTAGTATTGACGACACTTCAGCAAGAGAAGATTGGGGATGGAAAAATGATTTTACCATTGAAAATATGACTGTTGATATGTTTCAAAACCTAAAAGTGCATATTTATAAAAAATAATTATTTCTTAAAATTATTCATAAAAGCGTCTTCTATAGGCGCTTTTATTTTTACCACCTCATCCGTATTTTCATTAGGAATAGTCATCGAAAGTACATAGTGCTTAATTTTCCATTGTCCGTTTTCTTGAACTAAAACCCCAGAGCCTCTGCAAATTTTCATTTGTGTGTTTAACAATTCGTCAAACCAAGCCGTTTTTCCATCCTTACTAAAATAAATATTACGCTCAATGGCTTTAAAATTCCACGCTTTGCCTTTGTCAAAATAAGGTTTAGCAAAATCTTGAAATTGTTTTTTGTTCCAATTTTCTGTGGCATCTGTTCCAATAAAAATAGATTCTTCTGCCATTGCATCGAAATACGCTTCGTAATTTGCCGCGGCAGCAGCTTTGTGCCAATTGTCTATAATTTCCATAACATTTTGTTTTTTTGATTGATTTTTTTCTTCACATGGTTTGCAAGAGAAAGCTAGAATTGCTAGGAGTAAGATGGTTAGTTTTTTCATAATTGTTTCGTTTTTCCCCTCCTTTGGGGGGGTGCCTGAAAGGCGGGGTGGTTATTAAATATCTTTATATTCTGAAATAATAAATTGTTCTAAATCTTTCATAATATTCTCAGCATCAAATAACATTTTTGTCGTTGATATTATGAAAACTTTTAAACCTAAATCTTTAAGATAAGTTTCTCTTTTCTCATCATATTCTTCTTGGAAATTATGAATTTCTCCATCAATTTCAACTACTAAACCGAGTGCTTTAACATAAAAATCTACAATGTAGTTACCAATAATTCTTTGTCTGTCAAAATCGATATTCCAAAAGGATTTATTTCTCACTTCTTTCCAGAACACGACTTCGGAAAAATTTCCTGCTTTTCTGAGTGCTTTTGCTCTACCTTTTAAAGAAGCATTATGAGGTAAATTTAAAACAAAATTTTTCTTAATTGGAATATTATGAATTATGGTTAAGATTTCTTCTTGCATTTATTCCGTTTTAATTCAACCTAAAAACCACCCCGCCTTTCAGGCACCCCTCCAAAGGAGGGGAAACATCTAAATTATAAAATATTAATTACAACTGTTTTTACATTTACAAATTCTTTTATTCCGTCTTTTGCTAATTCTCTTCCATATCCAGATTTTTTTATTCCACCGAATGGTAATCTTGGATCGGATTTTACCATTTCGTTGATAAAAACAGCACCTTCATTAAAAGCTGAAATCTTTGTTTTAATAAAATCAATATCTTGAGTAAAAACGGAAACACCCAAACCAAATTCCGATTGATTACTTAATTCGATGGCTTCTACAATGGTTTTGAAAGTCATTATTGCTGCCACAGGACCGAATGTTTCTTCATTAAAAACTGGCATTTCTGTTGTTACTTCTGTCAAAATTGTAGGTTCATAAAAAGCATCTTTTCGGTTTCCACCAACAAGTAACTTTGCTCCCATTTGAATAGATTTTTGAACTTGGATTTCTAATTCTTCGGCTAAATCAACTCGTGCCAAAGAACCTATTTGCGTTGCTTTATCTAACGGATTTCCAGTTTTTAAGTTTTGGATCGCTACTTTGAATTTAGCTACAAATTCTTCTGCGATAGTTTCATGAACTAAAAATCGTTTCGCGGCAATACAACTTTGACCTGCGTTTTGCATTCGGGCATTGACAGCTGTTGCTACTGCTTTTTCTAAATTGGCATCTTCTAAAATAATGAAAGCATTGCTTCCCCCCAATTCTAAAACGCACTTTTTTAAATGTTTTCCAGCTTCGCCAGCAACTGCAATTCCAGCTTGTTCGCTTCCTGTTAAAGAAACAGCTTTAATAATTGGATTTGCTATGACTTTTGCTACTTCGATACTCGGGATTGGTAAATCTTGATAACACCCTTTTGGAAAACCAGCTTGCTCAAAAATCGATTGAATTAATTCGGCAGATTTTGGAACGTTACTCGCATGTTTAACCACAATTGTATTTCCTGCGATAATTGTTGGAACCGCAAATCGAAAAACTTGCCAAAAAGGAAAATTCCATGGCATTACGCCTAAAATTACTCCTAAAGGTTCGTAGGTAACAAAACTTTCTGTCGCCTCAGTTTTTATGTTTTTTGTGGATAAAAATGATTCAGCATTTTCGAAATAATAATTACACAAAAGCGCACATTTTTCAACCTCAGCAATTGCTTGCGAAATAGGTTTATGCATTTCGGTAGTGATGCAAGTTGCGTATTCTTCTTTGTTTTCTAAAAGTAGTTGAGCTAATTGTGGCAAAAAAGAAATTCGGTTTTGAATGCTCAAATTACGCCAAGAAAGCTGAATGTTTTCTGAAACTTTTAAAAGATTTTGCATGCTGAAAGGTTTTTGTAAAAATACTAATTTTAATTGAAAATGAGGTTTGCGTTAGGGATTGTAGTGAAAATCCTTTTCTTATAAAATTACAAGACTTTATAAGAAATGATTGCAAAGGAAAGCCCGACTCGCTAAAGCGGAGTAACGCCCAAATTCAAAAGGAAATGATATCTTTGTAATGTATTTACAACTTAAATAAAATGGAAGATTGTTTTGAAACCTTAATTTCGAGTTATTTGGATTCGAAAGTGGGCATTGTGGAACATTTTGTATCGGAAGAATTGGCACAACACTTGGTAAATAGATTGTTTGAACTGAAAGAACAAAATTTATTGAAAGCCGCTGGAATAGGAAATGCCGCAAAATTAACGCAGAATTCAGCGATTAGAAATGATGCGATTTATTGGTTAGACCGAGCAAATAATAATGCACATGAAAATGCTTTTTTTGACCAAGTGGATGCTTTTGTGTCGTATTTAAACCGCAGTTGTTATACTGGAATTACAGGTTATGAATTTCATTTTGCTTTGTTTGACAAAGGCAGTTTTTACCGAAAACATTTAGATCAATTCCAAGATAATTCGAGCCGACAATTTTCGATGATTACCTATTTGAATGAGAATTGGCAACCCGAAGACGGTGGTGAATTGTGTATTTATGATGGTGATATAACTCAAAAAGTAGCTCCAACGAATCGAAAAACAGTTTTTTTTAAGAGCAATGAATTAGTCCATGAAGTTTTAGAAAGCCACAAACCTCGATTGAGCGTTACGGGTTGGTTGAGACGAGATTAAAATAAAAAAACCGATACAATTTGTATCGGTTTTTTGTTGCTCCCCCTCTTGGGCTCGAACCAAGGACCCTCTGATTAACAGTCAGATGCTCTAACCAACTGAGCTAAGGAGGAATCACCTCAAAGGTTTATATTGTTGCTTAAAAGTTTGCTCCCCCTCTTGGGCTCGAACCAAGGACCCTCTGATTAACAGTCAGATGCTCTAACCAACTGAGCTAAGGAGGAAGTTGTATATCTTTTAAGCGAGTGCAAATATAAACTGATTTTTTGTTATCGCAAATTATTTTATTGAAAAAATTATAAAAGTTTATCCACTACTAATTGGTAAATATCTTTTCCGAAAGTTAAAGCCATTAGTGTCAATAAGATAATCATTCCTGCAGTTTGAACATATCCTGCCGCTTTGTCGGATAATTTTTTACCTGTAATCATTTCAACTATCGTAAATAAAGCATGTCCACCATCTAATCCAGGAATTGGTAATAAGTTCATAAATGCCAATCCAATTGAGAATAAAGCGGTGAAATTCCAAATAAATTCCCAGTTCCAAGTATCTGGTAAACGACGTGCAATTCCAATAGGGCTTTGAACATGCTTGTAAGCTTCTGTTTTTGGTCGTAATATTAATTTGAACTGTTTTACATTATAAACTAATAGTGACCAAGATTCTTTTACTGCCGCAGGAACTGCTTGACCAAACGATAATTGATTATTTACTTCATAATCTAACTTATCTAGAGCTTTGTTAATGAAACCTAATTTTCCTTCTTTATCTACTTTAGCTTTCAGTTCAACTATTTGAGATCCTCTCAAAACAGATAATGAAATGCTGTCATTTTTATGTTTAGAAATTCGTTCTTTAAACTCATCATAATAGGTAAATGCCGTTCCGTTTAAAGCTTTTATTTTATCCCCTTTTTTTAAACCTGCAACATCAGCAGCCGATTTTGGAACAACTGAATCTACTACGGTATTTGAAAAACGAGGCCCAACAAACTCTTTTCCTTCTTTACTAATGATTTCACCTTTCATTTCGTCAGTCAAAATCACCTCAACCTTTTCTCCATTTCGCTCAACTTCTACTTTATCACCTAATAAAACATCTAAAGTCATTCGGTTAAAATTAGGTTGGTGTTTTCCATCAACTGAAAGAATTTTATCTCCGTTTCTAAAACCTGCTTTCTGACCTACTTCGCCAAAAGCTAATCCATTTTCTTGAATTTTTGCCGTTGAAATAAATTTTTGACCTACGGTTGAGTACATAATTGTAAAAATCAGCCACGCCAAAATTACATTCACAATAATTCCACCTAACATAATAATCAAACGTTGCCAAGCTGGTTTTGAACGAAATTCCCATGGCTCTGCAGGTGCATTCATTTGTTCTGTATCCATACTTTCATCAATCATTCCTGAAAGCTTTACATAACCTCCTAATGGCAACCATCCGATTCCCCATTCTGTTTCACCAATTTTCTTTTTTACCAAAGAAAAACCAGCATCCATAAACAAATAAAATTTCTCTACACGTACCTTAAACATCTTGGCTGTAATGTAGTGACCAAATTCGTGAAGAATAACTAAAACGGATAATATGAATAATATTTGTGCTACTTGAATCATTTTTATGCTTTTATTTAAACAACAAAAGTAAGGTTTTCACCTTACTTTTCATCATATTTTTACAGTTGACCTATTTTTTTATAAAATTTTTATGAATTACACCTTCCGAAGTGGTAATTTTAAGCAAATGCAAACCTGCAGATAATTCAGCTACTGAAAAATCATTGGCATCTTTTTGTCCTACTAATTGTCCCAGTCTATTATAAATTTCAACTTTTTCTAATTGAAGAGTAGTTGGCATCATAATGTGTAATTCATTAGTAGTAGGATTTGGATAAACCGAAATAGTTTGCTCTAAATCAAATGATTCATTTGCCAAAGTAGCCACATTGTTTCTTGAAATAATGTGTTTGTTCGGATCAAATGTAACTCCAGTTACCACAAATGGAACAGGAACTATAAATTCTTGTGCGTTAGAAGTATGATTTACCACTACGTCATGTGTTAATCCTCCAGCGCTAGTCAATCTAATTTCTAAAGGCATTTCAAAAAACGAAACACTTGCATTTGATTGTGTTTGACTAACTGTAATTTTTGCTTGACCTGCTCCCCAGTTTTGTGCATTAACAGTATATGTAGGGTATCCTTGTCCATAAATCCAATCGTTAAAAAACTCCGTTAAACTACTTCCATGTACAGTTTCTAATTGCGATTTTAGATCTGTAGTAACAGCATAGCCAAAAGCTAAATTAGGAGCGTTCAAATAATTTTGAAGTGCTTGAAAAAAAATTGCATCACCCATTACCCAACGCAACATATGAGTCACCATAGAACCTTTGTTATATGATAATCTACTACTAAATATTCTATTAACATCCGTAGCTTCATCGTCGGTTAAATATACAGCTCCAGAAGTTTGAGAAGTAATGTTGTTTATTTTTCCGCTTTTCCAGGCAACAAAAGCTGCATCGCCATCTAATTCTTCAACCACTATTCCAGCACTATATTCAGTTAATCCTTCATTTAACCATATATCTTTCCATGTGCCACATGTAACTTTGTTACCAAACCATTGATGACCTAATTCATGTGCAATTAAACTTCTGCTATTCCAAGCTCCCATAGAAGACATAGTGGTGTGTTCCATTCCGCCTCCCCATCCAAACTGAACGTGACCATATTGTTCATTTCTATACGGATAAGGTCCAAATTTTTGTTCAAAAACATTCATTATTGGAACTGTATTGTCTATGGAACTTCTGTTTGAAGCCGTATTACTTTCTGGATACAAATAATTATTAATTGGAAAAAACGGACTTTCAACTGTTCCCAATCCTGCTTGAATATTGTATGTGGTATAATTGGTAACATTTAATGATATTAAATAAGCAGGTATTGGATAATTATGTTTAAAGTGACGTGTTGTAAATCCACCTGAAGTAACAGAACTTTGCAACAAACCGTTGGAAACTCCAATATACGTATTAGGACACGTTATATACATATCAAAGCTTTCGATTTTATCATTTAAATCTTGTTTACATGGCCACCAATCTCTTGCTCCAAAAGGCTCTGAAAGTGTAAAAATTACAGGTGTGCCGCTATGCGTACCTCTTGTAAAAGCTCCTTCTGCCTGTGGTGGTGACCCTGCATATGTTATTACTACGGTTGCACTATTCCCTGTTGTTACTGTTGAGGGTAAATTGATATTTAACTCATAATTGCTTTGACTAAAAGTTAAGCTAGTACTATTCATTGTTACCGAACTCACTGTTAATTCAGTTGCCATATCAAAAGTAACTGCATCAATATCTGTTAGAGCTCTAAAAGTTGTTTTTACTATTCCGTTAATGTACGGATTGGTAACATTTGGATCAACTGTAAAACGCAATTCATGATAGGTAATATCGTAATTTAGAGTGTTGGGATTCACTCTAAGATTTTGAATCGATGAAACTGATTTCATTTCTGCTTCAACCATTCTTTCAAATTCAGAATCACTAGTTTGGGAAAAACCAATAATTCCTATAAGTAGAATAAAGCTAAAAGTGATTTTTTGCATTTTAAATATGTAGGTTAAATTATTTAATAATCTTGTGTTTTTTGCTCAAAAAAGCAAAATAATAACGAATATACTAAAAATGTTTAATTCTGCTTACTTTTTATAAAAATCAATTGCAGTAAATAAACTTACTACCATTTTTAATTTTTATCAATTATCTAAATTCAATTCCTTAAATTTGCATCTTTAAATCCTATATATTATGTTACAGATAGCGTACATTAGAGAAAACAAAGACGAAGTAGTAAAACGATTAGCTAAGAAAAACTTAGATGCCAAAAGTGCTGTTGAAGAAGTAATTGCATTAGATGAGAAAAGAAGAGCAACTCAAGTTGAATTAGATACTATCAAATCCGAGTCGAACAAGCTATCTAAAGATATTGGCGATTTAATGAAAAGCGGCGAAAAAGCGAAAGCGGAAATCTTAAAAGAAAAATCAGTTCAACTTCGTGAGAAAGACAAAGAGCTTACAGAAGTATTGAATGGATTTGCCTCTAAATTACAAGAAGAATTATACAAATTACCCAATTTACCAGCCGACATTGTTCCGGAAGGGAAAACTCCTGAAGATAACCTAAACGTTTTTCAAGAAGGTGACATTCCTAAATTACACGAAGGCGCTTTACCTCACTGGGAATTAGCAAAAAAATATGATTTAATTGATTTCGAATTAGGGGTTAAAATCACAGGAGCGGGTTTTCCAGTTTACAAAGGGAAATGTGCCAAATTACAACGTGCTTTAATCACTTATTTCTTAGACAAGAACACCGATGCAGGTTATTTAGAGTACCAAGTGCCACATATGGTAAACGAAGCCTCTGGTTTTGGAACTGGTCAATTACCTGATAAAGAAGGTCAAATGTACCATGTAGGTGTGGATGATTTATATTTAATTCCAACTGCGGAAGTTCCAGTAACGAATATTTTTAGAGATGTTTTATTAAACGAAAATGATTTACCAGTTCTTTGCACAGGATATACACCATGTTTCCGTCGTGAAGCAGGTTCATATGGCGCACACGTTCGTGGATTAAATCGTTTACACCAATTTGATAAAGTAGAAATTGTTCGCATTGAACATCCAGATAATTCATATAAAGCATTAAACGGAATGGTGGAACACGTAAAAGAAATTTTACAAGAATTAAAATTACCATATAGAATTCTAAGATTATGTGGTGGCGATATGAGTTTTGCTTCAGCTTTAACGTATGATTTCGAATTATATTCAACTGCTCAAGAACGTTGGTTGGAAATTAGTTCGGTTTCTAATTTTGAAACGTTCCAAGCAAACCGCTTAAAATTGCGTTTCAAAGACAAAGAAGGTAAAAACCAATTAGCACATACGTTAAATGGAAGTTCTTTAGCTTTGCCAAGAGTATTAGCTGGAATTTTAGAAAACTATCAAACACCAGAAGGTATCGTAGTTCCTGAAGTTTTAAGAAAGTACACAGGATTTGACATCATTAACTAAACGTTAATCTTTATTAAATAAAGTACTAATTTGACGCTGAAAAGTATTACTTTAGTAACCTATTAGTTTTATTTATGTTGCGAAAAATAGTTTTTTTTATACTTTTTTTGTCGTCGTTTTGGGTTTCGGCACAAAACGAGCAATTGGCATTTAACTATATTGATGCTGGAGAATATGAAAAAGCAGTAACCATTCTTGAAGAAGTTTACTCAAAAAATAAACTTTTGCATTTGGATAAAATTTTATATTGCTATCAGCAATTAGAGCAACACGACAAAGCTTTAAAATTTATAAATGAATTAAAGCCTAAAAACAACAACCCTACTCTTTTAGTAGAAGAAGGCTATATTTATCAATTACAAAAAAAACAGCCTGAAGCAGATAAAAAGTACCAAGAAGCCCTTAATGAAATTGATAAAAATGCCAATTTTGCATACAATTTAGGAAGTGTTTTTGAAAGAAAAGTACTGCTAGATTGGGCATTAAAAGCCTATGAAAAAGGACAAAAAGCTAATCCAAATCTAAATTTCGATTACCAAATTGCCATGATTCAAGGGCAATTAGGAAATTTAGAAGTCATGTTAAACAAATTATTGGATTACGGCTTCAATACACCTGATGGTACTCCGATGGTTCAAAATCAGTTGACACGTTTTTTAATGGATGATTCGGATGGTTCATTTGCCGCTTCCATTCGCAAAAACTTATTGCTTAGAACGCAAAAATCACAAGATATTTATTGGAATCAGTTTTTGAGTTGGTTTTTTGTACAACAAAAGGAATACGGCAAAGCATTTGTTCAAGAGAAAGCGGTTTATAATCGAAATCCAGATTCTTTTATAAACATCGTTACCCTATCTAGAATGGCAATGGAAGAAAAACAATATGAAGATGCCAATACTATTCTAACCTTTGTTTTAGAAAATACACAAAATCTAGATTTGCAAATGCAAGCGCATCATTTTTTACTTTCTATGGATATGGAATCGGTAACTTCAAAAGAATATCCTACAATTGATTTTAAACTAGATGAATTATTGAAAAAATATGGAATTAGTCAGCATTCATTAGATTTGCAAATACTTTCGGCGCACTTTAAAACTTTTTATCTGAATCAATCGAAATTAGGAATTGAGTTATTACAAAACTCATTGAAACTTCCATTGAATACAAGAGAACAAGCTAAAGTTAAAATGAAATTGGCCGATATTATGGTGTATGATGAAAAATTCAACCAAGCCATTTTATATTACGCACAAGTAGAAGACAATTTGAAAAACGATGTTTTGGCTCACGAAGCCAGCCTAAAATTAGCCAAAGCCAACTTTTACAAAAAAGATTTTGATTGGACTCTGCAACAAGTGAAAGTCTTGAAACAATCACCGAGTTTGCTAATTGCAAATGATGCTATCGAAATGTTTTTGCTTATTCAAGATAATTCTGCCGAAGACAGTTTGCGCGTGGCACTTCAATCATATGCAACTGCGGATTTGAAATTGTACCAAAATAAAAAAGAAGAAGCACTTCAACTATTTTTAACTATTTTACAAAAACATAAAGGCGAAAGTATTGAAGAAGGAACTTTGTTTAAAGTAGGTAAAATATATGAAGAAAAAGGAGATTTTACAACTGCTCTAACCTATTATCAAAACCTATTGGATCATCACAAAGACGGAATTTACAAAGATGAAGCCTTATTTTATTCAGCAGAAATTTACAGAAAAAATATTTTAGATAACGAAAAAGCAAAAGCACTATACGAAAAAGTAGTTTTAGAACATCCTGATAGTTTGTATTATACCGAAAGCAGAAAACAATATAGAACGTTGCGAGGCGATTCAACAATTTAGTTTTTACAAAGAGAATCACAGAGTTTATTTAACTTACTTTGCTTTGATTATAGATGCACAGAGATATTTGGTTTATTAAATAATTTGGGATTTTACATTTATTCTTTTGCGACCTTTGCGAAAAACTTAGCGCCCCGAAGCTTCGGAATTTGCGATAAAACATTAAACTTGAAATTTATTAAAAATGATTATATACAACGTTACCATAAACGTAGACGAAAGCATTCACCACGATTGGTTAAAATGGATGCAAAACAAACATATTAACGATGTTTTAGCAACAGGATTATTTACCAATGCCAAAATGGTTCGAGTAGTGGTAGAAGAAGAAATGGGAGGTACAACCTATGCCGTTCAGTATTTCACCGATTCCAGAGCCAAATTAGAAGACTATTACAAAAATCACGCACCAAGATTACGCCAGGAAGGCTTACAACTTTTCGCTGACAAAATGTTGGCTTTTAGAACGGAGTTGGAAGTAATGAGCGAATTCTACGGAGAAACGAATTAAAATGGAAAAAGTAAGCGCAAAAAAACACTTAGGACAACATTTTCTAAAAGATGAAAGCATCGCAAAAGATATTGCTGATACGCTTTCGCTCGAAGGCTATTCAAAAATTTTGGAAATTGGTCCAGGAATGGGTGTTTTAACCAAATATTTATTGGACAAACCCACTGAAACTTATGTCATCGAAATCGACAAAGAATCGGTAGAATATTTGGGGGTTCATTTTCCAAAACTAGATCATCATATTATTGCTAAAGATTTTTTAAAATACAATTTAAACGAGGTCTTCAATAACGAGCCTTTCGCAATCATTGGAAATTTTCCTTATAATATTTCGACCCAAATTGTGTTTAAAACCTTAGAAATGCGAGACCAAATTCCCGAATTTGCTGGCATGTTTCAAAAAGAAGTTGCCCAACGCATTTGTGAAAAAAAAGGAAGTAAAGTCTATGGAATTTTATCGGTTTTAACCCAAGCTTTTTATGAAGCGGAATATTTGTTTACAGTTCCACCCAATGTTTTTAATCCACCCCCAAAAGTAGATTCTGGTGTGCTGCGATTGAAAAGAAAAGCAGATTATTCGTTGCCGTGTGATGAAAAAATGTTCTTTAGAGTCGTGAAAACCGCTTTTCAACAACGAAGAAAAACATTGCGAAATAGCTTAAAAACCTTTAATTTTTCTGATAATTTAAAAGAAGATAGTATCTTTGACCTCCGTCCGGAACAACTTACGGTGGAACAATTTATAGAAATTACCAAAAAAATAACAGCCGATGGAGTTTAAAATCAGCAGAGAGTTTCTATCTGAAATAGAACAACTTATAAGTGAAAACAAGGCGCAAGAATTACTTTTGCTACTTGAAGATATTCACTTTGCTGATATTGCCGAAATCATGGAAGAACTCGATGATTATGGCGCTGGTTATATTTTTAACACTTTAGATTCTGAAAAAACAGCCGAGATTCTGTTAGAATTAGACGAAGAAGTTCGTGAAAAAATCTTAAAAAACCTTTCTCCAAAAGAAATTGCAGAAGAGCTTGACGAATTAAGCACGGATGACGCCGCTGATATTATTGCTGAATTACCACAGCACAAAAAAGAACAAGTAATTTCTGAATTAGAAGACGTTGAACACGCCAAAGACATTGTAGATTTATTGCGCTATGATGAAGATTCAGCGGGTGGTTTAATGGGAAAAGAGTTGGTAAAAGTGAACGAAAACTGGAACGTATTAACTTGTGTTAAAGAAATGCGTGCTCAGGCCGAAAATGTTGCGAAAGTACATTCTATTTATGTAGTAGATGATGAAGACCGTTTAAAAGGTCGTTTGTCTCTAAAAGACTTATTAACTACCTCAACCAAAACACATATTAGCGAAGTTTACATCAAAAAAGTGGACTATGTAAAAGTAGACACAAAAGATGTAGAAGTAGCGCGAATAATGCAAAAATATGACTTGGATGCCATTCCGGTTGTAGATGAATTAGGGCGTTTAGTAGGGAGAATTACTATTGACGATATTATTGATGTCATCAAGGAAGAAGCTGATAAAGATTACCAGTTAGCAGCGGGTATTTCACAAGACGTTGAAGCCGATGATAGTATTTTAGAATTGACAAAAGCACGTTTACCTTGGTTGGTTTTAGCATTATTTGGAGGATTTATTTCGGTACACGTTTTAGGAATTTTTGAACCTGTAATGGACTTGCATCCCGAATTGTTTTTCTTTACACCTCTTATTGCCGCAATGGCAGGAAATGTGGGTGTTCAATCTTCAGCGATTATTGTACAAGGTTTGGCCAACAACACAATTATTGGTCCAGTCGTTGAACGATTATTAAAAGAACTTTCATTAAGCTTATTGAATGGAGTAATTCTTTCTGTAATCTTATTGGCGGGCAGTTATTTTTTATTAGACTACGAAATTCATGTAGGCTACACTGTTGCCATCGCGTTACTTTCAGTAATTATTATGGCTTCGTTAATTGGAACTTTTATCCCAATAATATTAAATAAATACGGAGTTGACCCCGCTTTAGCAACCGGTCCTTTTATCACTACAAGTAACGATATCTTAGGGATTTTGACCTATTTTACGATTGCAAAAATTATTTTAGGGATTTAGTATAATCACACTCATCTGGGATTGTGAAAAACTTATTTATTTGAATTACCTTAATTAATTCTTGCTTGAAAATTATTTTACCTTCTACATTAACATCGTACTTCATTTTAATAATTCCGTTTGGTAATTCTAACGTCTCAACCCATTTATTGTATACCGTAGTATGATATAAAAAAGGCTTAAATTGCTCACTATTTTTATCAATAATATAATGTGATGTTACAATTTTATTTCTTTTCTGATAAGATAAACTTTTATTACACTTCATAGAATAATGATAATAAACGGTATCATTAATTATTGTGTCTTGATGCTTTATAAAATTGTATTCTTTTATCTTATACTTATATTTATTTGAAAATCTATGTACAGAATTACATTCATTCGACAAGGTTTCAGCTTCATAAAATTTTTCCTTCTTTACATTCGAATTAACAAACAAACCATCGTAATCAATTAACCGTAATGATACATTAATAGAATCTTTTTCAAAAGAAACCAGTGTTCTAAAACTGTTGTCTTTTGAATTAATTAAATATAAATTCGATTTAGTTTCATTTTCCACAGAAATAGGATTGTCATAAATCAATGCATAATCGAAATGATATTGTTTTTGTGAAAAACTTAAACTTCCAACAAAACAAAATAACAACAGAAAAAAGCGTTTCATAAATCAAAATTTTCTAACAATTATACAAAATTTTTAAAAGGCTTCCCAACCTTTTTCTTTTTATTTCACTCTATATAATAAACACTAAAGTTTATAGAGATGAAAAAAATACTTGTATTTACATTGTTATGTTTTTCGGCAATCACATTTGCTCAAAAACCAATTTTTACTTCCGCTAAAATTAAAAGCGCAACTGTTTACAGCAATTCGGCTGAATTATTGCAATCGGCTTCGGTAACACTTCCTTCAGGAACCAGTGAAATTGTCATTAAAAACGTAGCGGACTACGTAAATGAAAACACCATTCAAATTGGCGCTCCAGCCAATGTTACCGTTTTATCGGTTCAACTTGTTCGAGATTATAAAGAAAATTCAGAAACAACCGAACCCTTAAAACTAACCCCAATTCAACAAAAATTTTCAGACAGTATTAATTATTTTGAAAACGAAATTAATAAAATTACAATCGAAAAAAATGCTATTTCAAAAACAATTGAACTACTCGATAAAAAAGAATTAGCAGGTACAACAAAACCTGAAATTACAATTAGTGAGTTTACAAAACTAATTGATTATTATAGAATTAAACGAAATGAGTTTGGACAATCTATTCATACATTGAGTATTAAAGAAAAAAACTTTGAAAAAAAAATTCAGTTACTTCAAGAAAAATTAGCGTTAAAAAAAAATACTCCTATTGCAAAACCAGAATATAATTTGATACTTCAGGTGATGAATACAGTTGCTGGAACTATGACTTTAGATATAAATTATCTAACTAATGGTGCATCATGGATTCCGTTTTATGACATGAGAGCCGACAATGTAAATGCACCAATCAATTTAATGTATAAAGCAAAAGTAACACAAAACACCGGTATCGATTGGAAAAATGTGAAACTAACTTTGTCTAGTGGTAATCCAAATCAAAACAACACAGCACCTATTTTACAAGCTTGGTTTTTGAGATATGGTTATCCAAGAACATATGGTTATGATAACAGCAACGCAAAACTAAATACGGTTGTGGTGTCTGGTTATATGAAAAAAGATAAAGCAGAAATGGATGAATCTTCTATTTCAAATTACACAACCATCAATGAAAACCAACTGAATATTTCCTTTGACATTGACATTCCGTATGATATTTTATCGAATGGAAAAGCACACAGTGTTGCCTTAAAAGATTTGAAATTACCGGCATCTTACAAATATTACGCCGTTCCAAAAGTGGAAAAAGAAGCATTTTTGTTAGCTGAAATTAGCGAATATTCTAAATTCAATTTATTACCAGGTGAAGCGAATATTATTTTCGAAGGCATGTATGTTGGCAAAACCATGATTAATCCAAATCAAACATCTGACACGTTGAATTTGAGCATGGGAAGAGATAAAAAAATAGCCATCAAACGTGAGAAAATCGCAGATAAATCGGGAACTAAATTCTTATCGGGTTATAAAGAACAAACGTTTACCTACGATATTACCGTAAAAAATAACAAAAAAGAAGCGATTGAATTATTGTTAAAAGATCAATATCCAATTAGTACCGATAAAGAAATTACCATCGAATTATTAGACAACGGAAAAGCAAAAGTAAATACAGAAACTGGAATTTTAACTTGGGATGTAAAACTAGGCGCAGGAGAAACGAAGAAATTCAGAATCAGTTATAAAATCAAATATCCGAAGGATAAGTTTATAGATAATTTGTAATCACTATCACAAATGGATAAAAGCGTAAAGAGTGCAAAAAATTCTTTACGCTTTTTATTTAACAGTTATAAATATCTAAAATAAGACAAATTGATTTTTTTTATTAAATTTACGAAAACAAAATAACTGAAAATGAAAACACTCTTGTCATTCGGTTTGTTAATCGTGTCATTTTTTGGACAGGCTCAAACCATCGCTTTACAGTCTTTTGCAACAGGTTTTTCAGAGCCGCTTGAGATAGCTCATGCAGGAGATTCACGCTTATTTGTGGTTCAAAAAGGCGGATTAATTAGAATAGTAAATGCTAATGGAAGTGTAAATGCAACTCCATTTTTAAACATTTCATCACTTGTAAGCACCGTTAGTGAAAGAGGATTATTAGGTTTGGCATTTCACCCAAATTATGCTACTAATGGTTATTTTTTTATAAATTATTCCAATACTTCAGGCGATACAGTTATTGCTAGATATAGTGTAAATTCTGGGAATCCAGGTGTTGCCAACACAACAGGAACTATATTAATGACCATAACACAGCCCTATTCAAACCATAATGGAGGAAGTATAAAATTTGGTCCAGATGGTTATTTATATATTGGAATGGGGGATGGCGGCAGTGGTGGCGACCCCGGAAACAGAGCGCAAAATATCAATGAAAATTTAGGAAAAATGCTTAGAATTGATGTAAATTCTACCATTGCACCTTATTATACAAATCCAGCGACAAATCCGTATGTGGGCGTAGCTGGAAATGATGAAATCTGGGCAATTGGCTTAAGAAATCCTTGGAAATTTTCGTTCAACAGATTAAATGGCGATTTATGGATTGCCGATGTGGGTCAAGGTTCTGTGGAAGAAATTAATAAAGTTATTAACCCATTGACAGCAGGATTAAATTTTGGTTGGAGATGTTATGAAGGAAATTCAACTTATAATTCAACAGGTTGTGCACCTGCAAGCACAATGACTTTTCCGTTTACTCAATATGCACGTTCTGGTGGTGCTTGCTCTGTAACAGGAGGCTATTTTTATACAGGTTCAATGTATCCAAATTTTCAAAACAAATACTTTTTTACAGATTATTGTGATGACAAAATTAGAATGGTCAACAGTAGTGGAGTCATTACAACTACAACTTCGTTTTCTGGAAATAACTTTGTAACTTTTGGTGAAGATGTAAATGGAGAGTTATATATTGCAGGAATTTCTTCGGGAACAATTTATAAAGTAATTGATACGTCTTTAAGTAGTTCTGATTTTGAAAATAATGGTTTTACGTTATTTCCAAATCCAGCCAAAGAAATGTTTACTATAAAAAGTTCGACAGCTAATTTGGCAACAAAAGCTGCTATTTTTGACATAACTGGAAAATTGCTTTTTACTAAAGAATTAAGCAATAATTCTGAACACACAATTGAAACAACATCTTTGGCTAAAGGAATTTATTTAGTATCTGTTGAAACCTCTAATGGAACCAATTACTCAACAAAATTAATTGTGGAATAACTAAAGTTACACCTTATTAAGGCGCTGGATTAGGAATTAATTCCTGAATGCTTTCTATTTCAGCTACCATTTCGGCTGATAAAATAGTGTCAAAAGCAGCAATGTTTTCTTGTAATTGTTCCATGGTTGTAGCGCCGATAATTGTTGACGTCACAAATTGTTGACGATGCACAAAAGCAATTGCCATTTGGGTTAACGTTAAACCATTGGCTTCGGCTAATTCTTTATATAATTTAGTAGCTTTAAAACAATTATCATTGGTATATCGAGTGAAATTTCTAAACAAATCCAATCTCGAATTTTTTTCAATTCCATTCAAATGTTTCCCTGTTAAAAACCCAAAACCTAACGGAGAATAAGCTAACAAACCTACATTTTCACGCATTCCAATTTCTGACAGACCCACTTCATACAATCGATTTAATAACGAAAACGGATTTTGTATTGTGGCAATTCTTGGTAAACCGTGTTTTTCACTTTCCATTAAAAAACGCATTACACCCCACGAATTTTCATTTGAAAGTCCTATGTGTTTGATTTTCCCTTCTTTAATTAATCCGTCATAAACTGTTAGTACATCAAAAATATTGTCTTGCCATTTTGAGTCTAATTCCTGAACACCGCGCTTTTGAAACATATTCATCACGCGTTCAGGCCAATGCATTTGATATAAATCGACATAATCTGTTTGGAGATTTTTTAAGCTCAATTCTACCGCTTCGTGAATACTTTTCCTAGAAAAATCTAATGGTTGACGAATGTATTCCATACCGCGATTTGGACCTGCAATTTTAGTTGCTATAACTAATTTTTCTCTTTCCGATGCACCAATTTTTTGAATCCAGGTTCCGATGTGACGTTCTGTACTTCCAAAAATTTGAGCGTTGCCACCAATTGGGTACATTTCAGCCGTATCAATAAAATTGATGCCCTTTTCGATTGCATAATCCAATTGACTGTGTGCTTCACTTTCGGTATTTTGATTCCCAAAAGTCATAGTTCCTAAACAGATTTTACTGACTTTTAGTTCGGTATTTGGTAGTGTTGTGTAGTTCATCGCGGAATTTGAAAATTTAAAGTTCAAAGTTACAAAGTTTAAGCCAAAGAAAAAGGCTTGAATCTTCAACTCAAGCCTTTTTTATCAATCTTTTATGAAATGTTATAGTTCATTCAACATTTTAGAAATTTCATCTAACTTAGGCGTTAAGATAATTTCGATTCTTCTGTTTTTTGCTTTTCCTTCTGCAGTTTCATTACTCATTAAAGGCGCAAATTCACCACGACCTGCAGCAGTTAAGTTTTCTTTTTTAATTTTTGCATTTGCCGATAAAATATTTACAATCGCAGTAGCACGTTTTGTAGATAAATCCCAGTTATTTTCAACGCCACCACCAATTGTTCCTGTGATTTTGTCATTATCGGTATGCCCTTCAATTAAAACAGAAATTTCTGGATTATCGCCTAATACTTTACCAACTAAATCCACTGCTTTTTTTCCTTCTGAACCCACTGTCCAACTTCCCGATTCAAAAAGTAATTTGTTCTCCATAGAAACATATACTTTTCCGTCTTTTTCAGTCACGGTTAACCCTTTACCTTCAAATGCTTTTAGTGATTTAGACAAAGTTTCTTTCAATTTCTTCATAGCTGCCTCTTTATCCGCCATCATTTTTTCTAATTCCGCTAAACGAGTAGAAGATGCTTCTAAATCTTTTTTCAGTTTGTTCAAACGATCTTGTTCAGCCGTTAATGCTTTTTGTTTGGCTTCAAGCTCAGCAAGCAATTGTCTGTTTTTGTTGATGTTTGCCTCTAAAGCATCGTTACTGTCTTTTTCAAGTGCCGCATAAGATGCTTTTAAATTGTCTAAATTCTTTTTAGTAGCAGCATAATCAGCAGCTAATTTATCTCGTTCAGATTTTACTTTATCTAACTCTGTTTGTAGACTATTTTTATCTAATTCTAACTGATTTTTATCTGTTTTAAGTGTAGTATTTTCGTCCGATAAAGCATTGTGTTCTTTCTTTAAATCGGCATATTTGTTTTCTAAATCTTGATAGATTTTTTTAGAAACACACGAAGTAGTTAAACTTAAAACTACACAGGCTAGGGCAATTTTTCTTATCATTTTGTTTTTTGTTTTTATAATTGATTTTCAGGTTTCAAGTTTCAGGTTTTGACGTTGATTTTTGAAATTGATATTGAACTTGTTTTTTATTTTATTTCTACTAAAACCGGACAATGGTCAGAGTGTTTGGCTTCGGGCAAAATTAATGCTCTTTGAATTTTATCTTTCAAAGATTCGGCTGCTAAACAATAATCGATTCTCCATCCTTTATTATTATTTCGAGCATTGGCTCTGTAACTCCACCAACTGTAATTGTGTGGTTCTTTGTTTAAATGACGAAACGTATCTATAAAACCGCCTTTCATAAAACCATCTAACCATGCGCGTTCTTCTGGCAAAAACCCAGAAATTTTTGCATTTCGAATTGGATCGTGAATATCAATAGCTTCATGACAAATATTATAATCACCACAAATTATCAAGTTTGGCACTTCTTTCTTTAATTCATCAATATACAAATGAAATTCTGCCATATATTGAAATTTATAATCTAACCGATCAATATTCGTACCAGAAGGTAAATATAGGCTCATTACCGAAAATTCATCAAAATCGACACGTAAATTTCTCCCTTCAAAATCCATATGGGAAATTCCAGTTCCAAAAATCACGTTTTTAGGCTCAATTTTAGATAGTATAGCTACCCCGCTATATCCTTTTTTTTCGGCTGGAAAATAATATTGGTACGGATATCCCGCTGCTTCAATTTCTATTTTAGGAATTTGATCTTCGGTTGCTTTAATTTCCTGAAGACAAATAACATCTGGATTCGCTTGTTGCAACCACTCTAGAAATCCTTTAGTAATTGCGGCACGAATTCCATTAACGTTGTATGATATAATTTTCATTTACTACTGTAGCTTTTGACCAAATATACTAAAAAGGTTTGTAAAAATAAAAGTTTGGTTTTATTGTTTTTATAATTCTTTAACTATCAGTGTGCTAAAAAATATAACAAAATAGCATTTTTTAATACAAGATGAAAAACGTTGAAAATTCAGCAAATTTCTTATCTTTGTTTCTTGCTCAAAAAATAAATAATAAATGGGTTTAGTTACTGCTAAAGAAGTTGCAAAAGCGATTAACGTTGATAAATACGGGATTTTCGGTACTTTTTCTGGCTGGCTATTAATGAAAGTGCTTAAAATTTCTGCACTAAATAAGTTGTATGACCGACATAAACATTTAAAAGATGTGGAGTTTTTGAATGCAATTTTAGATGATTTGCAGATTAAGTTTGAAATTCCAGAAGAAGATTTAAAGCGATTACCAAAAGATGGCGCTTATATTACCATATCTAATCATCCGCTCGGAGGCGTTGATGGTATTTTGCTATTGAAATTAATGCTAGAAAAAGAGCCTAATTTTCGAATTATAGCTAATTTTTTATTGCATCGTATTGCGCCTTTAAAACCATTTATAATGCCTGTGAATCCTTTTGAAAATCACAAAGATGTGAAATCAAGTGTGATTGGCATTAAAGAAACTTTACGACATTTAAGCGACGGAAAACCTTTAGGAATGTTTCCTGCTGGAGAAGTTTCTACCTATAAAGATGGCAAATTAGTTGTTGACAAACCTTGGGAAGAAGGTGCTATTAAAGTAATTAGAAAAGCACAAGTTCCTGTTATACCTATTTATTTTCATGCTAAGAACAGTAGATTATTTTACTTCTTATCTAAAATTAATGACACTTTAAGAACCGCAAAATTACCAAGTGAACTTCACACTCAAAAAGACCGAGTTATTAAAGTTCGTATTGGAAAACCCATTTCGGTTGCTGAACAAAATGAATATCAAGACATTGAAGCTTATGGTGAGTTTTTAAGAAAAAAAACATACATGCTTTCCAATGCCTTTGAAGAAGAAAGTAAAATTAATTTACCAAAATTAAGTTTACCAAAATCGCCTAAACAAATTGCAAAGCCAGCGAATCATGAACAGATTTTAGAAGAAATGGCTTTTCTGAAAAAAGGGGATTATCGTTTATTGCAAAGTAAAAATTACGAAGTTTTCTTTGTAACGGCTGATAAAATTCCGAACATCTTACATGAAATAGGTCGTTTACGCGAAATTACATTTAGAGAAGTAGGCGAAGGCACTAATGAATCATTAGATTTAGATCCATACGATAAATATTATCATCACATGTTTTTATGGGATGAAGATGCGCAATGCATTGCTGGAGCTTACCGTATGGGATTAGGTTCACATATTTATCCAAAACACGGAATTGATGGTTTCTATTTACATGAATTATTCCGTTTTGAACCAGAGTTGTATGATATGATGAGTAAATCTATCGAAATGGGTAGAGCATTCATCATCAAAGAATACCAACAAAAACCAATGCCTTTGTTCTTGTTATGGAAAGGAATCGTTCACACGACTTTACACTATCCAGAACATAAATACTTGATTGGTGGCGTGAGCATTAGTAATCAGTTTTCTGAATTTTCTAAATCGTTAATGATTGAATTTATGAAGTCACATTATTACGACCCGTATATTGCGCAATATGTACATCCGAAGAAAGAATTTAAAGTAAAACTGAAAGACGCCGATAAAGATTTTGTTTTTAATGAAACTGAATCGGATTTGAATAAATTTGATAAGATAATCGACGAACTAGAACCAGGAACTTTGCGTTTACCAGTTTTAATTAAGAAATACATCAAACAAAACGCAAGAGTGGTTGCTTTTAATGTAGACCCTCTATTTAATAATGCGGTTGACGGATTAATGTATATTCGAATATCAGATATTCCTGAAAGCACCATGAAACCTGTTATGGAAGAGTTTCAAGCAGAATTGGAAAGAAAAGATAAAGGCTAATCGATTGATTAGCCTTTATCTTTTCATTTCAACAACAGTTGTATTTGCAATAATATCTCCCAATCTTTGATTTTTACTTGAAGTCTTTATGGTTAAAATTCCTATAATTCCAAATGGGAACATATCAATTGGATCAAACAAATGTCTTTTAATGGACTGGGTAAAAGTTAGTTCACCATTGCTTGTTGTTAATGATTTTGGCTTTAATTTCATGATGGAATTTCCTAATGTAGCACCGTAAAAAACCTCAGTTAAAACAATAATTACAAACCACATAATAAAAGGAACAATTGCAGCTATTCCTGTAACCGAGACTCCCCCTTCATCATTAGATTCACCAAACGAATAAAGATAAGCAAAGATTAAAGAGTATAAAAGAACATAATCTATTAACCCTGCAACGAATCTTTTTCCGATATTCTTTTTATTTTCTGATTGATTCATCATTTAAATAATTATTCTACATTCTCAACCTTTTCTTTAAAATTTTCCCAAGCTTCTTTGGTTAAAATAGGCTTAGATTTAATTTTCTTCCCTTTTAAATAATTCAAAATAGTTTTTGCTCTTGCCTCTGATTCGGGATGTGTGGAAACCCAATAGGTGTATTTGTGTAATTCATTATCTACTGATAATTCGTAAAGAAAATCAGCAAATGGTCTTGGGTCGATATTGGCGTTCAGGAGATATTTTACACTTTCCATATCAGCTTCAGATTCTAAACTTCTGTCGTAGGCTGATGATGAAAGTGTTTTTAAAATTTCACTTAAAACCGCACCATTTGAACCTGTAGTTACAGATAATAAAACCGAAAGACCTATTTCTTTCGATAGTTTTTTCATCACATGATTACCTTCAATATGCGCAATTTCGTGACCTAAAACACCTAATAATGCTTGTTCATTTTTACAAGCTTTGATTAAACCTGTGTAAACCACTAAATGATTATCGGGCATTGCAAAAGCATTTACTTCATCTTTATCAATAATGTGAACTTTTAAGCTATCTCTTTCGATACCATTTTCTTTGCAAATAGGCAATAACAAGGAATCCAAAGTATTCACAATGGAATCATCAAAGATAACTGTTTCAGTCTCTTCGATTTCATTCCAAATAACTTCGCCAAGTGTTTTTTCGGTTCCTGTTTTAGCTTCTTTGACTCTAAAATGTTTCACAAAATCAATTTGCGACAACAGCATCCAAACACCAAAAAATAGTGCTATAATAACTAATCCTTTACTTAATGCCTTCATTTGTTTTGCAAATTAAATTAGTAACATCTCCAAAAAAGAAGAACTCGGTATGTTGCCCTTTTCTTACTTTAGTTGCGATAATTAATGTAGAGAAGAACTCAATTAAATTAAAAATCACTAACGTAATAATGTAAGCAAAATAGTAATTGGTTGCTATTTCATCATAAAACAAGACAGAAACTGTCCACCAAAAACCAGCACTATTAAAGAAAAACAATCCCAATTGTGAAACCAAGGCTTGTGTACAATGCCATTTCACAAAAGAAGTGCTTTTACGGTTTCCTAGATAAAAGAACACGCTTGCCATTAAATTTAAAATAGGCAATGGTAAACCTCCAATTACGGCTACTAACGACATCAAATAACTATTTGAAGCTCGTTCTAGCTCCGAATCATGGGGTTGATAATTAAATTTTGTAGTTGTAATCATAGATTTTTTTTAATGTTCCAAACCCAATTGGCAATTACTAAAACGATTAGCACCATGGCAACTTTTCGTTTTCTTAGTATCATTTCAATTTTTAAATAAGCGGTATAAAACGATTCCTTTTTTTGAATGAAATCATAGCTAATCCAAACGGGAGCGACTAACATAATTAGTCCAACAAGTATGCCAAAAGGATTAATAAAAATAGCTGAAAGAAAATTTCCGTGTGAAAGTTGCATTACAGCACGTGTAGTTCCGCAAGACGGACAAGGAACAGTGGTTACTTTTTTGAACAAGCAAACGGTAAATTCTTGGTTTTGAATTTCGTGTTCGTGATGCAAAGAAAAAAGCAACCAACTATACCCTATAAAACAAGCAAATAAGATAAATAAATAAAGCTTGTTTCTATGCATTATTTAGAACATAAAAGTTCTGTTGAATAATTCCATGTTTTTCTCTTTGGTAGCACCTTGAATTAAAAACCAATCCACGATAGCCCAAACACCTAAACCACCACAAGTAAGTAGTTTTCCAACTCCCATTCCAGTATCACCAATGTAAAAACGGTCAATTCCGTAAGCACCTGCAAAAATTGAAATTAACAAAGAAGTTGTTGGGTCTTTGAACTGAAGAGTTTGTACCATTGGCCATTTATCATCATCCATTTGTAATAAACGTTCTCTGATAGCATTTAATTGATGACCTTCGAAAAATTTTGCGTTCGCCATCATGAACATGTCTACTTTTTGTGATTCCATTGTAAAATTGTTTGTTTTAGTTGTCTCCTACTCGTAAGGCTTTTCGGATGCGCCATGAAATGCTAATATAAAAAATATTTTCTGTATTAGTCGACAACTAAGTTAAATGTTACAAAATTATTGATAAATCTTACAAATTTTATCTACAATAACTTGGGCTAATTTCTCGTGACTTTCAAACGTCCAACCTGCGATATGTGGGGTTAACAATACATTTTCAGCATTTAATAAATATTTAAAAGCAGTAGGCTTTTCACCTTCAAATAAGGTTTCAAAAGATAATTTTTCGTATTCTAAAACATCTAATCCTGTCCCTAAAATTTTACCTGATTTCAATCCTTCAACCAAATCAGTGGTCACGACTGAATTTCCTCGTGCAGTATTTATAAACCAAAATGGTTTTTTGAATTTATTAATAAAATCGGAATTAATCATTTTATCGGTTTCGGGTGTCCAAGGTGTGTGCAAACTTATAACATCTACTCTTTCTTGAAGTTCGGATAATGAAACTTGAGTTGCATTTTCATTTCCCATATTCGGTAAAATATCATGACATAAAACGGTTACATCAAATCCCCGCAATTTTTTTGCGAATGATTTTCCCATATTTCCATAACCAATAATTCCAACTGTTTTACCTTCCAACTCATGTCCGCGATTGGCTTCGCGCTTCCATTGTCCGGATTTCACTTCGTTATTGGCTTTGTTTAAATTATTAAAAAGTGATAATAACATTCCTATCGCGTGTTCTCCAACTGCATTGGCATTTCCTTCAGGAGCCGCAATTAAATGAATTCCTTTTGCAGTAGCGTAATCGCAATCAATACTTTCTAAACCAGCCCCAACACGTGCTATAAATTGTAGATTTATTGCTTTGTCTAAAAAGGTTTTATCAATTTTGAACCGACTTCTAATAACAATACCGTGGTAGTTTTCAATTTTAGCTTCAACTTCTTGTTTAGAGGAAGTGAAATCAGCTACGTTATGAAAACCAGCTTTCTGAAGCTGTTCCCAAAGTAAGGGATGATTGCTGTCGATGTGCAGTATTTTGATGTGGGCTACATTCATGATTTACAATTGAAGTATAAAAGTACAAGAAATTATGATTCAAAAAAAATGAGGCCGTTTAGACCTCATAGTTTTTTAATTCAACCATAATTCTGGATTGAGATAAGTTGTATTTTGTAACACTGCAAATTTCATGGTGGTACTTCCTGAATTATCAGTGTGAATTGTTCCTAACTTTTGTTTGATATTGACCTTTTGACCTTTAACCACATTAACTGAAGATAGATTCATATAAATGGTAATAAAATCTCCATGTCTAACATAGACCGCTTTCCAATTTCTATTGTTTTCATTTACTTGTATTTGAAATACTTCTCCAGCAAAAACAGCTCTTGCAGAAGAACCTTTCTCAGTTGAAATTTCAATACTACTATTGTGAACGGTTAAATTTTTATGAATAGGGTGTGGTTGATCACCATATTTTTGAAAAATGTTTCCTTTTTCCACTGGCCAAGGTAATTTCCCTTTGTTGGCTTTAAAATTATTAGACTCAATTTTCCCTTCTGGAGTTAACAAGAATTTGGTTGACTCAGCTGTTCCTGCTTTTGGGGCTGGAGAACCTGCTTTAGCGGCATTTCGTTTATTGGCTGCGGCAATCTCAGCAGCAATAATTTGCTTAATTTTTCTTTCTAATTGTTTAGCTTCTTTTTGTTTTTTATCAATTTCTGCCGCTAATTTCTTTTTATCTTTTTGAATCGATTTAACTAAGCGTTCTTGCTCTTGTTTCTCTTTTTCTAACTCTTGCTTTTCTTTTTCCGTTTGAACTAAAACAATTTCTTTTTCCTTTTTACTTTCAGCTAAACGATTTTCAACAACTACTAATTTTTGCTGCTTAATTTTAATTTCTTCCCCTTGCATTTTTCTAAATCCTGCATATTGTTTCATATACTGAATACGTTTGTATGCCTGAAGGAAATTTTCGGAAGATAAAACAAACATAATACGACTTTGTTCGTTTCTACTTTTGTATGATTTTACAATCATTTTTTCGTAATCTTCTTTTAAAACTTTTAATTCTCTATTTAACTTGTTCATTTCTAATTGTGTTAAATAGATTTCGTCGCTTAACAAGCGAGTTTGTTTTGCTGTAGTATTGAGCAATTTCTGTCTTAATTGAATCAGATTTTTTTGCTGATCAATTTGTTTTAAAACTGATTTTTCTTTCTTTTTTTCGGCTTCTAATCGTGACTTATTCTCTGAAATTTCTTTCAGAATTTGCGCCTTACGTTCTTCCAACTTTTGTTGTTCAGAAGGTTGAGCAAAACACATTGAGGTGATAAAAAAGAAGAATATTATTTTAAAAAAATGATTCATGCAAGATAGATTTTTACAAAGGTAGTTTTTTTATGTAAATAAAAAATTAATTGATTTCAACAGCCGAATAACCACTAGGTATTGAAAAAGGATAACTCAGTTTTTCATTAAATGTTGTTTGCTTATATTCAATATCAATTGTTACTTTATCTTTTTGTTCCGCTAAAATATTAATTGTGTTAGGCAAGAACATTCCATTTTCATCTTTAAAAGATGGATAACGAATTTCTAAACTGCGCTTTTTACTTTCTTGGTTAATGGTTTCTTTTTTTAATAAATAATTGGCTCCTTCAAAATAAAATTCTTTAGAAACATCAGAATTTGAAGGCAACGACAATTTGAACATTTTTTCAACCACTACAGAAATCCACTGGTCTTTTGTTAAATCATCAATGGCTTTTCCTAAAAATAGATTCTGTACTTTATTGAAATCTAAATCGGTTCCTAACCAATTACTTAACAAACTGAAATCGCCATCAAAATAAGTGTTATTTAGTTTTTCATAATAACTCACTTTAGTTGGCGTAATCATTGCTTTTGCCATAGGAAGACCTAAAAATTTAATATTAATCCAAATGATTTCATCTTTTTTTATACGAATATCTGCATTCAAAGAGTGCGATTGCTTTTCGTCTTCATATTTAGCATTGGCTCTAATATTCAAAGTAGAGAAATCGTGCTTATTTTGATAATGACCTTTTATGATTTTTGTAACTTCCGTGTTTTCATTTGCTGCAGCAGTGGCAACGGCTTGTTTTGATTTACACCCTATCAAAATAAAGAGCACAAAAGCAGATAGTATTGATTTCATTTATTTTTGTAATTGCTTTAATTTGTTGTTATACAATTCTTTTTTAGCATTATCATTCAAATTTTCGCAACTGATAATTAATTGTTTGTAAAAATTGGCTTCTAATACTTTGTTTTCAATTACAAAATCCAAGCCATTTTCTAAAATGCTTTTCGCTTTCTTAAATTCTTTAAGTTGATTGTATCCTAAACCTGAATAAAAATAAAAATCTGATTGTGTTGGAAACAATTCCAAATAATCATCAGCTCTTCTTGTAACTAATTGATAATCTTGTTTTTGAATCAACGCTTCTAAATATAATTCCATTGCATCTACATCTTCTGGATTCTTTTTAAGTCCTTTCTCAAAATAGTAAACGGTTTTTTCTAAATCGTTCTTATTCCAGAAAAATTTAGCAAGTTCTTTGGCTACGTTGATTTCTCTATCAATATCAAAATAAGGGATTGCTTTGTCAATATCTTTTAAATAGGCTGGATTTTTATAGGCAAAAATGAGAAATTCATTAAAAACGCGGTGTTTGATTTTTAAATCCATTCGGTCATTATCCAAAATTTTAAACATCGATTTTGAGGCATTATCGCCGTCGTTATTGTTTAAATGGAATTTTACTAAACTCACGTGTGCCCAGTCAGAATTTGGAATTTCTTTTTCCAACAGTTTTGCTACTTCAAAGGCTTTATCTTCTTGATTAAAACTCGTATACAAAACAATCAAATCGATGTAATTTTGTTCGACTTTTGGATTCTTTTTAATTGCTTCTTCTAATTGTTCCTTTTGTGGTTTTGAATAGGCGTTGGATTCTTGAATCTTCAATTTATAGAACTCCATAGTACTGGTTAACTTAGATTTAGATTCCATATCTTTTAACAATTGCAATGCTTTTCCGTGTTGATTGGTATTCATAAAAAGCGAAACCAAATCCTCTTTCATGTTCGGATCAAACTCAATTAACTTTTCTACAATGGGAATCGATTTTTGAAAATCTTTGGTTTGATAATATACATCGTACAATCCGTTCCAATACCAACGTTGTTTGTTGTCTAACTCGATTGCTTTTTTGAAAGCACTTTCGGCATCAACATAATTTTTGAGACTTAAGTAATTCTTACCCAATTCATATTGAAATGCCGCATTTTTGGGTTCTTTTTCAATACATTTTTGAATCGACACAATAGCTTTATCGTAATTTTCGATGCCGCGTTGTTTTACAGCTTCGTAAAAATTATTTTCCAATTGGTCGTCCACCAAAGCAATCGCATCGGGATTTTCTTGCGCAAACAATTGATTCCCAAAACTGAAAAGCAGGAACGTAAATAAAACTATGTGTTTTTTCTTTATCATCTATTCTAAAACTGAATAATCACCAATACTAATGCTAGTAAAATTACCATCAAAACTCGCGTGATTCCCAATCATAGCATTATCTAAATTGGCATTTTTGATATGAGCATGCGTTTGAATTAAACTATTTTTTATGGTAGAATCAATCACGTGACATCCTTTTCCTAATGAAACATTTGGACCTACCGTAGCATTAATCAATACTACATCTTCACCTATGTAACATGGAGGAATTATCGTTGAATTTTCTAATTTTACATCATAATCCACTAAATGTTCGCCATCGTTATGTAAAAACCCTAGCATTCTTGTGTTCGTTTCAACAGTAACGTCTTTGTTTCCACAATCCATCCATTCATCTACTTTTCCTGGAACAAACTTCATGCCTTTTGCCATCATTTGTTTGATACCATCGTTAATTTGGTATTCGCCACCATGAATAATGTTATTATCTAAAACCGATTGCAATTCGTTTTTCAACACAGCAACATCTTTGAAATAATAAATTCCAATAACCGCTAAATCCGATACGAATTCTTTTGGTTTCTCCACCAATTCAATAATTTCTCCGTTTGTATTTAAGTTTACCACACCAAAAGCTTCTGGCTGGTCGACTTGTTTTACCCAAATAACACTATCGGCTGAAGTATCCAAATCAAAATCCGCACGAATTAACGTGTCGGCATAAGCGATAACCGCGGGACCACTTAAAGAATCCTTAGCACACATAATGGCATGACCTGTTCCTAAAGCCTCGTTTTGATAATAAATGGTTCCTTTTGCGCCTAATTTCTGAGCAATCGCAATTAAATCATCTTCTACTTTTTTACCAAAACTTTCATGAATAATAAACGCAACTTCGTCTATTTTCTGATTTAAAACACCAGCAATGTCTTCCACTAATCGGTGAACGATTGGCTTTCCTGCTACTGGAATTAATGGTTTTGGAATGGTTAAAGTGTGTGGGCGAAGGCGTGAACCACGACCTGCCATTGGTACAATTATTTTCATGTTTTATATTTTAAACGCAAAGCTCGCAAAGGTGTTTCACAAAGTTTGCTAAGATTATATTTTGATATTTTTTCTGAACACTTTATACTGAACACTGAACACTTATTTTACTCCCGTACTACCAAAACCGCCTTCTCCTCTTGAAGTTTCTGATAATTCGGTTACTTCAATCCATTCTGCTCGTTCGTGCTTGGCGATGATTAATTGGGCAATGCGTTCTCCGTTTTCGATTACGAAATCTTCATTGGATAAATTTACTAAAATAACCCCGATTTCTCCACGGTAATCGGCATCAACTGTTCCTGGTGAATTTAAAACGGTGATTCCTTTTTTGGCTGCTAAACCACTTCTTGGCCTAACTTGTGCCTCATAACCAATTGGTAATTCAATAAAAAGTCCCGTTTTTACAATGGTTCTTTCTAATGATTTTAATGTAATAGGTTCTGAAATATTCGCACGTAAATCCATTCCAGCCGAAGCGATGGTTTCGTAGTTTGGTAACGCGTGATTTGATTTATTGATGATTTTAATTTGCATTTTTAATTCTATTTTTTTTTGGAATACAGATTTTAGAAATTGGAGAAATCCTAACTAAATCTATAATTCAAAGTTATTATTTTCTTCTGATAATCGTTAAAATAGTTTCCTTTTCGTTTCGGTACACAAAGTAAGCAAAAAACAAGATAGCTGCAATTCCGAATATATAGGTTTCTCTAAATATTTCAATATAAAAAGACAATCCTGATAAAACTATTGCCAAACCTAAATAAGTAAAAATCGATTTCTTATCGTATGGAATTGGATATTTTTTTTGTCCCATATAGTACGAAATCAACATCATGGTTCCGTAAGCCAAAATGGTTGCAATTGCAGAACCCATGTAACTTATGATTGGAATTAAAAGCAAGTTTAAAACTAAAGTTACTATTGCTCCTACTATTGAAATATAAGCGCCAATTCGAGTTTTGTCGATTAATTTGTACCAAACCGATAAATTAGTGTAAATACCTAAAAAGAAATTCGCCAACACAATTAAAGGCACCACATCCATCGCATCCCAGTAAATAGCTTTTGGTACTAAAATTAATTTTAAAACATCTGCAAAAACAATCACTCCCAAACAAATAAACGAACCGAAAATGACAAAATATTTGGTAATTGTAGCATAGGTTTGTGGTGCATTTTCATTATTGGCATGACTAAAGAAAAAGGGTTCAATTCCTAGAGAATACGCTGTGCGAAATAACACCATAAACATTCCGATTTTATAACAAGCGGAATAGGCTCCAATATCTGCCATGTCAACATCCATCCAATCCAATAAAATTTTATCAAAATGTTCGTTGATAGCAAAGGCGATTCCAGCCACTAAAATAGGCAAACCGTAGTGCATCATTTTCTTCCACAAATCAGCATCAAATTGCCATTTTATTTTGAAATAATCAGGTAAAACAAAAATTAAAGTGACCAAACTAGCAATTAAATTGGATACAAAAATATAGCCAATTTGAAAATCATCATGATAAATAGTTTGAATGAAAGAATTTGAAGATTCAGTAGCAATATCGGGTAGCAGAATCAAAAAGAAAACATTCAAGACCAAATTAATCAATACATTTGAAATCTTAATTACAGCATATTTTATTGGACGACCTTCTGCTCTAATTTTAGAAAAAGGTATTATCGCTAAGGCATCAAAAGCTAAAATCCAAATAGTAAAAACGATATATTCTACATTAATTTCTGACCAAAGTGCTAGATTTTTTCTAAAAAGTAGAAATAACGCTAAAAACCCAATGGTAGACCAAAAAATTGAAACCGTTGCTGTTGAAACTACATTTTTTTTATCACTTTCCGAATTATAAAATCGGAAAAAAGCTGTTTCCATTCCGTAAGATAAAATGACGTTGAAGAACACCAAATAGGAAAAAATCACAGAAACCTCGCCCATTTTTTCCTTATCGGTAAGATAATAGACAAAAATTGGATTCAGAATAAAACTAATTATTCTAGGCAAAACTGTTGCTATGCCATAAATCGCTGTTTGTTTAAAAAGACTTTTATAAAGACTCATTTATAATTTTTAGAATAACAAATGTAATTAATTCTTTGGTTTTGCCGAAGGATAAAGTAACATTGGTCTTTCTTTTACTTCTTTAATAGTTTGACGGATTTCTTTGCCGTTTTTTGAGAAAATTAAGATGGCTTCATTTTCGGCTAATGTTAAGGCATTTTTAGGACTGGTGTAAATTTGAGAATCATCACCTTCAAATTTTTGTTGATTGCCAGACGTTTTAATCATTGCCTGAAAATGCAAATTATCTTGTTTTTCAAAAGACACTTCATATCCTCTAAAAATTACTTTTTTCAATTCGACGTTTGATGGTAATTCTGATTTCAATTCAAGGTAAAAATTAATTCCACTTCCTCCACCTCGCACTCCAGCAACCCAAGTTTCATATGAAGCCACAATCGCTGATTCTTTGATTATTTTATCCTGACTAGAACAACTAGTGACTAAAATCAAGAATAGTAACGATACATAGTTTTTCATAATCTCTATTTTAAATATTTCACAAAATGAAATCCTTTGGGGACAAAACCATGATTCATGTAGAATTTTTGAGCGCCAAAATTGGTCGTATACGCATCTAAGGCAATCATGTTACAATCTTCATCGATGGCTTTTTGATTGAGATATTCGGTCATGATGCTGCCAATTCCTTTGGAACGAAAATCCTCGTGAACCACCACATTGTCTAATTCTAAATATTTGCCAGACCACAATTTAGTTCCAATCCAAAATCCAGCTAAACCCATTGTTATTCCGTTTTCTACTATAATTAATTGTTTGTAATTGTGCGGAATCATTTTGTCTAACAAATCGCCATAAATTTGAAGTGTATAATCGGGATATAATTGTTGGATGATGGATAATTGCTCCAACATTTCGGCTTTTGTTCCTAATTCGAGTAACTGTGGCATTTTATTTTTGTAATAGATTTTCGTTGAATAAGTCTAAAATTCTTCTGTATTCGTCAACCCAAGAATACGTTCTTGTAAATCCGTGGGCTTCTACTGGAAATACGGCTAAATCCCAGTCTTTTTTACCCAATTCGATAAATCGTTGCGTTAATCGAACAATGTCTTGGAATTGCACGTTGTCGTCTACCATTCCGTGTAACATCAGCAACTTGTCTTGTAAATTATTCGCAAAATAAATCGGTGAACTTTTCTTGTACGCTTCTGGATCAGTTTCTGGGAAATTCAAAATGTTTGAGGTGTAACCGTGATTGTAATGCGCCCAATCGGTAACTGAACGTAACGCTGCTCCTGCTTTGAATTCCCCTGGTTCTGTTAACAAAGCCATTAACGTGATGAATCCACCATACGAACCGCCGTAAATTCCAACACGATTCGCGTCAATTCCTGCTTTTTCTACTAAATATTTCTTTCCATCCAATTGATCCGATAAATCTTTTCCACCCATGTGACGGTAAATTCCCGTTCTAAAATCACGTCCGTAACCATCACTGGCTCTGTAATCGATATCTAAAACGGTATAGCCTAAATCGGTAAGTAAATTGTGAAACATGAATTCTCTGTGATACGTGCTCCAATAATTGTGAGCATTTTGCAAATATCCAGCACCGTGTACAAAAATGACTGCCGCTTTGTTCTTGTTTTCTACTTTTGGTTGGTACAAACGTGCGTAGACTGTCGTTCCGTCTTCTGCTTTAAATGTGATAACTTCTGGTGTTTTCCAATTGTATTTTTTGAATTCTGGCGTAGTTGAAAAGGTAATTTGTTTCAAATCTGCATTCGGTTTGTTAGCACCCACATACAATTCCCAAGGTTTGTTTTTATACGAATAGCGTACCAAAAGTGTTTGTTCATCTGGAGATAATTCCACTTCATAATTACCATCATTCGTTAAAATTCCGGTCATTTTTTTAGAAGCGATGTCTAATTTATAAAAACTTCTGTTGCCTGGATGTGTTGTGGTGGTTGTGATGTAAAACGATTTGGTATCATTCGATAATTGAACATTTCGAACTTCCCAATTACCTTTTGTTACTGCTTCTTTTTTCTTGGTTTTTAAATTGTACGTGTACAAGTGTGAAAAACCAGTAGCTTCCGATTGAAAATAAATAGTGGAATTATCAATAAAACCTAATGTTCCGCTACTAAAACTATAGCCTGGAATTCCAGGTCCGCCAATCCATGCTTCGTCGTGTTGGTGATCTAATTCGGTGATTTTTCCTGAAACTAAATCCAATTGCACCATCCAACGGTGTTTGTTGTCTTGACTTCTGATTTCCAACACAGCATTTTTTCCGTCTTTGCTATACACTGGACTTTGCATTACTATTGCTGTTTCGTAATCCGATTTATCTTTTAGATTTTCGTAGTCTTGGTAGTATTTTGGCGCTTCTTTGATGCCCGATAAATTAGAAAATGAAACGTAATACGTAGTATCTTTTTCTACATTGAAAATTCCGAATTTATGCTTACTGAAACCCTCTACCGAAACTTTTGCGCGTGCTTTTTTGCTTTGAGTAAACCCATCATCGCTGATGAAATGCTCTATATTGGTCGAAGCTTGCGTTGGATAATCTGAAGTTCGAAACGTTACAAATTTTCCATCAGGCGATGCTTTTACTTGTTCTAACGATGATTTATCATAGAAAATTTCTTTTGGAAACTTCTCTTTATTGGTTTTAGATTGCGCTTCATTCCATTCATCTGCTTTTGCTTCATCACGAACAAATTGAAACAATTCTTTTTGTTGGTTTTTCAAGAACGAATCTTCTTCTTTTGATGATTTACTTTCTTTTCCTGATTTAAAATTAGTTAACTGAATGATGGTGAAATCTTTCAAATTCAATTGAAAAACATTTCTATTTTGCTGAAAAAAGAGAATTTCTGGATTGTTACTTCTTTGAACAGAAACTATTCGGTCTGCTAATTGAATGACTTTCTTAATCTTTTTTGTGGATTTGGTATACGCATACAAAACGCCTTGATTGGTATAATACACAACATCATAATCTTTCTGTGTTGCCATAAAATCCAAATCATAAATAGGATTTGAAGTCGTTACTTTTTGAGGCGATTTACTCGATTTGTTCCAAAAATACGTGCTGTTATCGATTTCGTTATTCGGGTTCCAATCAAATAAAACGGTTTGCCCATCGATAGACCAACGGTGGTTTTCGGGTTGGTGCCCGATGAATTCGTCACCTTTCATGATGTCTTCTAAACGAAGATTTTGAGCATTACCAAAAAATGTGAAAAGTAGTAAGAAGAAACAGCAATATTTTTTCATTGGAAAATAGTTTGTTACTTACAAATATACCAATAAAAATAAATGAGGGAAAAAAGGTTTTGTTAAATGAATTTGTGGCTTTGAGAATTTGTTTGTGGGGGAGGAATGTGATTTTGGGCTAGTTAGGGTTTAATGTGGGTGTACTTTATTCGGTTTCTTTATTAAATTCGTTGTAAGTATTTGTTTTCATAATGTCAATTTTAAAATCTCCATTATTATCTTTCATAATAATTACGCTGTCAAAACCTAATTTATCCAATTTTTCCATTGTTGCAAGCTCACCTTCTTTAAGTTGTAGAACTTTACGCAAAAGCCAATCTGACAATGCTTTGTTGGGATTTGTCATTAATGCTTTTGAATTTTCTTGACAAACTTTTGCAGAAAAAATATCTCCTGTTGGAATTTGTAAATTGAAAATCTCATCTCTTTGCGGAAAGAAATTTGGATATTTTCTGTGCAATTCCGCAGGAATTGGAATATAAATTTCTCCAAAATCTCTTTTTCTTCCGTTTGCATTCCATTGATTTAAACCACTCCGTTCAAAAATAAATTTCTCTTTTTTCTGAATACCATAAAGTGGCAAAACCACATAATTTTCGCCTTTTACAAGTTTATCAGTTGCAGTTTTTAAATCTTTGTTTTCCTCGAACAATTCAAGAAGCAAAGAATATGGGTCTTCAATAATATCAATTGGTAATCTAAATGCATTTTGCGGAATAATGAACTTTCTAAAAAGTGTACTTTTTGAATAATTGAAAGAATAGAAATTATTTCCATCTTCAAATTGTAAACTCGCTTTATTATCTTTTACAGAATGAATATTTGCAATATCAATTGTATTATAGTCTGTTTCATAAAGCAAAAGTTCATTTTCTTTTCGTGCTACAATATGATAAAGTGAACTTTCGATGTTGTAAAGTCTGTTTGCCAAATTAATTCTATCGTTTCTAAATTCGCCTAATTTTATAGCAAGTTCTTTGCCTTTAAACTCTGCTAAAACTCTAGAAAGTGAATTAAATTCTGCAACTTTTTCAGTGCTGTTATTCGTGTTACAAGTAAAAGTTTTCAAACCAACACCAATAGAATTATAATTTGCATCAAAAGCAGTATCAGAACGTGATAAATTTCCTGCATCAAAACTTCTACAAAAAATATTTTCAGCAACACGATAATTAATGAAAGGTATTGCGCTTTCACTGAACAACCCTGAAAGCTTTGAAACTGCGGAAAGCAATTTCAAATAATTTCCGTTTCTTTCTATGTCAATTTCTGCAAACGATTTCATAAAACTTCAATAATTTGATTTGCAATTCTTTCAATTAAAGTTGTCGTTACAGAATTTCCAGCTTGCATATAAAGTTTACTGTTTGCTAAGTTTGGTAAAATATAATTTTCGGGATAACCCTGAAACAAAAAACATTCTTTTGGCGTCAATTTTCTAATTCCAAAATCATCTTTTATCAATGGAACATTATGTCCACCAGTTCCCATATTAGCTGTCAAAGTAGGACAAACATTGCTTTTGTTCTCTCTTGCGTAAACTCTACGCCATTGATAAACAGTGTCTTTTGATGTCAATGCTTTTTTCAGTTCAGGATAATATTGATGGTCCTTTTGATAATATAAATTATCAGCTTGTTTCCCTTTTTCCAAAATGTCGTGAATAGTTTTAGTTAATTTAATTTCCGAAGGAAATTTAAAATCAGCATAATTTTTAACTTGATTTGGGTCAAACGCAACTATAAAAATCCTTTCACGATTTTGAGGAATATTTGCGTATGTCATTGAGTTTAAAATTTTTGTAAAAACTTTGTAACCCAATTTATCTTCCAAAACTGAAATTATAGTTTTAAATGTATTCCCATTATCATGAGAAACTAAATTTTTTACATTTTCAAGAAATACAACTTTTGGTCTGTGTTTTTCAATAATTTGTTCAATGTCAAAAAATAAAGTCCCTCTTGTATCAGCAAAACCTTTGCGATTTCCTGCAATTGAAAATGCTTGACAAGGAAAACCTGCGCACAAAACATCGAATTCTTGTGGAATATAATTTTTAACTCTTTCTTTTGTAATATCACCAAATGGAATTTCTCCAAAATTTTCTCTGTAAGTTTTTTGAGCTGCTGTTTCCCATTCGCTTGTAAATACACATTTTCCGCCAACATTTTGCAATGCTAATCTAAAACCGCCAATTCCCGCAAATAAATCAATGAATTTGAAGCTATAATTTTCTGGCGTTGGAAACGGTACATTTTCAACTTCAAACAAAAGTTGTTGCAAAGCGTCTTCTTCAACAATCGGAAGTTCAGTTTCTTCTTGTTTATATTCTATAAAATTTTTTAGAGTTGAAATTGCATCTTTTTCGTAATGCATTTTTACGCCATTTCTATAATTATGTAGATAATGTGTCAAAACAGCTTTCTCTTCAATGCCTTCAACAAGTCTAATTTGATAGCTTTTCCCATCAAATTCATTAATACTTATTGTCTGTTTTAAACTCATTTATTTTGTCTATTAAAAATTTGTGTGCAAGTTACAAAAAAATGGTTGAATTTTTTACTGTCGAGTTTATAGGTACTTTCAGTCGCAATGCCTAACGTGTCACGCCACTCACTCACAAATCCTTTCCTGTGGTTCTATAATTTAAATTACTCAAAAATATAAAACAAAAAAGTCTCGAATAAATCGAGACTTTTTATAAATATGTGTATTAAAACTAGCTTTTCAAAGCCTCTGCTCCACCAACGATTTCTAAGATTTCGTTTGTAATTGCTGCTTGACGCGCTTTGTTGTAAGTTAATTTTAATTGGTCTCTTAATTCTGTAGCGTTATCGGTTGCTTTATGCATTGCTGTCATACGCGCTCCGTGTTCTGCTGCAAATGAATCTCTAATTGATTTGTATAATTGTGTTTTTAATGATTTTGGAATCAATGTCAACACAATTTCTTCTTTAGATGGTTCAAAAATATAATCAGAAGCTACTACTTCGCCACCAACGATTGGAGCTAAAGGTAAAAACTGTTGTGTTCTTACAATTTGAGTCGCAGCATTTTTAAATTCGTTGTAAACGATTTCGATTTTATCGTAATCACCTGCCACAAATTTATCCATTAATTGTTGTGCAATATCAGAAGCATTTTCGAAAGTTAATTTGTCAAAAATAACATTGTTAACTTCGATTACGTTGTTTGTTTTACGCAAAACGTCGTTTCCTTTTTTACCAATAGCAAAAATATCTACTTGTTTTCCTGCATATGTATCAGCAACTGCTTTTGCTTGTTTAATTACATTCGTATTAAACGCACCACACAAACCTCTGTTTGAAGTAATTGCAACGATAAGTACTTTATTTACTTCTCTTTGAGCTGTAAAAGCACCACCAACTTCTCCTTCAAGAGTTGCACTTAAGTTTTGTAATAGCTCAGTAAGTTTTTCTGCATACGGACGCATTGCTGTAATAGCATCTTGCGCTTTTTTTAATTTTGCAGCAGAAACCATTTTCATCGCCGATGTAATTTGCATCGTAGATGAAACAGAAGTAATCCTATTACGTATTTCCTTTAAGTTTGCCATTTTGTTAATTTGTCAATGTGCCAATTTATCAATGTGCCAATTAATTGTCTAATTGACACATTGTCTAATTGACTAATTAATTATATTTTGCTGAAATTTCTTTCGCTACTTTTTCTAAAACGTCAGTGATAGCGTCATCAAACTTACCTGCTTTAAGTGCGTCTAATGTATCTCTGTGTTTAGCGTTTAAGTATTCTAAGAAATCCTTTTCAAATTCTTTTACTTTTACAACTGGTACATTTCTTAACAAGTTTTTAGAACCTGCATAAATGATAGCCACCTGATCTTCTACTGTAAAAGGTGAGTTTAAACCTTGTTTTAAGATTTCAACGTTTCTTTTTCCTTTTTCAATAACGTTTAAAGTAACCGCATCTAAGTCAGAACCAAATTTCGCGAAAGCTTCTAATTCACGGAATTGTGCTTGGTCTAATTTTAAAGTACCTGATACTTTTTTCATTGATTTAATCTGTGCATTACCACCCACACGAGATACAGAAATACCTACGTTAATTGCAGGACGAACTCCAGAGTTGAATAAATCACCATCTAAGAAAATCTGTCCGTCAGTAATCGAAATTACGTTTGTTGGGATATATGCAGATACGTCACCCGCTTGAGTTTCGATAATTGGTAATGCTGTTAACGAACCACCACCTTTAACGATTCCTTTGATAGAATCTGGTAAGTCATTCATGTTTTTAGCAATTTCGTCGTTGTTAATTACTTTACAAGCTCTTTCTAATAAACGAGAGTGTAAGTAGAAAACGTCTCCAGGGTAAGCCTCACGTCCTGGTGGTCTTCTTAATAATAAAGATACCTCACGATACGCTACTGCTTGTTTAGATAAATCATCATAAACAATTAAAGCTGGACGACCAGAATCTCTAAAATACTCACCAATTGCAGCACCTGCCATAGGAGCATATACTTGCATTGGAGCTGGATCAGAAGCGTTTGCAGCAACAATAACGGTATAAGCCATTGCACCTTTTTCTTCTAACATTTTTGCGATTCCTGCTACAGTTGAAGCTTTTTGCCCAATTGCAACATATATACAGAATACAGGTTTTCCTGCATCGTAAAATTCTTTTTGATTTAAGATGGTATCAATACAAACTGTTGATTTACCAGTTTGACGGTCACCAATAACCAACTCACGTTGACCTCTACCTACTGGAATCATCGCATCAACTGCTTTTACTCCTGTTTGTAATGGTTCAGTTACGGGTTGACGGAAGATAACTCCAGGAGCTTTTCTTTCTAATGGCATCTCGTATAACTCACCACCGATTGGACCTTTACCATCAATTGGGTTACCTAAAGTATCTACAACACGACCTACCATTTGCTCTCCTACTTTAAGAGAAGCAATACGTTGTGTTCTTTTTACTGTAGAACCTTCTTTGATTCCTGTTGATGGTCCTAAAAGTACCACCCCAACATTGTCTTCTTCTAAGTTCAATACAATCGCCTCTAATCCGTTTTCGAATTGTACTAACTCTCCGTATTGAGCGTTTGATAATCCGTAAACACGAGCGATACCGTCTCCAACTTGAAGTACTGTTCCAACTTCTTCTAACGATGCACCAGATTCAAAACCTGATAACTGTTGTTTTAATATTGCTGATATTTCAGCAGGTTTAATTTCAGCCATAATTATATATAATTATTATCCTCCTATATTAATATTTATGCCAGATTTCTTTGGCTCTTGATTATTATTGATAATAATGGTTTGACCATTATTTGATTTATTTAATCTATCTGAAAATTCAGTTCCATACTTTTCAATAAGCAAATTAACTTTTTCTTCATTTAAAGTTTGATCTTCATTAATTACTTTAGATTTATAAAGTAATTCAACAATTGATTTAGAAGATTTTTTTAATTCAATTTTTTTGTTCAAACCTAAAAAAGAAACTTCCCAATAAACTAAATCTCCATCCGGGTTTGATGGTATTCTTGCTTCAACCCCAGAAACGCGAATCACTTTTATAAAAATAATTTCGTCTCCATTAGTGGTATTTACAAGCGAACAAAAGGAATCAAATCCACCACAACCATCATATTTTAACCATGTGCTACCATCTACAATTACTTCTTGGTTCTTAAATTTAAACTTTTGAGAGTAACTTAAAACAGAAAATAACATCAAAAAGAATAGTAAAACTTTTTTCATTTGACAAAAATAATTAATTACTAAACTCTCTTTTTAAATTTTGCAGTCTGCTTGACACAGATGCATTGTATTGTTTGTCGCCCATTCTTAAAATAAATCCACCAATGATAGCAGGATCTACAATATTTTGAATGGTAATATTTTTATTTGAAAACGATGCAATTTTTGCCAATACTTTAGATTCTAACTCTGGAGTAATTGGGAAAGCGGTAGTTACCTTTGCAATCTCAATTCCGTTAAGTTCATCGTATAAAGCATTGAACTGTAAAGCAACATCGTTTAATAATTCAAATCTTTTGTTTACTAAAAGCAATTGAAATAATCCTTTTGTCTCTTTTTGAGCAGAAGCAAAAATTTCGTTTAAAGAAGAAAATTTAATTTCACCTTTAACAATTGGACTTTGCAAGAAATCTTTTAATTCAGCGCTGTCTTTAATTGCGTTAACAATTGAAGTCATATCAGAATTTACAGCTTGTGTGCTGTTGTTCACTTGGGCAATGTCCAAAATGGCTTTAGCGTATCGAATTGCTGCTCTAGTTCCTGCCATGATATTAATTTAATTTAGCGTCACCTAACATTTTCTCAACCAATTTAGTTTGAGCTTCTTTGTTAGATAATTCTCCTTTTAATAATGTCTCAGCAATTTCTAATGACAAAGAAGAAACTTGATTTTTCAATTCTGCCATAGCTGCATTTTTCTCACTTTCGATTGAAGCTTTTGCCGATTCAATCATTTTTTCGCCTTGAGCTTGCGCTTCAGATTTAGCATCAGCAATCATTTTTTCTTTGATTTCTCTTGCTTCTTTCATCATCAAGTCTCTTTCAGCTCTTGCTTCAGCTAATAATTTTTCATTATCAGACTTCAAGTTTAACATATCTTTTTTAGCATTTTCAGCTGCTAATAAAGCGTTGTTAATAGAGTCTTCTCTTCCTTTAACTGCTCCTAAAATAGGTTTCCATGCAAATTTTCTCATTAAAAGAAAAAATACAACGAAAATTAAGGTTGTCCAAAATACTAAGCTTTCTGGTGAAGTAAAGTTCATATATCTATATTGTTAATTTAGTTTCTTAATAAAAACTTCTTACAGCCAACCGCTGTAAGAAGTTTATCTTTAATTACTTTGCAATTAATGCAACTACAACAGCGAATAAAGCAACACCCTCGATAAGAGCAGCAGCAATAATCATTGCAGTTTGAATTTTACCAGCAACTTCTGGTTGTCTTGCCATAGCGTCCATAGCAGATCCACCAATTTTTCCAATACCGATTCCAGCTCCAATAACAGCTAATCCAGCACCGATTCCAGCTAATACCATAATAAAATATTTATATAGTTAATAATTAATAAAACTCAATTCTAGTGATAGTCGTGCTCTTCAACAGCCTGACCAATAAATAATGCAGATAACAAAGTAAATACATACGCTTGTAAAGCAGCAACTAACATTTCTAAAACACTCATAAACAATACGAAAGCACCTGAAACCGGAGCAATTGCAACTGTTTTGAATATATATATCAATGAAATTAAACTCAAAATAATAATGTGACCTGCAGTAATGTTAGCGAATAAACGAATCATTAATGCGAATGGTTTTGTAAACATCCCAATAATTTCAACTGGCCACATAATTGGATACAATGCTTTTGGCACTGGTGGTGCAAAAATGTGTCCCCAATATGCTTTGTTTGCACTTAAAGTTGTAATCAAAAATGTAATAAATGCCATTACAAAAGTAAAGTAAATATTTCCAGTTAAGTTAGAACTAAATGGGAAGAAAGGAATTAAACCAATTAAGTTATTAATCCAAATGAAGAAAAAGATAGTTAATAAATACGGCATGTATTTTCCATATTTCTTTTCTCCAATATTAGGAATTGCAATATCATCTCTAACAAAAATTACTAATGGTTCTAAGAAACCAGCTAATCCTTTTGGAGCCATGCTGTTCTTTTTATAAGAACGCGCAACTGTTATAAATAAAATTAAAAGAATGATAACAGACATTAACATTGAAAAAACATTCTTAGTGATTGAAAAATCTAAAGGACGTGCCCCAAAATTAAAAGCACTTTTATCTTCTTCTTTTAATGTTTCAAATTTGTCAGCATAAAAAATTACTTCATTATATCTTACAAATTTTTCTTTAGCTACATGATGACCTGTGTTATCATGATGAAATTCTGAAGCAGAAAAAATCTCTAATCCATTATCTGTCCATAAAATAATAGGTAATGGCAACGAAATTGCGTGACCATTCCAATCAGCTATATGAAACTCGTGAGCGTCTCCGATGTGCGAATTAATAAGTTCTGTAGCGCTAAACTCTTTATCAGCTGATTCTGAATGTCCTCCGCTTGCAGAAGCCATTAATGGTAAAATCAAAAATGATAATGAAAACAAAAATTGAATTGTGCGATTTGCTATTCTCATATACTTATACTAATAATAGTAAAATTTATTTCCTCTAAATTTTGTGCAAAGGTACATTATTAATTAAAAAATGAAAACATATTATTATAATTTTTAAAAAAAGTAATCAAATAATATAGTTTACTGATTATCATTCAAATTTGAACTATTAAGTAATGTAACTGAAAAAATTGTTTCTAAAAACAGATAAATAAAAAAAGGTATAAAAAACGATAAAACATCTGGCACCTTATCTGCTAAATTCGACTGTATAACTGGCGTAAGAAAATAAACCGAAAGTCCCATTTTAATAATACCAAATGCCAAAAAAGCATATCCTGTTTGAGGAAAAAAATATTTATTTACAATAACTAATAGAACATACGAAACTATAACCGTAAAAAAATGAAAAAAATAAATAGAAATTGTTGTTAATTTAAACTCCAAATGATTGAAAAAATTACTTAAAATAAATTCCTGACAAAAGTATAAAACAAAAGTCAAAGGAAGTAAAACCATTAAAAGTTTTGAGATTTTTTTTATCATTATTTATCTTTATTCAATTTATTAACTTGCTGAATTACATTATATAATGCTAAAAAAAGAGCTAACAATGAAACTATTATCGTTAATGTAGAACCTTCAATTTTATATTTTTCATCTAACCATTGTCCCAACATAACTCCAAAAAAAATAATCAATCCCATTTGAAATGGGATATTGATTAGTGCCAACCACTTGTTCGATTGTTTATTATTAGAATTCATTATTTAGTTTGAGTCCTCATTTAACTCATTTTTTTTATTTGATTCGTTGAATTCGAAATTAGGAATTTCTCATTTCACAACTCGCTTCAAATCGTGCGCCAGGCTCAACGGCTAATTTTCCAACGATTACTTCTCCAGTTATATGTGCTTTTGACTTTACATTTAACATACCTTCTGATTGTAATTTCCCTGAAAAAACACCTTCAACATCTATGCTTTTACATATTATATCACCTATTACCTCGCCAGTAGGACCTATAACAATTTTACCTTCTGAAGTAAAATTTCCAGTTAATTTCCCATCTAATCTAAAATCAGCTTGCGTTGTAATATTTCCTATAATAGTAGTTCCGTCAACAATTCTATTGGTTTTCCCTAATAAATGATCTTGATTTTTTACTTTTTCAAACATAATAGTAGGTATTTAATGTTTATTTATTTAACAAAATCCATTCTTCTAATTTCTTCTTCATTTGTATAATCTTGTAATCTTCTGTTGAAACAATATATACTTTATCTTTTACTTTATAATTTTTATGTAATTGCAACACTGCTAAGACTGAAATCGCTGCATCTTTGGTGTCGAAACCATGAATTACTAGAAAATTATCTGTAAGCGTATAAATATCTTCAGATGATTTTAAAGTCACAGCATTTGTATCTTTAATGTATTTCGCAATTTTATCGGAAAGGTTTTTAACCTCTTTATCGTACGGATATTTTTTAGGGAAAATGATTTTATAACTTGTTGGCGGCTCTAAACCAAAATTAAGCGCTTCTATGACTGGAATTCCCATTTGAAGTGTTTTCTCTGCTTCTTTTCCTTCGTCAACATTAGGATAAGTTAGAGCAACATAGTTTAATGCTTTTTTGTATTCTTCAACCCCTTTTAATCGGGCTTGAATTTTAGCTTTTAACATTTCAAATTTTGGCAACGATTCTTCTCCTGTAAATTTAAAGATTGCTTCATCAACCTCAACCAAAACTTCTCTAACTTGATTGTTTTCAAATTTTTTATACAAGGCATTAAACACCAATTCAGGATTTTCTGTATCGGTTACTTCAACTTCTGGATTCTTTATAATTTGTGCATAACGACTGTCTGGATATTGAGACAAAATGCGTTGTTTCATCTCAACAGCTTTTGACGGAGAAATCTGCTGATAAATTTTAAATAGATTATACATTGCCGGAAGTACTAAACGTTCTTCGGGTTGGTTTTTTAGCAATTGTTCTAAACGAGAAGCTGCTAATTCATTTTCTTTAAATTTTTCTTTGTAAATAAGTCCAAGTTGGTAATATGCGAAATTTCTATCTTTCGCCAAACTATCTAAAAGTGTTTGATTGGTTGGAATTTTGGATAAATAAAATTGAACATCATACTTAGGATTGGCTTCTTTTATACTGTCTAATTCATTTTGTTCAAGATTCAAACTATCATTTTCTACAGTATTTGCATTACCCGTAGTACTTGCAGAAAGTCTCCAATTATCGGATAATGGGCGTTTCCCCCATCTGTCTTTAAATTCTTTCTTTCCAAATTCTACCATCACTGGATTATAAAAGTAAAAATTATTTAATCCTTTATCTGGCTTCATACTGCCTGAAGTCAAATCTGGAGCAAATCCCATGTCAATCTCTGGCACATCTTTTTTGTCTAATGTGTTAATTTTGCCAGTCGCAGCAATATTATTCCCACTAGCATGAATATTGGCTTCTTTTTTTGCTTTTTCAGTAGCTAATTTGGCTTTGATTTCGTCTTCGATTTTTAATTTCGATATAAAACTTTCATAATATTCTTTTCTTTGTGACTCGTTCATTGCCACAACATTTAGAATACTATCGTTTTGTTGAGCTATAAACTCATATTTAATAACATCTTCTAAATTGGTTCTTTTTTTCTTGATTTTACGAAACTCTCTTGAACGATCATTCATGTTAACCAATGTACTATCGTAATAATTTCCTGCTTTTTTGTATTGGGCTTCTTTAAAATAAATTTCAGCAATATTTCGATAATTCGATGCTACTAAATATTTATCTTGAGAGCGCGATTTTATGGATTTATCATAGAAAGCTATAGCCTTATCATTTAGGTCTTGTTTATCATAAAATATACCCATTTGATGGTTCAATATATCTAAATATTCTCTATTTTCTCTGTCTTCTAAAAGTTTATGAAACTTTTCTGTAAAAGCTAAAGTATCCCCTTTTTTGTAATCAAATTGCAAGGCTTGTTTAGCATGGGACTGGATTACATATCTACGAGGCGATTTTCGGTTCATTTGAATTACTTCTTCAAATGAAGCATAAGCACTATCATTATACTGTAAAGTTTCATACAACTGACCTAATATAAAAGTATATCTAGCTTTTTCATCAGAATCATTCGTTGCTTCTTTTGCTATTTTTAAAGCTGCAATAGCAGTATCTTTAACCTGAATATTTAGATAAGCTTGTGCTAACATTGCGTTAGCATCTGCTAAATCTTGTCCTTGTATTTTATCGTCTTTTAAAAGTCTTTTCAAATTTTTAATTGCAATATCTTCATTGTCTAATCGGATATTAACTTTTTCGCGCCAAACCTTGGCATGATAAATTCTATCACTCAAAGGATATTTGTAAAGAATATAATTCAATGCTTCCAAAGAAGGAATGAAACGATTTTCATAGTATCGAGACTTAGCTAACAAAAGATAAGCTTCATCCATTTGCGGATTTTTCTCTGTTCCAGCTATATTCATGGAATGCTTTTGAATAGCTTTAACTGCTTTTTCTTCCGCTCGAGTAAAATTTTGATTCTTTGGTTGATCTGGCAAAGTTGATTCTTCTAAGCTAGAAGTTCGTTCCACCGGCAATACTTCCCAAAAGTTATCTTTATAGGTTAGTTTGAGCTCTTCAATCCCTTTATCTAAAGCTATATTGCCGTTATAAAGTACATTATATTCTGTAGTAACAGCGTGAAAATTACGGTTGATAAATCTATCTTTTTTGACAGAACAAGCTATCAAAAAAAAGAAAAAACCAACAACAAAAGAGTATTTAATTATAGTGCTTTTCAATGTAAAACGTTTTTGTACTTAAACTACTAAAATCACTTTTTAGTATGTATAGAATTGTAAAAATACGTTTCTTTTTTTGATGTGAAAAAAAATTGACAACTTTTTGTTAATCAAACACGTTTTTAAGGTCTTTTATCACCTTAAAAGCAACATCAATTTGATCATCACTTACAATAATTGTAAATTCATTAGTTGTAGAAATAACTTCATGAATAATTATTCCTTCCCAAGCTAATTTTTGAAAAATATAATAATAAATTCCTGGTGTTGAAATATTTTCTTGCGGCAATTTTACAGTGATTGAAGAAAGGTTTTCAATTTTATGTGTTAACTTTTCATTTTTAAAAATAGCCTCTATAAGTAATTCAACAGATGTGCTAATTACAATATTTGTTTCGTTAACCCCACGAGATGATGTATAAAAAATATCTTGTTGCTTGTTGATTTCTGAAATTAATTTAGCTTGATTTTCTAATAATGTGTCTGAAATCACATAAGTAAAATCCGTAAGAGAAGATCGCACAGTGATTTCACCAATATTCTTTAATACTTTAGAGATTTTATAATTGATTTTAAAATCCAATTCTTCTGAAAGTCTTTTTAACGACATTACTACTGCGCCTTGTTTTATATCTTTACCTAAATGTGCTTCTAATTCTGGCATCATAATACGCGCTAAAGAAGTCAAATTGATAATGCCTTGAGAGAGTGAACTCAATAAAAAAGGTTTCGATTTAATATATTGCTCTACTACTGAAGATATTGTTTTCATTTTTAATATAGTGACGTATGTTGTTGGTGCAAAGATAAAAACAATTTGTTATAAATATAACATTAAAAATAATAAAAAGCCTCTTCAATATGTTCAACAAGAAATTCTTGTTTCTCTTTATGTATGGCTATAATATCAAATCGAACTTCTACCTCTAAATCACGTTGAGTAACATATTCATTTATAGCTTTTACCAATAATTGAATTTTTTTAGGTTTAACAAATTCCTGTGGTAATCCAAAATCTATACTTGAACGCGTTTTTACTTCTACAACTGCTAAAATATTTTCTTTTTGAGCAATAATATCTATTTCGGCTTTATCAAAAGTCCAATTGGTTTCCAAAATTTCATAGCCGTTATTTTCTAAGAAATCCACAGCTAAGTCTTCTCCGAATTTACCTAAATCGTTGTGTTCTGCCATTTTTCAATGTGTCAATTTTCAATGTGTCGATATGTGAATTTTAATGAAATTGAAGTTTTACTTCTTTTTCGTTCACTTCAAAATCAACTTGTTTTCCGAGAATTAAAGTTCGATTATCTTTTTGATGTCCGGCTGGGAATTCGAAAGCAATAGGGATGTTGTGTTCTTTTGCAATTTCAGTAATAATTTGCACTTCGTTTTGTCCAAACGGAATTTCGTTATCGTGCATGTCGGCCATACTTCCAACTATAATTCCCTTGACATTTTCGAAATAACCATTGCGTTTTAAATTGTACATCATTCTATCAATGTGGTACAAATATTCATCTAAATCTTCAATAAAGAGAATTTTACCTTTGGTATCAATCGAGGATTTTGAACCTAATAAACTATATAAAATCGAAATGTTTCCACCAACTAATTCTCCCGAAACTTTTCCTTTTACATCATATGGTTTTGATGGAACAGTATATGAAATAGTTTCTCCAAAAAGTGCTTTTCGCAAGGTTTCTTTAACTTCTTCAGGTGCTTTTGGAACCGTAAATGGCATTATAGAATGAAAAGTTGCAACGCGTTCCACGTTTAATTGACTATGTAAAACCGTTACATCGGAAAATCCCATAATCCATTTGGGATGCTTTTTGAATTTGGTAAAATCTAATGAATCTATAATTCGAACAGTACCATAACCCCCACGAGCGCACCAAATCGCTTTGACATTGTCGTCATCCATCATTTCTTGAAAATCGGCAATTCTTTCGGCATCAGTTCCGCCAAGTTGACAACTATCTAAACCTATGGTTTTGCCTAATTTGACTTTCAATCCCCAAGATTCTAATAATTCAATAGCAGGTTTTGCATCTTCTGGAAAAAATTTACGAGCGGTACAAACAATAGCAATTGTATCGCCTTTTTTTAGATAAGGTGGAATTTTCATTTTCTTTTGTGAATGAGAAAAGTTTGAAATTAAAATAAGTACTAAAATAAATCTATACATCGTCAGATTTTATTAACTCAAAAGTAAACAAAATCCAATTAAAATTCGGGATTTCATCACTAATCGATTATTTTTGCATCAAATTTTATGATGATATGTTAGAAAATCCGAAAAGATATACGATTACAGCGGCTTTACCTTATACGAATGGACCGATTCATATTGGACATTTAGCAGGTGTTTATGTTCCTTCTGATATTTATGCAAGATATTTGCGTTTGCAAGGAAAAGATGTAGCTTTCATTTGCGGAAGCGACGAGCACGGTGTGGCGATTTCAATGAAAGCGAAAAAAGAAGGTATTACGCCCCAACAAGTAATTGATAAATATGACGGAATTATTCGTCAATCGTTTTTAGATTTCGGAATTTCTTTTGATAATTATTCGAGAACTTCTTCGGAAATTCATCATAAAACAGCTTCGGAATTTTTCAAAAAATTATACGATAACGGAGATTTCATCGAAGAAACTACCGAACAATTATACGATGCAAAAGCGGATCAATTCTTAGCAGACCGTTTTGTAACAGGAACTTGTCCAAAGTGTGACAACCCTGAAGCTTACGGAGATCAATGTGAAAAATGTGGTTCGACTTTAAACGCAACCGATTTAATTAATCCAAAATCAACCATTACAGGAGAAACTCCGATTTTAAAATCAACCAAACACTGGTTTTTACCTTTAAATCGTTACGAATCGTTCTTAAGAGAATGGATTTTAGAAGGTCACAAAAACGATTGGAAACCAAATGTTTACGGACAAGTAAAATCTTGGGTTGATGGTGGTTTAGAACCCAGAGCCGTAACGCGTGATTTGGATTGGGGAATAGATGTTCCAGTAGAAGGAGCGGAAGGAAAAAAATTATACGTTTGGTTTGATGCGCCAATTGGTTACATTTCATCTACTAAAGAATGGGCAGCTCGCGAAGGAAAAGATTGGGAACCTTATTGGAAAGATGGCGATACAAAATTGGTTCACTTCATTGGAAAAGATAATATCGTTTTCCATTGCATCATTTTCCCAGCGATGTTAAAAGCAGAAGGAAGCTACATTTTACCAGATAATGTTCCAGCAAATGAATTTTTGAATTTGGAAGGAAACAAATTGTCAACTTCTAAAAACTGGGCGGTTTGGTTACACGAATATTTACAAGATTTCCCAGAAAAACAAGATTCGTTGCGTTATGCGTTAACTGCAAATGCACCTGAAACCAAAGACAACGACTTTACTTGGAAAGATTTTCAAGCGAGAAATAATAATGAATTAGCGGCGATTTTTGGAAATTTCATCAATCGTGTGGTCGTCTTAACTAATAAATATTACAACGGAATTGTTCCTGCTCCAAACGAATTTTCTGAAGTTGACGAGCAAACATTAGCCGAGTTAAAAGCGTATCCAGCCGTAATTTCAAGTTCAATCGAGCGTTACAGATTTAGAGAAGCGTTAGGTGAATTAATGAACGTAGCGCGTTTAGGAAATAAATATTTAGCGGATGAGGAACCATGGAAAATGGTAAAAGAAAATCCAGCAAGAGTGCAAACTCAAATGTATGTGGCATTACAAATTGCTTCTGCTTTAGCGGTATTATCGGAACCGTTTTTACCATTTACCGCTAAAAAATTATCGAATATTTTAAAAATCGATACATTAGGTTGGAACGATGTAACGACTAAAACAGATTTATTGCCAGCAGGACATCAAATTGGTCAAGCTGAAATTTTGTTTGCCCAAATTGAAGATTCCGAAATCCAAAAACAATTAGACAAATTAGAAGCAACTAAAACCGCCAATAAAGTGGAAAACGCAAAAGCTGAACCACAAAAAGAAACAGCTTCGTTTGAAGATTTTGCCAAAATAGATTTACGAATTGGAACCATCATCGAAGCAGAAAAAATGCCAAAAGCCAACAAACTTTTAGTTTTAAAAGTAGATACTGGAATTGATGTAAGGACTATTGTTTCTGGCATTGCAGAGCATTTTACACCGGAAGAAGTTGTTGGAAAACGCGTAACCGTTTTAGTAAACTTAGCACCAAGAGCTTTACGTGGTGTAGAAAGCGAAGGTATGTTGTTATTAACGAACAACGCCGAAGGTAAATTAGTTTTCGTAAACCCAGATGCGGAAGGTGTGATTAATGGTGCGATGATTAGTTAATTTTACGATAAAATCGATTTTTTTATTTGTTTAAACAGATAAATTACGTTTATTTGTCTAATAATTTATTTTTTAACGAAAAAATCGTAAAAATATGCTTATTCGTTTTATTGTTAGTAACTTCATGTCCTTTAAAGAAGAGACAGAATTCAACATGTTAAAGAGTAAAGGTAACGGTTCAAGAAAGCTTATTGAACATGTTATTGAAACAAAATCTAATGTCAAAGTTTTAAAAACAGCAGCTATATATGGCGCAAATGCAGCTGGGAAAAGCAATTTAATAAAAGCTATTTCCTTTTTAAAGTCTCTTGTTGTAAGTGATGTAGAACTATTAGTTCCTCAAAGCAAGAGATTTAGATTAGATGAAAAATATATAAATAAATCTTCAACATTTAGGATAGAATTTGAATTTGACGATCAACATTTTGATTATGCTGTTGAAATTTACAAAGGAAAAATTGTAGATGAATGGTTGTATTTAATCAATTCTATCAATAATGAAAAAGAAGAACTATTATATAGAAGAGAAAATCGCAATGTAACTTTCGGAGATTATTTTCAAAAGTCATCTGACTTAATTTACGCTGAAAAATTCTTAAAAAAAGAACTAAGAGACACACAAACTGTTTTAAATGCCTGCTATAATGTTTTTGATGAAAACAAAATTCTAGATAAAGCTTTTAATTCATTTGAAAAAATCAAAATTTTTAACCCAGATACGATTGATTTTGATTATGCCTCAGATATTCTGATGAATCAGAAATCAAATTTATTCACCAAAAGATTACTCTTAGAAAGCAAAACAGGAATTGAAGATTTAGTCTCAGAAAAAACAAAAGCCGATTTGTTTTTTGGATATGACGATAACGATTTGAAAAATGAATTAATTGATATTTTAGAAAATAATAATCCTGAAAATTCAGATGATAAGTTAAGACCAGTTGTTCATTTCGTTAGAAAAGGTAGTTATAATGCCTTTATTAAGGAAAATAACGAGTATTTTGTTTTAATCCTTAAAACAAAACATTTTAACTCAAATAGTTTATTTGATCTTGATGAAGAATCTGATGGCACTAATAGATTATTCGAACTATCACCTGTCTTTGAACAATTAATACATGAAGGTAATATTGTTTACTTAATAGATGAATTAGAAAGAAGTATGCACCCACTTTTAGCAAAAGAGTTGCTAAAAATGTTTTCATCATCAAAAACGAATAAAAGTCAACTAATATTCACAACTCATGAAAGTCATTTATTAGATGACGAATTTTTAAGAAGAGATGAAATATGGTTTACGGAGAAAAAGACAGATGGCAGTACTGAATTTTACCCATTAAGTAACTTTAATCCAAGGGGAGATAAAGTATTAGAAAGAGGTTATTTACAAGGAAGATATGGAGGAATTCCATTTTTAGGAGATTTTTCAAAATTAGTTACAGAAGAAATTCAGTACTAAATGGAAAGAAAGAAATTTAAAATCGATGATTATAACAAAAGGGAGCCCTTTAAAGATGCTACCAAATTTTTTGTTGTATATGAAGGAGAAAAGGAGTTGAATTATTTTCAACTTTTCAACTATTTATTTTTACCTCCAGAAAAAGCAAGTATTATTCATGTATTAGAAAAAGACACTATAGTTGGTTCTCAACCCAAAAAATTAATTGAGAGAGCAGATTTCTTTATAAAAAACCCTCCAAAAGATATTTCCGTTACTCCTAGTGAAGATGATAAGTTTAGATTTGTTTTAGATGTAGATCAGCATCCTGCAGATCAATTTAATGAGCTTTATGAATATTGCAACAAATTAAATGATGCAAACTTATATATAAGCAATATTTGTTTTGAAGTTTGGTTATATTTTCACTTGGATAAAAGAGAGAAAATATTAAGTAATAGTAGCTCCGAAATGAAAACAGAATTAGGAGCAAAACATACTGAGTTAAAAATAAAAAATTATCCGAGAGGTTATTTAACATCTGAAAGAATAAAAAAAGCAATTGAAGAAGCAGAAAATGCTGATAATGATAAAACTAATTTTTTTCCAATCAAAAACTCTTCAAAAGTATATCTACTGATGCAAGAACTACTAAAACATTCTATTCTAAATGAAGACGTAAACAACCCTGAAACATTATAAAATATGAACCCAAAAATAATCGCTTTCGACGCCGACGATACTTTATGGCACAACGAACCTTATTTCGATGAGGCACAAGAACGCTTTTGTGTTTTGTTTCAAGATTATGCTTCAAGTCAGGAAATTTTGGGATTGATATTGAATCATCAGGTTAAAAATTTGCCTTTGTATGGTTTCGGAATTAAAGCGTTTACCTTGTCGATGATTGAAACTGCTTTACAATTGACGAATCATAAAATTTCGGGAAAAGGAATTGAGCAAATTTTAGCTATTGGGAAAGATTTACTGCAAAAACCTGTCGAATTATTACCGAATGTAACTGAAGTTTTAGAACAATTAAAAGGAAGTCATAAATTAATTGTAGCTACAAAAGGTGATTTAAAAGATCAACATAGAAAATTACACGATTCTGGAATTGGCGCTTACTTTCATCATATCGAAGTCATGAGCGACAAAGCCGAATTGGATTATGAAAAAATGTTAGGTCGATTGGATTGTAAAGCGCAAGATTTTCTAATGATTGGAAATTCATTAAAATCAGACGTTTTACCAGTTTTAAATATTGGCGGACATGCGATTCACATTCCGTATCACACCACTTGGGAATACGAGAAAATTGATTTTGAAATTGAACACGATAATTTCAAATCGTTTACCAATATTACTGAAATCTTACCCTTACTAAAATGAAGCAGAAAATAGACATCTCTACTTGGAATCGAAAAGAACATTTTGAATTTTTCTGTACTTTCGAAGAACCATTTTTTGGGATTACCACACCAATCGATATGACTATTGCTTATGAAAAGGCAAAAGCTATGCAAATTCCGTTTTTTGTTTATTATTTACACAAAACGATTGCTGCTGTAAACCAAGTGGAAAATTTCAGGTATCGAATTGAAGGAAATGATGTGATGCTTTATGACGTAATTGACGCTTCATCAACCATTATGCGCGATGATAAAACATTTGGTTTTTCGTTTATGAAATTTCATTCCGATATTCACGAATTTGCTAAAATCGTCCAAACGGAAATCGAAAGAATTCAAATTACACCTGGACTATTTACAAGAGAATTTTCCGAAAATATTATTCATTTTTCTGCTATTCCTTGGATTAATTATACAGGTTTAACCCATTCAAGAAGTTATACTTTGCACGATAGTTGCCCAAAAGTTTCTTTTGGAAAGTTAAATACAGAAAACGGAAAAAAATCAATGTCTTTAGCTGTAATGGCGCATCACGGTTTAGTTGACGGCTATCATATGGGATTATTTGTAGAAGCTTTACAAACAGAATTAAATAAATAAACCACCGACAAAAGTCGATGGTTTACCCATTAAACAGCATTCAAAATTGCTAAAATATCTTCTCCAAATCGTTCCGATTTTTGTTTTCCGAAACCTTTAATTTGTTGTAATTCATCTAAGTTGCTTGGCTTGTATAGCGCTAAATCGATTAATTCTGAATTGAGACAAATCATGTATTTTTTCAGTTTCAAAGCTTCCGATTTTTCGTTTCTCCACTGATTCAAATAACCATAAACTTTTTTGTCTTTCGGATTCAAATCTTCGTAAGATTTTCGCTCTAATCGTTCTGGTTTTTCTTGTTCCTCTGATTCGTAATGAACAATTACCGACCAATGTGCTTCTTCACTTTCAACAAATTGTGTGCTCGATTTTTTAAACGTAACCGAATTTAAAAAAGCATTCAATTGTTGTTGATCGTACTCTAAAAATGCGTTATCCAAACGGATTGAAAATACTTTAACTTGCATAACATCCTTATTTACCGATTAACAAAATTTCGTTTGCAACAACTTCGGTAACAAAACGTTTGTTTCCGTCTTTGTCGTCGTAACTTCTGTGTGTTAATTTGCCTTCGATAGCAATTTCTTTGCCTTTGGTTACAAATCGTTCGATAATATCAGCCGTTTTGCCCCAAGCGGTTACACGGTGCCATTGCGTTTGTTCTACTTTGTCACCGTTGTCTTTGTAATACACTTCGTTTGTTGCGATGCTGATGTTTGCTAATTTTTTTCCTCCTTCTAGGTTTTTGATTTCTGGTTCTTGACCAACGTGTCCGATTAATTGTACTGAGTTTTTCATAAGGCTTATATATTTGTTTTTAAGTGTTTTATATAATTCGCATTTCTCTAAGTTTTAGCCTAAGGAAAATGCTCATTTCATGGCGAATAAATATTTAATGTTTGTGTTTATAAAATAATTTTGAACTTGAGATTGCTTACTTGTTTAATAAAACTAATTCATTCGCAACTACTTCTGTGATGTAACGTTTGTTTCCGTCTTTGTCGTCGTAGCTTCTGTGAGTTAATTTACCTTCGATGGCTACATAGCTTCCTTTGGTTACTAATTTTTCGATGATGTCAACAGTTTTTCCCCAAGCGGAAACGCGGTGCCATTCGGTTTGTTCTACTTTTTCACCTTTGGCGTTTGTGTAATTTTCATTCGTAGCGATAGTGAAGTTTGCTACTCTTCCAGATTCTAAGTTTTTGATTTCTGGTTCTTGACCTACATGTCCGATTAATTGTACTCTGTTTTTCATGGCGTATAAATATTAATAATTATGTTACTTTTTAGTCGCAGTCGCAGTGTTCAGTCACAGGTGTTTAATTTTATAATTTACAACCAAATCTTGTTGGATTTAAAATCATATAATTAATTAATTTACCAATTTCTTCGGATTTTACAACCATATCAATATGCTGTTCCTTTGATAAATAATTACATTCTAAAGCAAAATCTAACCAAACGGAAGTTTCAGAATTTTCACCATCTGAATCAGTAAGCTTACTTATAAAATGATTTATATATCTTCTCTTTCTGTAAGCTTCCGCAATATTGGCACATACACTTCTTGATGATCTTCTAACTTGATCTGTTAATGCGTATTTTTCTTCTTTTGGAAATGAATCAGATACTTTTTTAATTTCCATAGCTAATGAAAAAGCTTTTTGATAGGCTAATAATTCTTTGAAATCCATTCTGTTAATTTTTCTGAAAACTGTGACTGAAAACTGCGACTAATAATTCGTTCATTTCGACAGTGCAAAGATGTGGCTAGAAAAAAACGTTATTCGGTAATTAGCTATTTAATATCGGTTGTAAATATTTGTAAGCGTTTGTAAATGGAAATTATTTTTGTATATTCGCTTTAACTATAAGACTTTACAGATGAAAAAATCACTCTTCCAAAAAAGTATTTATTTTTTACTTTTTATTTGTTCGTTTAGCGCATTTGCACAAAACACTCTGAATTATAACGATGAAAAAGGATCGCCAAAAGCTACTTTACAAGATGTAAAATGGATTGTAGGCAATTGGACAGGCGAAGCTTTAGGTGGCATTTGTCAAGAAACTTGGAGCGAACCGATTGGAAATTCGATGATGTTTAGCTTCAAACTAGTAGTCGATGGAAAAGTCGCTTTCTATGAATTGGGACACATTATTGAAAAAGACAAAACGCTGTTGTTACAACTAAAACACTTTGATGGCGAATTAAAAGGCTGGGAAAAAGCGGAAGTAAGCGAGGATTTTAGATTGGTAAAAATCACTCCAACACAGGTGTATTTCGATAAATTTACGTTTGAGAAAATTTCGGATAACGAAATCAATATTTACGTAGTTTTTGAAGATAGTGGTAAAGAAATGAAGTTTAATTTTAAGAAGTAAACTATGAGTAAAACCTGTTTAGAATGTGGCGATAAAATCATTGGTCGCGAAGACAAAAAGTTTTGTTCGGATGGTTGCCGCAATGCTTACAACAACAAAATAAACAAAGATCAGAACAATCTGATGCGCAACATTAACAACAAATTGCGTAAAAATTATCGCATTTTGTGTGAACTCAACCCAGAAGACAAAGGAAAAACCACCAAAACCAAATTGCTAAGCAAAGGTTTCGATTTTGAGTTTTTTACAAGTATGTTGCAAACCAAAACTGGCAACACTTATTTCTTTTTGTACGACCAAGGATATCGTGCTTTGGAAGATGATTTTTATATGTTGGTGAAGAAAGATAGTTAGGAAGATAGATGAAAGAAGAAAGAGAAAAGAAAAGTTATTCAACTTTTTTGAAAGAAAATGAGGGGAAGATTGTTTTCCTCCTAATTATATTGTTCTTCATATTTATTATGATTTTTTCAAAATTTAAAAAAGAAGAATATAATAATAAAATCAAAAATTATAATGATAAAACAATTGGCATAACTAGCAGTATTAAGAATCATGGAAAAACAAGCGATTTGAGATATTACTTTTATTATAAAAATCAAAGATTTGTTTCTGAATCAAATGAAAATAATTTTAGTGAGAAAGATTTAAAAAAGTTTTTCAATGTCGTTTTTGATAAAAAAAATCCGGAAAATAGCCACATTTATTTAAACGAAGAAATTCAACCAGATTCAATAGCTTTAACTAAAGCTGGCTTTAAATATGTTACTTATTACGATTACGACATTCCAACAAATACCTACATAAAAAAACACAAATGGGAATAAAAATCTCCATACTCGGCTGTGGCTGGCTTGGTTTACCATTAGCCAAATCATTGCTTGCAAAAGGTTACGTAGTAAAAGGTTCTACGACTTCGGAAAGTAAGTTAGACCTGTTGAAAAACGCTGGAATTTTGTCTTTCCAAATTCAATTGGAAGAACATCAAATCATTGGAAATATAGAAGAATTTCTGAAAGAAACCGATGTTTTAGTGATTGATATTCCACCAGGGTTGAGAAGGGAAATTTCGACTTCCAACGAAATGACATTCGTAAATAAAGTAAAAACATTGATTCCGTTTATTGAAAAATCGGGCATTCAGAAAGTTATTTTTGTAAGTTCAACTTCCGTTTATGGTGATGGTTTTCCAATTGTTGAAATTACGGAAGAAACAAAACCAAATCCCGATACCGAAAGCGGAAAACAATTAGCAATTACAGAAACTCTTTTGCAATCAAATTCACATTTTAAAACTACTGTAATTCGTTTTGGTGGTTTGCTGGGAGACAATCGTCATCCTATAAAATTTTTGGCAGGAAGAACCAATGTTGAAAATCCAGATGCGCCAGTGAATATGATTGAAAGAGAAGATTGCATTGGAATTATTGAAAAGATACTGAAATATTCCGAAACTTCGGAACAGCATGACAATTGGGGAGAAACCTTCAACGCTGTCGCACCTCAGCATCCAACACGTAAAGCATATTATCATAAAAAAGCTGAAATATTCAATTTGCCATTGCCTACCTTTGCGGAAGATTCAGAATCGAAAGGCAAAATTATTTCTAGTGAAAAAGTAGAAACGATTTTAGGCTATTCGTTCCAAAAAGAAATTTAGTAATGGCGTATTTTAGCGTGTTTCACAATTACATCCAACAAAAGAAAAATGCGATTGGCTTGCCCATTTTAGCATTAATTTGGACTAGCTTTTTCTGGGGAACCACTTGGATTGCTTCCAAAGAAGGTATCAAACACATGCCTCCGATGCAATTGGTAGCACTGCGTCAACTTTTTGGTGGATTATTGTACTTACTTTATTTCTTAATCAAAAAACATCCTTGGCCAAATAAACGTCAATGGAGAAATATTTTCGTTTTGAGTGTCTTAAATTTCATGCTAAGTAACGGCTTGAGTACTTGGGGCGTGAAATATATTTCGAGTGGTTTGGGAGCGATTATTGGTTCTGTTTTTCCACTTTGGATTGTCATTATCAGTTTGTTTCGAGGTCAAAAAACTTCTTGGAAAGCAGTGGTGGGAATGATTGTTGCGTTTGCTGGTATTTGCGTGATTTTCTACGATTACCTCAACGATTTCTTACGACCTGAATTCCGATTTGGGATTTTACTTTCTGTAATTGCTACGTTTACTTGGGCGTTATCATCTCTATATATTAAAGAAAACAAGACCAATTTTAATCCGTATTTTAGTTTGGGATTGCAAATGTTGATATCGAGTATTGTGATTTCGAGCGTCATTGAATTTAATGGCACTTCAGTTCCGTTGAGTGAAATTCCTGCTATTTCTTGGTGGTCGATTGCTTATTTGGCTATTGTAGGTTCGGTGTTGACGTTTATTGCTTTTATTTATACTTTGGAAAACTTACCAACTGAAATCAGCAGTTTGTATGCATACATTAATCCGATGGTGGCGTTGTTTTTTGGCTATTTGTTGTTTAATGAACCTTTAACTCCTGCAATTGTCATTGGCGGAACAATAACCATTATTGGACTTTATTTAGTGAATCGAGCGATTAAGAAAAAATAAATTTAGCCACAGATTAAAGAATTTTCACAGATTGTAATCCTTCTAATCTTTTAATCCATGGCGATAATCTTTACTATTTTATCAAACAAAAAAATCCCACCTGAAATAGATGGGATTTGATTTAAAATTTGAATTTGATTACCAAATTTTCACGCGTTTCTCAAAAGGCAAATACATACCGTTGTGTGGTAAAATATTGAACGCTTTATAGAACGCTTCCACATTTTGTAACGGCACATAAGCACGATACATTCCTGGTGAATGTGAATCGGTTTTAACTTGATTTTTGATGGCTTCATCTCTCATTTTACTTCTCCAAATAGTTGCCCAAGAAATGAAGAAACGTTGCTCTGGCGTAAATCCGTCGATTAACCCTGGATTTTTGTTTGCTTTCAAATAGATTTGTAATCCATCGTAAGCTGCATTAACTCCACCTAAATCTCCTATATTTTCACCTAAAGTGAATTTTCCATCAACAAAAATTCCTGGTAATGGTTCTAATGCTGAATATTGGTCGGCTAAAGCACTTCCTAATGTTGTGAATTGTTTCAAATCGTCTTCGCTCCACCAATTCACTAAATTTCCATCCGCATTGTATCTAGAACCTGAATCGTCAAAACCATGCGAAATTTCGTGACCAATTACAGCGCCAATTCCGCCATAATTAACTGCTTCATCGGCTCTATAATCATAAAAAGGTGGTTGTAAAATCGCAGCTGGAAAAACAATTTCGTTATTGGTTGGACTAAAATATGCATTTACTGTTTGAGGCGACATTCCCCATTCTTCTTTGTCTACTGGCTTTCCAATTTTTTCCATGTTTTTCTTGTGGCTCCATCTGGCGTACATTCTTGAATTATCAAAATACGTTCCACCTTGTTCTGGAGATTTCATTTCTAATGCAGAATAATCTTTCCATTTATCAGGATATCCAATTTTTACTCGGAATTTATTTAATTTGATTTTTGCGTTTTCCTTAGTAGCTTTTGTCATCCAAGGTAAATTATCGATACGATTATCGAAAGCTTTCATAACGTTAGCAATCATAGCTTGTGCTTTTTCTTTCGCTTCAGGTGGGAATTTTTTAGCTACGTACAATTTACCTAATGCTTCTCCTAATCTTCCATTAACGGTTGCTAAAGCTCTTTCTTCAGCTGGGCGTTGTTTTACAGCTCCTGTTAAGGTTTTTCCATAAAACTCAAAATTTGCATTTTCAATATCAGTTGACAATAACCCTGCTGAACCTCTTAATGCTGTCCATCGCATGTAGGCTTTCCAATCTTCTACTTGGTTGTCTTTTAAAATAGTTTCAACCGTTTGTAAATATTTGGGTTGCGAAACTACTAAAGAATCTACTTTACCCATTCCAACGGTTTGAAAATAAGCATCCCATTTAACGGTTGGTGCTAATTTTTGTAAATCAGCAAAAGACATTGGATTGTATGTATTTCTTCTGTCTCTTCTTTGAACACGGTCTAAAGTTGCGGTTGACATTTTAGTCTCTAAAGCTAGAATTTTCTTTGCATTAACGTTAGCAACATCTTCAGATTCACCAATGAATTTTAACATTCTTGCTATGTGAGTCAGGTATTTTTCGCGTTTTTCTTTGTTGTCAGGCGCATCAGAAACGTAGTAATCTCTATCAGGTAAACCAAGGCTTCCGGTTCCAACATAGATTACGTTTTTGTTACTATTTTTAGCATCGGCACCAATGTAACTTCCGAAGAAACCTAATCCCATTTCTGGTTCCATTTCGGCCAATAAAGCAACTAGTTCATCTGCGTTTTGAACACTATTAATTTTAGCCAAATAAGGTTTTAAAGGGTCAATTCCTGCTTTATTTCTACTTACCGTGTCTAACACTGTTTTGTACAAATTAATAGCTTTTGCTTGATCTGAATTTGGATCGATAGACTTGTCTTTGATGGCTTCTTTCAAAATAGCCATTACATCGTCATCGGTGTTTTTACGCAATTCATCAAAACTTCCCCAACGGGTTCTATCGGCAGGAATTTCGGTTTTATCTAACCAAGTTCCATTTACATAACGATTGAAATCATCGGCTGGATTTGTAGATTTATCCATATAACCAACATTGATTCCTACGGATTCTTTTTTTGCCGTTGCTTCTTGTGATGACTTACAAGAAAATAATGCTACTGATAAAAAAAGGAAGCCGAAACTACCTTTTAAGATAAATTTATTCATAGTTATTCTTTAATAATTCGTTTAACTGTTGATTGATTATTTGCTGAAATTTTAACGAAGTAAATTCCTTGTGAAATAGAAGATAAATTTATTTGAATTTCAGAATTTGATACTGCAAAATCTTTTTTAGTCCATATCACTTTACCTGTTAAATCATAAACTTGAATTTCTGTTATTTCATTAGCTCCAGAAACTACATTGAAAATTCCGTTTGATGGATTTGGATACAATACAATATTTTGTAAATCAAAACTTTGTCCAGATAACGTTCCATTAATAACAAAATCGTCAATATTAACCCCTAAATCATTTACCGATTGGTCAGAATGGAAAACAATTCTAAAAATTATATTTGTTTCCGAATTTAATGTATTTAAAGGATACGTATAAGTTGATAACGTTGCATTTAATCCTGTCCATTGAGCACCAGGACAATTGTTACAATCTGTACCTGTAGTTGCCGGTGTTCTGTCACTATTGTACCATGTTGGACCCATTTCACCTAATACAGTCCATGAACCACCAAAGTTTGTAGAATATTCTACATAAACAATATCCCAATTCTGTTCAACATCATATTTCATTGCAAAACTAATCTGCGGATTAATGACGTTTGATAAGTTGTAACATTGAGAAACCAAATATGTTTTTATGTTGTCTGGATAATTTCCAGTTAAATTAGTAGCATATACTGTATTTCCTGATGATGTTAAACCACCTGTACGTGTACCTCTTTGCCATTGTGCTCCACTTGTTCCTTCATTATATACAATTAAGGCATTTGAAGGATTAGTAAATGGATTTACAACCCCAACAGTTCCCGCATCGTTTATATAAAAAGAAGTTGTTCCTTGGTTATTGTCTGAATAAGAATCATTCACAATTAATGTTGTTACATCTAATGTATGAACACCTCTTGATAAAACAGTTGTTGGTAAATTAATTTCCGTTGTTACAGCAGAAGCTAATGAGCCATTCCAAACAAAACTTGAAGATGTTCCGTCAATACTATAATTAACAGTTATTGAAAAAATTGTATTTAATCCATTATTTTTAACTTCAACTTTAGGTGTAATAGTGCTTCCACAATTAATGTCTGCTGTTGGATTTTTAATACTCAAAAATTTAACATCATCAGATGGTAATTGAACTGGAATAGCTGTTTGCCAAATTCCTCTTCCATAAGTTGCTGCAATTAATTTTGCATCTTCAAGATTAACCTCTAAATCGGTAACTGAAACATTTGGTAAATTTGCATCAAATGGAGCCCATGCAGCCATAGAATCATCTCTATAATAAACCCCTAAACTTGTGCCAAGATACAGCGGATTATCGGTGTTTCTTCCTTGATGAACAATTATGTTTTTACCAATATTTGGAACTCCATTAGATATATCAACAAATAAAGCTCCACCATCAGTAGATTTTAAAACCTCTCCATTAGCACCTTCAGTTGTTAAATACACAATATTACTATCAGTAGAATGAACAGTAATAGATTCAATGTTATTTGTAGTGAAACTAATCGCAGAAAAATTTACACCTCCATTAACACTTTTATACAATACTGTCCCATTTGCAACATAGATTATATTGTTATTTGATGGATCTACTGTAATTAAATCTATATTTCCAGTTCCTAAAGCATCTACATTATGCTGTACCCATTCACCACTAGTTAATTTATATAAGTTATCAAAACCTGAAAATATTTCTCCAATTGAATTTGAAGTTAATGGAGTTACCCAATTTCCGTTTTGCCCACCTGGTGAATTTACAGAAGAACTTAATCCATTACCTGCAGAATTACTAATATATAATCCACCTCCATTTTGTATAAAACCATAATATAAATTTGAATTTGTAGGGTCTATAGCGGTATCCATACCGTCTGCTCCATAGTAGTTTTTCCATTGACCACCGCTGTAGGCATGACCTCCATTATCTTGTAAACCTCCAACCATTTTGGCTGCTGATTGTTTTGAAACGGCAATTTTATAAAATTGACTAATTTGTACACCTGCAGTTAAATCGGTAAAATTGGCTCCACTATTGTCTGAAACATATATACCACCATCACTACCACAAAACAATTTATTTCCATGAAATCCTAAATAATGTATATCGGCATGGGTATACGATGGTCCACTAGGATTACTCCAACTATTTAATTTTGTTAAAGAAGCTCCGCCATTTGTTGATTGCCATACATTTAAACAACCTGTGTAAATTTCTTCTGCATTTATTGTTGATACAGCTAAAGCTAAATCATACCAAGATTGATTCGACTCAAATACATCGGTAGTTGTATTAGTAGCTGTGAACATAGTACCTCCATCTGTTGATTTATAAATTCCTTGAAAATCTCCTGATGTATCAGCGCTTAAAATGTAAACATAATTAGCATTTGCTGGAGTAACATCTAATAACATACGACCCGAAGTAGTTGGTAATCCTGAAGAAATTTGCGTAAAGGTTGCTCCCGAGTTTGTAGAACGGAAAAACCTAGTATCAGATATAATATATACAGTATTTGGATCACTTGGTTTCAATCGAATACTACCTTGAGAAAAATCTCCTGTTTGCACTCTAGACCATGAAGTTCCGGCATTTATAGATCTAAAAACACCTGAACTAGTAGCGCACCATAAAATTTGATTATTTGTTGGATGAATTAAAATATCTCCCGCTCTAGTAGGCGTTGAAACACCCATATTGCCTGTAGGATTCCATGTTAAACCTCCATCAGTTGATTTGTATACTCCTACTGAGTAAGAATCGCCTGCATCTTTATCGCCTGTTGCAATATAAATTACATTTGAATTAGAATAATCTACAGCTATCCCAGAAACGCCAATTTGAGGTAATTGATCTGTAAGTGGCGTCCAAGTAGCTCCATTATTTGTTGATTTCCAAATTCCACCCGCAGGAGCTCCTAAATAAACAGTATTGGCATTAGACGGGTCAACATGAACAATATTAACACGACCTTGACCTGAAGACCAGGAACCAGTATTTGTATGAGTAAAAGGGCCTATTGGTTCCCAATTGCTAACTGGAAGCGACATTACAACATTTCGGTTGGTTTTAGCTTGATTTTTTTGACGCCAAGCATTCCAAAATTCTTCTGAAGAAATAATAAACCCTTGTTCATTGGTATAATTTCTCCAATGATATTCCCATCGCATAAAAGGTTTATAACCTGAGCCTCTAGCGTTTTTATCTCTTGTTAACCAATATTCATTGAAAGTCTCAACTTGTTCATCAATGGTAAGTTGACCATTTTTAGCCGTATTTTTATTAGCCATCCATGGAGCAGTTGGATTAAATTGTGAAAATCCTAAAAAGGAACACAACAAGCTAATAATAAAGTAATTTTTAGTCATTTATTTAGTAAATTTAGGGTACATACCACAAATATAATGAAGAAAATCAATTAATTAGAATTTTAACAAATGTCTATTTGATATTTTTAGCAAATGTGTTTTGAATTATCATTATTTTTGTAAAAAACTTTATGTTTAAATTTATAGCACCTTATAAAAAATTTTTAATTCTATTTTCAATACTATCTTTAGGAATTTATTTTGGAATTTATAGCTTACTTTCTCCTGAAAAAATGTTGCCGATATATTCCCCAAGAGATATTAATCCGGAATTAGTTGACTCAACGGTGCAACATATAGGTAACGATCATAAAATTGCCGATTTTGCATTTACCAATCAAAACGGAAAATTAATTAGCCAAAAAGATTATGAAAACACTGTTTATGTAGCTGATTTCTTTTTTACTACTTGCCCCACTATTTGTCCTAAAATGACCGATAATATGGTTTGGTTACAAAATCAATTAAAAAAATACCCCAACGTAAAATTGCTATCTTTTTCTGTAACACCTGATATTGATACGCCAGAAGTTTTAAAAAAATATGCACTTGAAAAAGGAGTTGATGATTCGCGTTGGAATTTGGTAACTGGTGACAAAAAAGCCATTTATTATTTAGCTCGAAAATCATATTTAGCCGTAAAAACAGGCAAACCTGAAGAACTATATGACATGGTTCATACCGAAAATTTTATTTTAGTAGACAAGAACAAAAGAATTCGTGGTTTTTATGATGGCACCAATCTTGACAAGCCTACTGAAGACACCAAAACAAAAAACATGGAACAATTACTTGCTGATATCATTTGGTTAGTTGAAAATCAAAAATAATTTGTTATTAAATTGATAATTATCAGGTTTTCTAAATTTATAATTTTTACTTTTGTATTTTAATTCAATCTAAATAAGAAAATGAACACTAATTCGTCAGCTCTTAAAATAGGAGAAACAGCAACTATAACTGCTGTTAATTTAGACGAAATCCCTCTAAAATTATTAGAAATGGGATGCTTACCTGGTAATAAAATTACATTACTTCAAGTAGCTCCTTTAGGTGATCCATTGTATTTTAACGTGAACGATTCTCATGTTGCAATTCGCATAGAAACCGCAAGAGAAATAAGCATTCTAAAGAATATTTAAATGAGTTCAAATCTTATAAAAGTAGCATTAATTGGAAACCCAAATGTGGGCAAAACTTCAGTTTTTAATGAACTTACAGGATTAAATCAACAAGTAGGAAATTATCCTGGAATTACGGTTGAAAAAAAACAAGGCACTTGCAAATTATCCGATTCAATTAAAGCGAAAATTATTGATTTGCCTGGAACTTATAGTTTAAACGCAAGTTCAATTGATGAAAACGTAGTAATTGAATTGCTGCTAAATAAAAACGATGAAGATTTTCCAGATGCTGCCGTAGTAGTTACTGAAGTGGAAAATTTAAAGCGAAATTTACTCCTTTTTACTCAAATTAAAGATTTAGAAATTCCGACCATCTTAGTCATTAACATGGCAGATAGGATGCAACTAAAAGGAATAGAATTAGATATTCCGCTTTTAGAAAAAGAACTAAAAACTAAGATTGCATTAATTAGTTCTCGAAAAAAAATAGGAATCGATGGATTAAAATCATTGATATTAAATTATCAAAATTTATCCACCGAACCTTGCTTAAACGCATCATCAATTGACCCGGATTATTTTAATAATTTAAGAAGAGCTTTTCCTAATCAATTATTATATAAACTTTGGTTAGTTATTACGCAAGATGTTAATTTCTTAAATTTAGAACGAAACGAAATTAAAAGTTCGTTTACTAAATCGCATGCCGATTTAAAACGCTTACAACAAAAAGAAACCATTAAGCGCTATCAGTTTATAAATGATACGCTGAAAATAGGTCAAAAAATTGATGTTTCTAAAGCATCTGATATTCGAGCAAAAATTGACCGCGTTTTAACACATAAAATTTTTGGTTACGTTATTTTCTTCGGAATTTTAATGCTTATTTTTCAGTTTTTGTTTGATTGGAGTAGCATTCCGATGGATTTTATTGATGAAACATTTGCAAATTTTAGTTCACTTGCAAAACATCATTTACCAGCAGGAGAATTTACCAATTTAATTAGTGAAGGATTAATTCCAGGAATTGGTGGTATTGTAATTTTTATTCCACAAATTGCTTTTTTATTCTTGTTTATTTCAGTATTAGAAGAAAGTGGCTACATGAGTCGTGTAGTGTTTTTGATGGATAAAATCATGAGAAAATTTGGTTTGTCTGGAAAAAGCATTGTACCATTAATTTCAGGAACAGCTTGTGCTATTCCAGCTATAATGAGCGCAAGAAACATTGAAAATTGGAAAGAACGTTTAATTACTATTTTGGTTACCCCATTCACCACTTGTTCGGCAAGGTTACCTGTTTATGCCATTTTAATCTCCTTAATTATACCAGAAAAGAGAATTTTTGGATTTTTAAGTTTGCAAGGATTAACCCTTATGGCATTGTATTTATTGGGTTTTGGAATGGCAATTTTTTCTGCTTATTTGCTTAATAAATATTTAAAATTAAGTTGTAAATCCTATTTCGTAGTAGAAATGCCAAGTTATAAAATTCCAATGTTTAAAAATGTTGGGATAAACGTTTTAGAAAAAACCAAAGCGTTTGTTGCAGGAGCTGGGAAAATTATTTTAGCCCTATCGGTAATTTTATGGTATTTAGGTTCGCATGGATTAAGTGACGATTTTAATAACGCAGAAGTGATTATCACTCAACAAAATCAAGACAAAACTATCACTACAGAAGCATTTGAAGACCAAGTCAATTCATATAAATTAGAAAACTCCTATATTGGATATATGGGTAAAGCTATAGAACCTGTGATTCGTCCATTAGGATATGATTGGAAAATAGGAATTGCGGTGGTAAGTTCATTTGCCGCTCGTGAAGTTTTTGTTGGGACATTAGCCACCATTTATAGTGTAGGTAGTCATAGCGAAGAAGAAACTACCATTAAAAACCGAATGGCCGCCGAAGTACATCCAGAAACGGGCATAAAAATATTCAACTTTGCGACAGGAATTTCATTATTATTATTTTATGCCTTTGCAATGCAATGTATTTCTACGTTAGCTATAGTGAAAAAAGAAACCAATTCATGGAAATGGCCAATTATCCAATTGGTTTTTATGAGTGGATTTGCCTACATAACAGCATTTATTGCCTATCAATTGTTGAAATAATTAAGCCATAAACTTAATTATTCATCTTTATTATTCATCTTTATTATTCTAAAAATAAAGAATCTTTAAAAAAAATATTTTGTATAACGACTTCTTATATCATTGTGTAGCTATTTTTATAAAATATTAATTTTTACACAAAAAAAAGCATACAAAATATAATTCTAAAAATAATTCCAAATAAAGTTTATTTATAATTTGTCTAAATAAAATTTAGTGGCTATTTTTGCAGAATAGAATTAATCTAAATAAAATGAAGCGTATTATTGTCCCTTTTGTACTACTGTTTTCAAGCATAATTTTTTCTCAAGAAAAAGAAAACAATACTTCAAAAGATTCCATTAAAAATTTAAAAGAAGTTGTTATTTCTGCTAATCAAATGATTGGTAGTAAATTTGAAGCAGCTAATAAAACAGGTTCGGCTTCTTACATTTCAGCGGCAGATTTACAAAAATTCAACTATACCGATATTAATCGTGTACTTAGAACCGTTACAGGAGTTAATGTTTATGAAGAAGATGGGTTTGGATTAAGACCTAATATCAGTTTAAGAGGAACCTCTCCAGATAGAAGTGCGAAAATCACTTTAATGGAAGACAATTTTTTAATTGCTCCAGCTCCTTATTCAGCTCCAGCTGCCTATTATTTCCCATCAGTTGCTCGTATGAGTGCTGTTGAAATTTTAAAAGGAAGTAGCCAAATTCAGTACGGACCTTTTACTACTGGAGGAACTATAAACTTTGTTTCGGCTCCAATACCAACAAAATTTAATGCTGGATTTTTAACAGATTACGGAAGTTTTAATACGAGTCGTACTTTAGCAAATGTTGGAATTGCAAATAAAACTGTAGGGGCAGTTGTTCAATTTTTAAATTACAATTCGGATGGTTTTAAAGATTTACCAAGTGGTGCCAACACCGGTTTTGACAAAAAAGATGTAATGGCAAAATTTAGAGTACAATCAAAACCAACCAGTAAAATTTATAATGCATTCGATTTTAAAATGGTATATGCAGAAGAAGATGCAAATGAAACCTATTTAGGATTAACAGAAGAAGATTTTAATAATTCTCCTTTTATGCGTTATGTTGGTTCTGAAAAAGACAACATTACTACAAAAAACAATCAGTTTTCAGTAACACATACTTTAAAAACAAGCAATTATTTTAGTGTAACCACAACAGCTTATCGCAACAAATTTGCTAGAAATTGGTATAAACTGAACGATGTAAGATTTGGTGGAACAACTTATGCTATCGATGCAATTTTAGAAGACCCATTAACAAATGTATTAGCTTTTGATTACATTACGGGCGCTCAAAACTCTCCAAATAATGCTTTACGTGTTAGAGCAAACAATAGAGCATATTTAGCTCAAGGCGTTCAAACTAAATTAGATTTTCATTTCTTAACGGGAGATATTTACCATGATTTAGAAGTTGGTGTAAGATACCACAAAGACAGCGAAGATAGATTCCAATGGAATGATAGCTATGCTATGCTTGATGGCTCGATGGTATTAACTACTGCGGGAACACCAGGAACACAAGATAACCGAATTGCTTATGCAAATGCTTTGGCAGCTCACGCACTTTACAAAATAAAATTCAAGGACTTAACAGTAACACCAGGTATCCGTTTTGAAACTATTGATTTATTAAACAAAAACTACGGTACAAATGACGTAGCTAGAACTGGAATTAACTTAATTGAAAACGACAATCATGTGAAAGTATGGTTGCCAGGTGTAGGGATAAACTACAGAATTAATAATGACTTATCCTTCTTTGGAGGAGTTCATAAAGGGTTTGCTCCACCAACAAATACGCCAGGAACAGATGCTGAAAAAAGTATAAATTATGAACTAGGTACTCGTTTTAATTACAACAAATTATCAGCAGAAATTGTAACTTATTTTAATAACTATTCTAATTTATTAGGAAGCGATTTGGCCGCAAGTGGAGGTTCTGGAACATTAGATCAATTTAATGCCGGTGAAGCGCATGTTAAAGGAATTGAGTTATTATTAAACTATCAAGTTTTAAAAGAAGAGAGTAAATTTAAACTACCAATCTCTTTTGGATATACCCTAACCGATACTGAATTTGTTAACGAATTTTCAAGTTCGGACGGAGCTTGGGGAACCATTGAAAAAGGCGATGAAATTCCATACATTTCAAAACACCAATTTAATGCTTCAATTGCATTAGAACACGCAAAATTTGAATTGATTTTAGGCGCTAGATATAGTGGCGAATATAGAACAGTGGCAGGTCAAGGTTCAATTCCAAACGAAAACTCAGTACCAAGTAACACTGTAGTGGATTTTGGTTCAAAATACAAATTCAACAAACATTTTAGTGTAACTGGAAACATCAATAACCTTTTCGATACCACGTATTTAGTTTCAAGAGTTCCAGCAGGTTTGCGACCAGGAATGCCTTTTAGTGCTTCAATTGGTTTAGCGGCACAATTTTAATAATGAAAGTTTAAAGTTAATAAAAAAGCAATCTCATTATAATTGAGATTGCTTTTCTTATTTTTGCAGTATGGATATTCAACAAATCTTAGTTTACATTTCTTTAGCCATTGCTGTTGGTTTCTTGGTTAAGAAATTCTTTTGGAAAAAACGTCCAAAAAAATCAAAACCATGTGGCGATGATTGTGCTTGTCATTAACCTAAAGCAACATCCAAAACCATCATTACAATAAATCCGCCAATAAATCCTAAGGTGGCAATATCGGTATTTTTATCTTGTTGGGTTTCTGGGATTACTTCTTCAACCACTACAAATATCATTGCTCCAGCTGCAAAAGCCAACGCATAAGGCAAAATCGGGGTAAAAAAAGTAACCGCAACTGCACCAATTACTCCAAAAATAGGTTCTACAATGGCTGACGATTGTCCGTACATGAAACTTTTTGTTCTGCTCATTCCCATTCTTCGTAACGGCATAGAAACGGCAATTCCTTCAGGGAAATTTTGAATTCCAATTCCAATAGCCAAGGTAACCGCTCCAGCAATTGAAGCTTCTGGAATTCCCGCTGCAACACCACCAAACAAAACACCAACCGCTAATCCTTCTGGAATATTGTGCAACGTAATAGCTAAAACTAAAAGTGTTGTGCGTTGCCATGGCGATTTTATTCCTTCGGTTTCTTTAAAATTAATGTGCATGTGAGGCAACACTTTATCCAATCCGAAAATAAAAATCGCACCTAATAAAAATCCAACTGCAGCTGGAATTACTTTTATAAACCCATCGCCTTCACTCATTTCAATAGCGGGTGCTAACAAACTCCAAAAACTTGCCGCAACCATTACGCCTCCTGTAAAACCAAGCATTCCGTCTAGAACAACGCGGTTCATTGTCTTAAAAAAGAACACAAACGAAGCGCCAAAAGCGGTTAAACCCCAAGTAAATGTAGTCGCTAAAAAAGCTGCCAGAATTGGGTCGATACTTTCAAAAAAATTAATTACTGATTGGAACATAATTATTGTACGTATAAATTAGTTGCTATTTTATTTGATAACATTATTTTTTTTCCATCAATTAAAATGGATAACGTTTTATCGTATTCTTCTTTTTCAATTATTCTTATAACCGATCCTAATGCGATTTTTTGCTTATCTAAATATTGTAAAAATTCTGCCGAGGAATCTTTAACTCCAACACAATGATATTCTACATTACTTTCTGCCTCAGACAATAAATGTTTATCCATTTTTTTTATAATTCCATTTTCATCTGGTATTGGATCGCCATGAGGATCGAAAGAAGGAAAACCTAAAAAATCATCTAATCTATTAATTAACTTTTCCGACTTAATATGTTCTAACTCTTCAGCAATTTCGTGGACTTCATCCCATGAAAAACCTAATTTATCCACCAAAAAAACTTCCCATAATCGGTGTTTTCTAACTATCATTTTTGCCGAATGAAATCCTTTTTCAGTTAAGGTAACTCCCTGATATTTCTGGTAACTTACAAGATCTTTATCAGAAAGCTTCTTCATCATATCGGTAACTGATGACGCTTTAGTATCTAACATTCCAGCAATAGCATTCGTATTGACACCCTTTGGAGAAACCAACGACAAATGATAAATAACTTTTATATAATTTTCTTCAGAAATGGTCATAAACAATTTATTTACACAAATATATATACTTTTTTTAGATTACTATATATTTTATTTTTAGTTTTGTCTAAATTTAATTTTATGATAAAGAAATGCCTGTGCTTTGCAATATTAATTTCAAACTTTATACAAGCTCAAGAATCCATTCAAACAGATAGACCTGATCAAACTGAAACACCTGCAATTGTTCCAAAAAACATGCTGCAAATTGAAACTGGATTTAATTATCAAAAAGAAAATAATAATGTTTCTAGTTCAAATCTGCCAACTATACTTATAAAATATGGTGTAAATGATATTCTAGAAATAAGATTAATAACAGGATTTGATAATCAAAAAAATAAGAACACAATTCAATCAGGATTTCCTTCAACACTTATAGGATTTAAAACGAAACTAGCAGAGGAGAAAGGTTTACTGCCAAAAACTTCTTTTATAGCTCATATTGGCTTACCTAATGTTGCTTCAACTCATTTTAAAACAAATACAAATGCACCACAATTTAGATTTACAATGCAACACACACTAACTAGAAAAATAAACATTGGATATAATTTAGGGGCTGAATGGGATGGAATGTTACCAAACCCAACTTACTTATATACTATTTCTTCGGGATTTACTATTTCAGAAAAGATGGGCTCATATATAGAACTATTTGGATTTGCGCCAGAAAATCAAAAAGCACATCACAGTGTAGATGGTGGATTTACTTATTTGATAAGCAATAATTTTATGTTAGATTTGTCTTCGGGTGTTGGAATTACAAAAAACGCCCCAAAATATTATTTATCTTTAGGTTTTTCATTTCGTATCTAACATGCAACACTATCATTACATTTTCACAGGTTCAGGATTATCGGCTTTGATGACTGTTTATGAAATGCTTTTATCCGGAAAGTTTAATGACAAATCTATTTTGCTAATTGATGAGAATACAAAAAAAACAAATGATAGAACTTGGTGCTTTTGGGACGAAAACGACACCCCGCCCAAAGGGCACCCCTCTAAAAGAGGGGAATTATTCAGAGAAATTGTTTCAAAAAAATGGAATCAAGCTGTTTTTGCGAATGAAAAATTTAATCGCGTTTTAGAATTAACGCCGTATCAATACAAAAAAATTAATGGTTTAGATTTTTACGAATTAGTTTTCAAGAAAATTTCCGAATATAAAAACATCCATTTTCTAAATCAAAAAGTTGTTGATTTTACAGAATTAGGGAATCATTGCATCGTAAAAACCAGAGAAGAAACTTTCACTTGTAACAAAATTTTTAATTCAATTTACAATCCTGAAATTGTTACTGCGCAAAATAAATTTCCTTTGATTCAGCAACATTTTGTAGGTTGGTTTATCAAAAGTAAAGAAGCTGTTTTCACTCCAAATTGTGCTACTTTTATGGATTTTTCGGTGGAACAAAAAGGCAATACGCGTTTCATATATGTTTTACCAACATCGGAAAATGAAGCGTTGTTAGAATATACGTTGTTTTCAAAAGACTTACTTTCAAAAGAGGAATATGAATCTGAAATTCTGAAATATATTGAAAATCTCGGAATAACCGAATACGAAATCCTAGAAAAAGAACAAGGCAATATTCCAATGACGTGTTATCCTTTTTGGAAACACAATACTAAGAACATCATCAATATTGGTTCAGCTGGTGGTTGGACAAAAGCTAGCACAGGTTATACTTTTAAAAGCGCATCCAAAAAATCAAAGTCATTAGTTCAATTTCTAAAATCTGAATCTGACTTTACGAAATTTCATAAAAAAGATAAATTTTGGTTCTATGATTTATTGTTGTTGGATATTTTAAGTTCTAAAAACGATTTAGGTTCCAAGATATTTTCTTCGATGTTTAGAAGTGGAAATTCAACTGTGATTTTTAAATTTTTAGATGAAGAAACTTCAATCTGGAAAGATTTGCAAGTGATTTGGAAATGTCCGAAAATGATATTTGTGAAAGCGCTCATAGGCCGAATTTTAAAATAGCCGTAAACTATCAAATCATAACAAATCTTTATGAATTGGTATTCCCTATCAAGCAAAAAACTTTGTAGCTTTGCAACTCGTTAACTTATAACATTACAAATATGTATCCAGAAGAAATGGTAAAACCAATGCGTGCTGAATTAACAGAAGCTGGTTTTCAAGAATTATATAGCGCTGAAGCAGTAGAAAATGCTTTAAAAAACGAAGGAACTACGTTAGTAGTCATCAACTCGGTTTGTGGTTGTGCAGCAAGAAACGCACGTCCCGGAGCAAAAATGAGTTTAGATGGTGCAAAAAAACCTTCTCAATTAGTAACCGTTTTCGCAGGAGTTGATAAAGATGCTGTTGATGCAGCGCGTCAACACATGTTCCCTTTTCCTCCATCATCGCCATGTATGGCTTTGTTTAAAGATGGTGAATTAGTTCACATGTTAGAACGTCATCACATTGAAGGTCGACCAGCTGAATTAATTGCTGAAAATTTAAAAGACGCTTACAACGAATTTTGCTAAATAAATTTATACCACGCAACCTTTTCATGATTTTTGAATCTTATTAAAAAAGATTATGAAGATTATAGTTCGAATTTTACTTTTGTCCATTTTATTGCAAAGTTTTCAATGTGATGAAAATGAATCAAATGTTACGGAAATTACACCTGAACAATTGATTGAAAAAAAACAAGAAATTCTTGATTATATCAACAGTTTTCCGTGTACCAATACATCAAATTGTAATTATATTGCATTTGGTGCTAAGCCTTGTGGTGGACCTAGAGAATATTTGGCTTATCCCAGTGCGGTAAATCAAAATACGCTAGAAAATTTAGTAAATGAATATTATGAAATGGATCACCGATACAACCTACAAACGGGAGCAGTTTCTGATTGTATGGTAGTAACTCCTCCTAATAATATTGATTGTTTAAATGGTAACTGTACAATTATTAACTAACAAATATTGCTAAGATACTATGCTGGCATACAATAAAAACCACCAAAACATTGGTGGTTTTTTATTTTAAAGCTTACTTTTGCCCAAATTGGTTTTTTATGGAAAAAATTCTTTCATACCTATTATCGATAATTTATTATATTTTATTCCTATTATGGTTGGTAATTTTCCATCCTATACAATGGATATGTTTCAATGTTTTTGGATACAATGCCCATCGACTAAGTGTGGCTTACCTTAATTGGTTTCTAGTTAGAACTGCTCACGTTATAGGAACTACTTACCACATTAAAGGAATGGAAAACATACCTGAAAACAAACCTTTAATTATTGTTGCCAATCACCAAAGTTTACACGACATCACCACTATTATATGGTTTTTACGAAAAGTACATCCAAAATTTATCAGTAAAATTGAATTAGGAAAAGGAATTCCGAGTGTTTCATATAATTTACGACATGGAGGTTCAGCCTTAATTAACCGAAAAGATCCAAAACAAGCTTTGCCTGAAATTAAAAAAGTAGCTGAATTAGTAAACAATAATAATTACTCCGTAGTGATTTTCCCAGAAGGAACAAGAAGCAAAACGGGAACACCTAAACCTTTCGCTGTGAATGGTTTAAAAATGTTATACAAGTTTGCACCTGATGCTCACTTCTTACCAATTACAATTAATAACTCGTGGAAAATGACTAAATTCGGACAATTTCCATTGGGTCTTGGTGTGAAATTAGATTTTACAATTCACAAACCAATGAAGATTTCAGAACATGCGTTTGAAGAAATTTTTGAATACACTGAAAAAACAATTACTGAACACATCAAAATATAACCCATGTCAATACAAAATGTACGATTAGAGGTGATGCAATTTTTAGAAAAAAAAGTGGATCATTTTGTGGAAGAATTCTTAATTCCAGTTGAAAAAATATGGCAACCTACAGATTTACTTCCTGACTCTTCAAAAGAAAACTTCTTGGAAGAAGTGAAAGAATTACGCGAAATTGCAAAAGATTTACCTTATGATTTCTGGGTTACTTTAGTTGGTGACACCATTACTGAAGAAGCTTTGCCTACTTATGAAACATGGTTAATGGATGTAGAAGGCGTTACTCAAAAAGGAGAAAATGGCGACAATGGTTGGGCAAAATGGTTACGCCAATGGACAGGGGAAGAAAATCGTCACGGAGATGTTTTAAATAAATATCTTTATCTTTCTGGAAGAGTAAATATGCGTGAAGTGGAAATCACAACACACCATTTAATCAACGACGGTTTTGATCCAGGAACCGGAAGAGATCCTTATAAAAACTTTGTTTTTACAAGTTTTCAAGAATTAGCTACTTATGTTTCTCATAATCGTGTAGCATTACTAGCTAAAAAATATGGCGATAAAAAACTACACAAAATGTGTAATTTAATTGCTGGAGACGAAATGCGTCATCACTTAGCCTATAGTGAATTTGTGAAACGTATTTTTGAAGTAGATCCAAGCGAAATGATGTTATCTTTTCAATACATGATGAAGAAAAAAATTACGATGCCTGCACATTTGATTAGAGAATCAGGAGAAAGTATTGGAACTGCTTTTGAAAAATTCTCAGAATCAGCACAGCGTTTAGGTGTTTACACGGCTATGGACTACGTAGATATTCTTCAGAAACTAAATGAAAAATGGGAAATTGAAAAAATATGTAATCTAACTGATGAAGCAGAAAAAGCAAGAGATTACCTATTGAAATTACCTTCACGAATGGCAAAAATTTCAGAAAGATTGGTGGTTCCTGCGGAAGGGCAACTTTTTAAATGGGTGGAACCTGCTTTAGCTCGATAAAAATATTCGAATATTAAAAAATCTAAATTCCAATTTTTTTTAAAGTTGAAATTTTTTTGCAACTTGTTATCATGCAATTAATCAATAATACCATCCTTTTTGTAAAGAATCAATTAACCAATGCTGAAGGTGGGCATGACTGGTTTCATATTGAACGTGTATATAAAAATGCATTATTAATTGCTGAAGAAGAAGATTGTGATATCACAATTGTAAAACTAGGTGCGTTATTACATGATATTGCTGATTCGAAATTTCACGATGGTGATGAAAAGATTGGTCCAAAAACAGCAAGAATTTTCTTGGAATCACAAAATGTTTCTGAAAACATCATTTCACATGTAATTTCCATCATTGAAAATATTTCGTTTAAAGGCGGAAATTTTGAGAAAAAATTTAATTCCAAGGAGTTAGAAATTGTTCAAGATGCAGACCGATTGGATGCAATTGGTGCGATTGGAATTGCACGCACTTTTAATTATGGAGGATTCAAAAATCGTCCATTATACAATCCGAATATTCAGCCAAATTTGAATATGAGTAAAGAAGAATATAAAAACAGTGAATCGCCAACACTGAATCACTTTTACGAAAAGCTATTACTTCTTAAAGATAAAATGAATACCGAAACTGGTAAAAAAATTGCTCAAAAACGCCATGATTTTATGATTACTTATTTAAGTCAGTTTTATGCTGAGTGGGATGGTGAAGAATAGTGAGCAGTTTTGAATTACTAAATAAAAAAAGCAGTTTTCATTTCTGAAAACTGCTTTTATATTTAAAATCTGTTTATTAATCTCTAAACTGAAATTGTAAACTTATTATACCACTCCTTGCGCTAACATTGCATCTGCTACTTTAACAAAACCTGCAATATTTGCTCCTTTTACATAATCTACATAGCCATCTTCATTTGTTCCATATTTTACACAAGATTCATGAATATTGCTCATAATTTTGAATAATCTTTGATCTACTTCTTCTGTAGTCCAACTTAAACGTAATGAGTTTTGTGACATTTCTAAACCAGATGTTGCTACTCCTCCAGCATTTGACGCTTTTCCTGGAGCAAATAAGATTTTTGCTTTATGGAATTCTGCAATTGCTTCTGGTGTTGAAGGCATGTTAGCTCCTTCAGCAACACAAATACAACCGTTTTGTACTAATGCTTTAGCTTCTTCTCCGTTTAACTCGTTTTGCGTTGCACAAGGTAATGCAATATCTCCTTTTACTTCCCAAGGACGTTTTCCAGCTACAAATTTAGCATTTGAATATTTTGCTACATAGTCAGAAATTCTACCATAGTTTACATTTTTAATTTCCATAATGTAAGCTAATTTTTCAGTATCTATTCCATCAGCATCATAAATATATCCCGATGAATCTGAAGCGGTAACTACTTTTGCACCCAATTGAGTTGCTTTTTCAATAGCGTATTGAGCCACATTTCCAGAACCAGAAACAATTACTGTTTTTCCAGCAAACGTAGTGTTTTTAGTTGCCAACATACTTTGAGCAAAATAAACCGTTCCATAACCCGTAGCTTCTGGACGAATTAATGAACCTCCAAAAGAAATTCCTTTACCCGTTAAAACTCCTGTAAACTCATTTCTTGTTTTTTTATACTGACCAAACATGTAACCTACTTCTCTACCGCCAACGCCAATATCTCCAGCAGGAACATCGGTATCTGCACCAATATGTTTCGCTAATTCTTGCATAAACGCTTGACAAAAACGCATAATTTCTGTATCTGATTTACCTTTAGGATCAAAGTTTGAACCTCCTTTCCCACCACCCATTGGTAATGTAGTTAAGCTGTTTTTAAACACTTGTTCAAAAGCTAAAAATTTCAAAATACTTAAATTAACAGATGGATGAAAACGCAAACCTCCTTTATAAGGTCCAATCGCAGAATTCATTTGAATACGATAACCTTTATTAATTCTTGTTTTACCTGCATCATCTATCCAAGCAACTCTAAACATAACTACTCTTTCAGGCTCTACCATTCGCTCTAAAAGCATTTTGTTGTTGTATTTGTTGTTGTTCTCAATAAATGGAATTACTGCTTCAGCAACTTCATGAACTGCTTGTAAAAATTCAGGCTCGTTTGGATTTGTTTTTGCAACTTCTGCTACAAAGTCATTAATTTTTTGGGTCATAATTGTTGTGTTGTTTTTGATGAATTATCAATAAATTTAAAATTCGATTCAAAATTAAGTATTTTAACAATAAAAAATTATTAAATCATCAAAAAAATGATTGAAATTTTGGAGGTCAAATAAAAACCCAGAAAAAAATCTGGGTTTTTATTACTTTAAAATGAAACTTTTAAAAGTTGTTTTTTACAGTTAATTGTACTGAAAAAAACACAATATTATCAATATTAATTTCTTAGAGCGAAATTATTATTACTTTAACATGTATTAATTATCTGCCTGGAAACGCTGCTTTTCTTTTTTCTAAAAATGCGGTAGTTCCTTCTTTAAAATCTTCAGTTCCAAAACTAGCTCCAAAATTTTCAATTTCTACTTGGTATCCATTTACACCATCAATATAATTTGCATTTATAGCTTGAATTGCTTTTGCAATAGCAACACTAGAATTTTTAGTGATTTTAGCAGCAATTCCTTTTGTAAAATCTAGTAATTCTGCTTGTGATACAACATGATTTACTAACCCGTAATTTTTAGCTGTTTCGGCATCAATCATTCCTGCTGTCATAATCATTTCCATGGCACGACCTTTTCCGACTAATTGTGCTAAACGTTGCGTTCCTCCATAACCTGGAATTACTCCTAAAGTTACTTCTGGTAATCCCATTTTTGCATTATCAGAAGCCACTCTAAAATGACACGACATGGCTAATTCTAATCCACCTCCTAAAGCAAAACCATTTACGGCAGCAATTACAGGAGTGTCTAAATTTTGAACAAAATCAAATAATAAAGCTTGTCCTTCTGCAGCCAACTTTCCACCTTCTTCAACAGAAAAATTTGCAAATTCTGAAATATCAGCTCCAGCTACAAATGCTTTTTCTCCACTTCCAATAATAATGATGGCTTTAACCGATTTGTCTTCGCTTAATGTTTTAAAACCATCATGTAATTCTTGTATAGTTTGTTTATTTAAAGCATTTAATTTTGTTGGTCTATTAATGGTAATAACCGCAATATTGTCTTGTTTTTCAATTAAAATGTTTTCCATTATAGTATGTTTATAGTTTATTTATTGGGAAAGAAACCAAAAATTCGGTTCCGTTGTTTAATTCCGTTTCAAAAGTAATTGTTCCATGGTAATTTTCAATAATATTTTTTATTATTGCTAGACCAAGTCCCATTCCACTTGATTTGGTAGTGAATTTTGGTTCAAAAACTCGCGCCTGATTTTCTTCAGAAATTCCTTTTCCGTTATCTTTTACCGCAATTTTAACATAGTTGTCTTGTCTAAAAACGGTTACGAAAACTAATTTATTTTCTTGCTCTTCTGGAATAGCTTGAATGGCATTTTTAACCAAATTTGTTATCACACGGATTAATTGTGTTCGATCTAATTTGGCAATAATTTCTTCTTCTATTGCAGAAAATTGAATATAATTTTCATTAAAAATTTCCAATGCCATTTTAACAATATAGACCACATTTAGCGTTTCATTTTGTTGTGCTGGCATGGTTGCAAAATTAGAAAATGCATTTGCTACTGCACTCATAGTGTCAATTTGTTGAAGAATTGTTTTTGTATAATCATCAATCTTTTTTGACATATTTGGATCAGTAACATCAAACTTTCGTTGAAAACTTTGTACGGTTAAACGCATTGGCGTAAGTGGATTTTTAATTTCGTGCGCCACTTGTTTTGCCATTTCTCTCCATGCTTGTTCTCGTTCACTTTGTGCTAAAACAACAGCACTTTCTTCTAATTTATCCACCATATTATTATAGGAACGAACTAGTAAGTTAATTTCCTTACTACCATCTTCTATAACAATTTTCTCGTTGCGTTGGTCTAATTGAGTTTGCTGAATTTTATCGCTAATAATTTTTAAAGATTTTGTAATATAACTTGATAAAAAATAGGATAACACAATAGAAATCAAAAACATAAATACATAAACTTGACCAAAACGTATTAAGAAATTTTGCACTTCATTGTCATAAAATTCAGTATTTTCTTCGTAGGGCAAATTCAAAATTCCCATTGGTTTAAACTTGGTATCCTTTAAATAAGAATACGAAGAACGAAAGGATTGGTCTTCTACTTTTGAAAATTCAATATAGCGTTTATCTAATGAAGATTGTATGATTTTTAAAGTAGAAGGATTAATTTTAGGTTTGTCTTTATCCAGCTTAAAAATAGCTTTTGATGAAATTAATAGATTTCCTTTTAAATCAAAGAAATTAATTTCCATGCTATGAATGTCTGCTAATTCAAATATTTTTTCTTTAAAAATTAGCGGAATGTTTTGTGTGTTTAGCGGATAGGTTGTTGTTTGTAGCACATAATTTATATGTTCTGTAATAGCTGTTTCCTTGCGCTCTAAACGATCTTGATGGTATTCACGCGCCTCTTTTCTAAATTGATAAATAGAAACTGTAGCAATAAGTATTGACGCAATAAGTGTTAAGAATATCATGGATAAAAATATTCTTATTTGAAGTGAAAGATTTTTGATATTAAAAATTCTATCCATTAACTGTTTTGGTTCTTTTCTCTTATTTTTTTATAAAACTTGAATCCTAACATAATAACCATCGAAAAAACAAAAATTCCGATGACACCATAAATCCAATTGATGGCATTTTTTAAAATTACTAAAAAAACAACTGCAAATAGAATAATTGTAGCGCCTTCGTTCCAAATCCTGAAAAAATTACTTGATTTTTTTACTTCGTTATTCTGTAATTGCTTAAAAATTTGATGGCATTTTAAATGATACAAATACAATAAAAACACAAAGGCTAATTTTACATGCATCCAAGGCTGTGTCATCCAAACTTTGCCTACTTCCGTAAAAAACAACATCCAAAAAGCAAAAACACTTGCCAAAACAGCACTTGGCCAAGTAATAATATACCATAATCGGTATTGCATTAATTGGTATTGTTTAATCAAAATATCTTGTTCAGGTTGCGGCTTTTGTTTGGCTTCGGCATGATAAACAAACAAACGAACAATGTAAAACAACCCAGCAAACCAAGTAATTACAAAGATTAAATGCAGTGATTTTATGTAGTTATAAAGCTCCATATTTCAGTTTTCAGTTTTCAGTTTTCAGTCGCAGGTGTTTACTGAGACTGAGACTGTAAACTAATTTAGTTATTTTTAAATTCTTTAATCCAATTTGCCACCACACCACACCATTCATCTTCATCGTTTAAACAAGGGATTGCCATAAATTCCTCGCCACCATGATGCAAGAATTGTTCATTGGCTTCCATTGCAATTTCTTCTAAAGTTTCTAAACAATCGGCAACAAATGCTGGCGTTACAACGGCTAATTTTTTAATGCCTTGTTCAGGCATTTTATTGATTTCAACATCCGTGTAAGGTGTTAACCATTTATCTCCTGCTAATCGCGATTGAAAAGTTTGGCTGTATTTTCCTTCTGGAATTCCTAATAATTTTACGACTTGTTTGGTAGTTTCATAACATTGATGACGGTAACAAAATTCGTGCGATGGCGAAGGTGTGTTACAACAAGAACCGTCAATTTTACAATGTGATTTTGTTACATCTGTTTTGCGAATATGACGTTTTGGAATTCCGTGATATGAAAACAATAAATGATCGTAATCAAATCCTTCTAAATGTTTTTTAATAGAATTCGCTAAAGCCTGAATAAAATCAGGTTTATTATAAAACGCAGGAACATTTGTAATGGTCATTTCTGGAAAATGTTTTTGGCGTAATTCTTCAGCTAAAACTAAAATAGTAGTGGTAGAAGCCATAGCATGTTGCGGATATAAAGGCAAAAGCATTACTTCGGTAACACCTTGATCTTTTAATTCTTGCAATCCTTTTTGAATAGTTATAGTTCCATAACGCATCGCTAAAGCCACTGGAACATCAACCATTTGCTTTACTTTTTGGTGCATTTTTTTAGAAATCACAATTAAAGGAGAACCTTCATCAGTCCAAATTCTTGCATAAGCTTCCGCTGATTTTTTAGGGCGCGTTTGCAAAATAATTCCTCTAACTAATAAAGCACGTAATAAAAACGGAACGTCTATTACGTATTTATCCATTAAAAACTCATCTAAATAAGGCTTAACATCTTTTGCTGTTGGACTTTCTGGTGATCCTAAATTTACTAATAATACTCCTTTCATGTGGCAATTGTTTTTTTTATAAAAGTAATTAATTTGGTTTTCTTACTTTTCAAATTATCATTTTTTTATTTATAGTTTGATATACGAAATTGATATCAAGTGGTTTTATACAATCGTGTTCAAATTCATTAAATATTTTTTTGGTGTAGTACCAAATTTCTTTTTAAAAGCGGCAATAAAATGACTTCCTGTGCTGTATCCGATTTTCAAACCTACTTCATTTACATTATAGGAACCACTATCAAGCAATTGGCGGGCATAATCCATTTTGTATTCAAATAAAAATCCATAAACTGTATCGCCATAAATTTGCTTGAAACCCATTTTTAATTTTTTCAAACTTAATCCAACTTGCTCCGATAATTCTTCTAATCCTGGTGGTTCTGCCATGTTAGAAATCATAATTTCTTTAGCTTTTTTAATTTTTAATACATTTTCTTCATCTATTAAAAACGGGCATTGTTCTGCATTTGGGTCTTCGGAACGGTTAAAATACAAACTCAATAATTCGTACCCTTTTCCTTTATAGTATAAGTTTTTAATGAACGAATTAAGGTTGTAATGAAACAATTGACTCAACACAATTGCCATTGACGGACTGATATCATTTTCTTTGTAGTATTTCTTATCTTTATTATCTTCACTCAAAAACGGAATATGTTCTGCTTGTGATGAAAACAAACCATGAAACTTTTTTATAGAAATAATGGCCGAAACAATCCAAGTATGTGGTGCTAATTCTAAATTAAGCGGTAATTCTTTTTGCGGATTATAAAACAAAAGCGACTTTTCTTCTTTTAAATCGAGTGCATAATTTCCTTGATTGAAAATAAATTTTCCTTTTCCTTTTAAACCAAAATGAAATTGAATATATCCCTGATTTACAGATTTTTGAACTCGATACATTTCATCCCCATCATTTTGAAAGAGATATAAAATAAAATCATTTTCAATTTTTATTTCTTCTTGTGAACCCATAGCGATATTTTTTTGAATATAGTTGCAAACAAAAACGAATTACTTATTTAGAACTATTCTATATAATTAAATTCAAAACACTTGATTTTGTTACAAATTTAATAGAAATAACGCTAAAAAGACGAATTAGATATAAAATATCTTTCATCGATATAAAAAGTCCTTTAAGCGTTACTTTTATAAACAACATACTAATAATTTTGTTAAACTTTTAGGAAAGAGTATAAACCATGGAAAACAATACATTTGCGAAACATCCAACTTTCTATGCTATTGGCTTAAGTTACAAAAAAGCCGATGCCGCAATGAGAGGTAAATTTAGTTTAGACGATAAAGCTAAACTAAATTTATTACATCAGGCAAAAGCTGAAGGTTTGGAGAGTTTGATTGTTACTTCGACTTGTAATAGAACAGAGATTTATGGTTTTGCACAACACCCATTTCAATTAATCAAATTACTTTGCGAAAATAGCCAAGGAACTGTTGAAGATTTTCAAAAAGTAGCATTTGTATTTAAAAATAAAGAAGCCATTTCTCACATGTTTCGTGTTGGAACAGGTTTAGATAGTCAAATCCTTGGTGATTTTGAAATTATAAGTCAATTGAAAAATGCTTTTGTTCAAAGCAAAGAACTTAATTTAGCGAATGCGTTTTTAGAACGACTAGTAAATGCGGTTATTCAAGCCAGTAAAAAAATCAAAACGGATACGGAGATTTCTTCTGGAGCAACTTCGGTTTCTTTTGCTTCGGTACAATACATTTTTAAAAATGTAGAAGATATTGCTTCTAAAAACATTTTACTTTTTGGAACTGGAAAAATAGGAAGAAATACGTGTGAAAACCTAGTAAAACATTCAAAACACGAACATATTACTTTAATTAACCGAACAAAGGATAAAGCTGAAAAAATTGCCAAAAAACTAAACGTAATTGTAAAAGAATATTCAGATTTACAATTAGAAATTCAAAAAGCAGATGTTTTAGTTGTAGCAACTGGCGCTTTAAATCCTACGGTTGATAAAGCAATTTTAAATCTAAAAAAACCTTTGTTGATTTTGGATTTATCCATTCCAAAAAACGTTAATGAAAACGTGAAAGACATTAAAGATGTTACGTTAGTTCACATGGATGAGCTTTCACAAATGACCGATGAAACATTGGAAAATAGAAAAAAACATATTCCCGCTGCTGAAACAATTATTGAAACGATTAAAGATGAATTTATTGCTTGGACAAAACAACGTAAATTCGCACCTACTATACATGCTTTAAAAGCAAAACTGAATATAATTAAAGAAGGAGAATTAAACTTTCAACGAAAAAAACTAGTTAATTTTGACGAAGAACAAGCAGAGTTAATTACCGCTAGAATCATTCAAAAAATTACGAATCATTTTGCGAATCATTTAAAAGATGATGAAACTATGGTAGATGAAAGCATTGAATGGATTGAAAAAATTTTCCAATTAGAAACGATTGCAAAATAATGAGCAAAACAATCCGAATAGGAACTCGTGATAGCGAATTAGCCCTTTGGCAAGCACACACAGTTCAAAAAAAATTAAACGATTTAGGATACACAACTGAAATTGTAGCCGTAAAATCACAAGGGGACATTATTCTTGACAAACCACTTTACGAATTAGGAATCACTGGAATTTTTACTAAAACATTAGACATTGCCATGTTAAATGGCCAAGTAGATATTGCCGTGCATTCTATGAAAGATGTTCCTACTGCATTACCTATTGGAATTGTGCAAGCTGCCGTATTAGAACGCGCCAATACACTTGATATTTTAGTTCACAAAGGCAATTTAGAATTTTTAAATTCAACTGGAACTATCGCCACTGGAAGTTTACGCAGACAAGCACAATGGTTAAACAAATATCCAAATCATACCGTAGTTGATTTACGCGGAAATGTAAATACGCGTATGCAAAAAATTTATGATAACGATTGGAACGGAGCTGTTTTTGCAGCTGCAGGATTAGAACGCATCAATTTAAAACCAGAAAATTATATCGATTTAGATTGGATGGTTTCGGCACCAGCCCAAGGAGCAATGGTGGTGGTGGCAATGGAAAATGATGTTTTTTGTAAAGAAGCTTTAGCCAAACTAAATCACTCTGAAACCGAAATTTGTACACACATTGAACGTGAATTTTTAAAAACATTAGAAGGCGGTTGTACAGCTCCAATTGGAGCTTTAGCTACATTTACATCCGATAAAATTGATTTTGAAGGCGTTCTGTTTTCTTTAGACGGAAAAGAAAAACATACAATCAAAAAAAGTTGTACTTTTGATTCTTATAAAAACTTCGGAAAAAAATGTGCCGAAGAAATTTTAAACAACGGCGGAAGTGCTTTAATGGAAAGCATTCGTCGTGATTTAAAAAAGTAATTTTATTCCAAAATGGAGAAAGAATCATTACTCAATTATTTATATCGCTTTTTTGATATTATTGTATTACTTTTTATAGTTTTTGACTTTGGATATGATTTCGAAGAAAACTATAATTCGCCTCACGTTATTGGTTTAATACTCCTTTCTATTGGATTATTAGCCTTTAATTCATTTAAGTTTTTTACTTACAAATATAAGAGCAACAAGAAAGTAGCCTTAGCAAATATGATTTTACTAACGGGCATCATGTTAACTTGCTTTGTAATTTCATTACTAAACTTAGATTTCCCTACCGATTATATTCTTCAAAAGGTAAAACCTGTTTTGGAAGGTGGACTTATATTTTATTTCTTATTAAGGCTTTTGGTCTTAGTACGCCATATTTATGATATATATTTCAATCCGGCTATTGTTTTTGTGGGAAGTTTTATGATTTTAGCCTTAACGGGAGGGTTTTTGTTAATGCTGCCAAGTGCAACTACAAACGGAATAACATTTACCAATGCATTATTTACTTCTACAAGTGCTGTTTGTGTAACAGGTTTAGCGGTAGTAGATACTTCAACAGCTTTTACCGTTGTTGGGCAATCCATAATTTTAGTTTTAATTCAATTGGGCGGAATTGGAATATTAACCTTTACGTCTTTCTTTGCTTTCTTCTTTAGAGGAAGTTCTTCTTTTAAAGAAGGCTTAAATACAAAAGATTTTATTGCACACGATGGCTTAAAAGATGTTTTTAGAGCGGCTCTAAATGTTGTGCTTTTTACTATTGGAATTGAAGCAGTCGGAGCAATTTTTGTATACACTTCTATCATTGATAATAATGCCATCGAGAATAAATTTTTCTTTTCAATATTCCATTCAATTTCTGCTTTTTGTAATGCTGGCTTTTCTATTTTATCGGCTGGATTGTATGACCAAGCGATTCGTTTTGATTATTTCTTGCAATGGATAATTATGATATTAATTATTTTTGGTGGGCTAGGCCATAATATTATATTCAATTTTTATCAAAAAATCAAAACACAAGTTTTAGAATTTTTTGATAAAACCATTGTTCATCGAAAAGTTCGAATCATTACCCTAAATACTCAAATTGTAATTTATACAACATTAGTTTTGTTAATTGGTGGTTTTGTTTTCTTATTTATTTCAGAATACAACAACACTTTATTAGAACACGAAAGCACTTTTGGAAAAATAACTGCCGCGGCATTTAATTCGGTAACACCTAGAACTGCCGGATTTAATGCGGTTGATTTTGCTAATATGACAGTTCCTTCATTATTAGTAATTATTTTTTTAATGTGGATTGGAGGTTCGCCAGCTTCAACCGCTGGGGGTATTAAAACTAGTACCTTTGCATTAGCCACTTTAAATATATTTGCAGTAGCAAAAGGAAAAAGCAGAATTGAAATATTTGGAAGAAGAATTTCAAGTGAATCCACCTCAAGAGCTTTCGCAATTTTATGTATTTCATTAATTTCTATCGGAATCTCAATTATACTTTTGTTAATTTTTGAACCGAAAGGAACCCCTCTATTAACAGTAGCTTTTGAATGTTTTTCTGCTTATAGTACTGTAGGATTAAGCTTAAATTTCACCCCAACAATAACAGAACCTAGCAAATATGTTCTTATCGCAGATATGTTCATAGGACGTATTGGAATGCTCAACTTATTAATTGGAATGCTTCAAAAATTGAATCATCAATTCTATGAATATCCAAAAGAAAATATATTAATTAACTAATGTGCCAAAAATGAAAATTATAGTATTTGGTTTAGGAAACTTCGGAATGTCGCTTGCCATCAGTTTAACTGAAACAGGAAACGAAGTAATAGGTGTAGATAAAAACATCGAAAAAATTAATCTTATCAAAGATAAAATTTCACATGCAATTGCCTTAGATTCAACAAATGAATTATCATATGAAGCTTTACCATTAAAAGATGCTGATAAAGTTGTAGTAGCTATTGGAGAAAATGAAGGGGCAGCGATAATTACAACTGCAATTATTAAAAAATTGAGTGATGTAAAAATCATCAGTAGAGCTTTATCTCCTATACACGACACGGTTTTAGAAGCTATGGGAATTTATAGTATTATTCACCCAGAACAAGAATCGGCAGATCGATTAACCAAACAAATCAACTTCAAATCAACTTTAGAAAACTATCAATTAGATGACAATTTTACGATTTCTGAAGTGAGAGCTAAACCAGAATTCTTCGGAAAAACATTGGGTGAATTAGACTCTATAGATACATATCATTTAACTCTAATTACGATTATTCGCAAAAGAGAAAAACGTAATTTAATTGGGAAAAAGTCAATTGTAAAAGAATCTATTGGGCGTCCTACACCCGAAACAATCGTTCAGGAAGACGATATTTTAGTAGTTTATGGATACAACAAAGACATTGAAACGTATTGTTTAGGACAAGAAGAACACCAAATTAGAAGCTAAAATGACTCGAATTCTTTCTACAAAAAAACTTTCAAAGGCGTTAAAAAAGAAGTTTTCTGATGCTGGAATAGAACTTGTAGAAAAGAATTTTATTCAACCCAAATCGGTTTCTTTTGAAACACTTCAACTAAACAATTACTTAATTTTTACAAGTAAAGAAGCGGTAAAAAGTGTTTTAAAATCGGAAGTAAAAAACGTTCATTCCATTTCATGTTTGTGTGTCGGAAGTAAAACCAAAAATTTTCTCGAAAAGAAAGGTTTCACCGTTATTGAAAGTGCTGATTATGCCGAAGATTTAATTGAAGTTATTGATTCGAAATACAAAGGAAATTCGTTTACATTCTTCTGTGGTAACATCAGAAAAAATACGATTCCATATTATTTTCAGCAAAACAAAATCGCATATAACGAAATTGTCGTATATGAAACCAAACTGAAACCACACCAAATAAAAAAACCATTTGATGGCATTTTATTTTTTAGTCCGTCTGGAGTAAGTAGCTTTTTGGAAAACAACACATTAGAAAATAAAATGTGTTTTTGTATTGGAACCACCACTGCAAAAGCATTAGAAAATAATCCCGAAGTTTCGGGACATAAAAACATAGTAATTGCATCTCAACCAACCGTTGAAAATGTAATTACTGAAGTAATAAAATTTTATAAATAAAAATAAGAACTGAAAGGTTTTCGAAATCTGTTAGGTCTGAAAAACAAAAACCATGTTAAAGAACGATTTATTTTTAAGAGCATTAAAAGGAGAAACCGTTGAACGTCCACCCGTTTGGATGATGCGTCAAGCAGGAAGATATTTGCCAGAATTTAGAGCCTTGCGCGATAAATATGATTTTTTCACGCGTTGCGAAACTCCAGAATTAGCAGCTGAAATCACGGTTCAACCGATTCGAATTGTAAAACCAGATGCTGCAATTTTATTTTCAGATATTTTGGTAGTACCAAGAGCTATGGGAATTCACGTAGAATTAAAAGACAATTTAGGTCCGATAATTCCAAATCCTATTCGTACAGCTGAACAAGTAAATCAGGTTTTTGTTCCAAATATTCACGAGACTTTAGGTTACGTGATGGATGCAGTAAAACTAACTAAAGAAATGCTGAACGACGAAGTACCATTAATTGGTTTCGCAGGTTCACCATGGACGATTTTTTGTTATGCAGTAGAAGGAAAAGGTTCTAAAAGTTTTGATACAGCAAAAGGATTTTGTTTTTCAAATCCAATAGCAGCACACTTATTATTGCAAAAAATTACCGATACCACGATTTTATACTTGAAAGAAAAAGTAAAAGCAGGTTGTAATGCGATTCAAATTTTTGACTCTTGGGGCGGAATGCTTTCTCCTGTTGATTATCAAGAATTCTCATGGCAATACATCAACCAAATTGTAGAAGTTTTAGCTGAAGAAACCGAAGTTATCGTATTTGGAAAAGGATGTTGGTTTGCTTTGAACGACATGGCAAAATCAAAAGCATCAGCTTTAGGAGTAGATTGGACATGTTCACCAAGAAACGCACGTTATTTAACCGGTGGCGATATCACTTTACAAGGAAATTTCGATCCAAGTCGTTTACTTTCTCCAATTCCAACCATCAAAAAAATGGTTCACGAAATGATTGACGAATTTGGAAAAGACAAATACATCGTAAACTTAGGTCACGGCATTTTACCAAATATTCCGGTTGATCATGCGAAGGCTTTTGTAGAAGCGGTGAAGGAGTATAAGAAGTAATCAGTGTTCAGTTATTAGTTTTCCTGAAAGGTTTTCAAAACCTTGTAAATATTAAAAATATCTCTGTATGAATTCAATTGTTGAACTTGAAGAATGGATGTTGAAAAACAACATTAAAAACACATTCACTCCAAATCATAGATACTTAACCGATATTGGAGAAGGATTGGAAAATCTTAACGGTTTATATATTTGGTATTCAATAGATGAAAAAGGAAATCGTTATGATGATAAATTTTTCAAATCCGAAAAAGATGCTGTTGAGTTTGTATTTGAATTTTTAGTAAAAAATGGAAAATAAATTCCACAATAAACATTGTAAAATCAAATCATTCAGAAGTAACTAATGATTGCAACCGATTCATTTCATATAATCAATTTACAAGCAGATGACGCAAAAAGTTTATCTGAAATGATGGTCTTGAATTTTGATAACTTTAAACGGTACTTTCCAATTACGTTGTCAAAAAATCAATCCTTTACTGATAGTTTAAGTTATATTGAAGAAAAAAGAAAAGAAAACGTTTCAAAGTCTGAATTTACTTTTGGAATTAAAGATGTTTCTAATTCAAAAATTGCTGGCTTAATTATCATCAAAGAAATAAATTGGGATACCAAACAAGGAGAATTTGCTTATTGTTTAAGTACAGAATACGAAAACAAAGGTTGGATGTCAAAAGCTATTGCGCTAACCTCAAAATATGGATTTGAAGTTTTAGAATTCAATAAATTTCAAATTATTGCTCATAAAACAAATATTGGAAGTTGTAAAGTTGCAGAAAAGTGTAGTTTCGAGTGGAAAAAAACACTTTTAAATGAATACACGCCTCCAAATGAAACTCCATTAGATATGGAATTATATGAATTAGAACATGAAAAATAAATTCTACACCTACATACAAAACCTGCAAGATCAAATCTGTAAAGGATTAGAAGATATTGATGGCAGCACCAAATTTCGGGAAGATATTTGGGAACGACCAGAAGGCGGTGGTGGACGCACACGTGTGATTGAAAACGGGAATGTTTTCGAAAAAGGTGGCGTAAATATCTCAGCCGTTCATGGCAAATTACCGGATACCGTGCAAAAAATGTTCGGTGTTGGAGAAGCTGATTTTTTCGCTTGCGGCTTGAGTTTGGTGATTCATCCTAAAAATCCAATGGTGCCAACCGTTCATGCCAATTGGCGCTATTTTGAAATGTATGATGAAAACGGCAACATCATTAAACAATGGTTTGGTGGCGGACAAGATTTAACACCCTATTATTTATTTGAAGAAGACGCCAAACACTTTCATCAAACCTGTAAAACTGCTTGCGATAAACATAACCCTGAATTTTATCCGAATTATAAAAAGAAATGCGATGAGTATTTCTGGAACGCACATCGATTTGAAGCGCGTGGAATTGGCGGTTTATTTTTCGATTATTTAAAAGCTACCGAGAAAATGTCTATGGAAGATTGGTTCAATTTCGTATCAGAAGTTGGGAATTCTTTCTTACAAGCGTATATTCCCATCGTGGAAAAAAGAAAAGATTTACGATATACAGATGCTCAAAGAACTTGGCAAGAAATTCGTCGTGGTCGTTATGTGGAATTCAATTTGGTTCACGATAAAGGAACGCTTTTCGGACTAAAAACCAACGGAAGAATAGAAAGTATTTTGATGAGTTTACCACCACATGTACAATGGGTGTATGACCACCATCCTGAACCAGGAAGCGAAGAAGAAAAATTACTAAAAGTATTAGCAAAACCAATTGAATGGATTTAATTATTCATTATCAATTATAAATTATAAATTATATGTTTCCATTACACAGAGGTCGTCGTTTAAGAGTAAACGAATCTATAAGAAGTTTAGTACGCGAAACCAGCTTAAGTCCGGCAGATTTTATGTTCCCGATGTTTATTGCTGAAGGAGAAAACTACAAATCTGAAATTGCATCAATGCCCGGCATTTTTCGTCGCTCGATTGATTTAACCGTTGAAGAAGTAAAAGAACTTTTTGCTTTGGGAATTCGTGCTGTAAATATTTATGTCAAGGTAGACGAATCACTAAAAGATAATACAGGTAAAGAAGCTTGGAATGATAATGGTTTGATGCAAAAAGCTATTCGTGCCATCAAAACCGCTTGTCCTAAAATGATTGTAATGCCAGATGTAGCTTTAGACCCGTATTCCATTTATGGTCACGATGGAATAATTGAAAATGGTGACATTGCAAATGATGCAACCAATGATGCTTTAGTAAAAATGGCGGTTTCTCATGCAAAAGCAGGTGCAGATTTTGTAGCACCGAGCGATATGATGGATGGTCGTGTTTTACGTTTACGTCAAGGTTTAGATGCTGCTGGATTTCACAATGTGGGTATTATGAGTTATTCTGCAAAATACGCTTCTGCTTTTTACGGTCCGTTTCGAGATGCATTAGATAGTGCTCCAAGAGAAGCTGATGTAGCAGTGCCAAAAGATAAAAAGACCTATCAAATGGATTACGCTAATCGCATTGAAGCGGTTAAAGAAGCGTTGTGGGATGTGGAAGAAGGAGCCGATATGGTTATGGTAAAACCAGGAATTGCTTATTTAGATATTGTTCGTGAAGTTAAAAATGCGGTGGATGTTCCGGTTACGGTTTTCCATGTTTCCGGAGAATATGCTATGATAAAAGCAGCGTCTGAAAGAGGTTGGTTAGATCATGATAAAATTATGATGGAACAATTAATGTGTATCAAGAGAGCAGGCGCAAGTTTAATTTCAACGTATTTTGCCAAAGAAGCCGCTATTTTATTGAATAAGTAATGTGACATTTGTCACACTCCGTATAAAATTGAAAGTGTAATTTTATAGACATTTCTAAATTATATCAAAATGAAAATTTTATTAAAAACAATCAGTGTTTTGACTTTCGCATTAATTGCAACAAGCTGTGGTGAAAAGAAAGAAACTGATGCGTATGGAAATCTTGTAGAAGAAAAAAAAGAGGCAACAACTGAAACAACTGTTGACCCATTATTAGCAAAAGGACAAGAACTTTTTGAAGGAAAAGGAACTTGTACTGCTTGTCATAAACCAGACGTTAAAGTTGTTGGACCTTCAATTAAAGATATTGCAAAAATTTACAAAGAAAAAGGTGCTAGTATTGCTTCGTTTATTAATGGCGAAGGCGAAACATTAGTAGATGCCTCTCAATATGAAATTATGAAAGCTAATTTTGTAATTACAAAAGCTATGACACCTGAAGAACGCAAAGCACTAGAAGTATATATGATGAGTTTAGAATAGCGTTTATTCAACCACCAATTTAAAGCCCACGCGCGGAATATTTTCGATTCTCACGTGGGTTTCTTCTTTTATAATTTTTCGCAATCGGGAAATAAAAACATCTAAACTTCTGCCTAGAAAATAATCATCGCTTCCCCATAATTCCATTAAAATTTTTTCTCTTTTTAAAACGGTATTCGGATTGTCTAAGAACAATTTTAATAGTGATGCTTCTCTTTCTGTAAGTGTTATATTTTGATTTTCATTCTTTAGTAAATAGTTCTCTGGTTCAAAATGAAAACTCCCAAAAGTATATTGCTTTTGTGTTGAATTATCGGTAGATTTTTGGCTACGATTTAAGAAAATTTCAATCTTTAAAATAAGTTCTTCAATTGAATATGGTTTAACCAAATAATCATCTGCACCTAATTTTAACCCTTTAATTCGGTCTTCTTTCATTGTTTTTGCCGAAAGAAAAATAATTGGAATTTCTTGGTTTCGTTTTCTAATTTCAGTAGCAATTTCAAAACCATCCATGTCGGGCAACATAATATCTAAAACACATAAATCGAAAGTGTCTTTACAAAATAATTGAAAGGCTTCTTTACCATTGTTACAATGTATTACTTCAAAATGTTGTTCCAAATTGTCGCTAGTTAAAAACGCTAACGTTTCGTCGTCTTCAACATACAAAATGCGTTTTTTACTCATACTCTTTTTTATTAATTTGTATAGATACTGTAATTCCTAAATCTTTATTATTAACCGCAATAACTTTCCATTTGTGCCATTCACAAACACGTTTTACATACGAAAGTCCAATGCCAAAACCTTCGATATCTTTATTATCTGTACGCGCTACTCTGTAAAATTTATCAAAAATGAAAGGTAAATCATTTGGAGGAATTCCAACGCCATTGTCTGAGAATTTCAAAACCAATCCTTTTTCATTTTCATTCGATTGAATATGAATAATTGGCTTTTGAACTGAATATTTCACTGCATTATCCATAATATTATAAAGGATGTTGTAAAAATGAAATTCATCGGCTTGCACCAAATAGTCACGTTCTAATTGAATGTCAATCAATACCTCCTTCTGATGCTTTAAAAGAATATTTTCCTTTACCAATTCAAGTAAAGTGGTTAAGTTAACTTTGGTTTTATCTAATAAAATTTGTTTGCTTTCTGTTTTTGCTATATATAGAATTTTTTCGATATGCTGATTTAGTTTATTACTTTGATTAATAATTATTTGCATGTATTTTGACAACCTAGAATTTTCTGCTATTTCCTTTTGTGTATTTGCATAATTTGATGCTATTAGAATTGACGCTAATGGGGTTTTAAATTCATGGGTCATATTGTTGATGAAATCTTTTTGTAAATCAGTGTATCTTTTTTGTTGTAACATTAAAAATACAGAATAAACATAAATAATTAATACCAAAAATAACACTCCAGTAAAAATCCAATATTGCGAAATACTCTTAAAATATGTTTGTTTTAAATTAGGAAATCGAACAGCAAAATAGTAAGTTAAATCGTTGTTTTTTAAAAAACAATCTTTACAAAACTTTTCAGATTTCCCATCTAACGAAATATAATTCCCGTAAACCATTTCATCAGAACTACAATCGTAAATAGCATATTCAAAGTCTAATTCTAACTTTACTTTTTCAAATTCTACCTTTAAATATTTCTCTAAAATTTGATTTTCAAAAACATCATTTACATTAACAATAAAATAATTCTCAGAAATTTTTTTTATGGGATTTGTAATAGGTAATTCAGATTTGTTATCTCGGTAAATTTTTTCCACAACATCTTGTAAGGCAAAATGGATTTTATCCTCCATATCCCTTTTTTCAAAAATATACGCTTGGTTTAATAAAAACAATTGCATAACAATTACACCAACAATTGCTAAAAAGCCTATAAAAATAATAGTGTTAAATCGGTTAAACTTCATAATGAGGTCGATATTACAAAAAAAGTGGTTTCTATATTTACTGTTAACATGTCATTAACAATCATTAAAATTTAATTAACAACACCAACTAAAAAGTTTTTTAGTTTTGTATGACAAATTTAAAATAACTAAAAACATATATCGTATGAAATCAATTAAATTATCAATTTTAGCTTTATTTATTGCTAGTGCTTCATTCGCACAAGTAAAAGACTCAAAAGTTGTTCCTACAAAAGAATTAAAAACTGAAACTACAAAAGTTGAAGCAATTCCTGCTGAAGTTAAAACTCCAGCTACTCCAGCTCAGTCTGCAATTAAATGGGATCAAGAAATGCATGATTTTGGAGATATTGAAAAAGGAAAACCTGTTACTTATGAGTTTTCGTTTACTAACAACACCAAAGAAACGATTTTAATTACAAATGTGAGACCAGCTTGTGGTTGTACTGCAGCTAATTACACCAAAACGCCAATTAAACCAGGTGAAAAAGGAATGGTTGCTGCAACTTTTAACGCAGCTAATGGTGGTGTTTTCCAAAAATCAGTTACAATTACAACTACTGAAAACGGTGCTGAAGCAGTAAAAACTTTATCTTTCAAAGGAAAAGTATTAGAGCCAGCTACTGACAAAAAAGAAGAGATTAAATCTTAACAATATTATTAATTCAGCTTTTACATCTTATTAAACCACCTTTTATAAAGGTGGTTTTTTTATATTTACTATATGGAATCAGTAATCATAAAAACACCACTAAGTTTTACAGAAGTTAAAGGTGATGCTGACGGAGTTTCAAAAATTCATGTATTGGATGAAAGTGTAGAATTATCGACTATAATTCCTAATGATTTAATCGAAGCAGTTAACCAACTTGAAGAATATTTTATAGGAAAACGGACCGAATTCACATTTAAATTAAACCCAAAAGGAACCGAATTTCAGAAAAAGGTTTGGCAAGAGTTACTACAAATTCCATATGGTAAAACATGCTCCTATTTAGAATTATCAAAAAAATTAGGCAATGCAAAAGCAATTCGAGCAGTAGCATCGGCAAATGGTAAAAACCCACTCTGGATTGTAGTACCCTGTCATCGCGTTATTGGTACAGATGGTTCACTAAAGGGTTATGCCGGTGGATTATGGCGAAAAAAATGGTTACTTGAACATGAAAATCCAATAAAACAAGAAAGTTTGTTTTAGATTTTTATAAAATCAAATCACTTTTTGCTACTTTTATAACGCAAACTTATAAAATAGCTCATGAAATTCCTTCTAAAATTTTTTAAATGGTTCGCAATTGTTTTAGCGAGCATTATTATTTTAATGTACATTTTTGATGTAGATTATCTTTTACGAGCCGTAAGAACTATTTATTTTAAAGGCTATACTACTGCCTTTTTAGAAGATTATAAAGAATTCCCAAATAGAGAAATCAAAAAAGGAATAGCACAACCATGGGCAATTGCATCTGATTACAACACTATTCCGGCTACCGAGGAGTTAGCAAAAAATCATAAAGAGCTACAAACTATAGCATATCTCATCATTAAAAATGATAGTATTTGGCACGAAAGCTATTTTGATGGATTTGATGAAAATTCAAAATCAAATTCCTTTTCCATGGCAAAAAGTATAGTTACCATGGCTATGGGAAAAGCCCTTATGGAAGGAAAAATGAAAAGTTTAGATCAAAAAGTAACCGACTTTTTTCCTGAACTAAAAGGAACTTATCCGAAAGAAGTTACCATTGGCGATTTGTCTTCTATGGCTTCTGGATTGAGTTGGGATGAAAAATATTACAGTCCATTTTCAATTGTTACCCGAGCTTATTTTGACGATGATTTAAAAAATGTAATCTTAAACTTAGACATAAATGAAAAACCTGGGCAATCCTTCAAATATTTAAGCGGTGCTACCCAACTACTAGCCATGTGTGTTGAAAAAGCGACTGGAGAACATTTATCTGCTTATGTTTCAAAACATTTTTGGCAACCTATGGGAGCTGAAAACGATGCGCTTTGGCAACTGGATGAAGCGCCAGATGGAATTGAAAAAGCTTACTGTTGTATCGCCAGTAATGCAAGAGATTTCGCAAGATTCGGAAAATTATATTTGAATAATGGAAAGTGGAATGATCAACAAATATTAGATAGTACGTTTGTAAAAAAATGCATTACACCTCGTTTTAATGAAACTCCACATTATGGGTATGGCTGGTGGATGCACAACTTTTTAGGAAAAGATTTATACTATATGCGTGGGCATTTAGGGCAATTTGTAATTGTAATTCCTGAAGACGAGTTAATTATTGTTAGATTAGGCCATTTAAAAGGTGTTCAAACATCATACGATCCACATAGTGAAGATTTATATATTTATGTGGAAGAAGCTTATGAAATGTTGAAATTGAGAAAAAAATGATACTGCTGAAAGTATAATAATTAAAAAAACTAACTACAAACCGTACAAAAATGATTGAAAAAATTAACCTTAACAACATTCTATTTTTAGACATTGAAACTGTTCCGGAACACCAAAATTATGGCATTTTAGACGAAGAAACACGTTATTTATGGGAACACAAAACACAATACCAACGAAAAGACGAAGTCTCGGCTGAAGATTTTTACGAAAGAGCAGGTATTTGGGCAGAATTTGGGAAAATCATCACCATTTCTGTGGGGTATTTTGTAAATAAAGCCGATATTAGAAACTTTCGAGTAACTAGTTTTTGGGGTGATGAAAAAAAGATTTTACAAGATTTTTCAAATTTACTAAACACCCATTTCAATGGAGCGCAGCATGTACTATGTGGCCATAATGCCAAAGAGTTTGACATTCCATTTATTGCTAGACGCATGATTATTAATGGAATTGCTTTACCAAATAAACTAAATTTATTCGGGAAAAAACCTTGGGAAGTACCCCATCTTGACACTTTAGAATTATGGAAGTTTGGTGATTACAAACACTTTACTTCATTAAAATTACTTACAAAAGTTTTAGGAATTCCATCTCCAAAAGACGATATTGATGGTAGCGAAGTTGCGTGTGTTTTTTATATAGAAAATGACATTGATAGAATTATTACTTACTGTGAAAAAGATGTTATTGCAGTGGCACAAATTTTCCTAAGATTAAGAAGAGAAGATTTATTGGTAGAAGATGAAATTATTCATGTATAAAAAAGGGAGCTAAATAGCTCCCTTTTTTATACGGTTAATTGTTGACTATTTATTAATAACCAATTTTTTAGTTGTTTTTGCACTTCCGTTTTGAACCGTTAGCATATATATTCCATCTGATAAACTTTCAACATTTAATGTTTCAAAATTTGTTGAAGAAACTTTAGAGATTACTTTTCTTCCTTGCACATCAAACAATTCATAAGTTGTATCTCCTGTTACATTTCCTAAATCAATATTTACTATTCCTTTAGCAGGATTTGGATATACTTTTAAAGATCCTAAAACATTGTCATTTGAACTTAATGAAGCAGTTACAGCACATACCTCAATTGAAAAACTACTTATTGTTCCACCATCGTTATTAAATGGATCGTCAACTAATAATGTCCATGTTCCATCTGCAATTAAACCGTTTAAACTACTTAAAGGATTTGTCGGAGCTATATCTCCTGAAATTGATGGAGTACCCGTACAAGTTGGAGCAGCACCAGAATCAATTAATCTACAATTAATATCATCGTTATCACCACAAGGCTGCTGTAGCAATGTAACAATAGGACTTCCTAATGAAACAGGGCCTTGTAACATTATTGTCATATCTTGAACATAAGTATGAGTCATTGCAAAAGAAACTCTCATTTCACCGATTGTTAAACCTCCTGTTATAATAACTGGCACACTAGCACTAGAATTAGCCACTTCTGCAACTGTAGCATTCGAAAAATCTGTTGCAGTAAATGTATTCCCACAAGATAAAATTCCTGTTCTAAAAGAATAAACTGTTGCATTAGTTTCACTTGCTGCACCACATCTATTGGAAGGAACTATTCTCCAATAATACATAGTATCTTGAGATAAACCTGAAACAATATAATTTGTATTTGGAGTAGTCTGATTCACTATATAAGTTGAAAATGATGGACTTGTAGACAATTGAACTATTTGATTCTCAACATTAGAATTAGCTGCCCAATCAAGATTAACTGTTGTTGAAGCGCCATTAAATCCATTAGCAGGATATAACATAGCAACTGGATCAAAAGTAGAACTATAAATCTTAAGTACTTTAGTTCTTGTTTCTAATTCTACCCCATTATTTCCTACTATTCCAATATTGTATTCCCCTGGAACAACAGAACCTAAATTAGAAACAGTCATTGTAACTGTTCCATTAGCACTTAAACTAGTTGGAGAAATTGAAACATTAGCGCCTGAAGGTACTCCTGTAGCAGAAAAATTTGTTGTTCCACCACCTACTTGTTTATAATTAAACGTATAAGTAGCTGTTTGATTACTACACAATTCAACATTATCTGAGGTTGGAATAAGAGCAATATTTGATGATAAACCTGTCACAACCAATGAATAATTTTGTCCTCCTGTAACTAAAGTCCCTTTATGAGTCACTGTAATTACATAATTCCCAGCCGCTGGATTGTCAATTTTAACTACTTCAACATTATCAATACTATTATCCGCATCTCTCAATGCTGGTGAAGTTGGAGAATTAACATCTAGTCTCCAAGGATAAAAAGGAATACCATCTTTAGTAATTCTAATATCTAAGTCATTTACTAACGCTTTGAAAGGGTCATTTGGTGTTAATCTTTGACCATTATTAGCTTCACCAGGAACATCTGTCCATGTAATTGAAGCTATAAGTGGATTACTTGCGCCTCCACTAGATGCAACAGTCATTGAAAATATATCACCTTGGTTTAATCGTTCTTCTGAAACCCATGATGATAATCCATTATTTGTAATAGTTTCTGCTGCTTTTTTAGCATTTAACAACCCCCATCCAAATTTGGGATCTGGCCCTAAAACTCCCGCATCGTCAGCCGTATGACAAGCCAAACCTTTTAATGTAGCAGATTTCATAAAATTATTTGTTACATTTTTATAGTGTTGCTGTAACAATAACAGAGTCCCTGTAACATTAGGAGCAGCCATAGATGTTCCAGACATTTGACCTGTAGCGGTATCAGAAGTTTCAACGATAGAATTTACTGCAGTACCGTTGCCTGCAATATCTGGTTTTATTCTTCTATCGTCTGTAGGACCTTGGCTACTTGAATTATCAATATTAACACTTGATAAAGAACCGTCAGCGTTAATTACAGCATCCTGAGCATTAGCAATTGTTAATACATTTTTAGCTACTTTATTACCAACTAATTTATCATAACCAGCAGCAATTGGGTCCGGATTATTATTATTTGTTCCATCATTTCCAGCAGAATAAACAGCTAAATAATATGGTGAAACATAAGCAATTTCATCCCAAGCCCTTGAATCATCTACATACGAACCAATATACCATGAAGGAAGTGTTCCTCCTGTTCCTGTAACTGGTACTCCATAAGAATGATTTGAAAGGAGCATTCCTAATGCCACTTCAGATAATACTTCAGATTCATCATCTGTCCAATTAAATGTTCTTGCTGTAGCTTGTGTTGCCATCCCTTTAATAGCATTAGAACCAATACTCCATCTATTGGCAATAATTGTCCCAGATACGTGTGTGGCATGATCTGAATAAGTTGTTCCAGTTGCATCATCTACTGTTGTAAGTCTGCCTGTTTCAAAACCTCTATGTGTTCTTCTCACGGTACCGCCATCCCATACTCTAGCCACCATGTTCTGTCCATCTAAAGTTAATCCTAAACCACCTCCAGTATTTAAATAATTAGTACGAGTGGATCTAGCCGCAGCAACATTTTCTGTTGAATAATAAATTGGGAAGCCATCTGGTGTTAACTTCATTAATTCTTGAAATGAACCATCTTCATTTTTGATTGTAATAGGCCATCCATTTATTTTTGCTGCTTCATAAGCTGCTTCTTTCTCATCTGCCTCTTTCTTTTTGTAAGTAACTTCTAATTCTTTAATTTTCTCCAAATCATAATTTTTGGTTATTTTTTCTACATCTTCTTTTGTTTGAGAACAAACAAATCCAGAAAAAACTAATGAAAAAATAAGTAGTAATGTTCTGATTTTCATCTTTATTAGTAGGTTTTATAGTGATTAATTAACAAATATAAAATTAATTATCTAATTTTCTAAAACATTTATATTTATTTAATATTTGTTGATTTAATATTACTTTTACGAAAAAATAACAATTTATGGTTTTAAGCAGATTTTGGTTAGTGATATTTATATCTTCTATCTTTTTTATTGTTTTTGGATTGTTTTCTTCGCAATACTATTCTATTGATTATGTATTGAATGGCAAACAAGGTGAACCGCTTTTAATTGGTGAAAAATATTTAAAAGAAGTGCCTCAATTTGTACAAGACAGTGTGCAAAAAGCGGAAGATAAAACATTCATTATTAATAAAAATGAAGCTGATGCCGACACCACTTATGTGTTCAACAATCAAACTGTAAAAATCTACAGCGGAAAACAAAAAGCTGATGGATTACTACCCATGACTAAAAGCAGTTTGTTTGATTTAATTCTTCCTTTAATGGCTTATTTGTCATTTTTTTGTGGAATTATGGAATTACTAATTATTTCTGGAGCTTCTGAACGATTAGCTAAAAAACTAAGTCCTCTATTTGCCAAAGTATTTCCTTCTATTCCAAAAAATCACGAATCAATTTCCTACATGACATTGAATTTTGCTGCTAACTTTTTAGGTCTGGATTCTGCGGCTACTCCATTTGGATTAAAAGCCATGCAAAGTTTACAAGAACTCAACGATGATAAAGACCGAGCAAGTGATGCCCAAATTATGTTCATGTGTTTACACGCTGCGGGTTTAACATTAATCCCAACCTCAATTATTGGGTATCGAGCGGCTGAACATGCTGCCAATCCTGCTGATGTAATGTTACCTTGTATTATTACTTCTTTTGTTGGAACTATTGCTGCTTTTATCTTGGTTGGAATTAAACAACGAGTTAATTTTAAAAGTGCTTCTCTACTAGCAGTTTTAATGGGTGTTATCGGCGCCATTGTAGGATTATTATTTTATGTAAACAGTTTAGATTTAATCGGAAAAAATTATTTTACTTCTAATCTTTCTGGATTATTATTGATATTAATCATAGGTGGAACTTTGATTTTTTCTTTCGTTCAAGAGAAGAAATTTGTGGAACAAAAAACAACCATTTTCGACACTTTTGTATCAGGAGCCAACAACGGATTAAAAACGGGAGTAACTATTTTTCCTTATGTAATGGGAATGTTAGTAGCTATTTCGTTATTCAGAAATAGTGGTTTGTTTGAAAATATAAGCTACGGAATTTCATTTCTATTTGCTCATCTTGGTGTCGCTAAAGAGATCACCGATTCGCTCCCTGTGGCGATGTTACGTCCTTTTAGTTCTGGTGGTTCACGAGGTTTTATGATTGATGCGATGAAGCAATTTGGACCTGACTCCTTAACCGGAAGATTAAGCTGTATTTTCCAATGCAGTGCCGAAACAACTTTCTACGTGATTGCCGTTTATTTTGGAAGTATCAATGTGAAAAATACACGCTATACTTTAGGAATGATGCTTTTAGTGGATTTAATTTGTGTGATTACAGCAATTTTTGTGGCGAGTTGGTTTTTTTAGAAGATGGATAAAATGCTTAAATATGCTTCAATATTAATTATTCTAATCAGTTTTGTTTCATTTTACAGAACATTTCAAGAATACAAAATATTAAATTCTGGAAACAAAATCTCTGTTAGTGTTTTCTCAGTACCTATTTCGTGTAGCGAATCTTCTAAAACTTCTAAAGCTTATTTTACTTTTTACTTTAACGAAAAGAAACAAAGTAAAAGGTTAGAAGGTCGTTGCTCAATAAATGTTGGAGACAAGATCAATCTAATTACAAATGAAACAAAAGATATTTTCCTCTTTGAAGATGAAGATATTCATTTTAAATTTTTAGCCGGTTTACTGATTTTTGTTGCTGGAATTTATTGTTATTTCAAAGCAAGTAAATAATTTTTTAGTTTAAATAAAAATGAGTTTTTTTGAAGATATAATTATCAATTTAGGACAAGAAGGCATGTACTTCTTTTTTAAAAGACTTGGTATGCTAACTAAATGGATTTGTTATTCAGGAAAAAAACCATTCTCTGAAATTAAGAATGAAAATTGGAATACTAGGATAGGCTTCGTTTTGTTTTTAATTATAGTTGGGTTAATAATTTATATTGTAGATTAATTCCTCAAAGCTTTAAATGAAAAATATATTCTTTTTATTAATTTTTATTTTCTTTTTTTCTTGTGAAAAAAAAGAGGAAAACCTTTTAATAGGTAACTGGTGTTTTGATGAACGATTAAAAAATGAAGGTTATGATTCCTTCGATGAAGAAATTTTTGGTTTAAATATTTCGGAATTATAAAGAATTTGGGATATAACTAAATTTAACTATCTTCGTGTTCCACCTAAACACAAAGATATGAAAACAAAAATTAACGATTCAACTAAAACAATTATAAGTTACGTTATAACTTTTTTGTCTCCAATACTTTTAAAGATTGAAGGATTTATAAGTTTATTTCAACAATTATCTAACACAAAAACAACAATGACTACATTACAAATATTTGAATTAATAGCACTGCCATTCTTTTTTTTAGGTGTTTTTATATATTTTGATAAAAAATTCAAAGCTATAAAACAAGATTTGAAAACACAAAGTGAAATACTAAGAGATGATTCTCATGAAATTGATATGTATTTATCTACTGTACAAAATAGGAAAACACAATATCTATATGATTGTATAAAGGCAAACACTATTTTGCCTGAACCAAAAAAATGGATGACCGAAGAAGAAGAAAGATTACATTCTAAAAACTCAAATGAAAGAGCAGAAATTATAGAATCAATAAATGAGCGTTTAAGTAAAAATTAAGTTTAAAAATGAATATAGTAGAAATATCAGAAAAATTCCCAACGGAATTAGATGCTGTTAAATACTTCGAGGAAATCCGTTGGGGCGAAAAACCTATTTGTGCTTATTGTGAATCTACTAATCTTTCTAAACGTGGTAAAGATTTACGTTTTAAGTGCTACAATTGTGGTAAATCTACTTCTGTAACTGTTGATACGGCTTTACATTCTACCAATATGAGTTTAAAAAAATGGATGTTTGCATTTTCTATTGTTTGCGATGCTAAGAAAGGTTTATCTGCTTTACAATTACAAAGAAATCTAAATGTAAGTTATCCAACCGCTTTAAATATGTATCATAAAATGCGAAATTTAATGAGTATTGAAAATGATAGCATAGAGTTAGAGGGTATTGTAGAAATGGACGAAATGTATGTTGGAGGTAAGCCAAGAAAATTTAACAACGGAGAAACAAACAAGCCGTTATTTAAAACTTCAATTCCAGAATTAGACGAAAGAATAGACGAATTAAAAGAAGTTGGAATTAAATTCAAAAGAGGTAAGGGAAATCCAGCAAAATCGGCTGAAAATCCAAAAAGAGGTAGAGGAACTTCTAAAATTCCCGTAATAGGAATAGTTGAGAGAAATGGAGATGTAGTAGCACAAGTTTCAAAGCACGTTACCGCCAAGCAATTAAAAGATATGGTTCAAAAATACGTTGATACTGATGATAGCGTTTTAATTTCAGATGAGTATAGAGGTTATTCAAGAATAAATGAAATTATAGAACACGTAAAAATAGACCACCAAAGATTATATTCATACAAAGGAATAAATACGAACTCAATTGAAAGTTTTTGGGCAATTATCCGAAGACAAATAATTGGACAACATCATCAAGTAAGTTTGAAACACTTACCTAAATATGTTGCAGAAGCCGTTTTTAAATACAATAATCGAAAAGAAGATGATATGTTTGAAACTCTTGTTATAAATGCTATGAAAACCCCTAAATCGGATATTATCCCAAATTCTTTATAATTCCGAAATATTTTAAACGATAGTGTTCTTGAATATAAGTTTGGATTCTATGAAGATGTGCCAACCTCAATGAATGTGTTGCATTTTGATCGTAAAAACCTAAATATGAAAATTAATGCCCAACGTTTTTTAGGGACAAAAACAAAATATAAGGTAAAAGACTCAACATTGTTTTTTTGGGATAAATCGGGTTCTTTTTGGGTAGAATATAAAATTAAAAGTCGAATCAAAAGCATTTAATTCTTGAAGACCAAAATCAAACAGAATATAATTTAATTAAAACAGAAAATAATTATAACAATTCTACGCTATATGACGCCATAGTTGTTGATAGAGAAGGTGGATTTGGATGTTGCGGAATAAATACAACATACATCAATAGAAAGGGAGAAATGTATTTCAAAGGATTGGGCTATAATACAAATGAAAAGGATTTTAAAACTCAATTAGATTTAAAAACAGTTACTCAAATATTTGATAATTTTGATAAGATTGATATCCTTAAAATGGACGACTCATACCACAGATCTGTTACTGATGCTCAGAACAATTCAATATCATTTATTAAAAACGGAAAAATTGTAAAGTCTATTCAAGATTATGCAAATAAAGCTCCTTTAGATTTTTTTGCTGCTTATAATGAATTAAGTTATTTATATCAAAAAGTTAAAAAGAAAAATGACATTGTTTTTCTTTTTGATAATCGCGTACATTTTCCTTCTTTTGAAAATAAAAAAGTCCAAAATAAAATATATAATTCAGAATTGTTTTTACTTGAATTAGAATTAATGAAAGGGAAAGAATGTAATGTAAGTTTTAATCCAAAATACAGCTTAAACTTCTCTAATTTGAATCAAGGTTTTCTTTTTAATAAAATAGAAACAGATGGAAGGTATTATAAATTCATTTATAAAAATAACACTTCGAAAACAATCGATATTGGTTACAATTTTATTGAAGTAAACTCAATAATAAAACTAAAACAATAATTTATTTAAGAAACTAGAATTTCACAAATACTACAAAAATCCGTAACTTTACCTTTCAAAACATACACACAATGGACTTTTTATATCAAGACCCGTATCCAATTTTAAAAGACGATACTCAATACAAAAAATTAACTTCCGATTACGTAAAAGTTGAGCAACTTGGCGATAGAGAAATCTTAGTAGTAGATCCAAAAGGATTAGAACTATTAGCACAAGAAGCAATGGACGACGTTTCATTTATGTTGCGTTCGGCACATTTACAAAAACTAAGAAACATTATCGAAGACCCAGAAGCAACAGACAACGATCGTTTTGTGGCTTATAACTTATTACAAAATGCTGCTGTAGCTGTAGAAGGTCAATTGCCTTCTTGCCAAGATACTGGAACTGCAATTGTAGTTGCTAAAAAAGGCGAAAACGTTTACACCGGTGTAGAAGATGGCGAATGGTTATCAAAAGGAATTTACAATACGTACCAAAATAAAAATCTTCGTTATTCGCAAATTGTTCCGATTTCGATGTTTGAAGAAAAAAACTCAGGTTCAAATCTTCCTGCTCAAATTGATATTTATGCGAAAAAAGGAAGTTCGTATGAATTCTTATTTTTAACAAAAGGTGGTGGTTCAGCTAACAAAACGTTTTTATATCAAAAAACCAAATCGTTGTTGAATGAAAAATCGTTAGACGAATTTGTTCGTGAACGCATTATGGATTTAGGAACTGCGGCTTGTCCTCCGTATCACTTGGCTATCGTTATTGGTGGCACTTCTGCAGAAGCGAATTTAGCAGCAGTGAAAAAAGCATCAGCAGGATATTACGACAATCTTCCAACTTCTGGAAACATGTCAGGTCAAGCGTTTCGCGATTTGGAATGGGAAAAAAGAGTACAAATCATTTGTCAAGAAAGTCAAATTGGAGCTCAATTTGGTGGAAAATATTTAACACATGATGTTCGTGTGATTCGTTTACCTCGTCATGCGGCTTCTTGTCCGGTTGGAATGGGAGTTTCTTGTTCGGCTGATAGAAATATCAAAGGAAAAATCACTAAAGATGGTATTTTCTTAGAGCAATTAGAAACCAATCCAGGTCAGTTTTTACCAACAACAGCGCCTCATTTAGAGCCAGCGGTTGAAGTTGATTTGAACAAACCAATGCCAGAAATTTTAGCAGAGTTATCAAAATACCCAATCAAAACACGTTTGAAATTAAACGGAACTTTGATTGTGGCTCGTGATATTGCACATGCAAAAATCAAAGAATTGTTAGACGCTGGAAAACCAATGCCAGAGTATTTCAAAAATCATCCTGTATATTACGCAGGTCCAGCAAAAACTCCAGACGGAATGCCATCAGGAAGTTTTGGACCAACCACAGCAGGAAGAATGGACGTTTATGTAGACGAATTCCAAGCGGCTGGTGGAAGCATGATTATGTTAGCAAAAGGAAACCGAAGCAAAGACGTAATGAACGCTTGTAAGAAACACGGCGGATTCTACTTAGGTTCGATAGGTGGTCCTGCTGCTATTTTAGCAAAAGAAAACATTTTATCAGTAGAAGTCGTTGATTTTGAAGAATTAGGCATGGAAGCCGTTCGTAAAATTACCGTAAAAGATTTCCCAGCGTTTATTATTACCGATGACAAAGGAAATGATTTTTTTATGAATCTTTAATCTCAGAAAAAAGAGAATAGAATACAGAAAATAGACAAACCTGTGAGTTGAAAGACTTGCAGGTTTTTTTATTTGTAAAATCTCTTTATGATTTGAAAAGACAATAATTCTATAAAGATGAGAACACTATAAAAAAGAATATTTGTGCTAAATTCAAGATTATTGAAACTTATATAAAGCTCATAATCTGAACCATATGCTTTTTCAATTATTCCTTCAACTAATGAAATTCCTAATATAAATGCTAATAACGAAATCATGAATACAAACAATAGTTTCTTAAAAAAACTGATTTTATAAAAATCATAAATTAATATTGTTCCAACTATTAAAACAAAGAGAAAGTTTAAATAATGAAAATCTACATCCATTCCTCCTTTAACAAACATTGAAGGAAAACTATATGAAATAATTAAAATTAAAACTATAATAATGAATGCTTTCAGAAAATTTGAAATTGATTTCATAAGTGAAAAAATATTTATCTTCTTGTTTCAACAAAATAAATTAAGATTCCTTCGGAATGACAAACTATGCGTAAACTATAGAATACTGAACTCTGAAGACTCCCAACTAACAACTCTAAACTCCCAACTAAAAACCTACTCAACAAACAACACCAATCCCTTCAAATAATGTCCTTCTGGATGGTAAATATTCGTTGGGTGATCGGGGCCTTGTTCTAATTTGTGCAAAACTCTGATGTTTCTTCCGGTTTCTATGGCTGCTGCGGCAATGGTGTTGTAGAATAAAACATCATCAATAACTTGCGAGCAAGAAAAAGTGAATAAAATTCCGTTAGGCGCTAAGGCTTTTAAACCGGCAATATTTAGACGCTTGTAGGCTTGCGTTGCGGTGTGTTTGCTTTTGATGCTTTTCGCGAAAGCGGGTGGATCTAATACGATGACATCATATTGTTGTGTGTGTTCTTTCATGAAGTTGAACACATCGTCAGCTACGGCTTTATGATTAGCGTTTGGAAAATTCAATTCCATATTACTGGCTGCTAAATCTACTGCTTTTTGAGAAATATCTACTGAAGTTACCAATTCTGCACCAGCACTCATCGCGTAAATTGAAAATCCGCCTGTGTAGCAAAACGTGTTTAGTACTTTTTTGCCTTTTGAGAATTCGCCTAATAATCTTCGGTTGTCGCGTTGGTCTAAGAAGAAACCTGTTTTTTGCCCTTCTACCCAATTTACTGAAAACAAAATGTTGTTCTCTTTAGCAACTGCTTCGGCTTTGTTTCCAAATAAGAAATAATCGGTTCCTGTGTTTGGTAATGTTCCTGCACTTTTGCAATAAATGGTTTCGCAATTGTCTGAAAAATTAGATTTTATGGCTTCCGCTATTTGCTCCATTTGAAGAAAAACTCCCGTTGAATGCGCTTGAATCACCCAATTTTTATCGTAATAATCAATAATTAATCCCGAAATTCCATCACCTTCTCCGTGAATGACACGGAACGCATTGGTAACTTCAAAATCCAATAACTGAGTACGTAAATACCAAGCCGATTGTAGTTTGGCTGCCCAAAAGTTTTCAGAGAAAGTCTCTTCGCCAAACGTCAAAATACGAACTACGATACTTCCTTTATCACTGAAATATCCTGTTCCTAAATGAATGTTTTTCGAATCGACTACATCTACCATTTCGCCGTCGTTTATTTCACGACTCACGCCATAAACCGCACCACTGAAAATCCAAGGGTGACGACGTTGAATAGATTTTTCTTTACCTGATTTTAGAATTACTTTTGGGAACATGTTAATGTGTCAATTAGTCAATTAGTCAATGTGCCGATACAATGTGTCAATTTGAGAATTAGTCAATTATTAAATTGCTAACTCATCAACTAATTGGCATATTGTCTCATTGCCTTATTGGCTAATTTTTTTGGTTGTTGAAATGATTTTGTTTGTGATTTTCAATATATCAAAAACTTCAGATAATAATTCTTCTGTATTTGGATAATTTTCCAACTCATTACAAAGGAATAACCAAAATTCGGTTTCATCAGCTTCTTTCATTGCAATTTTCATTTTATGAATAAAATCTGCTTTGCTTTCAGAATTTTGAGCTTCTTTGATATTAGCTCCGATTGAAGTTCCTGATTTTAATAGTTGATTGGCGATTACATACTTTCTGTCTTCTTCTAATTTTTCTGTGTATTGAACCACTTTTTTAGCAAATTCAAATGATTTTAAAAGAATTAAATTGTTTTTGTACTTTTCTTGAAATGTTATCATGGCTTATATATTTAATGTGTCTATTTTAAAATGTGTCAATCTAATTAGTCAATTTGAAAATGTGTCAATGTGCCAATTCTTATCATTGATTCATTGACTAATTGTCACATTGGCTTATTGCCTCATTGGCTAATTAATACTCATTTCAGGAATATCTCCTTCAATAATTAAATCAGCTTCTGTTGCTTTGATGATGTCTTCCACTGAAACGCCTGGTGCGCGTTCTAACAATTTAAAACCTTTAGGTGTGATTTCTAAAACCGCTAATTCGGTAACGATTTTTTTTACACAACCCACTCCAGTTAATGGAAGTGTACATTTTTTAAGAATTTTTGATTCTCCAGCTTTATTTACGTGCATCATTGCCACGATGATATTTTCTGCTGAAGCTACTAAATCCATAGCGCCGCCCATTCCTTTTACCATTTTTCCTGGAATTTTCCAGTTGGCGATATCTCCATTTTCAGAAACTTCCATCGCACCTAAAATAGTTAAATCTACTTTTTGCGCACGAATCATTCCGAAACTAAAAGCCGAATCAAAGAAACTTGCTCCTGGTAAAGTTGTAATCGTTTGTTTTCCTGCGTTGATAATATCGGCATCTTCTTCCCCTTCAAAAGGGAAAGGTCCCATGCCTAAAACACCATTTTCCGACTGAAATTCTACTGAAATATCCGTACGAACATAATTGGCAACTAAAGTTGGTATTCCTATTCCTAAATTTACATAGTAACCATCTTTTACTTCTTGTGCTATTCTTTTTGCGATTTGATTTTTATCTAATGCCATAATGTAATGTGTCAATGTGATAATGTGTCAATGTGCCAATTTAATTAGTTCATTTGAGAAAGAGTCAATGTGTCAATTGTTTTTATTGACTCATTGGCTCATCGTCTAATTGGCTCATTGGCATATTGTCTAATTATTTTTGTCTAACAGTTCTTTGCTCAATTCTTTTTTCAAATTTCTCTCCTTGGAAAATACGGTTGACCATAATTCCAGGAATGTGAATTTCGTTAGGATTTAAAGTTCCAGCTGGGACTAATTCTTCAACCTCAGCAATTGTGATTTTTGCAGCACCTGCCATACAAGCGTTAAAATTACGAGCCGTTCCTTTGAAAATAAGATTTCCAGCTTCGTCACCTTTCCACGCTTTTACGATAGAAAAATCAGCTTTGTAAGCCAATTCCATTACGTGCATTTTACCATTAAATTCGCGTGTTTCTTTTCCTTCTGCTACTTCTGTTCCAAAACCAGCTGGGGTAAAGAATGCTGGAATTCCGGCTTGAGCAGCACGACATTTTTCAGCTAAAGTTCCTTGTGGTGTTAATTCTACTTCCAACTCGCCTGAAAGCATTTGACGTTCGAATTCTGCATTTTCTCCTACATAAGAAGAAATCATTTTTTTGATTTGACGTTTTTGTAATAGTAATCCCAATCCGAAATCATCAACCCCTGCATTGTTTGAAATACAAGTTAAATCGGTAACATTTTTATTTACTAATTCAGCAATACTGTTTTCTGGAATACCACAAAGTCCAAAACCACCTAACATGATAGTTTGTCCGTCCTGAATTCCTTCTAACGCTTCTTTAACGTTGTTAACTTTTCTAGAAATCATATTTAGTTTGTTGTTTATAATCCAAATTCATCCATGCTTGGTTCATCTGTTGGAACAATCGCAGTAGTATCTACTTCTTTTTTAGGTGTCCAACAATCCACTTTTATGGATAAGTTTTCTGGTTTTTCAAAAGGTTCGTTTGACACATCTAAATAGGGATCATCATAACATTTCTTCATAAAAATACCCCAAATAGGAAGAGCTGTTGTAGCACCTTGCCCCATATTTGTTGAACGAAAGTGTGCTGCTCTATCTTCATTTCCAACCCAAATTCCGGTTGCTAAATTAGGTACCATACCTATAAACCAACCATCAGAATTGTTTTGAGAAGTTCCTGTTTTTCCTGCAATTGGATTTCCAAAACTATAATCATATTGCACAAATCCAACTCCTCCATAATTTAATCTTGCACCTGTACCAGACTTTGTAACACCTTCCATTAATTTAACAACAGCATAAGCTACATCTTTGTTAACGACGTCTTTTTGATAAGGAACAGGTTGATCTATTACGACACCATTTTTATCTTCAATTTTAATAATAAACGTTGGCTTTACATATACTCCTTGATTAGCGAAAGTACTCATGGCTCCAACCATCTCTTCAACTGTAATATCTACTGCGCCCAAAGCAATAGAAGGTTGAACTGGAATTTTGGATGTTACTCCTAACTCTTTAACCATATCTACTACTGCCTGAGGTCCTACACGATCAATTAATTTAGCTGAAACAGTGTTTATTGAATTAGCTAATGCTTTTTGTAATGTTGTTGTACCTCTGTAATTACCATCTGAATTTTTTGGTGACCAATCGGCATCGATTCCCCATTTGCCTTTTGGCATGGTGAAATAACTATCAATTATTGAATCACATGGCGACATTCCTAATTGTTCGATAGCTGTTGCGTATACAAAAGGTTTAAAAGTTGAGCCTACTTGTCTGGCTCCTTGACCCACGTGATCGTATTGAAAATATTTATAATTTACACCACCAACCCAAGCTTTAATATGACCACTTCTTGGTTCCATAGCCATCATACCTGTTTGTAGCATGTGTTTGTAATATATGATTGAATCTTTAGGTTTCATGATGGTGTCTTTTTCACCGTCATAAGTAAAGATTTTCATTTTTGCTGCAACATCAAAAGATTTAATAATTTCTTCCTCTGATTTCCCATTCAAATCCATTTTTCTCCAACGCTCAGAATTTTTCATGGCTTGGTTCATAATTTGTTGGGTTTGCTCTGGAGTAATATCAACAAAAGGAGCGTTTTCTTGGTCTTTATTCCTTTTAAAAAACTCTCTTTGAAGATTTTTAAGATGTTCGTAAACCGCTTCTTCTGCATATTGTTGCATTTTAGAATCGATAGTCGTATAAATTTTTAAACCATCACGATACAAATCATATTCAGTTCCGTCTGGTTTTAAATGGTCTTTCACCCATTTTTTCATGTAATCTCTAAGATATTCTCTGAAATAGGTGGCGCTACCTTCCGAATGACTTTCAGGTCTGAAATCTAATTTGATTGGAAGTTTTTTTAATTCTTCTTTTTTTGATTCGGTAATTACACCATTTTTAACCATTTGTCCTAATACCGTATTTCTTCGATCTAAAACTAATTTTGCTCTTTTTTTACGATTTGGATTGTATAAAGATGGATTTTTTAACATCCCCACAAATAAAGCACCTTCTTCAATGGTTAGGTTTTTAGGCTCTTTATTCATGTAAATTTTGGCAGCCGATCGAATTCCAACCGCACCATTAACAAAATCGACTTGATTTAAGTACAAAGCAATGATTTCTTGTTTGGTATATTGACGCTCTAAACGAATAGCAATAATCCATTCTTTAACTTTTTGAATTACCCTAAACAAAATAAATTTTGATCCTTCCCCATGAAATAAGTTTTTTGCTAATTGCTGGGTAAGTGTACTTGCTCCACCATCTCTACCTAAATTTACGACTGCTCTTAAAGTTCCTTTCGCATCGATACCTGAATGTTCATAAAAACGTTCATCTTCTGTAGCTACTAACGCTTTTACTAAATGCTGCGGAAGTTCGTGATATTTTACGGGTGTTCTGTTTTCTTTAAAAAATTTCCCAATAACAACACCATCAGATGAAATAATTTCAGTTGCTACATTAGAGTCTGGGTTTTCTAAATCATCAAACGAAGGCATTTTACCGAAAAACCCCCATGAAGCGAAAAGGAATAATAGTATTATCCCTAAAAATCCGTAGGCAAATAATTGCCAAAATTTTCTTTTATACTCTGAAAAATCGGTTGTATTTGCTTTTCTGTTAGCCATACTATTTACTATTTTCAATTCTTAATCCTAGTTCTGTAATCCCTTTTAGTTCAGATACGCCGGATACTTTTCCAGTTTCTCTTACTGCCTGCACTACCTCAACATTGTATTTTCCAACTCTTTTAAAGCGGAAATTTTCTAAATACCACAATTTACTTTCTTTCACATCTGAAAACCCTTCTCCTAAAAGAGTACCATCAGGGTTCGCCATTAGATATTCCAAAGTATCTACAGTGATAGTAGGCTTTATCCCTGGCTCTTTCATAGTTACAATTAAGTACATATTATTAAAGGGATAATTATTGTTATTTCTAACATTCAAAAACAAATGATAAGGATTTACCGTATCTTTTTGTTCAAATGTAAAACGTAACGTGTCTGATTTTTTCCAAGTGCCGTCTAACTCTTTATATTCACTAAAAAATTGCTTTTCATCGCATGCGAAAAAAAGAATCGATACCAGCAATAATCCAATAAATTTAATCTTTTTTAGGAGCATTTTTAAAATTTGATGGTTTACGTTTTTTGTTTTTATTATTGTTCTTTCTCTTTGGTTGATCAAAACGAGTCAAACTGTCTTGACCTACTACATTTTCGAATTTTTTCTCTACTTCTTGAACTGTTTCAACTACATAATCTTCTAAAGCTGCTACACGTTCTTTTTTCTTATTGATGGCTAAAATCTCTTTTACTTTTTCAACAGGTAAAACCATCCATTGTGCTGGAGCATTCGCATAAGAAAACCACATGATTTCTTTGAAAATATCGATTTTCTGACAATAAGCATCTCCCTTTTCGGTATACAATTTAGTATCCATGTCGGGCATATCTTTCAATGCATCTAGATAGGTATCTAATTCGTAATTCAAACAACACTTTAATTTTCCACATTGACCCGCTAATTTTTGAGGATTCAACGACAATTGTTGGTAACGTGCTGCCGAAGTATTCACACTTCTAAAATCAGTTAACCAAGTAGAGCAACACAATTCTCTTCCGCAAGAACCAATACCTCCTAAACGAGCAGCTTCCTGACGGAAACCTACTTGTTTCATTTCGATTCTAATTTTGAAATCTTGTGCAAACTCTTTTATTAATTGACGAAAATCGACTCTATCATTAGCTGTGTAATAAAACGTTGCTTTTGAACCATCGCCTTGAAATTCTACATCAGAAATTTTCATTTCCAATTTCAAATTGATAGCAATTTCACGAGCACGCATACGCACCGCTTCTTCTTTATTTCGAGCTTCTGTCCAAATATCAATATCTCTTTGCGAAGCTTTTCTATATATTTTAGCTAAATCTTTATCGGGATTTTCATTTTTCTTTTTCATTTGAATTTTAACCAATTCGCCTGTCAAAGTAATAATTCCGATATCGTGACCCGGAGAAGCTTCGGTAGCGACAATGTCTCCAATAGATAACGTTAGTTTTTCTGTATTTCTAAAAAATTCTTTTCTTCCGTTTTTAAAACGAATTTCAGCCGCATCAAAAGGAGCCTGACCTCCTGGCAATGTCATGTTTGACAACCAATCAAATACCGAAAGTTTGTTGCAGCTATCGGTGCCGCAAGTCCCATTATTATTACACCCTTTTGGTGCACCGCCGTCAGCGGTTGAACAACTTGTACATGCCATAATTTAAATATATAGTGATTGTCCTTAAATGGACTACGTTTCAAAACGTTTTTGAGCGTAAAGATATTGATTTTTTATGGAAACTTTCAAATTCAATCTTTTGAAGTTTTACAAAAACAAAAAACCTATCTGTTATTAAAACGAAATAGGTCTTTTTATAGTATTGTAAATCTAAAAATTATGTTTCTTTCACGGTAATAATGTGAACCGGACAAGCCTTTGCTGCTAATTCACAATTTTCAACAATGGTATGGTCAGCCGATTTTAAAGTATGAAAACCTTTGGCATCAACTGATTTTATTAAGACTGATTTTCCGTCTTTTTTGGACATTTGAAATTGGGCTGGTGCCATTTCAACACAATAATTACAGCCAATACATTTGTCTCTTTGTAGTGTTACAACGACCATTAGTTTTCTACAATTTTATACATTTTATCCGATAAACGAATGCGGAACGGCACTTTCAAAGTACAACTATCACCTTTGGTTGCTTTTTCTGAAGTTGTATCATTCACAAAGAAATCTTCTAAAATTAATTCTTGTGCACCAGTTGATGGGCCTGTAATTAAAATTTTATCGCCTTTTTTGATATCATAGGCTTCAATTTTGAATTCGGCTATGCTTGATTTTGGAAAATAATGCATTCCTTTTCCAACGTATACTTTTTTCTGAGTTGCATTAGAACCTGGATTATCTGACCATTCGCCTAACTTTTGTCCCAAATAATACCCGCTCCAAAAACCACGATTGTAAACCGTTGCCAAAGCTTCCATCCAAGTGTTGATTTTTTCTTTGGTAAACGTTCCATCATAATACGAATCGATAGCTTCACGATAGGTTTTGATAACGGTTGCCACATAATCAGCTGCACGTCCTCGACCTTCAATTTTTAACACTTTTATTCCAGAATCGATTACTTGATCTAGAAAATCTAAGGTGCATAAATCTTTGGGCGACATTAAATATTCGTTGTCAACTTCTATTTCAAAACCAGATTCTTGGTCAATTACGGTATATTTTTTACGACAATTTTGCTTGCAAGCACCACGATTTGCTGACGAATTATGCGAATGTAAACTCAAATAACATTTTCCCGAAACCGCCATACACAAAGCGCCGTGACCAAAAATCTCAATCTCAACTAAATTGCCACTTGGACCTTTTACTTGTTCTTTTTCGATGTCTTCGGTAATTTTTTTCACTTGCCGTAAACTCAACTCGCGAGACAATACAATGGTATCGGCAAACATGGCGTAGAATTTAACCGTTTCAATGTTAGTCACATTCAATTGGGTTGAAATATGCACTTCCATTCCTATCGTTCTAGCCGTCATAATAACCGCTTGGTCGGATGCAATTACAGCCGTAATTCCAGCTTCTTTGGCTTTGGTCAACAATGTTTTTACAATCGATAAATCGTGGTCGTAAATAATTGTATTTAAAGTTAGATAGGTTCTAACATTTTTTTCGTTGCAACGACGCGCAATTTCAGGTAAATCATCCAAAACGAAATTTACTGTTGCGCGGGCACGCATATTTAATTGTTCGACACCAAAATAAATCGAATCGCAACCATTATCTAAAGCCGCTTGCATGGATTCGAAATTTCCTGCAGGAGCCATTAATTCTATTCTTCCAGAAGTTGTCATTAGCTGATAATTTTAAATAATTTATCCGATAATCTTACTCGGAATGGTACTTCAAAAGTTACTTTATCGCCTGTTTTTGCAAGAGCATTTTCAGTTCCGTTTACCAACATTTTTTCTAAAACCATTTCTTGATTTCCCGTTGTTGGACCCGAAATTAGAATTCTATCACCAATATTTAATTCTTGGTTTTCTATAACGAAAAGTCCTACTTGTGCTTTCACATAATAATGTTCGGCTTTACCAAGCAATACTTTTTTTACTTTTATTTTCTGACGAATGTCTTTTGTTTTTTCGGCTACAGCCAAAGGTTTATCGGACAATTCGCCTGAATGTTTGAATTTCAAATTCTCCGATTTTCCTTTTCGGAACACTTTATTACCTACTTGTTTTCCTCTGCGAAGTTTAACTTGTTCGGCTAATGGCAAATGCGTGATTTCTAAACATTCTGTGGAACAACAATTTTCCATAGCAGCTTGACATTCATCACATTGAATGAACAATAAGTGGCAACCATCATTTAAACAATTGGTATGATTGTCGCAAGGTTTTCCACATTGATGGCATTGCGAAACAATATCGTCAGTAATTCTTTCACCTAATCTATGATCGAAAACAAAATTCTTTCCAATGAATTTACTTTCTAAACCTTCCTCTTTAAGTTGCTTGGCATAATTGATGATTCCGCCTTCTAATTGGAATACATTTTTAAAACCTTGGTGCTTGAAATAGGCTGACGCTTTCTCGCAACGAATTCCTCCGGTGCAATACATCACTAGGTTTTTATCTTCTTTAAAGTCTTTTAATTGCTCGTTGATGATTGGTAAACTTTCTCTAAATGTTTCCACATCCGGCGTAATCGCACCTTTAAAATGTCCGATTTCACTTTCGTAGTGATTTCTAAAATCAACTACAATGGTGTTTGGATCTTCTAATATTTGATTGAATTCTTTTGCTTTTAAATGCACACCAATATTAGTAACGTCAAAAGTTTCATCATTCAAACCATCCGCTACAATTTTGTCACGAACTTTTACAGTCAATTTCAAAAACGAATGATCATCGTGTTCTACGGCTACATTTAAACGAATGCCACGCATAAAATCATAGGCTTCTAAAGTTTCACGAAAAGCTTCGAAGTTTTCAGCGGGAACACTCATTTGAGCATTAATTCCTTCCTTGGCTACATAGGTACGCCCAAGAGCATCGAGTTTGTTCCATTCGATAAATAAATCGTCGCGAAATTTTTTGGGATCTTCAATTTTGGCATACGCATAGAAAGATAATGTAAGACGTTGTTTTCCAGCTTCATCAATTAGTTGAGCTCTTTCTTCTGCGCTTAAGGTGTTATACAGTTGCATGCTATAAACGTTTTAAGATTAGAAAATATGAGACGCGATAAATCGCATCTGTACAAAATGGAATTCTAAATGGAAGAATTCGGGAGCAAAGGTAATAAAATTGGTTAAAAATCAAATCTTTAAATGAATTGGAAAACATATCAACAATTTTTGGAGCAATTGAAAAAAACTGTATTTTTACAAAAAAAAGAATTGTAATCAATTTAAAGCCAAATATTATGAGTTCAGACAAAGAAGCCAAATTAAAAGCCTTACAACTAACATTAGACAAACTTGACAAAACGTACGGAAAAGGAACCGTAATGAAACTAGGCGATAGCGCTGTTGAAGAAATAGAGGCTATTCCGTCAGGTTCATTAGGAATTGACTTGGCCCTTGGAGTAAATGGTTACCCAAGAGGAAGAGTTATTGAAATCTACGGACCAGAATCGTCAGGTAAGACTACATTAACATTACACGCCATTGCTGAAGCTCAAAAAGCAGGAGGAATTGCAGCATTTATTGACGCAGAACACGCTTTTGACCGTTTTTATGCTGAAAAATTAGGAATCGATATTGATAACTTAATTATTTCACAACCAGATAATGGCGAACAAGCCTTAGAAATTGCAGAAAGTTTAATTCGTTCGGGAGCTGTTGACATTGTTGTTATTGACTCGGTTGCTGCTTTAACACCAAAAAGTGAAATTGAAGGCGATATGGGTGATTCTAAAATGGGATTACACGCGCGTTTGATGTCGCAAGCATTGAGAAAATTAACAGGAACGATTCATAAAACAAACTGTACTGTATTTTTTATTAACCAGTTACGTGATAAAATTGGGGTTATGTTTGGAAGTCCAGAAACTACAACTGGAGGAAATGCATTAAAATTCTATGCTTCTGTTCGTATTGACATTCGTAAATCCACTCAAATAAAAGATGGCGATAATGTTTTAGGAAACAGAACCAAAGTTAAAATTGTTAAAAACAAAGTCGCACCACCTTTTAGAACTGCAGAATTTGATATTATGTATGGTGAAGGAATTTCAAAAGTAGGTGAAGTTTTAGACTTAGCGGTAGAGTTTGAAATCATTAAAAAAAGTGGTTCTTGGTTTAGCTACGGAGAAACTAAATTGGGTCAAGGTAGAGATGCGGTAAAAGCATTGATCAAAGACAACCCAGAATTAATGGATGAATTAGAACAAAAAATTAAAGATCTCATCAAAGAAAATAACGCTTAAAAATTAAATCACGCCTTGAGCGTGATTTTTTTTGTAAATTGACGCAACCTTTTTAAAAAAAATTAATCTACTAAGTATAATAAACCATTACAAATGAAAAAATTAATTTTATTAGTAAGCCTTCTATTTTTGTTCAATTCTTGTCAGTTAGATGAGAATAATTTTACTGTTGAAATTTTACCGGTACATACTGTTGAAATGCCCACTGAATTTACTCTTGGTGAAGTATATGAAATTACTATGGAATATTACAGACCCTCAAATTGTCATTCACCATATGGTGTTTATTATGAAAAAGATTTGAATGTAAGAACTTGTGCTGTAAGAAATTTGGTTGAAGAAAGAGGCAATTGTGCACCAGTAGAAAATATTTTGGTTAGAGAAACATTTAATTTTCATGTTACAAACACCGGAAACTATGTATTTAAGTTTTGGACAGGAACCGACAGTGAAGGAAATGACACATTTATTACACATGATGTTCCAGTAAATTAACATACAATAAATTGATTATAGAGCAACTTATACATGAATGTAGTAACAACAATACTAAAGCACAAGAGCAAGTTTATCGCTTATTAGCGCCAAAGTTGTTTTCTGTGTGTTTGAAGTATTCGCGTAATTATGAAGAAGCTCAAGATAATTTACAAGAAAGTTTTTTAATCATATTTGATAAAATAAACCAATACAAAAACTCAGGTTCATTTGAAGGTTGGGCAAAACGAATAGTAATTAATTATGTTTTACAACAATATAGAAAACAAAATGTTTTTGAAATTGTTTCAGAGAAAATTCCGGCTGAAGAGGAACTAGAAATTGATGATGATTCTATTAGTATTGAATTTTTAACAAAAATAATACAAGAGTTACCCGATAGGTATCGACTAGTTTTTAACTTATATGTTTTAGATGGATATTCCCACAAGGAAATTTCAGAAATGTTAGGAATAAATATTGGGACATCTAAATCAAATTTAGCCCGAGCAAAAGCTATTTTGAAAACTAAAATTGATGTAAATAGTAGTTTTGATGTAAAAAAAAGTAAATGAAAGAAAATAAAAATATAGAACGCTTATTTCAAAAAAAATTTAAAGATTTTGAGGCTTTACCGCCTGAAGATTCTTGGGATTTTATTGCTGATCGTTTACATAAAAAGAAGAAGAAAAGAATAATCCCAATTTGGTTTCAACTTTCTGGAGTTGCAGCCTCTATACTATTAGTTGGTGGATTAATTTGGAATTTTACAGCTCAAAATGAAACGGAACAATTGCCCGCTTTTGAGAATACTATTGTAAATGGTAAAGAAACAAATAATAACGAAATAAATTCAAAAACTAAATTTTCAACAGATGAATCTTTGGTTTATGATTCTAAAGAAAAAAACAACAAAAAAAATTCTTTAGAATCGGACCAACAAAACAATAACAAATCGAAAATATACAAAGAGAATCTTTTGAATAAACAGAATAAAATTAATTCTGGAAAAACAAATACGATCATTACATACAATGAATTAGAAAAAAATACAGATTCAAATTATAAAAGAAAAAAGAAATCAAATAACAATTTCAAACAACAACGTTTTGGTAAAGAAAATCCAGAAACAGTAGTGATTTCTAATACCAAAAAATCAACAACTAAAAGAAAGTCAAAATTCAAGTCAAATAAAAGTAATGTTGGTTTTGAAAATGAAATTTCAACTGATTTAATTGTTGCTGATAAATCATCGAAAGAACAACAAATCATGAAAAACGATATTGATACGTTTTTTGAAGAATCAACAACAAACAAAACATTTGTAACTAATAATGATTCTATAAACAGTGAAACAAACAATACTAATGTGCTTGCTTCTACTGAGATTATTTGTAAAGATAGTACTCTAATAGCCGAAGTTTTAAAAGAAACTAATCCGTTAGAGGAATTGCTTAAAGAAAAAGAGGTTGGGAAAAATGAAGATGAAAAAGAAGAAAAAAGAAGTAAATGGGCGATTAGCACTAACGCATCGCCTGTTTATTTTAATTCATTAGCAGAAGGTTCTTCTATTGATGAACAATTTAATTCGAACAGTAAAAACTACACAACAACTTTAAGTATTGGATTAGCCGGAAGCTACGCAATAAATGATAAGTTAAGCTTAAAAACTGGCGTAAACAGCATCAATCTTAGCTACAATACAAATGATGTTCTTTTTGAATCTAGAATGAGAGAAGTAGATAATAATATTCCAACTATCTCAAGAAATGCAAATGCATCTAATATGGTTTTTAGTTCAAAAAACGGAACTGTAAACGAAATATCTGGTGATGTAGAAAACGTAATTATTGATAATAATATAGGCGCTTTAAAACAAAACATCTCTTATATTGAAGTGCCACTAGAGCTTAGTTACAAATTAATTGACAAGAAATTTGGGGTAGAAATAATTGGCGGAATGAGTACTTTATTTCTGAATCAAAACAATATTTCTTTAGTAACTAATGGCCTTGAAATGGAAGTTGGAAGAGCAAATAATTTAAACAATATACATTTTAGTAGTAATGTCGGTTTGGGTTTTAAATACTCGTTCTGGAAAAGCTTTAATGCTAATTTCCAACCTATGTTTAAATACCAAATCAATACCTTTAATCAGAATTCTAGTAATTTCAAACCTTATTTCATTGGTTTGTATTCTGGAATTAGTTTTAGTTTTTAAGCTTGCGAAAAGTAAGTTTAAATTTTTTAGTTAAGTTGTTTCGTTTCTAGTTAAAACGAAACTGAGAAAGTCCAAATTCGTTTGGACTTTTTTATTTTAAATCGTTTTCCAATGGTTCTAAAATTAACTGACGTACTTGCTTCTTAATATCGTTTTTATCTTCTAAAGTTTTACCTTTCGTTTCAATTATTGGATAAATCTTAGCGCGCATTTTTCCGGGACTTCCACTGAAAAAAGTATAGGAAAAACGTTTTTTATTGTCAAAAAATACCATTGGAACTATTGGTAAGCCGTGTTCAATTGCAATTCTGAAAGCACCATCTTTAAATTCATCTAACACAATATGTTCTTCAGGCACACCACCTTCTGGAAAAATACAAATACTCAAGCCTTGCTGAATTCTTTTTTGAGCGCGTTCAAAAACAGCATATCTACTTTTACTGCTGCTTCTATCTACCAAAATACAAACGCGTTTATAAATAAATCCAAAAATCGGAATATTTGCTAATTCTTTTTTTCCAACAAATACAAATGGATGATTTTTAACTGCAATTAACATCAACATGATATCGGTCATCGAAGTATGATTGGCTACTAACATATAGCTTTTCCCTTCCTCAAAAACATCATCGCCTTCAATAGAATAATTAAAACCCATTCCAATTAAAATAATCTTAGACCACAACCTTGCTATTTTAAAAAATAGTGGATAGGTTTTCTCACTTAAAATAGTGGCAAAAATAAATGGAAATAATACTATAATTGGAACTAAAACCAAGATATAAAACCAAATTCGGTATAATAAAGTAAGTGGGTATTTTAAAAATTTCATCGGTTTTAAACTATTAGAATTTCAAAAGTAATGATTTTAATAAAACTTAGCCGTTTTACTTTTCCCTTTTTGCATTATGGTTTACATTTGCAAAAATAAGTTTAACAATGGCAAAAATTTTAACCGGAGTTCAAAGTACAGGAACGCCACACTTAGGAAATTTATTAGGAGCAATTTTACCTGCTATTCAAATGGCAGCAAATCCTGATAATCAATCGTTTCTTTTTATTGCCGATTTGCATTCGATTACGCAAATCAAAAATGGCAATGAATTAAGACAAAACACCTACAGTACAGCGGCTACTTGGCTTGCTTGTGGTTTAGATACTACTAAAGTTATTTTCTATCGTCAATCTGATGTGCCTCAAACAGCGGAATTATCTTGGTATTTAAGTTGTTTCTTTCCGTTTCAACGATTAACATTAGCGCATTCGTTCAAAGATAAAGCAGATCGATTAGAAGATGTAAATGCTGGATTATTTACTTATCCAATGCTAATGGCGGCCGATATCTTATTATATGATGCCAATATTGTTCCGGTGGGAAAAGATCAAATGCAGCATCTTGAAATTACTCGTGATGTAGCTTCGCGTTTTAACCACCAAATGGGTGAAACTTTTGTATTACCTGAAGGAAAAACAAGTGAAGAAACTATGTATGTTCCGGGAACTGATGGCCAAAAAATGAGTAAATCGAGAAATAATTTCATTAATATTTTTGTAGACGATAAAGCGCTTCGCAAACAAATTATGGGAATTCAAACCGATAGTACACCGCTTGAAGAACCAAAAAATCCAGACACTTGTAATTGTTTTGCATTATACAAATTGTTAGCGACACCCGAACAAACGGAAGTAATGAAAGCTAATTATTTAGCTGGAAATTACGGCTACGGTCACGCAAAACAAGCTTTATTTGAATTGATTGTAGAAAAGTTTGCCACCGAAAGAGAAAAATACAATTACTACATCAACAACCTAGAAGAAGTTGATAGATTATTACTTGAAGGTGCCGCAAAAGCAGGGGAAGTAGCTAATGGTGTTTTAAAAAGAGTGAGAGAGAAGTTGGGATATTAAAAACTCAAAGTTCATTAAAGAATAAAACCTCAAAGTTTAGACTTCTAAACTTTGAGGTTTTATTCTTTAATGATTTTTTCTATTTTCCATTTATCCTCTTTTTGTGAAAAATTACAAAATACGTTATAGTGATAATACATTTTATTACATTGAAAATAAGCTTTTCCGTTTTTGTGAATTAAAACCCTACTCAAACCAGAAAGTGGAAGATATTCATTATTTCTTACACTACCTTCAAAAGTGTCTTTGTAAGATACTAAAAACAACATCAATATTTGATTTTTCAAATTCCTTTACATTTAATTTTCGCTGAGGTAATGAATCAAATTCATACTTTAAATCTTGATCTAATGATGCATTTACCGAAAGTAACGTGTCAATAACAGCGTATTTATATTTTTTGAATTCATCTATTTTTTTGATAGAAGTTACAATTTTTTGTTTTAATTCTAACTTAAAAGTAATCCAATCCTCATCTCGTTTCTTATTTAATTGTTGAATCTTTTCTTTAGAAAATTTTAAACTATCAATTTCTAAAGGTGGAGGAAGAAAATTGTTTTCATTTTGATTTAATTCATGTTTTGCAATTTCTGGTAACACATCGCACAAAACTTCCGCTTCTAATTGTTCATAGGTTTTTTCTTTCTCGGCACAAGAAAACAACATTAATGAAATTAATAAAATTGTAGTATATCTCATAAAATTATTCTTTTATGATTTCTTTAACTACCCATTTATTATTCACTTTCTCTGAAACTACTTCAATTGAATAAGGCAAACAACCAAATGGATAAAGTTTAAAAAAAGCTTTTGTTTTCTTATCATCAAACAAAACTCGAGTAACGCTTGACAACGCTTTAATTTCAGAATCCTTTATAAATTCACCCCAGATAGCAATAGTATCATTTTCAAAAAATTTAACTTTGAGCGTTGAGTCTAATAATTCATTTGGTCGAAATTTTCTTTCCATTAAACTATCAATAGCAATATTATTTCTATTGATAGTTTTAAATTCTGATTTATTGATTGAAAACATCAGAAAATTTAAACCAACATGTATTTTGTGTTTCTCTCGAACTAATTTTTTAATTTCATCCGTTTGCCTTTCGATATCCTTAATAATGAAATCATTATCTAAAATAATTTTTGTTGAATCCGAACTTGGTGGAGGTGGAGGTGGCAAATTAATTTGAATAAATGGATATATAACTTCCGGTAACACATCGCACAAAACTTCCGCTTCTAATTCTTCATAGGTTTTTTCTTTCTCGGCACAAGAAAGTATAAAGAAAGAAAAAAATGTAAGTAGGATTAGTTTTTGCATAAATCTGAATTTATAAAATCAACAACAAAAACTAAGCCGAATTTCTACTTGCGTTAATATTTCCAAACAACGAGCGTGTTACTATTTTTTCATAAACGGCAATTAACTTTTCGTCTGGAGTTGGGCTTTCTCGTAACGCTTTAATTTTTAACAACGCATATTGTTGAATCGTTAATAAAGGAACCACCATTTTTTCACGCATTTCTATGGAAGCTTTTCCATCGGGATAGTTTTCCATTAATTCTTTGAAACCTGAAATTTTTAACAACAAGCGTTTGGTTTCTAAATATTCATTGTGAATTATGGTCCAAAAAGCACCAAATTCTGCATCGTTCTTCATATAAGCCGTTAGTGGAAAAAACGATTTGCTCAACGCCATCATACTGTTTTCTAGCAACGTTCTGAAAAATAATGAATGTTGGTATAAGTCACTTACTTCATGCCAACGGTTTTGTTCTTCAAAGTATTTTAAAGCAGTTCCCACACCAAAAAAACCAGGCACATTTTGCTTCAACTGACTCCAAGAACCTACAAACGGAATCGCTCGTAAATCATCTAAATTCAATTTGGCTTCTGCTTTTCTTTTGGATGGTCGGCTTCCGATATTCGTTTTTGCGTAATAATTCAACGTACTCATTTTTTCCAAATAAGGCACAAACAAAGGATGATTTTTAAAATCAATATATTTCTTAAAACTGATTTCTGCTAGTTGTTCTAAAATTGCATTTTCAGAAAGCGTTAATTCGTTTTGGTTGGTATTAAAAACCTGATTTTTCGCACCCGCACTGACTAAATTCTCTAAATTGTAGCGACAAGAATCCAAGGTTCCAAAATTAGAACTAATGGTTTGTCCTTGCACCGTTAATTGCAATTGCTGACTTTCAATTTTTGGTCCTAACGAAGCATAAAACTGATGTGTTTTTCCACCACCACGCGCTGGAGGTCCGCCACGACCGTCAAAGAAAATCACTTTGATGTTGTATTTTCTGGAAATTTCGGTCAACGCTTCTTTTGCTTTATAAATCGCCCAATTTGCCATTAGATAACCACCATCTTTTGTGCCATCAGAAAAACCTAACATTATGGTTTGCTGATTGCCGCGATTTTTCAAATGATTGACATAAACCGAATTCGTGTACAATTGTTCCATCACCGAATCAGCTTTGTGCAAATCTTCCACCGATTCAAAAAGTGGCACTACATCAACCGAAGGATTGTTCCAATCGCACAATTGAAACATCGCCAACGTTTCCATGACGTTCAAAGCACTTTCGTTGTTACTAATAATATAACGATTACAACCCAATTCTCCATTGTTTTCTTGAATCGTGCGAATGGCTTCAATAGAACTGATGGTTTCTTTCGTAATTTCATTGTCAAAATCTGAAGCTTTTAATTGAGCAGAAGCTTTAGACAAAATATCAATTTTTGCTGTTTCCGATAAATTAAAATAATCTGCTGGAAACAAACTTCTCTCTTTTTGAACAATGTCTTGAAAAACCATTTTGTGAATTTTACTGTTCTGACGAATGTCTAAAGTCGCAAAATGAAATCCAAACAAATTAACTTTATTCAACAACAAATCCACTTCGTCCACATAAAGTGATTGGTGTTTTTCAACAATGATATTCTTTATGTTGTGCAATTGCGATTTGAATTCCTCCAAAGAAATAAAAATTTCCCCTTGCGAATAAAAAACGGAACGATATAATTTGTTTTCTAATTCGGCAATAATTACATCAACACCGGTAAAGGTTAATTTTCTTTTCAACTTTCGAACATCCGTATAATAACATTTTAAAATTGAAGTTCGTAAACGTTCAGCAACTTTCAGGGTGATTTCGGTAGTTACAAACGGATTTCCATCTCTATCGCCACCCGGCCAAAAACCCAAATTGAGTACATCATTTTTAAGTTCGTTTCCTTTGAAAATGTTTTTTTGAAGATAGTGCGCCATTTCGCTTGCCGTAGGATAAAATACGTTTTCCAAATACCAAACCAAACTTACAGCCTCATCAAAAGGTGTCGGTTTTTCTTTTTTGAAGAAAGGTGTTTTGCCTAATTGTGCCAACAAATCTTTAATTACAATATGATTGTTAGCTTTCAAAGCTTCCGTCAAATCGGTAATAATTCCTAAAACCGAACCCGGATAAAACTGTGTTGGATGTGCGGTTAAAACTGTTCTAACTTTGAAATTTTCTAAAAATTCTTTCAGTTCTTTGGTTTTTCCTTCCGATTCTGCCGTTTCTTTAATAGCTCGAAGCGAACTTTTACCTTCCATATTATTTACAATTGGAAAAGCCGCATCTTCAATCGCATCAAAAAGCACCACTTGTCGCTCCACATATTGAATAAATCGAAACAATAAACTGATTTTTTCAGCTTCAGAAGGATTATCTAAATATTTATTAACAAAAGTTTCAAAAATCTCCGCTGGACTTTGTTCGTTTCTATAACCGCTTTCACAAACTTCAGAAAATAAAGGTAACAAAACACCGGTGTTATTAATCTCGTTAAAAGGCAACGTGATGAAAACACTGTTGTAAATGGTATATTTTGAAGCAACATTTTGTTGGAAGCGTTCAATTTTAGGAAGCGTGTACATGGTTTTTAAATTTGTACTAATTTACGAGTTTAAAATTAAAATAAAACACATGTTCTCCCGAACTTGTTTAAGAATCTCTTGTCTAAACAAAATGAGAAGCTGAAACGAGTTCAGCTTGACAAACTGTATAATATGTTTATTTACTCGATTTTCTGTCATCCTGAACTCGTTTCAGGATCTAATGGTTTCCAAAGATTCTCCCAATTAGGATTAGACGCTACAATCAAATTAATTTTCCATTGTCGATGCCAATTCTTTAATTGTTTTTCTCTTGCAATTGCATGATTTATAAACTGAAATTCATCGAAATAAACTAAAATTTTCAAATTATATTTCGAAGTAAATTTACTTCCTTATTCATTTACATGTCGTTCCATTCTATCATCTAATCCATCTGTTACACCTATATAAAGTGTTTCTTTTGGTTTGTTGGTGAGAATATAAACCCAATAATTATGATATGTTCTATATGGCATTTTTGTTTTGTTTTATCATCCTTAACCTGTTTCAGGATCTATTAACTTTTAATTATTGAGAAGCTGAAACAAGTCCAGCTTGACAAACTGTATATTATTATTTTTTAAACTTGACTTTCTGTCATCCTGAACTCGTTTCAGGATCTAAGTATTTTAAAATTTAGAGAAGCTGGAACGAGTTCAGCTTGACAAGAAAACTTTTAAACCACCTCAAACATTTTTCCAGGTAAAGGTCTAACTACACCTTTTAATTCCATATTTAACAAAATAGAAGAAATCCGATAAATAGGAAAATCACATTCTAAGGCAATAATATCCATCATTTCTTTGCCGGTTTTTTGAAGGTAGTCGTATATAATTTGCTCTTCATCGGTTAAGGAAATGAACAATTGTTTTTGTACCGCTTTTTGCGATTCACGCTGTAATTCCCAATTTAAAATATAGACCAAATCTGCTGCGGATGTGAGCAAATTGGCGCGTTGAGTTTTAATCAAATTATTACAACCTTGACTGAATTTATCGGTCGTTCTTCCTGGAACTGCAAAAACATCTCGGTTGTAATCGTTGGCTAAATTGGCAGTGACTAATGAACCGCCCCTTTCGGCACTTTCAATAACAACAGTAGCTTCGCTAATACCCGCTACAATACGGTTTCGTTTGATGAAATTTTCTTTATCAGGATTGCTTATGCTCCAAAATTCGGTTAAAAAGCCACCGTTTTGTTCCATTTTTGCCATGTACTTTTTGTGTGTTTTCGGATAAATTTGATTCAAACCATGAGCCAAAACACCGATGGTTTGCAAACCACAATCCATTGCCATTTGATGGGCGTAAATATCAACGCCATAAGCAAAACCGCTAACAATAATAGGGTTTAATGGTGAAATTTCTTCCATCAATTTTTTAGTAAATTCCATTCCATAAGTAGTAATTTGACGTGTGCCAACAATACTAATAATTCTTCTGTTTTGTAAATCGATATTTCCCGCTTGGAATAAAAGGACAGGACTGTCGTAACAATGTTTTAATCGTTCGGGATAATTTTCATCTTGAAAATAAGTTGTGGAAATATTTTCTTGTGCGATGAATTTGAGTTCGGCTTCCGCTTTTGCAAATACCGATTTGTCTTGTAAATTTTTAATTACAACCGAGCCAATACCGTCAATTTTTTGAAGTTGGGATTTTTTTGAAGCGAAGACTTCTGTAGCGTTTCCGCAATGTTGGAGGAGTTTTTTGGCGATTACATCTCCTACTCCTTCCACTTGCATCAACGCAAGCGTGTGGTATAATTCTGACTGTGTCATGGCGTGTATAAAATTTATTTGGCGTATAATTGAAGAACAAAAATAGTTCTTTTTAGCAATAATCCAAAAAAGAAAATGGAAACCTAACTATCCCGAAGTTTAGGTACTGATAGGAGCGGCACCATGTAAAGCGGACAGCAGCCCTTCGACAAGCTCAGGATGACGAATGTCAAACAAAAGCCACAAACACTTTATTTCCAATTATTTACAGTAAAAATTACAATTGTTAATAATTTTTGTTGATAAAATTTTGATATTGCTATTGATTATCTAACTTTGTTGTTATGCAGATAGAAAAACACATATCCGACTTATTATATCGTTATCAGTGCGTTACTGTTCCTGGTTTTGGTGCTTTTTTAACCGAAACTGTGTCGGCTCACGTTACTGGAAGTGCTAGTTCGTTTTTTCCGCCTAAAAAAGTGGTTTCGTTTAATGCGAATGTAAAAAACAATGATGGTTTATTGGCAAATCATGTGGCATTGCAAGAAAAAATGTCATACGAATTAGCGGTAATCAAAATTAATGATGTGGTGAACGAATGGACGTATTTGTTACAAAATCGCAATCATTTGGTGTTAAAAAATATTGGCGAAATTTCAGTAAATAATGAAATGAATTGGGTTTTTGAACCAACTAATACAGTTAATTACTTAACAGATTCTTTTGGTTTAACCCCTTTTGTTTCTCCTGAAATTACAAGAGAAGTTTTAAAGAAAGAAGTGGAAGCTTTAGAAGAAAAAGCGCCAATTATTTTTACTCCTGAAAGAAAGAAAGATTACTCATATTTAAAATATGCCGCTGTTTTTGTGGTGATGTTAGGTGTTGGTGGTTTTGGTTACAAATCTTATTACGACCAACAAATTACTAATGAAACTTTATTGGCTGAGAAAAACGTACAAGAAAAAGTACAACAACAAATTCAGGAAGCTACTTTTATGCTTTCCAATCCGATTCCATCGGTAGAATTGGCAATTGTTGAAGAAAAAATGCCTTATCATTTGGTGGCTGGCGCTTATAGAAGCGAAGAAAATGCTAATAAAGCGATTGCAGAACTTAATGCTGCTGGTTTTGAAAATGCTAAAATGCTTCCGTTAAATAAATACAAATTATACCCTGTAGTATATGGAAGTTTTAAAACACTAAACGAAGCACAATCAGAACGCAGAGCGATACAAAAATCACATAATGCAGAAGCTTGGTTGTTGATCGACTAAAAGCAACATTGCATAAAAAGTATTAAAATCCCAGTTTTGGGATTTTTTTATGCATTTTATTTTCAATTTCCTCATTATCTTTGCAAAAAAAACAATGCAACCAAAATTTCCTTCAGAATCCGTAACTACTTTAACCGATTTAGTTTTACCAGGTGAAACGAATCCATTGAACAATTTATTTGGTGGAGAATTATTAGCTCGTATGGATAGAGCTGCAAGTATAACCGCTAGAAGACATTCCCGTAGAATTTGTGTAACGGCATCGGTAAATCACGTAGCGTTTAACAGAGCTATTCCTTTGGGAAGTGTTGTGACTGTTGAATCTAAAGTATCGAGAACTTTTAACACTTCGATGGAGATTTTTATTGATGTATGGATTGAAGACAGAGAATCAGGAATTAAAAATAAAGCCAACGAAGCCATTTATACTTTTGTAGCGGTTGATGAAACAGGAAGACCAATACCCGTTCCACCAATTGAACCAGAAACAGAATTAGAAAAAAAACGCTATGCGGCGGCATTAAGAAGAAAACAATTAAGCTTAGTGTTAGCTGGAAAAATGAAACCAAGCGAAGCAACTGAATTAAAAGCGTTGTTTATGGAATAATATCTTGGTGTTGTCAAACTGAACTTGTTTCAGTTTCTATCTCTTATAATCAAGATTTTGAAACAAGTTCAAAATGACAAAATCAGAATTTAATTGGCATTTTCTAATGCATATTCTGGATACGTTTCTTTTAAGTATTCTTCTGCTTTTGATGGGATAATTTTAAGAATAATATAACCCAACAAGAATAAACAAACTACGGTTACACTAACAATTATTGCTGAAATTATTCCATATTGAGCGGTTTCTTCTATTCGTAATCCAAACTGAAGTGGTAATGGAATGAACCCAGTGAATGAACCTAATCCAAAAATAATATCTTTATACAACCATTTTTTACCAGAAAGCTTAGCCTCTTTCTTGTTTTTTCGTGACATTTTTACAATTCCTATCCAAAAAAGGAAAGTAGCCAAAACAAAAATTGAAATTACAATTAAGTTAGCTCGTTCAAATTTCAACATCAATTGAACTAAAATTCCAAAAGCAGCAGCCGTTCCTATAATTTTAGGAATCGTAAAAAACGATTTGAAATGTTGCCAAACCAATTTATTGTATTTTTTTCCTAAAGCTGCTTGACGTTCTTCTACAACAGTCATAAACCCAAAAACCCCAAATTTTTTAAATTCTACTTGTAACGCATCTTCAAAGGAAATTTTTGGATTTTCTTTCCATTGTGTTTCAATTGAATTAGCCAAATGATCTACTAATTCTGTTTGTAAATCATACCATTCCAAGTAATGTTGACGAGTGAATTGGTATAATCGGTCTATTTGTTCTGGTGTGAGTTTCATTGGAATAAATGTTTGTTTTTTTGGTTAAATTTCAAAATCTGAATTATAAAATATACCAAATAAGCAAATAATAAATAAAAGAAAATAGCCATAACAAGATTTGATGGAGATTTACTACTATAGCCAGGGAAAAAGAAAATCTGCGCATAATAAAGCAAACCTAAAAGCCCACCAGCCTTTTCAATTACATATAATCTTTCTTTTAAATATATGTAAAAATAAAATATTTGAAAAAGAGCAATAGAAAGAATTATTGTAAAAAATAAATTATTAATTGAAAATGATTCAGAAAAATAATAAGTAACGTTAATATTATCAAAAAAAACGTAAAACAAGATTCCGATAAAAATCATAATTGGATGAAGTAAAAACTTTAAGAAACTTAGAATCGTATCTTTTGAATAAACCGACCATAATTTATTCCCTTTCAAAATTTCTTTTTTATTCACCACCATATAACTTTTGAAAGCATCGTAAAAATCTAAATTTTCAGCTTGCATTGTATATTCTAAAGCAGTTGCCACATGGTCGAGTATTTCCATACGAATGTCGTAATAAATGACTTCGCTGTTTTTTAGATAATTATCTATGAATTGGATGTTTTGTGTTGTGAGTTTGAACATAAATCATCTGTTATATAATATGTTATTATATTTTTTTTCATGTCTTTTCTTTGAAGAAAAATAAAAAAAGTAATACGATAAGTTAATTGTTAAGTAAAAGGAGAAAATAGGAATCCATAACAACGTAACTATTTCTCTGATTATATAAATACCGCCAAAAACATACGAAACAATAATTAGATTAGTTATACCAACTAAGCTTGTTAAATCTGTTGAATTATTTTTAGACAACAAAAAATTATACAACAGAATCATTGTAATCGGTGTGGGTAATATTATTGGAATAATGTCTAAATATTCTAACACAAACTCTTTGTTTTTTGTATGATTCAAAAAAACAATAATAGCATTTATCATTAGGAATAAAAAGAAAAAACTTAATGAAAAAAGCTTGTTAAGAAGCTGTTTGCATCCTTTTTTATAATCCGATTTCATATGGCTAACAAACATTTGTCTTATAAAAAATTCCTTTTCTTCGTAGAATTTTGGAAAAACAACCTCAAAATCTCCCTCCAATATTTCCAACTCGGAAGAAATATGGTCAATAATCTCAACCCTTAAATCTATATAGTTTATTCTATCCTTGATCAAAGTGTTGTCTATATGTTTGATGTTTTCTGGTGTGAGTTTCATAATAATTGATATTTCCTAACAAATTGTTGATGTTTTATAAAATAATATATAATAAAAGGAAAATTAGCTAAGACTAAAAACCCAATGAATTAGCGTAAACAAACGACAATTGGGACTCAAAAAAAAAAGCAAACACTAATAAAACAGGCATATAAAAATAATCAAAGTGGAAACGATAACTGGTTTTCACCTTCTTATTTTTCATTAATCGGCGTAAAAGAAAATAAATGATACCGCACAAACCAACACAATATTTCAATAGCTCTTGGTTTTCATTTAAATAATTCGAAGAAAACACTGCGATAATTATCGCTAAAGTTAAAACCACTCCATAATGAAAAGCTACTTTATATTTTATTCTCTGAATTACAAAATTTGGAAACAAGCGTTCGTTACTAATTAACCAATGTTTTTTTACATTTAACTCATTTTTCCAAGGTTCGACAGCTAATAAAAAAGCATTATCAAAAGGAATTTCTTTTTCCTTCATCAATCCTTCTGTAGCAGTGGCCAAATGATCTTTTATTTCTAGTTTGAAATCAAGAAAATCGAGTTGGTGTTGCTCTAAATAGCGATCGATAGCATCGAGTTGGGATAAGATTAATTGCACTTTAATTGATATTTATTAATAAACTGTTGGTGTTTATAAAACGTATGTAATTGAAAAGGAGTCAGAATTAATATCAATGAGAAACACAAATAATTAATAGAAGCACTAGATAAAAAAACCATGTAAAATTGAAAAAGAAATAAAAGATAAAAGTTTTGTTTGAATTGGTAAAAATAACTGGTTTTTATTTTCTGAAAATACATTTTAAGCCATAATACAGAGTAAACGGCAAGAAAACAGCTATATATTATAGTAGAATATTTGGAAAAGAACATAGAATCATTGATACCCTTTTTGTAATTTTGAAAGAAATAAAAAGATAAAATCATAAAGAAAAGCAAAGTTGTATTATAAATTAAAAATCGTTTAAATAATTTTTGAATCACAATTTTAGGAAATGATTTTTTATTGCTTATTAGCCATGATTTTCTTAATATAAGCTTTGATTTCCAATATTTTAACACATATACTAAAGAGGCATCAAAAGATGTTTCTCCAGAACTCATATTCTCTTCAACCTGACAAGCAATATGGTCTTTAATCTCTAATTTAATATCGAGAAATTCTAATCCTAATTCGTCTAGAATAACATCTATTTTATCTATTTGTTCTACTGTCAACTTCATCTTAATAACTTAATTTTGGATTTACAATAGTTTGCATGTTTTTGATGAATTCTTCTAATTCAGCTAAACGGTTTACAGTTTCTGTGGTGCCTTTTTCAGTAAGTTTGTAGTATTTTCTTAAGCGGTTATCTACTTTTTCTACTTCAACATCTAACAAACCATCGGCTTCTAATTTGTGTAAAGCAGGATATAAAGCGCCTTCGGTTATATTCAATTCGCCTTTGGTGATTTCTTTTACTTTTTGCGTAATTTCATAACCATACATTCTGCCTTTTTCTTCTAAAAGCTTCATAATGATGGTGTTTAAACTGCCTTTGTATAATTGTGAATTTTTCATAAGCCTCCCTAAATCCCTCCAAAAGAGGGACTTCTTTAAATTGATAATAAAATTTCAAAAAACAAATATATACATAATTTTCTTATGCATAACGTTATTATGTGTCTTTCTTGTTAAAAAATTTATATATTTGTGAATAATATAAAATTTCAACAATTAAAATAAGTTAACAATTTTAATAATGAAAAGATTTTTTTATTTTAAAATTACATTTTTAGCAATTTCTACGGGGCTTTTTGTTGGCATGTTAGTTTACGGATTATTTGACGTTGATTTTTCAAATAATAAGGAATTAACAAAACTTTTATTCAAATCTTTTTTTACTTCAATTGTAACTGGATTGATATTAGGAATCCTAAATATGTTTTTGAAAATTGGTAATTTTCCACAAAAAGAAAATTAAATCGTAGCTTCATAGAATTTTAAACTACCATTTAATTAAGATGATCATTTTTTTAAAATCCTATAAAAAGACTGGAGGGTATATGATTTTTAAATTATTTTTGAATAGATAATTGACTTACTAAATGTCTTTGGAATATTTTACTCCGAACCATCTAAATCTGCAATATTTAATAGTATTAAAACTGCAATTTTAAATGCATTGATTTCATTAATTAGAATATCATCGCAAGTTGTAAAATTTAACACCATATCTATAAATTTCTTTTCAAAAATAATATCCCCTATTTTTTGATTATTTAACAATACTTCGCCATATTTTTTCCTAAAAGGGTACATGCTTTCAAGTTTTAACTCGTATTTATCGTCATCAAAAAAAATCTTATTATTGTTCTCTATTTGAATTCTTATGGCTGTTTGATTATATGGAATTGAATACTTTAATTTTAAAAAATCATTCATTGCCGATATATCCAATAAATGCTCATTTTTATTTAAAATTTTTAAATCGAAAGCTTTTAAATGTTTAAATTTTCTTTCTGCTTTCAAGTTTATTATTCCTTCTACAACTATTTCTTCGAAAATTTTTGAACTGAACTTTAAAATCTGATTCATTTTTTGTGAAATTTTAGGTCAATTAAAATATACTGTAAAGTAAACTAATTTAAAATAAGTGAAAATGAAAAACAAATTCTATTTTTTGTCTTTCCATTCGCTTATATAATCTAAATTAACTATATAAACTTCATATTGATCTTTAAATTGCTTGTAAATTTCAAATGCTTCTTCATTTGCTTTATAATTATCTGCATAAGTAGCAGTATTAACAAAAACTCTAATTTTTTTTGAACTTAAAATTTTTTCTGAATCTAAAGTATTAATAGATTTAAAGTGTTTTAAATAATCCGAAATATTAAAATTTGTTTTTTGAATTATAGTTTTTGAGTTATAGTTTTTTAAAAATTCAAGCGTGTGATTTACACATAACTTATTATTAAAATGTTTGATTTCAAGACCATCACAATCAAAAATTATATTTTGAGGAATAGATACTCTATCTTGTTTATATAATTCAACTAAAGATGTATAACTATTTACTATAAAAAAACTTTCAATATTATTTTGCTTATAAAATAACGAAAGCTCGTCTGATGATTTATAACTAATTGGTAAACTTTTTGTAATTGTACAAGAAGTAAACACTATAGCAAGAATTAAAATGATTTTTTTCATAGTAGATTGTATGCTTTAATCATATAAAAAATTCTATTATTTTAATTTTTTTAAAATTGGATTGGGATAAATTGTTGTCAGGTAAAAGTAAAAAAAGAATTTAATCAAATTTTTAACTATTATGACTACTTATTTTTCTCATTTCTTCACAGAACTTATAACTCTATCTTTCTCAATTATATATTTAGAATAAATTACTTCATCCTCTAATAAATCTACCAAACAATACTTTAAGCTATCTGCTGTATAGTAAAAATAATCGCCTTTAAACTCTTGGTCTTTACATGTTTGATTAGCGTTTGTTTCTCTTCTTTGTCCACAATCTCCAAATTGAACAGTTGCCCATGAAACCAAAGTGGTGTCGCCATCATTCGTCATATATACCCTTACCTGTAAAGTATAGCAGCCGTTTATTGCAGAAATGAGATCTGCTTTTGCTGTAAAAACTACACTAACAGGTTTTTGATATTGAGTAGTTTGGGCAATTGAAGTGCCACTAAAAAAAACTGTGGCAATAAAGCCGAAAATTAATTTTTTCATTTTTATAAAATGGTATTTGTGCAACACTTAACGCTTTTATAGCAAGTGCTTTATCTGCTTGTTATTTTAAAGATTTAATTAAGAAATAGATTATTGGAACAAAAATCAAAACCAATGTGAATGGTAAAACCCAAGTTCCCAAACCTTCTATCAGTCCATTTGCATGTCTAATTGTTTGATAAGAAATTAGTCCAAAAATGACAACAATAATTACTTTTAAATATCTAATTAATCGTGTCGCATTCGTATATTGTCTTAATGCGTTGTCTGTGGTTATTTCTGTAGGATAATTAAAAATATGTGGGAACTTATTAAAAATCGTTAGTCCAACAAATAGAACTGTTGCTACTAATGGTAAAGTCAAAATCATCCATTTGTCGCCAAATCCGTCTGCCATACCAGCTCCATTGTAGTGTGTCGGAATAATATCAGGCAAACTTTGGTAGTTTATAACAGTCAAAAAACATACCGCAAAAATTAAAAGCCAGCCAATTATTTCAATTGTCTTGTCAGTTTGTGTAAGTTCTAATTTTAATTTTGGTCTTTCTTTCATATTTGTTCCATTTCTTCGTTGTCGTTTTTTAGCATTTACTGTAACTTCAGAGTTTGGAAAAGCTCACCATCCTATTAACAAATATAAAAAAATTAATGAAAAAAGCTTGTTAAGAAGCTGTTTGTATCCTTTTTTATAATCCGATTTCATATGGCTAACAAACATTTGTCTTATAAAAGATTTCTTTTCTTCGTAGAATTTTGGAAAAACAACCTCAAAATCTCCCTCCAATATTTCTAACTCGAAATTTTGGGATAACGTCGGTCTAAGTTTCGTCGTTATCTGAATGAAGCAATTCCATCGAACTCAATGCTTGTTCACTAATATAAAAATCTCGAAAAATGATCCCAGTTCAAGAAAAATCAATTATTGCGGATAATTTTTCTTGGGCAATCTTTTATAAATCTATCATTAAGACAACTCCTATTGAATTCATGTTTTTCAAATTTTGTTTGTTATTTATTCCCGAATTGTTATTTGAATTAAACTTACTAAAATTAAAATCTGATTGTCCCGAATAATTTACACCTGCACTAAAATTATCAAACATTTTAAATACAAACCCAAGACCTAATTGGCTCCCAAAATTCCAGCCTTCATATACATCTTTTTGCGAAATATTCAAAAATCGATATTCATCAGTTATTATATTTTGAGTGTAAAAACCGAAATTTCCAATCATTTTTATTTTTTCAGAAATTTTATAATCTAAAGTTACCAATAAAGGAATCTTTAGAGTTGTTCTTTCGTGATAAAAATTTCCTAACGAGTTAAAACCATTTCCAGATAGTTCGGTTATTCCGATACCTGTTGCTACACCATATTTTTGATTTATTCTGTAATTCAAAAGAATATCTCCACTGTTAGTGTTTAAATTGTAACTAGGCGCATCATCATTTTTAACAATTGCATAGCCAATTCCACCGTAAGCAATAATATTAAATTTTGATTCTTTTTCTTCATTTTTTTCCTGAGCTTGAATTTGACTAACAAATGTCAAAAAGCAGATAAATAGCAGTGTAAATTTTGTTTTTTTCATTGTTTTATTTTTTAATTTTTCTTGTACAACGATATTTTATGTAAATTATTACGTATAAATTGTAAATTAATTAACTTAAACCGTTGTCCATTTAGAAATAAATTTGAGAAAACAAATATATGCATAAATTTCTTATGCATAACATTCTTAAGTATTTTTTCAAGTTCAAGAACAAATTCAAAAATTAAAACATAAAAGTCATAGTAGAATATAAAAAGCGTAACTAACATTAACTTATTAAGTCCATAAAAGATTACAACTATTTCAATAATTTTATAAATCTGTGTTCCAAAAATCAGAACATCCGAAAATCTGAAAATCTATTTTCTAAATTCTATCTTCTATTTTCTTGATAAATAGTATTTTTGCAAAAAAATATTTCACATGTCATCATTTTATAAATTAAGCATTAAAGAAATCATCAAAGAAACTGCTGATGCTGTTTCCATTCTTTTTAATGTTCCCGACGAATTAAAATCATACTATTCTTTTGTTGCTGGACAATATGTAAACTTAAAAGTTACGTTGGACGGACAAGAAATTAGAAGAGCGTACTCTATTTGTTCTTCTCCAAAAAGTGGCGAATTAAGAATTGCTGTTAAAGCTATAAAAACTGGATTCTTCTCTAAATTTGCCAACGACAAATTAGCGGTTGGTAACGTAATCGAAGTAGGAACGCCTGAAGGAAAATTTACCTTTGAACCTAAAGCAGAACGTCAAAAAAATTACGCAGCTTTTGTAGCAGGAAGTGGAATTACACCTGTGTACTCAATATTAAAATCGGTTTTAGAAGAGGAACCAAACAGTACTTTTGTGTTGGTTTACGGAAACAAATCGGAAAAAGACACCATTTTTCACAACCAATTACACGATTTGCAATTGCAATACGTAGGGCGTTTGTTTGTACAATATGTATACAGTCAATCAACAGGAGATAACGCTTTACTTGGAAGAATCGATAAATCAACCGTGAATTTCATCTTAAAAAACAAACACGCTGAAATCGAATTTTCAAAATTCTATTTGTGTGGACCAGAAGAAATGATCAATTTGGTTTCAGACACTTTGAAAGAAAACAACATTTCAGATGCTGATATTAAATTCGAATTGTTTTCAACTTCTTCAAACGAAAATGAATCGACCGTTGGAAATGAAGGTCATACTAAAATTTCTATTTTAGTAGATGATGAAGAAACGACTTTCGAAATGAGCCATAAACAAACTTTATTAGAAGCAGCTTTAAAACAAGGGTTGGATGTTCCGTATTCTTGTCAAGGCGGTATTTGTAGTAGCTGTATTTGTAGAATTACCGAAGGTGCGGCCGACATGAAGAAAAACCAAATTTTAAGTGATTCTGAAGTAGCTGAAGGGTTAACATTGGCTTGTCAAGCACATCCAACAACAACTATGATTAAGATTGATTTTGACGATGTTTAATCTTTAAGATTTCAATTAAAAATACAAATTCCAATTTTATCTAGGTAAGATTGGAATTTATTTTTTCAATGACCTGAGTAGGTAAAATCGTTCTCATTACCTCATCATAACCTTCCACTTTTTTATTTCCGTAGATAGAAGTTGGCAATAATGGATATTGTGCTCTATCCGAAGTCAAACAAAAATCATCGGGTTGGTTAAATGGTTTGAAACCCGCGTAAGGATGAGTGGCTCCCCAAAGTGTAATCACTTTTACGCCTAACATCGCAGCAATATGTGAATTTCCAGAATCCATGGAAAGCATAACGTCTAAATTAGAAATTACATCTAATTCATGTTTGAATTTTAGTTTTCCAGCTAAAACTAGTACATTTTCATGTTGGCTTTGTAGTTGGTTCAACAATTGTATTTCTTTATTGCCTCCGCCAAATAAAAAGATTTTATGATTTTTATTTTCAGCTAATTCATCAATTACTTGTTGCATTAAATCTTGAGGATAGACTTTACTTTCGTATTGTGCAAAAGGTGCAATTCCAATCCAATTTTGATTTTTTGTTCCTATGATGGAAAGAATTTCTTCTGATAACGTAGCTTTTTCAGGAAATTGAACATTCGTTAAATCAATTGAAAATCCAAGTTGCTTGAAAGTATCCACATGTCTTTCGAACATTGGCTTCACAGGAGCAAAAACTTTGTTGGTTAAACTCGTTAATGCTTTCTTTTCGGTTCTTCCTTTATCCGTTGAAGACACTTTTTTCCCACTTAATGCAAATAATGTACGAACGACTTTGGAACGAAGCACATTGTGTAAATCGGCAACCAAATCAATATTTAATTTTCGTAAATCAGAAAACAAGCGAAGTAAACCAATGAAACCTTTGTGACGCTTATGTAAATCGACACCAAAGAAATTCACGTTCGGAATTCCATCAAAAAAAGGTTGAAAAAAAGGTCGGGAAACTACGGTAATTTTTACTTCGGGATATTGCAAAACTAAGGCTCTCAACACAGGAACTGTCATCGCGACATCACCCATAGCTGAGAGCCTTATTACCAATATGTGTTTTGGTGTAGATAACAATAGAATACTATTTTTTGTTTTGATACAACACTGGATTTAACTCCTCGTCGTTGTACATTTTCATTTGTTTGTATACTTTCATGTATTTGTCGCCCGCTTCAATATCCTCAATTAATTGACTGATTGAAGTAAACATATCGTTTTTTTGGTCTAACAAAACATTTAATTTTTCTTGACATTTTGCTCTGTGTTCTGCCGTAGCTTCAGCACGAGTTGCCTCTTCGTTCATGTGGTAAATTTTTAAAGCTAAAATCGACAAACGGTCAATTGCCCAAGCTGGACTTTCGGTGTTGATTTTTGCATGTGATTTTACTTGAACAGTCTTATATTTATCTAAGAAATAACTATCAATGTATTCCACCATATCCGTACGAACTTGGTTAGAAGCATCAATTTTACGTTTTAAATCTAAAGCCGCTACGGGATCAATATTGGGATCACGAACAATATCTTCATAATGCCATTGTACCGTATCTACCCAGTTTTTTGCAAACAATAAATATTCAATAGTTCCTTTTTCGAAAGGATTTACAACGGGTTGATACACATCATCAACAATGTGATATGTTTTTATACTTTGTTCAAAAATGGGAAATGCAAATTCAGCAAACATATTTATAGCTTTAAAATTGATACAAAAATAGCGATTTTTTGTACTTTTATCCTGAATTACAAAAAATAAAATCGATGCACATTCATTATATCTCAGAACAAAACAGTATTCTAAATCACTTTTTAGCGCAAATTCGCGATGTAAACATCCAAAAAGACAGCATGCGCTTTAGAAAAAATATTGAGCGTATTGGAGAAATAATGGCTTATGAACTAAGTAAAACCCTTGATTACAAAAATATCGATGTGCAAACACCTCTTGGTATTAAACACACAACAACCATTGCTGAACCTGTGGTTTTATGTTCGATTTTACGCGCTGGTTTAGCGTTACATCAAGGTTTTATGAACTTTTTTGATAATGCAGAAAACGGTTTTGTTTCAGCTTACCGCCATCATTATAACAACGACGATAAATTTGAGATTTTGGTGGAATATCAAGCAGCTCCATCATTCGAAGGAAAAAATCTAATTTTAATTGACCCAATGTTAGCCACAGGTCAATCATTAGTAGCGGTATTACACAAATTGCATTTGGAGCACCAACCTAAAGAAATTCATATTGCAGTTGTTATTGCAACTCCAGAAGGTATTCAATATTTAGAAGAAAACGTGCCTTCAAATTGTCATTTATGGGTGGCCGCTTTAGATGAAAAATTAAACGAACACAACTACATTGTTCCTGGTTTAGGCGATGCTGGAGATTTAGCGTACGGAATCAAATTATAATTGCATCGTGAAAAAGAAAATTCCTAGTCCAAATAAAGCATAAATTACGATTTCTTTTACCCAATTATTTTCGATTTTTTCAATAAAATTTGCGCCAATTATCGCTAAGGGTCCAAAACAAAAAGCTAAACTACCATTGTTTTTATTGGCTGAAAGAACATAGATTCCCACACCCAAAATAAAAGAAAACAAAATTGTTTTGTGAGAGGATTGCATATTCAATGCCTTATTTGGGACATCAAAAACATGTGATACGAAGAAAAATAAACTTATTGACGTGAACAACGCCAAAGCTATTCTTTGGTAAATACTTTCAAAGTAATAAAAGTCAAAACTAACATATGTTTTACTTAACAATGTACTCATTAAACTATTGTCTAAGATACTATTTGCAAGGAAAAACAAAATGGTTACAGCAAATAATGCAATGAATGGGATAATCCAATTTCGATAATCTTTTGAAACGTGAAGGATGATTGCAATGAACACCAAAACAATATAAAACATACTCCAAAAGTGAAATAATGCCGCTAAGAAAATCCAAAAAGAAGCATCAAAAATTTTCTCTTTTGTTTGTAATAATGACTTTAACGAAATTAATCTTCTAAGCGCCAACAACAATAAGAAATTGGAAATTATAATATTTTTATTCTGAAAAATTGAAGAAAAGAATAAAAGAAAAACAAAGAATAAAAATAACGCATAATTATTTCCTTTGGTTAATCCGTTCTTGAGTGTAATAAAATTTAAAATAAATAATGACGCAAAAAGTAACAGGTATAAACCAAACTCCTCTGCATAGTAAATCCAGTCTGCATTAGGCTTTACTAGTGTAATTATCTTTATAGAAAAGAAAAAAAGCGATAGAATTCCTATTACTAAATAATTAAATGGTCTAGTTTTACTAAAAACACTTGCTATCATGCGAATATTTTATATTTTTGTGGTGTAAATATAATACTTTATCAAAATGAAATCATTTTTTGAAGGAATACAATCACTTTTCGTAGATTTTTTATTCTTACCAATGGATTGGTTAAGAGAATTAGAATTAACTAATTGGTGGACTGCAAATATCTTAAACTGGATTTTTATTATTATCTGTTGTGGAGCTATGACTTATTGGATTAAGCAATTGAATATCTTCAAATCAAACAATGAAGATGAGCAAGATACTACAGCACACTCATTTTTAAAATAATCTTAAGGTATCAGCAAGGATTATAAATCCTTACCAATATCCGTTCTAAAATACATCTTATCAAATTGTAGTTTTGCTATACTTTGATAAGATTTTTTTATGGCTTCCTGAAAGTCATTTCCGTATGAAGTTACCGCAATTACGCGACCTCCATTTGTCACCACTTTTCCGTTTTCTAATTTTGTTCCTGCATGAAATGGAATAGAATCGGTGATGTTTTCCAATCCGAAAATCTCCTTTTCTTTTTCGTACTCTTCTGGATATCCACCTGAAACGACCATGATAGTTGTAGCAGCTCTTTCATCAATTTCTAATGTAATTTTTTCTAATTCTTGATTACCAATTGCTTCAAAAATTTCAACTAAATCACTTTTAAGTCTTGGCATTACCACTTCTGTTTCTGGATCACCCATACGAACATTGTACTCAATAACCATTGGCTCTCCTTTCACATTGATTAATCCGATAAAAACAAATCCTTTGTATTCAATTCCGTCTTTTTGTAAACCAGCGATCGTTGGTTTTACAATTCGAGTTTCTATTTTTTCTAATAAAACAGCGTCGGCAAATGGCACTGGAGATACTGCTCCCATTCCGCCTGTATTTAATCCTGTATCACCTTCTCCAATACGTTTGTAATCTTTTGCGGTTGGTAATACTTTATATGATTTTCCATCCGTTAAAACAAAACAGCTTAATTCGATACCATCTAAAAATTCTTCGATAACTACTTTTGAACTTGCTTGACCAAACTTAGCTTCCACCAACATCTTTCTTAATTCCGTTTTTGCTTCTTCTAAATCAGATAAGATTAAAACTCCTTTTCCTGCAGCCAATCCATCTGCTTTTAAAACATATGGAGCTTCTAGCGTTTCTAAAAAAGCACAACCTTTTTCAACTGTTTCTTTAGTGAAACTTTCATAGCGAGCGGTTGGAATATTGTGTTTTACTAAAAATTCTTTAGCAAATTCTTTACTTCCTTCTAATTGTGCACCAACTTTTGATGGACCAATAACTGGAATATGATTAATTTGAGCATCATTTTTAAAGAAATCATAAATTCCTAAGACCAATGGATCTTCTGGTCCTACGACAACCATTACTACTTTTTCTTGTAAAACAAAAGTTTTAACGGCTTCAAAATCATTCGGATTTAAATCTACATTTTTTGCGATGGTTGCTGTTCCTGCATTTCCAGGCGCAACAAAAAGAGAAGTACATTTTGAAGATTGAAGCATTTTCCAAGCCAATGCGTGTTCGCGACCGCCAGAACCAAGTAGTAAAATAGTCATTTTGTGTGTTGTTATGTTGTTTGGCAAAAGTACTATTTCTTAAGAAGAAAGAAAAAAGAAAAAAGAAGAAAGATTATTTTCGGATTTATTACTTTTGGATAAATTCCAACGAATGTTCAACTTGTTTCATCTTTCTTTAAAATTAAGCGGTTTTCCTATTGCGAAAGCTCAGGCTGATTTTGAAAAAATTCTACAAATTTCGGAAGTAGATTATCCCGATTATCTCGAAACTAAAAAGCGAGAAATTGTGGAATTTCATTTGAGAAACAATCCATTTTATCAAAATTTAGTTGAAAAAGACAGCTTTGACAATTGGACAGATTTACCCGTTCTCACCAAAAAAGATTTACAAAAACCTTTAAAAGATAGATTGTCGAAAAGCTACACAGAAAAAACCGTTTTTGTAAACAAAACTTCGGGCTCAAGTGGTGATCCGTTTGTTTTTGCTAAGGATAAAGTAGCACATGCGATTACTTGGGCTTCCATAATTCATCGTTTTGGTTGGTATGATGTTGATTTTAATTCGTCCTATCAAGCACGGTTTTATGGTATTCCGTTGGATTTTATTGGGTACAGAAAAGAACGTTTGAAAGACTTTTTGAGCAAAAGATATCGTTTTCCTATTTTTGATTTATCGGATACAATTTTAGACGGCGTTTTAGAACATTTTAAAACCAAAAAATTTGATTACATCAATGGTTACACGAGTTCGATTGTGCTTTTTGGAAAATACTTACAAGCGCGAAATATTATTCTAACCGATGTTTGTCCTACGTTGAAAGTTTGCATGGTAACTTCAGAAATGTTGTTTGAGGAAGATAAAATTTTATTGGAAAAACATTTAGGAATTCCGGTTGTGAATGAATATGGTGCTTCAGAATTGGATTTAATTGCGTTTCAGAATATAAAAAATGAATGGCAAGTGAATTCGGAAACCTTGTTCGTGGAAATTTTGGATGAAAACAATCAAACAATTTCTAATGGAAAAGAAGGGAAAGTGGTGATTACTTCGTTGTATAACAAAGCGCATCCGTTTATTCGTTATGAAATTGGCGATGTTGGAATTTTGGATGAAAAAAGTACGTTGAAAAAACCTATTTTGAAAAAAATAATTGGGAGAAGTAGTGATGTGGCACTTTTACCAAGTGGAAAAAAATCACCAGGATTAACCTTTTACTACGTAACCAAAAGTATTATTGAAGACGATGGAAACGTAAAAGAATTTATTGTGCGCCAAACCAAATTGGATAGTTTTGAAATTGACTATGTGAGTTCTGTGGAATTATCATTGGAACAAATTCAAGAAATTGAAAAAGCAATTGCTAAATATTTAGAACCTGGATTGCATTTCGCTTACAATCGAAAAGAAGTATTAGAACGCACAAAAAGAGGAAAATTGAAGCAATTTCAGTCGATGATTTAATTTCTATATTTCATAAAACCACGATACATCCAATGCAACATGTAATAAGCTGATTGGAAAACATTCAATTTTTCAACTTCTGTATAAAATTGCCATTGGTATTTAATTAAATCCGTTTTTTTTCTAGAAAGCGAATTTTCTCTAATTCTATAAATAGCTTGTGTTTCTTGGATTCCGTATGCAAAGGGAATTACTTTTAAATAGTTTAGCCACAATCCCATATCTTGACGTTTTCGGATGAGGGGCATGTATTTTTTACCTAACTTTTTTATATCAACAAAAGCTGTCAAACAACTAATTGAATTGGATTTTAAAATGTCGGTATACGAAACTTTTTGTGGCACTATAAAATCAGAATACACAAATTCTAATTGTTCATTGGCTCTTCTATAAGATGAAAACACAAAGGGAATAGCGGTCTCTTGAATGGTTTTAATATTGTTTTCGATGAAGGTTGGAAACCAAATATCATCTGCGTCAATGAAAGTCATAAAATCTCCAGAAGCCTTTTCAATAGCTGTATTTCTAGCCACAGCTGGTCCTGAATTTTGACTGAGTTTATGAAATTGTATTCGGCTATCGTTTTGCATTATAGATAAAACAATATTTTCCGTTTCATCTGAAGAAGCGTCATCTACAATAATCATTTCCCAATTTTGATGGGTTTGATTTTGTACTGATTGTATTGTTTCAGCAATAAATTTTGCAGAGTTATAAGATGGGGTAATTATAGAAACTAAAGAAATCATTAGTACGCTTTTTTTTCACCCTTAATTGCATTTACAACAGTAATAAAAATAATCTTTATATCTAATAATAATGACCAGTTTTCTAAATAGAAAATATCATATTTTACTCTATTAATAATATCTTTTTCCGTTTCAACTTCACCTCTAAAACCATTTATTTGGGCTAAACCACTGATTCCTGGTTTTATAAAATGTCTTACCATGAATTTATCTACACTTTTTGCATACATTTCTGTATGACTCACCATATGTGGTCTAGGCCCCACAACTGACATATCACCTAATAAAACATTAAAAAATTGAGGTAATTCATCAATACTTGTTTTTCGTATAAATTTTCCAACTTTAGTAATTCTAGGGTCATTTTTTTGTACTTGTTCAAGATCTGCTATTGGATTCAAATGCATTGAACGAAATTTATAACAATAGAACTCTGCATAATTTAAACCATTTCTTTTTTGCTTAAAAAAAATAGGTCCTTTAGATTCAATTAAAATTATAATCGAAATAAAAGGTGTTAACCATGAGAGCAAACAGATAATGATTAATAATGAGAAAAAAATGTCGAAAAAACGCTTTAAACGCTTATTTACCTCCTTATCTAATGGAATTGTTCTTAATGAAATGATAGGTATATATTCATAATATTCTACGGCTAAATTTCTAAAAAAAGTGTTCTTATTGTCTGGTAAAAATTTTATAGTTTTTAAATTATTATCTGCAAATTGTATTAAATTATTAATTTCTCTATTGTTAAGAGTACTAATTGATGCATAAATTTCATCAATTTTATGTTCAATTACATAATTACTACAATCTATTAATGCCTCTTTCTTATTTCCTTTTAAATCAAAAATTTTAATAAGATTGTAGCCATAATCAGGATTTTGTGTAAAAAAATTTCTTAATTCATCTACATTTTTTCCACTTCCTACAATTATAACATTTCTATAATTTCCACCATATAAAATACGATACTTTTTAAGTAAAATAAAAATTGAAAACTTTAATAATCCAACTAAAATAAATGACGAAAGAATATAAAATCCAACCTCATCTGTAGTAACATATTTGTATTTATAACCTACATAAGCAAATGTTATTAAACTAATATAGAAAAATTGTTTTAATAACTTTCCAAATATTTCAATTCCTTTACTATATCGAAATACTTCATAATATCCCGAATAATATGAAATAACTAACCAAAACAAAGTTAAAATAGTATGATAACCAAAATTACTCATAGCAGGTCTCATACACAATAATACTAATAGATTTACAATTAATAAATCTAAAAATATTATGGTGGGTCTTATATAAATTGAGTATCTGCCGGTTTTATTCTTCAATTAATGAATGTAATTTGTGAAATCTTTGTGTTCTTCTTTTAATAATTCTTCTGATGAAAGTGTTTTAAAATACTCATAAGTAATTTTCATTCCCTCCGATCTTGAAACTTTTGCCTCCCAACCTAAAATTTCTTTTGCTTTTGTGATATCTGGTTGTCTTTGCATTGGATCATTTACTGGCAAAGGATGGTAAACCACTTTTTGATTAGTTCCTGTAAGTTTTATAATTTCTTCAGCAAAATCTTTAATGGTGATTTCATCTGGATTTCCAATATTCACAGGTAAATGATAATCAGAATGTAATAATCTAAAAATTCCTTCAACTTGATCGTCTACATAACAAAAAGAACGGGTTTGACTACCGTCTCCAAAAATAGTTAAATCTTCTCCGCGAAGTGCTTGCCCAATAAAAGCTGGGATAACACGACCATCATTTAATCGCATTCTTGGTCCGTAAGTATTAAAAATACGAACTATTCTGGTTTCAACCCCATGAAAAGTGTGGTATGCCATGGTGATAGATTCTTGAAAACGCTTAGCCTCATCATAAACACCACGAGGACCAATAGTATTAACATTTCCGTAGTATTCTTCTGTTTGAGGGTGAACTAATGGATCTCCATACACTTCTGAAGTAGAGGCAATTAGTATTCTAGCACCTTTAACACGAGCTAAACCTAATAAATTATGAGTCCCTAGTGAACCCACTTTTAGAGTTTGAATCGGAATTTTTAAATAATCTATCGGACTTGCTGGTGAAGCAAAATGCAATATGTAATCTAATTTTCCAGGAACATGAACAAATTTTGTAATATCATGATGATAAAACTCAAAATTTTTATCTTTAAAAAGATGTTCAATGTTTTTTAAATCTCCTGTTATCAGATTGTCCATTCCAATAACAAAATAGCCTTCTTTGATAAATCTATCGCAAAGGTGAGAGCCTAAAAAACCTGCAGCGCCTGTAATTAATATTCTTTTCATTTTATTTTTTTTCAATTATAGATTGATTCATAGTGTTAAGTAGACAATAAAAAATCATAAAAAACAATACGCCTCGCTGTCTCCACAAGAAAGACTCTGTCAAAAATAAGCTTATCATTAGAATTGCAAAAGTAATATGAAGAAAATCTTTATATTTAAGAGCATTTTTTATATTTAAAAACAACATAAATAATAATATCACAAATCCAATTATTCCTAGTTCTGCGAAAACTTGTACATATTGATTATGAAAATTAAAATTTCCGTAACCAGGATATAAGTTATAAAATTTTTCTTTTTGTTGTAACTTACTTAAGGACGCATTTAATCCAAATCCATTCCAAAATATAGGTTCTTCAAATAAAAATTCTGTAAACATCCTAAATTGATATACTCTAAAAGATGTTCCTGGGAAAAAATCGTTGTGAGTAAATGATTCATTATTCCATGCTTCATAAACACTAATATTGTTAACACCTACTTCGTTATTAACTTTTATATTGTGTGATAAACTTTTTTCTGTATTGCTAGTAAATTCAATTAAAAAACGTTCTTTTATTTTTCCAAAAGACAAAATCCCTCCTAATATTAACAATAATAAAGTAATATTCCTTAATCTTAAACGATTAGCAATTTTTGAATAAAAGAAAACCTGAGTTAAAATCAAGAATACAAAAACAATAATAATATTTTTTGATGAAAGTAAAATTACAAATACAAATAATAATAAACTTACAAAGTGCTCACCTTTTGTTTTAATTTCTTTATTGAAAAAATAAAAAAAAGCAATCGCAACATAAACAGAAACATGAATGGCATTTAACAACCTAGGCACTAATCCTGTATCTGTTTCATTATCTGGACCATGATAAAAAAACACGCTTGAATCGCTAGTAATATAAAAACGAATAGAGGCTCTTAATAGAAAGAAAATTACATATAGTAAGATACTATAGCTATAATATTTCAATATTTTTTCTTTTTGAACTTTTGTAAAAGATGGTATTAAAAAAAATGCTAATGGAACAAGAAGTAATGGTAACTCCTTTGGGATAGCATTTAAAGTTCTTTTTGCATCAATAGACCAAAAAAATGAAATGGTCATCCATGCAAATAATAAAATTGGCAAAAAATATGTTAAGGAAAATTTTACCTTATTTTTACCAATAAGAAAAAAAGCAGAAATAAAAAAAACACCTAATAAAAAATTATTAATCGCCATCGAAATAGGCAAAGTAATCAATAATAACAATAAAGGAATAAAAGCTTTATTTTGCTTACTTTCTTCTAAAATTTCTCTCCAAACATTGTTTAAAAAGCTGTAAATATTCTTCATTTATTTTCTCCCAATTAAAAGTTGAAGCTATTGCGGCATAGTTATTTTCTACGAATTGCAAGTTATTACTTTTTTTGATTGAATTTGAGATTTTTTTAACCTCTTCTGGTGATGAAAAATAATAGGCATTTTCTAGTAATACACCTTTGTTAAATTCGTTATTGTGGGCAATTATTAGCGCTTTTGATGCCATTGCTTCTAATAAAGAAGGATTGGTTCCTCCAACTGTATGACCGTGAAAATATAGATTTGAATAATATCGTAAATTATCTAAATGTTCTAAATTATATACCGCGCCTAAAAATCTTATATTTTCATAGTTAGAAAATTTTTCTTTTAAATATATGCCATATTTAGTGTTGTGATTTCCTATGACTAAAATTGGAGTATTTGAACTTGATTTACTTACACCTTCCAATACCATTTCAATATTATTTTCGGGCTCAAATCGAGCCATAATCATATTGAAATTTTCGGCTTCAACATTATATAGTTTTAATATTTCTGAATTAGGTTTGGTAAAATTATGAGCACCATAAGCAATATAACTGCTTTCTGCGTTGTGTTTTTCTTTTAAATATTTTTGAATACCTAAGGAATCTGATATTAAATAATCACTTTTTTTAACCGCTAAACGTTCAGCAAATTGAAGTGCTTTTTGCACAGTTTTTGAATATTTAGTTCGTTTCCATTCCAAACCATCCATATTTGTAATAACAATTGATTTTTGGGGATGAAGTGAATACCAAACCGAACTGCTGGTATATCCTAATTGAAGAATGATGTCAAAATTTCTTTTTCTAGCGTCTATTATACAGTTTAAATCATAAATAAATTGACCAACTGTGCCTATTTTATACTCTGGATCGAAACAATGAACTAGATGAACATTATTAAAAACTTTTTCCTGACAAGGATGATTATGAGAATTATAAACATACACATCATGTCCATGGCTTGCGGCATAAATTGCAAAATATTCTGCAAATTGCTCAAAACCACCATAATGATTAGGGATGCCTCGAGTTCCTAAAATTCCAATTTTCATTTAGCTTTTTTTATCAAAGGCAAATGTAATAAGAACATTAAGTTTTTGAATACACCGCTTCTAAAAATTTTACAGAATTATTTGTCCAATTGTATTTTGATATCATTTTTTCTCTCTGACTATATACCTGATTTTCCTTAAGTGCTAATTTAATTTTATCTGTAAGTTCATTATTGTCTTTTGGGTCAAATAAAAAATTGTTTAAAAAATCAAAATCTGACATTGCCGTTGAATTTGAACACAATGTAGGCGTATTAACCGCTATTGATTCTATAGGAGGAATTCCAAAACCTTCAGCAAATGAGGGATAAATAAATAAAACTGCAGCTCTGTAAAATTCAATAATATTTGAATTATCAATGTTTTCTAAAATATAAATTTTTTTTCTTACCTCTTCTGGAATATTTTCTAGATAAACTTCAAATTCTTTATAATATAAATCTCTTTTTCCTATAAATAATAGACTATAATTAAGATAAAATTTTTCTTCGTAAAATGTCTTAAGTAATAATAAATGATTTTTTCTTGGTTCAATTCTGCTTACCAATAAAAAAAAGTTTTCTACACCATATTTTTCTTTTATGTATATTTTACTTTTCTCTTTATTGAATTCTTGTAAATATTCACTATTAATACCATTTGGCACAACAAATATTTTACTTGATAAATTATAATAAAATGCAATTCTTTGCTTTGAATATTCCGATACCGTTAAAACAATTTCTGACATTTTTGCAGAAATTTTAAATAAAAAATTGTTTTTAAAACGATACTTTTTGTCGAAATATTGAGGATAATCTAAAAAAAGAACATCATGGATAGTAACGATGTATTTGCAAAATTTAAAAGGCGAAACTACATATTGAAAATGAGCAAAATCAATTTTATATTTTAGAATTTTTAACGGAATATCTATTAAAAGCCTTATCCACTTATTATTAGAAAAATAGTCTAAATAGGTTATGTTTGATGCTTCTCCAAATACTTTTTTTAAAGAAATACTATTTGATGAAGCAAAATAAAAATGAAAATTTTCGTCTTTACTTAGTTCATTATAAAGCCCTTTTATATATGATGTTATTCCTTGATAGTCTTCATCAAATTTATGGCAATCTACAAATATTTTAATTGGTTTATTTGCTTTCATCTGCTTGAACAATTTGCTCATTTTTTGTGCCATAATATAAAAAAGCTCCAAGTAAAAGTATTATTATATCTCGCTTATTGAATATTCCAGTAATTGTTAAAGTTGTAAAAAAATATGTTACTGAAATACTAGAAATCATAATGAATATAAAATTTTTTCTATGATACCCTTTTAAATATAAATTGATTAAAAAAATTAAAAGTAATAACAATCCAATAATTCCTGTTTTATAAAGTACAAACACATAACCATTATGAATTTCAGAAATATATCTTAATCCTTTTTTTTGATCACCTAGCGGAGAATTAAATTTTAAATCTATAAGGGAGCCAAATCCTGTTCCAACTAAATAACTTGAAGGAGATTGTTTCATTAATGCAAAAGCCCTATTTGCTTCATAACCTCTCCAATGATCCCAAAGGTCTTTATGATTTTCTCTATCTATTTTAGATAGAAAAATTTCTGATGGCGCAATTTTCATTTTATACAAAAAGCCTTCAAAACCTTTTGCATTTCGATCTATCTTAACAGAAAACAAATAAACATAAAACAAAAGTACAATTGAAATTATAATTGCTATTATTTTTATAGAACGATACCTAATTAAGGTGTATCCTTTTATTGAAAGATAAAGTATAATTCCAACAATTAGCATTGTTCTAGATAAATACATTAAACATGAAAATGATAATAAAATCAAATAAAAATAATGTGCTTTTTTGCTAAATAACTTATCTTTTGTAAATTTTGAATGTGTTAAAAGAACAAATAAAGAAAAAAGTTCTAGAAAATTATCTTTTCCATATTCTCTTATTTGAGAAACTTCTCCAGACATTAAATTTGTAAAAAAAATCAATATAACAAAGTGTATAAGCGCTGATATTAAGCCTGAAAATACAACTGTTTTTACAAAAACCTCAATATTGTTAATTTTCTTAAAAATAATATATCCTAAAATTAGTCCTAATGTTGGTTTTAAAAAATAGGATAAATCTTTAATAATGTTTGCTATTGAGTTTCCTTGTACAACACCTATAAAAATTGGAAATAGTAGTAATATTAGTAATGGAGACAATAATTTTATATAACTGTATGAAATTACTACTTTTTGGGTGCTAATAAAATATAATAATGCCAATAATTGAAATGCAATATTCAATTTAAAAGAAGGTAAATAAACTTGAGACAGCAAAAGAAAAGAAAATATACTACTATAAAATGTTGTTCTGTTTATTTTCATTTACTTTATTTTTTTTACAATACTGTTTATATATAATGCAAAAATATTAAATAATTTATGAATACCCGATGATTGTTTTTTTATATAAATTTTATATCCATTTATTAAAAGTGGGTTTTTGTTTTTATTAAAACCTACAAAATGAATATAATTTAATCTAGAAAAAAACACTCTTTTGTATCCTTTATTAGCTATTCTCTTACACAAATCTACATCTTCTACATACAAAAAATAATCCTCATCAAAACCTCCAACTTCATCATAAACAAATTTAGGTATAAAAAGGAAAGATCCTGTTAGCCAATCAACATTATAAAAATCTTGTTTGAAATTGCCAGTCTTAAAATCTGAATTAATATTAAATGCTAATTTCATCCAAAATAAATTAAAAAAATTAGGAAAATTACCTGCAGCTTGTATGTAATTTTTATTTGAATTTAACATGTTTATACCAATTGCTCCAATGTTTTTTTCTTTATTAATAAATGACAGAATTGGTGATAAATCATTCAACAATATGGTATCGTTATTTAATAATAATAAATGTTTACCTGATGCTCTTTTTACAGCTTCATTATTTCCTTTACCAAAGCCTAAATTGATTTTTGATTCAATTAAAATAACATTTTTGAAATTTTCTTTTATAAAATTACAACTATCATCGGAGGAATTATTATCAATGATTATTATTTCATAAGCTACATTTTTTAAACAATTCTTTATACTTTCAAAACAATTCTTTAAAAATAATTGACCGTTATAATTTACAATTATTATAGATAATTCCATTTGAGTTTATATGAATGTGTAAAATCCTAATTTTTTTCTTATTACAATAACAAATATAGTGTTTACAACAATATTTACTACAAAACTTGCAAAGGCTGCTCCTACATAACCATAATTAGGAATAAGCATAAAGTTTAATAGTATGTTTAAAACAAACCCAACAAACATAACTCTAATTACCTTTTGTTCATTTCCTGTCATATTCAGTATTTGATCCACATTTCCGGTGATTGAATTAAAAAAGGCTCCAGTAGCAATTATTATTAAAGCTAAATATCCTTTTTTAAAATCATTACCAAATAAAGATAACATTTCTTTTCCAAAGAAAAAGATAAATAGTACAATCGGAAGTGTTAATAAAATGGTTATTTGTGTAGTTTTATTTATTATTTTCTTTAGTCTTAAGAAATTCTTGTCGTTATAATGTTTTGAAATATCTGAAAGTATTATTACGCCTGTTGCATTTATAACAAAAAGGGCTAAAGTACCTACTTTAAAAGCCGCATTATATATACCAATATTCTCTTCCGTTTCATACTTACCCATGATTAATATATCTGTCCAACTTAGTAGCATAATAAAAAACCCACTAATCATCATTGGTAAAGATTTGTTTAAAATTTTACGAGATTTAATTTGAACAACTTCGTATTTACCTTTTCTAAAAATAAGGAAAAGCGCCAAAATAACATTTAATACAATTGACAAATTATAGGCAATCATTATATAATGTTGTTCATAATTTAAATATTTGAATAGTAATAGAAGTAATAAAAAAAACAAATTAGGAAAAACAAAATAAAATAAACCGTATTTTAAAAAACTCTTTATAGATAAAAAATAATTAATGTTTATTTCATGAATAATTGAAAAAAAGAAAAAAAGAAAAACCGATTTTAAAAACAGCTCTAAATTAATTTTACCATACATTTCTGCAATGTCCTGTGATAATAAAAACAATAATACACAAGGAACTATTGTTGTAAAAAAAGACAACTTAATGGCCTTAATTAGCAAACCTTTATTTTGAGTAGGCGAATCAAAAGACCCTGTAAAAGCTATGAATGCAGAAGGTATTCCAAGTGAAAAACACATTACCAACAATTGATTAATTGTTAGTGAAAGAGAAAATAATCCATATGAAAAGCCCCCGAAAATATTTGTTATTATAAGAGTAACTATAAAATTCAAGAACATTCCAAAAAATTTGAACAAAAAGACACTTCCTCCTGGTTTGAATATTTGCTTTTTAATCAGCAACCATAAATTCTCAATTAATCGCATACATTATAACCTCTAATTTTTAAATCAAAGAATATTTATTATTTATTTTCCGAATATAAAATAATTTTGAACAGAAAAAAATTCTTCAAAAAAACCAAAAGTTAATTTATTGATGTATTTCACAAGAGACTTTCCTTTATAATTTGATATTGAACCTTCCGATTTTAATACGTTTAAATTAGCCTTATTTGCCAATTCAATCATGTCTTTTTTACAATAAAATCTAACATGTGTGTAATCAAAAATTCCGTTGTCTTCGTATTTAAAACTACCTTTTATAAATATTTTAACAAAAGCTGAATAATGTCTAATATTTGGTAAGCTAATCAAAAGAACACCGTTCTGTTTTAATAAAGATTTAGCTTTTTCAAGAGTTGATAATGGCTCATCTATATGTTCAATTACATCAGCTAAAATGATAAGATCAAAATAATTTTTATAAATTGAAAGATCTATGTCATTTATATTGCCAAAATATAATTTATCAATTTTTTTATATTTATCTAAGTTTTTTTCATCTTTAAATAGCTCAACACCAATAACTTCAGAGGCTTTTTTTTGCTCTTTTAAATAATATAATGTTTCGCCATATGCGGCTCCAATTTCTAACACTTTCAAATTATTAACTTCTCCAAAGAAATCAATTAGATCGTGTCTTACATTACCATAATACCCTTGTTGCTTATTTGCGTAATTCATATTATTTTGTTTCTAACATAGCAATAACCTCTTTTGCCCAGTGGTCCCAATTTAATTCGTCTTCGTATAATTTTCTCGAAGATAAACTTAATTTCTTATACTCTTCTTCATTTTCAATTAAGTTTTGTAATTGTAATGTGTAAGCGTCCGAGTTTGATTTTTCATCTAAACAATATCCGTTTACACCGTTTATTACTGCATTACCTATTCCGCCGGTGTTTCTTGTAATACTTGGTATTCCAAAAGCACTTGCTTCACAAAAAACGATACCAAAACACTCTGCTTTACTCGGTAAAAACAAAAAATGAGCCGCAGAAAACAAAGTGGTTAATCGAATTAAATCCTCATTTTTGTTCTTATCTAAAAACGGGATTATCTCCATTTTATTGTGAACTATTGGAGGTATACATCCACATACTGTTAGTGAAACATTATATCCTTTTTCAATAAGCTGTAAAAATGAGTCATAAACTATTTCTCCTCCTTTTCTATACCAATCAACACCTAAAAATAATAGATTAATCTCTTCTGCTTTAGAAATTGTTTTTGGTTCAAAATAAATATATTCTTGATTAATATTAGCGCCAAACGGAATAACTTTTGTTGTAGCTTTATTAATATAGTTTTGTTCAACATAAGATTTTGCCCAAATTGAAGGGTATGTTAAAAATTTTGCTTTTTGGATTCCTTTTTGTTCTATTAGGTTTGATTCATTTACAGAAAAATCGAAAAGATTTGAATATGTATCGTAATACTCATTTAATTGTCCAAAAGAAGAATCAGAACAATATATTATTGGAATATTTGTTTTTAAAAAAGCAACTTCGGTTGAAGCAGCTGGCGCAAAAATATAATCAAACTTTTTCCCTCGCAATTTAAATTGGATGAACTTTGAGTGAATGAAGCTTAAAACAATTGAGTTTTTATAATTATATCCTTTTCCAAAAAAAAACTTAGTTATCCTATTTGTAACAGCCATAGCTTTAATAAAAAAAAGTGGAATGGGTCCAATACATTCCACTTTTTCAATATTATTAGCTAACCCATTGTGCATTTGATAATAAATGCCTGACCACGATTTTTTATCTAAAGGGTTAGATGCTGTTATAAATGCAATAGCAATTTTTTTTTTCATATTGTAAAAAACAATAACTAGAAAGTTATTATTTTAACTAGTTAAACATCTTCGTAAGCTCTTCTTCAATACTTGTTCTACTCCCAAATTGAGGGTCAAAAAACTCTCCATCTTTTACTTTAAATGTTGCAATTGCTTGTTTTCTATTCCACTCTATTTGATGGCTTGGTATAAAATATTGAAAAAACATTGTGTCTTTGATTTCATATGCTTTGTCATAATATTTCATTGAAAACTTTTTAAATTCAATTGGCGACTGATCTTTATTTGTACTTATATCTAGTCTCATTTTTGTAGGTACGGCATCTTCAGGAAACTTAAACTTAACTGTTTGTAAAGTTTCACTTCCTTTTACTTTTGCCCAAACCGTTTTTACTCCATCGTAGTTTATTTCGCCATTTTCACAATAAAAAATCTGTAAACTATCATCTTTCTTAATTACAGCATCTAAGGCAACTTCGAAAGACTCCTTTACAGCTTCTGGTTTATCTATTGGTTCCTTAACCTCATCTTTACATGATACAAAAACTAGTAACAATCCAAGGAAAAAAATACATTTATTCATAATTTTTGATTTTTAAATTTTTTTTTTGCAAATATATAAATTAAATTTATTGTTTAGATACTTAATAATTCGGTTTTTAATTTATCACTATTTCTCTATCTGTAAGTTTTAACCCTTCTTTATTTGTTGTAATATCAATCAGTAATAATGCTAATTTATATGTTCCTGGTTTTAAATCTGAAAGTGAAATTTCTGCACTAAAACCAGCGCTTTCTAAATCATATTCGTTTTTAAAAGCAATTGTTATATCTGGTCTAAAAACTTTTTGAGTTCTCATTTTTGAAGCAACTTTGGTTTTTAAATCTATCAGGATAATTTCTGTCTTTGTTGTGATACTAGGTTGGTTTTCAAATATTGCCCAACCTGTCATTTTTAATTTTCCAGCATTATTCTCGAAAAATTCAATATTACTTGTAATTTCGTTACCATTAATTTCATTTATTTTTGTGTATTTTGATAAATCTACTTTTGATGAAAATTTCTTTACAGAAACAAAATGTTTTGTCCATGCGCTAACTTGATCAAAATTATCTTCCACATAAAAATTCTTAGTTAAAAAATCTAATGTTTTTTCATTCGTTGTATAATCTTTACCATGACCATCTACATACCAAAATTCTCTAATTTTAGATGAATCGGCTTGCATTTCTGTAACAAATTCATCTAAATTTTTATTTATAATCTCTGTTTTTTCACTAAAAAAATAAGGCATATAAACTCCTATGCTACTAACAACAGGCCTATTAGTTTTGTTTTTTTCTTTGATAAAATTTGTTACTTCCCTAAATTGAGATTTATAAATAGTAGTATAAAACTGTTTTACAACTACTAAATCAACAATACTAAATAAAAATAATACCAAACAAAATGAATATGCAATCACTTTATTTTTAAGTGATGCAATACCTATTGCTATTAGCAATATAATCGCTGGTAATAATGTTATAAAATAACGCGTTAATAACATCGGTACTGATAAATAAGAACGTATCAAAGGAGATATTATTACTATTGTAAACCATATAAGTAAAGTAATAAAGCTAAATGTAATCCTATCATTCATTAAATCTTTTTTAGTAAATGATATTTTAGTAGTTCTGTTATATAAACTAATAAAATACCATATAACGGAAATAGTTATCAATGAAACCAGTATTTCTGAATATCCAAAAAACTCTTTAAATATCAATGTAATCGTTTCATTTGTTGGTTTAGGAATCCAAAAATCAGTAATTTTAGAAATACTAAATAAACGTGGAAGGGCTGGTAAAAATAAAATTAAGACAATTAGAGAAGAAAAAAACGTTTGCTTAAATAACTGAATTCGCTCATTCTTATTAGATATTAAAAATATAAATAGAATAATTATATATTGTGAAAAAAAGGTAAACAAGCCAAAATAATGTCCATAAAGCATTAATGCTGTAAAAAGACTATAATATATTATTGTTCTTTTTGAAAAATCTTTCAATAATCTAATTAACCAATAAAAAGATAAAATTGTAAATAAGGCAAAAAAAGCATAAGGTCTACCTTCCTGTGAATGTAATATATGAAAATAATTTATACAAAGTAAAAGTGCAGCAATTATTCCTGCCTTTTTTGAATACATTTCTCTTCCTAATAGATAAATTCCATAAATGCTAAATACTCCTATAATGGCAGAAAAAATTCGCATCACAATTGGTACATAACCAAAAACTTTAAATAATACATATATTATATAAAAGTATAATGGCGGCATTTGCTCTCCTTGAAATACACTTTCATATACTTCAATAAATGTTAAATTTGGATTTGCCTCGTTTAATGTATGAATTTCATCAAGCCAAACACTTTGAAAATCTAAATTATAAAATCTTAAAATTGCTCCTACTACAATTACTATTGTTAAAAGCTTGTTTTCTCTAATTTTTGTTAAAATTTTCTTCATTTTTGATAAAATTTTTATATATTTTTGAATTAGGTGCGCTTATGTTTTTTCTTGAACTTAATTGCAATAATAACACTATAAGGGTAACGGAAAATAATTGTAAAATAATTCCTGATATTATCAATATTAGGCTTGAGGCCCAGCCAGGAATGGCATTATCTGTAAAAATTTTTTGATATAGAATGAATAAAACTGAAACAAAACAAATTCCTATGCCATACAATGAATATCTTAAAATTCTTAATGATAAAAAATCAAAATAAACAGCAATGGAACTCAAACCGTGAATAATTAAACTATTAAAATTCATTTTAGAAACCCCTTTGTATCGTTTACCTCTATCAAGTAATACTTTTTCAAAAGGAATTTTAGATTGGATAATCCCTCCAGAGTAATGATTCCAAATATTATTTTGATGGACTACTTTTGAAAGTAATTTACTTGGGATAACACTAAAATTTCCAAAGCTTATTTTTTGTCCTGTTAAAAAATAAAACAAATACTTATAGAAAAAATAACCTACTTTAAAAAAAGTAGATTCTTGACGCTTTTTTCGTTGAGCAAAGATGATTTTCTTTTCTTTTTCTTGTTGTGCCTTATTGATTAATTCCTTAATATCTTGTGGCTTGTCTTCTCCATCACTATCCATAACCACAACAAAATCATAATCAGAAACTTCATTATAAATGTATTGCAACCCAACAGCAATAGCTCTTTGATGTCCAATGTTGATTTTTAAATTTAATACCGTTACAGGTATATTCTTGTAATCAAAATCTTTAGGTAAATCTTCGGTAGAACCATCATTCACTGCTACTACAAAAAAATTATACTGCTTTAAATCTTGTTTGTGATTACTAATTTCCTGAATCAATACAGCAAAGCTATCCCAATCATTATAAATAGGAGTTAAACAATAAATATTTTTATTTTGATTCATTTCTAATAAATTACTCTTCCTGTATAAACCTCTTCCACATTAACAAATGGCGGTACATTTTCTAAAATAATATTTCCTGTGGCAAAGATAGTTCCTTCTATCTTTTGAACTGGATATACAATCATATCATTTGAACCTCTATGATACACTTTTATGAATTGAGAATGTAAATCTTTACCATAAAAACGACCATCTCCAAAATAAAAATTTAATAACATTTCATTACAATGGCCATTTATATAAAAATTAGAAACATTATTACTTTCAATTACTAATTGTCCATTATTTTCTATCGTAATATAAAAATCTCCTGTTCCAGCTCCGTCGCCATCATCTCCTATAGAATACAATCTTAGTAAATTATAATGTAAAATCCCATCACTTCGAATGTCTTGGTCTGTTTTAGAGTAAATTTCTTCTAAATTGGGAGCTGTTACATAAACCGTTGTTTGTCCATAATCCCGTGCAATATTACATGTAGAATTGTCTTTAACTACAAGCATATCTCCGTTTAATCTTACTTCTATATCATCAATAATATTATCTGATGTTGCTATATTAACTTCATAGTTTGGGCCTTCTTTTATGACCAACCCAACACCGTCATAGACTTTTATTTTGGTGAAATTATCTATTGGGAAACTTTGAGTAATTCTATTGCCGTTTCCTTTAAAACAATCTTCTGAAATACCACAAGCAGTTGCTAAAAATAGACAACACAAAAGAGCAATATGTAAAACACTTTTTTTCATATTATAATCGTATTCCAATTGTCGCTTCAATGGCCTCAGCTCTTCCTCCGTGGGTTTTTAAACCAACTCCTGAGAAAATATTTTTGTAAATATAATATTTTACTCCAACTCTTTGGTATATGTCTGTTTCGTAATTAAATGGTTTGTACACATAATAACCTAATTGAGTTTCTATTAAAAATTTATTGATGAATAATTCGTGTCCTATAAATAATCCAACTCTTTTATAATCAGTATCCGCTTTAGTATAAGAATCGTGTGTAGGTTCAAAAGCCACTGAAACAAATTTAATATAATCTTGCAAATAGCGTGAGAAAAAAACATCCGTTCCAAGCTGTAAGGCGCTTTTTCTGCCAATTCTTTTATCGGCATATAAACCAATATGATAAAACTGTCGTTGTCCTAAATTCGGAACTGGTCCTTCTGAAATACCCGTTCTAAAAGCAATATTATATTTTATTTTTTCTTTGTATGTTTCTTTAGATGGTAAAGAATCTTTAATAAATTCTTGTTTATCTGCAAAATTATAGTTTAAACCCACATTAAAGGCAAAGGTGTTTATACCGCTATTCGGCGCTTTAAACCTACCATTAGAAAAATGTGTTAACATAAAACCTGCTTGAAATCCAATTTTATCAAAAATATTTTCCTTTTTATATTGCAATAAAAAATAGTTATTATCCATTATTTTAGTGCCAAAAGCATTGTTTTTGTTATTGTTTTCCTTATCGTAAGGATTTGAAGTCATTCCGATTCCTTGGGAAATTCGAAGCATCAATTGGCGATTAAAAAAATAAAAATTATAATGTACACCAATGGCTTGATTAACTCCTAAGTAACGATTTTTGAAGTCTAAATAATGATATGAAATTCCGTATTCGGGATAATTATAAACTTGCTGCCATTCTTTTTTGCCAAATGTTTTCCAATTATAACTTAGCATAAATCCATCTGGATGGCCTTTTATTAAATGTCCAATATCATCTGTATGTTTATAAACATTTCCTCTAAAAAGTTGAACATCTAAATAGGTAGCTGCTTTTTCCTGAGAAAAAGAAATAAAGAATGAAAAACAAAAAATAATGATTTCTTTCTTCATAACCCTATAATTAATTTAAACATGAATTTAAACTAGTTTGCCAATCTTTAATTTCAATATTAAATATTTCTTTTAATTTCGATTTATCTAACACACTATACGCAGGTCGTTTTGCAGGTGTTGGATAGGCGGTTGTTGGAATTGATTTTAAATCAATAGTAATATTACTTTGCGAAAATATTTCTTTTGCAAAATCGTACCATGAACATTGTCCTTCATTGCTGAAGTTATAAATTCCAAAAGATGAAGGGCGATGAGTGTTGGGTGATTGGATGATTTTTAACAAAACCTCCGCTAAATCAACCGCATTTGTTGGTGTTCCTATTTGGTCTGCAACAACAGAAAGACTATCTCTTTCAGAGGCCAATCGTAGCATGGTTTTCATAAAATTATTGCCAAATTGAGAATATACCCAAGAAGTTCTAATAATAAAATGTTTTTCCCAAATTGCCTGAATTGCTTGTTCACCTTGTAATTTTGTTAAACCATAAACCCCACTTGGAAAAGGGATATCGGTTTCACTAAGTCCTATATTACTTTTTAATGGTAATCTAAATTCTCGGTCATAATAGGCAACTCCTTCTGAGAAATAAGCATCAAAAACAAAATCAGTAGAAATATGAATTAGTATCGTATTGTGTTGTTTTGATGTAATTGCTAAGTTTTCTGCTCCGTTTGCGTTGATGTTAAAAGCTTTTGCTGGTTCGCTTTCTGCTTTGTCAACCGCTGTGTAAGCAGCTGCATTGATACAAAAATGTGGTTGATAGGTTGAAAAAACAGCTTGACAATTTTCTAAATTAGTAATGTCTAATTCAGAAGAAGAACAAAACACAAAATCTATTTCAGGATATTTTCCAGAAATAGATTGAATAGCTTGTCCTAACTGCCCATTTGCTCCTGTTACAAGTACTACCATACTTTTTTAGCATTTTGTAAATTAGGTAATACTTTATCTTTATCAGAAATAATTAAATCTTGAACAGGAAAATTCCAATCGATATTAACGGTATTATCGTTATACATTAGGCCTCCTTCAGATTCTTTATTATAAAAATTATCACATTTATAAAAGAAAGTAGCTGTTTCAGATAACACTAAAAATCCATGGGCAAAACCTCTAGGTACAAAAAATTGTTTTTGATTTTCTGCCGATAATAAAATGGCTTCATATTGACCATATGTTTCTGATTCTGGGCGTATATCTACCGCAACATCTAGTACTTCTCCCTGTAAAACACGAACTAATTTTGCTTGAGCATGTTCACCACATTGATAGTGTAAACCACGTAAAACACCTTTAGTTGAAAACGATTGATTATCTTGTACAAAGCAAACTTCTTGACCCACTCCTTCTTGAAAAGTTTTTTGGTTAAAACTTTCCATAAAATAGCCACGTTCATCAATAATTACTTTGGGTTCTAGGATAAAACATCCTTTTAATTTTGTTGTAATAAAATTCATGCTTATTCTTTAATCAAACTCATTAAATGTGTACCATAGCCACTTTTTAAAAGCGGTTCTGCTAATTTTTGCAATTGTAAAGCATTGATAAATCCCATTTTATATGCTGCTTCTTCAATAGCTCCAATTTTTAATCCTTGGCGTTCTTCAATAACTTGCACAAATTGTCCAGCTTGCATTAATGATTGAAATGTACCCGTATCTAACCAAGCGGTTCCTCTATCTAATATGCTTACTTTTAATTTTCCTTGCTTTAAATATTCTTTATTTACGTCTGTAATTTCTAATTCGCCACGAGGACTTGGTTTAATATTAGCTGCTATTTCTACAATAGAATTGTCATAAAAATAAATACCAGGAACGGCATAATTTGATTTAGGTTCTAATGGTTTTTCTTCTATAGAAAGTACATTTCCTTCGGCATCAAAATCAACCACGCCATAACGCTCTGGGTCGTGAACGTGATAAGCATAAATAATTCCTCCTTCTGGATTATTGTTAGCCTGAAGTAACTCAGCTAAGCCCGTCCCATAAAAAATATTATCTCCTAAAACTAGCGCTACTTTATCTTGTCCAATAAAATCTTTTCCAATAATAAATGCTTCTGCTAATCCGTTTGGATCTTCTTGTACCGCATATTCAAATTTACAACCTAAAGTTTTTCCATCTCCTAAAAGTTTTTGGAATAAGGGTAAATCATGCGGTGTTGAAATAATTAAAATCTCGTTGATTCCTGCCCACATCAATGTTGATAATGGATAGTAAATCATTGGTTTATCATAAATTGGCATTAACTGTTTACTTACTGCTAATGTTAACGGGTGTAAACGTGTGCCAGAACCTCCTGCTAATATAATTCCTTTCATTTTTCAAAGTTAGAAGTTAGAAGTTAGAAGTTAGAAGTTGAAAATCAACCTAAATTCTATCCTTTAAATTTGTTTAAGTACCATTCTATTGTTTTCTTGATTCCCGACTCAAAATTTTCATCGGCTTTCCAGCCTAATTCTGTTTCAATTTTGGTGGCGTCAATTGCATAACGTAAATCATGACCTGGTCTATCTTTTACAAATGTTATTTGATCTTGATATTTTCCGTTTGATTTAGGTTGTAGTTCATTCAAAATAGAACAAACAGTGTCAACAATATATAAATTATTGTGTTCGTTTCTTCCGCCAATATTGTAGGTTTCTCCTGCTTTTCCTGTTTTGAAAGCTAATTCAATTCCTTTGCAATGATCTAAAACATATAACCAATCGCGTACATTTTTTCCATCGCCATAGATTGGAATATTTTCTCCAGAAATTGCTTTACGAATAATGGTTGGGATTAACTTTTCATTATGCTGCTTAGGCCCATAATTGTTAGAACAATTTGTCGTAACTACATTCATTCCGTAGGTGTGGAAATAACTTCTCACAATCATATCGGAACCTGCTTTTGATGCAGAATATGGACTATTTGGCGCATAAGGAGTGGTTTCTTCAAACAAACCGGTTTCACCTAACGTTCCATAAACCTCATCGGTAGAAACGTGGTGAAAACGGGAATTTTCAAATACAGCATTGTATTGATTAGGAGCCGACATCCAAAGTTTTCTTGCTGTATCTAACAAATTAAATGTTCCTAAAACATTGGTTTTAATGAATGCTTCCGGACCAGAAATGGAGTTATCAACATGGCTTTCTGCTGCAAAATGAATTACATCGTGAAATTGATATTTTTGAAATAATTCTTCAATAAAATTTCTATCGCAAATATCACCTTGAACAAAAGTATATCTCGGATGATTTTCTACTTCAGAAACATTTTCTAAATTTCCTGCATAAGTCAGTAAATCCAAATTTACCAAATGATAATCTAAATTGTTTTCTATAAAGTAAGGAACAAAATTAGCGCCTATAAATCCTGCACCTCCAGTAACTAATATATTTTTCATTAACGAACTCTAGTTAATTGTTTTTTATAAAGTGACATAAAACCATATAAAATCAAATAAATAATAACAAAAATAAATGGTAACAGAAATTTCATTTTATTATTTATCCCTTTAGAATTTATACTATTTGTTGTTGTGCTAATATCTTTAATATACAATTTAATATTCTCTAGGGTGATTCTTTGTTCTGCTATCTCATTTATCAATGAATTTTTTAATATAAACAAACTGTTTATCTCACTGTTTTCATTATTGTAAACTAAATTTGAGGCACTTTTATCTTTTGCTAAATTTTCAGAAATTTGAAAGATTAATTTATCTACTTGAAGGATTTGTTCTTCATTTTTTTTAATCTTTATAAAAGTGTTTTCTCGAGTTATTGCTAATATTTTATTCAAATATTCATCAGAATTTAAATAATTTAAAATAGGATCAATAACATCGTTATTTTTTATTTTTTTTGTTGTAGTTATTAATATCTTATGATGAGGGTAATTTTTACTGGTTTTTTCATCTTTGATAACTTTGTTTATATCTTCATTTTCAGCTAATAATTTCATCAACTCAAAATTTTGTGTGCTTTGAGTTTTATCTACAATAGCTGTTTTTGTGTTTACAAAAGTATAGATATCAATAATAGGTTCTACTTCAATATCTAATATAATATCTGTTTTAGAAATTCCAATTGATTTAAAAAAAGTTATATCTCCTTCCTTCAATTTAGATTTAATTAAGTCAACTTTTGCATATAAATAGTCGTAACCTCCTAAATTAGGGGCAACTATAACTTCAGAAGTAAATTTTTTAGTTTTTTGATCTAATAAATAGCCTGAAATAATTCCGGTTACAAACAAAATTCCTATTATTATCGTTTTCTTTTTTAAAAAAAATATAAAATCAAATACAGAATTAACAATTCCATTAAAAAAATTCTTAATTCCTTTACCTATTTGTCCTAAGTCGATTTCTTGATCTTGAGAATTTGTGCTCATCAATTCTTATTTTATGTTAAAAATTTGTTCTAATATTTTAATTGTAATTAAGTATGTAGGTTTAACTCCTGTTGTACCTAATCCACCTGAAGCTAATGTACTTCCTGTTTCTAAAGGATTATCTGAAGCATAATATGCGTATCGAACCTTTACATTTGGATTAATGCTTTTTCTAATTTTTGAAGCAGATTGTATAGCTTTTTGATAGTAAGCCCCCTCCATTTCTAAACCAATGGCTTGCCATGTAGATTCGTGGAAAAATTTTAATAAATCTCTATTTTGAAGTGATGTCCCTAAAACGGTAATCATAGGTCCTTCAAAAACGGGAATATTATTTCCTTCAAACATTGCTTTTGTTAATTCATTTTCAAAAGGATAATTGTCTGCTGTTCCTTCGTTTATGTGTGCTGTAGGAATCATAATATCTCCTTTACCACCTTCTAAAATCCCCGCTTTACCCATTATTGAAACCGACTCTACATTTAAGAATATTTTATTGTTTTTTTCTTCTTTAAAAGGTTTCAACAACTCATCTATAGTTTCAAAAGCTTGCTCGCCAAAAGCATAATCCATTACTATAAGTACTGGTTTTTCTTTGGCAAGTTTAGACGAAGCAAAAATGGTTTTTGATAAATCAATTTTTGCGGTGTCAAAAATTTGAACATCTATATTAGTTCCAGATGTATCGGGTAAACTAATCATTCCTTGTTGAAACGCAAATTCTTCCACTTTCTTGCGTAACTCTTTATTGGATGAGCTACTTAAATCTTCAAATATCTGAAATTCAGGAGTATTTTTGTATTTTTTTCCTAAAACTGGTTCAGCAAAAAGAGAGTTCATAACACTGTGCATGTTAGCACTTATAATGTGTATAGGACGTTCTAATAAATTATTCTTTTGTAAAACTTCTTTAATAGTGGTTGCCCAAATATCTCCATAAATATGGTGTCCTAATCGTTCTCTTAAAATAGGACTAAATGTTATGGTTCTTTTATTGTTGTCTACTACTTCTTCAATAGCTAATTTTCCTAACCAATAAACTACATGTAAAAATCGGTCTGGTGCTTCGGTAGTAGCAAAATCATCATAAATAGCTTGTACTTCGGCAAACGTTCTTCCTAATACATTGGCTGCGTGTGAAATTGCCTTTTCTCTTTCAATTAAAGGTAATTTTTTGGTTTGCTTTACTGCAATTTCTAGTTTTTGCCAATCTCTTGAAACAGCTCCTTCATCATCAATTAAAACTCTATTTTTAATTTTATGTGATTCGATGAAAATGAATGTTAAATGCGTTAAAATATCATAAATATCTGAACGACCACGTGTGATTTCCACATTCATTTGTTCGTCATCGATTCGGTAACAATTTCTTCTTCTTTTTGGTGGTACAATCGCTTTAAAGTGTGAATTTGAATACCCTTCATCTGAAGTTAAATTGATATAACAACACTCTTCAATTCCAATTGGTAAACGTTCAATTACGTATAATAATCCGTTTAATTCAACTTTTTCTTCGGCAATACTTCCGTAAATTTCTGGTCGAAGCGCTAATAAAGCTTCTCTTAAAGTTTCTCCCGAAACACCCATTGGTTTATAAAAACCTCTGTTGAATAAGTGTCTCATGGTAATGTACAGTCGCTCAATAGCTGCTGAGGACTCTTGCGCTCTAGAACGCGAAATGTTTTTAATGTCTTTCATTATATATGTTTATCTAACCTGCAAATGTACTACTTTTATTTTTAGTTGGATAAAACTAGGTTGATTGCGGGCTCGTTTAATTGTAATTTTCCTTGTGTTTCTGCATTTAATTTTGTCCATTTTCCATAGGCATAAGTATAAAAGAAATCGCGTTCAACATAATTATACAATACGTAGGGTTGGTATTTTGAGCCTGTTTTATTGCTTTCAATTAACAATTTTTCATAGGCAACAAACATTCCTTTTTCTGGAAATATCAAATCAAATTGCGAAATAACAAATCGATGTTTAATTATACCTTTTTTTAATGTTACTATATAGTCTTTTGTTAATAATTCTTTACCTGGAGAACCATTCTCATCTACGCTATAAAAATGAAGTTTTATGGTTGCGTCATCAATACGGCTGTCGGTAAAAACAGTGACTTCTTTTATAAACTTGGTTTTACTGTAAGAAGCTTGATAGGGGAAAAATTTGGCTTCAATTTTTGGTCCGTTATCAAAGGATTGAAATATCGCATTTTTAATATCGCCAATTTCTATTATTTTAGATTGTTTCTTATTTAATATTACCACTTCCGCTAAATCGTAAGTCATTGGTTTTAATTGAACTATTGAAATAGCTGTTCCTTTTAGCGTTTTTCGTTCATAACCTAAAACCGAAATCACAATGTTTTTTTCTTTTGACGCTTCTAAGAAAAAAGTTCCGTCTGCTTCAGAAGTAGTTCCAACCGTTTCGTTCTCCACCCAAATATTCACAAAAGGAATCGGTTCGCCGGAAATGCTGTCTTTGACTACACCGCGGATTTGGGCGGAAAGGGAAAATGAGAGGATGAAAATAAAAAGGAATTTTTGCATTAGTTGGTTAAAATTAGATTTATGGCTGGTGTATCAACTTTATTATTCCATTCTTTTTTGTAATTAGAAGAATGTCTTTTATGTTTATACCATCTCCCTTTTGAATAAGTAAATGAAATTTCATCAGGTGAATGATTGATTACTAAAGATGGGGCATAGTTTTCTAAACTTACTTTTTGTTTTGTTTTTGGGTCTTTATATGTAAAGAAGTATTTATTTTCTTCAATAATTAACCATTCTAAACCTATTACAATTCCTTTTTTAGGAAATTCAATATTATAACTAGAAACATCTATTGTGTTTTTTTTCATTCCTTCTTTTACAGTAACAATGATATCTTCATTTATCAAATCTTCTGAAGGAATTGAATCATTAATGCCAAAAATTCTTAATTTAATTTTAGCTCCTTTGATATCACTATTAGAGTAGAAAACAATTTTCTTAATAAATGGTGTTTCCATGTATTTTTCATCATAATTAAATAATTTAGCATAAATCCATGGTTTATTTCCTGATAATTGACTTATGTGAACTTTGTGAGCCTCTCCAATTTCTAATTCTTTCGTTTTTTTAGGAAATGTAACCACCACTTCATTCAGCTCAAAAACTTTAGGTTTTAAAAGAATTATTTCGTTTTTAGAAGATGATTTCTTGCTTTCATAACCCAATGCCGAAAAAACCAATAGTTTCTCTTCTTTTATATCCAATGAAAAACTACCATTAGTTTCCGAAGTAGTACCAATAGTTTCATTCTCCACCCAAATATTCACGTACGGAATAGGTTCACCTGAAATGCTGTCTTTGACTACACCACGGATTTGTGAAAACGCAAATTGTGTAAGAATCAAAAAAATCCAAATCACTCTATTTTCTTTCATCTTTATTATTTTATCTCAAAAAATTGAGCAATCTTTCTATCATTTGAAAGTCTCGGTAACTTATTTTGTCCACCTAATTTGCCAATGGATTTCATATACTCTTGAAAACCGTTTTTTGGAACTTTTGTGATGACCAATGTTCGTAACACGTTACCAACAATCAAATCATCATAATATACATTTTGTTTACGCATGGCGTTATCTATTTTTAACGCAAAATCTTCTAAATTATTGGGTTGTTCCGATTTTTCGGAATCAAATTCAATAAACCATTCGTGATAAGGTAAACCTTCGGTTGGCGTAATTTGTGGTGCTACGGTAAATTCATTTACACGAACATCAGTTCCTTCCATTGCTTCTTGTAGAGCAGATTCTACTTCTTTTCCAATAACATGTTCTCCAAAAGCCGAAATATAATGTTTGATTCTACCTGAAACAATCACACGATATGGTTTTAAACTCGTAAACTGAACCGTATCGCCAATATTGTATGCCCAAAGTCCGGCATTCGTAGAAATAATTAAAACGTAATTGACTCCTAACTCTACTTCACTAATCGTGTAGCGTTTTGGATTTTCGGTAAAAAATTCATCTGCCTTTATGAATTCGTAGAAAATTCCAGAATTCAATAGCAATAACATTCCATTTTCTGATTGAGAATCTTGATAGGCAAAAAAACCTTCCGAAGCAGGAAATAACTCAATAGAATCAACTTTTCTTCCGATTAAATTTTCAAACTTCGCTCGATAAGGTTCGTAATTTACGCCGCCATAAATGAATAAATTGAAGTTTTTGAAAATTTCACCAACAGGCTTGTTTGCTTTTGCTGCTAGTTTCTCAAAGTACATTTGCACCCAAGATGGAATGCCTGAAATCACCGCCATATCTTCATTAATGGTTTCTTCCACAATGGCATTGACTTTAGTTTCCCAATCTTCAATGCAATTGGTTTCCCAACTTGGCATTCGATTTTTTTGTAAATATTTCGGAACAAAATGCGCTACAATTCCTGATAATCTTCCCAGCTTGATGCCATTTTTTTCTTCTAAAATAGGACTTCCTTGCAAGAAAATCATTTTACCTTTTACAAACTCAGCTTTTCCCGTTTCGTGAATGTAACTCAAAATGGCATTTCGAGCTGCTTGAATATGAAAAGGCATGGATTCTTTTGTTAGCGGAATATATTTTGCACCAGAAGTGGTTCCAGAAGTTTTAGCAAAATAAAGTGGTTTTCCTTTCCAAAGTACATTTTCTTCGCCTTTTACAACTTTATCCACATAGTGTTTCAACCCTTCGTAATCACGGATTGGAACTTTTTGCGCAAAATCTGAAAACGTTTTTATAGCTGAAAAATTATGGTCTTTTCCAAATTGCGTTTGTGCGGCTTCTTTGATTAAAGCTTCAAAAACTTTTTGTTGGGTTTCAACAGGATTATTGGCCCATTTTTGAGTTTTAGCGTGAATTCTTTTAGCAAATAATTTTGCCGCAAAGGCTTTTACTGACATGTTTAATTGAAATTGATAAATTGAGTTGGATCAATAGGAAAACCATCTTTCCATAATTCAAAATGAAGTGTTGCGCCCGAATTTTGGACAGCATTGGCATTTCCTGCAAGAGCAATAACTTCACCTGATCTAACAATGTTTCCTTGTGATTTTGTTACCGAAGCCGCATTTTTATATACCGATAAAATATCATCTTTATGGCGAATAATAACCACATAACCCGAACTAGGAGTCCAATCGGAAAAAATAATAGTTCCTGCTCCAACAGATTTTATGGGTGTATTATTGGTCAATGCAATTTTAACCGCTAAATGTTTATTAGCTACATTGTATTTTTGTAAAATAGCACCTTGAGCTGGAGGAAACAATACAAAACTAACTTTAGGTTTAGACGATTCAAATACATTGTATTTGTCTTCTTTTATTACTTGTTCTCTTAATTCTTGCTCTTTTTCGGTTGGTGAAAGTCCTGAAATATCTATATCGGAAACATCTAATGCTTTGATGGAGTCTTTGTTCAGTTTTGCGTATTCTAAATCACCTGTTAATACTTTTTTAATAGAAGCAATATATGCATTGTTTATTTTCACCGATTTTTCAAGAGAATCCGATTTAATTGCCATTTCCAATGCGTCTTGTTTTAATTTTGTTGAAGCATACCCTGGAATATATTCGCGCAGAGGCGTAAAGGCGATGATATAAGTAGTAACGAAAATGATTAAAATAGCGCCAATAGTTCCCACAACAAAGACATTCATTAAATTTAATTTTAATGAAAAGGTCTCTTCAAAAGTATCTTCGTTAAGAATAACTAGTCTTCTTTTGTTGTATAACTTTTTAAGAAGTAACTGTCTTTTTAGCTTTTTGTTAGCCATTTTTTGAACCAATTTATATCACAAATATACTAAATACAACGGGTTTGTAAATTGGAATAGTATAATATATCGTTAAAAAATAATGATTTGTTAAATTCTTTATATCTTTGTGCTTTAAAATATTAAAATCATGAATGCATTAACTATATTTTTAGGAGTAGTTGGAGTTCCACAAATTATCTTGATTGCGGTAATAGTTTTATTACTTTTTGGTGGAAAAAAAATTCCAGAATTAATGAAAGGAATTGGTACAGGTATTAAAGAATTTAAAAACGCTGCCAAAGACGAACAACCAGCAAATTCTAAAAAAGAAGAAGAAACTAAAGAATAATTTTATTTTTAACTAATATATTTAAAATCCCAAATTCCAACTTTAATTAGCTGGTATTTGGGATTTTTTTGTTTTTTAGTGCAACCTTTTTGTTTTTTGATGTCTTTTAATAGTAACATTCAAATTATGTATCATGATGAATAAATTAGTTTCCCTTTTATTTGCAATAATTCTTATTGGCTGTAATGATGTAGATGATTTAGTAAATTCTTCAACACAAAACCCTGTTGATGTATATATTGCAGGTGTTAAGACAAATAATGCTGCCTATTGGAAAAATAATCAATCCTATTTATTAACTGGCGGAAATGGTGGAGAAGCAACTAAAATTTGTGTATCAAATAACAACCTACATGTTTTAGGAAAGAAAACGTTAGACAACTGGAGAACAGAATATTTATATTGGGAAAACGGAAATCTAATCAATTTAAACACAGCATTTAATACACCCGCTCAATATGTTCACTCAATAACTGATATGGAGGTTGTTGGTAACGATGTGTATTTTGTAGGTTATACCAAAAATCCATTACTTGCTGTCGAAATATATGAATTAGCGTACTGGAAAAATGGGGTAAAAACCGTTTTAGACAACAATATTAATAACCCAACTTTTCAAGCAAAAATAAAAGTAGTTACAAATACCGTTTATGTGATTGGCAACACCTCTAGTTGCTTTAACTCTTGTCATGGAATATATGTAAATAACGTTTTTCAATCTGTTTCTGTAGGGGATTTATTAAAAGATATTACAGTAAAAGACAATCAGGTTTATGTTTATGGAACAAATACGTCAACAAATACAGGGTTTTACAAAAATATGGCAACTGGAGTTGAAACTACTTTAACAACAATCCCATCCGTTTTTAAATTACTTTTTGATAATAACAACACCTTCGTAGCAGATGTTGTAAATATTTTTAAAAACAATACACAAATATATAGTTCAAGCTTTTTTTCCTTTTACTTAGACTTTATTGCTTTAAATAATAATGTTTATATCTTAAAAAGAGAGGGCGATTTTGGAACTTTCGATGCAGTATATATTAACGATATAAATGTTTTTCAAATCTTTGTTGACCAAGGAAGATTTAATGCGCTCACTGTAGTTCAAAACTAAAAAAATGCAAGAAACCAATTGGCACGAGATATATAGTAAGCTTTCTCCTAAGCTCTTAGGTGTTTGTCGCAGATATATAAAGGATATCGCAACAGCCGAAGACATTGTTCAAGATGCTTTCATTGTTGCCATTCAAAAAGAGCAGGAATTAAAAAACAAAGATGCTTTAAATGGATGGTTGCGGAAAATTGTAGTTCATCGAGCGATAAATTATTTAAAAAACGAACAGAAAATAAATTTTACAAGTACAACAAATTTTGAATGTGCTGATGAAACAAACGAAATAAATATAATGGAACTCGATAAAAAATCAGTCCTTTTAGCGAGTGATTTCAGCCACAAGGAATTGTTAGAGGCGATTGATTCGCTTTCTGAAAACCATAAATCCGTTTTTAACCTTTATATTATTGATGGTTTTTCACACCTTGAAATTAGCAAACTATTGAGTATATCCGTTGGAACTTCTAAATCAAGTTTGTCAAGGGCAAGAAAAAATATTCAGGAATTTCTTTTTGAAAAACTTTCTTTACATTCAAAAGAGAAAAAGAAAAAACGAATAATTGCGTTTTTATTGTTTTTAGGTTTTGGAAACCAACTTTTTGCCAATTATTACAAAAAAGCATTTTCTAATTTTGAAATTTCACCAAAAAACACCTTTAATCCTGATAAAAAATGTAATAACTTAGACTTGATTTTACTTAATACGTCTATTTATCGAACTAAAATATTAAAATTAATCACTCTTTTTACAGGCTTAGTTTCATTGATTGTATTATTCTTTTACAATAACGCAACACCTAAAATAATACAAGAAACTAAAAAAAATACAATTATAAATACTATAGACAAAAAAGACACAATAAGTTTATCAAATGAAGTGAAAACTTCAGAAAAAAAGAGGGCTATAATTGAAGTGAAAACACCAGCGTTACATATAAATTCTGTTGAAAAAAAGGATTCGGCAACCAATTCTGAAGTTCCAAAAATCGTTGTAATTAAAAAGCAAATTATTAAAAAAGATACGGTTTATGTTGAAAAAGAATAACTGTTTTATTTGGTTTTTACTTCTTTTTCATCTTGGTTTTTCTCAAGAAAAAAAGGTTGACACGGTATATGTTTATGAAGAAGTAATCATTAGAGACACTGTTTTTATTGAAAAACCATTAACAAAAATAAAAGCCGATAAAATAATCTTAAATAAAGAACAAAAAGGAAGTAAACCAAGTATTTCTGTTATTCAAAAAAAACAAACAACTATTATTTCTGCTGACACTATACTAATTAAACGGTTCAAAAATAATATTTTCTCTAATTTAGATTATAGTTTAAAACTTAACAGCGGTATAACTTCTGTTAGTTTATTAAAAGAATTTGAAATAAAAAACCAACATTATTTAAGTTTTGGATTGTTAGTAAAAAAGAAATTATTTAATTCGAATTTTTCGATTGGTACTGGAATTGAAACTTCTTTTTTATTAGATGTTGTAAAACAAACGAACACTAATTCTGAATCTGATTTATTGGGTTATTATTTCACAAATGATGGCAACCCAAAATTGTTTGAAAGTATAAATACAAAAGGGTTTCAATTTCAGGTTCCACTCCTGTTTTTTTGGAAAATAAATAAATTTACACCTTCAGTTGGTGTGTTTAGTATATTTAGCAAATACCAAGCAAAATTTATTGGTTCTAGCGGAAATTTACCACTACGATTTGATGAAACGCAAACGTTTAACGCAAATGCTATTTATTTTGGCTATTTAGCTCAACTAGAATATTCTTTACATAAAAATTGGTCTATTGGAGTAAATTACTCATTTGCTTCGGCTAAAAAATTAGTGTTTCGTCGTGACGATGAATCTTTTGCAATATCTAAAAAACAGACGCAAACCACGTTTGGAATTGGTTTACGTTATACTTTTTTGCATTAAAATACCATCGTCAACTGAATGCGTTTTCTAGCTTCGTCTACTTCAACCACTTTTACTTGAACGTGTTGATGCATTTTTACTACTTCGTTTACATCGGAAACATAGCCTTCTTTTAGTTGCGAAATGTGCACCAAACCACTTTCTTTAATTCCCACATCCACAAAGCAACCAAATGCGGTAATGTTATTTACGATTCCGGGTAAAATCATGCCAGTTCGTATATCTTTTATGGTTTTTACATTCGGGTCAAATTCGAAAATTTTTGCTGCTTTTCTTGGATCTAAACCTGGTTTTTCTAACTCTTTTAGAATATCTTTCAACGTTAAAATTCCGATTTCGGATGTAATGTAAATTTCTGGTTTTATCTGCGCGATTTTTTCTTTATTAGCGATTAACTCCGTGGTTTTGATACCTAAATCTTTTGCCATTTTTTCCACAATAGGATACGCTTCCGGGTGAACAGCCGAGTTGTCCAACGGATTTTTTCCATCGCGAATTCTAATGAAAGCGGCGGCTTGTTGGTAGGCTTTTTCACCTAAACGTGGTACTTTTTTCAGTTGTTTTCTATCTTCAAAAGGACCATTTTCTGAACGATAGGCTACAATATTTTCAGCCATTTTTTCACCAATTCCAGAAACATAACTCAACAACGATTTACTTGCGGTGTTGATGTTAATTCCCACTGAATTCACACAACTCATCACCGTACTATCTAAAGCCGATTGCAATTTACTTTGATCTACATCGTGCTGATATTGTCCAACACCAATGGATTTTGGATCAATTTTTACCAATTCTGCCAATGGATCAGAAAGTCGTCTTCCAATCGAAACAGAACCACGAACGGTAACATCATAATTTGAGAATTCTTCTCGTGCAATTTTACTGGCAGAATACACCGATGCACCCGCTTCGGAAACTACAAAAACTTGAACGGGTTTATCAAAAGCGATTTTTTTAATAAAAAATTCGGTTTCACGAGAAGCAGTTCCGTTTCCAATAGAAATTGCTTCAATATTATACGCATTCACCATTGAACGTATTTTCTTCATCGCCATGGCAGTGTCGTTTTGTGGTGCGTGTGGATAAATGGTTTCGTTGTTTAATAAATCGCCTTTTTCATCCAAGCAAACCACTTTACAACCGGTTCTATAACCTGGGTCGATGGCTAAAATTCGTTTTTCTCCTAATGGTGGCGCTAATAACAATTGTCGTAAATTTTCCGAAAACACATCAATTGCTTTGATATCCGCTTTAGCCTTAGCTTCTTGTAACGTTTCGTTTGAAATAGCTGGTTCTAACAAACGTTTGTAACTGTCTTTAATAGCTAATTCTAAATGTTCTGTTGCCTCAGAATTTTTATTTTTGATGATATTTTCTTCGATAAAATCTAGAGCTTCTTCTTTTTCAACAGCGACATTTAACTTCACAAAACCTTCTGCTTCGGCACGCAACATGGCTAATAAACGATGCGATGGTGCTTTAGAAATCGGTTCGTTCCAATCAAAATACTGATTGAATTTTTGAGCCGCTTCCTCGTCTTTTTTAGTTTTAACAACTTTGGTTGTGATTTCTGCTTTTCGTTGGAACAAGCGACGTAAATTTTTACGAATAAAAATGTTTTCGTTAATCCATTCGGCAATGATATCGCGAGCACCTTGTAGAGCTTCGTCTTCGTTTTTAACGTTTGCATTCAAATATTTCGATGCTAAAAACTCAATATCATCATTTCGTTGACTCATGATGATTTTTGCCAATGGTTCTAAACCGTTTTCACGAGCCACATCGGCTTTGGTTTTTTTCTTCTTTTTATAAGGTAAATAGAAATCTTCCAATTCTTGTAAATCGAAACTATTTTCAATTTTTGATTTCAATTCAGGCGAAAGCGCCTTTTGCTCTTCAATTGATTTTAGAATGCTTTCTTTTCGCTTGATGATTTCGTCAAATTGCTTGTTTAATTTCGAAATGGCTTCAATTTGTACCTCATCTAAATTGCCGGTTTGATCTTTTCGATAACGCGAAATAAACGGAATCGTACAATCTTCCGAAAGTAATTTTATAGTAGCTTCAATGTTTTTTGGAGCAATGTTGGTTTGGTTTTGAATGAATTGAATGTTGATCATTGTAAATAAAATTGAACTGCTAAAATACTATCTTTGGACAAAATTATTAACTTTTGGAAGTACTATTTATTTAATTGTGATTAATAGCCTCTGTTTCTTAACTTATGGCTACGATAAATGGCAAGCTAAAAACAATAAAAGACGCATTTCAGAATTCAATTTGCTTTTATTAGCTGGTGTTGGTGGAACTATTGGTGGGATTTTAAGTATCTATCTTTTCAAACACAAAACCAATAAATTTTCTTTTATAATCGCTTTTTATACTATTGTGATACTTCAGATTGTTTTATTGTATTTCGGAATTCAAACGTTTAAAAGCGAATCCAATATTTTCAATAACATCGGTTATTAACATGCTTTCTTCGCTTTGTGTTTGAAGTGTAATATCAGCAGCTAATCCATGAAGATAAACACCTAATTTTGAAGCTTCTAAAGTAGTGTAACCTTGTGCTAAAAATGAAGTAATCATTCCAGTTAACGCATCACCTGAACCACCTTTTGCTAAACCTGAATTTCCGGTAGTGTTTTCAAAAATGTGAATTCCGTCAGTGATAAACGTTTTGTGACCTTTTAAAACGATTACACAATTTAATGCTGCCGCTTTTTGAATTGCCGAAATTCTTCTTTCGGATTCAGAATCATGTTCACCAAATAATCGATCAAATTCTTTTGGATGGGGTGTTAACACAAATGGAAAATTAAAGTTTTTCCAATCTATTTTGTATTTGGCTATTAAATTCAAGGCATCGGCATCAAAAACAACGGGAAGTTTGTTTTCGTACAATTCGTAAATGCATTGCAGACTGATTTCATCTACGCCAATTCCGGGACCAATTCCAATAGCTTGATAAGGAGATAAATCATTCATCACACATGTATTTTCATATATGGCTTCGGGAATGGAATTAAAAAGTACATTTTTGTTTTCAGGAGAAAAAGCTACAGTTAACAATCCAACACCTGAACGCAAACTGGCTTTAGAAGCAATAATAGCAGCACCCATTTTGTTTGTGCTTCCTGCTATTAACAAAGCATGACCTTGTGTTCCTTTATGAGAATCACAAGGTCTTTTTTTATAACTTTTTTGAATACAATTCAAATCTAATTTTACAACTTTCATTTGAATTGATTTTAATTATTTGATTATTTACAAGCGATTTTTTTTACGCGATTACCGTGTCTTCCGCCTTCAAAAGAAGTATTTAAAAACGTATCTACCATTTCAATAGCTTGCTGAATAGAAGTATAACGAGCTGGAATACTTAAAACATTAGCATCATTATGTTGACGAGCCAAAGCTGCGATTTCTTTTGTCCAACACAAAGCCGCACGAATATCTTGATGTTTATTCACTGTCATAGCTATTCCGTTTCCTGAACCACAAATTACAATTCCTAAATCAGCTTTTTTGCTTTCAACATCATACGCTACTGGATGACCAAAATCTGGATAATCAACACTGTCAAAAGTATCTGTTCCATGATTATATACGGTATGTCCTTTTTCTTCTAGATATTGAACAATTGCTTTTTTATAATCTGGACCTGCATGGTCGTTTCCAATTGAAATTTTCATAATATTGTGTGTTTTATCTATGCAAAAATACTAAAGATATAGGAGTAATAATAATATGATTTGTATTTTGATATTTTTTTAACCAAATCATTTAAAATCAATGAATTATATAATAAAGTAAACTAAAAATTACACATTGTTAATTTCTTTATGTAAATCGTTGATAATCAGTTAACCTTAATTTAACATTAATTGTTAACAACTTTGGATAGAAATTTAGAAGTTTTTTTAGGTTGTAATAAAAAAATTAGTAATCCAAAATTGAAATTAAAAATCCTAATTTAGTTTCGTGAATTTTTAGAAAAGTTATCAATAGAAAAAAATTAGTTTTCAACAGAAATCAACAATTGAAGTTATTTACAAAACGATTATAAAATCTATTTTCAACAACTGTTGATAACTACAAAAGAAAGAATTTAGAAGTTCTTATTTTTAGTTCTTTACTAATTTTTATAATTGTTAATTACGTTGTATAAGTAACAATAACTTTTAAAAATGAATTCTGTAAAAAAACTTATTCCACATATTAACACGCTATAATAACCATCATAAATTTAAATTTAATTAAAAATATTTTTTGTTGTTTTTAATAAATGTTGAAAACTTTCATTTTATCAATTTTGTTATAATTTGGTTAATTCTAATTTTTCAATTCTGATTTCTAATTTCTTCTTCGTAACTTTAAACAATAATTAGAAATATAGCTAAGATAATTTTTATATGAATACTGAATGTAAAGCTATATTCATGTGTTCCCGTAAAAAATATCAACGCACACATAAATGATACAATGAGTAAGAAACCAAAAAAATTAGGAAATAAACCAAAAGATTTTACTGCACAAATATTTAAAATACTTTCAAGAGAACCTTCTAAATCTTTTAATTACAAACAAATAGCTGCTGTTTTAGAACTTTCAGATACGAAAAGCAGAAACGAAATAATTAGAGATTTAAAAATACTTAAAGCACAAGATAAAATTCACGAAACGGAAATTGGAAAATATCAAATTATTTCCAAAGCAGAATATTACGAAGGAATTATAGATATGACTTCTCGTAAAACAGGCTATTTTGTTTGTGATGAATTAGAAGATGATGTTTTTGTTCCGTTTATTAACTTAAATCATGCATTAGATGGTGATAAAGTGAAAGCTTATATTTACAATAGAAGAAGTTCACGCAAACCAGAAGCAGAAGTTTTAGAAATTTTAGAACGAAAAAAATCAGAATTTGTTGGAGTTATCGATATTCAAAAAAACTTTGCTTTTGTAACAACAGCCAATGCTAAAATGTATACCGATATTTTCATCCCAAAAAATAAAATTGGTGATGCAGGACATGGTGATGTTGTTTTAGTAACGCTAGAAGACTGGCCTAAAAAAGCCGATTCTCCTTTTGGTTCTGTGATAAAAGTTTTAGGAAAACCAGGAGAACACAATACAGAAATTCATGCAATTTTAGCTGAATATGGTTTACCATATGATTTTCCAATTGAAGTAGAAGCGTATGCGAATAAAATAGATACTTCAATCATAGAAGAAGAAATAAAAAAACGTCGCGATATGCGTGATGTTTTAACGTTTACAATTGATCCAAAAGATGCTAAAGATTTTGATGATGCGTTATCATTTCAAATTTTAGAAAATGGAAATTACGAAATCGGAGTTCATATTGCTGATGTTTCGCATTATTTACAAGAAGGAACTATTTTAGATGATGAAGCTTATAAAAGAGCTACTTCTGTTTATTTAGTAGATAGAGTTGTTCCAATGTTACCAGAAGTGTTATCCAACTTTGCTTGTTCGCTCCGACCACATGAAGAAAAATATACGTTTTCAGCTGTTTTTCAATTAAATAATAAAGCGGAAGTTTTAGATGCATGGTTTGGACGAACCGTAACGTATTCTGACCAACGTTTTGCTTATGAAGAAGCTCAGAGTATCATCGAAACAAAATCAGATGTTATTCCAGCTGAAATTTCATTGACTGGAAACGAATACATTGTTCCAAAACTAATAGTTGATGCTACTTTAAAAATGGATGAATTAGCTAAAATTCTTCGAAGAAAAAGAATGGCAGCTGGAGCGATTTCGTTTGATAAAGTAGAAGTAAAATTCAATTTGAATGAAGATGCAGAACCAATTGGAGTTTACTTCAAACAAAGTAAAGATGCGAATCATTTGATTGAAGAATTCATGTTGTTAGCGAATAGAAAAGTAGCAGAATTCATTGGAAAACAAAAGAAAACTTTTATTTACAGAATTCACGATGAACCAAATGAAGATAAATTAATCAATCTTCAAACCGTGATTGCTAAGTTTGGATATTCAATCAATTTCCGTTCTAAAAAAGATATTTCGAATTCGTTAAACAATTTATTAGAAGAAGTTCAAGGTAAAAAAGAACAAAATTTAGTAGATACCTTAACCATTAGAAGTATGAGTAAGGCTGCTTATTCTACTGAAAATATTGGTCACTACGGATTAGCTTTTGATTATTATAGTCATTTTACTTCGCCAATTCGTCGTTATCCAGATGTTATGGCACACCGTTTGTTACAATTTTACATAGATGGTGGAAAAAGTGTAAGTGAAGAAGAATACGAAGAAAAATGTGTACATTCTTCACAAATGGAAGGTTTAGCCGCACAAGCCGAACGCGATTCTGTGAAATACATGCAAGTAAAATACATGCAAGATCACAAAGACGAAGAGTTTTTAGGTGTAATTTCGGGTGTAACCGAATGGGGAATTTATGTAGAAATCATCGAAAATAAATGCGAAGGAATGGTTAGAATTCGTGAAATTAGAGATGATTATTACACTTTTGATGACAAACAATATGCTTTAGTAGGTGAAGTTTCTAAAAATATTTTACAATTAGGAGACGAAATTTACGTTAAAGTAAAAAATGCCGATTTAGTGAAGAAACAATTGGATTTTCATTATTTGAGAAAGAGAGAGTAATTTTTAGTGATAAGTGAAAAGTAATTAGTTAGACACAAAGTTGTCATTTCGACGTAAGGAGAAACGTTAGTTCAGTGAAACTAAATCTCATAATAAGATGAAAGTAGTTGAATTTATAAAGAGGTATATTTCTGTTTTTAGTGTAATTTCTTTACTACTTTTTGTAATCACGTTACATTTAGTTTGGCAAGAATTTAATTTTAATCCAAATCCTTTTTATAAAGTTATTAAATTAAAAATTGGATTTTTAATTGTGATACTTATTTTACTTTTGCTTGATTATATTTTTAAAAAATTAATTAAAAATCGATTGATTATAAACCTTTTAGAAATAATTATTTTATTATCAGTTTATACTTTTTATTACTATAAATAAATTAAAAATACTATGAAAAACACATTTTTAACCTTTATAACCTGTTCCATCTTTTCATTAGGAATAGCTCAAACTGAAAAACAAGTTGGTGATTTTACTAAAGTAACCGCTTTTGATAAAATTGATGTCAACTTAGTAGCATCGACTGAAAATAAAGTTGTTTTAACGGGTGCTAATTCACAAGAAGTAGAAGTAATTAATAAAAGTGGCGAATTAAAAATCAGAATGCCTTTAACAAAAATGTTAAGTGGTGACGATGTTTCTGCAACTGTTTATTATAAAAAATTAGATGCTGTTGAAGCTAATGAAGGAAGCAGAGTTTCTTCAAAAGATGAAATTTCTGCGATAAATTTTGACATCATTTGTAAAGAAGGTTCCGAAATTAAACTAACTAATTTACAAGCCGATAGATTACAAGTTCGTGTTTCGCAAGGAAGTATTGTAACTACAAAAGGAACCGTTAAAAACCAAGATATTTTATCCAATTCTGGTGGAAAATATGATGGTCAAGATTGTAAAACCCAACAAACAGTAGTTACGGTAAACGCTGGCGGCATGGCTCACGTGTATGCAACGGATTTAGTAGATGCTAAAACAAGAGCAGGTGGTGAAATAAAAATCTACGGTAAACCAAAACAAATCAACGAAAAGAAAATCGCTGGAGGAACTATCGAACAAGCGAAATAGTTTAGTGATTAGTAAAAAGTAACTAGTAATTAGTTATTTTTTCTAGAAATTAGTAATTTTATATTTTAATTCAAAAGAGCCTTGTGAACTTATCACTTATCACTCTTTACTTATCACTTAAATTTGCATTTACAAGACATACTTACCGCAATCCCTTGGGGACTTTTGTTAGCTTTTTCAATTGGTCCTGGTTTTTTTGTATTACTAGAAACTAGTATTACCAAAGGTTTTAGAGCTGCTTTTACTTTTGATTTAGGAATTGTTTTTGGAGATATTATCTTTATTTTGATTGCTTATTTAAGTACCAATCAACTTTTAGAACAATTAAAAGATAATCCCACCTTGTTTATTATTGGCGGAATTATCATGTTGGTTTACGGTTTGGTTTCTTTTATCATGCTAAAACGTAATTTTAAAAAGCAACAAGACGAAGAACAAGACGACGATAACATTCCAAAAAAAAATTATTTCGCTTTGTTTTTTAAAGGTTTTTTATTGAATTTTATTAATATTGGAGTTTTAGGTTTTTGGATGATGATTATCATTACATACGGACCACAAATGGAAATGAATACTTCTCGTATTTCTATCTTTTTTGCTTCTATTTTAGCTTTTTATTTAGCATTTGATGTCGCTAAAATATTATTAGCAAAGCAATTGAAACACAAATTAATTCCAGCAAACATCTACAAAATTAAAAGAGTAATTAGTTTGGTTATTTCCATTTTTGGATTGTTTTTTATACTCCAAGGTTTTTTCCCAAAAGAAAAAGAAATGATAACCAATAAGTTATTACCTGATACTGCAGTTTCTGAATAATATTTTCTATTGTTTGTCATCCTGAACTCGTTTCAGGATCTAATTTTTAAACTAATGAAATACATCTTTTTTCTTTTATTTTCTCTATCAATTTACGCTCAAGACACCATTCCAGCTTCAAAAAGTGTTATTGCTTTAGATAGAATGAATGTGGTTTATCGTGGTGTTCCTAATCCTATTTCATTTGCGGTTAACAATGCTAAATCATATATTATTTACGGAAATGGTGTTTCAAAAAAGGATGATGGAAAATATGTTATTCGTCCAGGCTCAGGTAGTGAAACTAAAGTATTTGTTGAAATAGAAAATTTTGATGGTTCTAAAGTTGTTGAAGAACATGTTTTTAGGGTTATAAATTCATCTGCACCAAAAGGAACATTAAACGGTTATTATACTAATAGAGGAGAGTTGCTATTTACTTTAAATGAGTTAAAAAGCGCTATTGTTGGTGTAAATTTTATAGAATATTTTGGAAATGAAATTGAAGTAAAACAATTTAATATAAAAATTCCTAATCAACCAACGATTACAGTCTCAGGAAATACTTTTTCAGAAGAAATTGTTAATCTTTTTAAAAAAGTTAAAAAGAATGATGTGATAATCATTTTTGATATTAAAGGTGTATACGCAGGAAAATATGACGGTTTAATAAAAAAACCAGCACCTATAACTTTTAGAATTGTAAAAGAATAAAAAAACCTCCTAATTTCTTAGAAGGTTTTGGAGGCATCTCCCGGATTCGAACCGGGGTAGACGGTTTTGCAGACCGCTGCCTAGCCGCTCGGCCAAGACGCCATTATTTGAACGGACTGCAAATTTACATTTTATTTCTTCTTTTCCAAAAATATTAAGCATTTATTAAGTAGAAATATTTAGTTTTAAAGTTTAATTTTGTTCAAAACAAATAGTTGATTAATTATGAAGAATTTACGTTACCTTAAACCTATAGTTAGTTTTTTCTTAATCGGTTTGTGTATAACCACCATTAGTAGAATTCTCTTGTTTTTTATTTTCAAAGAACGGGTTGTTGAGAATCCAAACTATGGACAATTGTTTTTAATTGGTCTTCGTTTTGATTTAATTCTTATGAGTTACATTGCTTTTTTACCAGCGGTGTTACTTTCTTTACTTCCAGATTCGGTGTTACAATACATTAAAAAATTCTTCAATATTTACTTTATTTTCTTCTTGTTTTTGTTCCTACTAATGGAATTATCAACATTAGATTTTATTAATCAATACGATACACGTCCAAATCGTTTGTTTTTAGATTATTTAATTTATCCAAAAGAAGTGGTTGGAACACTTTTAAAAAGTTATTTACCTTCATTAATTATAACTACTATTTTATTAAACAGTGCTTTATTTTTTGCTTTAAAATTTGGTAAAAAATTATTTTATCCTCAAGAAAGTAACTATAAAACTAAATTGCTTTTATTTTTAGTTGTTTCATTTTTCTTGTTTTGGGGTGCTCGAGGTAGTTTAACAACTAAACGACCTATAAATACTAGTAATGCTATTTTTTGTTCGGATCAAATGACAAACTCATTGGGATTAAACTCGTTTTACACCGTTGCTTTTGCTGCTTATTCTATGAAGAATGAAGGGGATGTAAAAAAATATGGAAAAATGGATGAATTAGAAGCTTACAGCCGTGTAAAAAAATATATGGATGTAACCGAATTTCTTCCAGGAGAAGTTCCTTTTTTACATCTTCAAAAACCAGATGTTTCTCAACCTAATTACAATGTTGTTGTTTTTTTACAAGAAAGTTTAGGTGCCGAATATGTGGGATGTTTAAATGGTTTGCCACTAACTCCTGAATTAGATAAACTATCAAAAGAAGGATTATTGTTTACTAATTTATATTGTACAGGAACACGAAGTGTGCGTGGAATTGAGCAAGTAACTGCTGGATTTTTACCCAATCCTTCTGAAAGTATTGTAAAACTTAGTGGTTCTCAACAAGGATTTTTTACGTTAGCAGACGCTTTTGGTCGTCATAATTATGATACTAGTTTCATTTATGGAGGAATGGCTAATTTTGATAATATGGCTTCTTTTTTTAACGGAAATGGTTTTAAAAATATAATTGATGAAACTGATTTTGATGCCGATGGTAAAAAATATGCCATGAAAGGAACTTGGGGATATTCTGATGAAGATTTAGCAGTTAAAGCAAACGAATACTACAAAAGCCTTGGTAAAAAACCATTCTTTTCATTAATGTTTTCTACTTCAAATCATGAGCCTTTTGAGTTTCCTGATGGAAGAATTAAATTGTATGAACAACCAAAAAACACAGTGCACAACGCAATGAAATATGCCGATTTTTCAATTGGTAAATTCTTTGAATTGGCTAAAAAAGAAGCCTATTTCAAAAACACTATTTTTGTAGTAATAGCTGATCATAACACTAGAACATATGGTAAGAATTTAGTTCCAGTTAATAAATTTCATATTCCAGCTTTAATCATTGCTCCTAATGTTGAAAAAGGAATTACTTATGATAATTTAGCAAGTCAAATGGATATTCCATCAACAGTTTTAGCTTTGTCTGGAATAACTACTAAAACTCCAATGGTTGGAAGAAATTTATTAAAATTACCAAAAGGCACAAAAGGAAGAACCATTATGTTATTCCATGAAACATATGCCTTTAGAGTAGATGACGATATTGTTATCTTAAATCCAAATGCAAAACCATTACAATTTAAAGTAAAAAGTGACACCGAATTAATCCCAGTTGCTTTAAATAAAGAATTAGCCAAAGATGCTTTAGCGCATATTGTAGCATCAAGCAATATGTATAAAAATAGAGTGTATAAAATCGATTAAAAATACTTATTTTCATGCTGAACTCGATTCAGCATCTAAAAAAAAAGAATCGGATGTTAATTCCGATTCTTTTTTTTAATTTCTAAACTCTTCCATTTCTATCGTAACTGCTTCTACATCGCCTCCAATAGGTGGATTTAATTTAGAAACTGCTAATTTTATTCGAGAAATCGACGGTATTTCAGCAAAACATCTAGTGATTATGCGTTGGGCAACATGTTCTAATAATTTGGAACGAACCGCCATCTCTTCTACCACAATTTTATTCAATAGCACATAATCAACCGTATCTGCTAACTCATCTGTTTGAGAAGATTTACGTAAATCGGTTTTTATTTCTAGATCTACTCGGTAGTCAGAACCTATTTTTTCTTCTTCAATTAAACATCCGTGATAGGAAAAAGTGCGAATATTTTGTAATTTAATAGTTCCCATAAAATTTTAGTTTCAAGTTTGAGGGTTTTTTAGTTTCAACTTGTTTTTCTTTATTCAAAGTTACATAAAACCTGAAACTTTTAAACTTGAAACCTGAAACATTTTCTATCTTTGCATAAATTTTTGATACTATGTCAACAGAAGAAAAATCATTGAATTTTATAGAACAAATCATTGAAGAAGATTTAAAAAATGGTTTGACAACAGATAAATTACGTTTTCGTTTTCCACCAGAACCAAATGGGTATTTACACGTGGGTCATGCCAGTGCAATATGTTTAAATTTTGGTTTAGGAATCGATTATAAAGCGCCAGTAAACCTTCGTTTCGACGATACCAATCCCTCTAAAGAAGAACAAGAATACGTTGATGCTATTAAGCGCGATGTAGAATGGCTTGGTTTTGAATGGGATAAAGAATGTTATGCTTCCGATTATTTCCAACAATTATACGATTGGGCAGTGGAATTAATCAAGAAAGATAAAGCGTATGTAGATAGCCAAACTTCGGAAGAAATGGCGCAACAAAAAGGAACGCCTACACAACCTGGTACTGATTCTCCTTACAGAAATCGTTCTATCGAAGAGAATTTAGATTTATTTACTCGTATGAAAAACGGTGAATTCGAAAAGGGAACTCACGTTTTGCGTGCTAAAATTTCAATGGGTGCAAACAATATGTTGATGCGTGATCCTATTATTTACCGTATCATGCACGCACATCACCACAGAACAGGAAACGATTGGTGTATTTATCCAATGTACGACTGGGCACATGGTGAAAGTGATTATTTAGAGCAAATTTCACATTCTTTTTGTACGTTAGAATTCTTGCCTCATCGTGAATTATATGATTGGTTTTTGAATCAAATTTATGATGAAACTAAAGTACGTCCCAAACAAAGAGAATTTGCGCGTAGAAATTTATCACATACGGTTGTTTCTAAACGTAAATTATTGCAATTAGTTGAAGAAAAGCACGTTACAGGTTGGGATGATCCACGAATGAGTACTATTTCTGGAATGAGAAGACGCGGTTATACACCAAATTCTATCGTAAATTTTGCTAACACAATTGGAATTGCTAAACGTGATAATTTGATTGATGTTTCACTTTTAGAATTTTGTGTTCGTGAAGATTTGAACAAAATTGCTCCTCGTGTAATGGCCGTTTTAGATCCAGTGAAATTAGTAATTACTAATTATCCAAATGGTCAAGAAGAATGGTTAGAAGCTGAAAATAATCCGGAAGAAGAAGTAATGACCTACAGAAAAGTGCCTTTTTCTAAAGAATTATATATCGAAAGAGATGATTTTCAAGAAGAAGCACATAAGAAATTTTTCCGATTAACTTTAGGAACTGAAGTACGTTTGAAAAATGCGTATATCATTAAAGGTGAATCAGTTGTAAAAGATGAAAACGGAAAAATTACAGAAATTCATGTTACTTACGATGTAGATTCTAAATCTGGAAGTGGAACTGAAGCGAGTCAAAGAAAAGTAAAAGGGACCATTCATTGGGTTTCTATTCCTCATGCAAAAGAAGCAGAAGTTCGTGTGTATGATAGATTATTCACCAACGAAAGTCCAGATAAAGATAAAGAAGTTGATTTTAAAGAATTTATCAATCCAAATTCATTAAAAGTAATTACAGGTTATGTGGAACCAAGTTTAGTTACTTCAAAAGAATTAGATCATTTTCAATTTCAACGTTTAGGCTATTTTTGTGTCGATAGAGATTCTACCGCTGAAAAATTAGTTTTTAATAAAACAGTTGGATTACGAGATACTTGGGCAAAAATTTCAGAACAATAAAAAGTATCAATTTTTGTCATGCTTAATTTATTTCAGTATCCAAAGTTATTTTTTAAACGTGTCAGGTTTTCAAAACTTGACACGTTTTCGTTTTATATAGAAATCTTAATAAAAAATCACAAAATTATCACTAAAAATTATCATTAGTAAAATCTATCGAAATTTAATTTTTAATAACTAAAAACTTAAAAAAGCGACTTTCATAAATGAATTTTAAGAATAAAACTTTTTTAGGTAAAGTGTTTTTACATCCCAATTACTAAAAGTGTCTAAAAACGCTTTATTTTAATTTTTGCTAAAAAACGCTTGTTTTTAATCCTGACAAGTTTCAAAAACCTGTCAGGATTCTTTTTTAATAATTAGACACAAAAAAACCACCAATTTTAAATTGATGGTTTTCATTTTGTTATGTTGTCCCGAAACTTCGGGATTATTTCAGCATCAATTTATACTTCTTCAGATTCGCCTTCAGTTCCAAATTCATCTTTTTGATGTTTCTTTGCAACTTTTTTGATGTTTCCTTTTTTCATCATTTCACCTACTTGGTTTGATGCACTAAAAGACGCTACCATATTATTCAACATGTCACTTCCTGCTTGTGGTGAATTTGGTAATAAAATTAAATTAGAATTTGCATCTGCACCAATTGCTTGTAATGTGTCATAATGTTGCGTTACCACAATTAAAGCCGAAGCTTCTTGAGAATTAATTCCCACTTTGTTTAATACATCAACCGATTCTACTAAACCACGAGCAATTTCTCTTCTTTGATCAGCAATACCTTGACCTTGAAGTCTTTTGCTTTCTGCTTCAGCTTTAGCTTTAGCAACAATTCTAATTCTTCCAGCTTCAGCTTCATATTCTGCAGCTGTTTTTTCACGGTCTGCCGCATTAATACGGTTCATCGCATTTTTAACTTGAATATCTGGATCAATATCTGTAATTAATGTATTGATGATGTCATATCCATAAGTCGTCATTGCCTCGTTTAACTCACGTTTTACGGCAACTGCAATATCATCTTTACGTTCAAAAACGTCATCTAATTTTAATTTTGGAACTTCAGCTCGCACTACGTCAAATACATACGATGTAATTTGGTCGTGTGGATATTCTAATTTATAAAACGCTTCGTATGCTTTTTCTTGTAACACTTTAAACTGAACTGAAACTTTCATTTTAACGAATACGTTATCTTTAGTTTTAGTTTCAATGATTACATCTAATTGTTGAATTCTTAAATTTACTCTTCCAGCAATTCGATCTACTACTGGAATTTTTAAATGTAAACCTGAATTTCTAAGGCTAAGAAATTTTCCAAAGCGCTCTACTACTACAACAGTTTGCTGTTTCACGGTAAAGAAAGAAGAAAAAAGGACAATTAATCCAATGAAGATAATTGGAAACATGATAAACTCCATAATTTTTTATTGTTTTAGTTATATGATACTTATACGCTTAATTTTTAAAAAAGTTACACTTATAGTCTCTCAATCGCTTTTTCAATTCTTTCCACTGTTTCGGTTTTTCCTATCATTTCGATAATGTCGAATAAATGTGGACCTTTAAGCGCTCCAACTAAACTCAATCGTAACGGTTGCATTACTTTCCCCATTCCAATTTCATTGGTTGCCATCCATTCTTTTAATAAGGTTTCTATGTTAACTGAAGTAAAATTTTCTATTTTATTCAATTCAGAAATCACTTGTTGCATTAATACCGGCGTTTCTTCTTTCCAGTTTTTTGCTGCTTTCTCATCGTAAGTTGTTGGCGCTTCAAAGAAATAATCGGCTAAATCCCAAAACTCATTCACAAAATGTGCTCTTTCTTTAATTAAGGATACAACTCTTTCTAAATCTATTGACGTAGAAACACCTCTTTTTTCTAAATTTTCAGAAAAATTTACGGCTAATTCCTTATCACTTTTCCCTATTAGATACTGATGATTGAACCATTTGTTTTTCTCTGGATCAAACTTCGCTCCCGCTTTGTGAATTCGGTTTAAATCAAATTTTTCTACCAATTCTTCCAATGAGAAAATCTCTTGTTCGGTTCCGTCATTCCATCCTAATAAAGCTAAAAAGTTAATTACAGCTTCTGGGAAAAATCCGTTTTCTCTGTAACCTGATGAAGTTCCTTCTTCCGTTTTCCATTCTAAAGGAAATACTGGGAATCCCATTTTATCACCATCACGTTTTGATAATTTTCCGTTTCCAATTGGTTTTAAAATCAAGGGTAAATGCGCAAATTCGGGTGCAATCCATCCAAATGCTTTGTATAATAAAACGTGTAAAGGCATTGATGGCAACCATTCTTCTCCACGAATCACGTGCGAAGTTTCCATTAAATGGTCATCCACAATATTAGCTAAATGGTAGGTTGGCATTCCATCTGATTTGAATAATACTTTATCGTCTAATAAATTTGTATCAAACTTAATATCGCCACGAATAATGTCTTTCAATTCTAAAATTTCATTCACAGGTGTTTTAAAACGGATTACATAATGTTCTCCATTTGCAATTCGTTCTGCTACTTTCTCACGTGAAACTGTCAACGAGTTATCCAATTGTTCTCTAACCGAATGATTGTAAATAAACGTTTTTCCATTTGCTTCTGCTTCTTTTCGCATCGCATCTAAACTCTCAGCCGTATCAAAAGCATAATACGCCCAACCTGAATTAATCAATTGATCCGCATATTGTTGATACATCGCTTTACGTTCGCTTTGACGATAAGGTCCGAATTTTTCATTCTTTCCAACGGTTTCTTCTGGCGCAATTCCTAACCATTCTAAAGCTTCAAAAATATAAGCTTCTGCTCCTGGAACAAAACGCGTTTGATCGGTATCTTCAATGCGTAAATAAAAAGTACCACCATGTTTTTTGGCAAATAAATAATTGAATAAAGCGGTACGAACACCACCAATATGCAAAGGTCCTGTTGGACTTGGTGCAAATCTTACTCTTACTGACATTTCATTAAATTTTTTGCAAAGATACGATTTGAATTTTGATTTTGTGGATGATGGATGATGGAAGTTGGATGATGAAAACTTAAAATAAAACTTGTAACCTGAAACTTGAAACAAATCCCAAATGTTAAGTTTCATTAAAAACCTATTGACTATTCTAGGAAGATGTTGTATTTTTATCAGTTATAAACAATATATAAATAGTCTTGGAAACAAAAAGCATTATTTTCGATAAACTTGAAGCATTTATCAAGAAGTTTTATACTAATGAACTGATAAGAGGAGTTATTCTTTTCATCGGATTGGGCTTGTTGTATTTCATTTTTACCTTACTGATTGAATACTTTTTATGGTTATCTACTTCTGGAAGAACAATTTTATTCTGGTTATTCGTTGGAGTTGAATCATTTTTATTGCTTCGATTCATTGCTTTTCCATTGTTTAAATTATTTAAATTACAACAAGGAATTAACTACGAACAAGCATCAGAAATTATCGGAAATCACTTTTCAGAAGTGCAAGATAAGTTGTTGAACTTTTTGCAATTGGCAAACCAAAACCAAACTTCGGAATTATTAGCTGCTTCCATCGAGCAAAAAGCAGCTTCATTACAACCGATTCCTTTTTCAAATGCTGTAATTTTTGCAAACAATAAGAAGTTTTTGCCTTATGCTATTCTTCCAATTTTTTTATTGATTTTGTTTTTTGTTACTGGAAATTCTTCTATAATATCTAATAGTTTTGATCGTGTAGTTCATTTTCAAACCAAATATGCACCGCCAGCTCCTTTCGAATTTGTGGTTTTGAATAAATCATTAACTGCTCAACAGAATTCTGATTTCGTTCTACAAGTGAAAACACAAGGAAAAGTAATGCCTGAAAATATTGCGATTCAAATTGGTGATGAAGAATATTTTCTACAAAGTACAAAACCTGGAGTTTTTGAATATACATTTTCAAAAGTATCTAAAGATGTTACTTTTTCGCTTCTAGCAAATGGATTAAATTCGAAAGATTATCAGATTAATGTGGTGGATGTACCAACTATTGCCAATTTTGAAATGGTTTTACAATATCCTTCTTATTTAGGTAAGAAATCTGAAATTATTCAAGGAACTGGAAATGCTGTAGTTCCAGAAGGTACTGTTGTGAATTGGAGAATTAACGCTTTAGCAACGGATAAAGTTAGTTTCAAATCGAATAATCTATTGAGTGTTTTTGCGAATAAAGAAAACAACTTTTCGCTTTCAAGAAGAATCACTGATAATTTGAATTACGAAGTAATTACTTCAAATAGAAATATTAACGAATTTGAAAAATTGTCTTATCAAATCGCGACTATTAAAGATCAATATCCAACCATTTCAGTCCAAATTGCTCCGGATTCATTAAAGTTAAAATCGAAAATGATGATTGGTCAAGTTGCCGATGATCATGGCTTATCTAAATTACAAGTTGTTTTTTATCCGAAAGAAAATCCAAATGCAGTTCGAAAAGCGAATTTAGCTATCAACAAACAAGCGGTGGATCAATTTATTTATTCATTTCCTAATGGTTTATCAATTGAAGAAGGTGTAAATTACGAATATTACTTTGAAGTATTTGATAATGATGTAGTTAATAATTATAAAAGCACTAAATCATCCGTTTTTCTTCATTATGAATTGACTGAAGACCAAAAAGAAGACAAACAGTTGCAAGAGCAGAATGAAAACATCAATAGTTTAGAAAAATCCCTTCAAAATCAAGAGAAGCAAATTTCTGAATTAGACAAACTGCAAAAGATGAATAAAGAGAAATCTAATTTAGATTTCAAAGATCAAAAGAAAGTAGAAGACTTTATCAATCGTCAAAAACAACAAGACGGAATGATGAAAGAATTTACTAAAAAGTTGACCGAGAATTTGGAAGAGTTCAATCCTAAATCGCAAGACAAAGACAAAGAAGAATTAGTGCGTCGTTTAGAAGAAGCTGAAAAACAAGCAGATAAAAACGAAAAGTTATTGAAAGAATTAGAGGAACTTTCTAAGAAATTAGAAAAGGATGAATTGTTTGAAAAAGCTGATAAGCTAAAACAAAATGCTAAAAGTCAACAACAAAATTTAGAACAGTTAGTTGAATTAACGAAACGTTTTTACGTAGAAAAGAAAGCAGAACAAATTGCGGATAAATTAGATAAGTTATCAGATAAAGAAGATAAGTTGTCTGATGATGCAAAGGAAAATACGGTGAAAAATCAAGATGCTATTAATAAGGAATTTGAGGATATTCAGAATGAACTTCAAGAATTAGATAAAGAAAATAATGAATTAAAAGCACCTATGGACATTCCTAATGATAAGAATGAACAACAGGATGTTAAGAAAGATATGGAGAAGGCTTCTGAAGATTTACAAAAACAAAATCAACAAAAAGCAAAACCCAAGCAAAAAGCAGCAGCAAAAAAAATGAAAGAAATGAGCAGTAAGATGTCTTCTTCTATGGCAGCTAGTGGTATGGAACAAATGGAAGAAGATGCTAAATTATTGCGTCAAATTTTAGATAATTTATTAGCTTTTTCATTTGATGAAGAATCGTTAATTAAAACTACTAATGCTTCTCAAGTTCGTTCTTTGCAATTGAATAAGGTGTTAAAAAAGCAACAAGATTTGAAATTACAATTCAAACATGTAGATGATAGTTTGTTTGCAGTAGCTTTACGTAATCCAAAAATTACTGAAACTATTCTTAATGAAGTCGGTGAAATCCATTATAATCTAGACAAGACTTTAGAGACCATTGCTGATAACAATATTCAAAAAGGTGCATCTCATCAACAGTATGTTTTAACTTCTGCTAATCGTTTAGCTGATTATTTAAGCAATGTTCAAAGTGATATGAATATGGAAATGCAAGGCCAAGGCCAAGGAAAACCTAAACCAGGTAAAGGTCAAGGCAAAGGCATGCAATTACCTGACATTATTAAAAAACAAGAAGGTTTAGGTGATAAAATGAAAGAAGGAATGAAGCCTGGCGATAAACCGGGTGACAAGCCTGGTGACAAGCCTGGTCAAGGCAAACAAAAAGGTAAAGATGGTAAAGGGCAATCTGGTGAAGGAAATCAAGAAGGTGAAAATGGTTCTGATGGAAATGCTGGAAAGGTTTTAGAAATTTTAAAAGAACAGCGACAATTGCGTGATGCTTTGCAAAAGGCATTAGAAAAGGAAGGTATGTCAGGTCAAGGCCAGAATGCTTTAAACCAAATGAAGGATATAGAGAAGCAATTAATCAATAAAGGCTTTAAAAATGAGACGTTGCAAAAAATGTTGAATTTAAAACACGAACTTTTAAAATTAGAAAAGGCAATTCAACAACAAGGAGAAGACACTAAACGTCAATCTAAAACGAATGACAAAAACTATAATGGTAGCACTACTCCACTTTCAAAGGAATTAAAAGAATATCTAAATAGTGTTGAAATATTAAACAGACAAAGCTTACCTTTGCAACCCAATTTTAACCAGAAGGTTCAAAACTATTTTAAAAGCAATGATTAGTTTTAATTACGAAACAGATTTCGAACTCGAAAACGAGGCGCATTATGAAGATTGGATTTCTCGTATTATTCATTCCGAAGGATTTGATGAAGGGGAAATCAATTATATTTTTTGTGATGACGAGTACCTACATAAAATTAATGTAGAATATTTAGATCACGATACTTTAACTGATATTATTAGTTTTGATTACACAGTAGGAAATTTAATACAAGGCGATATTTTTGTTTCTATAGAGCGAGTTCAAGATAATGCAAGCGATTTCAATGTTTCTTTTGAAGAAGAATTAAAGCGTGTATTATCTCATGGTGTTTTACACTACTGTGGTTACAAAGATAAATCTCCAAATGACGAAGCCTTAATGCGTTCGAAAGAAGATGAAAAAATGCAAATGTTTCACGTGGAACATTAAGCGTACAAACTAGAATTTTTTTAAATGTTTCACGTGGAACATAATATTTATAAAAGATGTTTTTAAATCAATATGATGTAATTGTTGTGGGTGCTGGTCACGCCGGTTGTGAAGCTGCTGCTGCTGCTGCCAACATGGGGTGTTCTACGCTTTTGGTGACAATGAATCTTCAAAACATTGCACAGATGTCGTGTAATCCTGCTATGGGTGGAATTGCAAAAGGACAAATTGTGCGTGAGATTGATGCCTTGGGTGGATACTCTGGAATTGTTTCAGACAAGACCTCAATCCAATTCAAGATGTTGAATAAATCAAAAGGTCCTGCGATGTGGTCGCCAAGAGTACAATCGGACAGAATGCGTTTTTCAGACGAGTGGAGAACAATGTTGGAGAATACGTTTAACCTGGATTTTTACCAAGAAATGGTGGCTGGTCTATTATCTGAGAATGGAAAGATTCTTGGAGTGAAAACTTCACTTGGCGTGGAAATCAAAGCAAAGTCTGTTGTGTTGACAAACGGAACTTTTTTGAATGGTTTGATTCATATTGGTGACAAACAATTTGGTGGTGGTCGCGCCGGAGAAAGTGCTTCTTTTGGAATCACAGAAGATTTAGTGAAATTAGGTTTCGAATCAGGAAGAATGAAAACAGGAACACCTCCACGAGTTGATGGTCGTTCTTTAGATTTTTCTAAAATGACAGAACAACCAGGTGATGATGTTCCAGAAAAGTTTTCCTATTCTAATTTAACCGCTCCATTAAAAACACAACGTTCTTGTTGGATGTCGTATACTTCATTAGAAGTGCACGATATTTTACGTGAAGGTTTTGACAGAAGTCCAATGTTCAACGGAAGAATAAAAAGTTTAGGTCCGAGATATTGTCCGTCTATTGAAGATAAGATTAATCGTTTTGCAGATAAAGAAAGACATCAGCTTTTTGTAGAACCAGAAGGTTGGACAACTTGCGAATATTATATCAACGGATTTTCAACTTCGTTACCAGAAGATATTCAATTCAAAGCATTACGTTCAGTCGCTGGTTTTGAAAATGTGAAATTTTTCAGACCAGGTTATGCTATTGAATATGATTACTTCCCTCCTACACAATTGCAACACACTTTAGAAACTAAATTAGTGGAAGGTTTGTATTTTGCAGGGCAAATTAATGGAACAACAGGCTACGAAGAAGCGGCTTCTCAAGGTTTAATGGCAGGAATTAATGCTGCATTAAAAGTTCAGAACAGAGAACCGTTTATCTTAAAAAGAGATGAAGCGTATATTGGTGTTTTAATTGACGACTTAATTACAAAAGGAACAGAAGAACCCTATCGTATGTTTACTTCTCGTGCTGAGTATAGAACATTACTGCGTCAAGACAATGCTGATTTTAGATTAACACCTAAAGCATTTGAAATTGGTTTAGCGAAAGAAGATCGTTTGATTCGTATGGAACAAAAATTTTCTCAATCGGATGCTATGGTGAATTTCTTTAGAGAAACAAGTTTAAAACCCGAAGAAGCAAACCCGATTTTAGAAGCTAAAGGTTCTGCTCCGATGAGTCAACCGGATAAAATGTTTAAAGTTTTTTCACGTCCCCAATTGGATTTGGAAGATTTTAGAAAGTTTAAAAAAGTAGCGGCTTATATTGAAGAGCACGATTTAGATCAAGAAGTAGTTGAGCAAGCTGAAATCCAAGTGAAGTATTCAGGTTATATTGAAAAGGAAAAAAACAATGCCGATAAATTAACACGTTTAGAAGACATGGTTATTCCAGATAATTTCAATTTCGATAAAATCCAATCCATTTCAATTGAAGCAAAACAAAAATTAAATAAAATACGACCAAGAACTATTGCACAAGCATCACGTATTAGCGGTGTTTCGCCAAGTGATATTTCTGTGTTGTTAATATACATGGGAAGATAGTCTCAGTTTTCAGTCTCAGTTTTCAGTTTTTTATTTAACTGCGACTGAACACTGCGACTGTCAACTGAATATGTTTCACGTGAAACAACGTCGCCAACCCTATTAAAATAAGCCTTTCGCATAAAAATAAAATAAATGAATTTTTTAGAAGATAAAAGTTTTATTACCGTTAAAGATTTTTCAGTTTCTGGAGAATCGTTTTTTTTGTTGTTAAATGAAGAATACCAAATCTTAAAAACACATCCACAACCTTCTTTAGATAAATTAGGTTCGTATTACGAATTCGAAGATTATATTTCGCACACCGATGGAAAACGTACCCTATTTGAAAAAATGTATCATTTCATCAAAAGAAAAGCTATTCGCGATAAAGTGAAATTAATTAATTCGTACCAACCGGTAAAAGGAAGAATTTTAGATATTGGAGCTGGTACTGGAGATTTTCTTTTGGAATGTAAAAATCAGAATTGGGATATCTTAGGGATTGAACCAAACGATAAAGCAAAAGGAATTGCTCTAGGAAAAGGAATTAAATTTGGAGATACGATCGAAAAATTAGAAAGTAACTCATTTGATGTAATAACGATGTGGCATGTTTTAGAACACGTTCCCGATGTTGAACATCAAGTGGCCGAATTGAAACGCTTATTAAAACCTTCAGGAACAATTATAATTGCTGTTCCAAATTTTAAATCTTATGATGCAAATCATTATAAAGAGTTTTGGGCCGCTTATGATGTGCCAAGACATTTATGGCATTTTTCAAAAACCGCTATTGAAAAATTATTCGACAAACAAAATATGAATTTGGAAGATGTTAAACCAATGTGGTTTGATAGTTTTTATGTGTCGCTTTTATCAGAAAAATATAAATCTGGTAAAATGAATTTCATTTCAGGATTTTTTATTGGTTTGATATCAAATGTATCTGGATGCTTTAAAAATGAGTTTTCTTCACATATTTATGTGCTAAAAAACAAGTAAAAATTATTTTAAAGCGATTTTAGACACTTTTTTACTTGTTTTGATGTGATTTATTGTCTTTTTTTAAAAATTCATCTCAAACAATTCATTAAAGTTGATTTTTATAAATTGAACCTATAGGTTTTTTAAAAACACATAAACATTTCTTATAGTTAGAAAATAAATAAAAAAGCAACAAATTTGCTACTTTATAACTTATTATTACTTTTACGAAAAATTATTAATTACCAATTTAGAACCATGAAAAAAATTGTATTGATTTTAGGAGTTGCACTTAGCATTTTAGCTTGTAACAAAACAGAGACAAATTCAAAAGAATTCAAAACCGCATATATCAACACAGCTGAAATTATCGAGAAATACGAAAAATTCAAAGATGAAGATGATAAATTCAAAGTAAAATCCGAAGAATTAGGTCGTCCTTTAGAAGCAAAAGTTCGTGCTTTTCAAGCAGAAGCACAAAATTTTCAACAAAGTGCACAAGCAAAAGGACCACAATGGGCACAACAAAAAGGTGCTGAGCTATCTCAAAGAGAGCAACAATTAGGAATTGAACAAAACGCTTTACTCCAACAATTACAACAAGAAGGTGCTGTTTTAAAAGATACTTTAATTAGTGAAGTTAAAAAATTCATTAAAGATTACGGTAAAAAGAAAGGTTATGATTACATTTATGGCACAGGTGATGCGGCTACAATTTTGTATGCTAAAGACAACTATGATATAACTAAAGAAGTTTTAAAAGAACTTAACGAAACTTATAAAGCTACCAAAAAAGACGATAAAGCAGCCACTAAAGAAGAAGAGAAAAAATAATTTAAAGTCCTGAGAAATCAGGACTTTTTTATTTCTAATTGTTTCTATATATTTGTATTTCAAATTTATATGCCAAATGGAATCAGTATCAGCCGCAGCTATTTACACACTTCGATTTATTAATCAAACCAATAAATCAATCTTCCTTACCGGAAAAGCAGGAACCGGAAAAACCACCCTTTTAAAAGAAATCATTGCCACAACACATAAAAATACGGTTGTTGTAGCACCAACTGGAATTGCCGCTTTGAACGCAAATGGGGTAACCATTCATTCGATGTTTCAATTACCTTTTGCAGCCTTTATACCTGATAATAAACAACTTCCACACTTTTCAGACACCGTAAAATTCGAAAATCGCGATTCACTAGGGCGCCATTTTAAGATGAATAACGTGAAACGTTCTGTAATTCGAAATATGGAATTGTTAGTTATTGATGAAGTTTCTATGCTTCGCGCTGATGTGTTAGATGCAATGGATTTTATGATGCGAAAAGTACGCAGAAACGAACGCCCTTTTGGTGGAACTCAAGTTCTTTTTATAGGAGATTTATTACAATTACCACCCGTTGTGAAAAACGAAGAATGGGAAATGCTGAAAAATTATTACCGTGGCATGTTCTTTTTTCATTCACACATCATTCAGCAATATCCGCCTTTATACATCGAATTAGATAAGATTTTCCGTCAAACAGATGCTGAATTTATTGATGTTTTAAACAATTTACGTCATAATAAAATCACGTCGGAAGATGTGCAACTTCTTAATCAATTCGTGCAACCTGATTTTGATCTCAAGAAAAATAAAGGTTTCATCATTTTAACCACGCATAATTCCAAAGCAGATACAATCAATGCAAAATCTTTAGCAGATTTAGAAGGAAAACAGTTTACCTATTTACCGGAAATCACAGCTGATTTTCCAGAAAAAATTTATCCGTTAGAAGAAAAATTGCAACTCAAAGTTGGAGCACAAGTCATGTTTATTAAAAACGATCTCAATTTTGAAAAGCAATTTTTTAATGGGAAAATGGGCGTCATCAGTTCGTTAACCGAAAAGGAAATTTTTGTTCACTTTCCCGAAGAAAGCAAAACGATTGAAGTGGAACGCTACGAATGGCAAAATATTCGCTACAAAGTCAACGAAAACACAAAAGAAATCGAAGAAGAAGTTATTGGAACGTTTGTCCACTACCCTATCAAATTGGCTTGGGCGATTACGGTTCACAAAAGTCAAGGCTTAACTTTTGACAAAGCAGCGCTTGATGTATCGCAAGTTTTTGCCCCTGGACAAGCGTATGTGGCTTTATCGCGTTTGCGTTCGTTAAAAGGGCTTATTTTGCTTTCTCCTTTGCGAATGAATGGTATTTCTAGTGATGAAGAAGTGCTTAATTATGCCGAAAACAAAGCATCCGAAGAAATCTTGCAACATTCATTAGCCAAAGAAACATTGGTTTTCTGGTTAAATACGTTGCTTAACTCATTTGATTTCAAAGAATTAGGTCAAGAATGGCGCAATCATTTGTTCAGTTATAATTCCGAAGCACCAAAATCGCCAAAAACGAAGCATAACGACTGGGCAAAAACCCAACACGATAAAATCGTCGAAATTTTAGAACCTTCGGGGAAATTTCTATCGCAATTACATAAAATTTTTTCCGATGAAAATCTGGATGTCAATTTCGCAAAAGAGCGATGTGATGCGGCTTATCAGTACTTTTTCAAAACGTTAGATGCAGTTGCAGAAGAATTGTTGTTGAAAATTGAAGAAGTAAAACGCATCAAAAAAGTTAAAGCTTTTTATGATGAATTATTGGTTTTAGAAGAACTTCAAATCAAAGCGATTTTACAACTTAAAAAGGCGAAATTATTGACCAATATCATTGTCGAAGGAAAAGAAATTTCAAAGAAAAATCTAATTTCGGAAGATATTAGTGCCTACAAAATCAATAAGTTAGTGGTTGTTGCAGAGCGCTTTAGAACTTCGCACGCTGCTCTGGTTGAAGACGACGAAGACGTTTCCTATTACACCGATTCGAAAAAGAAAAAAACAAAAGAACCAAAGAAATCTACCATCGAAGATACATTGGAATTGTGGAAACAAAACTTATCCATTTACGAAATTGCGAAACAGCGAAAACTCACACCACAAACTATCTACAACCATTTTACCAAGCTGATTCAAATGGAAATCGTGCAACTTTCAGACATTTTACCAGAAGATAAAATTTTCGATTTAAAAGCCGCTTTCAAAGATTTTAAAGGCGAAAGTTTAGGTGAATTAAAAGAAATCCACGGCGATAAATTCTCTTGGGATGAGTTGCGATTGTATAAAGCGAGTTTAAATTAATTCAACCAAAAAACCACTAAAACAGCTGGTATGAAATAAATTACAATCGTTCTAGCACCATCATAATCTTTGGCTAAACGTTGACCAAAAAGCAACATTAGTAAAGTAATACAAGAAACAATAGCTCCATAAAAGCCCAATCCACGAGTAACTGCAGGTTCAGCAATTAATTGAATAATTCCTGAAACACACAAAACACCTGCAATAATTTCTAAGACTAAAACAGTCATTAAAGCAAAAGGAACTTGTTTTGCTAGAATAGTACTGGCAAAATGCCCAGTTAACCATTCTATATTGCCTTTCCAATCTTTAATTTTGTCATATCCAGATTGTAAAAAAGTTATTGCTAATAATGCTAAGACCAAAAGAGGAGCAACTTGTATCATAATTATGCGTTTTTATGGATTAATCGAGTTAATTTTATAGATAAATCAGTTAAGATAATTTTACTATTTCCATTACGTTCTATATGGTAAATAGCGTCTTCTAATTCTTTGTAAATATCAGAAATATTGGCTCCATTTACAAACGGAGCAAATTTTTCCAATTCAAATTTTGGCACTTTTGTTTCTAAGAAAACAAGTTCTTTCGCCTGATAATTTAACAATAAAGCCTGTCTAAAGAAATGAATGCAATAATGTAAAAATTGTTTTTGCGTTTCTCTTCCAGTGGACGCAATGTTTTCGCTCCAAGCAATTAAATCGTTAATGGCAGCCGCATTTCCTTTTGCTCTGAAAGCACTTCTTACCCATTCTACAAACCATTCGTCAAACGGAAATTCATCTTCTTCTTTTCGTAAAATATGTAATGCTTTATTGTAATTTCCTTCGCTTTGATGTGCAATTTTTTTAGCAACAGTTGGATCGCAATTTTCACGTGAAACCAAAGCTTCCGCAATCACACTTTCACTCAAACCAATAAAATCAATCACTTGACAACGCGATAAAATGGTTTGCAACATATCGCTGGTGCTTTCAGTAATTAAAATAAAAACGGTTTTAGCTGGTGGTTCTTCTAATAATTTCAATAATTTATTTGCGGAAGGGCCATTCATTTTATCGGCCATCCAAATAATCATAACCTTATAACCACCTTCGTATGCTTTTAATGCTAATTTTTTATTGATATCAGTAGCCTCATCTACCCCAATTATTCCTTGTTTGTTTTGAATTCCTAAATTTTTCAGCCAATCAAACAAACTTCCGTAAGGACTTTCAATTAAAAATTGACGCCATTCTACCATGAAATTATCACTAACCGCATGACTTTTAACGGTGTCAGTTCCGGCAACAGGAAAAACAAAATGTAAATCGGGATGGGAAAAATGCTCAAATTTTAGGTTACATGTTGTGTTTTCACCCATATTTTCTCCACCCACATTGCCACACAAAATATATTGTGCATAGGCAATTGCCATAGGAAGTGTTCCACAACCTTCAGAACCCACAAACAACTGAGCATGCGGAATTCTTCCGGCTTCGGCACTCTTAGTTAAGTGATTTTTAATATGTTCCTGTCCTAAAATATCTTTAAAAAGCATGCAACAAACCTAATCAAAAAATACCAAAATTGATAGAAAAGAAAGTAAAAAATCAATACCGTATAGTTTTAAAAATTTACTAAATATGATAATTATTATAAAGATTTAAGATACAATAATTTATATTTGCATTTACTTAAATTAAAATTAGTTACAAATGAAAACACTTAACGACTTCAATTTCAACAATAAAAAAGCAATTATTAGAGTAGATTTCAATGTGCCTTTAGATGAAAATTTTAAAGTGACAGATGCTACTAGAATTGAGGCAGCTAAGCCAACAATTGATAAAATTTTGAAAGACGGAGGAAGTGTTATTTTAATGAGTCACTTAGGTAGGCCAAAAGGAGTTGAAGCAAAATATTCGTTACAACACATTGTTTCAAAAACGGAAAAAATTTTAGGTCAAAAAGTGCATTTTGCTTCAGATTGTATAGGAGAGATTGCTGAAAATGCCGCGAAAAATTTACAACCAGGCGAAATTTTATTATTAGAAAACTTACGTTTTTATGCTGAAGAAGAAAAAGGAGATGTAGAATTCTCTAAAAAATTAGCCGCTTTAGGTGATATTTATGTAAATGATGCTTTTGGAACAGCGCACAGAGCTCATGCTTCAACCACAATTATTGCCCAATTTTTTAAAGAGGCAAAATGCTTTGGATATTTGTTAGCTAAAGAAATTGAAAGTATTGAAAAAGTACTTAAAAATTCTGAAAAACCTGTGGTTGCTATATTAGGTGGAAGTAAAGTTTCTTCAAAAATCACAGTAATTGAAAATATTTTAGACAAAGTGAACCACATGATTATTGGTGGTGGAATGACGTTTACTTTTGTGAAAGCGCTAGGCGGAAAAATTGGAAATTCGATTTGTGAAGATGATAAATTAGAATTAGCTATTGAAATTTTAAAACAAGCTAAAGAAAAAGGAGTTCAAATCCACATTCCGGTGGATGTTGTAGCTGCAGATTCATTTTCTAATGATGCAAATACCCAAATTGTGGATGTAAATCAAATCCCTGATGGTTGGCAAGGTTTAGACGCAGGTCCTAAAACTTTAGAAATTATCAAACGCATTATTTTAGATTCAAAAACCATATTATGGAACGGTCCATTAGGAGTTTTTGAAATGGAAAATTTTGCTAATGGAACAATATCATTGGGAGAATATATTGCAGAATCTACTGCCAATGGAGCATTTTCATTGGTAGGTGGCGGCGACAGTGTTGCTGCGGTTAAGCAATTTGGATTAGAACCTAAAATGAGTTACGTTTCTACTGGTGGTGGAGCAATGTTGGAAATGCTAGAAGGCAGAACTTTACCAGGGATTGCTGCTATATTAGATTAAATACAATAAAAGCTTAGTAATTAAGTTATAATTAGTTACCAAGCTCAAAATATATAAAACAAAATGAAAAAATTTATACTGGTTGCATCACTTTTACTCTCGGTTGCTGGTTTCGGGCAAGAGAATGCAGAAAAGGAAAGTTTGTTGACGTTGCCAAAAATGTCCTATTTGGATTCGTTGAAAACAACTTTTGTAAATCACAGCACAAGTAATTGTATTGATGAACGTTGGATTTCTGAACTAGCAAGTGCTGAATTATCTGAAAATATGTTTTCTGATATTTCGGACATCAACATAGATTCTGAAGTAAATTATGATTTATCTACAGAAATATTGAAAAAAAGGTTAGCAAAAATGGATGCTAAATCGCCTTTTAATATTGAGTATAATCCTGCATTAGAAAACACTATTAAAGCGTTTTTAAAAAACAGACCGAAAGCTTTTGAGCGCTTGATGGCGGTTTCAGAATATTATTTCCCAATGTTTGAAGAGCATTTAGCAAAATATAATATTCCGTTAGAATTGAAATATTTAGCAATTGTTGAATCGGCTTTAAATCCGAAAGCAAAATCAAGAGTTGGAGCGTCTGGTTTATGGCAATTTATGTACCCAACCGGAAAACAATATAATTTAGAAGTTACTTCTTATGTTGATGAACGTTACGATCCATTAAAAGCTACCGAAGCTGCGTGTCAATATTTATCAAGTTTGTTCGGAATTTTTGGTGATTGGAGTATGGTTTTGGCTGCTTATAATTGTGGACCTGGGAATGTTTCAAAAGCCATTCGTCGTTCAGGAGGTAGTCAAAATTATTGGAATATTAGAAAAAACTTACCCAAAGAAACTGCTAATTATGTACCGGCATTTTTAGCCACTTTTTACATTTACGAATTTAAGAAAGAACACGGAATTCAACCTAAAAAAGCACCTGTAACGTATTTTGAAACAGATACAATTATGGTGAAAAAACAAATGTCTTTTAAACAAATTTCGGATTTATTAGATATTCCAGTGGAACAATTAGAGTTTTTAAATCCAATATACAAATTAAAGGTAATTCCTTTTGAAGCCGATAAACCTCATTATTTGCGTTTACCAAAAAATAAAATGGGTCTTTTTGTTTCTAACGAAGAAAAAATTTATGCTTATCTAGAACATACCGACACGCATAAAGAGAAGACAAAGAGTGAATATGTTGCATTATCTCCAAAAGATTCAATAGGTTCTAGTCCTGATTCTACTTTTGTAAGTAAACCTAAGTTTGAACGTAAAACACAATATCACACCATTAAAAGTGGAGAAAGTTTAGGAAAGATTGCAGATAAATACAATGTTTCTATTGCAAATCTGAAATCTTGGAACCATATCAAAGGAAATACCATCCAAGCTGGAAAAAAATTAAAAATTTATTCTGATAAAAAGATAATTGTACAAAACGAGTCTAGTGCCAATAAAAACAATACATACGAGGTAAAAACTGGGGATTCACTTTTTTCAATTTCTAAACAATTCCCCGGGGTTTCTATAGACGACATAAAAAAATGGAACGATATTAGCGGGGACAATATTCAACCCGGAATGAAATTAAAAATAAACGGATAATTAATCGTTTTCATTATGAAAAAAATTGCAATTTTAACTCTTTTAGTCGTATCACTTTTTTCTTGTAAAGAATCTTCCAAAGAAGATGTTCAAGCTATATTATCAGAATCTAATGGTAAAATCAATAATGTTTCTATCATTATAGACGATAATTTATGGAATGGTGAAATTGGAGACAGTATCCGTAAAAAGTTTGCTGCTCCAGTAGATGGTTTGCCACAAGAAGAGCCTTTGTTTACTTTAAATCAATACCCAACAAAAGTGTTTGAAGGATTTGTTCGTAAAAGTCGCAACATCATTGTTGTCAAAAAAGGTAAAGAAGCAGGTTATGCTTCAAACACAAATAAATTTGCCAAGCCACAAAATATATTTTTCATTTCTGGAACAGATACGGAAGATGTTTTAAATGTTATAGAAGAAAAATCGGCTGAAATAATAAAAACCATCAAAGCTTCTGAAATTATTGAAAATCAAATTCGAATGAAAAAATCATTGGTTTCTGATGAACAGATTCAAAAGAAGTTTGGTGTAAGTTTACAAATCGGATTTGGATTCAAATACGATATGGTAAAAGAGAATTTTATTTGGCTTCGAAAAGAATTTACTTCGGGTTATAACAGCATTTTAATTTATCAGGTTCCAATTGAAAAAGTTGAAAAAGACACCAATATTATTGCGAATATTACTGCAATGCGTGATGAAATTGGAAAGGCAAATATTCACGGAACGTTACCAAATACTTGGATGATTACTGAAGCTGCTTATGCTCCATACCTTTTTGAAGTTAATGTTGCCAACAAAAAAACCTATTTAACCAAAGGAACTTGGGAATTGAAAAACGATTTTATGGCAGGACCTTTTGTTAATTATGCCATCAAAGACACTAAAAATAATCGTTATTTAATTTTAGAAGGATTCACTTATAATCCATCCAAATCGAAGCGTGATTTGGTTTTCGAATTGGAAGCCATTATTCAGTCGGTTAAATTTTTAAAATAATATCAAGTTCCCATTATTGGGAACTTCTTTTTTATCATGGAAGTAACATTCAAAATAAAGCGATTTAACGAACTTTCTATAACCGAACTATATTCTTTGCTACAACTTCGTTCAGAAGTGTTTGTTGTGGAGCAAAATTGCGTTTATCAAGACATTGACAGCAAAGATGAGAAAGCACTTCATGTTTTAGGCTATTGCAATGGCGATTTAGCTGCGTATTCTCGTTTGTTCAACAAAGGTTATTATTTTGAAGAAACATCAATAGGAAGAGTTGTGGTAAGCCCAAAATACCGCGATAAAAAATTCGGTAATGATTTAATGAGTGTTTCCATTGAAGCCATAAAAGAAAATTTCAACGAGACTGCTATTACCATTTCTGCGCAAGAATATCTTAAAAAATTCTATGAATCACATGGATTTGTACAAACAAGTGAAATGTATTTAGAAGATGATATTCCGCATATTCAGATGAAGAAAAAATAACTACTTCTTAGCTTCCACAGGAACCACATCATTTTTAGTAATCAAAAGTTCAACCCTACGGTCTAAAGTGCTGCCTTTTTTTAACGATTGGGTGTTGCCATAACCCTTAAAAGTCATGCGGGTTTTACTGATGCGTTTCATCAAGAAATAATTATATACTCGTTTTGCACGATTGATAGATAATTCGCGTTTTTTAGTGTCGCGGTCTACTGCTTCTTTTTGGAAGGTTGGCGTGCAACAAACATGCCCTTGAATTTCGAAGTGAATATTTTTGTATTTGTGAAGCTCTAGAGCTATTCTGTCCAATTCTTTTTTTGCTTTATAGGTCAATTGGCTGCTTCCTCTTTCAAATAAAACGTGGTCGAGATAAATTCTATCGCCCACAATTCTATCTTTTTTGATTGTACTATAAACCCCTGGAATCTTTAAATCTTCAATTACAATAGGTTTAAAATTTACCACCACATCTACTCGTCGGTTTTTTGAACGTGCTTCAGGAATATTAGTTTGCATATCTTCATCCAGCATGATTCTTCCTTTTCCTTCTAGTGTAATAATGATTTTACTCTTGATGCCTTTTTCTATTAGTTTGTCTTTTACGGTATTTGCTCTGTTGGTAGATAAAGTGTAATTATATTGATCTTTTCCGCGGTCATCACAATAACCAAAAATTTGAACCGATTCAATACGAGCAGTGTCAATTTTACTTACAAAGGCAACTACCGCATCGGCTTGTTCTGTTTTTAAATTAAATTTATCAAATTCAAAAAATATTGAATGTACTTCTTCTTCTTCTTGAGCAAAAGAAACCACAGAAAAAAGTAAAAAGAAAAGGAAAAATAAACGTGTCATCTTATTTTTTTAATATCGATTTGTATTGGGTTTGATTGTTTAGAAGTAAAATTGCCTTTTCAATTTCTAAATTTTCTTTTACATAAAATTGATATAGGCCTTCTCTATATTGGTAGCGGGTTATCAAATCTTCCTGAATTAGTTTCTTGATTTGATTTTTGTTTTTGTCTAACTCTACTTCTTGGTTTTTTTCAATGGCTTGTTCTAATTGCTTGTATTCAGTTGCAATTTGTGCCTCTATTTTTTCGTTTTTAGCAGTTTCTAAAACATTTTTCATTGCTTTATACGTTTCTGTGTCTAAACTAATTTTTTCCTGCTTCAAATAGGCTTTAAAGGCATTAAAATCGACATCAGTAATAGTGGGAATTCCCGCAAGGGTTGTATTTTTAAAATACCATTGTGTGGCGAAGTTAAAAATGGCATCTGTTTTTATTACAGCCTCTGTTATACTGGCGGTTTTTGTTTCTTCAATTTCTACATCAGGTAAAACACCTCCACCATCATAAACCGTTCTACCTGCTTTAGTTTTAAACGCATTGAATTCGTTTTGTGATTTTTTAATTACTTTTCCGTTTTCGTCTTTTTTTGAATAATCTAACGCTTGAATACATCTTCCCGATGGGGTATAATATCTAGAAATGGTTACTTTAACTTGCGTGCCGTATGACAAATCTAATGGACGTTGTACCAACCCTTTTCCAAAACTTCTCGAACCTAAAACAACACCTCTATCCAAATCTTGAATGGCGCCGGCTACAATTTCTGAAGCTGATGCGCTTTTTCCATCAACAATAACCGCCAACGGAATTTCTAAATCGATAGGTTCATTTTTAGTTCGATATTCTAAATTGTATTTAGTGTTTTTTGATTTTGTGGTAACAATTAATTCATTTTTAGCCACGAAAAGATTACAAATGTTTACTGCTTCATGAAGTAATCCTCCTGGATTTCCTCTTAAATCTAAAATGATCTTGGTGGCTCCTTGTTTTTTTAATTCTAACAATGCTGCTTTAGTTTCTGCACTTGCTTTTTCAGTAAATTTAGTAAGTACAATATATCCTACATTATCTTTTAACAGCGCGAAAAAGGGAACTGCTTTTATTTCAACATCATCTAAAACAATCGTTGCATTTTGCGTTTTTCCTTGACGAATGTATTGAATCTCAATTTTTGTGTTTTTAGCACCACGAAACAATTGCGAAGCGTCTTCTTTATATTCTTTCAAATTAATATCACCAATTTGAATTACTTCATCACCTGCTTTTAAACCTGCTTTATCTGCGGGAAATCCTTTGTAAATTTCTTTCAATAAAACTTTTCCTTCTCTTCGTTGTACCATGGCGCCAATACCTGTATACTCGCCCGTATTGTTGATTTTGAATTTTAAAACATCCTGTTCATTAAAGAAAACGGTATATGGATCCAATTCTTTCAACATGTTTTTTATGGCATTATCCATCATTTCTCCCGGATTGGTTTCATCCACATAATTTTGATTTACGGTTTTGAAGAGCCCCGTGAAGATTTCAATTTGTTTGGCAATTTCAAAGAAATCGTTTTTAAAACTAACACCTACAAAAAGAAATATTGCCGCAACAATAGGAATAATTATTTTTCTACTGAAATATCGTTTCATGAATAAAAGTATTGATACATTTTTACGAAAGTAAATAATATTGTCCAAAAATTAAACCAAAAGATAGATTTACTTCTGACTTTCGTTGAATTTTTGAAAAAGTTGGATGGTCTTTTCCTCAATTTCTTGATACGAAAGTCGTTCTTTGGTTTGATAGAAAAACATAAAAGCATATGGTTTTTCTAAATTATCAATCAAAATATGCTTGTTTAAACGATAAGTTTCGCGTAAAACCCGTTTAAAATAATTTCTGTCTACCGCTTTTTTGAAATATTTTTTTGAAACCGAAACACCCATTTTCACCAGTTCGGCATTTTCTTCTTTGTTTTCAACATATACCAAGCGCAGCGGGAATTTCGAAACCGAATTTCCTTCTGAAAAAAGCAAATCAATAGTAGTTTTGCTTTTTAATTTTTCTTTTTTGGGATAAGTGAATTGCATAGCGCAAAGGTATAAAAAAAGCCTCTTCAAATAATGAAGAAGCTTTTTCAATAACAAAATTTGATTTACACTTCAGAAAGTAACGCATTGCTTATAACTAAATTTTCCTGAATATGTAAAGAAACTAATTGATAATTACTAAATTCCACTTTGAATTTCGCTTTTCCTTGTGTTAATGAACGAAGAGAAGAACCGTAGTCTTTTAGTTCTGCCAAAGGCACTTCCGCTATGATTTTTTGATAATGCCCTTCCGTATCCATGCCTTGAATGATGGCTCTTCGGGTTTGTAAATCGCCCATCACATCACCTGTATGACTATCTTCACACAACACTTCTAAATGATAATAAGGTTCTAAAAGTTGAGGTTTGGCTTCGTTAAACGCTATTTTAAATGCATGTGAAGCCGCTAATTGAAACGAAATATCGTTACTGTCAACTGCATGCATTTTTCCATCGTATATACAAACTCTAATGTTTTGGCAATTTGAACCGGTTAACGGACCTTCGGTCATTTCGTGCATAATACCTTTTTTGATGGCAGTTGCATAACGATTATCAATAGCACCACCAACTATGCACCAATAGAATGCAAATTTTCCGCCCCAAGGTAATTCTTCAATTTCTTTGTTACGGATGTTTACGCCTTGTGGTTCGGGCATATCATCAAAATATGGTTCAATGGTAATGTGCACTTCTCCAAATTGCCCCGAACCACCACTTTGTTTTTTATGACGATATTCAGCTTTTGCCGATTTTGTGATGGTTTCACGATAAGGCACTTTGGGTTCATTAAATACCATTTCGATGTTGATTTCGTTTTCGATACGGTATTTAATTAAGTCTAAATGCAATTGTCCTTGCCCTTGAATAATGGTTTGTTTTAATTCGGCAGATTGTTCTACTTTTAAAGTTAAATCTTCTTCCTGAATTTGATGCAAAGCTTTAATCATTTTTTCCATATCGGCAAGATTAGCAGTAGAAACGGCTTTTCTAATGCGACTAGTTGGGAATTGCATTTTTCTAACTTTTCTGTCGACTCCTTTTGCATTAAGCGTGTTATTTGAATGACCATATTTCAAGCGAACCGTTGCTCCTAAATCGCCAGCGACTAATTTTTCTACCGCAGTACGTTGTTTCCCTTCGGTTACAAAAATTTGAGTTAGTCGTTCGATTTCACCATTATCGGCATTCACTAATTCGTCTCCAGCGTTCAATTCACCCGAAAGCACTTTGAAGTAAGAAACCAATCCTACCTGAGGTTCAGATAGTGTTTTGTAAATAAAAAGAGTGGTTTTATCAGAAGCATCGCATTTTAATTCAGCACCATTTTCTAATTTTTTAGCGGGTCTATCGGCAGGAGAAGGCGCAATATCATCAATAAATCCCATGATTCTTCCGCTTCCCATATCTTTCAATCCCGAAGCACAAAAAACAGGATAAATTTGTTGATGTGCCAAAGCAATGGTTAATCCTTTTGCCAATTCTTCTTCGTCTAAATTTCCTTTTTCAAAGTATTTTTCTATTAAGCCTTCTTCGTTTTCAGCTGCCGCTTCCACTAAAGCATTATGTAAATCATTAGCTTTTAATAGTTCTGAATTTGGAATAGGTATTTTTTCAGGTTTTCCACCATTTTCTGGGAAAACATACATCGTCATGCGAAGTACATCGATAATGCTATTGAATTTTTCGCCCGAATTGTACGGATATTGAATCGGAATTACTTTACTACCAAAACGATTTTTGGCTTGTTCTAAAGTAGTCTCATAATCTGCTTTTGGATGATCCATTTGATTGATGACAAATAGGACAGGAGTTTGGTAATTTTGCACGTATTCCCAAACAATTCCAGCACCAACTTCCACACCAGAAGCTGCGTTTAAAAGAATTAAAGCCGTGTCTGAAACTTTTAACGAAGAAACCACTTCGCCAATAAAATCCTCAAAACCCGGGGTGTCAATGATGTTTATTTTATTGTTGTGCCATTTGGCGTGCATTAAATGACTGTAAATAGTGTTTTCTCTTTCGTGTTCTAAATCGGTGAAATCAGAAATGGTATTGTGTGCTTCTACCGAACCACGACGCGGAATGATACCGCTTTCAAACAACATAGTCTCGATGAATGTGGTTTTTCCCGAACCTGAATGCCCAAGAAATACCACGTTTCTAATGTCTTTGGTTGCAATGCTCATAATATTGTATTTTAAAAATGTGTACTAATTTTTTAGTTGCGTTTTAAGCACCTTAAAATTACGACATTGTAAAAAAGTGAATTATGATATATATCAGTTCAGAATCATCTCACAAAAAAAGCGACCCTAAAGTCGCTTTTCGTTATTTTTGATTAAAAACATTGTCTTCTTTGTTCACATCTGCCATTACATTTTCTGGGTCTATGGTGATGGATTTTATTTTTTCTTTCGGTTTTGCAATTTCAAAAGTAAAAGTTGGATAAGCCCAATCCCAACCTTTTAACACATTTCCTTTTATTCTAGTGTATGGATTAGGTTTTTCCCAACGCATTAAGGTATTTGGAATGTAGAAAAATTCTTTGGTTCCGTCGGTATATTCAACCATTACGTCTAAAGGCATTGGCATTCTTCCTTTTCTTTCAATAATCACTTTTGTATTCGCCGCATTGGCTTCAGAAACTTCTTTAATGCTATAATCAATGGTATTGGTAGTTAAAGTCCAATCTAATAAATACCAATCTAAATTTGCGCCCGAAACTTTTTCCGCCACCCGTTTAATATCGTTTGGAGTTGGGTGCGTAAATTTATATTCGTTGTAGTAACGTTTGATCGTTTTGTTGAGGTTTTCTTGCCCAATTAAATAACCCAATTGTACTAAAAACACTTCTCCTTTGCTATAAGCCGAAATCCCATACGCCATGTTTAAATCATATCGATCAGCGTGCGTAGAAAGTGGTTGTTCCTTTCCTGATTTTGCTAAATAAATGTAGTTTTTATACGAATCTTCAAACGGGTTTTCAGGTTTTTTTGGAGGCAATACTTTGTTCATCGCTAAATTAGAAATGTAGGAAGTAAATCCTTCGTCCATCCATTCGTGTTTGGTTTCGTTAGTAGCTAGAACAAATTGGAACCATGAATGCGCCATTTCGTGTGCGGTTACGCCAACCAAACTTCCGAAAGCTCTATTTCCGGTGATTAAGGTACACATGCCATATTCCATTCCACCATCGCCACCTTGAATTACGGAGTATTGTTTGTATGGATATTGTCCTACGTTTTCGTTAAAATACGCTAACAATTCTGCTGTTTTAGGTTGCATTTTTTTCCAATTTTCTAAATTTTCTTTCTTGTTTTTGTATAAGAAATGCAATTCAACATTATTTGGACCTAAAATCATATCGTGAATAAATTCGTTATCCGCTCCCCAAGCAAAATCATGCACGTTAGGCGCATAAAAATGCCAAGTTAAATTTTTGTTTTTTTTAGGATAAACCACTTGTACACCCGCATCTTGATAGCCGTGACCAATTTCGTTTTTGTTTTGTAAATAACCTGTTCCACCAATAGTGTAGGCTTTGTCAATGGTGATTTTTACATCAAAATTTCCCCAAACACCATGAAATTCTCTTGCAATGTATGGGTTAGCGTGCCATCCTTCGAAATCATATTCACATAATTTTGGATACCATTGGGTCATTGATAAAGCAACGCTTTCTTCTGAAATCCTTCCAGAACGTCGAATTTGTAATGGTACTTGTCCTTGAAAATCTAAGGAAAGTGTTGTTTTTTGTTTTGGTAAAATAGCTTTTGCCAATGTAACTTCTAAAATAGTTCCTACTACTTTTGTGGTTGCTGCAACCCCATCTTGTTTGAAATTAGCGATGTTTAAATAGCCAATTTCGTTTGGTTGTAAGGTGCTGATTTTACTTTCTTTTATGTCTTTTCCTTCTTTCTTAAAGGTTCGCACCATGCGTTTATCTGGGTCGGAAATCGATTGTAAACGTGCATCCATTTCGCTTCCAGGTTGAAAAGCGTTATTATACAAATGATAATACACTTTATGTAAGGTATCATTTGAATTATTGGTGTACACAATTTCTTGTTTTCCGGTATATTGGAATTTTTTCACATCCATTTTCACATCCATTTTATAGTCAACGTGTTGTTGCCAATAGCCTGGATTTGGATTGTTTTGCCCAAACGATAAGAAGGGAACTAAACTTAAAAACAATAATTTTTTCATATTCGTTTTTTAAAAGAAAACCTACAAGACAGCTTATATCTTGTAGGATTTTGAAATAGTTATGTAATTCTTTACGACTGTTATTTAGCCATTTTTGCCGCTAAAACTAAGGCATTATAAGCATTTACAATTCTGCCCGATTTTGATGCATCAGCAAAATTAGCTTTATGTTTGTCTTCACCAATAGTTACAGTGTTTTTTAAAGGAGTTCCACTTTCCATAATGATTTGTTTTACTTGAACAGCAGTTAAACTAGGATAGTACGAACGAATTAATGTTGCAACACCCGCCACATTTGGAGAAGCCATTGATGTTCCTTGTAAATATTCATACGTGTTTAAAGGTGTTGTTGCATATATCTCATCTCCTGGAGCATAAATATCTACATTGTTTTTTCCGTAATTAGAAAAATCAGCAATCATTTTACTTCCATAAGCTGGAGAAAGAGCACCAATAATTAATACGTTTTTAGCAAATTCTGGACTTCCATCGTAAGTGTCATTTGGATATTTGTTCGTAACATCTAAATCAAATGATTCATTTCCAGCAGCAATTACTACTAAAACATCTTTTGATTCTGCGTATTTAATAGCATCGATTACCCATTCTTTTTGTTGTGAATAGTATTTTCCGAATGAACCGTTGATTACTTTAGCACCATTATCCACCGCATAACGAATTCCTAAAGCGATATCTTTATCATATTCATCACCATTAGGAACTGCTCTTACCGTTAATATTTGAGCATTATTAGTTACACCATCACCACCAAGATTATTTCCTCTAACTTGAGCTACAATTCCAGCAACGTGTGTTCCGTGTTTTGCTTCTTTTGGCTCAGGACCAACTACATTATTGTTTCCGTATTTCGTGTCGTTCAAATCGTTTGGATTATCACCCACAATTTTTCTACCATCAAACTCAACATTTAAATTATAGTTTATTTGTCCATAAACATAGTCTTTAAATTCTTCAATTTGAGCATCAAATTCAGCCTTGGTAGATTTGCTTAAAATTTGCGTAAACATAGCTTTTGCTTGTTTAACCCCAGTTTCATCCGATTGAATTGCTTTTACTTCTTCTAGCGTAAAATCACTTTTTTTAAGGAAAGTTGCTACTGTTTTCTCAGTATTTAATATAAAATCTAATTGTTGTTTTTGTGGCTGAATTCCTTTTAGCTCTTCCTCTAATTCCGCTTTCGCTTTATCATAATCTGGAGTTCCAGGCCCTTTTTTAACAATACGCGTCATTTCTAATTGTTCATGAACAGCATCCCCTAAGAAATTCCACCCATGTATATCATCAATGTATCCGTTTTTGTCATCGTCAATGCCATTTCCAGTAATCTCTTTTGGATTGGTCCAAATCACCGCTTTCAAATCTTCGTGATTGATATCAACGCCTGAATCTACAATTCCAACGATAACTTTTTTACCCTTTTTTCCTTTGATTAATTCTTTATAAGCTTTGTCAACACTCATTCCAGGAATCGTGTCTTTTACTAAATCTAAATGACTCCAACGTTTTAAATCATTTTCTGCAACTGGAGTAGTTTTTAAAGGTAAATTATTAATATTTTCAACTGGAGTTGAAACCATTTTTTGTGTTCCGCAACTTGCTAAAGCAAAGGCAAAAGCTAAACTTAAGTATAGAGGTCTAAAATTTCTCTTCATTTTTTAATTAATTAAATTTCAGTTATTGGACTGATATGTTGTGTAATTGTTACAATTAAATAACTTTTTTATTTTAAAATGTCTTCACTTTTAAAAACTTCTTTTAATCGAACCCCTTTTTCTGTTTTTTCTACCGTAATAATTTCATTGTGTGCATCGTGCTCTAAAAACAAATAATAATTATTTTCTGCAGCAGCATTCATGAATTTTGCTTTTTCGTCCAATGTTAATAAAGGTCTTGTGTCGTAACCCATAACGTAAGGAATCGGAATATGTCCGGCAGTTGCTAATAAATCACCACAAAAAACGATGGTTTTTGCGTTGTAATTGATATGTGGTAACATTTGTTTTTCGGTATGCCCGTCCGCAAAGAAAATTCCAAAACCAAGTTCCGATTCAGATAAAAAATCACCATCTGGCCTTTTAATAAAATTCAATTGACCACTTTCTTGCATCGGAATGATGTTTTCATGAAGAAATGATGCTTTTTCTCTTGAATTAGGTTTTGTTGACCATTCCCAATGGTTTTCGTTGGTCCAGAATTTTGCGTTTTTAAAAGCTACTTCGTAACCCGTTTTGTCTTTGTTCCAATTCACGCTTCCTCCACAATGATCAAAATGCAAATGCGTCATAAACACATCGGTAATATCATCGCGGTGAAAACCAGCTTTTTCTAGCGACTTATCTAATGAATGGTCACCCCAAAGCGAATAATAGCCAAAAAATTTATCCGATTGTTTGTTGCCCATTCCAGTATCAATTAGTGTCAAACGATTTCCGTCTTCAATTAGTAAACATCTTGCAGCGATGTCAATTAAGTTGTTTTCATCGGCCGGATTGGTTTTATTCCAAATGGTTTTTGGAACTACGCCAAACATAGCACCACCGTCTAATTTAAAATTTCCGGCTTCTATTGGATATAGTTTCATTTTTATATAAATTTCCTGCAATTTACAAAAATTGATAATACATTTTTCCAACATGCTTTATAAATAAAATTTATACTTTAATAAGTTATAAAAATGTTAGCAATTCTTGTAAAAAGTAATTTATAACTTATCTTTGCCGTTAATTTAGACAAAATCAAAATAAGAAATGATTAAAGTATCTGATACAGCAAGTAAAAAAATCATCAGCATGATGCAAGAAGATGGTTTTGACGCAGCCAAAGATTACGTGCGAGTAGGCGTAAAAAGTGGTGGTTGTTCCGGTTTGTCTTATGAATTGAAATTTGACAACCAAATATGTGAAAACGATAAAATATTTGAAGATAATAATGTAAAAATTGCCGTTGAGAAAAAGAGTTTTCTTTATTTGGCAGGAACAATATTAGAATTTTCAGGTGGTTTAAACGGAAAAGGATTTGTTTTTAACAATCCAAATGCACAAAGAACGTGTGGATGTGGAGAGAGTTTCTCTCTATAAATCAAAAATTATGAGTAAATATACTGAGGACGACTTAAAAGTCGAATTAGAAAATAAAGAATACGAATACGGATTTTATACCGAATTGGACTCGGAAACGTTTCCTGTTGGGCTAAATGAAGACATTGTTCGTGCGATTTCAAAGAAAAAAGAAGAGCCTGAATGGATGACCGAATGGCGTTTAGAAGCCTTCAGAGCTTGGCAAGAAATGATTGAGCCTGAATGGGCAAATGTGCATTACGAAAAACCAGATTTTCAAGCAATTTCGTATTATTCAGCACCTAAAAAAGCCGATCCTAATAAAAAATTAGAAGATGTGGATCCTGAACTTTTGGCGATGTACAAAAAGTTAGGAATTTCGGTTGATGAACAAAAGAAAATGAACAATGTAGCGATTGATATCGTGGTAGATTCGGTTTCTGTAGCCACGACTTTCAAGAAAACATTAAACGAAAAAGGGATTATTTTTTGTTCGATTTCGGAAGCGATTAAAGAACATCCAGAATTAGTTCGTAAATATTTAGGAACCATCGTTCCGCAGAAAGATAATTTTTATGCGGCTTTAAATTCGGCGGTTTTCTCGGACGGAAGTTTCTGTTATATTCCAAAAGGTGTTCGTTGTCCAATGGAATTATCAACCTATTTCCGTATCAATCAAGGAGGAACAGGTCAGTTTGAAAGAACGTTACTAATTGCTGATGAAGGAAGTTATGTTTCTTATTTAGAAGGTTGTACGGCGCCAAGTCGTGATGAAAACCAATTGCACGCTGCTGTTGTAGAATTAATTGCGATGGACGATGCCGAAATCAAATATTCAACTGTTCAAAACTGGTATCCAGGAAACAAAGAAGGCAAAGGAGGAGTTTATAACTTCGTTACCAAAAGAGGTTTCTGTGAGAAAAACGCTAAAATTTCTTGGACACAAGTAGAAACAGGTTCGGCGGTAACTTGGAAATATCCATCAGTTGTGTTGAAAGGCGATAATTCAATTGGAGAATTTTACTCCATTGCAGTAACCAACAATTATCAACAAGCCGATACCGGAACGAAGATGATTCACTTGGGTAAAAATACCAAATCGACGATTATCTCTAAAGGAATTTCAGCAGGTAAATCACAAAATAGTTATAGAGGATTAGTGCAAATAGGAGCAAGAGCTGAAAATGCTCGAAATTTCTCACAATGTGATTCGTTGTTAATGGGGAATAATTGTGGTGCACACACATTCCCATATATCGAAAGTAAAAATGCTTCGGCAAAAATTGAACACGAAGCTACGACTTCAAAAATTGGTGAGGACCAAGTGTTTTATTGCAACCAACGCGGAATTCCTACCGAAAAAGCAATTGCCTTAATCGTAAACGGTTTCAGTAAGGAAGTATTGAATAAATTGCCAATGGAATTTGCTGTGGAAGCGCAGAAATTGTTGGAAATTTCGTTAGAAGGTTCAGTAGGATAGTTTTGTTTCAAGTTTCAGGTTTCACGTTATACCTGAACGTAAAAACAATTAGAATAGAATTTAAAATTAATTTAATATAAACGTTTCAAGAACAACATTTCATAAACTTGAAACTTTAAACCTGAAACTAAAATGTTACAGATAAAAAACTTACACGCTTCGGTAGAAGACAAAGAAATATTAAAAGGAATCAACCTAGAAATTAAAGCAGGAGAAGTACATGCGATTATGGGACCAAATGGTGCCGGAAAATCAACATTATCTTCTATTATTGCTGGAAATGAAAATTATGAAGTTTCTGAAGGAGAAATCTTTTTAGACGGTGAAGAAATTTCAGAATTAGCACCTGAAGAAAGAGCACACAAAGGTGTTTTCTTATCGTTTCAATATCCTGTAGAAATTCCTGGAGTTTCGGTAACGAATTTCATTAAAACCGCAATTAACGAAAAACGTAAGGCAAACAATCAAGACGAAATGCCGGCGAATGAAATGCTGAAGTTAATTCGTGAAAAATCAGAATTATTGGAAATGGACAGAAAATTCTTGTCGCGTTCTCTAAACGAAGGTTTTTCGGGTGGTGAAAAGAAACGTAATGAAATTTTCCAAATGGCAATGTTGGAACCAAAAATCGCAATTTTGGACGAAACCGATTCAGGTTTAGACATCGATGCATTACGAATTGTTGCTAACGGAGTGAATAAATTGAAAAACGAAAACAACGCCGTTTTAGTGATTACGCATTACCAACGTTTATTAGATTATATCGTTCCTGATTTTGTTCACGTTTTAATGGATGGAAAAATCGTAAAAACAGGTGGAGCAGATTTGGCTTTAGAGTTAGAAGAAAAAGGATACGACTGGATTAAAAACGGACAAGTAGTATAACATGGAGTTGAAAGATAAATTATTAGCTTCTTTCATGGCTTTTGAAGAAAAGATTGATACACATTCTGAACTTCACGAGTTAAGAAGTCATGCCATAAAAAATTTCGAAAACAAAGGTTTCCCTACTAAAAAAGAGGAAGCTTGGAAATACACATCCTTAAATGCAATTTTAAAGAATGATTTTTCGGTTTTCCCGAAGAAAGAAAATGCGATTGAATTTAAAGACGTAAAAAAGTATTTCTTACACGAAATTGACACATATAAAGTAGTTTTCATCGACGGAATTTTCAGTTCGTTTTTGTCTTCAACTACACATGATGGTTTAGATGTTTGTTTGATGTCTTCGGCATTGACAAAACCTAAATATAAAATGATTGTTGATACTTATTTCAATCAAATTGCAAATAAAGAAGATAGTTTAACGTCTTTAAACACAGCATTTTCATTGGAAGGAGCATATATCAACATCCCGAAAAGTAAAGTGGTTGAAAAGCCAATCGAGATTATTTATTTCTCTACAGGAAATGAAGCAGCTTTGATTGTACAACCTAGAAATTTAGTAATTATTGGAGAGAACGCTCATGTGCAAATTGTAGAGCGTCATCAGAGTTTGAATTCGAATCCCGTTTTAACGAATTCGGTTACCGAAATTTTTGCTCAAAAACGTGCGATTGTTGATTATTACAAAGTGCAAAACGATGTGCAAACTGCGAATTTGATTGACAATACATACATTGCACAAAAGCAAGAGAGTAGAGTAGCGGTGCATACGTTTTCGTTTGGTGGAAACATTACGAGAAACAACTTGAATTTCTATCACCAAGGTGAAAGAATCGATTCAACTTTGAAAGGAATTACCATTATTGGTGATAAACAACACGTAGATCATTATACGTTAGTCCAACACGCCACACCAAATTGCGAAAGCCACCAAAACTATAAAACGATTTTACACGATAGTTCAACCGGAGTTTTCAACGGAAAAATCTTCGTAGAAAAAGAAGCTCAAAAAACAGATGCTTTCCAACAAAATAATAACATTTTAATTGGCGATAAAGCTACCATCAACGCAAAACCACAATTGGAAATTTTTGCTGACGATGTAAAATGTTCTCACGGTTGTACGATTGGACAATTAGACGAAAGCGCGATGTTCTACATGCAACAACGAGGCATTCCTAAAAAAGAAGCCAAAGCTTTGTTGATGTATGCGTTTACAAGCGAAGTAACAAACAGTGTAAAAATTCCAGAATTAAAAGCAAAGATTGCTCGTATTATCGCTGATAAATTAGGCGTGAATATGGGATTTGATTTGTAATATATAAGACCGCTTCATTGCGGTTTTGTTTTATAAAAAATAAAAAATATCAATATGTTTGATGTTCAAAAAGTAAGAGCTGATTTTCCCATTTTATCGCAAAAAGTAAATGGAAAACCCTTGGTGTATTTTGATAACGGTGCCACTTCGCAAAAACCGCAAGTGGTTATTGATGCTATTTCGAAATATTACAGCGAAATCAATGCTAATATTCACCGTGGTGTGCATACGCTGAGTCAATTGGCTACGGATGCGTATGAAGTGTCAAGAAATACGATTCAAAATCACTTAAACGCAAAGCATAATCACGAAATCATTTTTACTTCAGGAACTACGTTCGGAATCAACTTGGTGGCGAATGGTTTTGCAAGTTTACTAAAAGCAGGTGATGAGGTGATGGTATCCGCTTTGGAACACCATAGTAACATTGTGCCTTGGCAATTTTTATGTGAAAGAACTGGAGCGAAGTTGGTGGTTATTCCAATGAATCAAAAAGGAGAATTAATTCTTTCAGAATTTGACAAATTACTTTCCGAAAAAACGAAAATCGTAACGGTAAATCACATTTCAAATGCGTTAGGAACTGTTAACCCAATTGAATACATCATCAAAAAAGCACATGGAGTAGGAGCAGCCGTTTTAATAGACGGAGCACAAGCAACTCCTCATTTACGACCAGATGTGCAAGCTCTGGATTGTGATTTTTATGTTTTTTCAGGTCATAAAGTGTGTGGTCCAACAGGCGTTGGAATTTTATATGGAAAAGAAGAATGGTTACGCAAATTACCGCCCTATCAAGGTGGAGGCGAAATGATTGCTGAGGTTACGTTCGAAAAAACAATTTACGCCGATTTACCGCATAAATTTGAAGCCGGTACACCAAACATCGAAGGCGGAATTGTTTTAGGAACGGCGATTGATTACATGAATGCAATCGGTTTTGATAACATTGCGGTCTACGAACAAGAATTATTAGAGTATGGAACTAAAAGATTACAGGAAATAGAAGGTTTAACGATTTTTGGAACGAGTGAAAACAAAGCTTCAGTAATTTCATTTAATATCGAAGGCATTCATCCTTATGACATTGGCACAATTATCGATAAGTTAGGTATAGCGGTTAGAACCGGGCATCATTGCGCCCAACCTATTATGAATTTTTTCAATATTCCAGGAACCATTAGAGCAAGTTTTGCTTTTTACAATACCAAGGAAGAAATTGATATCTTTGTAGAAGCGGTTAAAAAAGCACAAATGATGTTGTCTTAAAAATAAATATTATGAAATCATTATTTTCTATTTTTTTAGTGTTTTTTTTATCGAAAGGTTGTTCGCAAGAGCAGTTTATATCGGATGTAAAAATTTCATATGGTGCGAATTCAAGAGGTTTTCACAGAACCATTCAAATTGAAAATAAAACCTTTTCAGTTATTAACACAAGAGATGGTAAGCCAGAAGTTGTTGAATTATCTGATGAACAATGGAATCAACTTGGGAAATTATATTCTAAAATCGATTTAAAAACTTTTAACGATTTAGAAGGTCCTACCATGGAACGTGCTTATGATGGGAAAGCACATGCCGATATGTCAATTATTGTAAAAGATAAAACGTACACCACAAAAGGTTTTGACCATACAATTCCGCCAGCTAAAATTAAAGAATTTGTAGATTACATTAATAAATTAGCAGATGATTCTGTTGTAAAAAATCCAGTTTTAGGTAGTTATTCTGTAGAAGAGTTGTTGTCAAATGATGTCAGTAAAAAGGAATATTTTATTAGTTTTGATGCGGAGAAAGTATCGGGTTTTATGGGTTGTAATATGTATTCAGGCATATACAAATTACAAGATGAATCAATTTCTTTCGGTCCTATGATGTCAACCAGAAAATATTGTGAAAATGCAATGGAAAACGAAACATTATGGTTTAAAGTTTCCACTGAAGTTACCTATTTTAAAATTGAAAACAAAACCATTTTATTATACGATAATGAAAACAAGTTGATTTTAAAAGCAACTAAAAAATAATTTTTTAATGACGATTAAAGAGATACAAAACGATATTGTAGACGAGTTTTCTATGTTTGACGACTGGATGCAACGCTACGAATACATCATCGAGTTAGGAAAAACACTTCCATTAATTGATGAACAATACAAAATAGACGAAAACATCATCAAGGGTTGTCAATCCAAAGTTTGGGTTCATGGAGAAGAACAAGGTGGAAAAATAGTTTTCACAGCAGATAGCGATGCCATTTTAACGAAAGGCATTATTGCTATTCTTATTCGTGCTTTTTCTAATCAATCTCCTAAAGATATTTTAGAAGCTAACACCGATTTTATTGACGAAATAGGATTAAAAGAACATTTGTCGCCCACTAGAGCCAATGGTTTGGTTTCGATGATAAAACAAATAAAAATGTATGCGTTAGCTTTTCAATCGAAGCAATAAACCAAAAAATCAAACATATAAGCCATATAAGTTTTTACAATATGATATACACCACTAAAATTAATACAAGCCATGAAGAATGTAACAAAAACAAAATTAAAAGATTTAGTTTATCAAGTTAACGGAGCCGCAATAGAAGTTCATAAAAGATTAGGACCAGGATTGTTAGAAGCAGTTTATCACCAGTGTCTGATTAAGGAATTAGAATTACGTAATATAAATTCAATTTCAGAATGCAATATTCCAATCAATTACAAAGGATTTGAATTGGAATCAATACTAAGATGTGATATTTTAGTTGAAAACATTTTAGTAGTTGAATTGAAAGCAGTGGCGGAAATGAATCCAATTTATGAAGCTCAACTTTTAACTTACATGAACTTATTGCAAATGCCAATAGGATTATTAATTAATTTTAATGTCAAGAACATTTATTACGAAGGACAACAAACATATGTAAACGAAATATATAAGACATTATGGGATTAACTTATATGGCTTATATGTTTAAAAATTTAAAAAATGGAAGAATTTAACGACACAATCAACTTAGGCGAAGATGTAGTCAAAGTTTTAAAAGGAATTTTTGACCCTGAAATCCCAGTAGATATTTACGAATTAGGGTTAATTTACGATGTGATGATTAATGAAGATAACGATGTAAAAATCTTAATGACGTTAACTTCACCAAATTGCCCAGTAGCTGAGACGTTACCAATGGAAGTGGAAGAAAAAGTAAAATCTATCGATACTGTTAAATCATGTGAAGTAGAAATAACTTTTGATCCGCCTTGGAGCAAAGATTTAATGAGTGAAGAAGCAAAATTAGAATTAGGAATGCTTTAAAATAAGTAAGCAGTGTTCAGTTTTTAGTTGGTAGTTTGCTGAACACTAATTACTGAACACTGAAGACTATAAAAATGGATGAAATAGTAAACAAAGTAGCACAAAGTTCTTTGATGGTATTCGATTTAGAAGATTACTATCCAGATAATAATGTAGTGGATTTAGATATTTCGCAATGGTTGTTGGAAGGATTTATCTTAAAAGAGTCCGATTTTAGAGCACAATTAAAAAGCAACGATTTCTCGTCTTTTCAAGATAAATACGTGGCTATCTATTGTTCAACAGATGCTATTTTGCCTGCCTGGACTTTTGCTTTAGTTACTGTGAATTTAGCACCCTATGCTTTAAAAGTTATTCATGGAACTAAAGAATTGGCCGTTATTGAATGGTATCAAGATATTTTAAATAAACTCGATTATACCGATTATTTTCAAAAGCCAGTAATTTTAAAGGGATGTTCTAAAAAATCAGTACCCAATCAGGTGTATACTTTAGCGATTCAAAAACTACTAAAAGTTGCGAAAAGCGTGATGTTTGGCGAAGCGTGTTCGGCAGTGCCTTTATACAAGAAGAAATAACCGATTTAAAGTCTTTTTTTATTCGTTTTCAACGGCGTCTTTATAATCGGGATATAAAAATTTATTGTAAGGAAATCGTGTGATATGAATTTCTCTTACAGCTTCGTACACTTTTTCTCTGAATTCTTCAAAATTGGCTTTTTCTGTGGCAGAGATAAAAAGGGTATTATTTTCACCTAATTTACTCATCCAAGTTTGTTTCCAATCTTCTAATGTGTAATGTTTGGTTGTTTTTTCAATACTTAAATCATTTTCATCGAAATAAACCGATTGATAAGCATCAATTTTATTGAAAACCATGATAGTTGGTTTATCGGCACTTTTAATATCTTGTAAAATTTGATTCACCGAGGAAATATGATCTTCAAAGTCAGGATGCGAAATATCTACTACATGAAGCAATAAATCAGCTTCTCTAACCTCATCTAACGTACTTTTAAATGATTCAACTAATTGTGTTGGAAGTTTTCTAATAAATCCTACGGTATCACTTAAAAGAAACGGTAAATTCTTTATAACGGTTTTACGAACGGTTGTATCTAATGTGGCAAATAACTTGTTTTCTACAAACACATCACTTTTTCCAATAGCGTTCATCAAAGTTGATTTTCCAACATTGGTATAACCTACTAAGGCAACACGAACCATGGCGCCACGATTGCTTCGTTGGGTTGCCATTTGTTTATCAATTACCTTGATTTTTTCTTTTAGTAACGAAATCCTGTCACGTACAATACGACGGTCGGTTTCAATTTCGGTTTCCCCAGGACCACGCATACCAATTCCTCCTTTTTGACGTTCTAAGTGTGTCCACATTCCGGTTAAACGAGGTAATAAGTATTGGCATTGTGCTAATTCAACTTGCGTTCTTGCATAAGAAGTTTCGGCTCTTTGGGCAAAAATATCCAAAATAAGATTGGTTCTGTCTAATACTTTACAGTCTAATTCTTTGGTAATGTTTTTGGATTGTGAAGGCGTTAATTCATCGTCAAAAATTACGGTTTTAATATCGTTATCTTTGATATAATATTTGATTTCTTCTAATTTCCCTGTCCCTACAAAAGTCTTCGGATTGGGTTTGTCCATTTTTTGTGAAAAACGTTTTACAACAGTTCCACCAGCAGTAAAGGTCAAGAATTCCAATTCGTCAAGATATTCGTTTAGTTTATCTTCGCTTTGGTTTTGCGTTACTATTCCAACTACAATTGATTTTTCAAAGTCAATAACTTCTTTCTCTAACATATTCGTTCTTTATAGATTACAAAGGTACAAAATAGCAAGAATAAAAAAAGCGACTCGTTTGAGTCGCTTTAGATATAATTTAATATTGTAATTAGTTAATTACAATATTATCTATTTGCATTGTAGTTGTTGGTCCACCAGAACCATTTCCAATATATTCAAACACAAAAAACCCATTTCCAGTAACTCCGACAGGAATATTATAAATACCACTTGCCGTAAAGTTTGTAGGATATCCACTTGGTAAGCCAGGAGAAATCGTAAAACTAGAAGTAATATCTGTTAATGTTGCGGAAGTAATTTGTGACCCAGGAGTATAATTTGTAGTGTAATATACTTTTAATACATTACCATTGTGGAAACCAGCTTTTGTTTCAAATGAAAGCGTATTTGCTGCTGTCATGTTAACAGGAACAATAAACAATGATCTGTTTGCTTCTGGAGTTCCTCCAAAAGAAGACATTTGTATATAGGTATTAGTTGGAGTTCCAAACGTTTTTCTTTGCCAATATCTACTTCCTACAGCAGCATCATTGATGTATTTTGGAAAAATTTGTTGATTTGTTGTAGTGTAGGATGTAAAAGGCTCGTTTAGAGTTGCATCATAAACAATTGCAGAACCTCCAATTGGGGGGTTCAAATCAATAGCTAATCTAGTGTCAGTTAAATTAACGTCATTAATAGTTCTTATCATAAATTGGTAATCACTATTGTATTTAGTCATTACACCTCTTATTTTACCATTAAGCGAAGGAACAGCATTTGAAGCAAATGTTGCAAATTCGCTAACTCTTACGATTACTTTGTTTCCAAATTGATCTGTAATTTCATGATTAGTTGCACCACCAATGCTATTAAGCGTAGCATCGTAATATTTTTTTCCTAAAGATGCATCTGTAAATTGAACGCCATCAAACTCCATCAACATATTTAAATATTGGTCGTTTTTTGCAGCAGTTATTGTTAAGTCTTTAACAATATCATTTTCATTAACATTTTCACATGATCTTAAAATCACATCTTTATATTCAACACCAGAAATTCTTCCAACTCCACCGTTGTATGAAGAACCTAAAACAGTACTACCATGTTGTTTGTTATAGTATCTGTTTTTATCTAGTTTAATGGTAACTTTTCTTCCTGGTTCAAATTCTGTATACAAGTTGTAATTATCTACAGGCATACTAAATCCTTTCAATCCATCTAATGACATCATTGAAATTGATTTATAAAAGTTTCCGCCTTCATCACTTGAAGTAACATAAGCCTCAATATAATCTATATTTTCTCCTGTTGTATATTGAACAGTAGTTGCAGTCGCAATATTTGTAATATCAGAAACTTCTTTCGTTTTAGCGATGGTTACACAATCATTTGATAAATCAGGTGTACCATAATCATCGCCATTAACGCAACTCAATAAACTCGCAAAAACAGCTGTTGTTACTACTAATTTTATATTTTTCATAGCTATTTAGTTTTTAGTGATCTTAACATTGTCTAATTGTAAAGTAGTAGTTACACCAGCTTTACTTCCGGTATATTTGAACGCAATTCTTACATTATCGCTTTCATAAGAACTAAGGTCAATATTTCCACTACTTACAAAAACATCATTTGTAGTTGGTGCAGTAAACGCTAGCGGAGTCCATGTTGCAGTAGCAATTCCACTAGTTGTTCCATCATAATCAGTTGAAATAAATACAGTTAATGGATAACCATTAGCAAATCTTGTTTTTGTTACAAAAGATAAAACCTCACCTGTTGTAGCTGTTAAATCTAGTTCTGGAGTAATTAACCAAGCGACATCATTTGTACCTGTTGCAGAATAAAACGAAGAAAATTCCGCGTAAATATTATTGCTAAATGTTCTAGCATGCCATAAGCGAGCTGATGCTGGACTTGATGTTGATCCATTATAGTTTATCCATCCTTCTAAAGTAATTGGCACCTCAACTGAACCACTTCCAGTTGTAGAAGTTTCAAAACCTTCGTTAAATGCATAAGTATACACAGTAGGAATAACATAATCATCATCTCCTACACAACTTGTTAAAGCACTTATACTAAGTGCCAACAAGAAAATTGTTTTTAAAAATTTTATTTTCATAGTATATTTTTTTAGAAGTTTATGTAGAAGTTAACAAAGAATGTTCTTCCGTATCCGTAAAAATATTTAGATCCAAAAGAAGGTGTTCCGTTAGCTTGGTCAGCTTGTAAATCTGGGAAAGTTGCTTTTCTTGATTGTTCAAATCCACCTGTTTTGTAGGTGATATCAAAAACGTTATTTACTGACGCAAAGAATCCTACTGTGTTACGATTGGCTTTGCTTATTCTCCAAGATTTTCCACCCGTTAAATTAACTAATGTAAAACTATTAAATTTTTCTTGTTTAAGGATATCCCTAACCGTTTCAGGTGTAGCTCCAGAATAATTATCACCTGTAGCTCCATCAATACTGAAATTATCTGTTCTTAAAATATTTGCAAAATCAACATAACTATTAGCTAAATAGTTAACGTTAGCTCCAATCCACCAGAAATTAGGATCTCTGTATTCTAAACCAAATGAAGCCGCTGTTTGTGGCATACCTGGTTGGTGATAGTTTTTCATATAAACCGTACCAAAGTCTGTTAAAGAGTTATTTCCTGCAGCAGCTAATGCATCATCGTTTGTTTTTAACTTAGCATTGTCTGAATAAATATACTGACCATAAGAAGCAGCAGCAGTTGCTTTGATAGTTGAAGTAATTTGGAATTCTAAACCAAGTTCAGCACCCATATTTTGTTTTTCAATTCCAGTAACAATCTCACTTACAAAAGTGTCTTCATCGCCACCATCATCACCACCAATTCCTTCTCCATAGAAGAAAGCAATTTCAGTAGCATTTTGAATTTTAGAATAGAAACCTGTTATACGCGCTTTGAATTTTGGAGCTCTTAAGATATAACTTCCATCAGCACTTGTAATGTTCTCACTTTCTAAGTCTGGAGTAATTACATTGTTCATTCTAGCATTAGAAAAAGAGTTTCTTAAACTGGGTGCTTTAGTTTGGTATAAACCGTTGAAATCTAAGTAATTTCTTCCGTTTAATTTATAAGTTAAACCTCCTTTGAAGCCGAAGTTTTCAAATGTGATGCTTTCTCCTTTTCCAAAAGAATTATCAGCATAGATTCCATTTCTGTACAAACCTTCTCTTTGATATTCTGTTCTAGAGAATGATTGTGCTAAATAGAAATCAGCTTTATCATAAGTAAATTTAAATTGTGTAAATCCATCAAATGTTAATGCATGTAATAAATAGTTATAACCATAAGAATCATTTTCACCAATTTGTCTGTTTGGGTTATTTAAGTCAGACTGACCAGCATCTCCAGAATAAAAAGGATCGATATCTAAGAAATATTGACCACCCAATAAATCAATTAAGTTTTGATGATTGTGTGAGCGAAGTTTTCTGAAATTTGCACTAGCAGTTAAGCTTACATTTTCAGAAATACTTGAATTTAAAATACTATTTGCGCTTAATTGATTGTCATCTGTTCTGTCTTCATACAAAGCATAAACACTTCTTCCTGGAAATGCACTATTTTGGTTGGCAATGTACATTGCATTCCAATTTATTTGACTATTATTCAAGAAAAATGTTTCAGCAGAAGCAGCACCTGCGGCATCTCCTAAATTACTATAATAACTTGGTAAATTTTTGTAGTAGGTTGGGTCTGGATTGTTTCCTATTTGGAAATCTAATCTAGAATTTCCAATTGCTCCTGTTTGAAAGGCAACATTTGTATTTAAAGTTGTTCTTTCTGTAATTTTCCAGTAGTGTGATAACATTGCAATAGGCTCTTCAACGTTTTTCTCTCTAGAGTTACGTTTTTCGCCATCTTGCCATCCCCAATAAGAGTTGTATTTAATTCCCATTAAATCGTTCACTTCTTTTGTGTTTGGAGAGTTTTTTCCTCTACTATTTTGAGCATAAATTGCAGTTAAGTTAATGCTGTGTTTGTCGTTTATTTTTTTCTCAACACTTGCAAACAATGAATTGGCAGCATAGTCAGTTCCTTCAAAATAGCCTTCTTGAGCCCATCTTCTTGATGCAGAAACAACAAACGCCCATCCTTCTTTGTTCATCCCAGAGGCATAAGTACCCATGGTTCTCCAACTATAATTGGTATTCGTTCCCGACATAGAGATTCTAGATCCAGGACGGTAGAATGAAGCTCTTGTGTTGATTTCTTGTGTTCCCAATGCACTACCAAATGTATAATCTGAAGGCGCAGAACCCATTGTAAATTCTTGATTTCTTGTGGCATCATTTAAACCACCCCAGTTACTCCATTGTGGTCTTCCATCATACAGTTTATTCATTGAAATACCATTAATCATGGTTACTCCATATTCATTATCTAAACCTCTAATTCTAAAACGAGATTGCCCCCAGTTAAATGCAGCAGCTTGTTGGTATGTATCTCTCGTGGCTTGTAATAAACCTGAAGTACTTTCCGACCCACTGTTATCATCTCCTAAGTCATTTTCAGTGATAGTAACTAAACTCAACTGTTGTTCAGAAGTTACATCTTCTTCTAAGACCACAACCCCTAAATCCAATGGTTCCCCATTGTTAGGTTCTAATACAAACGTCTGTTGGTTGTATCCTGTAGACTTAACTACTAATACTTGTTCCCCAGCAGGAAGTGATTGAAAAACAAAATTTCCGTCAAAATCAGTCAAAGCAGATTGATTGGTGCTTTGAATGGTTGCAACAACATTTTGTAAAGGTTTTTGACTTTTAGCATCGATAACCTTACCTTTTAAGGCTGGACTTTGCTGTGCAAAAACAAAAACGGCTTGTAGCACTAGTAAAGTGCTTAATACAAGTTTTTTCATAGAGAAAATTATAATTAATACTTATTTAACGTTAAGTGGTTAAAAACTTAACAGCCTACAAATGTATAACATTTAATAATATTATTTACCTTTGGCTCCCAATTTGTAATAAGCTTGATATTAATATAACATTTAATTTATGAAAATTAAACACCTTTTGGCTGTATTTACCGTGATTTTGTCTATCAATAGTGCTTTTTCTCAGGATAAAAAATTTAAGGTGCATACGGTTGCATTTTACAATTTTGAAAATTTGTTTGATACAATTAACGATCCCGATACATATGATGAAGAATATACTCCTGTGAACGGTTGGACAAAAAAGAAATATAAAAAGAAATTAGATAATTTAAGTAGAGTTCTAATTGAATTAGGTACAAGCGAAAACCAAAAAAATTCACCAGTTATTATTGGTGCTTGTGAAATTGAAAACAGAAGAGTGTTAGAAGATTTAGTAAAACATCCTGCCTTAATTAATAAAGGATATAAAGTAGTACACTTTGATTCGCCAGATAAACGTGGAATTGATGTTGGTTTTTTATACCAAGAAAAGTATTTCCAACCAACAAGCTACATCAATGTTCCTCTGTATGTATATGAGTCAGAATCTGCGACTGATAAAAAAGACAAAAAAGAAGATGAAGAGGTTGAAGAAAACGTTAACTACGATAAAAAGACAAAAAGAATTTATACTCGTGACCAACTCTTAGTTACTGGTTTGTTAGACGGTGAAGAAATTAATGTTATTGTAAACCACTGGCCATCACGTTCTGGTGGAGAGAAAAAAAGTAGTCCTTACAGAGAAGCGGCGGGTAGATTAAACCGAAAAATAATGGATTCAATCATAAAAATTAACCCAAAGGCTAAATTCATTACCATGGGAGATTTAAATGATGGTGCATATAATAAAAGTGTGAAACAAGGTATTGGCGCTAAACTTAAGAAAACAGAATTAAAAGAACCAAGAGACGTTTACAATCCATTTGAGCAAATGGCTAAAGACGGACACGCTTCTTTATTTTACAGAGATTCAGGTGATATTTTTGACCAAATTATGGTAAGCCAACAATTAATTCCTGCGGATAATAACGATTATAGTTCGTTCAAATATTGGAAGGCGGGTATTTACAACAAACCTTTCTTAATTCAGAAAACGGGTCAGTACAAAGGATATCCACTTCGTAATCAAAACGGAGTTCCTGGATTCTCGGATCACTTCCCAGTTTATATTTATTTAGTGAAAGAAGTGAAGTAATTCCAAAGTTAATAATTTAATAAGGTTAGTTTGTAACAAAAAGTACAGCTAACCTTTTTTCTTTTTAGTAACTTTACGTTTTAAATTAAAAATGATGGCAATAGGAAAACCGTTTAATTTACAAAAGTGGATTGAGGACAACAAAGCATTGTTAAAACCACCTGTGAGTAATAAGAATTTATATGTGGAATCTGATGATTACATTGTAATGGTTGTGGGTGGACCCAATGCACGAAAAGACTATCACTACAATGAAACCGAAGAATTATTCTATCAGTTAGAAGGTGAAATCACCGTTTACATTCAAGAAGATGGCGAAAAGAAAGCTATGAAACTTTCAGCAGGCGATATGTATTTACATCCTGCTAAAGTACCACATTCACCAGCAAGAACGGAAGGTTCTATCGGATTGGTAATCGAAAGAAAACGTGTTGGCAAAGGATTCAATGATGGTTTATTGTGGTTTTGCGATAATTGCAATCATAAATTACACGAAGTATATTTCGAATTACACGATATAGAAAAGGATTTTCTACCGCATTTCAGTACGTTCTACAATTCAGAAGAAAAAAGAACCTGCAAAAAATGTGGCACCGTAATGGAAACCAATCCTAAATTTACAATTAAGAAATAAATCTCTAACCACATAGAAACATATAAAAAAGAGAACGAGATAGACCATTCTGGTTAGATAGAGGTCTATGATTTCTCATGTTAAGTGAAACGACTTTATCTGAGTATAGTAACCTATGATTCTATGTGGTTAAAATTTTAAAACACAATTACATTTACGGAGTTACAATATATTTTTTATCTTTGATAAAAATTTAACAAAAACCGAATAAAAAGTTATAAAATGATATCTGAAGCAGCAATTCAATTTGGTATGCAAGACGCTTTGCAACAATTAGGCATTAAAGAAATTAACGAAGGAACTTCAACAGGTTCTAAGTGGTTTTCAAATGGAAAAATCATCGAATCCTATTCACCAGCAACAGGAGATTTGATTGGAAAAGTAAAATCTTCAACAAAAGAAGATTACGAAACAGCTATGAGTGCTGCAGAAGAAGCGTTCAAAACATGGCGTTTGGTTCCGGCTCCAAAAAGAGGGGAAATCGTTCGTCAAATGGGAGAAGAATTACGTAAACACAAAGAAGCATTAGGAAAATTAGTGTCTTTTGAAATGGGTAAATCGTATCAAGAAGGTCTTGGAGAAGTTCAGGAAATGATTGATATCTGTGATTTCGCAGTAGGTTTATCACGTCAATTACACGGATTAACTATGCATTCAGAACGTCCAATGCACAGAATGTATGAGCAATGGCATCCGTTTGGAATTGTTGGAATCATTTCGGCTTTCAATTTCCCAGTAGCGGTTTGGTCTTGGAACACGATGTTAGCTTGGATTTGTGGTGACGTTTGTATTTGGAAACCAAGTTCAAAAACGCCTTTATGTGGTGTTGCGTGTCAAAACATCATTCAAACGGTATTAGAAAGAAACAATTTACCAGAAGGAATCAGCTGTTTAGTGGTGGGTAACGAATCGGGTGATTTAATCAATAACGACAAACGTATTCCATTAGTATCGTTTACAGGTTCTACAAGAATTGGTCGTCATGTATCAAAAACGGTAGCTGAGCGTTTTGGAAACACTATCTTAGAATTAGGTGGAAACAACGCAATTATCGTTTCTAAAGAAGCTGATTTATCAATGGTATTGGTAGGAGCAGTTTTTGGAGCAGTAGGAACAGCAGGTCAACGTTGTACATCAACGCGTAGATTAATTGTTCACGAAAGTGTTTACGATAAAACTTTAGACGTTTTAGCAAAAGCGTATGCACAGTTAAAAATTGGAAATCCATTAGATGCTAACAATCACGTGGGGCCACTTATCGATAAAGGTGCGGTGCAAGATTACTTAAACGCGATTGAAAAAGCAAAAGCAGAAGGCGGAAGAGTAATTGTAGAAGGTGGTGTTTTAGAAGGAAAAGGATACGAAAGTGGATGTTATGTAAAACCATGTATTATTGAAGCTAAAAACGAGTTCGAAATCGTGCAACACGAAACATTTGCACCTGTTTTATACGTAATGAAATACAGTACCATTGAAGAAGCGATTGCAATGCAAAATGCAGTTCCTCAAGGATTATCTTCTTCTATCTTTACCAACAACATGAGAGAAATGGAATTATTCCTTTCGGCAGCAGGTTCTGATTGTGGTATTGCTAACGTAAACATTGGAACTTCTGGTGCTGAAATTGGTGGTGCTTTTGGTGGTGAAAAAGAAACAGGTGGTGGCCGTGAATCAGGTTCTGATGCTTGGAAAGCCTACATGAGAAGACAAACGAATACCATTAACTACGGAACAGCGTTACCATTAGCGCAAGGGATTAAGTTTGATTTGTAAAATTAGTGATTAGTGAAAAGTAATTAGTGATTAGTTACTTTTTGGATATAGAAAAACCCTGCAATTGCAGGGTTTTTTAGTTCTTGTGGGTAGAATTCTATTCCTTATGATTAGTTTAAATCATTATTTTTTAATTTTTCTAATAAGTAGTCTTCAACGTTATTATTATCATACCTTACTATTATTAGTTTAATTTTATTTGATTCAAGATAACCATATTTTATTAAGTCTCTTTTTTGAGTTTGAATTAAACCATTTATTCCACCAAATACAGCAATTGGTTCATAATGTTGTAATCCATTATATTCAATTACTGTGCCATATTCAGGTAAATAAAAATCACAACGTAAATTATTTTTATGAATTAAATCTTCAAACTTTTTCTGCTCCTCATAAACAATATTATATTTTTCTAAAATAAGTCTAACTAATGTTTCACCTCTACTACTTATACATTTTGGACATCCACTACCTCTATAATGGTTTCTAGGAGATTGAGTAAATATTCCATGTTTAGAACATTCAATTTCAATTGGTTTAAAGATGTTTATATAATTTAATTCAGAATATTTATATTTATTACCATGTATTAAAATGGAACGATTAACAAATTCATTGAAGTTAATTTGTTTTTTTTCACCATTTTCAGATTGTCCACATTTTTTACAACCTGAGCCTGAATAATGAAGGAAAGGTTTTTGATCAAACCAACCATGTTTTTTACATTTTATTTTTATTTTAGTCGAAACATCAACAAATGAATTTTGATTATATTCATATTTATTCCCATGAGTAACTAAAAATAAATCATGAACAGCATCCCAACCTATTTGATTTTTTTTAGCTGTCCTCTCAATACCACATTTTGGACATCCTGTTTTCATAGATATGTGTGAATGAGGTGTTTGTTCGAAGAAACCATGCTCATAACAAAAAACACTCATCTTTGAGGTATAATTAATGTAAGTATCTTCTTTATAAGCGTAAAGATTGTTGTGAATTTTTTCTGCTCTTTCTAAAAAAACAGAATAGTCTAGAATAATATTCTTAATTGCTTCAATTCTTCCACATTTAGGACAGCCTTGTCCGTTATAATGACTATTAGGCTTCATATAAAAAGAACTATGAATGGGACAAATTATTTCAACCTTAGTTTGACTATTAATATAGTTAACCTTGGTATAATCATATTTTTTACCATGAATTAAACTAACACTATTAACAAATTCTTCAGTTGAGTATCTTTGAGATTGAGTTTTTAATATCTGAGCACAATTAGGACAACCTTGACCTTTAATGTGATTTCCTGGTAGTTGTTCGAATTCACCATGTATTCTACAAATAATGACAACCTTATCTTTTTTAGATTTTATTTCAGCCTTTGAATAGTCATAAAGTCCACCATGTTTTTTATTTGAACGCTCTAAAAATGAATTTTGATTTAGAGCAATATAACCATTGCATATTCTACATCCTTGACCAGCCAAGTGTTTTTGAGGTGATTTAAGAAAATCTCCATGTATTTTACATGTAATTATTACATTTTCACTACTATTATTATAAACTACTTTTGAGTAATCGTATTTACAGTTGTGAATAGTTGATGCTTCAATAATAAATTCATCCAATGTTTTTTTCCTTGGCATTTTGTATATATTAAATCTCAGGTTCTTATGGAAATCTTTTCTATAACAAATATACCAAAATAGTAAAACCAAAAACCCCACAAATCAAATTTGCGGGGTTTTGTTTTTTTATGTTCACGGAATAATTTACGCAATCGATGTGGTAATAAATCCGCGAGTTCGGGCTATAATACTTATTTTGATTAGTTAATTTTTTTAAAGTAACCAACATTTTTAAAAATTGTTCCTCCCAAGGATGTTTCTATAAATTCAATTTTCAAATCTGTTGTTGTTAGATATGTTACTGTACCAGTAGTTATAGAACCATTAGAATTATTAGTAAGTGTAGTGCCATTAAAAGTATAAGTGCCGCTTTCATCAACAGAAGTAACACAATCTACGTCTTTGTCTATTGATTCATAATTTCCATTAGTTTTGAATTCTATATAATCTGGACAAGTTGAATTTTCCTCTACAGTTATTTCTGTATTATCAAATTGATTATCTGTATAATAATCAAATTTTTCTGTTCTCCACTTACCAACAATAGATGTAGTTGAATTATTGTCGTCATCATTACTACAACCTGTACAGATTAATGTTAAAACAAATGTCAATTTTAATAATAATTTTTTCATAATAGTTTTTAATTTTAGAGTTTTTCAAATGTAATAATAAATTTATTTGTTCAACGGTTTTACTTTTTTTTATGTTTTAAAACCAGATACTCGATAATAAGGAATTGCATTCCGTGCCTACAAGCTACTTCAAAACAAAGCTACTGAAATAATTTTATCTATTTTTAAGTAGTATACAAATAATACTTACAAGGTCAAAAAGACCTTGCAGGAAATAGAAAAACCCCACAAATCAAATTTGAGGGGTTTTGTATTGTGATATTGCCACATCGGCACATTGAAAATTACTTCGTTTTCTTCACGTATTGCGTCAAAATATAAATACTTTGGTTTTCTACTCTACCTTCAATCAAGTTCGCATCGTCCCAAACTAATTTAATGTTATGTACGGCAGCTCCACGTTTTGCGGTAAAAGTAGCGCCTTTTACATCTAAATCTTTAATTAGTACAACTGAGTCCCCATCTAATAAGGTTACACCGTTGCTGTCTTTATGTACAATTTTATTTTCGTCTTCTTCTTCACCTTCACCCGTTGCTTTTGCCCATTCTAACGCTTCTTCATCAAGATACATCATCTCTAATAAATCGGTATTTTTTAAACGCGCTAACATTCTCCATGATACAATTTGAACAGGTAAATGCTCACTCCACATACTTTCCGATAAACCTCTCCAGTCTTTTTCATCGGTAGTTTCTGGGTTCTCAATTTGGTCTTTTAGGTGTTTTGCAATTAACACACTATTTTCAACCGTTCTTTCATTGGTTGGTGGCAATACATATACAACTAAGTCATGTTCCGTACCACTAATTTCGCAAACTGAACCACTACGGTCTTTCAGTTTTCTTTCTATTACACTCATTTTGAATGGATTTTACGTAAATAAATAATTTGGAGCAAAGGTATAAATAGTATTAAGATGACATAAAAAAAAGCAATTAATTTCTTCCTTTTTCATTTGGGTATAAATCAGGTAAGGCATCACTTTGCCAAAATTCTTTGGTATCTACATCCATAATAGATAATTTTCCTTTGAAAGCAGCGCCTGTATCTATATTCCAAACACAAGCTTTATTTACTGGTGTAGATTCCTCAATTTTAGTAACCGGCGTGTGGCCAATATAGATTTCTTTATAAAGCTTTAATCGATTTGGATACGTAAGAGCGTCTTCCGAAAGTTCGTTGTCCATAGCCAAAACCATTTCCCATAAAGTTCTATCCCAATAAAATAATGGGGTAAAAAATTCATGTGTAACTCCTCTCAGGTTAGTAAATCCGGCATGAATAAACAACCGGTTTTCATCATCTAAATAATAATCTTGTAACGACTGTAAAAAGCGAATGTGTTTTTCTTTAGTAGTATTATCAATGTTTTGGTACGACAAAGCCGAGGCTTCACCACCATGTAAAAACCACATTTTTTCATCAAACCCTTCCGAATCATTTCGCAACCATTTTAGTAATAAATCATCATGATTTCCTCTTATAAAAACACATTTTTGTTCAAGTTGAAGCGAAATTAAAAAATCTAAAACGGCTGGCGAATCGCTCCAACCATCTACGAAATCACCTAAAAAAATCAACGTGTCATTTTTTGAAACATTCGCTCTTTCTAAAACCTGAACCAATGCTTTTAAGCCACCGTGTATATCGCCAACTACTAATTTTCTAGTCATTTTTTGTATTGTATTTCATTTTTCGTAAAATTCGCATCACTTCTTTAAAGGACAAATATACCAATGGATTGTCAAATGTTTTCAAAAACGTTTTAGCTTCAATTAGTTTTTGTTTCGCTTCTTCAAATCCATTCAAATAACATATCATTAAGGTATGTGGCACATTGAGCAAATCTTTTTTTTCAGTTACATGTAAAAAAGTCCCTTTTTGAAGTTTGTTGAGTAAGGTAATATTTGAATTATAAATGTGATGCAACATTTTTTTATTGTATTGTGGTGGTTCAAACAATAATTGGGTGTCTATTTTATAATAACCATTATCAAAAAAACGGATGGATACTTTTTCTAGCGGATAAAAACTGGTTTTGTCGTTTAATCCCAAACAAACGTATTCGGTAATAGAAAAAGATTCTTCATCAAATGCAATACTCACTTCATCAAATGCCGAATAAAACAATTTGACTTGCTCATTCACTAACTCAATATCTACTCTAGAATAATAGATAGTATCTCTTACTTTTTTCTTATTTCCTGCCCAGCACACCACAAAAAGTTCTTTAAAAACCTTGTAATTTGATTCTAAATCTTTGTGTCTAGTATTTATAAAATCCAAAACACTTTCCAACGTATAAGAAATACTATTTCGGGAGTTGTTTTCTAAGCTAATAACCGTTTCAACATTTTGTTTTGAATACGGAATTTTTTCCGTTGCAGGAGAAGTGTTACTGCCTTTTCGTTCATAAACGCTATTGGCAACTATGGTGTGAATTCCTTTTTTAAAATAGGATGTTTTTGATTTAGGTTTAATGGTAACTAATCCTACTACTTTATCTTTTGGAAGATTTGGAAATGGCACGTTTTCATATTGAATTTTGGGCGGATTTTCCAAAAAAGCATTGACTAAATTTTGAATGCGACTATCGTCAAAAAAATCATCACCCACAATTTCATTGGTTTCATCTTCCACACCAACCACAATGTATGAATTGTTGCTAGGATTAGAATTCGAAAGCGCACAAATGTGTTTTAAAAACTTTGCTTTTCCTTCTTTGGTATGTAAATTTAACTGGCGTTTTTTATCATAAAAACTATTCTCATCGTTGTGAGCTAATAAATTTTTAATAAGAAGACGCTTGTTTATCATTGTTTTGGTTTGCAGTCTCAGTCTCAGTTTACAGTGCTGTTCTGCGACTGAAAACTAAATTAAGGCACTTTATTTCCCATACTTTCGGTCCAAATAGCAAACCAATCTTGTGTGTCTAAAACCAGTGATTTTGCCTTCATTAGTTGTTGAATGCGACTCACATTAATGGTTCCAGCTACCGGTAAAATGTTTGCAGGATGTTGTAAAATCCAAGCCAATAAAATCAAGTCAGAACCCACATGATATTTATCGACTAATTTAGAAAAAAGTAATTTCAAGCGTTGTGTTTGCTCCGTGTTTTCTCTAAAAACCACCCCTAACGGATTCCAAGCCATCGGAGTTATTTTGTGCAATTGCATATAATCTAAACTTCCATCTAACATAGCTTCGTGGTTGGTTGCCGAAAACTGAATTTGATTAAAAGAAATTTCCGTTTTTTGACGCAATAATTCGGTTTGCGAAGGGGTAAAGTTAGAAACACCAAAAGATAGAATTTTTCCATCAGATTTAAGTTTTTCAACCGCTTCAGCAACTTCATCAGCTTGTAGTAATGGACTTGGTCTGTGTAATAAAAAAACATCTAAATAATCGGTTTGTAGATTTTTTAGCGAATTTTCTGCGGACCAAATGATGTAGTCTTTGGAATAATTATAGTGTTTGATTAGATTTTTTGGACGATTTTCAGAAATGTGCTCTATACCACATTTAGTAATTAATTGAATGTTTTTTCGCTCAATTTTACTTTCAGTTAAAGCTTTTCCAAAAGCAGCTTCGGTGGTGTAACCGCCATAAATATCGGCATGATCAAAAGTACTAATTCCGTTTTCAAAAAAAAGATGAATTAAATGGTTCATTTCCTTTGTGTTGAGGTTTTTATCCCAAACCCCCCAATTCATAACTCCAGCAATTATAGGTGATAATTTTACTGACATAATGTGTGTAATTTCTAAATATTTCTTAAAATTATAAAATTGAATCATAAAACACTCACAAAAGCTACTTTTTTTATTGTTTTTTAACGCAATGTTAACAACTAAAATCTAAAAAAAATTACAATTTGCAGCGTTAAAAAATGTTGTTAATTTCACAGCGCCAAATTAAAACTAAAATGGAAGAAAATACATCGACTTTAGACATTAGAGCAATTAATGAAAAGATAGAAAGAGAAAGTGCTTTTATCGACTTACTTACCATGGAAATGAACAAAGTAATTGTTGGTCAAAAACACATGGTAGAACGATTACTGATTGGATTATTAGGACAAGGACACATTTTACTAGAAGGTGTTCCTGGATTAGCAAAAACATTAGCAATTAATACGCTATCACAAGCCGTTCATGGTTCATTTAGTAGAATTCAGTTTACACCTGATTTATTACCAGCCGATGTGGTGGGAACTATGATTTATAACATTAAACAAAACGACTTTACCATTCGTAAAGGACCAATTTTTGCAAATTTCGTTTTAGCCGATGAAATTAACCGTGCTCCTGCAAAAGTACAATCCGCTTTATTAGAAGCTATGCAGGAAAAACAAGTTACAATTGGCGATGAAACCTTCAAACTAGACAAACCGTTCTTAGTAATGGCTACTCAAAATCCTGTTGACCAAGAAGGAACCTATCCGTTACCAGAAGCACAGGTTGACCGTTTCATGTTAAAAGTGGTTATCGATTATCCTAAAATGGAAGATGAGCGTTTGGTAATTCGTCAAAATTTAAAAGGTGCTTACGAAAAAGTGAATGAGGTGGTTTCGTTAGAGCAAATTCTAAAAGCGCAACAAGCCGTTCGTGAAGTATATATGGACGAAAAAATCGAAAAATATATTTTAGATATTATTTTCGCAACGCGTTATCCTGAAAAATATAAATTAGAAAGTCTAAAACCATTAATCAGTTTTGGAGCTTCGCCACGTGGAAGTATCAACTTAGCTACTGCTGCAAAATGTTACGCTTTTATCAAACGTAGAGGATATGTAATCCCAGAAGACGTTCGTGCAGTGGTTTATGACGTATTACGTCACAGAATTGGAATCACATATGAAGCCGAAGCTGAAAACGTAACCACAGAAGATATCATTAGCAAAATTGTAAACGAAATCGAAGTGCCTTAATTTAGTTATCAGTGTTCAGTCTCAGTTTTCAGAAACTACTGATTTAATACTGCGACTGTCAACTGCGACTGCCAACTAATAAAAATGGATACCAAAGAAATTCTAAAAAAAGTTCGAAAAATTGAAATCAAAACCCGAAGATTGAGTGATCACATCTTTTCGGGAGAATACCATACGTCTTTTAAAGGACGCGGAATGACGTTTTCAGAAGTGCGCCAATACCAATATGGTGACGACGTAAGAGCGATTGATTGGAATGTTACCGCACGTTATAACGAACCCTTTGTAAAAGTATTTGAAGAAGAGCGTGAATTAACCATGATGTTAATTGTTGATATTTCGGGTTCGGAAAGTTTTGGTACAAAAAACCAACAAAAACGTGATATGGTTACAGAAATCGCGGCAACCTTGGCTTTTTCGGCAACGCAAAACAATGATAAAATTGGATTGCTTTTGTTTTCGGACCAAATCGAGTTGTTTATTCCGCCTAAAAAAGGAAAATCGCACGTTTTACGAATTATTCGCGAGTTAATTGAGTTTCAACCAAAAAGTAAAAAAACCGATTTATCGCAAGCTTTGAAATATTTATCAAGCGTTTTGAAAAAGAAAGCCATTGTGTTTTTAATTTCAGATTTTATGACGAAAGACTACGAACACACCTTAAAAATAGCTTCAAAACGACATGATGTAACCGGAATTCGTGTTTTTGATCAAAGAGAAGAAAGTATTCCAAACATCGGAATTATCAATATGTTAGATGCCGAAACAGGTGAAACTTTAGTAGTAGATACCAATTCAAAATCTGTTCGACAAGATTACGAAAAATATTATAGCGAAAATGTAGCGTATTTTAGAGATATATTTTCAAAATGTGGCGCCGGAACCATAAGTTCAAGAGTAGATGAAAGCTATGTAACCAAATTACTGGGTTATTTTAAAGCGCGTAATTAAGAAAAATGAAAAAGACAATTTACTTTTATATTGCTTTATTGTTTGGATTTTTGGGATCAGCTCAAAAAATCACAACAGCTATTGATTCTTCACAAATTAAAATAGGATCGCAATTCAATTTAACGATTAAAGCTTCGGTAAATGCAAAGGATAAAGTAGTTTTTCCAAATGCGAAAAATTTTGGCGCTTTAGAAGTTTTAGAATCGTATCCAATTGATACTGTAAAAAACAATTCACAATACGAATTAATCAAAAAGTATGGATTAACTCAATTTGATTCGGGAAGGTATTTAATTCCGAAACTAGTGGTGAAAATTAATCAAAAAAATTTTCAAACCGATTCGCTTTCCATTGTAGTAAACAATGTAAAAGTAGATACCACTAAGCAGCAAATGTATGATATTAAAAACATCATCGCTACCGAAGAAGAACCTAGCAGTGAATGGTGGAAATTACTGGTATTATTAGCTTTAATAATTGCTTCAGGTTTTGGTTCGTATTTCATCATTAAAAAATTACAAAACGGAAAAGTAAAAGAAGAAGAATTTTTCGCTTCACCTATTGAAAAAGCAATTGCTTATCTTCAAAATTTAGATAAAAAACAATTGGTTCAAAAAGGCGATGTTAAAGAATATTATTCTGAAATGACCGATATTGCTCGAACGTATATTGAAGAATCAGTGCATGTTCCAGCTATGGAAAGTACTTCAAGCGAGTTGATGGATGCATTAAAAAAAGCAATTTCAGAGACGAAAATGTTTGTGAATCGTGAAGAATTGGATAAATTTCGTCAGGTTTTAGAAAATGCTGATTTAGTAAAATTTGCCAAATCAAAACCATTGCAATTTGAAATTGAAAAAGATAAAAGCATCGTTGATAAATTTTTATTAATCGTTGACAAAGCACTACCAAGAACGGAAGAACAGTCCGAAGCACTTTTTGCAGAAGAAGTACGTCGTAAAGAATTAAAGAAACAAAAATTCATGCGAACCGCTATCTCAGTCGGAATTGCAGTTGTTTTATTTGTGATTTCAGTTGGAATTTTTGCTTACACTTTTGGTTTAGATTATTTAAAAGAGCATCACATTGGGTACACCACCGAAGAATTATTAGAAAAAGAATGGATTACTTCTGAATACGGAGAACCTGCAATTGTGATTGAAACGCCAAAGGTTTTGAAACGAAATAACGACGAAAAAATTCAAAATAACCTTCCTGAAAATGTAAAATCAACGAACAGATTTATGTATGGTAGTATTATTGATGATTTTTCAATTATTTTGGTAACTACAGCTTTTAAAGACACAACCAAGTTGGATTTAGAAGTAGCACTAGAAACGGATTTGAAAGAATTGGAACGTTTTGGTGCCAAAAATATCATTGTAAAAACCGCTGATTTTGAAAATGTAAAGGGACTTTCTGGTAAAAAATCATATGGTAGTTTTACCGCTTTCAACGAGATTACAAAAGAAGACCAAAAAATGAGCTACGAAATTTTGGTTTTTGCTCAACCAGGTGGTGCACAAGAATTTTTCTTAATTTACAAGGAAGATGATGAACATGCGAAACAAATTATGGAGAAGATTCAGAATTCGATTGAACTAAGAAAAGCAAAAAAATAATGGGAAAAGTAACTTTTTTAAATCCAGAATTTTTATGGCTATTTCTGCTTTTGCCAGTAGCTATTGCATGGTTGTTTTATAAACGAAACCAACTTTCGGCTACACTAAAGATGAGTTCGGTAACACCATTTAAACACAATAGAACTTTTTTAGCCAAAGCAAAACCGTTTCTACATGTATTGCGAATTTTAGCATTATGTTTAATCATTATTGCTTTAGCCCGACCAAGAAGCGTGGATGTTACTTCAAAATCAAAAACCACTAAAGGAATTGATATTGTAATGGCAATCGATGTTTCGAGTAGTATGTTGGCCAATGATTTAAAACCAAACCGTTTAGAAGCACTAAAAAAAGTTGCGTCCACATTTATACAAGATAGAGTAAATGACAGAATAGGTTTAGTAGTTTATGCCGGTGAAAGTTACACTAGAACTCCTGTAACCTCTGATAAAGCCATTATTTTGCAATCATTAAAAACCGTAGAATATGATGATTCTATTATTGAAGACGGAACAGGAATAGGTGTTGGGTTAGCCACAGCAATTAATCGAATAAAAGATAGCAAAGCAAAAAGCAGAATTATTATTTTATTAACAGATGGTGTAAATAACTCAGGAACAATTGACCCAAGAACCGCAGCGGAAATTGCAAAAGAATATGGTATAAAAGTTTATACTATCGGAATTGGAACCAATGGAAAAGCAATGTTTCCTGTGGCAAAAGATGCGAATGGAAAGTTAGTTTTTAGAATGATGCCTGTAGAAATTGACCAAAAATTAATGCAAGAAATTGCAAAATCAACGGATGCTAAATATTTTAGAGCCACATCAAATCAAAAATTACAAGCCATTTACGACGAAATTAATAAGTTAGAAACCACAGAAATTGACGAAAAGAAATTTTATAATTACGACGAAAAGTATAAGTCATTTGCACTAATAGCTTTTGTTTTATTAGGAATTGAAGTGTTGTTGAGAAATTCAGTTTTTAGAGGAATCGTTTAGAAAGAGAAAAAATGTTTGAATTAGAAAGCCCAATATATTTTTATTTAATAGCACTCATTCCAATTGTAGTGGCACTTTTTCTATTCAATTTGTTTTGGAAAAGAAAAAAACAAGCCGCTTTTGCCGATTTGGAATTGTTTGAAAAATTAAGCCCTGAAAAATCAACTTTTAAACCTGTTTTAAAAGTAGTACTTCTGCTATTGGCTATTGTTTGCGTAATAATTGCTTTGGTAAACCCAAAAATGGGAACCAAAATGGAAACCGTAAAACGCCAAGGGATTGATGTTGTTTTTGCTATAGATATTTCAAAAAGTATGTTAGCCGAAGACGTGGCGCCAAACCGTTTAGAAAAAACTAAGCAATTGGTGTCGCAAATCATCAATCAATTTGGAAATGATAGAGTTGGAATTGTAGGTTATGCCGGAAGTGCATATCCTGTTTTACCCATGACGACCGATTATAGTATTGCTAAGATGTATCTGCAAAGCATGAATACCAATATGGTTTCTTCGCAAGGAACTGCTTTTAATGACGCCATTAAGCTTTCGGTAGATTATTTTGACATAAAAGATACTAGTAAACTAATTATTTTGGTTTCAGACGGCGAAGATCATGGTGATGGAGCTGAAGAAGCAATTGAAATGGCTCGAGAAAAAGGCGTTCGTATTTTAACGATTGGTGTGGGCACAGAAAAAGGTGGTTTAATTCCTTTAAAAGATAATAGAGGCAACATTTCTTCGTATAAAAAAGACCAAAACGGAGAAAATGTGATTACAAAATTATATCCAGAAGTGTTGCAAAATATTGCCAATAAAACTAAAGCAAAATATATTATAGGCGCATCTACAAAGGAAGTGGTAGAAGAGGTGAAAAAATCATTAGATAAAATTGAAAAATCAGAATTCGAATCACAACAAATTGCCGATTTTGAATCACAATATCAATGGTTTCTAGGATTGGGATTCTTGTTGCTTTTGGCAGATATTTTTCTGTTGGAGAAAAAAACAAATTGGGTGCAAAAGTTGAATTTATTTAACGAGAAAAAACATGAATAAGATAGTTTATATACTAGTTTTGTTGCTTAGTGGCATGCTTTTTAGTCAAGAGAAAGATAAAAACCTGTACAATGGAAATCAATCTTTTGCTCAAAAAAGTTATACCAATGCCGAAGCAGATTATAGGGTAACCGAATCAAAAAAATCGCCCAAAAAAGCAGTTGCAGGATATAATTTAGGTAATAGTATTTACAGACAAAATCAACATGGTGAAGCACAAATAAAATATATTCAGGCTTTAGAAACGGCAAAAACCAAAGTCGAAAAACATCGAATTTATCATAATTTAGGAAATACTTTTATGTTGGACAAAAATTATGAAGCGGCTGCTGAAGCGTATAAAAATGCGTTACGTAATAACCCGTTTGATGAAGAAACACGCTATAATTACGCTTTAGCTAAAAAGAAGAAAAAAGAGAATCCACCACCAAAAAACGACAAGAAAGATAATAAAGGAAAAGGTGGTCAAGACAAAAAACCACAACCAGAAAATAACAAAAACGATAAGGAAAACAAAAACGATCCTAATAAAGAAGGTGATAAAGACAAAAACAAAGGGGATGGTGAGAAAAAAGAAGATGAAAAAGAAAATCCAAAACCAAGTGGTGCTGATAAACAGCGAATCAATAATATCTTAGATGCCGTAAATAATGCAGAAAAGAAAGTGCAGGACAAAGTAAATGCAAAAAAAGTAAAAGGACGTCCAGCTTCAAATGAAAAAGATTGGTAATTCATGAAAAAGACATTTTTAATTTTATTAACATCATTATTCTATTTTTCTGTTTCCGCTCAAGTAAAATTTGAAGCGCAAACAGAGAGGAGTTCTTATGGTTTAAATGAACGAATTCAATTAGTTTTCACTATAAATAATGAAGGAGATAATTTTGAACCACCAAAATTTTCAGGTTTTAAAACAGAAGGCCCTTTTATTAATAAAGGGAATCAAACTTCTATAACTATTGTAAATGGAAAAGTAACCCAAAAAAGAGAAATTTCTACGCAAGTTATCTATTATTTAACCCCAGTAAAAAAAGGTGTTTTTACTATAGGTTCTGCTTCCATTCAATTTAATGAAACTACGTATAAATCGGCGCCAATTAGAATTACGATTACCGATCCAATAGAAATACCGTCTTATCCTGGACAACCTAACAACATGAATTATGGGGAAGGAATTCATTTGGTGGCTGAAATGTCAACAAAGAATCCTTATGTCAACCAACCCGTTACTGTAATATACAAATTGTATTTTGAGCCAAGATCAACCGTTGGAAATTTCAGAAATTTTAAAGCACCTAAATACGAAGATTTTTGGAGTCAATATATCGATATGAAACAACTTCGTGCCGAAAGAGGAAAATTCAACGGAAAAGATTATAGCATGGTGGTGCTTCGAAAAGTGATTTTATATCCTTTAGAAGCGGGTGCTAAAAAAATAGAACCTTTCAAAATCGAATTAGATGCCGAAGTACCAACAGGCCGTCGTGATTGGTTTGGAGAATATGAAATGAGATTGATTCAAAAATCACTTTCAACAGGTGTTCAAACAATTAACGTAAAAGCTTTGCCAGAAAACAATAAACCATCAAGTTTTACAGGAGCTGTTGGAAATTTTGATTTCAAAGTAGTGCCATCAAAAACCACGTTAAAAGCTGGAGAATCGTTAGATTTAGAAGTCAGTGTTTCGGGAAAAGGGAATTTAAAATTGTTTAACTTACCAAAACCAATTGTGCCAAGTGCGCTAGAAATGTACGATCCAGCACATATTGAAAATGTGCAAACGCCTGTTACAGGAATTGTTGGAAAAGTATCAGATAAATATACGATTATTCCTCAGTTCAAAGGAAAATACACAATTAAACCTATTGAGTTTTCGTACTATGATTTGGCAAGTAATTCATACAAAACCATTACATCAAAAGAAATTACTATTGATGTAGCAGAAGGTGACGGAACAGTAGTTTCTAACAAAGAAAATGCAAATAAGCAAGCCATTCAGAAAAAGGAAGTATTTCAATATAATAAATTAAAAACAGAATTTGTTTCAGCATCTAGAGAAGATTTCTTGGGTTCTGGATTGTTTTATAGTTTGTTATTGGCGCCATTATTATTGATTCCGATTGTGATGATTGCTAGAAAACAAAAAGAAGCAAAAGATGCCGATGTTGTGGGTAATCGAGTTAGAAATAATAACCGATTAGTGAAGAAATATTTATCGGAAGCCAAAAAACAAATGGGCGACAAAGTACCGTTTTATATGGCAATGGAAAAAGCGTTACACAATTTCTTAAAAGCCAAATTACACATCGAAACGGTTGAAATGAGTAAAGAAAATATTATTGAAATATTGCAAAATAAAAACGCATCTGAAAGTAGTGTCAATCAGTTTATGGAATTAATGAATGATTGTGAATTCGCAAGATATGCACCAGCAACTGACACCGCAATGCACAACGATTTTGACAGAGCTATCGAAATAATTACCGAACTTGAAAAACAAATTTAACCACTAAACACTAGTTTGTCATGCAGAACTCGTTTCAGCTTCTCAAATGATTGATTAAGATATAAGTCTGGTTTAACAAAAAAATCATGAAAAAATACATTCTCCTTTTCATACTAACATTTCAATTCGCTTTAGCAAACGAATCAATCGACGCTACTTTCAAAAAAGCAAACGATTTGTACAACAAAGGCGATTACGAACAAGCAGTAAGATCTTTCGAAAGCATTGTAAATCAGGGCAGCGAATCGGCCGATTTGTATTTTAATATTGCCAATTGCTATTACAAATTAGGAAAAGTGGCGCCATCAATTTACAACTACGAAAAAGCATTACTTTTAAACCCAGATGACGAAGCCATTCAAACCAATTTGTCTTTTGCGCAAAAGATGGCTATAGACGACATTAAAATCCTTCCAGAAGTCGGTTTCAAAAAAATGGTAAAAGAGTTCACCAGCATATTTCATTATGACACTTGGGCTTGGATTGCCGTTTTTATTGCTTTCCTGAGTTTGCTTTCATTTTTAGGCTATTATTTCGGAAATACCGTATTACTAAAACGTACTTTTTTCAGTTTATTCCTGCTGTTTTTAGTTGGAATTGGCGTAACCGTTTTCTCCGCTTTTTTACAAAAGAATTTCGATGCAAATTACAATCCAGCCATCGTTTTTGCAGAATCAACGACTTTGAAAGCCGAACCAAAAAATAGTTCTGAAGATGTTGTAACGCTTCATGAAGGAACAAAAGTCTTCGTTTTAGAAGAATTAGGCAACTGGAAACAAGTAGAACTCACCGACAAAACCAAAGCGTGGATTGACAAAGAAGCGATTAAGGAAGTGAAGGAATAATTTCATCATGTCAAAAAAAGGCACATTTATAATTTTATTAATCATAGCAACAATTTCAGTTGGTTTTTATCAATTTGGTAAGCCAGCTAATGAAGATGACAGATTTGTAAGTTATATTGTGAATCCAAAAAAGCAGAATTTAGAATTTTTTTGGAAAAACAAAAAAGAAGAGCATTTTAAAAATGCTGAAAATTTAATTTCATGGCTTAAAAGTAAAAACAAAAAACTGCTGTTTTCAACTAATGGCGGAATGTATAAAAAAGACAATTCACCCCAAGGATTGTATGTTGAAAACACAATTACTAAATCAGAAATTGAAACTTCAAATGGGAAAGGCAATTTTTATTTAAAGCCAAATGGTGTTTTTTATCTTACAACGGATAAAAATCCAATGATTTGCAAAACGGAAAATTTTTTGAGTAATGAAAAGATAAAATATGCAACTCAATCGGGTCCAATGTTGGTAATTGATGGCGAAATTCATACTGCATTTAAAAAGAATTCTACCAATTTAAATATTCGTAATGGCGTTGGGATTTTACCAAACAATCAAATCATATTTGCTATTTCAAAAAAGGAAATCAATTTTTATGATTTTGCCGAATATTTTAAAAAACTTGGATGCAAAAACGCCTTATACTTAGACGGATTTGTGTCAAGAACCTATCTTCCAGAAAAGAATTGGAATCAAATCGATGGAAATTTTGGTGTAATAATCGGAGTTACAGAATAACTATTAATTCTCACTCTCAACTCCCGACTTCAAACTACCATACCAACCTTCAATCGTAGGATAAATCGCTTTTGAAATATTCTGAATTGGGTTATAAAAAAGCGAGTGCTCTTGCGTTTCTTTAGAAAGCACTATGTTATTGATGTTGATTTTCTCAAAAATAAAAAGTGCCACACTCAACGCTAAAATCGTTTTCAATACGCTAAAAATTACACCTGCCAATTTATTAATCCAACCTAGAAAAGCAAAATCGACTAATTTGGTTAAAATTTTTGCACTCAAGTGAATTGCAATCACCACCAACAAAAACGTGATGATAAAAGCCGTAATTTCAATATATTTCGGATTCCAACTCGGGAAAATTCCAGTAAAAATAGCACCTACTAAATTCGAAAATTTAATCGCTAAGTAAATTCCTAAAATCAAAGCCACAAACGAAGCAACTTCTACAAAAAGCCCGTTTTTCAAACCTTTATAAACCGCAAAACCCAATAAAACCGCAAAAACAATATCAATAAAACTCATTTGAAAGAAAATAGAATAAAGAACAAAGACGATAGATTGCTTAAAAAACAAAACCATCGATTATCTTTGCAAAACTAATATAGAAAGTTGGGAATAGTCTTTTTTCTTTTCTCTTTTTTCTTTCATCTGTAAAAAATGTCAAGAGACGAACAATTAAAACAGCGTTGGGAAAGCGTTGTCAATATATTATCAGAAAAATTTTCAAGCGGAGAAGACCTTGATTTAGAAGGAATTATCTACTTAATTGGTGTACAAGAATTAGGAAAAATCCATGCTGCTTTCAAAAAAGATGAAAAAGTAAATCTGATGCACATTGCTATTTGTCGTTTGTTAGAGCCTTACGGTTACTACGAATTTGAGTATTTTGATAACGAAGGTTGGCCGCATTACAAAGTAAAAGAAGAATTGCCACCACTAAAAGCAGGTGAACAAGCCGTACTAATGAAAGAAGCAATTGTAAGCTACTTTTTAGAGAAAGAATTAATTGACTAATTAATTTATAGTACAGACAAGTCAATGACTTGTCTCTCAAAAAAAATCCATAAATTTGCATTTTACAAAACGAGCGATGACAGAAACGATTAAAGCCCATATTGAAGAAGTAAAATCTTTTCAAACCGATAATAAAGAACAATTAGAAGCCTTCCGAATTAAGTATTTAGGAAGTAAAGGCTTGTTGAAAGACTTTTTTGCCGAATTCAAAAATGTTCCAAACGAACAAAAGAAAGAATTTGGTCAAGTCATCAACGAATTGAAAACTTCGGCAGAAGAAAAAGTAAAAAGCATTCAAGACGCTTTAGAAAATAAAGAAGAAGCAAAAGGAATTTACGGCGATACAACGCGCCCGGGAGAAGCGATGAACATTGGTTCTCGCCACCCAATTTCTATTGTAAAAAACCAAATGATTGATATTTTTTCAACCATTGGTTTTAACGTGTCTGAAGGTCCAGAAATCGAAGACGATTGGCACAATTTTACCGCATTAAATTTACCAGAATACCATCCGGCAAGAGATATGCAGGATACGTTTTTCATTCAAACCAATCCTGATGTTTTATTGCGTACACACACTTCATCAGTGCAAGTGCGTTATATGGAAAACAATAAACCGCCAATCCGTACGATTTCTCCAGGAAGAGTGTTCCGTAACGAGGCTGTTTCCTCGCGTTCGCACTGTATTTTCCATCAAGTGGAAGGTTTGTATATTGACAAAGACGTTTCGTTTGCCGATTTAAAACAGACTTTGTTGTATTTTACGAAAGAAATGTTCGGAAAATCGAAAATCAGATTACGTCCATCGTATTTCCCATTTACAGAACCAAGTGCTGAAATCGATATTTATTGGGGATTAAAAACCGAAACCGATTACAGAATTACCAAAGGAACCGGTTGGTTAGAAATTGGTGGTTGCGGCATGGTTGACCCTAACGTATTGAAAAACTGCGGCATCAATCCAGACGAACACACTGGTTTTGCTTTCGGAATGGGAGTAGAGCGTATTGCCATGTTGTTGTACCAAATTGGTGATATCCGTATGTTTTATGAAAACGACGTTCGTTTCTTAGAGCAATTCAAATCAAGTATATAACATTTAAATCCTGACAGGCTTCAAAAACCTGTCAGGATTCTTCAAAATATGAAAAGAGACATTATCATCCCAAAAGTAGCAAACGTTCACATTGTAGCTTTTCAAGAATGGAACGACGATTTCATGGAGAATTCTTGGTACGCTTATTTAATAAACGATACCGATGATTTGCTAGAAATGGCTATGGTAGTTTCAAGCGCTTATGGTTTAATCAATGGTGAAGAACGCAAAACGGGAACTTTTCGTCATGCGTTTGCCAAAGTAGAACCAAGAACCGCCGTTAAAGTTGAATTGTTAGAAAACAACGTTTTACAATTGAATAACGAATTCATGTTGTCGTATTTTTCAAACGGTCAATTATTCGATAAAACCTTCGTTTTCAGAACCAATTCCATCAATGATAAAGCTACTGCTGATTTACCAATTATCAACAAAAGAGGCGTTTTCGCGAATTAACATTTTCCCTGCGAGGTTTCAAAATAACTAAACCACGAATTCAGAAATGTCTTTGTGGTTTTTTGTTTACACCACATAGAAACATAGATTAACTTTATAAATTTAAGGTATTTCATTTTACATAGTCAACATAGGAAAACTTATATGAACTCATATAAACAAAGACTTTTCATGCTTTCTTATTTGACTTATATGTTTAAAATCAACACAATTCTATTGTTACCTCAAAAAAGTGTAATGCCTAAAAGCAAAACAAGAAAAACCTATGTTTCTATGTGGTAAAACTCAAAAATAGCTTTACCCTTACAACAATTAGAAAATATTTTTACCTTTAAGAAATTTTTCATCCCAACAACATGAAACCATTTCTTATTGCTTTAGCCTTTTTAACGACTACTATTTCCCAAGCACAAGATTTCGCCAAACACGTCAATCCATTTATTGGAACTGGTGGTCACGGACATACATTTCCTGGCGCTACTGTGCCTTACGGAATGGTGCAATTGTCTCCTGACACACGTATTGATGGCAGTTGGGATGGCTGTGGTGGATATCATTATTCTGATAATGTAATTTACGGATTTTCGCACACGCATTTGAATGGAACCGGTGTTTCGGATTATGGCGATATCATGTTGATGCCAACGGTTGGAATTAATACTCTAGATTCAAAATTGTATTCTTCAAAATTCCAACATAAAAATGAAAAAGCTTCTGCAGGATTTTATTCAGTACATTTAGATAAATATAATATTGATGTTAGGTTAACCACTTCAACACGTGTTGGTTTTCATGAATATACTTTTAATGATGAATGTCGACCACATATAATGTTAGATTTGAATCATAGGGATAAATTAATAGGGAAAGATTATAAAATAATAAATGATAAAACTATTGAAATTTATCGTCAAAGTGAAGCTTGGGCAAGAAACCAACAAATTTGGGCTAGGATAGAATTTAATCAACCAATGTTTTTTGAATATTATAATAACTCAATGCAAAATGGATTTATTATACATCCTAAAAAAGGGAACGTAAAAAAAGGCGAAAAAATTCTCGTAAAAGTGTCGCTTTCACCAACAAGTTATGAAGGAGCTAAATTAAACAGTTCCGAAATCAAACATTGGGATTTCGATAAAGTTCATAAAGATGCTATTGCGGCTTGGAACAAAGAATTATCAAAAATTGAAGTCACTTCTAATGATAAAGACAAGTTAACGATTTTCTACACGGCTTTGTATCACACGATGATGCAACCAAACATTGCACAAGATTTAGACGGAAAATACCGCGGTAGAGACAACCAAATTCATCAAGCAGAAGGCTTTGATTATTATACGGTTTTTTCACTTTGGGATACCTTTAGAGGTGCGCATCCATTATACACCTTAATCGATAAAAAGCGAACTGCCGATTACATCAATACCTTCATTAAACAATACGAACAAGGTGGCAGATTGCCTGTTTGGGAATTGGCATCCAATGAAACCGATTGTATGATTGGTTATCATTCGGTTTCCGTAATTGCCGATGCGATGGCAAAAGGAATAAAAGGTTTCGATTACGAAAAGGCTTTTGAAGCGAGTAAAGCTTCTGCGATGCGTGATGTTTTAGGTTTGGATGCTTATAAGAAAAACGGATTTATTTCGATTGATGACGAACACGAAAGCGTTTCTAAAACTTTGGAATACGCTTATGATGATTGGTGTATTGCCCAAATGGCGCAACTTTTAAACAAGCAAGAAGAGTATCAATATTTCATGAAACGTTCTCAAAACTGGAAAAACATTTTCGATTGGGAAACCGGTTTCATGCGTCCGAAGAAAAACGGAGGTTGGGACAAACCTTTTGATCCAAGAGAAGTCAACAATAATTTTACCGAAGGTAATTCGTGGCAATACTCGTTTTTCGTGCCACAAGATATTGAAGGCATGATTCAAGCCTACGGCGGACCTGAAAAATTTGAAGCCAAGTTAGACGAAATGTTCAACAGCGAAAGCAAAACTACTGGAAGAGAACAAGTCGATGTTACGGGTTTAATCGGACAATATGCTCACGGAAACGAACCCAGTCATCACATTGCATATTTGTATAATTATTTAGGAAAACCAGAAAAAACGTATGAAAAAGTCAAGTATATTTTAGAGAATTTTTACACCAATACACCAGATGGTTTAATTGGAAACGAAGATTGCGGGCAAATGAGTGCTTGGTACGTGTTGAGTGCGATGGGGATTTATGCGGTTACGCCGGGACAGCCCACATGGGATATTAATGAACCTTTTTTAGATGCAAAAGTTAGTATTGATGATAATAAACCAAACTATCTTCACTTACCTAATGCTAGAGGTATTTTGCCACAATTCGGAATAGAAAACGTTGACAAACCAGCGCATCAATTAATTATTCCAGTTCCAGTAATTCAAGCGGAAAGTAAATCGTTTAAAGACAATTTGAAGATTGAATTGAAATATCAAAATTCAAATGATGTGATTTATTTCATGATTAATGATAAAGATGATCATTTGGCAAAGAAACTATTTGTTCCTTACACAAAACCTTTCGAAATACAAGAAACTTCAACTATTGAAGCGTATGTAAAAACAAATGAAGGACAAAGCAACACCATTTCCGCAACCTTCTTCAAAAAACCAAACAATTACAGCATCAATATTAAATCGGTTTACAATCCGCAATATCATGCAGGTGGACCAGAAGGGTTGTTAGATGGTATTTTAGGAACGGAGAACTGGAGAAAAGGCGATTGGCAAGGCTACCAAAGTCAGGATTTTGAAGCAGTTGTTGATTTAAAAGAAGTGAAAAACATCAATGAAATTTCAGCACGCTTTTTACAAGACCAACGTTCATGGATTTTAATGCCAACGAAAGTGGACTATTATATTTCGGAAGATAATGTGAATTTCACGTATTTCGGTTTAGTAAACAATACGTTAGATCCAAAATTAGAAGAAAATACGATTCTAAATTTCACTTCAAACGAAACCAAAGACAAAAAAGCACGTTACGTAAAAGTTATCGCCAAAAACTTCGGTAAATTACCAGAATGGCATCAAGGTGCTGGTGGCGATGCGTTTATTTTTGTGGATGAGATTTTGGTTAAATAATAATTATTCTTTCCAACCCCAAGGCGCTGACGGAGTTTCAATGGGTTTAGACAAATCAAAACTTACCGAAAAAACTCGTTCAGAGCCAATGCGTTTCAAATTATAAGTGAACACTTTTTCGTCTATAGTAATCCACCAAACATTAGTTGAAGCATAAGAAATTAAATCGCATGTTTCTTGATCGGCTGGAAAAAATTGAATATTTGGTAATCCTGTATTAGTTGAGCTTCCACCATATTGTGTTACTTTATCAGGAGTTCCATCTTCATGGCGGTGATCGTGTTTGAGTGTTATGATTTCATTTTCAAATGTTAAAACCCAAGTTCTAGATTTATCATCTCCAACAAAAAACGGAATTCTTATGCGATTTTCTTCACAGCTTTTCACATGCATTACTAGTTTTTTACCTGAAAAAGGGTCATTAGCCGAAGCTCCTGCTGTAATTTGTCCTTCGAAAGATTTACCGCAATGCATTTTTAGTTTTTCCCAAAATTGCTTTGAACCTTTTTCAGATTGACTAAAACATATATTAGTTAAAAACAAAACAACCAGCAGGAATAGTTTCTTCATGAAATCACAAATTAATCTTTATCAGGAAACAACAAAGAAGCGATTACAGACAAGATTAACACACTTCCAACAACCATTAAAGAATAAGAGGTTTCGATGTGGTAAAACGGCGCTACAATCATTTTTACTCCGATAAAAGCTAAGATAAGCGCCAACCCGTATTTTAATTTACTGAACATGTACATAAAGTTCGCCAACAAGAAATACAACGAACGCAATCCTAAAATAGCAAAAATGTTAGACGTATATAAAATAAATGGGTCATCTGGTGCTATTGCAAAAATGGCTGGAATACTGTCTACTGCAAACAATAAATCGGTAAATTCAACAATAGTAACCACCACAAATAAAGGGGTTGCCATTCTGATTCCGTTTTGAACAGTGAAAAATTTATCACCATCAAAATTTGGACTTACTTTAAAAAACTTATGTACAAATTTTGAACCAGCACTTTTACTAAAATCTTTACTTCCATCATCTTCTTCATTACTAAAGCCCGATTTTATTCCCGCAACAATTAGAATAATTCCGAAAATGGTTAGCAAATAATTGATTTTTACTGCTTGACCAAACAATTCCATTTCGGGTAAATACGTGTAATTCAGCAACCAAACTCCAGTAAAAATAAAGATGGCTCTAAAAACCAAAGCACCAATTACACCCCAAAATAAGACTTTATGTTGAGCTTCTTTTGCCACATTGAAATAGCCAAAAACTAAGATGAAAACGAATAAATTATCAACCGAAAGCGCTTTTTCAATCCAATACGCGCCTTGAAATTGCATGAATTTTTCGGCACCCATGTAGTGGTAGATGATTCCACTAAATCCCATTGAAAGTGAAATCCAAATTACCGACCAAATCGCCGCTTCTCTATTGGAAACTACATGTCCTTTTTTGTTTAAAACTCCTAAATCTAATACCAACATAGCAATGATGGTAATTGTGAAAGCCGTAATAATACCAGGATGATCAATTAAATGATCGATTGAACCTGTTTTTAATGATAGCATGTATTAATTTAATTTGTCTGTTAATTCTTTGAAAACAGCTTTTGCGTCTTTATTTTCGTATAAAATTTTATAAACGGCATCAATAATTGGCGTGTCTGCACCATATTCTTGGTTTAATTTATAAGCACTTTTTACGGCGTAATATCCTTCGGCAACCATACTCATTTCCATTTGTGCTGATTTCACAGTGTAGCCTTTCCCAATCATGTTTCCAAACATTCTATTTCTTGAAAAAACCGAATATCCTGTCACCAATAAATCGCCCAAATAAGCCGAATTATTAATGTTTCGTTTCATTTTGTGTACTTTACGAATGAATTTTTTCATTTCGCGAATCCCATTACTCATTAAAACGGCTTGAAAGTTATCACCATAGCCTAAACCATGTGCCATTCCCGCTGCAATAGCATAAATGTTCTTTAAAACGGCAGCATATTCTGTTCCAATGATATCATCTGTAGTTTTTGCTTTGATGTAGTGTGAGCTCAGATTTTTAGCTACATATTTGGCTTTTTTTCGATCGCTACAAGCAATAGTTAAGTACGATAAACGTTCCATAGCCACTTCTTCTGCGTGACAAGGACCTGTAATAACCCCAATATTTTCAAAAGGAATATCGTATTTGGTATGAAAATGTTCACCAACAATTAAACTCGATTCTGGAACAATTCCTTTAATCGCAGAGAAAATGATTTTTCCTTCTAAGCTTTCGGTTAAACTTTCTAATTCTTTGCTTAAAAAAGCAGAAGGAACCACAAAAATCACATAATCAGCGTAAGCAACTGCTTCGTTTATGTCGTTTGTAAGTTTTAATTTATTAGTATCAAACGCAACCGAACTCAAGTAATTTGGGTTGTGTTTTTGATGTTTTAAATGTTCAATAGCATACGTGCTTCGCATGTACCAAGCAATTTCGTCTTGATTTTCACAAAGCATTTTAGCAATTGCAGTAGCCCAACTTCCTCCTCCAATGACTGCAAATTTTGGCTTTTTTTCCATTATGTGTTTCGATTTAGAAAATCAAAAATAATCATTTTAAAAGGATTTACAAAAAACGTTTGCGTGAAGCGATTTTAATAACTCATTTCTACGATTGCTTTTACCTTTTCGATGGTGATATTTTGCTTTTCGCCCAACACTTTCCAACCTCTTTCTTCAAATCGATTGGCAATGAAATCAGCGGTATTTTCGTAATTTTCTGCGTTTTCCGATAATTTGGTTTTCATTCCCATTTTGTGGAAGAATTCAACTGTTTTTTCGATTGCTTTTTCTGCAATTTCTTCGGTTGAATTGCCTTGGATGTTCCAAACACGTTGGCCGTATTGTGCTAATTTGTCTTTTTTCGTGTCGAACATTACGCGGTATAAGTTTGGTCCAATGATTGCCAATGTTCTCGCATGATCAATTTCGTATAAAGCCGTTAATTCATGACCAATCATGTGTGTTGCCCAATCCGAAGGAACACCTTTTTGAATCAATCCATTCAATGCCATGGTAGCACTCCAAACAAAGTTAGAAGCTAATTTATAATCGCTCGGATTTTCAACTACATCGGGACCAATTTCAATTAACGTTTGTAAAATACTTTCTGAAATTCGGTCTTGTAATAAAGCATCGTGTGTGTAAGTTAGATATTGCTCCATCACGTGTGTGAACGCATCCACAACTCCGTTTTGCAATTGTCTTTTTGGTAACGAAGTAATTACTGTTGGATCTACAATTGAGAATACTGGGAATAAAGCACTTCCGCCTAAGGTTAGTTTTTCTTGTGTAGCTTCAATTGTAACTACAGCGCCTGAATTCATTTCCGAACCTGTTGCCGGCAAGGTTAAAACGGTTCCAAAAGGAATTACTTTGGAAACATCTTTGAATAAAATACGTTTTTTCAAAATATCCGCTGCATCGCCTTCAAAATTAACGGCTGCAGAAATAAATTTCACACCATCAATCACGCTTCCACCACCAACAGTTAAGATGAAACCGATTTTTTCAGCACGAATAATTTCAACGGCTTTCATCAAGGTTTCAAAACGAGGATTCGGTTCAATTCCGCCAAATTCTACAATATCATGGTTGGGTAAAGCCGCTTTTACTTGATCATAAACGCCATTTTTAAAGATACTTCCACAGCCATAAGCGATAAGAATTTTAGTATTTGTCGGAACTAAATCAGTTAGTTTTTTAATTTGTCCTTTTCCAAAGACATAGTTTACAGGATTGTATAATTCGAAGTTTAGCATAATAATTGTCTTGCTGGATTTAGTTCAGCATCCCCGCAAAGTTACGCAATGAGATTGGGAACGAATGGTAAAGGAATGTTAAGTTATAACTCCTTAATTGCGATTTTTAATTGATTGCTAATATTACTAAAAATTGTATATTCGTTTATTAATAATTCACAATTGCATTCTTTTCTTGCAACTTTTACAATGTGTTTATACCAATCTAAATATGTCCAATCTTTTGGTTTTGGCGAATATAAAAACTGTTTTTCATTATCCCAATGAACTTCTGTGGCAGTTCTATAGATTAAAGTGAATTTTTCTTTTTTGGGTTTGATATACAATCTTTCCAAATCATCAATCCCTATTTCAATTATTTCGTCAAATTTCATTTTTTATAAAAATTATTATGTTCTACATATTCCCATACTTTATTCGGTAACATCGGAACTACATTTTTACCTTTTTTAATGCTTTCGCGAATGAAGGTGGAGGATAATTCAATTACAGGGGCGCCTACACGATGAATTTTTGAATGATTGACAAATTGCTCGTCGATTTCACCAGAATTGAATCTTGGATACACAAAAATATCGTGGTTTTGCAAAATGACTTCGTAGTTTTTCCACTTGTGGAGTGAGTTCAAATTGTCTTCACCCATGATTAAGGAAAATTCGTGTTTTGGAAATTTTTCTTGTAAATGCGCTAAGGTATTAACGGTATAATTCGGCTGCGGTAATTTGAATTCAATATCCGAAGGTTGGATTTTTGGGTAATCTTCCGTTGCTAAATGCACCATGTGTAAACGATGGTAATCATCTAACAAAGTACTTTTCTGCTTGTGCGGATTATGTGGCGTAACGACCATCCAAATTTGATCCAAATCAGAATGCTCTGCCATGTGATTGGCAATAATTAAATGCCCAATATGAATGGGATTAAACGTTCCGAAATACAATCCGATTTTCATAATTATTTGTTGTAAAGACGCGATTAATCGCGTCTCTACTCTACGGTTTATTTATTAATAAAATCTTTTACCAATTGATACGCATCTTCTTTGGCCACATCTAAATCATAATTTTTGATGATGGTGTCAAATTGTGGAGCGGTTGCTAATTCTACTGATGCTTTTGCGATACGCATGTTAATTTTGTCTTCGCTTTCTGTAGAACGTTGTTTTAGACGACGTTTTAATTCGTCAACGCTTGGTGGTTTTACAAAAACAGCTAATGTTTCGTTTGGAAATTTGCTTTTTATACGTAAACCACCCGCAACGTCAATATCAAAAATTACGTGTTTTCCTAACGACCAGATACGTTCTACTTCGGCTTTTAAAGTGCCGTAGAAATTATCGGTATATACTTCTTCCCATTCCACAAAATCTTCTGCTTTAATATGCTTTTTGAATTCGTCCCAAGAGATAAAATAATAATCTTTTCCATGTACTTCTTCGCCACGTGGTTGGCGCGTTGTACACGAAATTGAAAATTCTAAATTCAAATCGGGTTGTGCTAATAAATGTCTTACTATAGTGGTTTTTCCTGAACCTGATGGTGCAGAGAATACTAATAATTTTCCTTTAGTCATTGTGTTGTTATTTTTGCCACGGATTATAGGATTATAACGATTTTAATCCGTGAAAATTCTTCTAATCTGTGGGGCTTAAACTATAAAACGTTTAATACTTGCTCTTTAATCTTTTCCAATTCATCTTTCATCATTACCACCAATTTTTGCATTTCGGTATGGTTGGATTTGGATCCCATGGTATTGATTTCTCTTCCCATTTCTTGCGTGATGAAACCTAATTTTCTTCCGTTTGCTTCTGTTCCGTTTAAGGTTTCTAAGAAATAGTTCAAATGGTTGCCCAAACGCACTTTTTCTTCGGTAATGTCGTATTTTTCTAAATAAAAAATTAATTCTTGTTCGAAACGATTTTCATCAACATTCACTTTTAATTCGTCTAAAGCAGTTCTTAAACGAGTTTTTACGGTTTCAACGCGTTCAGCATCGTAAGAAACCGCTTCGTTCATTAAGTTATTGATGTTTGAAATGCGCAATTGGAATTCTTTTTCCAAAGAAGCACCTTCGTCTTTTCTAAAATTAGCGATGTTTTCTAACGCTTCATTAATTACAGTTTGGATTTGTTTCCATTCGTTTTCATCAATTTCGTCGCGCTCTGTTTTTAAAGCATCGGGCATGCGAACAGCCATTTTCATTAATTCCGTTTCATCTGCATTTGGAATCACGGCTTTCATCTGGTTGATGTACCCTTTTATAATTGGCACATTGATTTTTGAAGTCGTTTCTTCGCCAGTAACTTCCACATAAAGTGAAAAATCAACTTTTCCACGCTCTAAACGTTGCGAAATTTGATTGCGTATACCCAATTCCATTTCACGAAAAACAGAAGGCATACGTGTATTTAAGTCTAAACCTTTACTGTTTAGCGATTTGATTTCTACTGTAATTTTTTTGGTTGGTAATTGCAAAGAAGCTTTCCCAAAACCCGTCATGGATTGTATCATATTGTTATAAAAATGTCTTCAAAGATATGAAAAAGTTTTCAGTCACAGTCTCAGTTTTCAGTCCTATACTGAGACTGTCAACTGAGACTGCCTACTTTTTCTGGGTTACTAAATAAACCCCAATAAATATCAACACCGCCGAAATTAATTTTACCAAACTCAAATCGTCTTTTCCTAAACTTACTGCGAAAATGGTAGCAAAAAGAGGTTGTAAATAGATAAAAACCGCTACGGTTGTGGGTTTTAGTTCTCGCATTGAAATTAAATTTAGCAAATACGTTAAGAACGTTGAAAATATCACAACAAAACCAATTTTCCAGATAATATCGATTGGTAAATTAGCAAAATCTATCGCATGAAATTCGCCCCAACCAAAAGGTAATACCATCAAAAAGCCAAAAGTATAAATCCATTTTACGAAGGTAAAAGCATTGTATTTATCCATTAATTTCTTTACGATGATGAGGTAAAATGCATAGGAAACAGCGTTAACAAAAACCAATAAATTGCCTAAACTCGCATTCCTGGCATTGACTAATGATTTTCCGTACAAAATTAAAGTTACGGTAACAGCTAAGCCTAGAATGATTCCTAAAATTTTTCGATTTTCCATCCGTTCTTTCATGATGAATGCTGATAAAACGAGTACAATCATAGGTGTGGTTACCATTAATACGGCTCCCATAATAGGCGAAGTATAACTCAATCCTTTGAAAAAAGTTAGCATATTGAAAGCTACTCCGAAAAACGCAGCAGCAACAATGCGAGGAAAATCTTCTTTGGCGATTTTTTCTTTGGGTCCGAAAAAGGATATCAACCAAAATAAAATCACCGAACCACCAACACGCATGACAATAAATCCGAAAGCATCAACGTATTTAGGCATAACATCTTTAGCAATCGTAAAGGTTACGCCGTAAATGATGGAAACTAAGGTAGCGGCAAATAAAGCCCAACTTCTTTTAGACACTTTGAAGAGCTTTCGTTAATTTAAGGACATTGGGTTGCGTGTTCCCGATAAAAATTTCATTATTAAAAAGAATAACAGGACGACTCAAAAACGTGTAATGTTCTAAAAGATATTTTTTAAAATCGGCTTCAGTTAGATTTTTATCTTTTAAACCTAACGATTTATACAATTGCGCTTTTTTGCTAAAAAGCGCTTCGTAACTTCCCGAAAGTTGGTACATTTCTTCCAAATCGCTTTCTGAAATTGGATTTTGACGAATGTCAATAAAGGTCAATTTATCAGAATTAGGTAACGATTTGATGATTTTTCGGCACGTATCGCACGAAGCCAAGTAATATATTTTATTCATTTTGATGTTTTTCAATTTCAGCCACAAAAATACAGTCTTTTGAATTCTAAAAATCAGTAATTTTATAAAAAAATAAATAATGGAAGCAACTTTTAGAATTTGGCAAACCAGCCGAGGATTGTATCAAAATTTTTTAGACAACTATTCGTTAGAACAACTCAATACCATTCCGGCAGGCATGAGTAACAATTTGATTTGGAACATTGCACATGCTATTGTTTCACAGCAAAAATTGGTATACGCGTTATCAGGATTGCCAATGCATATTTCGGATTCCCTTTTTGAGAAATACCAAAATGGTTCGCGTCCAGATGGAAAAACTACGCAAGCTGAAGTAGATGAAATTAAAAAATTGCTTTCAGAAATGGTAGAAAAAACCAAATCCGATTTTGAATCAGGCGTTTTCAAAGAATTTAATCCGTATCAAACGAAAACAGGATTTCATTTAGGAACTTGGAAAGAAGCGATGGAGTTTAACAATTATCATGAAGGAATTCATTTGGGAATTATGTTGCAAATCAAAAAATTCCTTTAATCTTATTACCTTTGTAAAAAATTAATACAAATGAAATTTAATACCAAAACGATACATGGTGGACAACATCATGAAAAAGTAACGGGAGCGGTAATGCCACCGGTATTTCAAACATCGACTTATGTGCAATCAAGTCCTGGAAAACCAGTCGGCGATTACGAATACAGTAGAGCAGCAAACCCAACAAGAACCGCTTTAGAAGATGCTTTAGCAAGTATCGAAAACGGAGCAAGAGGTTTGGCTTTTTCTTCTGGTTTAGCAGCAACCGATTGTTTGTTACGTATGTTCAAAGCAGGTGACGAAATCATTGCAATGGACGATTTATACGGTGGAACATACAGATTATTTACAAGATTATACAAAGACAGCGGTATCAAATTTCATTTTGTGGATATGAATGATTTGGAGAAATTCCAATCATTAATCAATGAAAACACAAAATTGGTTTGGGTAGAAACACCAACAAATCCATTAATGAAATTAGCAGATATTGCTGCGATTGCTCAAATCACTAAAAAGCATAATATTCTGTTTGCAGTTGATAATACTTTCGCAACTCCCTATTTACAAAAACCATTGGATTTAGGTGCTGATATTGTAATGCATTCGGCGACAAAATATTTAGGAGGTCACTCAGATGTAATTGCGGGAGCTTTAATTATTAAAGATAAAGCGTTAGGCGAAGAATTACATTTTAAACAATTCGCAACAGGAGCTACCTTAGGACCAATGGATTCTTTCTTGGTTTTAAGAGGAATCAAAACATTGCATTTACGTGTACAACGTCATTGTGAAAATGGAGAAAAAGTAGCTGCATATTTAGATAATCATCCTTTAGTAGAAAGAGTTTTTTATCCTGGATTAACATCGCATCCATTTCATGAAATTGCTAAAAAGCAAATGAGTGGTTTTGGAGGAATGGTAACGTTTACTTTTAAATCTGGTAAAAAAGAAGATGCGATTAAATTCTTAGAAAATTTAAAAGTATTCACTTTAGCAGAATCATTAGGTGGCGTAGAATCGTTAGCAAATCATCCAGCTTTGATGACACATGCTTCAATTCCTGAAGACAAAAGAAAAGAAGTTGGCATTTCAGATGATTTAGTTCGTTTGAGTGTTGGAGTTGAAGATATCGAAGATTTGTTAGCCGATTTGGAACAAGCTTTCAAGTAATGGAAATAGTTATAAATAAAAATCCCGATTCGTGAGAATTGGGATTTTTTTATGTTGCAATATACTATTAATTTAAATAATAAATATAGCCTACATGAAACCATAAGTTCCAGTCATTAGCTTTGTTTTCGGTATAAATTTTTGGATCAGGGTTTAAACCATCAACCCAGTCAGAATAATAGTATTGCCATCTTACTTCTGCAAATAAATCCGATAATTCTGTTAATTTATATCGTGTTCCAATACTCGATACTACCGACCAAGTACTTCCTCCTTCTTTTGACCATGCTCCATAATATTTTACAGGAGTTGATATAGGAGTGTCCATAGGACCAAGCTCTGAATATGTTCCGTTTTGGAAAAAAGAATAATGAGCTCCTAAAGCAATAAAAGGAGCCCAGCGACCTTTACTTGCCGTAAATTCTCTAATACTAAAAGGAAAATATTCTAATTGCATTCCAATATCAGTTACTTTAGCTTCACCTTTCATAGCTCTTAATTGAGCAGCAGTAGAAGAATTTTTGTTTACCCATTTTCCAAAATGTTTCAATTTTGTACTATTGTAAGATAATTCAGAACGAACTTTGAAATGGTCGTTAAAATAGGTTTTTGGGGCATAACAGTTACATTTTGCTCGATAAGCAAAATTCATGTAGTGTACTAATCCAATTCCTATTCCTGTATTGCCTGCATTTGTTTCAAAATCATGCCTTACTCCAAAATCAGATTGCAAAGCAACTTCACCAATAAATGCTCCAACTTCGTGAGAGAAACCAAATTGTGCATTCACGGACAAGTTTACTCCAAAAAGCAATATCAAGAGATATTTATTTTTTTTAGTCATTACTAAAAATTTTCCATTATAGGACAAATATATAAAAACAAAAGGCACTTTTATTAAAGCCTTTTAATTTTTTTATAACAAAAATTATAATTTTTTATTAAAAATATAACAAGTAACTTTTATAATGTATATTTGTCGACTTAAATTTTAGAAAATTATAATTTAAGAAAAATAACATATTTATTGAATTAGTTTATTTACAAGTTTTATAGAATAATGGAACAAAAAATCAATGATTTTATGGCTCTAATTGAAGCCAAAAATCCAAATGAGCCTGAATTTTTACAAGCAGTAAGAGAATTTGCTGAAACCGTAATGCCTTTTATTGCCAATGAAAAAAAGTATGATGGAAAAAATGTATTGTTAAGAATGGCTGAGCCAGAGCGTTCAGTTATTTTTAGAGTGCCTTGGGTAGATGATCAAGGCGAAATTCAAGTTAATAGAGGATTTCGTATTCAAATGAATTCTGCAATTGGACCTTATAAAGGAGGTATTCGCTTCCACCAAACGGTAAATTTATCGGTGCTTAAGTTTTTAGCTTTTGAACAAGTATTTAAAAATAGTTTAACAACGCTTCCAATGGGAGGTGGTAAAGGAGGTTCTGATTTTGATCCACAGGGAAAATCAGACGCTGAAGTTATGCGTTTTTGCCAATCATTTATGACAGAATTATGTCGTCATATTGGTCCAGATTTAGACGTTCCTGCTGGAGATATTGGCGTTGGTGCTAGAGAAATTGGTTACATGTTTGGTCAATATAAAAGAATTAGAAACGAATTTACAGGTGTTTTAACAGGTAAAGGATTGGCTTACGGGGGTTCGTTGATTCGTCCAGAAGCTACAGGTTACGGAGTTGTTTATTTTACACAACAAATGTTAAAAACAGTTGGACAAACTATTGAAGGTAAAACGGTAGCTATTTCTGGTTTTGGAAATGTAGCTTGGGGTGTAGCTTTAAAAGTGAATGAATTAGGCGGAAAATTAGTTACAATTTCTGGTCCTGATGGATATATTTATGATGCGGATGGAATTTCTGGTGAAAAAATCGATTTCATGTTAGAAATGAGAGCAAGCGGAAATAACAGAGCGGAAAGTTATGCAGATAAATTCCCAAGTGCTGTTTTCCATAAAGGAAAAAGTCCATGGGAAGCTAAGGTAGATATCGCAATACCATGTGCGACTCAAAATGAATTAACTGAAGCAGATGCAATGAAATTAATTGCAAATGGTGTTTTATGTGTTACAGAAGCAGCTAACATGCCATGTACTTTAGACGCTATTAAACAATTTTTAGATGCAAAAGTATTATTCGCCCCTGGAAAAGCAGCTAATGCTGGAGGTGTTGCAGCATCTGGTTTAGAAATGACACAAAACTCTATTCGTTTAAATTGGACGAGTGAAGAAGTAGATGCTCGATTAAAAGACATTATGACTGGAATTCACAGTCAATGTAAAAAATACGGAACTGAAGAAGATGGTTATGTTAACTATGTTAAAGGAGCCAATATTGCTGGTTTTGTTAAAGTTGCAGATGCGATGTTAGCACAAGGAGTTGTGTAAAAAGCATTTTTTATAATTTAAAAGCTCTTTTGGTTTACTAAAAGAGCTTTTTTATTATCTGATTATATCAAAAACTAAAATTAATGCGTTTGTAGTATATTTGTATTAAATTCTCGTAATGAAGATAAAAACACTCATATATATATTATTTGTTACTCAATTCTCTATAGGGCAACAGAGTAATCAGATGTGGAAAGGTTATTTTTCATATAATGAAATTGTTGACGTTGAATCAGCATCAAATGCAGTATTTGCTTCAACTCAAAATGCACTTTTTTCACAAGTTATTGCGTCTTCTAACTTGAATATTTACAATTCAATTACTGGATTAAAACCTGATGTTATTTCTACAATTCATCATTCAGAGAGTTTTAATAAAACGTTTGTTGGAAATAAAAATGGATTAATTCTGATACAAAATCCTGATGGCTCAGTAACCACTAAAGTGGATGTAATTGAAGAAGTTCCTGTGCCGCCAAACAAAAAGAAGATCAATGATTTTTATGAGTTCAATGGTCGATTATATGTAGCAACGGATTATGGTATTTCTGTTATTGATGTAGCAACGTCAGAATTTATAACCACTTATTTTATTGGAACCGCAGGAGAAGAAACGGAAGTATTACAAACTACGGTCTTAAATAATGAAATCTATGCTGTTACAAGAAGTTTTGGCATAAGAAAAGCTAATATAAATAACCCAAATTTGTTCGATTTTAGCCAATGGCAAACTTTTGATACAAACTTTTGGTCTGGAATTGTAACATTTAATAATCAATTGGTTGCTACCAATACTAATGCAAGGACCTACAGCTATAATGGAGCTTCGTTTCAGGAAATTTTGAATCACAATCAAATAGGGTTAAAACTAAAAACGAATGGTAATGAACTTATTATTACCACGCAAAACAACATTTATGTTTTAGGACAATCCTTTAACATTATGGCTCATATAACTCAAATCCCAGATTTAAATGTAAAGTTTACAGCTGCTACCGTTGTGGATGAGTTTATATATATTGGAACTGAAAAGAATGGCTTGTTTTCTACCACTTTAACAAACCCAGCCGTTTTTACTGCCATGTCTCCAAATGGACCCCTTCAAAATTATGCTTTTAGAGTAAAAAAAGGTAAAAATAAACTTTGGATGGTGCATGGCGATTATTCACAACAATTTAATCCGTATCCTCTAGACGAGTTAGGCATAAGTACTTATACTACTGATAATAGTTGGCAAGTATTGCCGTATCAAGATTTATTAGGAGCCAAATCACTTTCGGATATTGCTATAAATCCATCAAGACCAAATGAAGTTTTTGTTACTTCTTATTTTTCAGGGATGTTAAAATTTCAAGGGGAAGAGGTAGAGTTGTTAAATAACACCAATACAGGGCCAAATGGTTTAGAGTCATTAGTTTTGTCGGGAAATCCATCATATATTGATATTCGAATCAATAGTCCTGCTTTTGATAAAGAAGGAAATTTATGGGTTACTAATGGTCTTGTTGACAGAGGCATAAAAGTGTTGCGAGCTAACGGTCAATGGCAATCATTTGATTTAACAGGAATAACAGCAAACTTAGCTACGGGAAGATATAATTCTATGGCTATTGATAAAAACAGTACCAAATGGATTGCCGCCTATAATGATGGTGTTGTAGCTTTTAATGAAAATTACAGCAATAAGTTCATTGTCATCAATCAAGAAAATGCTGATATTCCTGCTCCAGTTGTAAATTGTTTGGCTATTGACAACCGTAATCAATTATGGATTGGAACTATGGCGGGTTTACGAGTATTATCAAGTATAGATCGTTTTATTACTGAAACAGAACTTGATGTTTTTCCTATTATTATTCAAGAAGGAGATTTAGCACAAGAATTATTTTATCAGCAACCTATTTTAGATATTGCAGTTGATGGTGCTAATAGAAAATGGGTTTCTATTGCCGATGGAGGAGTGTTTTTAGTATCATCTAATGGACAACAAACTCTTTATAGATTCGATAAAAGTAATTCGCCCTTGCCAAGTAATAACATTTTAGATATTGAAATTGATGGAGTTTCAGGAGAAGTATTTTTTGTAACTGATAAAGGAATGGTGTCGTTTTTAGGAACTTCAACCAAACCAAGTGATGGTCTTGGAGATGTTTATGTGTATCCAAATCCAGTTCGTCCTAACTTTGTAGGAACGGTCAAAATAAGCGGATTAACCGATAAGGCAAATATAAAAATTACCGACATAGAAGGAAATTTAGTATATGAAACTACTTCTTCTGGAGGTACAATTGAATGGGATACCACAGCATTTGGAAAATACAAAGTGGCTTCTGGAGTTTACATGATTTTTGTAGCTTCTGAAGACGGATTAGATTCTACAGTTAAAAAGGTAATGATTGTCAGATAATGCTCGTCAAAACTAAAGCCATCGTTCTTTCTTCCATAAAGTTTCAAGAAAAAAGCTTGATAGTCAAATGCTTTACCGAATCAGATGGTTTAAAAAGTTATTTTGTCCAAAGCGTCTATTCCAACAAAAAAGCCAATCAAAAAATCGCGTACTTTCAGCCATTAACCATGATTGAAATCGAAGCTAATCATAAGAATAAAGGCACACTCGAACATTTTAAAGAAATCCGATTAGCTCACAGCTATTATTCCATAAACACTGATGTTGTCAAAAGCACTATCGTAATTTTTCTTTCCGAAATTTTGCATCACGCCATCAAAGAAGAAGAAAAAAACCAAAACTTATTCTCTTTTTTAGAAACGGCGCTTCTTTGGTTAGACACACACGATGAAATGGCTAATTTTCATCTCATTTTAATGATGGAAGTTACTAAATATTTAGGATTTTATCCCGATGTAACTGAAAAAGAGTTCGCTTTTTTTGACACGAAAGAAGGTTATTTCACCCCTTTTCAAAGTGTACATTCGTTAACCGAACACGAAACGCATTTGTTTAAAAAACTATTAGAATTAAAATTTGATGCCGACCAAAAAGTATTTGCTGGAATTGAACGCCAAATATTATTAAAAATCCTTCTAGATTTCTACACTTTACATCTCGATGGTTTCAAAAAACCAAAATCGTTAGACGTTTTAAAAGAAGTTTTTTCCTAACGCTTAACTTTTGCCTTTTACCTTTTGCCTTTTACCTTTAAATCATTACTTTCGCAAATTGATTTAAGAAAGCGACAAAATGAGTACAAAATTTACTGAATACAAAGGACTTGACTTGCCAACAGTAGCATCAGAAGTTCTTGATTTTTGGAAGAAAAACAACATCTTTGAACAATCCGTAACTTCTCGAGAAGGAGCTACACCTTACGTGTTTTTTGAAGGGCCACCATCTGCAAATGGTTTGCCTGGAATTCACCACGTAATGGCGCGTGCGATTAAAGATATTTTTTGTCGTTATAAAACTCAAAAAGGCTACCAAGTTAAGCGAAAAGCAGGCTGGGATACGCACGGTTTACCAGTAGAATTAGGTACCGAAAAAGAATTAGGCATCACCAAAGAAGACATCGGAAAAACCATTTCAGTTACCGAATACAACGAAGCATGTAAAAGAACCGTTATGCGTTACACTGACGTATGGAACGACTTGACTGAAAAAATGGGGTATTGGGTAGATATGGAAGATCCGTATGTGACGTACAAATCCAAATACATGGAAACCGTTTGGTGGTTGCTAAAACAAATTTACAACAAGGATTTACTATACAAGGGCTACACAATTCAGCCCTATTCTCCAAAAGCAGGAACGGGTTTGTCTTCGCATGAAGTTAATCAGCCAGGTTCATATCGTGATGTTACGGATACAACGATTGTAGCGCAATTCAAAGCAAAAGACGAAACCTTACCAAGCTTTTTACAAGGATTTGGAACGATTCATTTCTTAGCTTGGACGACCACTCCTTGGACGTTGCCATCAAATACAGCATTGACAGTTGGTCCAAAAATTGATTATGTTTTAGTTCAAACTTATAACCAATATACTTTTGAACCAGTAAATGTAATTTTAGCTAAAAATTTAGTTGGAAAACAATTTGGAGGAAAGTGTTTTGAAAGCAATGATTTGTTCGATTTTTTAAGTATACCAAAAAAAATTGATGCTGAATCTGTTAACATTCAAGTCTTAAAAGACATAATGTCTCAAAAAGAAATTGATGGTGTTATTGAAGCAATTAATTTCAATAAAGAGATAAAATCTAAATTTCCATATAGAGTTTTATCTGAATTTAAAGGCTCTGATTTAGTAGGAATTCGTTATGAACAATTACTACCATTAGCATTACCTTATCAAAATCCAGAAAATGCTTTTAGAGTAATTTCAGGAGATTTCGTTACAACGGAAGATGGAACTGGAATTGTACACACCGCTCCAACTTTTGGAGCAGATGACGCTAAAGTTGCTAAAGAAGCAACGCCAGAAGTGCCACCAATGTTGGTTTTAGATGAAAACGGAAATCCAGTGCCATTGGTAGATTTACAAGGTAGATTTATCCAAGGTTTAGGGGATTTTTCAGGTAAATACGTTAAAAACGAATATTACAACGATGGTGAAGCACCAGAACGTTCAGCTGATGTAGAAATTGCTATTCAATTAAAAGAAGAAAATAAGGCTTTCAAAGTCGAAAAATACGTACACAGTTATCCACATTGTTGGAGAACAGATAAACCAATTTTATATTATCCATTAGATTCTTGGTTCATTAAGGTAACCGAAATCAAAGATAGAATGTTCGATTTGAACGAAACCATCAACTGGAAACCAAAAGCTACAGGCGAAGGTCGTTTCGGGAATTGGTTGAAAAATGCTAACGATTGGAATTTATCACGTTCAAGATATTGGGGAATTCCTTTGCCAATTTGGAGAAGTGAAGATGGAACCGAAGAAATGTTGGTTGGTTCAGTTGAAGAATTGTATAACGAAATCGAAAAATCAATCGCGGCTGGTTTCCAAACAGAAAATCCGTACAAAGGATTCAAAATTGGCGACATGAGCGAAGCCAACTACGATTTAGTGGATTTACATAAAAATGTAGTAGACGGAATTGTTTTAGTTTCTCCATCTGGAAAACCAATGAAACGCGAAACCGATTTAATTGACGTTTGGTTCGATTCAGGTGCGATGCCTTATGCACAATGGCATTATCCATTCGAAAACAAAGAATTAATCGACGAAAACAAAGCTTTCCAAGCTGATTTTATTGCGGAAGGAGTAGATCAAACACGTGGTTGGTTCTATACATTACATGCGATTGGAACATTAGTTTTCGATAAAATTGCCTACAAAAACGTAGTTTCAAATGGATTAGTTTTAGACAAAAACGGACAGAAAATGTCGAAACGTTTAGGAAATGCCGTGGATCCATTCACTACTTTGGCTGAATATGGTCCAGATGCTACACGTTGGTACATGATTTCGAATGCTAATCCTTGGGATAACTTAAAATTTGATATCGAAGGTGTTGCTGAGGTTCGTAGAAAATTCTTTGGAACGTTATATAATACGTATTCGTTCTTTTCGTTATATGCTAATATTGATGGATTTACTTATGATGAAGCGGAAGTTCCATTAGAAGAAAGACCGGAAATTGATCGTTGGATTTTATCTGAATTACATACTTTAATTCAAGTTGTGGATGAAGCCTATGCAGATTACGAACCAACAAAAGCAGCAAGAGCAATTTCTGATTTCGTTCAGGAAAACCTAAGTAATTGGTATGTTCGTTTGTGTAGAAGAAGATTTTGGAAAGGTGAATATGCACAAGATAAAATTGCGGCTTATCAAACGCTTTACACTTGTCTGTTGACAATTTCTAAACTTGGAGCACCAATTGCACCGTTTTTCATGGATAAACTATACAGAGATTTAACGTTAGCAACATCCTCAGAAAATTATGACAGTGTACATTTGGCGCAGTTTCCAGTTTCGGTTGAAAACTTTGTTGATAAGTCGTTAGAGAGCAAAATGTTAAAAGCACAAACGGTTTCTTCGTTGGTTTTATCGCTGCGTAAGAAGGAAATGATTAAAGTGCGTCAACCGTTGCAAAAGGTAATGATTCCAGTACTTGATGAGAATCAGCGTGCTGAAATTGAGGCAGTTTCTGACTTAATTATGGCAGAGGTAAACGTGAAAGAAATTGAATTATTAGACGATGCTTCGGGTGTTTTAGTGAAGCAAATTAAGCCTAATTTTAAAACATTAGGACCTCGTTTTGGAAAGTATATGGGATTGATTTCCAAAGAGATACAAGGTTTTGGACAAGATGAAATTGCAACATTAGAGCGTCAAGGTGAATTAGTTATGGATATTTCAGGAAAAAGTATAACTTTATCACTAGAAGATGTTGAGATTTCTTCGCAAGATATTGAAGGTTGGTTAGTAGCCAATTCAAACGGAATTACGGTAGCATTAGATATTACGATTTCCGACGAATTAAGAAAAGAAGGTATTGCGAGAGAATTGATTAACAGAATTCAAAATATCAGAAAAGACTCAGGTTTTGAAGTAACAGATAAGATTACTGTTAAAATGGAAAAAAATACGCAAGTAGAAGAAGCTGTTTTAGCAAACGAATCGTATATTAAGTCAGAAACCTTAACCGAATCGTTAATTTTTGTGGATACCCTTGAAAATGGTACGGAAATTGAGTTTGATGATATAAAAACAAGTATATTAATTTCAAAATAAAAGCCAAAAGCTTTTATTTAAAGTATAACTATAAAAATATTGAAATTATGATAGAGGAGCAAATTAGATTTTCAGACGCTGATTTGGCTGAATTCAAAGCATTAATTCAAGCGAAATTAGAAAAAGCTAAAGGTGATTTAGAGCTTATTAAGAGTGCCTATATGAATGATTTAAATAACGGAACTGATGATACATCACCAACGTTTAAAGCATTTGAAGAAGGCAGTGAAACAATGAGTAAAGAAGCCAATTCACAACTAGCTATTCGTCAAGAAAAGTTTATTAGAGATTTAAAAAATGCCTTAATTCGTATTGAAAACAAAACCTATGGTTTGTGTAAAGTTACAGGCAAATTAATCAATAAAGAAAGATTAAAAATCGTCCCTCATGCAACTATGAGTATCGAAGCGAAAAACTTGCAACGTTAATCTTTTTACAAAATTTTACTAACGCTCCGTTTGGGGCGTTTTTTATTTGATAAAAACTACTACTTTTGCAAAAAAAATGAACATGTCGTTAAAGAAAGCCTATATTTTAATCCTTGCTATTTTATTAATTGATCAGATTTCTAAAATCTACATTAAAACGCATTTTTTTATTGGAGAATCCATAAAAGTAATGGGTTTAGAATGGTTTCAAATTCATTTTATAGAGAACGAAGGCATGGCTTGGGGTGCTGAAATCCCCGGAGATTACGGAAAACTAATCTTAACTTTATTCCGTATCGTAGCCGTAGGTGGAATCGCTTGGTGGTTGTGGGATTCAGTAAGAAAAAATGCGTCAAATTACTTAATAGTAGCTATTGCTTTGATTTTTACAGGCGCATTAGGAAATATTATCGATTCAGTTTTTTACGGCGTAATTTTTAACGATAGTTACCATCAAGTAGCAACTGCTTTTGCTGACCAACCTTACGGTACTTGGTTCCATGGAGAAGTGGTAGATATGTTCTATTTTCCAATGTGGGAAGGAAACTTACCTTCTTGGTTGCCAATTTGGGGCGGCAAACACTTTACTTTCTTCAACGCTATTTTCAATGTAGCCGATGTTGCAATTTCTACTGGTGTTGGGATTTTAATCGTTTTCAACAAAAGAGCTTTTGCTCATACGGATAAAGAGGAAGAAACTATTCAAACTCAAGAATAATGTTTCCGACAGATTCTGAATTTACACTTTTATACTTTGTGTATTTTTCGGTATTTGCTTATTTTCTTTTGGGTTTAATTTTTACTAAAAGAACTATATATAAAGTGAATTTGACCATTTTTATGGTCTATTTTTTATATATGTTTTACATTTTTTTAGATGAAGATAATTTTAAAGGTGGAAATTCTTTAGCGGTTTTATTTTATGGCGGGATTTTTGTGGTAACTCACATTATTATTTATGGAGTAATTGAATTGATTACGAGTTTTAGAAAGAAATAATCCCCTCAGGTGTCACACAAAAATCCAAATTTACATCATTTTCTGAAACATCGTCAATTTTATCTTCTGGAGGAAAGAACGACAACCCAATTTTAATCGTTTCAGGCTTGCATTTACTTAGAAAGTTATCGTAAAAACCTTTTCCGTAACCAACACGATTTCCGTGCTTGTCGTAAGCTAAAAGAGGCACAAAAACCACATCAATTTTTGCATCAGGAACTTCTAAACCATCAACCGGTTCTGGTACGTTGTAACTGTTTTTTTTGATTTTGGTATTATCGGTTAATAAAAAAGGCGTCATTCCTAAAGTGGCAAAGTCGCACTTCGAAATGACGATTTCTTTATCTTTTCCCGCTAAAATTTGCAGTATATATTCGGTATTGATTTCTTTTTGCTCTTCAATCGTTAAAAACAAATGATAATACAATTTGTCCCAAACCAGCCTGCCGCTAGGCTCAGCATCCATTCGCAACAATTGGTTCGCAATCGCCAAACTTTTGTCTTCGATTTCTTCTTCAGTTAACGATTGTCTTAATACTTTGTACTTACTTCTTAATGCCTTTTTATCCATTTACAGACGCTTTTAATTCGTCTATAAAAGTAGTTAAATGTTCTATTTCTACGTGATCCATCACCACAATTTTATACCATTTGTTGTTTTCATTGTGTTGTTGAGGTACCAAATCATACTTTTCAGCAATTTTTTCTGGAATGGATTCCGAATGAATGGTTACGATATTCATAAAAGGTTCGCGGAAATATTGGATATTCAATAGGTCTAATTCGTGACATAAAAATTGAGTACGCATTTGTAAAATACTTACTTTTTCAAACCAGCCAAAAGCACCATAGGTAAATAAAATCATCCAAACTGCCACCGCATTCGCACCAGAACGACTTCCGCAAAGGGTTAAATCCATTCCTTCTACGTATTCGGCTTCTTTGGTAAGTACGTTTTCGATTAATCCTTTTCGGCAAACAAAAATACCTGTTCCATAAGGCGCTTGCAACATTTTGTGCGCATCAATCGTAATCGAACTAATTTTTGGATTGCTAAAGTTGATATTTGTTTTTTGATTGCTAAACGGATACACAAATCCGCCATAAGCACCATCAATATGTAAGCGATAAGTAACGTTGTGTTTTTCTAAAATCGAAGTATAATCATCAGGATTATCAACGGAACCAAACATGGTAGTTCCCATATTAGAAACAGCGATGAAATATTTTTTGCCTTTATTTTTTGCTTCTGAAATGATGTTATCCAATGCATTCACATCTATTTCGCGATTTTCAAATCCAACCGGAATTTTTAACCAATCAATTTGCAATAAATTCGAAGCCTTTGGAATTGAATAATGCGTGTCTTCCGAAGCTAAAATGGCAATTTCGTCTAATTTTGCATCAAAATTATGTAGGAATTCATTTCTAAAAACCCAAATAGCTTGAATATTCGCTTCGGTTCCACCTGGAGCAATGTAACCATCAAACTCATTTTCTTTAGCTTTAAAAATATCAACGGCAATTACATTTAATACTTCGCGTTCAATTTCTTGAGTGCCATAAAACGCTTTTTCGGAAGTGCCAAAAGTGTGACATCCAATGTTATTTGGATTTGCTACATAGGTTTGAAGTGTTGGTGCGTCTTTTAAAAATGGCGCATCATCATAAAAAACACGACTATCTAACTTAGAAGCAGGATAGCCTAATGAAGCATCTTTTGAGAAGTTAACATTATCGTGTAAGGCTTTATCAATTCTTACCTTTCTTTCTTCGTGTGTAAGTTTTTTCCAAAAATTCATGTCTAAAAATTTTCACGAAAATACAGTAAGCCAAATCAATAAAACATGATAATTGTTAGCTTTTCAATTCCAAATGGGTAGAAATATGAAAAACTGCATCCCCTTGATAAATAATTGGCGCATCATTTACATTAATAATATATCCTTCATGCGGCGCTTTGACTTTATGTTCAACTTTTCCATAGGGGTCAGAAATAGTGGCTAATAAATCGCCTTTTTTAACAAAACTGCCAATAATTGCTGTTCCATGAAACATACCTGAATATTTGGCTCTAACCCAACTCGATTTTTCAATATATATGGTTTTGTGGGTTGGAATTGTAACTTTTTTTCTTGGATTTAGCATGCCTAAATGATCTAAAAAGCGTTTGGTTCCTTCCAAAGCTTCTTGTGTAACGTTATCATTTAAGTCTAATGATTTTCCGCCTTCAAAAAGTAACATTTTTACGTCCAATTTATCGCAAGAATTTCGAAACGTACCCGAAATATTCTTCGAATACAAGGTAAAAGGAGCGTTAAAGACATCGGAAAGTTCTTTTAATTCTGAGTTTTCTGGAACAATTCTAATTTGAGGGGCATTAAATCGACTCGCACCACCAGCATGAAAATCGATGGCGTAATCTACATGCGGCATAATTTCTTTTAAAATATAAAAGGCAAATCGACTGGCTAGTGAACCTGTTTTACTACCTGGAAACACACGATTTAAATCGCGACCATCAGGAAATTCCCGGGTCTTATTAATGAATCCGAAAATATTGATGATGGGAATACAAATAACGGTTCCCCGTTTCGGCTTATTTATTTTTTGAATGATTAACTGACGCACAATTTCGGTTCCGTTGATTTCGTCGCCATGCAAACAGGCAGTGAATAAAACCGTTGGACCATCAAGTTTTGAACGTTCTACAATAATGGGAATTTTCAATTTATTCATGGTGTGCAACTTAGCAATTTCCATATTAATGGTTTTGCTTTCACCTGCTAAAATGGTTTCTTTAAGAATGGTTAAGGGTTTTGAGGCTGTCATTTGGTTGATTCTTAGGTGTTAAAAATACGAAAAGTTCAAGAAGAAGGGCAAGTTCAAGTTAAAAAATCAATTTTTTATTGGAATATAAATTGAAGAAATGAAAAGTTTAAAAGTAAAACGTCTCTGTGTATCTCTTTTCAACAGCATCAAAATCAAAAAAAGTTCCGTGAATCTCTGTGTAAAAAAACTCAAATCAGATTTGTAAAGCATCCGCCCTATCCGCGTGCCAATTAAAACAATTCTATTATCTTTGTTCTTTACTCTTTTCTAAAAAAAATGCAAACACCATTAGAACTTCAAATCCAAACTTTGCCTGATAATCCAGGTGTGTATCAGTATTATGATAAAGATGGAAAAATTCTATATGTTGGAAAAGCAAAAAACTTAAAAAAACGCGTTCAATCGTATTTCACCAAGAATCACGATAATTATAAAACTTCGGTTTTAGTAAAGAAAATAGTTACAATTAAACATATTGTTGTTCCAACGGAAACCGATGCGTTATTGTTGGAAAATAATCTGATTAAAAAGCTACAACCACGATATAATGTCTTGCTTCGCGATGATAAAACGTATCCTTGGATTTGCATCAAAAATGAACGATTTTCTAGAATATTCTCTACCCGAAAAATGATTAAAGATGGTTCAGAATATTTTGGACCATACACAAGTTTTAAAACCGTTCATACGATTTTAGATTTAATCAAAGAATTATATCCATTGCGAACTTGTACTTACGATTTGTCTAAACCCAATATCGATTCAGGGAAATTTAAAGTGTGTTTGGAATATCATATTGGCAATTGCAAAGGTCCTTGCGAAGGTTATGAATCGTTAGAAAACTACCAAAACCAAGTGGAGAAAATCCGTCAAATTTTAAAGGGAAATTTCAAAGAGAGTTTGAAAGATTTCAAGAAATTGATGACCGATTTGGCGATGGAAATGCAATTTGAAGAAGCGCAAAAAATCAAAGAAAAAATCGAAGTTTTAGAAAATTATCAATCGCGTTCCACTATTTTGAATCCGAAAATATCCAATTTAGATGTGTTTTCCATTATTTCCGATGAAACGATGGCATATGTGAACTTTTTGCAAATTTCGCATGGAGCAATTGTTCGTTCGCATACGTTAGAACTAAAGAAAAAACTAGACGAAACAAACGAAGAATTGTTAGAATTAGCGGTAGTAGAATTGCGCGAACGTTTTCATTTGAATTCTAGAGAAATAGTGGTTCCTTTTGCTATTGATTTGGGCGAAAATATCAAAGTAACAGTTCCACAATTAGGAGATAAAAAGCAAATTTTAGAATTATCCGAACGTAATGCCAAATATTATCGCTTAGATCAATTAAAGCAAATTCAAATTGTTGACCCTGAGCGACACACGAATCGTATCATGGCACAAATGCAAAAAGATTTACGTTTATCAGTAGAGCCAAGACATATTGAATGTTTTGATAATTCGAATATTCAAGGAACGAATCCTGTTTCGGCTTGTGTGGTATTTAAAGATGGAAAACCAAGTAAGAAAGATTATCGTCATTTCAATATCAAAACAGTTGAAGGGCCTAATGATTTCGCATCTATGGAAGAAGTGGTGTACCGAAGATATAAACGTATGTTAGATGAAAATCAGCCGCTCCCACAATTAATTATTATTGACGGTGGAAAAGGACAATTATCATCCGCATTAAAAAGCATTGATGATTTAGGATTGCGAGGAAAAATTGCGATAATCGGAATTGCTAAGCGTTTGGAAGAATTGTTTTATCCTGGTGATTCAGTTCCTTTATATTTGGATAAAAAATCGGAAACTTTAAAAGTAATTCAGTTTTTACGAAACGAAGCGCATCGATTTGGAATTACACATCATCGCGATAAAAGAAGTAAATCAGCATTAGCCAATAGTTTAGAAAGTATTCCTGGAATTGGTGAAAAAACTATGATTACTTTAATGAAACATTTCAAAAGTGTTAAAAGATTGCAAGCAGCTGATGAAAAAGCAATTTCTGAGGTTGTAGGTCTTTCAAAAGCCAAAAAAATTTCCGACTTTTACAAGACAATTCAATCTTAAAGAAGTGATGAAAAAACTACTCTTGTTGGTAAGTCTTCTAATTTTTACTCAAATTAGCTTGGGACAAGACAATAATACACAAAATAAGCGCCCAAAAGTTGGCTTAGTATTAAGTGGTGGTGGTGCAAAAGGTTTGGCTCATATTGGGGTGCTTAAAGTTATTGATTCGCTAAACATTAAAATAGATTATATTGCTGGAACCAGCATGGGTGCAATTGTTGGGGGTTTGTATGCCTCTGGATATAACGCAAATCAATTGGACTCAATTTTTTCAAATATTGATGTAGACGCCCTATTACAAGATTATACTCCGCGCGAAGCTAAATCATTTTATGAAAAAAGAAATGATGAAATTTATGCTTTAACATTACCATTTAATAAATTTAAATTAGGATTGCCTTCTGGATTATCAAAGGGACTTTATAATTTTAATTTAATTTCATTATTAACACAACATGTGAGTAATGTAAGGGATTTTAATCAATTACCAATTCCATTTTTATGTATAGCTACAGATGCAGAAACTGGAGAAAAAATGGTTCTCGACAAAGGAATATTAGCCCAATGCATGGTCGCAAGTGGCGCTCTTCCAACACTCTATAGTCCAGTAGAAATTAACGGTAGATTGCTAATTGATGGCGGCGTAATAGATAATTACCCTATAGAAGAATTATTAGCAAAAGGAGTAGATATTGTAATTGGAGTAGATGTTCAAGATGGTTTAAAAACAAGAAATGAGTTAAAAGGTGTAACATCACTTTTAGCACAAATTAATAATTTTTCCATGATTGAAAAAATGGAAGGAAAACAAAAAGCCACTAATATTTATATAAAACCAGATATCAAAGGTTATTCAGTTGTAGATTTTGAAAAAGGTAATGAAATAATTGAAAAAGGGAAAGAAAAAGCATTAGAGTTTGTTAAAGAACTAGCGCCTTACAGAAATTTAACATCAGAGAATCGAAATGAAATTGTAGTTCAAGATTCTATTTATATTAAAGAGGTTGATTTTAATAAACTTGATAATTTTACTAGAGCTTATATCTTGGGTAAATTAAAATTTAAAAGGAGTATTAAAATATCCAATTCACAACTACAAAAAGGAATATCCAATTTAAATGCGACACAAAACTTTAGTGCCATAAATTATTATTTTGAAAAAGCGCAAGATGGTCAAAATTTAATATTGCAATTAAAGGAAAATGAAAACAATACCTTTTTAAAGTTTGGATTGCATTATGATGATTTGTTTAAAAGTGGAATTTTGTTGAATTACACAAAGAAAAAATTCTTAGTTAAGAATGATGTAGCTTCTTTAGATTTGATTTTAGGAGATAACATTCGCTATAATTTTGATTATTATATTGATAATGGATTTTACTGGAGTTTTGGTTTTAATTCAAAATTAACAACGTTTAATCGTAATATAACCAGTAATATAACAAGAGATTTAGCAATTGATCCAGATATCAGCACGATAAATGTTGATTTTTTTGATTTAAGTAATCAAGCCTATTTGCAAACTATTTTTGCTCAAAAATTCTCTATTGGTAGCGGTTTAGAATTCAAATATTTAAGATTACGTTCAGAAACATTACAGAATGGAAATTCAGTTTTTGAAAGCAGTAATTATTTATCACTTTTTGGTTTTATAAAATACGACTCGTTTGATAAAAAGTACTTTCCAAAATCAGGCTGGAACTTTAATTCAGAGCTGCGTTCTTATGTTTATTCTTCTGATTATAATAATAGTTTTGAACGATTTTCCATTGCAAAAGCCGATTTTGCTTTTGCACAACCTATTTTTAAGAATATAACGTTTAAATTTCAATCGGAAGGCGGATTTTCTATTGGAGAACGTAGTATTCCTTATTTTGATTTTATTTTAGGAGGATATGGTTTTCAACAAGTGAATAATATTAAGCCTTTTTTTGGATATGATTATTTAAGTCTAACAGGAGAAAGTTATTTAAAATTATCACTTACAGCAGATTATGAGTTTTATAAGAAACATCATTTTAATTTTATTGCTAATTTTGCCAATATTGGAAATAATATTTTTGATACATTAGAGACGTGGTTCGCTAATCCAAATTATTCAGGATATTCCTTTGGATATGGGATGGAAACAGTAATTGGACCAGTAGAAATTAAGCATTCATGGTCGCCTGAAACAAGAGATCATTACACTTGGTTTTCAGTTGGTTTTTGGTTTTAATTATTTTTTACGACATTTGTAATGATGAAAAATTGGGCAGGCTTACTTTCGTATTTAAAGTTCCTCATCAAGAGAAATCCTGAGTGAGTAATTTTTTAATTTAATTAGCAGGGTTTTACAATCTTGCAAAAGCTATTTAATAACTTTAAATTAAAGAAAATGCCAATATATCACAAATTAGGGAATATCCCTCATAAAAGACATATACAGTTCCGTAAACCAAACGGAGATTTGTATTATGAGCAATTGTTCGGTACGGTAGGTTTTGACGGCATGTCAACTAATTCATACCACGAACAAAGACCTACACAGGTTAAAGAAATCAGAAGACAATACAGTGTTGCGCCAAAAATTGCAAAAGCAAACAACATTCAATCTTATAAGTTAAGAGGATTTGATGTTGCGCCTCAAGACGATTTTTTAGAAAGTAGAAAAATTGTATTGACAAATTCAGATTGTCATATTGTTCTTGCAGCGCCTAGAAAATCTACAACCGATTATTTTTATAAAAACACGGATTCAGATGAGGTAATTTTTATTCATCAAGGAACAGGAAAATTAAGAACCATGTTAGGAAATTTAGATTTCAAATATGGTGATTACTTAGTAATTCCTCGTGGGATGATTTATAAAATGGATTTTGATACCGAAGACAATCGTTTGTTTATTGTTGAATCACATTCACCAGTTTATACACCAAAACAATATAGAAACTGGTTCGGACAATTATTAGAACATTCTCCTTTTTGCGAAAGAGATATTCGTCGTCCAGAAGAATTAGAAACGTATAATGAAAAAGGGGATTTTGTAATCAAAGTAAAGAAAAAAGACGAAATTTTCGAAATGGTTTATGCTTCACATCCATTTGATGTAATTGGTTATGATGGATTTAATTATCCATATGCCTTTTCAATTCACGATTTTGAACCAATTACAGGAAGAATCCATTTACCACCACCAATTCATCAAACTTTTGAAACAAACGCATTTGTAATTTGTTCGTTTGTTCCAAGATTATATGATTACCACCCATTGTCTATTCCAGCTCCATATAATCATAGTAATATTGATGCCGATGAGGTATTGTATTATGTGGATGGAGATTTTATGAGCAGAAACGATGTAAAACCAGGAAATATTTCCTTACATCCTGCCGGAATTCCACACGGACCACACCCAGGAGCAGCAGAAAGAAGTATTGGTAAAAAAGAAACGTTAGAATTAGCAGTAATGGTAGATACTTTCAAACCTTTAATGGTTACAGAAGAGGCTATGAATATTGCTGATGATACGTATTATCAATCTTGGTTAGAAGAATAAATAAAAACAACAACAACTCAGGGTTTTTAAAACCTAAATTAAAAATATAAATTATGTCACAAGAATTAAAATCAGTCGAGTACGGCTTAGAAAAAATATTTGAAGGAGCGCAAGATTTCTTACCTTTATTAGGAACAGATTACGTAGAATTTTACGTTGGTAATGCTAAACAAGCAGCTCATTTTTACAAAACAGCTTTTGGTTTTCAATCCCACGCATACAAAGGATTAGAAACAGGGTCTAAAGACGCTGTAAGTTATGTGTTAAAACAAGACAAAATCAGATTAGTTTTAACTACAGCTTTAACAAGTAACTCTCCAGTTGGAGAACATGTAAAAAAGCATGGCGATGGTGTAAAAATCGTAGCGCTTTGGGTTGAAGATGCTAGAAAATCTTTTGAAGAGACTACTAAACGTGGCGCAAAAGTTTTTATGGAGCCAACAGTAGAAACAGATGAGTTTGGTGAAGTAGTTCGTGCAGGAATTTACACTTACGGTGAAACTGTGCATATGTTTGTAGAGCGTAAAAACTATACAGGTTCATTTTTACCAGGATTTGTTGAATATAAATCAGATTACAACCCAGCACCGGTTGGTTTAAAATACATTGACCACATGGTAGGAAATGTGGGATGGAATGAAATGAATACTTGGGTAAAATGGTATGAGGATGTGATGGGATTTGTGAATTTCTTATCGTTTGATGACAAACAAATTACTACAGAATATTCTGCCTTAATGTCTAAAGTAATGAGTAATGGTAACGGAAGAATTAAATTTCCTATCAACGAGCCTGCAGAAGGAAAGAAAAAATCTCAAATTGAAGAATATTTAGATTTTTATGAAGGGCCAGGGGTTCAACACATTGCAGTTGCAACAGATGATATTTTAACTACAGTTGCCGAAATGCGTGCAAGAGGAATTGAGTTTTTAAGCACACCTCCTCAAGCATATTATGATGCAATTCCAGAAAGATTAAAAGATCATATGTCTAAATTTAAAGAAGATATTAACGAACTTCAAAAATTAGGTATCATGATTGATGCAGACGAAGAAGGATATTTATTGCAAATTTTTACCAAACCAGTGGAAGATCGTCCAACACTTTTCTTCGAAATTATTCAAAGAATGGGCGCTAGAGGCTTTGGTGCAGGTAACTTTAAAGCCCTTTTTGAGTCTATTGAACGTGAGCAAGCTTTGCGAGGAACGCTATAAAATAACGAAATTATTAACAATTAACCATTTAAATACTGCAAAACAATAATGTTTTCGATAAAAATATGTTAAAGTTGAAATTTAGCTAAGAATAATTCAAAAACATATATACCTTTGCACTCGCAAAACAAGGAGGTAGTTTGCCTTGATTTGTAATAAATTTTCATAATTTATAGTTTTTGGTTGGTTAATAGCATAAAAACTCAGTCATATTTTTGACTGGGTTTTTTTGTTTTACTATTTTTGGAACAGAATTTGCATTTTCATATAAAATAAACAATTATGAAATCGCAATTTTTGAAACTTTGTAAAAAACAAACCTAAATTTTAAAAGCGATATCATATGTTGCAGCTAAAAAATAAATTATAAACATATGAAAAAATATATCTTACTTATAGTTCTTTTTGTTTTTACAAATTCATTTGTGCAAAGAGAAAACGCTTTTACTACTGGTGAATGGTTGAGGCTTAGAATTCATTATGGTATGGTTAATGCTGGATACGCTACTCTAGAAATAAAAGACGCCGTAAAAAATAACAGAAAAGTACATCATGTAATTGGAAAAGGATGGACAACGGGTATGACTAAATTCTTTTTTAAAGTAGAAGATAATTATGAAAGTTATTTTGATAAAGAAACCGGCAAACCGTTTCAATTTGTTAGAAAAATTGATGAAGGAGGGTATACTAAAAACCAAGAAGGTTTTTTTAATCAAGATAAAAACCAAGTTGTAGTTAAAGATTACAAAAAGAAAACAGAAAAAACATTTTCCACACCAGAACAAATTCAAGATATTGTATCTTCATTTTATTACTTAAGAAATCATCCTTCAATAGATAAGTTAAAAATTAATGAGTCAATTGCAATAGATATGTTTTTTGATGATGAAACCACAAAGTTTAAGTTAAAATTTTTAGGGCGAGAAGATATTAGTACTAAATTTGGAAAAGTTTCTTGTATGATATTCAGACCCTATGTTCAGGCAGGAAGGGTATTCAAAGAGGAAGAGAGTCTAACTGTTTGGATTTCAGACGATGACAATAAAATTCCAATACGTGTTAAGGCAAGTTTAGCAATAGGTTCTATAAAAGCAGATTTAGATGCGTTTAAAGGGCTAAAAAATTCATTTAAAGTAAAAGTAGATAAATAATGGAAGTAACTCCAAAAATTCAAGAACAATTAAACCAACTTCAGGATAAATTTGAAGCAATTAATCAAAACACATCAACTCATTTAGAAGGTTTACTTTGGGCTAAACCCATTACTTATTGGGATTATATTCAAACTGATGCGCTTTTAAGTCTTCAAACACAAAGAACTACATTGCCAGACGAAATGGTTTTTGTAATGTATCACCAATTAAACGAATTGGTGTTCAAAATGATTCTTTGGGAAATGGATCAATTGTGCCATACTGAAAAACCATCAGCTGATTATTTTACTGAAAAATTAGGCAGAATTAGTCGTTATTTTGATATGCTTACTACTTCTTTTGATATTATGAAAGATGGAATGGAGCCAGAACAATATCTAAAATTTAGAAATACACTTACGCCAGCAAGTGGTTTTCAATCGGCTCAATACCGTTTAATTGAATTCAGTTCAACCGACTTAATTAACTTAATCGATAATCGTTTTAGAGCTACTATTGATAGAAATACACCTTATGATCACGCTTTTGAACATTTATACTGGCAAGCCGCAGGAAAAGATTATCATACAGGTGAAAAATCGTATCTAATTTTAGAATTCGAAAGAAAATACAAAAAAACTTTCTTAGAATTTATGGAAGAATACAACACAATAAATTTGTGGCGAAAGTTTAAACAACTTCCAGAAGCAGACCAAAAAAATCCAGAATTAGTTGCTGCAATGCGTCATTATGATGTAACCGTAAATATTACTTGGGTTATGGGACACTTTAATGCAGCCAAAAAATATATAGAAAGTGTGCCAGGAAATCACGAAGCTACAGGTGGAAGTGATTGGAAAAAATATATGTTACCAAAATACCAAAAAAGAATATTCTTTCCTGAGTTATGGACGAAAGAAGAATTAGATAACTGGGGAGAATAATCGCTTATAGCACAAAACACAAAACATTGAGATATTTAGTATTTGCCATTTTATTTATTAGTCTTTTCACAGCTTGTAATTCAAAAGATGATAGTGAGAAAGCCAAAAAAGCATTAGTTAAAAAAGAACCAATAATTAAAGAGTATGGGTTTACTTTTAACGATTATAAAGTGGTGCAAGATACTATTCGTTCAGGAGATACTTTTGGAAAAATATTAGAAAAATTTCCATTAAAAGATAGTTTACGTATCCACGATGTTACTGAAAAAGTAAAAGATTCTTTCAATGTAAGAAGAATAAAAGCAGGGAAACCTTATATTTTATTTTTAGACAAGAAAAAGCCAAACACCCTACAAGCTTTGGTGTATATTGAAGATAGAATTAATTATACCGTAGTTGATTTTAGAGATTCAATTGTAGTATCAAATAAACAAAAACCAACCACTTTACGAAGAAGAGTAGTGGCAGCAGAAATAGAAGGTTCTTTATCTGAAACTTTAAGTAATGCTGGAGTTAGTGCTGGTTTAGCGAATAGATTAGCAAATATTTATGCATATACCGTCGATTTCTTTAAAATTCAGAAAGGGGATAAATTTGCCATCACTATAAACGAACGTTATATTGACGATTCAATTTATGTTGGGGTTGAAAGCATTGAAGCATCCTATTTTGAAAATAAAGGAAAAAAAATATTTGCTTTTCCATACAAATTGTCTGAAAAACAAAAGTATGAAGATTATTATGACGAAAATGGTAAGGGTTTAAAAAGCATGTTCTTAAAAGCACCTTTAGATTATTTTAGAATCTCCTCGCGTTTTTCGGGAAGACGTTTTCACCCTGTTCAAATGCGTTTTAAAGCACATAACGGAACAGATTATGCAGCACCTCACGGAACACCAATTAAAACAACAGCATCTGGAGTAGTAGAGCGTACAGGATATACTGCAGGTAATGGAAATTTTGTTAAAGTTCGCCATAGTTCAACGTATGCTACCCAATATCTTCACATGTCTAAAATTTCAGTAAGAAACGGGCAACGTGTTTCACAAGGTCAAGTTATTGGAAAAGTTGGAAGTACGGGTTTGGCAACAGGCCCCCATGTTTGTTATCGTTTTTGGAAAAATGGTGTGCAAGTAGACCCATTGCGTTTAAAATTACCAAATGCTGAACCCATGAGCAATTCACACAAGCAAAAATATTTAGCACATATAGCTCCTTTGAAAAAAGAATTAGATAGTATAACCGCAATAAAATTTAAAGAATAATGGCATTACCAAAAATAAATCCTTCTCAAACAGCTACTTGGCAAAAAATTCAAGATCATTTTGAAAAAATGAATCAAACATCTATGAAAGATTTGTTTGCTTCTGATTCTGAAAGAGCATCAAAATTTCACATCCAATGGAATGATTTTTTAGTGGATTATTCTAAAAACATTGCCAATCAAGAAACACTAGATTTGTTACTACAATTAGCAAATGAAGTTCAATTAAAACAAGCCATTGCAAGCTATTTTGAAGGTGATATAATTAATCAAACCGAAAATAGAGCAGTTTTACATACAGCTTTACGCGCTAAAGAATCAGCTAAGGTAATGGTTGATGGAGTTAACGTGATGCCTGAAATATATTCGGTAAAAAATAAAATTAAAAACTTTTCTAACGAAGTTATTTCTGGGAATAAAAAAGGTTTTACTGGAAAATCATTTACAGATATTGTAAACATTGGTATTGGTGGTTCAGATTTAGGTCCAGCGATGATTGTTGAGGCTTTACAATTTTATAAAAATCATTTAAACGTTCACTTTGTTTCAAACGTAGATGGCGATCATGTAAATGAAATCATCAAAAAATTAAATCCAGAAACCACTTTATTTGTAGTAGTTTCTAAAACCTTCACAACGCAAGAAACCTTATCAAATGCGGAAACTATAAGAAGTTGGTTTTTACAATCAGCAACTCAAGAAGATGTAGCCAAACATTTTGTGGCGGTTTCAACTAACCTGCAAAAAGTGACTGAGTTTGGAATTAATCCAGACAACGTTTTTCCAATGTGGGATTGGGTTGGAGGTCGTTTTTCGTTATGGAGTGCTGTAGGTTTATCCGTTAGTTTAGCTGTAGGATTTGATAACTTTGATAAGTTGTTGAAAGGCGCCAATGAAATGGATGAACATTTCAAAAACGAGTCATTTGACAAAAATATTCCTGTTATTTTAGCTTTATTGAGCATTTGGTACAATAACTTTTTTGGAGCTGAAAGTGAAGCTTTAATTCCTTACACGCAATATTTACAAAAGTTAGCACCCTACTTACAACAAGGTATTATGGAAAGCAACGGAAAAAGTATTGGAAGAGATGGAAAATCTGTAAATTACCAAACGGGAACAATTATTTGGGGCGAACCAGGAACCAATTCCCAACATGCTTTTTTTCAATTAATTCATCAAGGAACAAAATTAATACCAACCGATTTTATCGGGTTTAAAAATTCGTTATACGGAAACAAAGACCATCACGATAAATTAATGTCGAATTTTTTCGCTCAAACCGAAGCCTTATTAATGGGTAAAACCGAAGCACAAGTAAAAGCAGAATTCGAAAAGCAAGGAATTTCAGGGGAAAAAGCTGATTTTCTATTGCCATTTAAAGTGTTTACAGGAAATAAACCAACCAATACCATTCTTATCAATAAATTAACTCCAGAAACTTTAGGTGCATTGGTGGCAATGTATGAACACAAAATTTTTGTTCAAGGAATTATTTGGAACATTTTTAGTTATGATCAATGGGGTGTTGAACTCGGTAAGCAATTAGCAAACTCAATATTAGATGAAATATTGTCAAAAGAAGTGAAAACACATGATAGTTCTACTTCATTTTTATTGAAAAATTATCTGAAATAAATAAAATTATCTACAAAAGATAAAAATCCTCGATTGAAAAGTTGAGGATTTTCTTTTTCAACAACATTTTTGTCGATAAAAAACAAAAAAAAACGTTAAAAAGTTATGTGATTGTTTTTTAATAGATTGAATTTGTTTGTTAACATTATCTTAACATTAAAAATAAATTCTTGTAAGAAATTTGCAAAAAATATTTTAAAAAACACAGCAAATGAAAATTTTTAAAAATGCATTACTAATTGGGTTTATGTTTTTATCAACCCTAACAGTATTTTCTCAATCAAAAGTTACTGGAACGGTTGTTGATGGTGAGTTCAATCAGCCATTAGCCGGAGCAAGTGTGACTATTAAGGGCACAAAAACAGGAACAGCTACAGATTTTGATGGAAAATTTGAAATTTCAACTTCAGAAAAATCTGGAGTTATCGTAATTTCTTATTTAGGATTTGAAACAAAATCGGTTTCTTTTACAATTACTGGTAATTCGGTGAATGTAGGAAGCATTGTAGTAACGCCAGATGCAGGCCAGTTAGAAGAAGTAGTTGTAATAGGTAAAGGTATTATCGACGTTGCCAAAGAACGTAAAACTCCTATTGCAGTTTCTACAATTAAAGCTGCTGAAATTCAAGCAAAAGTGGGTACTGCGGATGTTACACAAGCAATGGTTAACACACCTTCAGTTTATGTTGCAGGTCAATCTGGAGGATACGGTGATTCAAGAATTACAGTTCGTGGTTTTCAACAAGATAATACGGCTTTCTTATTAAACGGGCAACCAATTAATGGTATGGAAGACGGAAAGATGTATTGGTCTAATTGGTCGGGTATGTCAGATATCGCTAATTTTATTCAAATTCAAAGAGGATTAGGTTCTTCAAAATTAGCAATTTCTTCCGTTGGAGGAACTGTTAACTTTGTTACGAAAGCTACTGAAAAAAGTGAAGGTGGTAATGTTTCTATGGGTGTTGCAAATAGTGATTATTTTAAATCAACTGCAACTTATAATACTGGAATGATGAAAAATGGTTTTGGTGCAAGTGTAATGCTTTCACATTGGCAAGGTGATGGTTACAACCAAGGAACCAGAGGTGAAGGTCAAAACTATTTCATTTCTTTTGGGTATAAGCCAAACGACAAACACAATTTCAACTTCTTAATTACAGGAGCACCTCAATCACATGACCAAAACTTTACTAAAAGAATTTCTGATTATTTAGGTTTTGGTAGAAAATATAATAACAATTTCGGTTATTTGAACGGACAATATATTTCGGAGAGAACTAATTTCTACCACAAACCAGTAGCTAATTTAAACTGGGATTTCAATATTAATAGTACGACTTCATTATCAACAGTATTATATGCATCATGGGGTCGTGGTGGTGGAACTGGTAATTATGGTGGTGGAAGAAGAAGTATCTCAGAAATTAATCCTTACACGGGAAGTTCTCAAAGCACATACATCAATTTTGATCAGATATACGCAAATAATTTAGCCGATGCGGATGGTATTGGTTCGGGTTCTAATTATGCAATTAGAGCATCTATGAATAACCATGCTTGGTATGGTGTAGTATCTAACTTGAAAAAAGAATTAAACAAAAATTTGAATTTAAATTTTGGTTTAGATTTAAGAACTTATAATGGTGATCACTACCGTCAAATTTCAAATTTTATGGGATTAAACGGATGGACAGAAAGTAGATTTTTAAGAGATAACAATCATGTTATTCCTAATCCAAATACTTTACCAAGTGCAACAAATACAGTAAATCAATCCTATAATATCAATCCTTGGCATGCATTTTTTAATACTGCTTCTGATGACCAAAAAATTGATTATGATTACAGCGAAACTATATCTTATGGAGGAGTTTTTGGTCAATTAGAATATTCTAATGAAAACTTATCTGCATTCTTCCAAGGAGCTGTTTCTAATCAAACACACCAAAGATTTGACTATTACGATTATCAAGACGCATATCAAGATTCAGAAAAAGTATCTAATATTGGATTTAATGTAAAAGCAGGTGGTGGTTATATGATAACTGAAAATCATTCAGTATATGCAAATGCAGGGTATTACTCTCGTCAGCCATATCACGATAACATTTATTTAAACTTTACAAATCAAGTTAATCCATTGACTGAAAACGAAAAAGTATTAGGTTTAGAAGCAGGTTATACATTTAAATCTAAAATATTTACTGCTAGTTTAAATGGATACAGAACTACTTGGGAAGACAGAGTTGTTACAACATCTAATGTTCAAGCTGCTAATGCCGTTATTGGTTCAACACCAGTTTTAGCTGGAGATGTAATTTTTACATCTAATCAAGGTGTAAAACAAGTTCATTCTGGTATTGAATTAGATTTTGTAGTAAAACCTGTTGATAAATTAGATATTAAAGGTTTTGCATCTTTTGGAAATTGGGAATATGAAGGAAAAGCAATTAGTAGAAAATTTGACGAAAATCTTAATTTATTAGTTGAAACAGAAGCAGATTTAGATGGAGGAAAAGTAGGTGATGCTGCTCAAACTACATGGGGATTAGGTGCTAAATATGAAATTTTTGAACGTTTTTCAATTGATGCAGATTGGAGAAATTATGATAATTTGTATGCAAATGTAGTTGCTAAAGATAATTTAGAATTACCTAGCTATGATTTAGTAGATGCTGGAATTTCTTATAAAATGTTAGTTGGAAAAGACAAACAAAATTCTGTTAACTTTAGATTTAATATGAACAATGTTTTTGATGAGGTTTATTTATCTGAATTAACGTCAAATATTAAAACTGATGCATTTATTAGTGGAACTTCTGGTCCTACATATCAATCTGCTGGTAGAGTATATAAAGGAATTGCAGATGGTAACCAAGGTTTCTTTGGTTTAGGAAGAACTTGGAATTTCTCAATCCGTTATAACTTCTAATTTATTTTAAAAAATAGTTTTATAAAACCTCTTACTCATTTTTTTGAGTGAGAGGTTTTTTAATTTCTTATATTTGTAACTCACAATAAAATATTTAGGTATGTACGAAACTATTAAAAATGTTCACTCTATTTTAGCTTATGCAGCTTTGGGATTATTGTTGCTGGCTTCATTCAATGCCATTTTTGGATTAACTTCTAAAAAAATATTTAAAGACAAAGATTTACGTTTGTCTTTATTTACCCTGATTATTTGTCATATTCAATTGTTAATTGGTTTGATTTTGTATTTTGTTTCTCCTCTTGGTGCTGACCAATTAGGAAACATGAAAGATGCGGCTATGCGATTAACTTCGTTAGAACATCCATTGATTAATATTATAGCTTTGGCTCTTATTACAATAGGTTGGTCGAAACATAAAAAAGAAGAAAGTAACAATGGTAAGTTCAAAAAGATTGCCGTTTTCTATACTTTAGGTTTATTATTAATCTTATCAAGACTTCCTTGGGCTAACTGGTTCAATTAGTATTTATAACTCATTCGTAATAGGTATAACAAAAACAAAATAGAATGAAGAAAAACATCATAATTGTAGCGTTTGTGTTGCTTATTACAATATTAGTAGGCTTTTCTAATGAATCCAAACCAGGATTTGTTAGAAAAGCTTCTTTATATGATACGGTTAAGAAAAAAGATTCGCTTCGTATTTTAGATTCGATAAAAAAATCGGATTCTCTAAAAGTTACCGACTCTTTGGCTAATCTTAAAACCAAATTATACAAGAAAAATGTAGAAGCTTCTCATTATTCCGATAAATTAAACGGAAGGAGAACAGCAAGTGGGCAAGTTTTTAGTAATAAAAAATATACCGCAGCTCATAAAACACTAAAATTTGGCACTAAAGTAAAAGTGACCAATTTAGCCAATAAAAAAAGTGTTGTTGTAACTATAAACGACAGAGGACCTCATACTCGAAAAAGAGAAGTTGATATGGCTAAAAGACCTTTTTTAGACATTTCTCATAACAATGGTCGCTCTCCATTACGCGTAAGTTTAGAAATTGTAGAATAACTTATTTCCAAGATTTAAACGGATGATTGCTTAAAAACGAATTGTAATACCGTTCGTCAGAAGTAACTTCATTTCCCAGCCAATTAGGTTTAAAAAAAGTTTCGTTTTCCGATTTTAGTTCAATTTCAGCTACGATTAAACCTTCGTTTTCACCATAAAAAACATCCACTTCAAATAGATGGTTTTCATAAAATACATGATGCCTGGTTTTATCAATTACGCCATGTTCGCATAATTGTAACAACGCTTCTGCTTCGGTAATTGAAATTTCTTTTTCCCATTCAAAACGCGTCATGCCTGATTCGTTTCCTAATCCTTTTATGGTTAAAAATCCTTTGTCTCCTTTAATTCTAACTCGAACCGTTCTCTCTGGATTTGAATTCAAATAACCTTGAACAATTCTAAAGTTTTCATTGCTTTCCGTGATGAAATCGCAATTGGTAACGAGGTATTTGCGTTCTATTTCTACCAAAATTCATTTTTTATTTAGGCATCTAAATTACGAAAAAATCCTTTCAATTTGTATCTTTACACATATTAGAGCAAATTAAGAAATATGCTACGAAGAAAAACGAATACCACACCCGATGTCATCATTAAAAAGTATTTTAATGAATTGCAACTTTGGAAAAACGAAGAGAACGATATTGATGTATTGGTTCAATTGGTCAATGTTATTCGTCCGAAAAGTCCAAAAAAACTTGAAAAATTCAGTGTTTTTCCTATAATAGAGTTCTTTACGAATAATGCAACAGAAAGAGAAAACTTTGTAGCGTATTTAAAAAACGTTTTGGAAAATAAAAACTTCGATGCCATTTTAACCGATGCAGGAATTTTACAAGACATCGATTTCTTTTACGAAGTTAAAAAGCGATTGTTTGCCAAAATCCTACCATATCAAGCGCCAAAAGACACTTTACAATACGTTTTAAATCAGATTTTTTATGCAGATTCTGATCCTGTTTGGATTAATAAAATTCCGAAAGTAGAGTTAGAAACACTTTTCGATTTGTTTCAATTTGAAACCATTTATGAATCGGTTGATGCTAGTTCCCCAATGTATGAAGTAATGCAAGCTATTAATTTGTTAGCACAACGAACAAGTGGAAAAGCATTGGAAACAGATGTAATGAAAATGGTTCCCGAATATTCTGGTTTAGAAAGTCCGTTTGCGGCTTTTGAAAAGGAATTATACGCCATTGAACATACTATTAGAAGTAAAGAATCTGAATTTTATACTACATCATTAGATATAAATTTTAAGCAATTACTTATACTGTATGGTCAATGTAATGATTTTGTTGAGAAAGCCTTTCAAAACTCCTCTAAATTCGGTATTTCGTTACGCGTGAACCAAAACTTACTCAGTATAAAACAGCACTTGTACCGTATTGGCGTTTTATTACCACTTTTAGTAATCGATAAACCCGAAGAAAAGAAATCAAAGTCAATAGAATTAGCCATTAAGTTAGTTAAATACAACTGTTTAAAAACCAACGTTAGAAAATTGTTTGCCGAAAGCACGCAATTGTTGTCATACGAAATTACACAGCACACCGCAAAAACAGGCGAACATTACATTACTGAATCGAAAACCGAATATTTCAAAATGTTATATGCGGCAATTGGTGGTGGTTTAATTGTTGGGATTTTGTGTATCATAAAATTATTATTGTCAAAATTAGAAACTTCAGATTTTGGTCATGCCTTTTTTTACAGTATGAATTATTCGTTTGGTTTCATTGCAATTTATATTTTAGGTTTTACTTTAGCAACCAAACAACCTGCCATGACGGCGGCAGCTTTAATTAGCGCTTTAGAAGACGGTTTAAAAAAACAAGCCAATGGAGATGGAGAAAAACACAACAGTTTTGCTGTTTTATTTGCTCGTTTGTTTCGTTCCCAGTTTATTGCGTTTGTAGGAAATGTGCTGATGGCTTTTCCAGTGGCGCTATTGGGAATTTGGTTAATCGATTTGGGTTTCAACTACAACATTGCCGAAACCAAATGGGAAAAATTAGTTACTGATTTAAGCCCAGTGCATTCTTTAGCGATTTTTCATGCCGCTATAGCTGGTTTTTTCTTGTTTTTATCGGGAATTATTTCAGGAAGTATTGCGAACCGCGATAAACATTTTAATGTGTATTACCGAATTCAAGAACATCCGTTGTTAAAGTTAAACTTTGGAAAAGCTAAGGCTGATAAAATTTCAAAATGGTATGAACATTATTGGGCAGGGATTGTTTCTAATTTTTGGTTTGGAATTTTCCTTGGAAGCACGGCTTCAATCGGGTTATTTTTAGGATTAAATTTAGACATACGGCACATTACTTTTGCCAGTGGAAATCTTGCATTAGCAGTATATGGAGCTGATTATATGGTGAATAATGTCATGTTGTTTTGGGGCATTTTAGGGATAGGAATTATTGGTTTCGTGAATTTTTTAGTTAGTTTTAGCTTGTCGCTTGGATTGGCATTTCGTTCGCGAAATATTCCATTAACTGAATTAAGACCTATAATCACTTCCATAAAACAACATTTTTTTAGAAAACCGTTGAGTTTCTTTTTTCCTACCGAATAGTTTATGAGTGAGCATTACCGCAAAATAATTCATGTGGATATGGATGCGTTTTATGCATCGGTAGAGCAAATGGATAATCCTGAGTTGAAAGGAAAACCATTGGCGGTAGGCGGAAGTGAAATTAGAGGCGTTGTTAGTGCAGCAAGTTACGAAGCTAGAAAATTTGGAGTACGAAGTGCTATTAGCGGTATTCAAGCTAAAAAATTATGCCCTGATTTAATTTTTGTACCACCCCGATTTGATCGATATAAAGAAATTTCTAAACAAATTAGAAAGATTTTCCTCGATTATACTGATTTAGTTGAACCGTTATCGCTTGATGAAGCCTATTTAGATGTTACTGAGAATAAAAAAGGCAATCCAAGTGCCACATTAATTGCTCAAGAAATCAGAAAACGCATTTTTGATGAAGTTGGTCTTACGGCTTCGGCAGGAATTTCCGTCAATAAATTTGTAGCAAAAATTGCTTCAGATTACAACAAACCTAACGGACAAAAAACGGTAAATCCAGATGAGGTAGAAGTGTTTTTAGAAAAATTAGACATAAAAAAATTCTATGGTGTAGGTAAAGTCACGGCCGAAAAAATGTATCAATTGGGCATTTTTACTGGGTTCGATTTAAAACAAAAGCCTATGGAATACTTGGAAAAACATTTTGGAAACAGCGGGTTTCATTATTTTCAAATTGTGCGAGGTATTCACAACAGTTCAGTAAAACCCAACCGAAAAATTAAATCGGTAGGAGCTGAGCGCACTTTCAACGAGAATTTATCTTCCGAAATTTTCATGGAAGAACGTTTGAAAAGTATCGCTAATGAATTAGAAAAACGCCTACAAAAAAGCAAAATCTCAGGAAAAACCATTACTTTAAAAATAAAATACTCCGACTTCACGTTACAAACCCGAAGCAAAACCTTACCGTATTTTGTAAACGACAAACACATTATTGTAGACGTAGCCAAAGATTTACTTTACCAAGAGCGGTTAAGAAACTCTGTGCGATTGCTAGGAATTTCCATCCACAACTTAAACAATGAAGAAAAAACGAATATTGTATTGCCTCAAAAAAGTGTTTCGGTGCAATTGAAGTTTGAGTTTTAGTTACTTAAACAAGCGTTAAAGTTGTGTTTTCTAACTTGTTGATTCATTTTTCTTTTTAGTTTTGACAAAAATAACATCGGATATGGAGTTCAAAGTGTATGATGCTGCGTTTGCAAAACAGTATGAAAAAGTTGCTATGAAAGCAATGCCGCTAGTATCTTGGGATATTTTTTCTCAGTATTTGTTGCAAACCAATGTAGTGCTTCATGATGTGCGATCGTTACATCAAATTGCTAACAAAAATCAATGGAATACGGTGTGGGATTATAAAGAAAGTCTTCAAGATGAAACCGTTATTGTGGTTACCGATGCGCAGTTAAAAATTGTTTTCGCTAGTAAAAACATACACAAAATGAACGGCTATGAAGCAAATGAAGTGATTGGAAACTCGCCAAAAATGTTTCAAGGGGCTAAAACAGATTTACAAGTTAGTAATGAAATTAGACAAGCCATTTTAAACAAAGTACCGTTTGAGAAAAACGTAATCAATTATTGCAAAGATGGTTCGTTATACAAATGTCACATTAAAGGCTTTCCAATTTTCAATAACAAAGGAGAAGTGACAAATTTTATTGCGTTTGAAAAAATAGCTGCTTAAAATTAATTAAAAACACTAACCAGAACTTAAATAAAACAAAAACGAGTGCTAAAGTAATTTAGCACTCATTTTTTAGTATTAAAATTCTGTTATTCTATTTCTGAAACTCGCATGGTGTTCACCATTCCTTTAGCTACAATTGGCATTGCTGCTAGGTTTACTACCATATCACCTTTTTTTACATATTTTCTTTCTTTACAAATGGTGTTGATGTCATCAATAGTATCATCTGTACTTACTAATTTATCGTAGAAGTAAGCTCTTACTCCCCATAAAAGATTCAATTGTGTTAAAATTCTATGGTTAGAAGTAAATACTAAAATATGTGATTTTGGTCGCCATGCTGAAATTTGAAATGCCGTATAACCTGAATTAGTTAAAGTTGTAATCGCTTTTGCATTAATGGAATCGGCCATTAAAGAAGCATGATAACAAATTGATTTAGTAATAAAACGTTGGTTTTTTATTTGTGGTTGCGAAATTGGCACTTTAATAAGTGGCGAATCTTCAACACTTTCAATAATACGAGTCATGGTTTCAATTACCTCTACTGGATAATTCCCTACTGATGTTTCTCCAGATAACATTACTGCATCTGCTCCGTCCATTACAGAGTTTGCAACGTCATTTACTTCTGCTCTTGTAGGAGTTAATGAAGTTATCATGGTTTCCATCATTTGTGTTGCCACAATTACAGGAATACGAGCCGTTTTAGCTCTATGAATCAATTTTTTCTGAATCAACGGAACTTCTTCCGCAGGAACTTCCACACCTAAATCGCCACGAGCAACCATTAATCCATCACAAAAAGCTACAATTTTATCGATATTTTCAACCGCTTCCGGTTTTTCAATTTTAGCAATAATTGGAATTTTATGTTCTGAATGTTCAGTTATCAAATCTTGTAAATCTTCTAAATCTTGTGGTGTTCTAACAAAAGATAATGCAATCCAATCTACTTTATTTTCAATAGCAAACTTAGCATCGCGAATATCCTTTTCTGTTAAAGCTGGTAATGATACTTTTGTATTTGGTAAGTTAACTCCTTTTTTAGATTTCAAAGGACCACCTTGAACCACTACAGCTTCAACTTCTGTGTTTTTGTCTGTTTTTGTAACTTCAAAAATTAACTTTCCGTCGTCAAGTAAAATTCTTTCCCCAGGATTTACATCTTTTGGAAATTCTTTATAATTCATATAAACACGAGAGGCAGTTCCTAAAATATCTTCAGCTGTTGTGAAAGTTATTTTATCACCTTTGCTTACTACTACATCCTCTTTCATAACGCCTACACGTAATTTAGGACCTTGTAAATCTCCTAAAATTGAAGTTGTGTAACCATATTCATCATTTAATTCTCTAATGATTTTGATTCGTTCTGAAACATCAGTATAATCAGCGTGAGAAAAGTTAATTCTAAAAACATTCACTCCTGCATCTATCATGTTTTTAATCACTTCTTTTGTACTACAGGCTGGACCTAGTGTAGCAACAATTTTAGTTTTTTTGTTTGTTGGCATCTTAATTAAAAAATTAAATTATTTTTAGATTTTAAGTTTGTTATATCAATGGTGTAAGCTGTAGTTACATTTTTAATTTCTTGAATTTTTTCAATGATAGATTCCGATTCAAATCCATAATCAATATTTTCAATTTTTAAAAGGTAATCGGCTTTTTTAAATTCAGGTAGTAAAAAAACGGTAATGTCAATTTGTTCAAATAAAGAACTTGTTTGTTTGTTAGAATTGATAATCGTAGCTTTATTTTCGATTAAGGTCCAAACAATATCGTTTTTTTTATCATCAAATATGTAGTTACTAAAAGCACTTTTTCCTTCAGGAATAGCAATTTCCACATAAGAAAGGTTTTTACTCAATTGAATGCTTAAAACCACATTTAGGGAATAAGCCAATTTGTAATCCTCTAAAGATGAATGGATGGCAATTAATTCATAATCATCTGAAATAAAATCGGTTATTTGAATTTTATGGATTGCCATTACCCTCATTTAAGTTGTAAATATAAGACTAAAATCGATTAAAAAACACCCGTTTTTAAGTTCTTAACGTTAATTTAGTAACGAAAACGTTTTAGTACTGGGTTATTTTTTTGAAATTTTTTCTTGTAAAGCAAAATAAGCTCTTTGAGATGCTTTTTCTTCTGCTTTTTTCTTTGATGTAGCTCGAGCACGCGCAACAATTTTTTGGTCAATAAGTAGTTTTATCCCAAAATATTTTTGCCCTTCGATTCCATTATCTTCTACAAAATCAAAAAAGAATGAAATTTTTTCTTTCTGACACCATTCAATAATTAAACTTTTATAGCTGATAACTTTACCTTCTAATTTAGCAATATCAACATATTGTTTAATGATTTTTGTACGAATAAATTTTTCGCAAAATTCAAAACCTCTATCTAAATAAATTGCACCAATAAAGGCCTCAAATAAATTACCATGAATATTTTCGCCAAATTGACTCGAATTGACTTTGCTTTCTACAAAGCTCACCAAATTAAAATCGCGGCCTAATTCGTTTAGGTGTTCTCTACTAACAATTTTAGAGCGCATTTTTGTTAAATAACCTTCGTCTCCCGATGGTACTTCATTGTATAAATGTGCTGCAATTACACTACCCAACATTGCGTCACCTAAAAATTCTAAGCGTTCATAATTGAACGGATTTCCTTTTTCGTCTACTTTATTGGTAGAACGGTGTGTAAATGCTTTTTTGTAATATCTTAATTCTTTAGGTTCGAAACCTAGTATTTTGGTAATTTTTTCAAAAAAAATCCCGTCTTCTGGAGAACGGGAGTTTTTTATTATTTTATTAAATAATCGACGCATGTAGTTAGTTTTCCAATTTTTTAAATAATACACAAGCATTGTGACCTCCAAAACCGAAGGTATTACTCATTGCTACTTTAATTTCGCGTTTTTGCGCTTTATTTAAAGTTAAATTTAATTCAGGATTAATGTTTTCGTCAACTACTGTATGGTTAATCGTTGGAGGAACAATACTGTGTTGCATAGCTAAAATAGAAGCAATTGCTTCGATAGCACCAGCAGCACCAAGTAAGTGTCCTGTCATTGATTTTGTAGAGTTAATATTAATGTTTTTAGCATGATCACCAAAAACATGACTTATAGCTTTTAATTCAGCAACATCGCCAAGAGGTGTAGAAGTTCCGTGCGTATTAATGTGGTCTACTTGATCAGGAGTCATTCCAGCATCACGTAGCGTGTTTTCCATAACAGCAATAACGCCAATTCCTTCTGGATGTGGAGCTGTTAAATGGTATGCATCAGAAGACATTCCACCACCACCAACTTCACAATAAATCTTAGCACCACGCGCTTTAGCATGTTCGTATTCTTCTAAAACTAAAGCACCAGCACCTTCCCCTAAAACAAAACCATCACGAGTAGCATCAAAAGGTCTTGAAGCTGTTTCTGGGCTATCATTTCTAGTTGATAAGGCGTGCATAGAATTAAATCCACCCATTCCTGCAATAGTTACAGCTGCTTCAGAACCACCTGAAATAATTACATCACACATTCCTAAACGGATGTAGTTAAATGCATCAATTAAGGCATTGGCAGAAGAAGCACAAGCAGAAACGGTAGTATAATTTGGACCCATATAGCCATTTCTCATAGAAATATGAGCTGGAGCAATATCGGCAATCATTTTAGGAATAAAGAAAGGATTGAACTTTGGTGTTCCATCTCCTTTTGCATAATACATGACTTCATCTTGGAAAGTTTCTAAACCTCCAATACCAGCACCCCAAATTACACCTACTCTATGTTTGTTTACATTCTCTGGCGTAATTCCAGCGTCTTTAATCGCTTCGTCACTAGCTGCAATAGCATATTGAGCAAATTTATCCAATCGGCGCGATTCCTTACGATCCATATAATCTTCGATGTTGAAGTTTTTTACTTCACACGCAAATTTGGTTTTATGTTTTTCAGTATCGTAATACGTTATGGGTGCAGCACCGCTTTTTCCATTAATTAATCCACCCCAATATTCTTGAATGGAATTACCAATTGGGGTCAATGCTCCAAGGCCAGTTACAACAACACGCTTTAATTGCATATTCTTATTTTTAAAAATCGTTTAAACAAATAATACCCGTGTTTTCTTTAATTTATTATAGTAAAGAGACAAGGGTATTTCAATATATTGTGATTGAAATTCAATCAAAAATAGTCTAATTTTTTTAAAATAATAAAAACCCGCATGCAAATAAATGCACGCGGGCGTTTTATTTATTATTTTTTAGCTTCTTCGATGTAAGAAATAGCTTGACCTACAGTAGCAATGTTTTCAGCTTGGTCGTCTGGAATTTGAATATCAAATTCTTTCTCGAACTCCATAATAAGCTCAACAGTGTCTAATGAATCAGCCCCTAAATCGTTAGTGAAGCTAGCTTCTGTTACAACTTCGTTTTCGTCAACACCTAATTTGTCTACGATAATCGCTTTTACTCTTGATGCAATGTCTGACATAATCTTTTAATTTTTAATTTAATTTGTTGGCAAAAATAAAAAACTTTATTTTAAAACAACCTTTTTGTTACTAAATATGACCACGAATTTAAAAAAAATAATTCACAAAGGCCTCTTTTTTTTATTTTTTACCAATTATTATTCTTTTTTTTGTGCTAAGAAATCTAAATAAAATGAAAAATATTGTGCTTTTTGCTTCCGGAAACGGTTCAAATGCCGAAGAAATAATCAGGTATTTTAAAAATAATAATGAAGGAGTTGTAGTTGCTATTTTTTCTAACAAGGCGGATGCTAAAGTATTAGAAAGAGCAAAAAATCATAACATCCCTTCTGTGGTTTTTTCTAAGACACAATTAAATGATGGTTTTGTGTTAGAGCAATTGCATCAATTTCAACCCGATTTAATTGTTTTAGCTGGATTTCTATTAAAATTTCCAGAGTCAATATTAAAAGTGTATCCAAAAGTAATTAATATTCATCCTGCTTTATTGCCAAAATATGGAGGAAAAGGCATGTACGGAATGAATGTACATCAAGCGGTTCTGAAAAATAAAGAAAAAGAAACAGGAATCACCATTCATTATGTAAATGAACACTATGATGAAGGTGAATTTATTTTTCAAAAATCAGTAAATATAGAAGATTGCAATATCGCTGAAGAAATTGCACATAAAATCCATGAATTGGAACATCAGTATTTTCCAGAAGTTATCGCAGGTATATTAACTCGTAACTCATAACTTTCAACTCGCAACTATGTCACACGAAGTCCACATATACACAGACGGCGCTGCCAAGGGAAATCCTGGTCCGGCTGGCTATGGCGTGGTGATGGAAATGGTAGGAACACACTATAAAAAAGAATTTTACGAAGGTTTTCGATTGTCTACTAATAATAGAATGGAATTATTAGCGGTAATTGTAGGGTTAGAAAAACTTAAAACCCCAAAAACTAAAGTACTAGTTGTTTCTGATTCGAAGTATGTGGTGGATTCGGTAGAAAAGCGCTGGGTATTTCAGTGGGAAAAAATCAACTTCAAAGCTAAGAAAAATCCTGATTTATGGCTACGATTCTTAAAAATATATCGCCAACATCAAGTTGATTTTCAATGGGTGAAAGGGCATAACAGTCATCAACAAAACGAACGCTGCGATGCATTAGCCGTTATGGCATCGCAACAAGAAAAATTATCCATTGATGAATTTTATGAGCGAGAAGAAGGGAAGTTGTTGTAATAAAAAAGGAGCTGAAAAGCTCCTTCTATTATTTAGTTTCTTTTGTTAAATCAAATCGGTAAATCGCATCAAATCCAACGTATAATGAAGAATCAAATTCCGAGTTTAGTCGATTTCTTTTATCGGTACTCAGTGGGAAAGTTAAAACTTGTGCACCTACCTTTTCATTACTATTGTAAACGCCATAATCTGTAGTGTCAAATCCCACTTTTCCTCTTAAAATAATCGAATTATCCATTAATCCTAAAGCAGCATAAAGCGCAAAACGAATCGATTCTTCTTGAGTATATAAATCCGAATTAATACCGTCTAAATCATATGATTTTATAGAAGTAAGTAAATCTGCACCTACACTAAATTTATCTGACAAAGAATAGTTAGCGTCCATACGAATTGGTAAAGTTGCATTGATATAAAACTTACTGTCTTTAGAACGATGCCAAATACCAATTAATGGGGTAATAGTAGAGCCATGGTTTTCTGACGAAGCATATAATCCAAATTTAACTTTTGAAGTTTCATTGTACTGATAATCTAAAACTGCTAATCCACCAAATTGAAAATCATTTGACCCAATGTTATCAAAATCTGAGGCAATTTTTGGAAGAAATACATACGTTCCCGACCATTTTTCGGAATGTTGATATTTCATTCCTAAGTTCAAGCGTGTCATTGTTAAACTAGTTCTTTCAGCACCTTCTGAAAAATTTAACCTGGTGTTTTCAACTGTAAAACCAGTTAATAATACTGTTTTTTCAGATAATTTTTTGGGATAGTAAACTTCCATATTTAGATTGTTTACACTCGTTTCGTAGTCATTGTCTAAATTTCCTAATGTTGCATTATTTAAAGACAATTTAAAAATATCAACATAGTCTTGCGCACTGACAGAAACTGTAAACAGTCCAAAAAGCATAAATAATTTAATTTTTTTCATAAGTTTTTTAATTTTTTATTTATTAAAATTTCTCAAAAATATTCTTTAGTAGTTAAAATTGTTAAAAAATTAGAAAGTATTAAATTATGATGATCATAAAATTATTTTATGAATAAGGTTTTTAATCATAAATGTATACAAAACTCTAACGTTCAAAACCTTTTAAACTTTTATCCCGAAGTTTCGGAACATAAACTTTTAAACTTCTAAACAAAAACTTATCTTTGCGCCTTATTTCAAATTCAATTTAATGAACAAACTATTAATAGTAGGGACAGTAGCTTTTGATGCTATTGAAACACCTTTCGGAAAAACAAATAAAATTTTAGGCGGAGCAGCAACTTACATAGGTTTATCATCTTCATTTTTCAATGTTGATGCAGCCATAGTTTCTGTAGTAGGAGAAGATTTTCCAAAAGAATATTTAGATTTATTAGAAAATAAAGGAGTAAATATAGAAGGGATCGAAATTGTAAAAGGCGGAAAAACCTTCTTCTGGAGTGGAAAATACCACAACGATTTAAATTCGCGCGACACTTTAGTGACCGAATTAAATGTGTTGGCCGATTTTAACCCAGTGGTGCCTCAAGCGTATAAAAATTCGGAGGTGGTTTTATTAGGAAACTTACACCCAATCGTACAATCAGGCGTTTTAAACCAAATGACTGAACAACCAAAATTAATTGTTTTAGATACCATGAACTTTTGGATGGATTGTGCCTTGCCAGAATTATTAGACGTGATTAAACGTGTTGATGTAATCACAATCAACGATGAAGAAGCACGTCAGTTATCAGGCGAATATTCTTTGGTAAAAGCAGCAGCTAAAATCCATACAATGGGACCAAAATATGTGGTAATCAAAAAAGGAGAACACGGTGCATTATTGTTCCACAACAAAGACGTATTCTTTGCTCCAGCATTACCATTAGAAGAAGTATTTGATCCAACAGGTGCTGGTGATACATTCGCAGGAGGTTTCGCAGGATATATTGCGCAATCTGAAAACATTTCGTTTAACAACATGAAAAACGGAATCATTCATGGTTCAAACTTAGCTTCATTCTGTGTAGAAAAATTTGGAACAGAAAGATTGGTTGGCCTTGATAAAAAAGAAGTTAATGCGCGTTTGAAACAATTCAAAGCTTTAACGCAATTTGAAGTAGAATTAGAAGAATAAAAACGTGCCTCGAAATTTCGGGGCATTTTTTGTTTGAAAATAAATAAGAATTACAACAACCTACAACAACACAACAACTTATGAGTGACGCTATACAACACGAATGTGGAATTGCATTACTAAGATTAAAAAAACCGTTAGAATTCTATAAACAAAAATACGGAACCGCTTTTTATGGAGTACAAAAAATGTATTTACTAATGGAAAAGCAACACAACCGAGGTCAAGATGGAGCTGGATTAGCAAGTATTAAATTAGATGTAAATCCAGGAGAAAGATACATCAGTCGTATTCGTTCAAACGACCCGCAACCTATTAAGGATATCTTTGCTCAAATTAACGACAGAATTAGTCGCGATTTAGAAGAACATCCAGAATATCAAAACAATGTGTCACTTCAAAAACAAAATATTCCTTACATTGGAGAAGTGTTTTTAGGTCACGTTCGTTATGGAACTTTCGGTAAAAACAGCATCGAAAGTGTTCACCCGTTTTTACGTCAAAACAATTGGATGCACCGTAATTTAATTGTGGCGGGAAATTTCAATATGACTAATGTAAAAGAGTTATTCCAAAACTTAATTGATTTAGGACAACATCCAAAACAAATGGCCGATACTGTTACTGTAATGGAGAAAATCGGACATTTTTTAGATGATGAGGTTACCGAATTATACAAACAATGTAAAGTAGAAGGATATTCCAAACAAGAAGCTTCTCCAATTATCGGAGAACGTTTAAATGTACAACGCATTTTAGAACGTGCTTCTCGTAATTTTGACGGAGGTTATGCAATGGCTGGGCTTTTTGGTCATGGTGATTCGTTTGTATTGCGTGATCCTGCTGGAATTCGTCCTGCGTATTTCTATGAAGATGATGAAATTGTAGTAGTAGCTTCAGAACGTCCAGTGATTCAAACAGTGTTCAATGTGCCTTTCGAAAAAGTACAAGAATTAGATCCGGGAAGTGCTATTATTATCAAGAAAAACGGAAATGTTACCGTTCAGGAAGTAAGAACACCTTTAATCAAAAAAGCATGTTCGTTTGAGCGAATTTATTTTTCTCGTGGAAGTGATGCCGAAATCTATACAGAGCGTAAAGAATTAGGAAAATTAATCTTTCCAAGTGTTTTAAAAGCCATCGATAACGATATCGATAACACGGTTTTCTCTTTTATTCCAAATACGGCAGAAACTTCTTTTTATGGTATGTCAGAAGCTGCTCAAGACTTCTTAAATCACCGAAAAGCAAAAGCAATTATTGAACAAAAGGATACGTTGACGGAAGATATGTTGAAAGAATTGCTTTCGGTTAAAATTAGAACGGAGAAAATCGCGATAAAAGATGCCAAATTAAGAACTTTTATTACTGAAGACAGCAGTAGAGATGATTTGGTAGCACACGTTTATGATGTGACTTATGGTGTGGTAAAACCTACAGATAATTTAGTAATTATTGACGATAGTATTGTAAGAGGAACCACTTTGAAACAAAGTATCATTAAAATGATGGATCGTTTAAATCCTAAGAAAATTGTAGTGGTTTCATCAGCACCGCAAATTCGTTATCCAGATTGTTACGGGATTGACATGGCAAAACTAGAAGGATTAGTAGCTTTTAGAGCAGCTTTAGAGTTGCTAAAAGAACGCAATTTATACCATATAGTAGAGGAAGTATATCAAAAATCAAAGGCACAAGAAGATTTTATCGATGCTGATGTAGTGAATTTTGTAAAAGAAATTTATGCACCATTCACGGATCAAGAGATTTCAGATAAAATCGCTGAAATGCTAACACCAGACAATACTAAGGCTGAAGTAAAAATTATCTATCAAACGGTAGCTGATTTACACATTGCTTGTCCGAAGAATTTAGGCGATTGGTATTTTACAGGAGATTATCCAACAAATGGTGGAAATCGAGTTGTAAACCGTGCTTTTATGAATTTTTACGAAGGGAAAGATGCTCGTGCTTATTAAAAATAAGTATTTCATCGGTTTTTATTCCATATGGCAATTTTTTAAAGAATTACAAAATTCTATATGTAAATATTAGTAGGTTAAGTTTTAATAAAACATATTAAAACCTTTTTAAAAATTGCATAAAATAAACTGTATTGTTCTGAAAAAGTGCATTTTATCGATAATTTGGGTTGTTCAACAATTTTATTGTGGTTTTAAATAATGTAGCTTTACTTTAGTGTTACCAAAAAATTAGTAGGTTAAGTTTTATGGTAAATTTGGGGCAAAAAGGGTGAAAGAAATTTCGCCTTTTTTTATTTCAAATTTTTACTAAAAGTCATCTCAAAACGACTTTCATCGGGTTTTTATGTACTTCAACAATTATTTTATAATGTAAATTTTTTTTATAATACTTTAGTATTACCAAAAAATTAGTAGGTTAAGTTTTATGGTAGATTTGGGGCAAAAAGGGTGAAAGAAATTTCACCCTTTTTTTGTTTTAAATTTATTGATTTTTAGTTAAAACAACACAAATAACGACTTTCATCGAATTTTTATGTACTTCATCAATTTTTTTGCAATTTTTTGATAGGTCGTTATACATTAGCATTACCAAAAATTTAGTAGGTTTAATTTTATGGTGTATTTAAGTTAAAAAAGGTTAATTAGTTTGCCTTTTTAATTTTAATAAATTTGGGAAAATAGAAAAAGCCGAAGAGTCGCCATACTCTTCGGCTTTTTTATTAAACTGTTTTTTAATTATTTTGCTGCAGCAAAGCGTTTTGCTACTTCTGTCCAGTTAATTACATTAAAAAATGCTTCCATATAATCAGGACGTCTGTTTTGATAATGTAAATAGTAAGCATGTTCCCATACATCCATTCCTAAAATTGGTTGTCCGCCACAAGCAACACCTGGCATTATTGGGTTGTCTTGGTTTGGAGTAGAACAAACTTCTAATTTTCCGTCTTTCACACATAACCAAGCCCATCCTGAACCAAAACGTGTAGCACCCGCTTTTGAAAATTCTGCTTTAAAAGCGTCAAATGAACCAAATGCAACGTCAATAGCAGTAGCTAATTCACCTGTTGGTAAACCACCACCATTTGGCGACATGATTTCCCAGAACATAGTGTGATTATAATGTCCACCACCATTGTTACGAACTGCCATATTGTTCATGTCTATATTTTTCATCAAATCTTCGATAGATTTTCCTTCTAAATCTGTTCCAGCGATTGCTGCGTTTAGATTCGTAACGTAAGCATTATGGTGCTTAGAATGGTGAATTTCCATTGTTCTAGCATCAATATGTGGTTCTAATGCATCGTATGCATAAGGTAATTGTGGTAATTCAAAAGCCATAATATTTTATTTTTAGATTAGTAATATTTTCACCAAATTTACAAATTAAACTTCGGAATCAAAAATAGATAGTTTCTATACCGCTATTATTAAGATAAATATAACATTTGAAATCACTTTTAAAAAAGTTTGCGAAGCAAAAACCTATGAATAAATAGGTGATTGCATATTTGACAACTAAAAAACGGCATTTACATATATGAAAACAACCGCTTTTACGATATACGACGCTTCGGCCGGCTCAGGAAAAACTTATACGCTAACTAAAGAATATTTAAAAATTCTTTTCTTGGCTACGAATGATGATGCCTATCGAAAAATTTTGGCTATAACTTTTACCAACAAAGCGGTAGAAGAAATGAAAAGTAGAATTGTTTCGAGTTTGTACGAGTTTTCTATTGATTCTACTTCTGATAAAGCGATGGAATTGTTAAAAGATGTTGCTTCGGAAACCAAATTGAGTATCGCTACTTTAAAAGAAAAATCGAAAGCCATTATCAAAAATATAATTCATAATTATGCGGCGTTTGATATTTCTACAATTGATAAATTTACGCATAAAGTCATACGAACCTTTGCTCAAGATTTGAATTTACCTCCAAATTTTGAAGTCTCGTTGGAAACCGATTCTTTATTACAAGAAGCGATTGATTTCGTAATATCCAAAGCAGGAGACGATGTAAATTTGACTAAATTATTAATAGAATTTTCAAAAGAAAAAACCGACGACGATAAAAATTGGGATATTTCTGCCGAATTATTAAAGATAGCCCAATTGATTACGAACGAAAACAATTCGGAAGAAATCAAAGAAATGTCCGACAAGAGTTTGGATGATTTTGGGGTAATTAAAAAGAAATTACAAGAAGAAATCAAAGAATTAAAATCGGAATGTAAGGCAATTGCTCAAAATGTTTTAGATGAAATGGATTCGAATGGTGTTTCTCGAAAATCGTTTTATTCCAGTTATGTCCCCAATCATTTAGAAAAAGTTGCAGCGGATAAAATCGCTATAAACGAAACGATAATTAATTATTTAGACGGAACAAAATCGCCTTATTCAAAGACGGTTCCGCAATCCGATAAAGATTTTATTGATGAAATGGCTTCCGAAATTTTAGCTTCGGTTGTTGTAATCAATGAAAAAACAGGAAAAATTTCAATGTATGAAGCTTTTCTGCAAAACCTAAATCCGCTTTCGTTACTAAACACAATTTATCAGGAATTCAAACAAATTCAGGAAGAACAAAATTTAGTTTCGATTTCCGATTTCAATAAAATCATTCATAACGAAATTCAAAACCAACCAGCGCCTTTTATTTATGAGCGTTTGGGTGAAAAATACCGTCATTATTTCATCGATGAATTTCAGGATACTTCGGTGATGCAATGGCAAAATTTAATTCCGTTAATTGATAACGCTTTATCAGGTCAAGACGATTTTGGTCAGAAAGGAACTTTGATGTTGGTGGGTGACCCAAAGCAAGCCATATATCGATGGCGTGGTGGAAAAGCCGAACAATTTATAGATTTAGCGAAAGATGATAAAAAACACAATCCGTTTTCAAATAAAGACAAAGAAACGCTTCGTTTAGGAACGAATTATCGCAGTTATTCTGAAGTTATTCAGTTTAATAATGCTTTTTTCAAGCAATTAGCTGATAAATTTCAGAACGAGGATTATAAAAATTTATACGAAAACCTTTCGCATCAAGAAATCAATTCCAAAAACGGAGGTTATGTGAATTTATCGTTCATCGAAGTACCAGAAGATGAAACGGAAGTGGAGGGTTTTGATTCGGACAACGATTCTATTACAATAAAAGATAAATTTTATTTGAATCAAACCTTAAGAACGATTGAAAAATGTATCGCTAACGGATTTGAATACAAAGATATCGTCTTGCTTACGCGAACGAAAGCACCCGGAATTAAATTAGCGAATTTCTTAACCGAAAACAGCATTCCGATTTTATCTTCGGAAACGTTATTGATTCAAAATGCGACCGAAGTGAAGTTATTGATTGCGTTGCTTCGTTATTTGAAAAATCCAAAAGACGACGAATCGAAAGTGTATTTCTTGTATTTTATTGCTAAATATTTGCAATCGGAAGTAGCAATTCATGATTTTATTGTAGCTGCAAAAGATAAAAATGCGGAAGAATTAGAATCCTTTTTGAAAACTATCGGAATTGAAATTTCGTTCAAAAATTGCAAGAAAAAATCCTTGTATGAAGCTGTCGAAATTTTAATAGCGACGTTTTTAAATGATAAAGTGAATACTTCTTATTTGCAGTATTTCTTGGATTTAGTTTTAGAGAAAGATGTAAAAGTGCAATCGAGTATTGCTGATTTCTTGGAGTATTGGGACAAAATTGGCTATCAAAAAAGCATTCCATCTCCAGAAGGAACAAACGCAGTTCGCATCATGACGATTCATAAATCAAAAGGATTGGAGTTTCCTGTGGTCATTTTCCCGTTTGCCGAAGAAGATTTTTCGAGAAAAATTAAAGATAAACTTTGGATTCCGTTAGAAGATTCGAATATTGATTTGCCAAAAGCATTAATCAATAACAAAAAAGAAGTCGAAAGTTATGGAAACGAAGCTAAAACCATTTTTCAAACTAAAAACCAAGAAGAAGTTTTAGATACGATTAACGTTTTGTACGTAGCTTTAACGCGTGCCGAAGAACAATTGTATGTGATTTCTAATAAGCTTACCACTAAAAAAGGCGATTTATTTACCAATAATTTGTCGTACTATTTTGTTGAATTCTTACAGAATTCTGAGAAATATGAAGATGCAAAATTGGAATACGAATTTGGAAGTCCAACTCGAATTTCAACGAACAAAGCACACAAAGGGAAAAACAATCAAATAGGTATTGTAACCCATAAATTAAATCCAAAAAACATCAAAATTGCACAACGTGAAGCTTTAATGTGGGGGACCATTCAGCAAGATGCGATTAATTTTGGGAATATCCTCCACGAAATCATGGCATTTATTCATACTAAAGATGAGGTGAATTTGGCGATTCAAAAAGCAACCGAATTGGGATTGATTACGTTTTCTCAGCAAAAAATTTTCAAAGAAACGATAGCTAAAATTGTGCATCATGAACAATTGATTCCATTTTTTGATGCAGATACAAAAGTATTTAACGAGCAAAACATCATAAAAAAAGCCACAAAAAACAGCAAGCCAGATAGAGTTGTAATTAAAGATAATATGGCTTATTTGTTAGATTATAAAACAGGAGAAAAACACCATAAACACAAAGCGCAATTAGAAGAATATGAATTGGCTTTACAAGAAATGAAGAACACGGTTGCAAAAAAAGTATTAATATACATAGGTGAAAGTATAGAAATAGTAACTTTGTAACCATAAACTAATAACAACAAACAAAAATAACATGTACGGAAAAATCCAACACCACCTACAAAACGAATTAAATACGATTCAAGAAAACGGATTATTTAAAAAAGAACGCATTATTACTTCACCTCAAGGAGCAGAAATTACGATTTCGACCGGTGAAACAGTTTTAAATTTTTGTGCAAATAATTATTTAGGACTTTCCTCGCATCCAGAAGTGGTTCAAGCAGCAAAAGACGCTTTAGATTCTCATGGATTCGGAATGTCGTCAGTACGCTTTATTTGTGGAACACAAGATATTCACAAAAAATTAGAACAAAAAATCGCAAATTTCTACGGAACAGAAGATACTATTTTATACGCAGCAGCTTTTGATGCTAACGGAGGAGTTTTTGAACCTTTATTAGGTGAAGAAGATTGTATTATTTCTGATAGTTTAAATCATGCTTCTATTATTGATGGGGTTCGTTTGTGTAAAGCAGCGCGTTACCGTTATGAAAATAACAACATGGAAGATTTAGAGCAACAATTAATCAAAGCAACTGAAGCAGGTCATCGTTTTAAATTAATCGTAACTGACGGAGTTTTCTCAATGGACGGATTGGTAGCGCCATTAGATAAAATTTGCGACTTGGCAGATAAGTATGATGCTATGGTTATGGTAGATGAGTGTCACGCTGCTGGTTTTATAGGCGCTACAGGAAAAGGAACATTGGAAGCTAAAGGTGTAATGGGAAAAGTAGATATCATCACAGGAACATTAGGAAAAGCTTTAGGTGGAGCAATGGGAGGTTATACAACAGCCAAAAAAGAAGTGATTGAAATCTTACGCCAACGTTCACGCCCTTATTTATTTTCAAATTCGTTAGCTCCATCTATTGTAGGGGCTTCATTAAAAGTTTTTGAACTATTAGAAAAAGACACGACTTTAAGAGATAAATTAGAATGGAATACTAATTATTTCAAAGCTGGATTAAGAAAATCGGGTATTGATTTCATTGACGGAGACTCTGCAATTGTCCCAGTTATGCTATATGATGCAAAATTATCGCAAATAATGGCAGAAGAATTGTTAAAAAAAGGAATTTATGTTATAGGATTTTTCTTTCCAGTTGTGCCAAAGGATAAAGCACGTATTCGAGTACAGTTATCGGCTGCACATACCCAAGCACATTTGGATAAAGCTATAGAAGCTTTCACAGAAGTTGCTAAAAAATTAGGAATAATCAAGTAAAATAAGACAATTAAGTATTTTTTTTAACAAAACTTTTTATAGTTAAAAAAAAATATTACTTTTGTTGCAATTATAACGCATTGTAATTAAATAAATCAAGTATGAAACATTTAAAAAAATTATTAGTTGCTGGTTTAATGTTTGCAGGTATAACATCTCAAGCACAAGATAGTAACAATCCGTGGGCAATCTCTTTTGGAGCTAACGGAGTAGACACAAAAGTGAGTTCTGTTGGAAACGATAGTCCAAAGTGGATTCAGCTAGGAAACGCTAGAGAAAACTGGAATTTTATTCCTTCAGTGTCTTATTTAAACCTTTCTAGATATGTTGGAGATGGTTTTTCTTTTGGATTAACAGGATCTGTTAACAAAATTGACAAAATGGCTTACAGAGTGCCAGGTACAGGTTCAACTGATGTAGTTGTAAATCCTGGGGATTTATCATATTATGCGGCTGACGCAACAATCAAGTACAGCTTTATGGAAATGATTGGTACTAAATGGTTTGACCCATCTCTTAATTTAGGTGGAGGTTATACTTTCTTCGGAGATGCATCTGCAGGAACAGTAAATGGTGGATTAGGATTAACTTTTTGGTTTTCTGAACAAGTTGGTTTACAATTACAATCTACTTACAAACATTCATTTGATGACAACAGAGTTGGTAATATTGATGTACCAAGTCACATGCAACATTTTGCTGGTTTAACTTTCAAGTTTGGAGGTAAAGATACAGATGGTGACGGAATTTACGACAAAGATGATGCATGTCCAGAAGTAGCTGGGTTACCAGAATTCAAAGGATGTCCTGATACAGATAAAGACGGAATTCAAGATTCAGAAGATGCTTGTCCAGAAGAAGTAGGAACTAAAGAATTAAATGGATGTCCTGATACAGATGGTGATGGAATCATTAATTCAGAAGATGCTTGTCCAGAAGATAAAGGAACAAAAATGATGAATGGTTGTCCAGATGCTGACGGTGACGGTGTTGCTGATAAAGATGACAAATGCCCTACTGTAGCGGGTGCTAAAGATAACGCTGGTTGTCCATGGCCTGATACTGACGGTGATGGTGTTGCTGATAAAGATGACAAATGTCCTACTGTAGCTGGTACTGTTGCTAACAACGGTTGTCCAGAAGTATCTGACGATACAATGAAAAAATTAAATGATTACGGTAAAACTATCTTGTTTAACTCTGGTAAAGCTTCTTTCCAAAAACAAACAATCCCAGTTTTACAAGCTATGACAGCTATTTTAAAAGAGTACCCAACAGCTAAATTCTCTTTAGAAGGCCATACTGATAATTCAGGTTCAGATGCTTTAAATCAAAAATTATCTGAAGAAAGAGCAGCAGCAGTTAAAAGTTTCTTAATTGAAAATGGTATTGATGCTTCAAGATTATCTTCTAAAGGTTTTGGTGAGTCTATGCCAGTAGATTCAAACAAAACTGCTAAAGGTAAAGCGAATAACAGAAGAGTTGAAGTGAAATTAGTGAAATAATTTCTTTCAAAAATATATTAAGAAACGCCCCGATTTGTCGGGGCGTTTTTTTATTTTTATAAAATGAAACAGACTACTTTTTTAGATAAACTAAGCCAAACTATTTTGTCAAATTCAGCTATTGAATTAGCCAATTGTCTTATTGTTTTGCCAAATAAAAGAGCCAAAGTGTTTCTTTTAGAAAGTTTAAAAAATCAATTAGAAACAACCTCGTTTGCACCCACTATCATTAGTATTGAAGATTTCATTCAAGAAATTTCAGGTTTGCGTACGATTGACTCAATTGAATTATTATTCGAATTCTACGAAGCCTATCTTTCCGTTACCGAAAAAGCCAAACAACAAACCTTCGAAGAATTTGCTACTTGGGCAAAAACCGCAATTCAAGATTTTAATGAAATAGATAGATATTTATTAGATCCAAATCATGTTTTTTCTTATTTAAAAGATATTGAAGCTTTGAAAAGATGGAATTTAGAACCATCAAATACTACCAAATTAATAGATACACATCTAGAATTTTGGGCTAAATTACCTTTATACTACGAATCTTTTTATAATCATTTGTTTAAAAAAGGAATCGGTTATCAAGGATTATTGTACAGAGAAGCAGTAAAGAACTTAATTCCGTTTACGGCAACTATTACCAATCAAATCTATTTTGCAGGTTTCAATGCGCTAAATCAAGCTGAAGAAAAAATATTCAAGCATTTAGCAAACGAAAACAAAGCCAAAATTTATTGGGATATCGATGAGATTTTTCTCAACGACTCTTATCATGATGCTGGTTTGTTTATTAGAAAGTTTAAAAAAGAATGGAAACCATTTGTTAATCAAGATTTCGAATGGGTTGTCAATCACTTTAGTGAAGAAAAAAATATTGAAATTATAGGCACTCCTAAAAGCATTGGTCAAGCCAAAATTGCGGGAACCATTATTGAAAAAATTCAATCTGAAAACCCAAATTTAGAAAAAACTGCGGTTGTTTTAGGTGATGAAAACTTGTTGCTCCCAGTTTTATATGGTTTGCCCGAATCGGTAGATGCGTTGAATATTACAATGGGTTATCCAAGTAAAAATAATCCTGCACAACTTTTAATAAGCAAGTTGTTTAAGTTGCATACCAATGCCAAACAACGTAATGAAAAAACCTACACATTTTACTACAAAGAAGTTTTAGATATTCTAAATCATCCTTTGGTGGAACCCTATTGTAAAGTTGATGAAGTGGTAAATGTGATTAACAACAACAATTTCACGTTCTTTTCCAACCAAAAATTGTTTAGTTTATACGAAGAAAAATACCCGAATTCAGAAAGTAAATTATTTCAATTGTTGTTTACTCGTTGGGATGATTCGATTTCTGATATTTTAACAAACTTACATTCGATTTTACTCACCATAAAATCCTATTTAAGCAATGACGATGCCGAAGAAAAAGTGACGAAAGCTTTTGTGTATTCAGTGTTTAAAACGATAAATAAATTAACTAATTACCACGAAACCTATAATCAAATCGAAAGTTTGCCATCACTTCAGGCGATTTACAAGCAAATTATCGATTTAGCGAAAGTTTCTTTCGAAGGCGAGCCTTTGTCAGGTCTTCAAGTAATGGGTGTTTTAGAAAGCCGTGTGTTGGATTTTGAAAATGTGATTATCACTTCGGTAAACGAAGGTAAATTTCCAGCTGGAAAATCGCAAAATTCATTCATTCCATATGATGTAAAGAAAGAATTAGGCTTACCAACGTACAAAGAAAAAGATGCGATTTATTGCTATCACTTTTATCATTTGTTGTTGCGAGCGAAAAACGTTTGGCTGCTTTACAATACCGATAACGAAGGAATTGATGCCGGCGAAAAAAGTCGTTTCATAACCCAATTAGAAATCGAAAAACAACCAAAACACAACATTACAAGCACTATTTACAACGCTGTTTTACCCGAGAAAGCTTACGAACCTATAACCATTCCAAAAACGGATAAAATTCTAACACGTTTGCATGAAATCGCAACCGATAAAGGATTTTCGCCATCGTCTTTAACGAATTATATTCGTAATCCGTTACAGTTTTATATGCAACGCATTTTACGTATTAATGAAGCCGATGAAGTGGAAGAAAACATTGCAGTAAATACGTTGGGAACTATTATTCATAATGCTTTGGAGGAGTTGTATACGCCTTATTTGAATCAGTATTTAGCTTTGCATCATATTGAAACGATGGAAACTAAAATTGACGAGGTAATTCTAAAACATTTTAAAGAAATTTACAAAGAAGGCGAAATCACAAAAGGAAAAAATCTGTTAGCTTTTGAAGTAGCGAAACGAAATGTCTTCAATTTTTTACAATTAGAAAAGAAAGATATCGAAGAAGGTCAAGCCATAAAAGTAGTATTGTTGGAAGCGAGTTTATCATGTGAAATTGAAGTGAAATCGTTGCCATTTCCAATAAAAATTGCAGGTAAAGTCGACCGAATCGAAGAACGAAACGGTGCCATCCGAATCATCGATTATAAAACAGGAAAAGTATTGGGTAATAGTTTAAAAATTAATGATTTTACTGATTTAACTACTGATATAAAAAATGAAAAAATTATTCAGTTGTTGTGTTATGCCTTGATGTTTGAAAATCACGAATTGAAACAAAACCGAGAAGTTTCAGCGGGAATTATTTCGTTTAAAAATATGAAAAATGGCTTTTTACCTTTCGGATTAGGAAAAGGAAAAGACACCGAATTAGCTATTTCAAATCAAATTTTAGAAGATTTTAAAGCAGAATTAGAAACGTTGATTGTAGAAATTTTCAATCCAGAAATTCCGTTTAAAGAAAAAATTTAGTTGCCACAGATTAAAGGATTTCCACAGATTTAAAATCCTTATAAACTGTGAAATCAATTTACTTTGTGTTCATTGTGCCTTCTTTGTGACTTTAGTGGTTAAACCTTTTTCAAAAAACCACTCAAAACCGTCAACAATTCGGCTTGATTTTCAAAATGACTCATGTGGCCGTCTTCAAAAGTGGTAAGTTGTACTTGTGTACCTTCGATTTGTTCTAAATTCTCATCGTAATTTAGAACTGGGTCTTTTTTACCTAAAATAAGTTGAATGGGAAATGGAGCTAAATGTAAAATGACTTCACGGTCTTTTCTAATTTTCATGCCTTCTAACGCTGCAACAATGCCTTGAAGCGGGGTTTTTAATGCTTCTAATTTCACTTCTTCAATAATGTCTGCTAAAAGGTCACGATTGTTTTCGCTGAACAAGTTAGCAATACTCATTCGGATAAAAGCTGAATAATTTTGTTTCACGGCCACAATAGCTCTATCACGATTTGCTTTTCGTTCGTCACTATCGGCTCTTGAAGTGGAGTTTTGCAACACAATTCCTTTGACGTTATCGGCATACAATTCGGCGAAAGCCAACGCCACATAACCGCCCATCGAATGTCCAATCAAAACCGTTTTTCTGATTTTTAATTCGTGCAATACATGATGTACCATATCGGCTTGGTCTTCCATCGTGTGGACATAACCCAAACATTCGGTAGCACCATGGCCTAATAAATCGATAGTAATCACGCGGTGTTTCTTTGCCAATTCAGGAATAAAAGCCTTCCACATCGATTGATTTTCCAAAAAACCATGCAATAGCACCACAGCCTTTCCTTTTCCTTGGTCGGTGTAAGCAATTTTGGTGTTTTTGAAGTGCGTGGTTTTCATGATGGCAAAAATATGTTTTTAGCTACGATTTCTCGAATTAATTTTAAACTTTATTAAAAAAACAGGAACACAGATTTAAGAAATTATATAAATTTTAAAAATTTCTCCAATCTGTGTTCCAAAAAAAACGGCTCACTTTCGTAAACCGTCTATATTCTAATCTCTATGTTCTCAATTAAGCATTCATTATCGATTCAATTTCCTCAATTTCAATTGGAATATTATGCATTAAATTAAATGCAGCTCCTGTTGATTGAATTACCATATCGTCTTCTAAACGAATACCAAAACCTTCTTCTGGGATATAAATTCCAGGCTCAACTGTGAACACCATGTTGGCTTGCATTGGTTCGTGTAATAATCCGTAATCGTGTGTGTCTAATCCCATGTGGTGTGACGTTCCGTGCATAAAATATTTTTTATACGCTGGCCAATCTGGATTTTCGTTTTGCACATCGGCTTTATCGATTAACCCTAAACCAAGTAATTCAGAAGTCATGATTTTGCCCACTTCTACATGATATTGTTTCCATAATGTGCCTGGAACCAACATTTTTGTAGCTTCGTTTTTCACATTTAAAACTGCTTGATAAACTGCTTTTTGTCTATCTGTAAAACGACCCGAAACTGGAACCATACGTGTCATATCACTTGAATAATTGGCGTATTCTGCACCAACGTCTAATAAAATCAAATCACCAGCTTTACATTGTTGATTGTTTTCAATATAATGTAACACATTTGCGTTATTTCCAGAAGCGATAATTGGCGTGTAAGCAAAACCTCTCGAACGATTTCTTAAAAATTCATGTGCAAATTCGGCTTCAATTTCATATTCCATTACGTTTGGTTTTACGAAATTTAAAACTCTTCTGAATCCTTTTTCTGTAATGTCACATGCTTTTTGGATTAAATCCAATTCTTCACTTTCTTTTACCGAACGCAATCTCTGTAAAATAGGATTTGATTTTTCTACTTTGTGCGCTGGATAATTTTCTTTCCACCATTTCACAAAACGCGCTTCACGAGTTTCTGTTTCAATAACAGCTCTGTAATGTTCGTTGGTGTTGATGTAGATTGTTTCAGCATACGCCATAACTTCTTTCAACGTTTTGTGGAAATCTTGTAACCAAATCACCGTTTTAATTCCTGAAACTTCAAAAGCTCGTTCTTTAGTCAGTTTTTCACCTTCCCAAATTGCAATATGCTCGTTGGTTTCTTTTAAGAATAAAATTTCTCTCAAATGTTCGTAGGGAGCATCAGGAAAAAGCAATAAAACACTTTCTTCTTGATCCACACCAGATAAATATAAAATATCTCTATGTTGTGCAAAAGGCAATGTACTATCAGCACTTACAGGATATATGTCGTTTGAATTAAAAACTGCAACGCTATTTGGTTTCATTTGAGCCGTAAATTTAGCTCTGTTTTTAACGAACAAATCGCGGTCTATTTGATGGTATTTCATAATGTAATATTTTGTTCTTCAAAATTAATAAGATAAAAATGAAAAGTTGTTAAATACTTTAGAAATTTTGTAGAAGCGTAATATTTTGGCTAATTTTCAACAAAATTTTTCAAGATGAAGCAAATTACACTACTGTTTTTATTGATTGTGCAATCAACAATTGCTCAAAACACTTTATTTAATCAAGTGGAAGCTAAGAATATCGGTCCAACGATTATGAGTGGTCGTGTGGTAGATTTGGCAGTAAATCCAAAAAATCCAACCGAGTTTTATGTTGCTTATGCTTCTGGCGGACTTTGGTATACAAACAACAACGGTACTTCTTTCACTCCTGTGATGGATTCGGCTGCATCGGTAAATTGTGGTTCGGTTACTGTAGATTGGAAATCAGGAACCATTTGGGTAGGAACAGGTGAGGTGAATGCTTCACGCTCTTCTTATGCAGGAATAGGCGTTTTAAAATCTTCAGATAAAGGTAAAACTTGGGAAAATTTAGGATTGAACGATTCGCATCATATTAGCCGAATTTGGGTCAACCCAACTAATTTGAATGAAATTGTAGTAGCGGCTGTTGGACATTTGTATACAACGAATAAAGAACGCGGTATTTACAAATCAACTGATGGCGGAAAATCGTGGAAACAAACTTTGTTTGTAGCGGAAGATACTGGAATTATTGACTTAGCGGTTTCGAAAAATAATCCAAAAATCATGTTTGCGGCGTCTTGGCAAAAAGATAGAAAAGCGTGGCATTTTGATGGTGATGGAGAAAAATCAGGTATTTATAAAAGTGAAGATGGCGGAACTTCTTGGAATTTAGTTACCACAAAAGAAAGTGGATTTCCTGCCAATGAATGTGTGGGAAGAATTGGTTTAGCATTATTCAGTGAAAAGGTAATTTATGCCGTTGTTGATAATCAGAACAAACGGCCAAAAACAGCTTCAAAAAATAAATTAACTACAATGTTAGCTTCGCCAGGAGCTGATTTCATGGAAATTTCTAACAAAGAATTAAATCGTGCTTTGAAAGAAAGTGGTTTTAGAGATAAATACCGTGCGGAAAACATTAAAAATTGGGTTGCCAATAACAATATGGAACCATATGAAGTTTTAGCAATTCTTTCTGATGCGAATAAAGCATTGTTTGAAACGGAAGTAATTGGTTGCGAAGTTTACAAGTCCGAAGATGGCGGGAAATCTTGGAAAAGAACGAATCAGAATTTTATTGATGATATGTTTTATACCTACGGATATTATTTTGCAAACATTTCGGTAGATGAGAACAATCAAAATCGTGTTTATATAGGTGGCGTTCCGTTATTGTTTTCCGAAGATGGTGGAAAAACATTTGCTGCAATTTCAAAAGAAAATGTACATGCCGATCATCACGTAACTTGGATCAATCCCGAAAATCCAAACCACATTATTAATGGAAATGATGGTGGGGTAAATATTTCGTACGACAACGGAGCACATTGGATTAAATGCAACAACGAAGCGGTAAGTCAGTTATATGCAGTGAATGTAGATTACCAAGAAAATTATAATGTATATGGTGGGATGCAAGACAACGGCGTTTGGTTTGGACCTAATAATTATTCGCACAATGTTGCTTGGCATCAAGAAGGAAAATATCCATATCAGGAATTAATGGGTGGTGACGGGATGCAAATTCAAATTGATAGTCGCAATCCAAATGTGGTTTTTACAGGTTATCAATTTGGGAATTATTACAAAATCAATCAAAAAGAGGGTAAGTTTGATTTTATCTCTCCAGCCGCTCCCAAGGGAGAAAAACCTTATCGTTTCAATTGGCAAACCCCAATTTTGTTGTCATCGCACAATCAAGATATTTTGTACATGGGATCGGAATTTTTACACCGTTCTATGAATCAAGGGGAAACTTGGGAAAAGATTTCGGGTGATTTAACCAATGGTGCTAAAGAAGGAAACGTGGCTTTTGGAACGATAACTACCATTTCGGAAAGTAAATTTCAATTCGGATTGCTTTACGTAGGTTCGGATGATGGAAAAATATATGTTTCGAAAGATGGCGGTGTTTCTTGGCAATTGATTTCTGGTAATTTACCTCAAAACTTATGGGTTTCAAGAGTTGTAGCTTCGTCTCACAAAAAAGAACGAGTTTATGCCACATTAAACGGTTATAGAAATGATATTTTTGAAAGTTATGTTTTTGTTTCGGAAGATTTTGGTTCGAATTGGACTCCAATTTCAAACGGATTAACGCAATCGGTTAATGTAATTGTTGAAGATTCAGCAAACGAAAATATTTTATACGTTGGAACTGATAATGGCTTATTTATTTCATTAGACAAAGGCATAACTTGGCAAGATTTTTCTAACGGAATGCCAAATGTGGCGGTTCATGATGCAGTTATTCAAACGAAAGCAAAAGAATTAATCGTTGGAACTCACGGTCGTTCTATTTATAAAATGGATATTTCTAAAGTGCAAGAATTAACTAAGGAAGTTCTGGCTAAAAATCTTCACGTTTTTAAAGTGAATGATAGAACAAAATCTGAGCGTTGGGGAACTCAAAATTACGCGTGGGGAAAAACCAGTGAGCCTTCACAAACGATTTGGTTTTACTCAAATGTTGATGGAGTTGTGAATGTTGCTATTACAAATGAAACAGGAATGGTTGTGCATACTCAAAAAGTAGCAGCAAAAAAAGGATTGAATTCATTTGCGTATGATTATTCGCTATCAGAAGAAGTTGCTGAAAAGTGGAATAAAAAAGATAAAAACATCAAAATAAAAGAAGCTGAAAATAAGAAGTTTTATTTGCCTGTTGGGAAATATAAAATAACAGTTTCAAAAGATAAAGTAACAGAAATCAAATCATTTGAAGTTATAGCTCCAAAAAAATAAACAAATGAAAAAAATAGTATTGAGTGTTTTTCTTTGCGCAACAATTATAACTTTTGCACAAGACAAAAAAGCGTATCAAATTTTTGATAAAAACGGTAAAAAAACGTCGTATGAAAAACTCTTAAAAGCTGGAGAAAAATCGGATGTTGTTTTGTTTGGCGAATATCATGACAATTCTGTTGTGCATTGGTTGCAACTAGAATTTACTAAAGATTTAGCAGAAAAGAAAGCATTAGTTTTAGGTGCCGAAATGCTAGAAGCTGATAATCAAACGCAAGTGAATCAATATTTGAATGGAGAAATCAATCAAAAACAATTGGATTCAACCGCACGTCTTTGGAAAAATTATAAGACCGATTATAAACCTTTAGTTGATTTTGCAAAGGAAAAGAAATTCCGTTTTATTGCAACAAATGTACCTCGAAGATATGCTTCGTTAGTGTTTAAAAAAGATTTAGTGGCTTTGGATTCGCTTTCTGTTCAAGAAAAGTCATGGATTGCGCCTTTACCAATTGAATTTGATATTAATTTACCAGGTTATAAAAGTATGATGGGTATGCAAGGCGGTCATGCGGGTGAAAAAATGCCAAAAGCGCAAGCCATAAAAGACGCTACAATGGCTTATTTTATTCATAAAAACCGAACCGAAAATAGCGTTTTTGTTCACTATAACGGAACGTATCATTCTGATAATTATGAAGGAATTAATTGGTATTTGAAAAAATATGACTCTGGCATAAAAATTGTAACAATTGCAACTGTAGAACAAAAAGATTTGTTAAAATTAGAAACAGAACATTACAATAAAGCCGACTTTATTCTCGTTATAGATGAGGATGTTACAAAAACGTATTAAAAGCGTCTTTAGTAAAAAGAATCAATATGAAAAAAATAGTTTTTTTAATCGCTGTAATTTTTGCTGGATTTTCTTTTTTCTCTTGTGAGGATTCAGATGATAAAGTAGAAGATCCTTATTTAATTGTGAAATTTCAGTTTGATCCTAATCAAATTCGTTTGAATAATTTGGGACAACCTTCAAGTGTGGCTCCTGGAAATGCAGCACAATCACCCAATTTTAATGAAATATCAGCACATTATTTTGAATTAGCTCCTACTGCTTTTACCCAATTAGGAGACGGAACAATTTTATATCATGCGCCAGAAACTACAGAAGGTGGCGCTGTTGCAATAGATTTTGATCAAGCAATTATTGTGGGAGAAGGCGAGGCTTTCTTAAAAATTCCATTAAGCGAAGTAGCACAAGGAAACTATGAATATGTTCGTATTTCATTGGCTTATCAAGATTATAACATTTCAATCAGAAATAATAGCACCGATTACGATGGAAGGCTAACAAGTTTTGTGGGATATAACACCTTTATTAATACACATACAATTGGAAGTAATTCATTTCCTGTAAACGGTAATCGTTTGCAAGGATATTGGGCTTTTGCATTGAATAATTTTCCTTATGCAACATCTGGGCAAGCGCCTGCTGGAGCAACTACAGTTCCAAATCCAATTGCATCTACTTCTCCAATTCCTGCAGGGTCATGTGTAGTAACTGGAAAATTTAACGAAAATCTTATTATTAATGGCAATGAAACTAGAGATGTTGTAATCACTTTATCGCTTTCCATAAATAAAAGTTTTGAATGGCGTGAAGTGACAGCTGATGGAAAATACGAGCCATCAATTGGTGAAAATGTGGTAGATATGGGTTTACGAGGATTAATTCCAACCTATACTAAATAATTATTTCGCTAAAATACTATACATTTTACTTTTTTAATTCTATAATGTGCTGATATTCAACAGAAGTTAAATTATTTTAAATTCATTATAAATTAGCTACAAAAGGTTGTGGTTAATTTCAAATAGCTGTATTTTTGTTTTGATTTTTTTAAAACTAGTACAATCAAATAAAATTATGGCAAAATCAGCACTATTAAAGTCATCTATAGTTAAAAAATACTGGATGGCTCTTACAGGTTTATTTTTATGCTTGTTTTTGGCGGGGCACTTGGCAGGAAATCTTCAGTTGATTTTTGGGACAAGTAAGCAGTTTAATGAATATGCATTATTCATGACCACCAATCCGGCAGTTAAGTTACTTTCTTACCTTACTTACATTTCAATTTTATTCCATGCAATTGATGGAATTATGTTAACTATCCAAAACAAAAAAGCAAGACCAATTGGTTATGCTAAAACAGACGGTTCTTCTAGTAGTCTAGCTTCTAGAAACATGGCGGTTTTAGGAACTGTGATTTTGGTGTTCATTGCTACACACATGGTAAACTTTTGGGCAAAAATGCATTTTGATAAAAATATGCCTTTAGTTACCAAAGAGATGGACAATGGAATGGGTCAAAAGCAAGTGCAATTAGTGGGAACAAAAGATTCTCAAATGCCATTTATGCAATTAGATCAAAACGGAAAATTATCTAAAGAATTTTTCGAAACGATTAAAGCACAAACACAAGGGCAGTACGATTTAGAAGTGCAAGACATTACTAAAATTGTTAACAAAAAAACAGGTGAAGTGATTTTTGAAGGCTACAAAGATTTGTATAAACTTACAGTAGATTTCTTTAAAGATGCTAAATACGGTTTGTTTTTTACCATTGGTTATGTGTTAGCTATGTTGGCTTTAGCTTTTCATTTATGGCATGGATTCCAAAGTGCTTTCCAATCTTTAGGAGTAAACAATAAATTTACGCCTACAATCAAGTTTTTCGGTAGAGCATTTGCAATTGTAGTACCACTATTGTTTGCAATTATTCCAGTTATCTTACACTTTAAAAAATAATCAACATCAGTATATATTATGAAGTTAGATTCTAAAATACCAGCAGGTCCATTAAAAGACAAATGGACCGATCATAAAAATCACTTAAAATTAGTTGCTCCAAATAATAGACCAAAAATCGATATTATTGTGGTTGGAACTGGTTTAGCAGGTGCTTCTGCTGCTGCTTCTCTTGGAGAAATGGGTTACAATGTAAAAGCATTCTGTTTTCAAGATTCTCCTCGTCGTGCACACTCTATTGCAGCGCAAGGAGGTATCAATGCAGCAAAAAATTATCAAAATGATGGTGATAGTATTTACCGTCTGTTCTATGATACTATTAAAGGTGGTGACTACCGTGCGCGTGAAGCAAATGTTCACCGTTTAGCTGAAGTTTCTGGAAATATTATCGACCAATGTGTGGCACAAGGAGTTCCTTTTGCTCGCGAATATGGTGGAATGTTAGATAACCGTTCGTTTGGTGGGACGCAAGTACAACGTACTTTCTACGCTGCTGGACAAACAGGACAACAATTATTATTAGGCGCATATTCTGCTTTATCAAGACAAATCGGGTTAGGACGTGTAAAAATGTACAACCGTCACGAAATGTTAGATTTAGTTAAAGTTGATGGAAAAGCTCGTGGAATCATTGCCCGTAATTTAGTTACTGGAGCTATAGAAAGACATTCGGCTCATGCTGTTGTTATAGCTTCTGGAGGTTATGGAAACGTGTATTTCCTTTCTACTAATGCGATGGGAAGTAATGTAACTGCAGCATGGAAAGTTCACAAACAAGGTGCTTTATTTGCAAACCCATGTTATGTTCAAATTCATCCAACCTGTATTCCAGTTCATGGAACTAATCAAGCAAAATTGACTTTGATGTCTGAGTCGTTGCGAAATTCAGGACGAATTTGGGTGCCAAAAACAAAAGAAGATGCAGCTGCGGTAAGAGAAGGTAAATTAAAACCATCGGATATACCTGAAGATGCAAGAGATTATTACTTAGAAAGAAAATATCCATCTTTTGGAAATTTAGCACCACGAGATATCTCTTCTAGAGCAGCAAAAGAAGTTTGTGATGAAGGTAGAGGAATTGAGTCTAATGATACTAATGAAGGCGTATTTTTAGATTTTTCAACCGAAATACAAACAAAAGGAAAACAAGCAGCTTTTGCTAAAGGAAATCATAATCCAACTCCTGAAGAAATTATTTCATTAGGGAAACAATGGTTAAAAGAAAAATATGGGAACTTGTTTACCATGTATCAAAAAATTACGGATGAAAATCCTTATGAAACCCCGATGAAAATTTATCCAGCAGTGCATTACACTATGGGTGGTGTTTGGGTTGATTATAACTTACAATCTACAATTCCTGGTTGTTTCGTAGCTGGAGAAGCTAATTTCTCTGACCACGGAGCAAATCGTTTAGGAGCCTCTGCTCTAATGCAAGGATTAGCCGATGGTTATTTCGTTTTACCATACACTATTTCTAATTATTTAGCTGATGAAATCAGAACGGGTAAAATTACTACTGATGCTCCAGAATTTGCTGAGGCAGAAGCTAGAGTAAAAGATTCAATCAGCAAATTCTTAAACAATAAAGGTTCTAAATCGGTAGATTATTTCCACAAAAAATTAGGTTTGATTATGTGGAATAAAGTAGGAATGGGACGTAATGAAAAAGGATTAACGGAAGCAATCGCTGAAATAGCGGAATTGAAAGAAGATTTTTATAAAGAAGTGAATGTTCCAGGAAGCAATGACGAGTTGAACCCTCAACTTGAAAAAGCTTTAAGAGTTGCAGATTTAATTGATTTAGGTCAATTAATGGCAATGGATGCTTTACAACGTAAAGAATCTTGTGGAGGTCATTTCCGTGAAGAATACCAAGATGCTGAAGGCGAAACACTACGTGATGATGAGAATTTCTCATTTGTAGGAGCATGGGAATATAAAGGAGCCGATATTACAAAAGAAGAACTTCATAAAGAAGAATTGAAATACGAGTTTATTAAAATTGCAGCTAGAAATTACAAATAAAATATTATGAGTGCAGCAAAAAATATCAATATAAACCTTAAAATTTGGCGTCAAAAGAACGCTAGTTCTAAAGGGAGCATGGAAACTTATAAATTAGATAATGTTTCTACTGCAAGTTCGTTTTTGGAAATGCTAGACCAATTAAACGAGCAATTAATTAACGAAAGAAAAGAACCAGTTGCCTTTGATCATGATTGTCGTGAAGGTATTTGTGGAATGTGTTCTTTATACATCAACGGACGTGCTCACGGACCTGATACTGGAATTACCACGTGTCAGTTACACATGAGAATGTTCAACGATGGTGATACGATTTACATTGAACCATGGAGAAGTAAAGCATTCCCTGTAATCAAAGATTTAGTGGTAGATAGAACCGCTTTCGATAGAATTCAGCAAGCTGGAGGTTTCGTATCGGTAAATACTTCGGGAAATACGATTGATGCTAACTCCATTCCAGTTCCTAAAGTTGATGCAGACAAAGCGTTTGAAGCAGCTGCATGTATTGGTTGTGGTGCTTGTGTGGCGACTTGTAAAAATGGTTCTGCGATGTTATTCGTAGGAGCTAAAGTGTCACAATATGCATTATTACCACAAGGTAAAGTAGAAGCTACACAACGTGTAATGAATATGGTTCGTCAAATGGACGAAGAAGGTTTCGGAAACTGTACAAATACTGGAGCATGTGAAATCGAATGTCCAAAAGGTATTTCGTTAGAAAATATTGCTCGTATGAATAGAGAATTTTTAAAAGCTTCTTTAAAATAATACCATTTTGTAATTAACTTCGTTCTGTTTGAGTTAAAAACTCTCGAGTCTGACGAAGTAAAGAATCTAAAACGCATTCATTCATTTGGATGCGTTTTTTTGTTTTAATTATTTCTTAAACATTCTTAAATGAAAGAATAAAATGGTATTTTTAACCTTATAAATTAGTATATATGAAAAAGCTATTTCTTTTGTTTTTCTTTCTTTTTTCAATTGTTGTTTTTTCGCAAAGTAGTGTTTTAGTGCTACAAAATTTAAACACAAAATTTACTATAGAGATTAAGGAACACAAGCGCATTAAAGTATGGACAAAAGATGGGCAAAAATTGTATGGAAGATTTACAATAAAAGATTCCACAAGTATTATAATTGAAGAAAAAGTGTTGCTACTAGAAGACATCATAAAAATGAAGAAAAAATCACTTTTTGGAACCATAGCAAATCCTGTTTTTATTGTTTATGGTTCTTTCATGATAATTGCTGGCGTGGTTACAGTTGGTACTGGAGGTTGGGGTGCAATTATTGGAGGAAGCTTCATTATTGGAGGAATGCCATTGGTTTTAATACCGTCAATTTCAAATAAACATTCCATACAAGATTGGGAGTATTCAATAAAAATAAGATAAATGAAAGTAGCTGTTTTTCAAACCAAATTAGCTTGGGAAAACCCAACAGTAAATCGAAAATTCATTGAAGAATATTTTTTAAATGAAGACGAATCGTTTGATTTATTCGTTTTGCCCGAAATGTTTACTTCTGGTTTTACCATGAATCCAACCGCTGTAGCCGAAACAATGGAAGGCACAACGATAACGTGGTTAAAGGATTTAGCTAAAAAGAAAACATGCGCTATTACGGGTAGTTTAGTAATCAAAGAACACGAAAAATTCTACAACCGAATGGTGTTTGTTTTTCCGTCGGGAGAAGTTCAATATTACAACAAACGACACCTTTTTACTTTGGCAGGAGAAGATAAAATCTATACTAAAGGCTCTGAAAAAGCAATTGTAAATTATAACAATTGGAACATTTGTTTGCAAATTTGCTACGATTTACGATTCCCGGTTTTTGCTAGAAATGTTGAAAATTATGATTTATTACTATATGTTGCTAATTGGCCAAAGCCGAGAATTAACGCCTGGGACGCTCTTTTAAAAGCCCGAGCTATAGAAAACATGTGTTACACTATTGGGGTTAACAGAATAGGGGAAGATGCCAATCAATTAGAATATCCTGGACATTCTAAAGCGATTGATTTTTTAGGGAATACGTTGATAGACTGCGAAAATGAATTAGGTGTTTTTATCTTTGAATTGGATAAAAACACGCAAAACGAGGCACGTGAAAAGTTTAATTTTCTATATGATAGGGATTATTTTGACATTCACTAATCTAATATAAAATCTTGTTCTACATCCCAATTGGCTCTAACATCAATCAGTTTTGGGAAGTAAATAATTTCTTCTGCTTGTTTTTTGGCTAAGTAGTCGCCTGTATCCCATTCGTTATTTGCATTATCATCAAAAATGATTCTTAGCGTATAAAGTCGGGGTTCAATGGTTTCAAAATAGATGCTGGTTTCCTTGGTTGCTATAGCCGAATAAAGCAACACATCCTTGTCCAATAGCTCCACAATAAAAGGAAAGCGTTTTACATTGGTTAAATTTATTTTTAAATTGCCATAATCTGCAATTTGTTTGGTAGTTACAGTATATTTTAGAGTATCATTTTCTTTGTTATAAAAATCTTTTATGGCACCAGGCAAAAACTCTACAGTGTATTTCTCATCTTCTTCTTTTTTGAAATCGAAGGCAACTTCTTGTTCAAAATCTAAGATTTTAGAAGTGAAATTTAACACAACAGAATCTTTATTTCGGAATGTTATTTTAGAATTGTCTAAAGCAGAAATAGGTGTTTTAGACTTAATAACAAAAGAATCCCTAAAAGCTAAAATTCCTCCTGTTTTCTTTTCAATTTTTAATGAGTCAGATTCTTTTAGGTCTTTAAGTTTAGTGCTAAATGATTTGGAAAATTGACCATTTGTTACCGAAATTTGGATAGAATCCATTTTCATATTTGGGTAAAAAATTTGAACGGAATCTTTATTTTTTTCAGGAAATTTTACCACTTTAATGGGCACTTCTTTGTTGTTGTAGGAAGCGGTAATTTTAGTGTTTTTAAAATCTCCTTCGTAGCCTAAGAAAAGTTTATTGTTGCTTTCTTGTGTTGGTTTTTCAGCTTTAAATTTTTTCTTTTCTTTGAACAATTCTAATTCAAACATATCTGAGGTAGGAATTGTAACAGCATAATCCAAAAACCCTATTTTATCAACTGTAGGATTATAAATATTATTACTAGATACGTCTTTCATTGCGACAATTTTGTAGCTTCCTTCTTTAAGGTTTTCTAAAGAAAACACTTTTAAACTATCTAAGGTGTTAGTAACATACAGCGGTGTTTCTTTATATACGGTAGAATCAGTAAAGGTTTTGGCATCATACAACATGATTGAAACAAAATTATCTGGTTTTTGCTCAAATGCATCTTTTATTTTGCCTACAACCGTTAAAGAATCTATATAACTTCCTGTAGAAAAAACGTATTTAAATTGAGAATATGGATTCCCTTCATTATTGTCGGTAATGCTTTGTCCAAAATTGAAACTATACGTTGTGTTTTCCTGTAAAGTATCGATAATTTTAATGGAAATAAATTTACTAGCACTTCCTTGAGGAATAACTACAGGTTGTTTTTTCATGGGAGGTGAAATAATCAACTGTTTGTTAATGTTCTTAACCTTGATTAGTTCATCAAAATTTATTTTTATTTCGGTTCCTTTAAAATTAGTAGAAAAATTTTCAGGTGCGCTATTAATTATTTTCGGTGCAATTGTATCCTTATCGCCACCAGTTATTGTGCCTCGTTTGGCGCAATTTGTTAATAATAAAAGGCTTGCTAATAAAAAGGTTATGTTTTTTAACTTTGTCATCGTATCAAATAATGAAGTTACAAAATAACAACTATAATTAGTGTAAACATACAAATTTTAATAATTTTTATGATTGTGTATAAGCAATAGTAACAATGCTAACTTTGCTGTTTGGAATTTTTAATAAGGCTTTTGCACAAGCTTCTAAAGTAGCGCCGGTTGTCATTACGTCATCAACAAGTAAAAAATGTTTGTTGTGATCTGCTTCGGTATAAGTTACATCAAATAAAGCGTTTGAAATTTCTTTTCTGTTTTCTTTGTCTTTTTTGGTTTGTGTTTTTGAATAGCGGTTTTTTAACAATAAAGTAGTATTGTAAGGAATTTGTAGTTCATTTGATAGTGCTTCGCAAAAAGTAGTCACTTGATTATAACCTCTTTCTTCTAGTCTTTTTTTGTGAAGCGGTACAGGAATTATTTCAGAAAACATTTTTACTTTTGATATAGCTTCTAAATCTTTAGCGTACCATCTTCCTAGTAAAGTGCCAATTTCTTGATGATTTTTGTATTTTAAATTGTGTATCAAATTTTGAACGATTCCTTTTTTATGAAAATACAGCATGGCAGCACTAAATTCGAGCGGAATTATACCGTAAAATTTTGTTGTTGTTTCATTGTTTTTTAATAAATGATGATTCGTATGAGGCAAGCTGTGATTGCAAGCACTACAAATCGTTTGTTCATTGGATAATAAAAGTGAATTACAACCTAAGCAAAGTTTAGGAAAAAACAAGTTTATCAGGTATTTTAGCATTTTATCGGTTATTTATAAGGGCATTAAAATATTTTAAATAAATTTATAAAAAATTTATAAAATGACTCATCGAAAAAGTAAAATAATAAAAATAAGCGCATTAATTTTAATGCTTCTATCCTTGTTTTTAAGCATTAAATACTACAAAGTTTCCGATGAATTTGATAATTATATAGTTACATCTGAGTTAGAAAATAAAATTTTAGACAGCCAGCTCACAGAAATTTTACATAAATATGATTCTATCAGTTTGAAAAACAGAGTTGATAGTATTCGATATAACGAGGAAATTAAGTTAGCTAATTCAAAGTTTAGATCATTTGAAGATTCAATAGAACGTTATGTTAAACAAAAGCAATCATTTGATATTAAAAAAGGTTTAGTTAAATCTGATGAAAAAACCACCATAAAAAATGATAAGCTTATTGCATTAAATATTAATGCCAAAGGTGTTAAAATTTATTCTGATAATTACAACTCAAATGATTCTAAAATTCAGCAATTAAGAGTTTGTTTTACATTAGAAGAAAATAATTTGATAGCATCTGGAGAAAAAATCATCTACATTCAAGTGGTTAATCCAAAAAACCAGATTATTTCTTCAGGAAACACTTCTGTTGAGTCCGTTAAAAATGTTAAACTACAATACAGTGCATCTGTTAATGCCAATTATAAAAAATACGATACGGATGTATGTACTTATGTTAATTTAGAACAAAAGAAAACTATAAAAGGAAAATACACAATTAATATTTATCACGATTTTGCTAAAATTGGCACTTCTTTTTTTGAATATTAACATTTCTTATTTTTATTCCCTAATTTCTTTTCTTTATTCCATTCCTATTTTTACTTTTGCACTATGGCAAAACAAGACGATATATTTAAGAATGTAGTTTCGCATGCAAAAGAGTACGGATTTATTTTTCCGTCAAGCGAAATTTACGATGGTTTAAGCGCGGTATATGACTACGCCCAAAATGGTGTGGAGTTAAAAAAGAACATCCGCGAATATTGGTGGAAAGCAATGGTGCAAATGCACGAAAATATTGTAGGTTTAGACGCTGCAATTTTGATGCATCCAACTACATGGAAAGCTTCAGGTCACGTAGATGCTTTTAACGATCCATTAATTGATAATAAAGATTCTAAAAAAAGATACCGTGCCGATGTTTTAATTGAGGATTACGCCGAAAAATTAAATCAAAAAGCACAAAAAGAAATTGACAAAGCACGCGAACGTTTTGGCGCTTCCTTTGATGAAGAGCAATACAAAACTACGAATCCACGTGTGATGGAATACTTGTCTAAAAAGAAAGAAATTCTTGAAAGAATGGCGCGTTCTTTAGAGACCGAAAACCTTGCTGATGTAAAAGCTTTAATCGAAGAATTAGAGATTGCTTGTCCAGATAGTGGTTCAAAAAATTGGACCGATGTGAAGCAATTCAACTTAATGTTCGGAACAAAATTAGGAGCTTCTGCTGAAAACGCAATGGATTTATACTTGCGTCCAGAAACAGCTCAAGGTATTTTCGTAAACTTTTTAAACGTTCAAAAAACCGGTCGTATGAAAATTCCGTTCGGGATTGCTCAAACAGGTAAAGCGTTTAGAAACGAAATTGTTGCAAGACAATTTATTTTCCGTATGCGTGAGTTTGAACAAATGGAAATGCAGTTTTTCGTGAAACCAGGAGAAGAAATGAAATGGTACGAATACTGGAAAACAACACGTTTAAATTGGCATTTATCGCTTGGTTTAGGAAAGGAAAATTATCGTTTCCACGACCATGAAAAATTAGCTCACTATGCTAACGCTGCGGCTGATATCGAATTCAATTTCCCATTCGGATTTAAAGAATTGGAAGGAATTCACTCGAGAACCGATTTCGATTTAAAAGCACACGAACAATTTTCAGGTAAAAAATTACAATATTTTGATAACGACACGAATTCAAACTATACACCGTATGTCGTAGAAACTTCAGTTGGTTTAGATAGAATGTTCTTAGCGGTTTTCTCTAAAGCGTTACAAGAAGAAACGTTAGAAGATGGTTCAACTAGAACAGTTTTACGTTTGCCTTCAGTTTTAGCACCTACAAAAGCAGCAGTTTTGCCATTGGTTAAAAAAGATGGTTTGCCAGAAGTTGCCAATAAAATCATCGAAGATTTAAAATGGGATTTCAATGTCGCTTACGATGAAAAAGATGCGGTAGGAAGACGTTACAGAAGACAAGACGCTTTAGGAACGCCATTCTGTATTACGGTTGATCATCAAACCTTAGAAGATGAAACAGTAACAATCCGTCACAGAGATTCTATGCAACAAGATAGAGTGAAGATTTCAGAATTACGCAATATCATCAATAATGAAGTTTCTATGCGAAACTGGTTGATGAAAATGTAATCAAAGTATTAAGATTTAAGTACTAAGAATTAATACAAAACCCAAAATTTCATTTGAAATTTTGGGTTTTGTATTTTCTAATGTATTCGGTTTTCCAATAGCTTCATTTCGAGTATTTTGTATTTGGAAAGCCTTAGATTTTCAAATACAAAATGTATCGAGAACAACTGAAAATAAATCGTTGCTATAGTTTTCGATACAATTTTATAAACCAAAAATTAGCATTTTTACTTCATAAAATCACTCGAATCGACGGTGGTTTTATATCGTTACTATAGTTCTGAAAAATCAGTTTTCCAATAGCGTCATTTCGAGTGTTTTGTATTTGGAAAGCCATAGATTTACAAATACAATATGTATCGAGAACAACTGAAAACAAATCGTTGCTATAGTTCTAAAAAAGAAATTCACAGTTGTCATTTGAATATGCCTCCAAAAGTTAAACATTTTTAGGGGTATTATTTTTGGAATAAATTTTGTATATTTGTTTGTTAAAGACTACTATTATGGAAGTAATTATAAAATTTGACCAACGTAAAAAAGAGACTAAAGCACTGCTTGAGTATCTTAAAAGTTTACCATACATAAAGGTTGAAACCCATGAACCTCGTTATAATGCTGCAACTGAAAAAGCTATTCAAGACGCCAAAAAGGGAATTGGTGTAACCGAAGTAAAAAGTGTAGATGAGTTGTTTAAGAAATTAAGCGCATAGTGTATTCTATTTCATTTACTAATAAGTTCAAAAAAGACTACAAACTTTGTGTAAAGCGTGGTTATGATATTGAAAAATTACAAACAGTAATTACATTATTAAAAGAAACTGGAAAGTTGCCAGCACAATATAAACCTCACAAATTATCGGGAAATTATACTGGATTATGGGAATGTCATATAAAACCCGATTGGTTATTAGTTTGGTTGCAAGATGATAACAAACTAACACTAATCCTTACAAATACTGGAACTCACAGCGATTTATTTTAGTTGCTTATTTGCCGAACTGTATTGTAGAAAATCAATAAAAATTACTTGTAAATATCTGTTTTAGGACGAGCCAAAAATCACCTTATTAGTTCTCGATACAATTTACAAAGCAAAAATTAGCATTTTTCCTTCATAAAATCACTCAAATTGATGGTGGTTTTATATCGTTCCTATAGTTCTACTAAATCAGTTTTCCACTTTCGTCCCTTCGAGTGTTTTTCATAAAATTGCCTTAGCTATTTTGTAAAAAATGTATCGAGAACAACTGAAAACAAATCGTTACTATAGTTCTCGATACAATTTTACAAAGCAAAAATTAGCATTTTTCCTTCATAAAATCACTCCAAGTGACGTTTGATTAATTCGTTTCTATTGTTTTTTACTGAAAATTACTCACTTAAAGCATTCCATCCTCTAGCTTTCAATTCAATCTTCGTATTCGCTCTGGTAATTAAATGATTCCCTTCTTGAGCATCAACCATGTGTCCGATGATGGTGAAATTTGGATTCCCTTTAATTTTGTCAAAATCTTCCATGGCAATGGTGAATAACAATTCGTAATCTTCGCCACCGCTTAAGGCTATTGTGGTAATGTCTAAATTGAATTCTTCACACACATTAATCAACTGCGGATCCACAGGAATTTTCTCTTCGTATAAATTACAACCTACATTACTTTGTTTGCATAAATGTAAAATTTCAGACGATAAACCATCCGAAATATCAATCATAGCAGTTGGTTTAATTTCTAATTTTTCTAATAATTCTTTAACATCGTTACGTGCTTCTGGTTTTAACTGACGTTCGATTAAATATGTGTAATCATCTAAAACGGGTTGGTTGTTTGGATTTACTTGGAATACTTGTTTTTCGCGTTCTAAAACTTGTAATCCCATGTAAGCCGCACCAATATCGCCAGAAACGACTAATAAGTCGGTTACTTTTGCGCCATTTCGATACACAATATCTTCTAAATTAGCTTCACCAATAGCTGTAATACTAATAATTAATCCTTTTTGAGAAGAAGTCGTATCACCACCAATTACATCCACATTGTATATTTTTGAGGCCAATGCAATACCTTCAAATAATTCTTCCAAAGCTTCCAATGGAAAACGATTCGATACTGCTATCGAAACCGTAATCTGTTTTGGAGTCGCATTCATGGCGCAAATATCAGAAACATTGGCTACAACGGCTTTGTATCCTAAGTGTTTTAAAGGCATATACGCCAAATCAAAATGAACACCTTCTACTAATAAATCAGTAGAAATTACCGCTTTTTTATCGCCAAAATCTAATACAGCTGCATCGTCTCCAATGCTTGTAAGTGTTGACTCGTGTGTAATGGCAAAGTTTTTAGTTAAATGTTCAATTAAGCCAAATTCACCTAATTGCGACAAACTGGTTCTTGATTGGTCTTTATTTTCTAACATGGATTATTTTTTTTGCAAAGATAGGGTTAATGTGTCAATTTGACGATATGCCAATGAGTCAATTATTCGACACATTGCCTCATTGGCACATTGTCTCATTGTCTAATTCATTCAACTTCTCATAAATCAAATTCGTTTCATAGCCTTTACGAAGTAAGAAATCTACAAATTTTTTATTCTTTTTTGGGCCTTTTGGCGCGGTAATACTTTCCCAATTTTTCTCCGCTAATTTGTGGAAATTTTCTATATAAACAGTCTCAGGAATCTCTTTTAAAGCAGTTTGAATATTTCGAGAAGAGATGTTTCGAAATTTTAATTCGTTTACAATGCGGTTTTTACCCCAAAATTTATAATTGTGTTTGCCGCGAACAAAACTCTGGGCAAATCGTTCTTCATTGATGAAATTATTTTCGATAAGATAGGTTAAAATTTCATCTTTTTCCGATTGATTACGACTAAACGAATACAGTTTTTCTTCTACTTCTTTGTAACAACGCTCTTGGTAAGCGCAGTAATATTCCATCTTAGCTCGAATTTCATCTATATTTATTGGTTTAAAATCCCTTTTCATATGCTGTATTTTTTCAAAAATAAGTAATTTACCGCTACTTTATAGATTATTACATTGAGTTTTGTTATTTATTTTTTCGTATTTTTGAACTTTATCAATTCAAAAAAATGGACAATATAAAACAATACGTTCAAGAAAATAAAGAGCGTTTCTTAAATGAATTAATTGAGCTTTTAAAGATTCCTTCTGTAAGTGCGGATAGTGCTTATGCTCATGATGTGGTAGTAACTGCCGAGGCTGTAAAAGAAAGTTTAGTAAAAGCAGGATGTGATTTTGTAGAACTTTGCGAAACACCAGGTTATCCGATAGTTTACGGAGAAAAAATAATAAATAAGAATTTGCCAACAGTTTTAGTGTATGGTCATTACGATGTGCAACCACCAGATCCAATGGAATTATGGACATCACCACCCTTTGAGCCTGTTATTAAGACTACAGAAATTCATCCAGAAGGCGCTATTTTTGCGCGTGGTGCATGTGATGATAAAGGTCAAATGTATATGCATGTGAAAGCTTTTGAATACATGATTCAAAATAATTGCTTGCCATGTAATGTAAAATTTATGATTGAAGGTGAGGAAGAAGTAGGTTCAAAAAGCTTGGGTTGGTTTGTAGAAAGAAATCAAGAAAAATTGGCTAACGATGTAATCTTAATTTCGGATACTGGAATGATTTCAAATCAACAGCCTTCTATTACAACAGGTTTGAGAGGTTTGAGTTATGTTGAGGTAGAAGTTACAGGACCTAATAGAGATTTACACTCTGGTTTATATGGTGGCGCAGTTGCAAATCCAATCAATGTGTTGACCAAAATGATAGCTTCGTTACACGATGAAAATAATCACATTACTATTCCTGGTTTTTATGACAAAGTAGAAGAATTATCGGCTGCTGAAAGAGCTGAAATGGCAAAAGCCCCTTTTTCATTAGAAAAATATAAAAATGCTTTAGCTATTGACGAAGTTTATGGAGAAGCAGGATATGTAACTAATGAAAGAAATTCTATTCGTCCTACTTTAGATGTAAACGGAATTTGGGGTGGATATACTGGTGAAGGAGCTAAAACAGTTATTGCAAGTAAAGCATTTGCTAAAATATCAATGCGTTTAGTGCCAAACCAAGATTGGGAAGAAATTACTCTGTTATTCAAAAATCATTTTGAAAGTATCGCGCCAAAATCGGTTAAAGTAAAAGTAACGCCTCATCATGGAGGACAAGGCTATGTTACACCAATTGACAGCGTTGGATATAGAGCGGCAAATAAAGCTTATACAGAGACTTTTGGAGTTCCTGCTATTCCAGTTCGTTCTGGGGGTAGTATTCCTATTGTTGCTTTATTTGAAAAAGAATTAAAGTCTAAAACGATTTTAATGGGATTTGGATTAGATAGTGATGCAATTCACTCACCCAATGAACATTTTGGAGTTTTCAATTACCTAAAAGGAATCGAAACCATTCCATTATTCTACAAGTATTTCACTGAAATGACAAAATAAAAAAAAATTCCCGATGTTCATCTACATCGGGAATTTTTTAGTAAAATAGCTAAATCAAATTCTTAAGATAGTTTTGAGAAAAAGCTTTGTCGTGTTCAAGTTGGATTTTTAATTCATCAATGTTGCTGAATTTTTGTTCTTCTCGAATGTGTTTCAGTATAGAGATTTGTATATTTTCTCCATAAATATCCTGATTTAGTTCAAAAAAATGAACTTCAATGGTTTGTTCGTTATCACCAATAGTTGGGTTGTTTCCAATGTTCATCATCCCAAAATAAACAATATTATTTATAGCACTAGAAACAACATAAACGCCATTTTTAGGCAGTAATTTGTAGTTTTCATTTATCTCGATATTCGCTGTAGGAAAACCTATAGTTCTTCCTATTTTTTTACCTTCAATCACTTTTCCCGAAATAAAATAGGAATAGCCTAAATATTGATTGGCTAATTTAACATCGCCTTCTAATAAAGCTTTTCTAATTTTAGTGGAACTAATTGCAATTTCATCAATTTCTTCAGCACCAATTTGTGCTACTTCAAAATCATATTTTTCGCCAAATGAAATCAAATCATTAATATCAGCGGTTCTGTTTTTTCCAAAACGATGATCATAACCAATAATAATTTTATGGATGTTTAATTGGTCTACTAAAATGTTTTTTACAAATTCTTCAGCAGATAAATTAGAAAAAGCGGTATCAAATGGATGAATAATTAAGGCGTCAATTCCGTAATTTTCAAGTAGTGTTGCTTTTTCATCAATGGTGTTTAATAATTTAATAGCAACGTCTTGTTGTAGTACCATTCTTGGGTGAGGAAAAAAGGTAAGGACAACTGTTTCATATGCTCCTTTATTTGTTGCTTGAGTCAATTTATCTAGTATAGATTTATGTCCTAGATGAACTCCGTCAAAAGTACCAATTGTTACAATTGTTTTTCTTGAACTGGTAAAAGATGTAAGTGAATTGTATATTTTCAAAATGATAATTTAATGCAAAGTAAAAAAAGGATTGAACGCATTCAATCCTTTTTTTACTTTATAAATATTTTATAAAATTAATTTTTTATAAATTTTAAAGTTTTAGATCCACCTCCAATAGTTAAGTTTAAAAAATAAACACCATCAGCATAACTAGAAACATTGACATTTAAATCAGATTCAGATTGAATTGATTTTCCATCTATTCTTTGTCCAAGATTATTGTATATTTCGATTTTTCCAGTTCTCTCAATTCCATCAGGAACATTAATTGTGAAAAATGAATTAGAAGGGTTTGGATATAAACTCACATCTTCTAACAAACTAAAGGTGTCTGTTGAAAGCGAAGCATTATTTGTAAAATAACTTACTCTAGAAATTAAAGTATTATTAGGGTTGCCGCTAGCAACAAAATCAGTTACATTTACAACTGTTGTGCTTCCAGCAGTTACAGTGTAGAAACCTTGTCCTGTGCCATCAAATAATCCATCACCCCAAGAATCACTAACTGTTAAATAATAACAACCATTTGCTGGTAAATTCCATACTTGATTTGTAACTAAAGGAAATGTTCCTCCTGTTGTTTGGTCGGTATATGGACCCCCACTATATAAAGTAGTTCCAGCTTGATTTTTTAAAGTCCAAGTTGTTTCACTACCATAGGCATCTCCTGTTAAATTGAAAGTGAACGAAGTTGAATTAGCATAAGCTAATGAACCGCTAGTTCCAAATGTTTTAGTTGCAGTATTGTTAGTAGTTCTTTGGTCAGTTGTTCCGTTTGCGGATGCTATTGATACAGTTAATAATCCATTAGCTGTTGAGTTTGTTAAAGTAACTAAAGCATATTTATTCGGCGCAAGATTTCCAGTCCAGTTTTGTGTATAGTTGGTTCCACCATTCATGTTGTAGCTTAATGTAGCAGCAGTTAAATTTGAAGTTCCTCTGTTATACAATAAAACAGATTTTGCAGGAGAAGTAGGATTAGGAGTTGTACAAGTAGGTTGCACAGAACCACCACATAAGTTTTCAATTTTTACTTCAGCATCTGTTGCAAATAATGGTATTGCTTGGTCTTTATTAGATGTTCTTAAGTCTTTTCTTCTTGGGAATCCAGTAAGAGTACTCATAACAGCTGTTATTCTTGCTTTTTGATTAACAGTAAAAATATTCATACAAGAGTCATCAGTATAATCCATATAGTTTGCAATCATATCGCTAGCACCTGTTGGACACGAATTAGTCGCTGTACAACCATAATTAGCAGTAGCTACTGCAGGTGTGTCTGCACATAAATCCCCTGCTGTTGCATTCTCTCCTGAACAACCTCCTTGGAACGTGTGGTAAAGCCCTAAGAAATGACCTACTTCATGAGTCATAGTTCTTCCTTGGTTGTAAGGAGCTGAAAAATTTCCTGCAGGATAAATACTCTGACTTCCAAAATAACTGTAACCAGCGACAACTCCATCTGTATTTGCGGTTGTCGTTCCGGTGCTTGGGAATTGTGCATATCCTAAAAGGTCTGCAGATGTTCCGCCAAAATTAACAGACCACATATTCATGTATTGAGTAGGGTTCCAAATTGTTGTTGGTTTTACAGTAGAGTCTATAGTACCCATTTCCCAGTAGGCTTGGCACAAGTTAACTCTGTTAATTCCATTCGTTGGATTTCCGTTAGGGTCAACTTTTGCTAATACAAATTCAATTTGTACGTCGGCACCAACAGCATTATTATTAAATCCAGGGGTTCCTGCCATTCTTCTGTAATCTTGATTCATTACAGTTATTTGTGATTGCACCTGCTCGTCTGTTATGTTTTCATTAACACCATAAGCATCACCATTGTGAATTACATGCACAACAACTGGAATGTAAATTATTCCGCCAGCTTCAGAATTAATTTCGTTTAAATAGTCTTTATTATTTGATTTATTGCGGGAAGCAAGAAAAGTCTCAAATTGTTCTCTATTCATCCTTTCGGGATGATTTGCCTGTAAAAACGCTTCGTATTCATCTGTAGCGCATCGAATATGACCATCAGGACTTCTTTTTTCAGAAGTAAATTCATTTCCAAAACGCACAGCTTTCTTTTTTACTTGACCTACTATGTTGATAGAAAATAAGAAAGTTAAATAAAATAAGAATAATGTAATTTTTTTCATGTTCAATTATAGTTTGATTATAGTTTGTTGACAAATTTATTAAATTAAAATAAAAAAACTATTTTTTTATTAAATAAATTTGTATTATGCATTATTTTCCATTAAAAGTATTCATGGTATTGTTTAAACCAGCTAAGGCAAACGATTTTACTATTTCTGAACTGATTTCAAGTCTTTCTTTTAGTTTTTCTTTTTCTTCAGCATCCCATTCGCCCAAAACATAGTTGACTTGTTGTCCTTTTTTAAAGGCATCACTAATTCCAAATCTAAAGCGTGGATATTCTGATGAGTTTAATAGTAATTGAATGTTCTTAAGCCCGTTATGACCGCCATCGCTTCCTTTGGTTTTTATTCGGATGGTTCCAAAAGCTAAATTTAAATCATCTGTTATGACCAACATATTTTCTTTTTCAATGTTTTCTTTTTCTAACCAATATTTAACCGCTTTACCACTCAAATTCATGAAGGTATTTGGCTTCAATAACAATAAAGTTCTCCCTTTTATTTTTAGCTCGGCAATTTCACCCAATTTTACTGTTTGAAATGAAATGCCTTCTTGGATGGCTATGTAATCTAAAACTTTAAAACCAATATTGTGTCTTGTGTTTGCATATTCTGAGCCTATGTTTCCAAGCCCAACGATTAGAAATTTCTTCATTCGAATAGTGTCTTCTTGTTTGTTTTTCTTAAATAGAGTTAAAAACCAGTTCATGAGGTAAAAGTAGTACAAAGTTTAGAAAGTTGAAAGCATAAAAAAAGCACCAGTAAAAACTGATGCTTCTTTTGTATAGTTTGTAAAGAAATTATTTTTTCTTTTTTCCACCTTTTTCTGCTTTTGCAGCTTCTTGAGCAGCTTTCATTGCAGCACGAGAAATTCTTACTTGACAAACAACAGTGTTGTCTGGGTGCATTAATTTGAAATTGTTTGTTTCTAATTTAGTCACATACAATTTATTACCCATTTCTAATTCAGAAATACTTGCTTCAACAAAGTCAGGTAAGTTTTTAGGTAAAGCTTTCACTTTTAAACGACGTTGGTTTAAACGCAAAACACCTCCTAATAATACCCCTGGAGAAGTTCCAGTGATTTTAACTGGTACTTCCATGATGATTTCTTTGTCATCACTTAATTGGAAAAAGTCAATGTGTAAAATTTTATCAGAAACTGGGTGAAACTGAATGTCTTGCATAATTACATTATAAGACGCTCCGTTTAACTCAATTACAACTGTGTGTGCGTTTGGAGTGTAAACTAAATCTTTAAATGCTCTTTCGTCTGCAACAAAATGAACTGGCTGATTTCCTCCGTAGATAACGCAAGGAACCATTCCAGCATCACGTACGGCTTTAGTTGCCTTTTTACCTACGTTTTCTCTTTCTGATCCTTTAATCGTAATTGATTTCATTGTAAAATATATATAATTAATAAATACTTATTAAAGTGGTTTCTTGATTACATCAAAAATTTTCCACTAATAGAGTTGTTGTTTTGTACCATGTGCATTACTTCAGCAAATAATGGAGCACAACTTACCACTCTGATTTTCTTTGATTCTTTTCGTAACGGAATAGAATCGGTAACAATTAACTCTAATAATTGAGAGTTTTCAATTTTTTCATACGCTTCACCCGATAATATAGGATGTGTACATATTGCTCTAACACTTAATGCGCCTTTTTCCATCATTACATCAGCTGCTTTAGCTAATGTTCCTCCAGTGTCAATCATATCGTCAACTAAGATAACATTTCTGCCTTTTACATCTCCAATTAACTCCATGGTATCAATTACATTTGCTTTTTTTCTTTGCTTGTAACAAACTACTACATCAGATTCTAAAAATTTAGAATAAGCATACGCTCTTTTTGAACCTCCCATATCTGGAGATGCGATGGTTAAATTTTCTAGATTTAAACTTCTCACATAAGGCAAAAAGATGGTTGAAGCAAACAAATGATCTACTGGTTTTTCAAAGAAACCTTGAATTTGATCAGCATGTAAATCCATCGTCATAATTCGAGTAGCTCCAGCAGTTTCCAATAGTTTTGCAACTAATTTAGCTCCAATTGGCACTCTTGGCTTGTCTTTTCTATCTTGTCTTGCCCAACCAAAGTAAGGGATCACTGCGGTAATATGTCTGGCAGATGCTCTTTTTGCTGCATCTATCATCAATAATAATTCCATTAAATTGTCTGCACTTGGAAAGGTAGAACAAACTAGGAATACACGCAATCCTCTTATTGATTCTTCAAAAGAAGGCTGAAATTCGCCGTCACTATATTTAGAGAACGTAATTTTACCCATCTGAACACCATACTTTTCAGCAATTTGTTCAGCTAGATACACACTCTGAGAACATGCAAAAATTTTTGCTTCCGGTTCTTGATACAGCATGTTAATTTATTGTTTAGTAGTTAGTTAGTGTTGTGTCGTGTTAACGAGGTGCAAATTTAGAAATAAAATCGAACTCTGAAAGGATATTTTTAACTATTTTTTTATGAATTGCAGAAATATTTTTTACATTTGCACCCACTTAATGATTTAACCATCATTTTTCCATTGCCCGGATGGCGGAATTGGTAGACGCGCACGACTCAAACTCGTGTACTTAGGTGTGTGGGTTCGATTCCCACTCCGGGTACTTTAAAATCCTTAATCAGCTTTAAACAAGTTAATTAAGGATTTTTATTTTTAATTTCCAATACAATTTTTGAATCTAGATTAATCAGGCAAACGAAATATAGAATAGATTTAAAATCTATTTTTCTGATTAGTATCATAATTCATATCACGGCATAGGTATTGAATACATATACTTTGATTTAGGTTTTATTTATACCAGTTTAGTTTAAATTTTTGTATTGGTTTGATAAGTAATCTTTAGGGGAATAGTTAGTCTGCTTTTTAAAATAGATAAAAAAAGAATTATAGGACTTAAACCCCACTTTGTATGCCAATGCATCAAATGTTTTTGACGCTAAAAAATTATTGCTTATTAGATGTAAAGAATCATTAATTTTGCAGTAATTTTTGTACTCAACGAACGACAACTTACAGTGGTATTTAAAAATATACGCTAAATGACTTGAAGGGATATTTAAACTATTAGATAAATCATTAATTGAATAATTTGAATCTCTAAAAGGAGTTTCTTTTGCAACAAAATTTTCAATTGCAATTATATATGAATTTGTTTTATTAACTAGTTTAGTTTGTAATTTAAACTCTTGCTTGCTTGATATATTTACAATAGTTGGTTCCCAAATAAAATCATTTATTTTAATTTCATTATTTAAACCAGCTATTTGTTTAATTAATTTTGGATATCCAAAAAGAATTTCAGGACTCATTAGAATTTTCAAAAAAACCAACAATAATAAAAAACTTTGAGTTATTGAAATTGTTTGTCCTGAAAATTTTTTCCCAGCACAAACTTCAAAGCATAGCACAATTAAAAGTCTAATAAACATTAGAATAATAATTATAAAAATAAAGTTTAACCAATTTTTTATTATTTGATAGTGCTTAGGGCTAATTAATTCTTTATTATTTTTCTTTAAGATTTTAAAATATATCTTTAAAATTTTAAAGAAATAAATAGCAATATATAATATTACACACAACTCCAATCCAATTTCAAATATGTTATGATATAAGACTATTCTATGATGTAGAAATACAAAATAAGAAAACAATACAATTGGAAAAATGAAATGGAGCAAATTTTTAGGTTGAAAAACTTTAATGTCTTTTATTAAAGATATCAAGTATAGATATACACAAGGGGCAGCTATTAATGAGAGAGAATATAAAGCAGATAAATTTAGGGTTAAAAATGGTAATAAGATATAATTTTCTATGACACTAAAAATCGAACGTAATGATGCCATAAAAAAAATAACAGCAAGATAACCATTGACAATTTTATTTGATTTGTAGGAAAAAAATAATAAAAAAACGACAAAAAATCCTAGAATACCTACGAATAATGAGAAAAAGATTAGAATTTGTGTAAACATGAACCATTTCTTTATGTAAGTTTATAATTGCGAATGTACTATAAAAAATTAATTCGTCAATTTTTTACTATGTAATACAATATTAAAAAGGTTACTATTTTTTTAAAATATATATCGTTTTTTCTAAATTTTAATGCTAAATTTTATTTTCCTTTTTTTTAGGTTTACTTTTGAAATAGATACTAAATATTTATTAATACAATTAAGTTGTAAATTAAGTTTAATCTAGAATCTATTATATAAAATGAAAATTATTTTTAAAGAGAATAAAACAATTGAGATAGTTAGATTTCGCAAATTGAGTATTTTTAATCTAAATGATATAGATAAAATCAATATCAAATTCATTAATTTTCTTATTGTTAAGATTTATTATTTAAATATTTTAACAAAAGATAGAAAAATATATTCGTTCTTTTTCTTAAAAAATGATAAAGAGAGTATTAAAAGAGAAGTGTTTTACATTAGAAATTTCATGAGCTCACATTTGGAATAACAATTTTAATAACTACCCTAAAGATTGCAACTATTTTTTTACATCAATAGAACTAACCAACGAAAAAATAAAATAAATTTGAGTTAGTATTATTTAATTCGTTTTTTACTAGCTTTCAAGGTGATAATGGTGACTTTATTTTTTGAATTTCTAGAAATTTAAATACAACATTTCAAAAACAAAATATAAAGTTTTATCTTTGAGAACTATAAAAAAATAATAAGATGAAAAAGCAATTACTTTTGGCAACTATTTTAGTTTCGATTTTGTTTATATCTTGTAAAAAAGACGAAGAAGTAAAACCAGTAGAAGCATCACAGCAGAAAACACAACCTTTTTCTGGTGAAGCGTGGTTGAAGCAGCGTGTTGGAAATCAAGTTCAAGCACAACAGCAAACTATGCAGCAAACCGCCCAGCCATCAACGCCAAGTCCAGCACAAACTAGCCCAGGAATGAATCCTCCGCACGGGCAACCAGGTCACAAATGCGAAATTCCTGTTGGAGCGCCATTGAACTCAAAACCAATTGCCAACAAAAAACCGCAAACAACAACCAATGTGGTTAATAAAAAATCAGAAGATAAACCTGTAATGAATGTGAATTCAAAAAATGGGACTGCAACTATAGTAGGAACAACTACTCTTCCAGGAATGAATCCACCGCACGGACAAGAAGGTCATCGTTGTGATGTTGCAGTAGGAGCTCCTTTGCCTAAAGAATAATGTTTATTTAAACAATTTTTTATTCACTGTACCCGAAGCAATCCAAGATGAGATAAAGCCGAGTATTATAATGGTTGTTACAACAATTGCTATGTTTTTCCATTCAAAAAGAACTGGATAAGGCATTGTTGGAGTAATCATAATAAAAGAAAAATGTTGTTGTAGTAAAATAATACCGATGGCAAGTACTAATCCAAGTACTAATCCAAATGAGGTTATTATAATTCCTTGGGTAAAGAATATGGTCCGAATAGAAGTTTGTGTTACGCCAATATTGTATAATGTTTTTAAATTATCTCTTTTATCAATGATGATCATTACAATAGCTCCTGCAAGACAAAATAATGTTAGGATAACAACTAATGTGCTGAATAAATAAATGAATAAATTTTCAGATTGGAGCATTTTATACAGCGAATCATTAAGTTGGGCTCTGTTTTTTATTTTAATTGATTTTCCTAAAATTTGAGCAAGTTCAGCTCGAGCTTTAGTTTCGTCTGCGTTTGGCTTTAATTTGATTTCAAGATTAGTTATTTCGTTGTCTTTTAGGCCTAAAAAATGTTGCGCAACTTCAATAGAACAAAACACATATTTGCTGTCTAATTCTTCGTTAATTGAATATATCCCAGATGGAAACAATAATGCTTTGTTAAAAGCTTCGTTCGGATTTTCAATATCACCTATTCCGGGTTTTGGAGCAAATGCCTCTAAGCCATTGTTGTAATCAAATAAACCCAAACCTAATTTTCTACTAATATCTGCTCCAACAACTACATTTTCTGAATTGGCTTCAAGCCATTCTCCGGCATATAAGTTTTTATTAAAATTAGTGACTTGGATGAATCGATTGTCAATTCCTTTAATATAAGCAAAGAGTTCTTTGCTGTCATACATAAAGTATACGCGTTCTTCAATAATTTTGCTGTAAGAATTTATGTAATGGCTTTTTTTAAGTTGTTCTTCTTCGATAGGATTTAAAAAAAAAGTTTTTCCAGCGGAAGTTTCAACTCGTAAGTCTGGATCAGAAGCATTTGCGAAATTTAGACTAAATTCTTTCAATCCGCTAAATACAGATAAGAAAACAAAAAGAGCCATAGTACTTGCTATAATTCCAACAGAAGCAATACCTGTAATTATATTGATTGCTTTGTTTTTGCTGAAACTTACAGCGTAACGTTTTGCTATGTAATAGGAAAGGTTCAAATTACGATTTCTTTCTTTTCTCTAATAAATCTGGATTTTCAATAGGATTTTCTTCGCCGGTTAGGGCTTTATCAATTTTTTCGATATAATCTAAACTGTCGTCAATATAGAAAATTAGATTTGGAACTTTGCGTAATTGATTTTTTACACGTTGCGCCAAATCGTGTTTTATAAGAGGAGCGTTACTTTTAACGGCCTCTAAAATTTCAGGAGCCTTTTCAGTAGGAAATATGCTTAAATGCACTTTAGCAATAGATAAATCAGAAGTTACATTTACTTTTGAAACTGAAATTAGTAAGTTATTAATATTGTTTTTTCGAATTTCGCCCTGCAAAATTGAAACTAAGTCATTTTGTAAAAGTGCTCCTATTTTTTTTTGTCTATTTGTTTCCATGATGCAAAAATACATAAAATTTCATCAAGGCGTATTCTTTTATAAGTATATGTAAGTTTGATTGCTTAAACGTTGTTTGATTTTTGTTAACTTTGTTCGTCTTTAAATTAATAAAAATACATGAGAAAGATTGAACATATTGGAATTGCTGTGAATAGTTTGGAATTGTCTAATGTTTTGTTTGAAAAGTTGTTTGGAACACCTCCTTATAAACAAGAAGAAGTAGAAAGCGAAGGGGTTAAAACTTCTTTTTTCATGAATGGGCCAAATAAAATAGAATTGTTAGAAGCTACCAATTCGAATAGCTCAATTGCTAAATTTTTAGAAAAAAAAGGAGAAGGAATTCATCATATTGCATTTGATGTGCAAGATATTTTAGCAGAAATTGATCGGTTAAAGAATGAAGGTTTTGTGGTTTTGAATGAAACTCCTAAAAAAGGCGCTGATAATAAGTTAGTTGCATTTCTTCATCCAAAGAGTACAAATGGTGTGTTGATTGAGCTTTGCCAAGAAATGAGATAAAGTTAAAAAAAGATTTGCTTGCAATAAAAAATAGTCTTAATATTGCAACACAATACTGGTCCTATAGCTCAGTTGGTTAGAGCACCTGACTCATAATCAGGTGGTCCCTGGTTCGAGCCCAGGTGGGACCACATTTTTTAAAGAAGAATACTGCCTGCTAAAATTAAGTTAATACAAATTATACTTTTTGCGTAGTTGTAATTTCTTACATTTTATATAATAGTTATTATACATATTTTCCTTAGTTTGACCTAATAATGATAATAATGAATAAAGTTATAAATGTTTTAGTATTTCTTTTAAGTTGTAATAGTCTCTTAGCTGCAGATCCAATAGAGCCACCCCCACCGTCTGGACCTCCACCTCCACCAGGAATGTCAATTGATGGAGACTTATTTATACTATTTGTTTTGGCATTAGTTTCTGGGTATTATCTATCTAAAAAATATATATTTATAAGAAAAGGCTCTTTATAAGAGTGTTTTCTTATTTTCTCAATTCATTCAATCGACTTACGTATTTTCCAATTACATCAAATTCTAAATTTACTTTTGTGCCAACTTTAAAGGTGTTAAAATTAGTGTGGTCAAATGTGTAAGGAATAATGGCTACACTAAAAGTGTTTAATCCAGAGTTTACTACTGTTAAGCTTGTTCCGTTTACTGTAATTGAACCTTTTTCAATGGTAATATTGTTTAATGAGGCATCGTATTCAAATGTAAAAACCCAACTTCCGTTTGCTTCTTTAATATTAGTGCACGTTCCAGTTTGATCTACGTGTCCTTGAACAATGTGTCCGTCAAGTCTGTCGCCAAGTTTCATAGCGCGTTCTAAATTTAGAACATCGTTAACTTTCCATGATCCAATAGAAGTTTTATCAATAGTTTCTTTAATAGCTGTAACTGTGTAGTTTTTGTTTTCAATTTTTATAACGGTTAAACAAATTCCATTATGTGCTACACTTTGGTCAATTTTTAATTCGTGAGTAATTTCAGATTCTATCGTTAAGTGCAGGTTTTCCTGATCTTTTTCGATTTCTTTTATAATTCCGAGCGTTTCTATAATTCCGGTAAACATAACTGATTTAATTTTACTAAATTTGCACATCAAAAGTAAGCAATAAATCACATTTGTCATGGTTAAAAAAGCAGAAAATATAATTGTTGGAATTTCAATTGGAGATTTAAATGGTATTGGAAGCGAGGTTATTTTAAAAACATTTGAAGATACTCGAATGTTAGAATTATGTACGCCTGTAATTTTTGCGAATGTAAAAATTGTATCTTTTTTAAAGAAAGAATTAAAATTAGATGCAGCTATTCACGGCATAGATAAATTAGAACAGCTTGTTGTAGGTAAAATTAATGTTTTAAATGTTTGGCGCGAAGGGGTTAATTTGGAATTCGGTAAAAATGATGATGTGGTGGGAAGTTACGCTATAAAATCTTTTTTTGCAGCTACTAAAGCATTAAAAGAAGGTTTTGTAGATGTTTTGGTAACAGCACCTATTAATAAGTATAATATTCAATCAGAAGAATTTAAATTTCCTGGTCATACCGATTATTTGGATAAAGAATTGGAAGGCGATGCTTTAATGTTAATGGTGCATGATGATTTACGTGTCGGTTTGTTAACAGACCACGTCCCAGTAAATGAAGTAGCAAAACATTTGAATGAAAAATTAATTTCAAGTAAAATCAAAACGATTATTCAAACGTTAAAAGAAGATTTTGAAATTGAAAAACCTAAAGTAGCTGTTTTAGGATTGAATCCACATTCAGGAGATAATGGTGTTATAGGTCAAGAAGAAGAAAAAATAATCAAGCCTGCTTTGAAAAAATTATTTGAAGCAGGAAATATGGTTTTCGGACCTTTTCCAGCGGATGGATTTTTCGGTTCGGCGCAATATGAGAAATACGATGCAGTAATTGCAACGTATCATGACCAAGGATTAATCCCTTTTAAAACCTTATCATTTGGTAATGGAGTAAATTACACGGCAGGTTTAAATAAAATTAGAACTTCGCCTGATCATGGCACAGCCTATGAAATTGCAGGAAAAGGAGTGGCTAATCACGAGTCCTTTAAGGAGGCGGTTTATTTAGCAATTGATATTTATAACAAAAGAAATGACTATCAAGAGCTTATTAAAAACCCTTTAAAAACAAAACAAAAGCAGTTATAAACAAAAAAATGTTTACAACTAGTTTGAATTTATAAATATTTTATATCTTTGCACACCTTTTAAAAAGGTAAAACTGTTGTTATGAACAATTTAAAAGAATATTTGATTCCTTTTGTGGGATTAAAAATAGGGAAGCATCAGTTTGATTATCAAATAGATAATACGTTCTTTAAGAACTTTGATTATGACGAATTTAATGCCGTTTCAGTCAAAGTAAATATTGTTTTAGAGAAGAAAAGCACTATGCTTGAACTCGACTTTAAGCACAAAGGAACTGTAAATGTACCTTGCGATGTGTCTGGAGAAGAGTTTGATTTGCCAATTAAAGGAAAATGGAAACTTTTAGTAAAGTTTGGAGATGTCTTTAATAATGATAATGAGGAGTTGCTCATATTACCACATGGCGAATTTCAAGTAAATGTGGCGCAATACATTTATGAATCAATTGTATTGTCAGTTCCTTTACGAAGAGTACATCCTGGAATTAAAGATGGTTCTTTAACAGATGTAATTGATAAATTGGAATCGCTTTCTCCTAAAGAACAAAGAGAAGAACAAAATAATGATATTGACCCTAGATGGGAGAATTTAAAAAAACTATTAACGGATAAATAAAATAGAACAATGGCACATCCTAAGAGAAGACAGTCGTCTACAAGAAGAGATAAAAGAAGAACACATTACAAAGCGACAGTAGCTCAAATCGCTACATGTCCAGTAACTGGTGAAGCACATTTATACCACAGAGCTTACTGGCATGAAGGGAAAATGTATTACAGAGGTCAAGTTGTAATTGATAAAAATGAAGCAGTAGCTTAATTGCATCAAGAAAAAAATAGAGAAAACTCTCACATTGTGAGAGTTTTTTTGTTAAGTACCCATTCACGCTATAATTTATAAAAGTGAATAGGATTCGTTTGAAATTTTTTTTGTAATTTCCACCACTTTTTGAACCTTAAAATTTCAGAAAGAAAAATTAATCGAAGATGAATAAAATAACAGCAGCAATTACGGCAGTAGGTTCTTATGTTCCCGACTTTGTTCTGTCGAATCAAGTATTGGAAACATTAGTAGATACTAATGACGAATGGATTACCAGTCGTACCGGAATTAAAGAAAGAAGATTGTTGAAAGAAGAAGGGCAAGGTACTTCTTATATGGCAATTAAAGCCGCTCAAAACTTATTAGAAAAAGCCAATTTAGATCCTAAAGAAATTGATTTAGTGATTATGGCAACCGCAACACCAGATATGCCTGTAGCCTCTACAGGAGTTTATGTGGCAACAGAAATTGGCGCAACAAATGCTTTTGCATATGATTTACAAGCGGCATGTTCAAGCTTTCTTTTCGGAATGTCGACAGCCTCAGCTTATATCGCCTCTGGAAAATATAAAAAGGTTTTATTAATTGGTGCCGATAAAATGTCATCTATTATTGATTACACGGACAGAGCTACTTGTATCATTTTTGGTGATGGAGCAGGAGCTGTATTGTTTGAACCAAATACAGATGGATTAGGTCTTCAAGATGAAATTCTAAAAAGTGATGGAATCGGAAGAGAATTCTTAAAAATTGAAGCAGGTGGTTCTATTTTACCTCCTTCAGAAGAAACTTTAAAAAATAAGCAACATTTTGTTTTTCAAGACGGAAAAACAGTATTCAAATACGCCGTTTCTGGTATGGCTGATGTGAGTGAGAAAATTATGCAACGTAATAACTTATCTCATGATGATGTGAACTGGTTAGTAGCACATCAGGCAAATAGAAGAATTATCGATGCTACTGCAAACCGAATGGAATTAGACGAATCTAAAGTCTTGATTAACATTCAAAAATACGGAAATACCACTTCGGCAACCCTTCCATTATTATTATCCGATTTTGAAAACCAGTTAAAAAAAGGGGATAACCTTATCTTTGCTGCTTTTGGTGGCGGATTTACATGGGGTGCTATTTATTTAAAATGGGCTTACACAAAATAAAAACAAACTAAACTAAATCAAATATTATGGATATTAGAGAGATTCAAAACCTAATCAAATTTGTAGCCAAATCGGGCGCTACAGAAGTAAAATTAGAAATGGACGATTTTAAAATCACCATAAAAACTACAACAGAAGGTACAGAGAGCACTACAACTTATGTGCAACAAATGCCAATGCAAGCTGCGCCACAAATGGCAGCTCCGCAAGTAGTAGCTCCGCAAGTAGTTTCTGATGTAATTGCTGCACCAGCTTCTGATGATAATGCTAAATACATTACTGTTAAATCGCCTATTATTGGAACTTTCTATAGAAAACCAGCACCAGACAAACCAATGTTTGTAGAAGTAGGTACAACTATTGGAAAAGGAGATGTTCTTTGTGTAATTGAAGCAATGAAATTATTCAACGAAATCGAATCAGAAGTTTCAGGAAAAATCGTGAAAATTTTAGTAGATGATTCTTCTCCAGTTGAATTTGATCAACCATTATTCTTAGTTGATCCATCATAATAAGTTAGAAGTTAGCCCTTCGACGTAGCTCAGGATGACAAGAAGGTAGAACGTCTATCTTTATAATTGTCTAATTGACCCATTGTCTAATTATCTAATTAAAAAAACATGTTTAAAAAAATATTAATTGCCAATAGAGGGGAAATTGCACTTCGTGTAATTAGAACTTGTAGAGAAATGGGCATCAAAACAGTTGCAGTATATTCTACAGCAGACGCAGATAGTTTGCACGTAAAATTTGCTGACGAAGCGGTTTGTATTGGACCACCTCCAAGTAATTTATCCTACTTAAAAATGTCAAATATTATAGCGGCTGCAGAAATTACAAACGCAGATGCTATTCACCCAGGATATGGATTCTTATCTGAAAACGCTAAGTTTTCTAAAATTTGTCAAGAACACGGTATTAAATTCATTGGAGCTTCTCCAGAAATGATTGATCGTATGGGAGACAAAGCATCAGCAAAATCAACTATGATTGAAGCAGGTGTTCCATGTGTGCCAGGTTCAGTTGGTATTTTAGATTCGTATGAAGAAGCCGAAAAATTAGCCGATGAATTTGGTTATCCAGTTATGCTTAAAGCAACTGCTGGTGGTGGTGGAAAAGGAATGCGTGCTGTTTGGAAAAAAGAAGATTTATTAAAAGCTTGGGAAGGTGCTCGTCAAGAGTCGGCTGCGGCTTTTGGTAATGATGGCATGTACTTAGAAAAATTAATCGAAGAACCACGTCATATCGAAATTCAAGTAGTTGGAGATTCTTATGGAAAAGCATGTCACCTTTCAGAAAGAGATTGCTCGGTACAACGTCGTCACCAAAAGTTAACTGAGGAAACTCCGTCACCTTTTATGACTGATGAATTACGTGAAGCAATGGGTACTGCAGCAGTTAAAGCAGCAGAATATATTAAATACGAAGGAGCTGGAACGGTTGAATTCTTGGTTGACAAACACAGAAACTTCTACTTCATGGAAATGAATACGCGTATCCAAGTAGAACATCCAATTACAGAGCAAGTGGTTGATTATGACTTAATTCGTGAGCAAATAATGGTGGCAGCCGGCGTGCCTATTTCAGGTAAAAACTACTACCCACAATTACACTCAATAGAATGTCGTATAAATGCAGAAGATCCATATAACGATTTCCGCCCCTCACCAGGTAAAATTACGGTTTTACATGCGCCAGGAGGACACGGAGTACGTTTAGATACTCACGTTTATGCAGGATATACAATTCCGCCAAATTATGACTCGATGATTGCTAAGTTGATTACAACAGCACAATCAAGAGAAGAGGCTATCAATAAAATGAAGCGTGCTTTAGATGAGTTCGTAATCGAAGGAATCAAAACTACCATTCCATTCCACAGACAATTAATGGACGAACCAGATTATGTGGCTGGAAATTACACTACAAAATTTATGGAATCTTTTGTAATGAAAGACCCTCAAGAATAAAAACTAAAAAAGCGATTTCAATTGAAATCGCTTTTTTTATACTCAATTTTTTATTTCAGCTTTAATTTGTTTTTTGAACTTGTCCTTGAACTTTTTACAGCGTTTCTTTCAACCAACCAAAAAATTCTTTTTGCCAAACCAATGCATTTTGTGGTTTTAATACCCAATGGTTTTCATCTGGGAACAACAAGAATTTACTTTTAATTCCTTTTAATTGTGCTGCTTGAAAGGCTTCTTGTCCTTGACCAATTGGCACGCGGTAATCTTTTCCGCCTTGAATAATTAAAATCGGAGTATTCCAGTTGTTGATTGACTTAATTGGATTGAATTCGTTATAGGTTTTTTGAGCGGTAGCATTGTCTTTTTCCCAATACGCACCACCAGAATCCCAATTCGTAAAGAAAACTTCTTCCGTAGTTCCGTACATACTTTCTGTATTGAAAATTCCACAATGAGAAATAAATGTTTTGAAACGATTTTTGTGAATTCCAGCTAATTGAAACACGGAATAACCTCCGTAACTCGCACCCACAGCGCCTAAACGTGTTTTGTCTACGTACGATTCTTTTGCCACATCATCAATTGCTGATAAGTAATCATCCATAACTTGTCCACCCCAATCACCTGAAATTTGTTCGTTCCAAGCCGTTCCGTGTCCTGGCATTCCTCTTCGGTTGGGTGCTACAATAATATAACCTTGCGAAGCCATTAATTGGAAATTCCAACGGAATGAATACGATTGTGTCAACGCACTTTGTGGTCCACCTTGGCAGTATAAAAGTGCTGGATATTTTTTAGTTTTATCAAAGTTTGGTGGTAAAATTACCCAAACCAACATTTTTTTGCCATCGGTAGTCGTAACCCAACGTTTTTCAGTTTTACAAGAACTGATTTTAGCATAAGCTTCATCATTAACTTTGGTAATTTGTTTCCAAGTTTTCTTAACTAAATCATACGAATAAACTTCTGGAGCACGATTCATATCGTTTCTAGTTACTAAAACTGAAGTTCCTGAAAAACCAACAACGGCATTCACATCAAAATCACCATCTGTTAATTGTGTTACACGGACCGCAATTTTTGTTAAACCAGGAAAATTGACTTCAAAAAGTTGTTTTGTCCCTTTGATTGGCGCAATGAAGTATACTTTTTTCCCATCGTTACTCCAAGTAAAACTATCTACTGTTCCATCCCAACCAGCAGTTAGATTAATATCTAATCCTCTATGACGAACAATAATGTCGTTTTTGTCCGCTTCAAAGCCATCTCGTTTCATTTGTAGCCAAGACAAATCGCCTTTTGGAGAAAAAATCGGATGTGTATCGTAACCTAAATTACCTTCGGTAAGGTTTTTTGTAGTTTTTGTAGCTAAGTCGTATTCGTATAAATCGGTGTTGGTACTAGTCGCATAAGCTGTTCCGGTTTTCTTTTTACAAACGTAGATGATTTTTGTTCCATCAGGTGACCAAACATAATCTTCATCACCACCAAAAGGTTTTTGAGGGGAATCATAAGGTTCGTTTGGCATAATATCAATCGGAGCTAAAACTTTTTCATTTTCTTTAGCAAGCAATCCTACAAATAAATGGTTGTGTGTGCCATCATTCCAGGTGTCCCAATGACGATAATCTAAACCTGTGTAGATTTGTGCAGTAGTTTTTGATAATTTAGGATATAAATCTGAACCCAATACTTTCTCAACTTTTACTTGTTCAACACTGATGTATTCTTGACCATTTGGCGAAACACTTTTATCAGTAATTAAGCCGTCAATTTTTTCTAATAAAGTTGCATTCCCTCCACCAACCGGCACAGAGTAATATTTTGAATTGATTTTATTTTCTTCGATAGAAGGTGTACCTACTTTGTAAATCAATAGTTTTCCATCTTTTGAAATTCCTAATGGAGTTACTCTACCTAATCGCCATAAGGTTTCGGGAGTTAGGTTTTGTTGTGCTAATGTACTCATAGTTATCATGCTGAAAATGAGAAAAATGTATTTTTTCATACTGAATAAATTTAAAACGATGATAAATGTAGTACTTTTTTAAAAAAATATAAGTATTTTCACAAACTAAAATATAAAGTACCGTGAAGAACAACAAACTGTTTTTATTAATAATTATTTCGCTTGTTATAGGGATTATACTGGGTGGAATTGTACATTATCAGTTGCCTGATTCAATAGACGTTTTTTCTAAAAATATCAAGCTATTGGGAACCATATTTATCCGATTAGTGCAAATGATTATTGCTCCGTTAGTTTTTTCCACTTTAGTGGTTGGGATTGCAAAAATGGGCGACATGAAAATGGTAGGAAGAGTAGGTGGAAAAGCAATGGCTTGGTTTATTTCGGCATCTTTAATTTCATTGTTGTTAGGAATGGTCCTGGTTAACTTTTTTGCACCAGGGAAAGGCACAACAATTAAATTAGATGATACCACAAGTGCTTCCGAATTGTTAGAAAACTCAAAAGGATTTTCGTTAGAAGAGTTTGTAAAACACGTTATTCCAAAGAGTTTATTTGAAGCCTTAGCTACGAATGAAATTTTACAAATTGTAATTTTTTCCATTTTATTTGGTGTGGCTTTAGCCGCTTTTTCAAAAAAAGAAGCAAAACCAGTTTTAAAATTATTAGATACTGTGTCGCATGTGATTTTAAAAATGGTGACCTACATAATGTGGACAGCGCCATTAGGTGTTTTAGGTGCGGTAGCAAGTGCTATTGCCAAACACGGATTTGAAGTTTTTACCTTATATGCTAAATACTTAGGAGCTTTTTTTGTAGGGATTTTAGTGCTTTGGGTAATATTACTTACGGTGGGTTATTTGATATTAGGAAAACGTTTATTTGTATTGTTGGAACGAATTAAGAGTCCATTATTAATCGCTTTTTCTACCACGAGTAGCGAAGCTGTATTCCCAAAAATGGTAGAAGAATTAGAACGTTTTGGTTGTCAGCCTAAAATAGTTTCTTTCACTTTGCCGCTTGGTTATTCTTTTAATTTAGACGGTAGTATGATGTACATGACTTTTGCCAGTATTTTCATTGCACAAGTATACGGAATCGATATGTCTTTGGGTGAACAATTAACGATGCTATTGGTGTTAATGTTAACGAGTAAAGGTGTGGCAGGTGTGCCAAGAGCTTCATTAATTGTAGTTGTGGCAACCTGTGCGATGTTTGGTATTCCGCCTGAAGGAATTGCATTAATTTTACCAATTGACCATTTTTGTGATATGGCAAGAAGTATGACGAATGTTTTAGGAAACGCATTGTCAACTGCCGCAATTGATAAATGGGAAGCTAAATCAGAAGAGCAACATGGATAATTTTCATTGGACCAAACTTTTTAATCCTGAATTCTATATTACAATGGAAATCGGTGGAATTCCTGTTGGAATTTATATGGTTTTGTTTATTGTTTTTGCAGAAACTGGTTTGTTTGCTGGATTCTTTTTACCAGGTGATAGTTTGTTATTTCTTTCAGGAATTTACAGCCGTGAGTTAGTAGAAACCTTTTTCATGATTCCAAGTGATTTATCGAATGTTACTATTTTAGCTTTATTAATTGCTACTGCGGCAACTTTAGGAAATGTTTTCGGCTATTGGTTTGGTGCAAAAAGCGGTCAATTTTTATACAATAAAGAAGATAGTTTCTTTTTCAAAAAGAAATATTTATATGAGTCACAAGCATTTTTTGAAAAACACGGCGGAAAAGCTATCATATTTGCTCGTTTTTTACCTATCGTTAGAACATTTGTGCCCATTATTGCCGGAATTGTGCACATGCCAAAAAGCAAATTTATGTTCTATAACGTGTTAAGTTCGCTATTATGGTCGTTCCTATTGGTTTTTGCGGGACATTATTTATATGGATTGTTTAATGAAGAATTAGGAATTGATTTAAAGAAACATATAGAAACCATTATTTTAATTTTAATTGCTGTAACCTCGTTTCCATTGATAATGAAAGCGATTAAAGCAAGAAAAAAGCCTACGAATTAATTATTTAATTTGTAACAAGGAGTTCAACTCTTGCTTAATTTTATCAGAATCAGGTGAAGGTGCTTTTGGATTTGATATTTCTCCCTTCGTATCTAATAATACATATCTTGGAATAAAATCAATAGCCAGTTTTTTTAAGTATTCAGAAGTTTTTGGATTGATGATGCAATAACTGTTCTCTGTTAATATTTCAAATTGATTTGCTTTTTTCCATGCTTCAAAATTAGAATCGGTAGACAAATATAAAAAAACAACATTTTTATATTCATCATGTAATTTTCTTGAAGCTGGAAGCGCAGCTCTACATGGCGCACACCAACTAGCCCAAAAATCAATATAGATTACTTTTCCTTTATTAGCTTCAATAATCGCCGATAAGCTGGTTGCTTTTTTGTTCTCATCATACAAAATGACTTCAGAAGTATTTTGTTTTAACGCTTCTACATTGACTAAAAAAGCACTTTCAAAACCTTCTATCAATTTGTCATCGTTCGAATATTTTTTAAAGATTGCAATATAAGCAGATAGCTTTTGCGAATCTGTTTTTGCAATTCTATTTAAGTAGACATACAATAAATATTCTTTCGCTTTAGCAGAAAGCAAGTCCGATTTTTCAATTTGAAGGAAACTATTTTCGTTATCTTCATATTGCATGCTAATATCTTTGGTTTTTGTTTTGTTGTTAGCAGTTTTTAGTTCAAAATCTTTAATTTCTTTTTCGTATTTCTTGATTTTAAATTCATTTTTCACATATAATTCTAAGAAAAAGCGATACGATTTTATCCAAATTAGTGCTTCATTTTTAAGGTTATTTTGATAATCAGAGAAATTTGTTTTTGTATCTGTGTTTAAGGAGTAAAATGTGATATAATTCAATTGAGAATCATACGTTTCTTTTGAAATTTTCTCCGAATTTAAAAGTTCATCCAATGCTATTATAGAATTCTGGATAAAGTTTGCTAATTCCGTTTTATATTCCTTTTCTTCTTTTGAGTTTCTACTTCTTTTATTGTTTTGAAAAAAGACATAATTATCAATCGGAAAACTAAGATTTAATTGCTGTTCTAAATTCAAATCAAACGGTTTTACTTCGCGGTTTACTATTTTGAAATTAGGATAACCATTCTCATAATCAATTTCAACCAGGTCATTGGTGTACAAAATAACTCGTGAACTTTTGTTCAATTCTTTCCAATTGTGGATTAAAAAAATCTTGTCCGATTCAATATTCAATTCTATTGTGTCATTTTTCTCTCTGTTATTTGGCGACAGATAAGTTTCCTTGTACGAGTTAAATTCTGAATAATTAACTAATGCATTCATTCTTTTAAATCCGGAGGTTTCTTCAAAATGATAATTACTTTTTTTAAAAATAAGCGTAATTTTTTTAGTCACATTTTGTGCTGAAAAAAGTTGTGTAAAAAACAATGTTGTTAAAAGTAAATAAATTCTCATTTTTTCGATTTTAAATATCATAACGCAAATAACGAGATTTAGTGTATAACTAAAAACAAATTATTACATTTACTTTTTTAATCAGGTATTCATGCAACTTAGTTATTGGGAATTAAAAAATTGGTTTTCAAATGTTGATTTTACTATCGTAGGTAGTGGAATTGTTGGTTTAAATACTGCATTAGCGCTGCGCGAACGATTTCCCGTTGCTAAAATTTTAATTCTTGAAAAAGGAATTTTACCACAAGGCGCTAGTACAAAAAATGCTGGTTTTGCTTGTTTTGGAAGTATTTCCGAAATCATAGACGATTTAAAAACCCATACTGAAGAAGAAGTAATTCAACTCATTCAAAAACGATATGCAGGTTTGCAATTGCTTCGAAAAAATCTCGGAGATTCTATAATTGATCTAAAACCTTACGGTGGTTACGAGCTATTTTTAAAAGAAGATGAATCGTATTATAACGAATGTATTCAAAAGATTTCTTTTATCAACGACATCATAAAACCACTTTTTAAAACGGATGTTTTCTCAAAAGAAGTAGACCGATTTAATTTTGGAGGCATTTTTGAAAACTTGATTTTCAATCCGTTTGAAGCACAAATCGATACAGGAAATATGATGCAGGCTTTACTAAAAAAAGCACATCAAAACGATATTCTGATTTTGAACAGTCAAACCGTAACAAATTTTGAAGAAGTAAATGATGCAGTTGAGGTTGTAACCAACGGAATCACCTTTAAAACAAATAAATTATTGTTCACGACAAATGGTTTTGCTTCGCAATTAACTAACAATCAAGTGCAACCCGCAAGAGCCCAAGTGTTAATTACAAAACCAATTCCGAATTTAGATATTAGAGGCACTTTTCACTTAGATAAAGGTTATTTTTATTTTAGAAATATCAATGATAGAATTCTTTTTGGTGGTGGAAGAAACTTAGATTTTGCAGGCGAAACCACAACTTCGCACGATACAACAGAATTGATTCAAAATCGTTTGGAAGAGTTGTTAAAAACAGTAATTTTACCCCATCAAAAGTTTGAAATTGAACACCGATGGAGCGGTACAATGGGTGTGGGAACACATAAAAAACCAATCGTAGAACAACTTTCAAATAATGTCTATTGTGGAGTACGTATGGGAGGAATGGGTGTTGCCATAGGCAGTTTAGTCGGACAAGAATTAGCAGATTTAATATAGAATGGCAAAAAAAATCACTTCAAGTAAAAAGTCACCTACAAAAAAAAGAACTACAGGTCAAAAGATAGTACGTTTCTTTTGGTTGCTTTTTTTATGGTTTAATATTATTAGTTTTTTCGTTGTTTTGCTATTGAAATTTGTTCCAGTTCCATTTACACCACTTATGGGAATGAGAGCTTTAGAACACAATGAAGAAGGAAAAGACATGGTTTGCAGTCACGACTGGGTGCCAATAGAAGAAATTTCATTGAATCTTCAAAAAGCAGTTATTGCTAGCGAAGATGGTCGTTTTTTAGAACATTCTGGTTTCGATTTTGAAGCTATGCAAAAAGCTTTCCAGAATAATCAAAAAGGGAAACGTTTAAAAGGCGGAAGTACCATTTCACAACAAACGGCAAAAAATGTTTTTCTTTGGCAAGGCAGAAGTTATGTTCGAAAAGGTTTAGAAGCTTATTATACTGTTTTAATTGAACTAATTTGGGGTAAAAAACGCATCATGGAAGTTTATTTGAATAGTATTGAAATGGGTGATGGCGTTTATGGAGCAGAAGCAGCAGCAAAACATTGGTACAGAAAAGATGCTTCTAGTTTAACTCGTTATGAAGCAGCAGGAATAGCAGCCATATTACCGAGTCCAAGAAGGTATAAAGCATCCAATTCTTCTTCCTACATCAATAGAAGAAAGGCGAAAATTAGTAGAGAAATTAGTTATGTAAAATTAAAATATTGAAAAAAACAGTATTAATCACTGGAGCAGCTGGTGGAATTGGAAAGCAAACAGCACTTTTTTTTGCAGATAAAGGTTGGAATGTAATTGCTACGATGTTATCTCTTGATGAAGCAGAAAGTTTAAAATTTCATTCCAATATTAAATGCTATGAATTAGATGTAGCTTGTTCTGAAAGTATAGAATCTGCTAAGCAAAAAATTATTCTTGAAAATCCAAAAATCGATGTAATTATTAATAATGCGGGTGTTGGTTATAGAAGTTTTGTAGAACTCTCAGAAGATAAAAAAATAGATGCTATTATAAATATAAATTGGTTGGGAGTTGTTAAGGTTTGTAGAGCTTTTATTCCTGTTTTTAGAGTACAAAAAAGCGGACTTTTTATTAATATATCTTCTATTGCGGGGTTGGTTAATCTACCTTTAGGAAGTTTTTATCATTCCACAAAGCAAGCGGTTGAAAGTTTTTCAGAATGCATGGCATACGAATTGTATGATTTAAATATAAAAGTTTGTACTGTTCAATTTGGAAATGCACCCACTTCTTTTCAAAAAAATGTCACTAAATGCTCTACTACTTCTGTAAAGTCATATAATGATTTGATGAATAAAGTAACTGATTTACTTCAAAAAAAATCAAATAAAAACACAACCCTAACGCCGTTAATTATTAATAAATTATACAAAATCGCAGAAAATCCCAATAAAGAATTTAGAAGATATACGATTGGTTTTGACGCGAATTTGATGAAATTTCTTCGAAGAGGATTAGGTTACAAACTGTTCAATTGTCTAATTAGAAAATATACCCTGAAATAATTTTCAATTTTCAGTAACTTTTGTTTTTTGTGAGCGACATATTTATAAAACTAAAATTATGAAAGCACACGAAATAGATTACCATATTTATGGTGAAGAGATGCAATATGTAGAAATTGAATTAGATCCGCAAGAGGTTGTAGTGGCCGAAGCAGGTAGTTTTATGATGATGGAAAATGGCATCAAAATGGAAACTATTTTTGGTGATGGTAGTCAAGACCAACAACAAGGCATTTTTGGGAAATTACTTTCTGCTGGAAAAAGAGTTTTAACGGGCGAAAGTTTGTTTATGACCGCTTATCAAAATCAAGATTTTGGAAAAAGGAAAGTTTCTTTTGCATCACCTTATCCTGGAAAAATTGTTCCAATTGATTTACAGCAATTTGGCGGAAAATTTATTTGTCAAAAAGACTCTTTTTTGTGCGCTGCAAAAGGCGTTTCCGTTGGAATCGAATTTACTAAAAAATTGGGAACAGGCTTGTTTGGTGGCGAAGGTTTCATTATGCAAAAAATAGAAGGAGATGGAATGGCTTTCGTACATTCAGGTGGAACTTTAGCTAAAAAAGAATTACAATCTGGAGAATTACTTCGTGTAGATACAGGTTGTTTAGTTGGTTTTACTAAAGATGTAGATTATGATATTGAATTCGTGGGAGGTATCAAAAATACGTTTTTTGGAGGTGAAGGTGTTTTTTTTGCAACACTTCGAGGCCCAGGAACAGTTTACATTCAATCGTTGCCATTTACCCGTTTAGCAGATAGAATTATAGCATCGGCACCAAAAGCAGGTGGAAGTGGAAGAGAAGAAGGAAGCCTTTTAGGTGGATTAGGTAGAATGTTAGATGGTGATAATAGATTTTAAACGATAACAAAAATGTAAAATCCCGCAAACTTTAAAAGCTTGCGGGATTTTTTGAATATATATTTAAATTATTTCAACTCTTTAACACCCATATTGTAAAGGGTGAAAACTTGCATGTCCACATTTTCTTGAATGGTAGCGGCTACAGATTTTCCAGCTCCGTGACCCGCATTTACATCAATTCGAATTAAAACTGGATTGTCACCCGCTTGTTTTGCTTGCAATTCTGCTGCAAATTTGAAACTGTGTGCAGGAACTACTCGGTCATCATGATCTCCAGTTGTTACCATGGTAGCTGGATATTTTGTACCAGCTTTTACGTTGTGAACTGGTGAATATCCTTTGATGTACTCAAACATTTCTTTGCTTTGTTCAGAAGTTCCGTAATCGTATGCCCAACCAGCTCCTGCTGTAAATGTGTGGTAACGTAACATATCTAAAACACCAACTGCTGGTAACGCCACTTTTACTAAATCTGGACTCTGTGTCATAACTGCTCCTACTAACAAACCTCCATTTGAACCTCCTTTTATCGCTAAATAATCAGATGAGGTGTATTTTTCAGTAATCAAATATTCAGCAGCAGCAATGAAATCATCAAAAACGTTTTGTTTTTTTAATTGCGTTCCTGCATCGTGCCATTTTTTACCATATTCACCACCACCGCGTAAATTCGCAACAGCGTAAACTCCTCCATTTTCTAACCAAACGGCATTGGAAATACTAAAAGCAGGTGTTAAACTCACATTAAATCCGCCATAACCATATAAAATTGTTGGATTTTGTCCGTTTAATTTTGTTCCTTTTTTATAGGTGATAATCATCGGAACTTTTGTACCGTCTTTTGAAGTATAAAACACTTGTTTTGACTCGTAATCTGCCGAATTAAAATCAACTTTTGGTTTTTGATAAATTGCTGATTTTCCTGTTTTAGGATCGAATGTATAGGTAGTTCCTGGGGTTACATAATTGGTGAACGAAAAATATAAGGTGGTTTCTTTTTCTTTTCCGCCAAAACCGTTAGCAGTTCCAATACCTGGCAATTGAATATCACGTACTAATTTTCCGTTGTAATCATATTGTTTAATAAACGAAACAGCATCTTTCATGTAACTTGCAAAAATGAAACCATTACCCGTGTTTGGCGACAATACATTTTCGGTTTCAGCGATGCAATCTTTCCAATTTTCTTTAGCTGGATTAGATAAATCAAAAGTTACCACACGTTTGTTTGGCGCTTTGTAATTGGTAACTAAATAAATTTTAGAACCTTTATTATCTAAAACATCATTGTCGTTTTCGTAAGTATCAATTAAAGTTACAATTTTACTATTTGGTTTCGATAAATCTAAATAGTACAACTCGTTTCCTGAAGTTGAATTTGCAGCAGTAATAAATAAGTATTTTTCATCTTCAGAAACGCCACCACCTACATATCTTCTTTTAATATCACCACCAAAAACCAATTTATCCGTTTTTTGCGATGTGTTTAATTTGTGATAGTATAATTTATGTTGGTCCGTTTTTGCTGATAATTCGCTTCCAACCGGTTTGTCGTAGCTTGAATAATAGAAACCTTCGTTTTTGTACCAAGAAACCCCACTAAACTTGACATCCACAATGGTGTCGCCAATGATTTTTTTGGTTTTAGCTTCCATTACAATTACTTTTCTCCAATCACTTCCGCCTTCTGAAATGGCATAAGCAACTAAACTTCCGTCTTTACTGAAATTTAACCCACCTAATGAAGTGGTTCCATCTTTTGAGAACGTGTTTGGATCTAAAAAGATTTCTTCTTTTCCTGCTTTATCTTTTCGGTATAAAACCGATTGATTTTGAAGACCATTATTTTTGTAGTAATACGTAAAATCACCTTCTTTAAATGGAGCTGAAATTTTTTCATAATTCCATAATTGTTCCATTCTGGTTTTTAGCTTATTTCTGTATGGAATTTGCTCTAAATATCCATAAGTAACTACATTTTGAGCTTTTACCCATGCTTCGGTTTCAGCGCTTCGGTCGTCTTCTAACCAACGATATGGATCGTTAATTTTTACGTCAAAATACGAGTCAACTTGTTCGCTTTTTTTTGTTTCAGGATAATTGATTTTTGTTTGTGCGTTCATAAAAAGTGTACAAACAATAGCCGATATTGTTATTGTTTTTTTCATAAATTATTTATTGATGAGAACAAAGATATTCAAATTGAATTTAAAGATTTGTTAAAAAACAAAAACGACTGAAATTTCAGTCGTTTTTTTATCTTATAGTAATTTGTTTAGTTTACTGTAATTGGAAAGTAAACTTCTGCATCTGTGTTTCCATCTGCATTTGTAATACTTCCTTCACTAACACCAGGAGCCGTTTTGTTTGGCAAATGTCTTAATGTAACAGTTAATGTTCCTATTGTGCCAGAAGTTCCAGCAACTAGTGTAAAGTTCAATCCAATAGGGTTTCCGTTGGAGTCAATGTCTTCTGCATCATATGTTATAGTTCCTATTGAGGATCCTAAAAAATAAAAGACTTGGTGGTCAACACCTTCTTCTTGTACTTCTATTGTAATATCTTCAGCAGGATCTACCAATTCGTTAGAAAAAGTTGTTGACCCAACATAAGTTGTTCCAGCTACTAAATTTCCAGAAGCAGTTACTACTGGAACATTTGGTCCATCGCCATCTAAATCTCTTGAAGTTAATGTAATCACTTGTCCACCACCTGTTAAAGTTGTGGTTACGGTTGTAATAACTTCTTCTTCGTTTACTGCCGAGTCATCGTTTGAGCAAGAAGTTGAAAATAATGTAAGAATTACTAATAATGCTATAAGTTTTAAGTTTTTCATAATTTTAAATTGTGTTTTAATAATTAAATTTTAATTGAATTTGAATATTTCTACCCATTTCGTCTACAAAAAAACGTTGACGATTTAGGTAATCTGGATACGTTGTGTTTCCAATGTTTTGAACACTAAAAGATGTGGTTAAACTATTTTTTTTATTGATTTTAAAAGTCATTTCGCTGTAAAAATGTAATAAATGGTAACCTTTTGGAGGGGAACTAATATCAACCAAAACAGGGGTTAATGCATTATTCACAATTATATTCGTTTCAAAGTTATAATTTGGGAAATGGTTTTGTCTGAAAACTAGTTCGCTTTTTAATTCGGCAACTAAATTGAACCAAGATTCATTTTTATATTGAATTTTGTTATTGATTACAAATGGTGGCATGTCTATTAAATACTTATCAGTACTTAGATTTTGTCCATTTACATAAGCTAATCCTAATTCGTGCGAAAAATGATTAGAGATAGTCCATTTGGTATTAACATCGAAACCTGTCAACAAAGCTTCTGTTTGTTTGAATTCCCAAACTGGAAAAGCGCCACGAATGGTAGTTTCAAAACCAATAGGTTGCAAATAAATAAAGTTTGAAATTCGATTAATAAACGGATTAAGTTGCACTTGAAATAATTTCCAATCTTTCTTAAAAGTGGTATTGAATTTATACGCTTGCTCTTTTTCTAATCGTAAATCACCTAATTCAATTTGACCAGTTGAATGATGTAATCCATCGCTAAATAATTCAGACGGATTTGGATTTCGCGAAGCCAGACTTACATTCACCAGCCATTCCATTTCATGATGCAATTGCTTTTTAAATCCAATATTTGCCGTAAAATTATGATAATCAAAAGTAGGTTTTGTAAGCCATTGATTGCCTTCGTCACCCACAATAAAATGAGAAAATTCAGCATCATAGCCACGTTCAATCCATCTTGATTTCAAATAATATTTTGTTGCTTCGATAGTCGAAAAATCATAACGAATTCCCGATTCTAACGAAGTCGCATTGTCGAATTTATAAACGGCAATTCCGTACAAGCCAGCATCCAATTTTTCATAACTTGGAATTAGTGGACGAACACCTGTTTCTGGATTGGCAAAATTATTTTGATAGCCCAAATTCAATCCCGATTTCAATCGCCAATTTCCAATAACCGTTTTATAATCGGCTAAAAAAGTGTGGGTTGCTAATTGTAAATCTAAAGCAGCTTTTTTAGTTGTAGTACTCGTTCTTCGAACATCAAATTCTAAACGATTGTTGAATTGAAAAGCATATTGCAAATCTATTGAAGTGTTTTCACTAAGCCATCTTTGGAAATTTATTTTAGCTAAATGGTGTTGTACTTCTTGTTTTGGTGCATCAATCGAATAACTAAAAGGTTCAATAACACTTGGTTGTTGGTTGTTGATGGAATTGTATAAATCGTTTACATTTCCAATATGCGAAGCTTTAATGATGCCAATTTGTGCATTGTAAAAACTATACATCGCATTGAAATTATACTTTTCTTTGGCAAAACGAATGCCTCCTGAAAAATTTTGTTCGCGATTTCCCGAATTTGACAACACATAATCAGGCGTTTCTCTATCTCCTAAATATTTGAAAGTTCCTAAAGCATTCCAACTCCAACCATAGCGATTGCCTTTTTGAAGACTTGAACTCAAGCTTCCGCCCATTCCGTTTGTGGCTAAGTTGAGAATTGTTTTTCCAACTAAAGTATCTTTTTTAATCACTTCAGGTTCGATGACAACAATTCCGCCAATCGCATCACCACCATATTGCAAAGCAGAAGCGCCTTTAATCACCGTGATTTTTCCAGCTGTATTGATATCAAAATTAGGTGCGTGTTCCGTTCCCCACTGTTGGTCTTCTAATCGAACATTATTGTTAATGATAGGCACACGACTACTATGTAAACCATTAATTACAGGTTTAACAATAGTACTTCCGGTTTTTAAAATGGAAACACCAGAAACTTCTTTCAAAGCTTCACCCAAGGTTTGATTGCTAAATTTTTCAATGGTAGCGCTTTTCAAAACTTGTTCGTTACTACTTTCGCTTTTTGAATTTGAAAGTTGTTGAATAGTAATATCCTCTAATTTGGTAACATCTAATTTCAATTGACGATTGATAGTTAAATCGGTTGAAATTTCGATAGTTTCAGCAATAGCATGATAACCTATAAACGAAATATAGAGTTTCTGTTTTCCTTTTGGAATGTCTGATAAAACATAACTTCCATTAACATCCGTAGAAGTAGTTTTATTAGCAATGTGTACGTGAGCATCTCTTAGTGGTAAGCCATTTTCATCCGAAATAACACCCGTAATTGTAACTTGAGCGTATCCGAAAAAGCCAACCAAAAAGAAAAATAATATCGATATGAATCGCATTTCTTTTAGTTTAAATGAAACAACAACGTATCATTATTTTTGATAATGATGTCGTAATATATTTTTAAACTAAAGCTGGTGGACCACGAAGGTAGAACGAATTTCCTTCAAACGTAATGCTAGTTTCATTACTATTAAATTGATAGGGAATTTCGTAAAACGAAGGAATAAAATTAAAATGTAAAACTTCTGGTGAAAGAAAAGCCACGAATTTGAAGTCACAAACAGGACAATCTTCACTTTCGCTAACTGTTTTTTCAGAAGTTTTTAAAGTCAAATGATGCGAATCATCACAACATTCTGTTTTCAGATGGTGTTCGTGCGAAAAAGTATGCACCGATTGGTAGCACACAGCAAATAGTACTGCGAGCATCAAGCCAATGTTTGTATAAAGTATTTTCTTTTTCACAACCACAAAGATACTGCTTTTAAAGTAAAGCAAAAAAACAAACCACGAATTAACGAATTTTTAAGTTTTGATGACTTATTCGCTAGTTCGTGGTTATTTGTTTTTCGACGGATTAAAGGATTCAAAAGGATTTAATTTGTGTAAATCTGTGTAATCTGTGGCTAAAATTATACTAAATGATTTGCAACCAAATATTCCGCAATTTGAACGGTATTGGTTGCAGCACCTTTTCTCAAGTTATCAGCCACAATCCACATATTTAAGGTGTTAGCTTGGCTTTCATCTCTTCTGATTCTACCTACAAAAATATCATCTTTTCCTTGTGCATAAATGGGCATTGGATAGGTGTAAGTATCTAAATTGTCTTGAACCGTAACACCAGGTGTATTTTGTAAAATTTGACGCACTTCGTTCACATCAAAATCGTTTTCAAACTGAATGTTTACCGCTTCACTATGTCCGCCAACGACTGGAATACGAATGGCAGTTGCTGTTACGGCAATGGTGTTGTCGTTTAAGATTTTTTGAGTTTCGCGCACCAATTTCATTTCTTCTTTGGTGTAACCGTTTTCTTCAAAACTATCACATTGTGGAATCGCATTTCGGTGAATAGGGTATTTATACGCCATTTCATCTTGAATGCCTGCATATTCGTTTTCTAACTGACGCACGGCTTTTACTCCTGTTCCCGTAATGGATTGGTAAGTAGAAACTACAATACGTTTGATGTCATATTTAGCATGTAAAGGCGCTAGAGCCATTACCATTTGAATCGTAGAACAGTTTGGATTCGCAATAATTTTGTCTTCTTTAGTTAAAATCGAAGCATTGATTTCAGGAACGACTAATTTCTTAGTAGCATCCATTCGCCAAGCAGAAGAATTATCGATTACGGTTGTTCCTGCAGCAGCAAATTTTGGAGCCCATTCTAAAGAAGTTTCTCCACCTGCCGAAAACAAAGCAATCTCAGGTTTCATATCTACAGCGGTTTGTAAACCTACTACTTTATAGGTGTTACCTTTCCATTCGATTTCTTTCCCAACTGATTTTTCAGAAGCAACTGGAATTAACTCGGTTACAGGAAAATTACGTTCTGCTAATACTTGAAGCATTATTTCGCCTACCATTCCGGTAGCGCCAACTATGGCTACTTTCATTTTGATGTGTGTTATTTAATGATGCAAAAATATAGAATATTCAAACGACTTAGCAAATATTGATGAAAATATAACAAAAGTTTTGATTTGTAACGGGATTTTATCAAATTGAAGTTATTTGGAGTTTTTGTGTCATTTGCAGAGATAGCACAACGATTAGGATTCTTAGGAATAAAAAAAGCAATCTGTTAAGATTGCTTTTCATTTATTATTTAAATTCTAAAGAGCTGAAATAATTACTCTTTGGATAAAATCATTCGTGTTTATAAAAGCGATTTTTTGTCTAAAAGTTTCAGTTGAGATGGCTTCTCTTAATTTGCCAAAACATTCGTTAGCAAAAGAGTTTGTTATTACATCTACATCTTGAAAATCTAAAAAAACTTTGTCGTTTTTTTCAACCTCTTCTTGTATAGATACGCGAATTCTAGCTCCCAAATCGCGAGTGCCTAAGCTAGTGCCTATTTTTTTAAATTGAATTGTTTGTGACATTTTTTGCTCTTTTATGGTGCAAAGATATATAAATTTATATAAAATATACTTAATAATATGTTATTAAACTAATTAAGATTCATTATCTCCAAATAGCATATCAAATAAATGTTCTTTTTGGTCATAATGTCGATCAGTAAATAATTTATAATCAACAACTACATTAGTGTTTATTCTAAGATATACACAAGTACCTTGCCAATGTTTAATATCTATTACTTTAGATTCATATTCATTAACATCAAGTTTTTTATTTCCAGATATAATACTTAGCCATCCTTTGTTTTCAGAAGCAAATAAGGAAGTCGCATACAAACCATGCCCTTGACCTCTTCCGTTAGTGATACCACTTACAATACAATTTTGTAATGCTTCTTCTTCTGTGAAATTGTATTTTTCATTAAGTGCTTTACAAATTCCTATGCCGTGATCAGCAACCATTAATCTGATTTGATTAAGATTTCCAAAATATTGAGCAACAACCCAACCTTGCTTTTCTTTTGAATGGTTTAGAATATTATCAAGCACTTCATTTAAACAATAATCAAGACAAGTAAAAACATCATCATCAATTACACTTTTTTCTCGAAGTACTTTCATTATTCTGTTTTGAACGTCTATTTGGTTTTCAGAATTATAAGTTTGAATCTCTACAAAACTATAATCTTTTTCATTTGCTTCAATTTTTGGTAAATCAATTTTTAGATTTCTGAAAAAATCCATTTTCAGTAAATATTGATAAATTGATTTTGATTTGTCTAATTTGATTTTGCCATGTACTTCATGTCCTTTGCTCTCAATATACTTAATGGAGCAAAGTAAAAGTAGAGCATAATCAGGATATAAAAAAACACAATTACTAAAATCTATGATTAAATTAGTATTTGGTTTTTCAAGATAAAAATTAACAAAATTATTACAAGCTTCCAATGTGTTTTCATGGGAGATTGCTAAATATTCCATTTTTAAATTATACTCATTCATTTTTCAAATTTATAGAATATTTTATTATGAATATGAATTTTTGTGAATTGTTTCCGCCAAAAAAATACCCCGACGAATCGGGGTTTAATTAGAATATATAATGTAGCGGTATTGACTATTTTTTCAATAAATCTCTAATTTCAGCTAACAATTGCTCTTGTGTTGGTCCTGCTGGAGCCGCTGGAGCTGGTTCCTGTTTTTTCTTCATGCTGTTCATTGCTTTTACCAATAAAAAGATAACAAAGGCAATAACTAAGAAACTAATAACAGCTGCTAAAAATTTACCATATAAAATACCACCATCGGTTTTTAATCCGGCTAAATCTTCAACTTGAGCTGCTTTTAAGGCAGGGTTTAATAAGGCAGGTGTTATTACATCCGAAACCAAAGAGTTTACAATCGCTCCAAACGAAGCACCAACAATTACTCCTACAGCTAAGTCCATTGCATTACCTTTAGCAATAAAATCTTTAAATTCTGAAATCATTCCCATACTTTTTATTTTTTAAGAGTTAGTTTTAATTTTAGTATAACGAAAATACAAAATTTAAAATAGTTTGTTAATTTTTATAGAAAATTCGCTTTACACGTTGCGAAATCCCAGTCAGAATTTCATAGGGAATCGTGCCAATAACACTTGCTATTTCGGTTACTTTTGGGTTTTTTCCAAACACAATCACTTCATCTCCAGTTTTGCAAGAAATATTCGTAACATCTACCATCATCATGTCCATACAAATCGAACCTAAGATGGTCGCTTTTTGATTATTGATGATGACAAATCCTTTTTCATTGCCCCAAGCTCTTCGAATGCCATCGGCATAGCCAATTGGAATCGTAGCAACTTTCATTTTTTGAGTCACTCGAAATCTTCGGCTGTAACCAATGCTTTCTTCGGCTGAAACTTCTCTTATTTGAGAAATGATTGTTTTTAAAGTGCTCACATTTTCCAACACTTTCAATTCTTGTTCCGAATTTCCAATCCCATACAAACCAATGCCTAATCGCACCATTTCCATCTGTTTTTCCGAATAATTGAAAATTCCAGAAGTGTTTAAAATATGGCGAATCGGTTTTGAAGGCAATACGTTCTCTAATTCCGAATACATCGCATCAAAGCGTTGAAATTGCAATTTTGTAAAATCGTCGAATTGTAAATCATCACTTGCGGCTAAATGCGAAAACACACTTTTTACTTTAATAAAATTGTTATTTTTTAATAACGAACACAATTCGTCTATCAAATGCGGTTCAAATCCTAAGCGATGCATTCCTGTATCCAATTTAATATGAATCGGGTAGTGGGAAATATTTTGGTGTTGGGCAATTTTCACAAAAGCTTGTAAACCCGTAATCGAATAAATTTCAGGCTCTAAATTATAAGCAATCATGGCTCTAAAACTATTGTTTTCAGGATTTAAAACCATAATTGGAGTCGTAATTCCGGCTTTTCGTAATTCGATGCCTTCATCGGCAAACGCAACACCTAAATAATCGACTTTATGATGCTCGAGCAATTTCGCAATTTCATAACCACCATTTCCGTAGCCAAACGCTTTTACCATCACCATAATTTTGGTGTCGTGCTTCAGTTTGGATTTGTAGAAATTCAGATTGTAACTAATCGCATCAAGATTAATTTCTAATATGGTTTCGTGATTTTTTTCTTCCAACAAAACCACAATTTCATGAAAGTTGAAACCACGTGCGCCTTTCACTAAGATGGTTTCGTTTTGAAACGATTGCGTATTGAATTGTTGTAAAAATTCTTGCGTAGTGGCAAACGAAATCACATTGGGTAAATCGTTCAATTGTTTTCCAATGGTTTCGCCAATGGTTATAATGCGCTCGATTTTATTTTTCGAAAGTAATTGTTTTACCTGATTGTAAAGCGTTTCAATAGCACCACCACTCGTAAAAATATCGGATAAAATAATTGTTTTTTTATCGTGTAATTTTTGTTGTTCTAAGAAATCTAACGCAATTTTCAAGGATTGATAATCCACAGAATAACTGTCATCGATTACCAAACAATTATTGATGCCTTTTATGGCTTGAAGTCTTAATTCTACAGGATATAATTCCGCAACTCGATGTTGTATAAACGTAATTTCTTCGCCTAAAAACAACATGAAATTCACGCAAGTAATTACATTTTCAATCGAATTTTCATCCGAAAACGGAATAATTACACTAAAAGTATTGGTTGTATTTTTGAAAGTTAATTCGGTTTTTCCATTTTCATTTTTCTTCGAAACGAAAAGATTGACACTTTCATCAGAAAAACTCCAAGTATGTTTTTGACTATTTTCTGGAAGTAAAGCTTCAATTTCGCTATTCTTTTCCAAGAAAATATCAGAACAATTTTCAAAAAGTTGGATTTTCTCTTTGATTTTGGCTTCGCGATTCGCAAAACCTTCATCGTGAACCGAACCAATATTCGTTAAAATGCCATATTTCGGTTGAATGATGTGCTCTAGATTCGACATTTCATTGGGTAACGAAATTCCCGCTTCAAAAATTCCTAAATCGTAATTGCCTTCAATGGCTAAGATAGATAGCGGAACTCCAACTTGCGAATTATAACTTTTTGGATTTCGAACAATCAAATGATTTGGACTCAACAAAAAATTCAACCATTCTTTTACGATGGTTTTTCCGTTGCTTCCGGTAATTCCCACAAATGGAAAATCGAATTGTTTTCGATAGCCAATCGCAGTTTGTTGTAATGCGTTTAACGAATTTTCAACGATAATGAAATTCGCTTTTTCGTATAAATGTTCCGGAATATATTCGACAACAAAATAGCGAACGCCTTTTGCAATCAACTCTTCCAAATACAAATGTGCATCGTGATTTTGTCCTTTGATAGCGAAAAACAAAGTGTTACTTCCGTTTTGCAACGAACGGCTGTCTATGGAAATATGACTTGCAGTAAACTCAGTCGAATTTCCGTGAAAAACGCCTTTACAAAACGAAATAATATGGGTGATATTGAGATTCAAATTACTCTTTTTCTTCTTTATGTTCGCGAAAGGCTCTGTAGTATGCGGCACGGCTCAAAGGTTCATATTCTTCGGTTTCGCCTAGCATGACTAGTTTTTCATCATTCGATTTTCTAAAACTATAATGGGCCAAATTTCCCGTGCGCGTACAAATAGCGTGTACTTTGGTTACATATTCGGCTGTAGCCATAAGCGCAGGCATTGGTCCAAAAGGGTTTCCTTTAAAATCCATATCCAATCCGGCAACAATCACTCGAATTCCAGAGTTGGCTAAATCATTACAAACGGCAACAATTTCTTCATCGAAAAATTGGGCTTCGTCAATACCAACGACATCGCAACCTTGTGCTAAAATTCGAATGTTTTCAGCAACAGGAACGGGTGTAGAACGAATTTCATTTTTATTGTGCGAAACCACCATTTCGTCGTCATATCTTGTGTCGACAGCCGGTTTAAAGATTTCTACTTTTTGTTTAGCAAACTGAGCGCGTTTTAAGCGGCGAATCAATTCTTCGGTTTTACCCGAAAACATGGAGCCACAAATTACTTCAATCCAGCCAAATTGTTCTTGTTGATTTACGGTATTTTCGAGAAACATTTTGTATCTTTCGTACGTTAAAAATTATTTTCTGCTACCTTTGTAAGCAAAACAAAATTATTAAAAAACTATCGATATATTCAATTCCATCTAATAAAGTTATGAAGAAAAGAGTAACCGCTGAATTAATCAGTATTGCCCACCGAATTTTAAAGTTAAAAAACCATTCAGAAACGCTTAAATTACAGCAAGAAGCTAAAAATTTGTACGATCAATTGACGATTTTACGCTTTTATGAAGAGAATTTCGAAATGGTTAAAAATGAAATTTCGGAAGAAGTTTTGGTTGAAAAATTAGAAGGGAAGCCAACCGAAGTTTTTGATGCGCCAATTCAGGATAAAGTTGTTGAAACTTCAGAGGCAGTTCACGTAGATGTTGCTCCAGCAGTAGAAGAAGTTGTTGCTGAATCTATTGTGGAAGAAAAAGTTGTAATTGCAGAATTAGTTGTAGAAGATGATGAGGAGGAGGAAGAAGTTTTGATGATTCCAATGGAAGAAGAACCAATTGAGGAAGAAATAATTGAAGAAGAGCCAATTGCTGATTCCGAAGCTTCGGAACCAAAAGCAGAAGAACCTGTAGCAAAACAAATTTCTTTTGAAGATTTATTGGTACACGATTACCAAGAATTGGATTTTGTAAAAGTAGAAGACGTTCCTGTTGAGGTTGAAAAAGCAAACGAAACTATTTTTGATTCCGAAACTTCGGAAGTAACTCCACCAGTGAAAGACGTAAAAGAAGAGGTTCAGCCAGAACCTGTAGTTGCTGATTCTGAAACTTCGGAACCAAAAGTACTAGAAGAAGAAGTAAAAGCTACGATTGAAAAAGTAGTACATGAACCAAAAATAAGTTCATTAAACGATCGATTGAATAAAACAATTTCTTTTGGTTTGAATGATAGAATTGGATTTGAGAAAAAATTATTTGGAGGAAGTTCAGATGATTTCAACCGTGTAATTTCGCAATTGAATACGTTTGATAGTTTTGAAGAAGCAAAATCGTTTGTTTTAGATTTCGTAAAACCAGATTATAACAATTGGGAAGGCTGCGAAGAATTCGAAACACGTTTCATGGAAATTGTGGAGAAAAAGTTTAGTTAATTTTAGTCGCAGTCACAGTTTTCAGTCTCAGACTCTTTTTGGTGATTCGTTCTAATTCGTGAAATTTCTGTTTTTACACAGAGATGCACCGAGTTTTTTTGAAGTAGATTCTTTTAAGAGAGATACACAGAGCGATTTCGTTTGTACAAACTTTTATGAGCTTTTTCATTTTAAGTAATTCACTTTGAAAAACTTATATGTTTAAAAAATTCGAATTAATTCGTGTTTATAAATAATTTTAAATGAGTAAATTATATATCGTTCCAACGCCAATTGGCAATTTAGAAGACATGACTTTTCGTGCTATTAAAGTACTAAAAGAAGTCGATTTAATTTTAGCAGAAGACACGCGTACCAGCGGAAAATTGCTAAAGCACTTCGAAATTGCAACGCACATGCACAGCCACCACATGCACAACGAACACAAAACCGTTGAAAATTTGGTGAAGCGTTTACAAGCAGGCGAAACCATTGCTTTAATCAGTGATGCAGGAACTCCAGCCATTTCCGACCCAGGATTTTTGCTTACACGCGCTTGTGTGGAAAACGGAATTGATGTGGAATGTTTACCAGGCGCAACTGCTTTTGTGCCGGCATTGGTAAATAGCGGTTTACCCAATGATAAATTCGTATTCGAAGGATTTTTACCCGATAAAAAAGGAAGACAAACCCGATTTTTAGCCTTACAAGAAGAATATCGTACGATGATTTTCTATGTATCGCCACACAAATTAAACAAAACCTTAGCCGAATTTGTCCAATATTTCGGAGCCGACAGACCTGTTTCTGTTTCTCGAGAATTATCCAAATTACACGAAGAAACCGTAAGAGGAACAGCAGAAGAAGTCTTAAAACACTTTGAAGCAAAACCCGCTAAAGGTGAAATTGTTGTGGTTGTGGGTGGGAAGAAATAGTGTTCAGTGTTCAGATTTTAGTGAGCAGTTATAAATTTCATAAAATAACAAATGACAGATAAAAGAAAAAAATCAACTCAAGCAGAATTTACTAAATGGTTCGGTCCACTTTTGAATGCTTTGAGAGAACTTGGAGGTTCAGGTAGACCAAAAGAAGTTGTTGAAGAAATTGCAAAAGCTGAAAAAATTAAAGATTCTCAAAGAGAAGAGGTTGTGAAATCTGGTATTTTAAGATTTGATAATCAAGTTGCTTGGGCGCGACAATATTTGGTTTGGGAAGGTTTACTTGATAATTCACAAAAAGGTGTTTGGACATTATCTTCAAAAGGACAAGAGACTTTTTTAACCCAAGATGATGCAAGAACAATTTTTTTAAAATGGGTTGAAATCCATCAGAAAGCAAAAAAACATAAATCGTCTAAAGATAAAATTGTACAAACTCAAGAGCAAGAAGAACCAGAAGAGTTAGATAATGAAATAACACCGACTTTATTGGAAGTGTTGCAAAGTGTTTCTCCAATCGGATTTGAACATGTTTGTAAAAGACTTTTAAGAGAACATGGTTTTGAGAATGTTCACGTGACTCAAGCTTCACACGATGGTGGAATTGATGGATATGGGACATTAGAGTTAAATCCTTTTGTAAGTATGAAAGTTTTATTTCAATGCAAAAGATATAAAGGAACTGTTTCGAGAGCTCAGATTGGAGATTTTAGAAATGCTATGATTGGTAGAGCAGATAAAGGAATTATATTGACTACGGGGACATTTTCTGAAGACGCAAAAAGAGAAGCTTCAAGAGACGGAGCGCCACCGATTGAGCTGATAGATGGAAAGAAATTAGTTAAACTTTTTGAAAAAGCTGAATTAGGTGTTAAACCTAAAATTGTTTATGAAGTAGACTATAATTTCTTTGAAACTTATATGAAAAAATAAGAAAGTTTATTTTTGAAACAAAAAAACATGGAAACACACAACATAACCACTACCTGGAAAGGTAATATGCAATTTGAGTCCACAAATCCAAGTGGCGATGTCATTTCAATTGATGCTGGTCCTGAAAATGGAGGCGAAGGAAAAGGCTTGCGTCCAAAAGCGTTGATGTTATCAGCTTTGGCTGGTTGCACTGGTTTAGACGTCGCTTCTTTACTAGAAAAAATGAAGTTAGACGTCGCCGATTTCAAAATTGAAACATCAGGTGAACTAACCGAAGAACATCCAAAAACGTATCACAAAGTAAAAGTAGATTACCATTTTTATGGCAACAATTTAGACGAGAAAAAGCTAGAAAAAGCCGTGAATTTATCGGTAGAAAAATATTGTGGTGTGATGGAAATGTTCCGTCAATTTGCAAAAGTTGAGGTGGCGATTTTTTATCATAAACAATAAATTTTTGCCAAGGATTACAGGATTACTACGGATTTAATCCTTATAATCTGTGCAATCTGTGGCTAAAATAAAAAATATTTATACCTTTGTCATTCAATTATATAAGCCAAAATAACAGAGTTCAAACTAACATTCTGAATTCTAATTTCTAAATTCTAATTTTTAAAACTATGCGTTGGAATCCAAAATCTAAGCCAAATCTAGAAAAAGTACAAGCCATTCAAAGTGCTCTTCAAGTCGATGCAATCATCGCAAAATTATTAGTTCAGCGAGGCATTGAAACCTTCGAACAAGCCAAAACCTTTTTTCGTCCCACTTTAGCCGATTTGCATAATCCGTATCTGATGAAAGATATGGACAAAGCTGTTGGGCGAATTGAAAAAGCGATTGCTAAAAATGAAAATATCTTAATTTTTGGTGACTATGATGTCGATGGAACAACTGCTGTTTCTTTAGTTTCGAGTTATTTACGTAGTTTTTATCCCAATGTTGCGACCTATATTCCCGATAGATATGCAGAAGGTTACGGCATTTCTTATATGGGAATTGACTATGCCGAAGACAACGATATTTCCTTAATTATCGCATTGGATTGTGGTATCAAATCGATTGATCATGTCAATTATGCCAAAGCAAAAAACATCGATTTTATTATTTGCGACCATCACCGACCAGGCGATATTTTACCCGATGCGGTTGCAGTTTTAGATCCAAAACGAGACGATTGTTCGTATCCGTATGATGAATTATGCGGTTGCGGTGTTGGGTTCAAATTGATTCAGGCTTTAGCCGAAAACAGAAACCAAACCATTGATGATTTAGTATTGTATTTAGATTTAGTAGCAACAGCAATTGCAGCAGATATTGTTCCGATTACGGGTGAAAATCGGGTATTGGCAAAATTTGGATTGGAAGTCATTAATTCCAATCCGCGACCAGGAATTAAGGCTTTGATTCAAAATGTAAAGAAGAAAGTCTTGACAATTACTGATGTTGTTTTCATCATTGCACCAAGAATCAATGCGGCAGGAAGAATCAAACACGGAAACGAAGCCGTTGCTTTATTAACCGAATATGATTTAGAACAAGCGGAGCAATTTGCCTCCGAAATCGAGCAACATAATTCCGATAGAAAAGAATTAGACAAACAAATTACCAAAGAAGCTTTACTCCAAATTGAAGAAAATAACGAGCAAAACCGATTTTCAACGGTTGTATATCAAGAAAATTGGCACAAAGGGGTTATCGGAATTGTGGCTTCACGATTGGTTGAAAATTATTATCGTCCAACCATTGTTTTTACAAAAAGTGGAGAAAAATTAGCGGCTTCAGCCCGTTCAGTGAAAGATTTCGACGTATATAATGCCTTGGAAGCTTGTGCGGAACATTTGGAACAATTCGGTGGCCACATGTATGCGGCTGGAATGACACTTTTGGAAGAAAACTACGAAAATTTCAAAAATGCCTTCGAAAAAATAGTCCAAGAAACCATTCATCCCGATTTATTAATTCCTGAAATTTCATACGATGCCGAAATCGAATTGTCAGAACTTAATCCAAAGTTAATGCGTCTTTTGAGGCAATTTGAACCTTTCGGACCTCAAAATATGACACCGCTATTTCTTGCAAAAGAACTTACGGATTCCGGTTATGCTAAAACGTTAGGTGCAGATAACGAACATTTAAAAGCATTTGTAAAACAAGGTAATTCAGAAAATTTTGGAGCAATTGGTTTTGGATTGGGAAATAAATTAGATGTAGTTTCTCATAAAAATAAATTTGATGCTATTTTTTCATTGGAAGAAAATGAATGGAAAGATACTGTAACTTTGCAACTGCAATTACGCGATATTAGATAAAGTGTTTAGTGTTCAGTATCGAGTGTTCAGTTTATATTTTTTGAAAAATTAATTAGAGTGCATTCGTGGCATCAAAATCTAAAAAAGACCCTTTTTCTTCCTTACGAATTCCCGAATTTCGCTGGTTTTTAGCCATGCGATTGTTTATTGTATTGGCTTGGTCGATGCAATTTGTGTTGATTGAATGGGAAGTGTATCGCATGACAAAAGATCCATTATCACTAGGTTTAATTGGGTTAATGGAGATTATTCCGGCGATAAGTATGGCTTTGTTTGCTGGACACATTGTAGATCAAAACGAAAAGAGAGGTTTGTTGATTAAATGTTTTTCAGGATTAGCAGCAATTAGTGCTTTGCTATGTTTGTTGGTGCATCCCAATTTTATAGCTTCTTATTCACAAAACACAATTTTTTACGGCATTTATGCTTTAGTTTTTGTGGGCGGCATCATTCGTGCTTTTTTAATTCCGTCTGTTTTTAGTTTATTGGGATTAATTATTCCTAAAAAAGAACAACCAAACGCAGCGACATGGAGCAGTTCTACTTGGCAAGTTGCGGCAGTAATCGGACCGGCATTAGCAGGATTTGCAATTGGTTGGGTTGGCGTGTTTTGGTCGTTGGTTTTTGTGGTTTTTTGTGTTGTAATAGCTCTAATCGTACTGACACAAATTGAAAGAAAACCTATTTTAAATCCAAAAATAGGCGAACCGATTTTCAAAAGTTTGAAAGAAGGATTGTCGTTTGTATTTCATTCAAAACCTATTTTGAATGCGATTTCGCTTGATATGTTTGCTGTTTTATTTGGAGGAGCGGTAGCCTTATTGCCTATTTTTGCGCAAGATATTTTAAAAGTGGGTTCAGAAGGTTTCGGAATTTTGAGAGCAGCACCAGCTATTGGTGGGTTGATTACGATGTTAGTGGCTACCTCTATTCCGTTACATCAAAAAGCAGGTAAAAATTTGTTGTTAGCCGTTTTCGGATTTGGGGTTTGTATTATCATTTTCGGATTATCGACCAACTTTTGGTTATCCGTTGTAGCTTTATTTTTGAGTGGCGTTACCGATGGAATTTCTGTCGTAATTCGACAAACTATTCTTCAAATTTACACTCCTGACCATATGCGCGGACGTGTGTCTTCTGTGAATTCGATTTTTGTGGGTTCGTCTAATGAATTAGGTGCTTTTGAAAGCGGTTTAGCATCCAAAATTATGGGAGTAGTTCCAGCAGTTGTTTTTGGTGGTATGATGACTTTAGGAATTGTGGGAGTTACCGCCGTAGCCTCGCCAAAATTCAGAGAATTAGATATCGAAAAAGATTTAGAAACAATTTAGTTTTTGAATTCTTTCAATTCCATTTTTTCTCCATCAAAAACTCCATAAGTGAAGTAGCCAATCCAATCGCCTAAATTAATGTATTTTGAATCTGGTGTTAATTCAATTTCTAAAGGCAAATGACGGTGACCAAAAACAAAGAAATTGTATAGTTTTGTTTCTAACTTTCGTTTGCAATATTGTACTAACCATTCATTGTCTTCGCCTAAATATTTTACATCTTCGGCTCCAGAAATCAATTTGTTTTTTACGGATAAATATTGAGCCAATTTTACACCAATATCGGGATGCAACCAACGAAATAACCATTTTGAAAACGGATTGGTAAACACTTTTTTCATGCGTTTGTAACCCATATCGCCTGGGCCTTTTCCATCGCCGTGACCAATCAAAAATGTTTTTCCATTAAATGTGAATTCTTGATTATCATGATAAACAGGAATGTTTAGTTCTTTTTGGAAATAATCGCTCATCCATAAGTCATGATTTCCTACAAAAAAATAGATTGGAATGCCAGAATCTTTAATTTCTGCCAATTTTCCCAAAACCCTTATGAATCCCTTTGGGACAACAGTTTTGTACTCAAACCAAAAGTCGAATAAATCACCTAAAAGAAAAATTGCATCGGCATCTTTTTTTATTTCATCTAGCCAATTAATAAATTTTTGTTCCCTAGGGAAACTCATTTTTGGCGTTGGAGCTCCAAAATGTTGATCGGATGCAAAATAGATTTTTGAGTTTATTTTCAAAGTTATTTGTTTATTTTACAAATATACATAAATTATATAATGGTAAAAAATGCATTTTATCGATAAAAAATGCATTTTATCGATATTAAGTTTTTAGGTTAATTTATTATGTAACTTTGGATAATTAATCAAACCATAACTATAAAATAACAATGAAAAAATTATTACTTTTTTTCATGTCGTTTTTTACTTTTTTTGCCTTTGGACAATTGTCCGAAGAATTTGAAAGTGCGACTTTCCCCCCTACTGGTTGGGTGGTAACAGATAACGGCATTGGAACTGTTCAATCATGGGGTAGAAATACAATACTTCCTAATCAATGGACTATTGGCGTAGCCTCAGCTATGTCAACACGTGAAGGGAGTATCCCTGGTCTTGCACAAGATTGGTTGATTACACCGCAAGTTACAGTGCCGGCAAATGGACAAGTGCGATTTTTTGCTCGATCAGTTTCTGGTGGAGAACAAGGTAGTGTTTATAAAGTATTATTGTCAACTACTGATCAGAATATCGCTTCATTTACAACTACTTTAGCAACGTACACAGAGTTACAAATTAACGAAACAGGATTTCAACAATTTTTCGTTTTGTTAGATGCCTATGCCAATCAAAATGTGCATATTGCTTTTGTTCATGAAGTTACAGGGGGGTTAGGAGATCGTTGGATATTAGATAAGGTTAAAGTTGATAGACAATGTCTACAGCCAGCTAATTTATTAGTTTCAGCTATAGGTGATACTTCTGTTAATTTAAGTTGGAGCAACCCAACAGGTGCCTCTCAATGGGAAGTTGAATATGGGGCAGTTGGTTTTACTCCTGGAACAGGTGCTGGTACAATTGTTACAGGGATTACTACAAATAATTCTTATACCTTAACTGGTCTTACTGCTGCTACATCTTATGATTTTTATGTAAGAGCTATTTGTGGTCAAGACAATATAAGTCCTTTATCTGAATCAGGAACTTTTACAACAGGATTGTGTGCAGCCTCTCAACGATGTGATTTTATTTTTAGAATGACAGATTCATGGGGTGATGGATGGAATGGAAATACTATGACAATTAGACAGTTTGGTCAAACAATAGCAACTATAGGAGGAACTTTTACTGCAGGTGCAGGCCCTGTAAATGTAACGGTAGCATTATGTAGTAACCAACCTTTTGAATTGTTTTGGAATACTGGAGGAACTTTTCCTGGAGAAGTTGGTGTTTCTATAGTTGATCCTTTGGGGGTTCAAATTTATAATAAGCCTTTTAATTCAGGTACTCAAGGTACGGTTTTATATACTGGTCCAGCTTCATGTACACCACCAACTTGTCCAGCCCCTACTAATATTGTTGTAAGTGGTATAACAATTGATTCAGGAACTGTTACATGGACAGATAATGCAGGTGCTACACAATGGGAAGTTATTATTCAGCCTGCCGGAACTGGATATCCGCCAATTGGAGCAACACCAACTGCAACAGTAGGTACTCCATCATATAGTTTTTCAGGATATCCATCTGCAACTTCTTTTGAAGTATATGTTAGAGCTATATGTAGTCTAACAGATTCAAGTATTTGGGCAGGCCCTAAAAATTTTGCAACTTTAATTTCAAATGACGAATGTGCAGCAGCAATAAATGTTCCCGTGAATATTGGAACGGCTTGTATTAATTCTGTTACAGGTACTGTTTTAGGAGCAACACCTTCTCCTAATCCTAATGGATGTGCTGGAAATGACGATGATGATGTTTGGTTTCAATTTACGGCTACGGAAGGAACACATAATATTACGCTTGTAAACGTTGCAGGAAGCACAACAGATTTGTATCATGTTGTATATTCTGGTTCATGTGGGGCGTTAACGCAATTGTACTGTAGTGATAATAATAGTAGTATAGCTACAAATTTAACTCCAGGTCAAACCTATTATATTAGAGTATATACTTTTACAGGAACTGCTGGTCAAAATACTACTTTCACTATGTGTGTTGGTACTCCAGTAGATTGTTCTGACGCATCTGCATTTTGTGGAGAAACTGGTTTAGTTTACACGAATTCAGTAGGTGTTCCAAGTTATGGTTCAATAGGTTGTTTAAGTACTTCTCCAAATCCATCATGGTATTTCATGCAAGTAAGTCAGACTGGAAATTTAAATTTCCAAATTTCACAAACTAATAATGCAACAGGTAATGGCATAGATGTAGATTATATTATTTGGGGACCTTTTACTCCAGCTGAATTTGCTGCATCATGTAATGATTTGCATGATTTTCCTGACGGAAATACTACTATACCAAATAATATAGCGTCTTGTAGTTATTCTTTTGTTTCTGTTGAAAATTTCACTATCAATAACGCTCAACTTAATGATATTTATATTGTGTTAATTACAAACTTTAGTAATCAACCAGGTACAGTTACATTTACGCAAACAAATTTAAACGGAACTGGAGCTGGTTCTACGAATTGTGATATTGTTTGTACTAATAACATAGGTACAAATCAAGTACTTTGTGCTGATTCTTATCAAATAGTTTCTACTAATACAACTGCTGATGCTTATCAATGGTTCTTTAATGGTGTTTTAATTCCTGGAGAAACACTAAGCACTTTGACGGTATATCAATCAGGAACATATAAATGTAGAATTACATGTGGAATTAATACTATAGATGATGAAATTGTTGTTACACTTAATGATACAATTGTACCAACTTTTTCTACTCCTGGTGCAATCTGTTTAGGTGCTGCAAATATTCCATTGAGTACTACATCATTAAACGGAGTTACAGGACAATGGGCTTTAGCTGGAAATCCAGTTACGCAAATTAGTACCGCTACTGCAGGAACATTTTTATATGTGTTTACTCCTACAGTTGCTACTTTCCCATGTTCACCAACTTTCGAAATGAATGTTGAAATAATAGCGACATGTACTTTTAATTCATTTGCAACAGCAGTATGGGTTGAAAACTGTACAAACACTGCTACCGATGGAGCTTTCTATAATGTAACGGGTGTAGGTACAGATTTAATAGGTGCTAGTGGAAATATATTCCCAAATAGTAATTTAGGAACATATGTTCAAAACTCAGGGAATCTTATCCTTAGAGGTGCTGAATTAAAATCTTTTAAAACACCTACTTCAAATGTTTGTAGTGCGAGATTAAATTATAGAATTTATCAAGCAAGTACTGCTCCAGGTCCTTTTACAATTTTAAATTTACCATTTTTTGATAATTGTGTTGCAGGAAATTTTGCATCAGGAGGAACTTGTAATGCAGGAGATCAGAAATGGCAAGAAGTATTAGGTGATTCAGAATCGCCATTAGATTTAACTTTATTAGCTCCAGGAAATTATGTAGTTGAATTATATTTTGATTTAACTGGAGATAATAATAGTACTACAGATTGTGATGATACAATTTTAGTCAATAATGGTGGTGTAAATTATATTGCGAATTTTACAATTCAAGCATCGCCAATTTTTACGTCTACAAATGAACAATGTGGTAGCTCTAATGCAACAATAACAGTCTCTGGATTTGTTCCTGGAACAACTTATTCAGTTACATATACTGATAATTCAGTTGTTGTTGGCCCAATAAATTATATTGCTAATTCAAATGGTCAAATCATTTTATCAGGTTTAAATACGGGAACGTATGCTAATTTCAGCTTCCTAATTAATGGTTGTACTATTTTAGTTCCAACTCCAGTTGTCATTACAAATTTCTCTCCTTCAATTACTCAAGTTACTTCAAATACTGAAATTTGTGTTGGAGCGAATGCTGTATTTACAATTGAAGGTTCTCCAAATTTTAATGTAACTTATACAATAAATGGAGGAGTTCCTCAAACAACTACATTAAATACAAGTGGATTGGCAACAGTCACTATTAATACACCAGCTGCAGGAAACGTTGTGATGCAATTAATTAATATTTTTAATACTTCATGTTCAATACCTGTTAGTAATTCATCATCTGTTTTAGTAAATGCTTTACCAACGGCTACTTTATCAGTAGTAGATACTAATATTTGTCTTGGAGTAGGTAATGCTGAGTTCATTATTACAGGGACACCTAATGCTTTAGTTTCTTACAATGTAAATGGTGGTGTACCAGAAACAATTACTATTGGTGCATTAGGAACTGTTACATTATCGATGAACTTACCAACTTCAAATGTTACAGTAACATTAACGGGTGTAAATTTAGGGATTTGTAGTAATGTTATCAATGGTCAAACAGGAACAGTTGTTGTAACTTCTATTCCGGTTCCAGTTATAAACATAACTCAGAACCCTGTTTGTTCAAATCAAACAGCTGCATTCACAGTTACTTCTCCTGTTAATAATCAGTTGAATATTCCAACGAATTTATTCATTTCTGAGATAACTGATGCTCAATCAGGTTCTTTAACTTATGTTGAAATTTATAACGGAACAGGTGCTCCAATAGATTTAGCAAACTATAGATTGAAAATTTATACTTCTACAACTGGAGCCCCTGCTTGTAATTTATTATTAAGTGGTATTTTGGCTAACAATGATGTAGTTGTTGTTAAATTAAGTAATAGCCCTAATCAAGGGGGTATTGTTCCTGACTTAACTTTTACTACTTGTGCTGGGGTTAATAACAATGATAGTATTGTTTTAACAACTAGTACTGATGTTGAAGTTGATATTTGGGGAGTAAATGGTGTTGTTTTTACCCCAGCAGGTGGAGTTGGATACAATTATAGAAGAAATACTAATGCAGTACTACCAACTATGACTTGGAATCCTGCTGATTGGCAAGTAATCGATTGGACAAATACTGCACCTAATTTACCTGATTATTCTAATGTTGGAATTTATACTCTATATGTTTCAAATTATGAGTATACATTAAGTAATGGTGTTACATCTTCAACTCAATCTAGTGTTAATTTTAGTAATGTGGCTCCAGGAACATACTCCTTAGTTGCATTAGATTTAATGACAGGTTGTTCTTCTAGTCCATTGACATTCACAATTAATATACCGCTGCCAACTGAAACGCCAACAATCACATCAATTGCTGCAGATTGTTTATCAGATGGAAGTTCAATTATATCAAATTATAGTGCATCTAATACCTATGCATTTACACCAGCAGGTCCGACAGTAGGAGTTGCAGGGATAATATCTGGCATGACAGTTGGAACAAGTTATACGGTAACAGCAACTAATAGTGGATGTACTTCATTAGCATCAGCGAGTTTTAGTAATGCTGCACAATTACCACCACCATCAACACCAACAATCGCATCAATTACTGCAGATTGTTCTTCAGATGGAAGTTCAACTATATCAAATTATAACGCATCTAGCACCTATACATTTTTACCAGTAGGCCCAACAGTAGGAGCAACAGGTTTAATATCAGGCATGACAGTTGGTACAAGTTATACAGTAACAGCAACAAATGGCGGATGTACTTCAGTAGCATCAGCAAGTTTTAGTAATGCTGCACAATTACCAACACCAGCAGTACCATCTATCACATCGGTTGCAGCTAGTTGTTCTGCTGCAGGAAGTTCAGCTATATCAAATTATAGCGCTTCTAATACCTATACATTTATACCAGCTGGACCAAATGTAGGGGCGTCAGGCGTAATATCAGGTATGACAGTTGGAACAAGTTACACGGTAACAGCAACAAATGGTAGTTGTACTTCAATTGCATCAGCAAGTTTTAGCAATGCTGCACAATTACCAACACCTGCAATACCAAATATTGTATCGGTTGCAGCTAGTTGTTCATCAGATGGAAGTTCAACTATAACAAATTATAGTGCATCAAATACATACATATTTATACCGGTAGGTCCAACAGTAGGAGCGGCAGGCGTAATATCTGGCATGACAGTTGGAACAAGTTATACAGTAACAGCAACTAATGGTGGATGTACTTCATTAACATCAGCAAGTTTTAGCAATGGTGCACAATTATTATCGCCTTCTATATCAATCACTCATGGATGTAATGGAGTGAATTATGAATTAAATGTATCAGAAACTTTAAATGCGACATATCAATGGTTTAATAGTAATGGTGATTTATTAGGCTCAACTTCTACTATAGTTGTTACAAGTTCTGATACTTACGAAATTCAAGTTACTTTAAATGGTTGTATGACAAGCGATTTTGTAACAATTAACAATATATTTTGTTTAATTCCAAATGGTATTTCTCCTAATAACGATGGAGATAATGATATATGGGATTTATCTGGTTATGATGTTAGCAAAGTTGAGATATTTAACAGATATGGTACTAAAGTTTATAGTAAATCAAATTATTCTAATGAATGGTATGGACAGTCTGATAGCGGAAATGAATTACCAGATGGTACATACTATTATGTAATTGAATTTAATGGTTTACCTGCTAAAACAGGTTGGGTATATATTAATAGACAGCAATAATAAAAAAGGCTGTTACTTTGGTAGCAGCCATAAAAAATAAGAATAATGAAGAAACTATATTTAGTAGCTTTAGTTGTATTTTCTACTATAGTAGACTTACAAGCACAACAAGACCCACATTATACACAATACATGTATAATATGAGTGTTATGAATCCGGCTTATGCGGGAAGTAAGGATAATTTATCGATGGGGTTATTATACCGAAAGCAGTGGATTGAGATAGAGGATGCACCTACTACGGGGACATTTTTCGGTCATGCTCCAGTTGGAAAGAATGTTGGTATGGGTCTTAGTTTTATATCAGACAAGATTGGACCCGTTGAGGAGAACAATGTCTATGGAGATTTTTCGTACACATTAAATTTAGGAGGCGATCACAAGTTAGCCTTTGGATTAAAAGTGGGATTAACGTTTCATAATGTAGGGTTGTATAGTGATATAAATCATACGTTACCACAGCCTAGTGATCCAGCTTTTAGTGAAGATATAAGCAACACCTATTTTAATTTAGGTTCAGGATTTTTCTATTATACGAACAAGTATTATTTAGGATTATCAGTTCCTAATATGTTAAAGTCAAAACATTTGGATATCCAACGAACAGGTGAGGAGTTAGAATTTGGTTCAGAGACATCGCATTACTTTTTAACAGGAGGGTATGTTTTTGATATTAATGATACGGTTAAGTTCAAGCCATTTTTTATGATGAAATCGGCTTTTGGAGCACCAACATCTTTAGATTTATCGGCTAATTTTTTATTCAATCAGAAATTTGAGGTAGGAGGAACGTATCGTTTAGAAGATAGTTTTGGAGCGATGATAAATTATGCAGTAACGCCATCAATTAAGATAGGTTACGCATATGATCATATCGTTTCGGATTTGAAAGTAACAACGCCATCTTCTCACGAGTTAATATTGTTGTTTGATTTGAATTTTCCAAAGAAAGTATCAAGTTCACCAAGATTCTTCTAACCTAAAGCGACCAAAGTACAATGAGAAAATTATATGTAACATTAAGTTTTGTGATGGTAAGTGGAATGCTTAGTGCACAAAACCAATATACCAAAACAGCAGATAAGTTATTCAATAGATATGAATATGTTGATGCTGCAAAAGAATATTTAAAACTAGCAGAAGGCAGTAAAGCCGATAACTATGTTTACAAACAATTAGCAGAGAGTTATTACAATGTATTCAATACCAAAGAAGCAGTAAAATGGTATGCTAAAGTAGTAGAACAGAAGCAAGATGCGGAAACTTATTACAAATACGCTCAAATGCTAAAAGCCGAAGGAAACTTCAAGGAAGCTGATCAACAAATGCAACAGTTTGCACAATTGGCACCTAATGACCAAAGAGCTAAAGCATTTGTAAGTAAGCCAAATTATCTGCCAGAACTACAAGGACAAACCAAATTATATGATATTGCCAAATCAGATGTAAGTAGTGATAAAACAGACTTTGGAGCTGTACTTACCAATGATAACAATGTATATTTTTCAAGTTCACGAAATACTTCGAGAAAAACTAGCGGATGGAACGAAGAGCCTTATTTGGATATCTACAGAGCTACGTATAATGCAAATGGTACTATAAGCGATGCAGTAGCGGTAGATAACATCAATACCAAATGGCACGATGGACCAGTGAGTATCACAAACGATGGTGCAACAATGTATTATGGCAGCGAGAGCTTTAATGAAAAGGAGTTTACAAAAGACAAACCAAAGAATGCTAAGTTTGGTAAGATATATCTATATAAAGCAACAAAACAAGGAGACAATTGGACAAACGGTAAACCATTACCATTTAACAATAAAGCGTATGATGTAAGAAATCCAAGCATTAGCAAAGATGGAAAAACCTTATACTTTTCATCAAATATGACTGGCGGTTTTGGAGGTGAGGACATCTGGAAAGTATCTGTAAACGGAGACGAATATGGCACACCAGAAAACTTAGGTGCAAAAATAAATACGGAAGCCAATGAGAGTTTTCCATTTATAACCGAAGACAATATTTTGTTTTTCTCTTCCAACGGAAAAACAGGTTTTGGTGGATTGGACGTCTTTAAGATGGATTTAAACAAAGGTACAGAAGCAATCAATGTAGGAGAACCAGTAAACACATCAAAAGACGACTTTGCATTCACCTATAATACGACAAAGAAAGTAGGTTTCTTTTCGAGTAATAGAGACGGTAACGACGATATCTTTAAGGCAGATCCAGTTTGTAATGTACAAGCATTAGTTAGAGTAAAAGATGCTAAAACAGGTAATGTTATTGAAGGCGCTACAGTTATGTTAGTGGATGAAAAACAAACAACAATTACAAATCAAACAACAACTTCTAATGGAGAAACATTAAGTGGTGTATTATGTAATACAGCTTACAGTGCACAAGTTTCAAAGCAAGGATATGAGAGTGGAGTATTTGAAGTAGCAAAAGCAGAGAATAATCAAGTTGTTGTAGAAGCCTTATTGACTCCAATTATGCCAATCATTACAGAGAAAGAAGTGATATTACAGCCAATATACTTTGAGTACAACAAAAGCAATATAACAGCAGATGGAGCAGCAGAGTTGAATAAGTTGGTAATGGTAATGAATGAATATCCAAATATGGTCATCTTTGCCAAATCGCACACCGACAGCCGAGGAAGTGATAAGTACAATATGAATTTATCAGAGCGAAGAGCGAAAGCAACAGTACAATACTTAATTAGTAAAGGCATTGCAAAAGAAAGAATCTCAGGACAAGGATTTGGAGAAAGTGAACCAAAAGTAGCTTGTAAATCATGTACAGAAGAAGAACACGCACAAAACAGAAGAAGTGAATTCTTAATTGTTAAGAAGTAACTAATAGATATTTAAAAGAAAAAGTCCTCAATTTGAGGACTTTTTTTATGTTTAATTGTCTGAAGCATACCATTCTGCAAAGGATGTTTCGGTCTCTTGTAATCGAAGGGAATGTAAATTAATATTTTCTGGTAAAAGGTTTTTAATTTTATTTGAAAAATCTATAACCATATTTTCACTTGTTGGTTGGTAGTCAACCAATATAACATCATGCCCTCTTGATTTTAATTCATGTGCTAGTTCAATATGAGGAGTATTTTTATTAAAAACTGTGGCATGATCGAATACATCTACAATTTGTTCTTTTACAATTTTCTTTAAGTCACCAAAATCAATTACCATCCCGTACTTAACATTCGTTTTGTCAGTTATTGGTTTTCCAATTACTGTTACTGAAAGTTTGTAACTATGGCCATGAACATTTTTGCATTTTCCATCATATCCGTATAACGCATGACCTGTTTCAAAGTTAAATTGCTTTGTAATTCTTATGTTTGACATAATTTCTTATTTAGATTTTTGATCTTTTTTTTTAGCTCTGTAATATAAGGCATAAGCAATACCCACTAAGACTATAAAGGGTATAAATGAACCTATTAAAACACCTATTTGATATTGACCATTTGGTGCTGACTTTATTTTTTGTTCAACGTTTACTTGTTGAAGTAAGAGGATTAAACTTCTCATTTTTTAAATTTTTCTAATGCTTTTTTTGTGAAGTCAGATAATACTAATTTGCCTGAAATGGAGGCTCTTTCGTAAAGTAAAGTGTCCCAATTATCGGTTCCTTCCCATAGTACTTTTTTCATTTCATATAAGGCTTCTTCATTGTATGATGAAAGCTCTTTAGTGTATTCTTCAACTCTTACATCTAATTCGTCAATAGATTCAAATATTTCTGAAAAAAGTCCCTTTTCATGTGCCCATTTTGAAGTTTTCCAAGTAGTTGGGTTTAAAGTCATTTCGGACATAGCCGTTTTTCCAATTTTTCTTGATACTGCTGGTTCTATAACAAAGGGTCCAATACCAATAGCTATTTCTGAAAGTTTAATTTCACTTTTCATGCTTGCAAATGTATAATCGCAAGCCGCAGCTAAACCAACACCTCCACCTACTGCTTTGCCATGAACTCTTCCAATAATTAATTTTGGACACTTTCGCATTGCATTAATAACATTTGCAAATCCACAAAAAAAGAGGCTTCCTTCTTCATAATTACTTACCGAAAGTAATTCATCAAAAGAAGCTCCAGCACAAAAGGCTCCAGTTCCCTGACTCTTTAAAACAATTATTGATACATTATCATTCTTGCTTAAAGAATTAATTTCATGGGTTAATTTTTGTAATAATGTACTAGGAAATGAATTACTTGATGGATGAAAAAACTGTAAAGTAGCTATTTTTTCGCTGATTATGGTTTCTATTGTTCCCATTGCCAATTATCTTTTTAAACTAAAATGCGATTTGAATTCTTTTCTGGTGTTATCTTCAGTATATTCTACTTTAAACCAATAGTCTGTTGAAGGCATTAGTTCACCATTAAAGATACCGTCCCAACCTGAAGTTTCTGGACTAATCTGCTTCAATAATTTACCGTATCGATCATAAATTGTTATTACAGCTTCATATTCAATAGGTAGATAGATATTCCAACTATCATTGTAACCATCACCATTTGGTGTGAAATAATTGATATATGTTATGGTTTGAATCGTATTAGACAAAAGCAAACCACATCCCTTATTATCTCTTACATAAATGTTGTAACTTCCATTGGATAAATTATTGAATATTGGACTAGATTGCCAATCTAATCCGTTTAAACTATATTCATAGATTCCAAATCCTCCAATTGCTGTGGCTTGTATTGATGCTAAATCAGATGAGAAAGCAGGGGTTATTAATTCTGCAATTATGCTTGCTGGTTCTGATGATAATGTTATGTTTACTGAATCTGTAAACGTACATGAAGTGTCTAAATTTGTAACTGTTACTTCATAAGTTCCTGCAGCAGTTACATTAAAAGAAGGTACATTACCACTAGGATTTGTAGGTATCCAAGCATAACTGTAATTACCAGTTGTTGTAGGAGTAGCATTAATTCTTCGTGAGCCCAATCCTGACTCCGGATCAATACAGATGACAAAATCATCCCCTAAATTAGTGTCTGGTAATTGATTAACAATTAATTCTAAAAATGGACCTAATCCTGCACAATCATAAAGGTTACTTTCAATTCGAACCCAAATGAGTTGATTGTTGGCAACCGTATTTCTGAAATTAGTTATGTTTGTTATAACATTTTGTTCCGTTTCTGCATCAGCTTGATTAAGATAGTAGGTAAATGTATACGATTGTCCTGAAGGAAATAGATTGGTTAATGCGGGTTCAATTTCAGTTAAATTAAAATATCCTATTCCATCTCCATCTGGATCAGTTGCGTTTATGTAATCATCACAAACATCGTTAATAGTATACCTATACGTTTGAGGAATTATTGTAGCTGAAACGATTAAAATTACTTTTGATGTTTTGAAACAACCATTTGAGTTTGTTATTCTTACCCATACTTCATCTCCGTTATAAGCATTAAATGAAACAGCATCAAAAACTAAATCTGTATTATTGTCTGCTCCAGCTAAACTATTATGGTAGGTATACGTTAAGCTTGTGTCTGTTGAAATTAACAAGTTAGCTTGTGTTAAATTAAATGTAGTTCTTGCATCCGTATCTATATCACATTGTTTTAATAAAATGTTGTTATTAATAATTGGAACGGGTCTTACATTTAAATTAAATGAGGTTATGATAAAACATCCGGTTGTAATATTTGTTAATCTAACATAGATAATTCTATCATTAGTGTAAATTGTAGTTATACTATTTTGTCCAAAGGAAGCTTCGATAGGATCTAAATGATAACTTACAGCAATTCCAGTCTGTGAACCTATAATCTCTGCATCTTTTGAAGATAAATTAAAAGTAGTAAAACCATTTGCGTCATTTCCATCAATTGTATTGTCACATTCTTCTAATGCTGATATGGGAAAAACATTAGGAATCGGGTTAATAGTGACGCTTATTTCTGAAGTTACAGGAGGGCATACCCCAATGGCAGGGAGTGTATATTTATAAATTCCAGGTAAATCTATAGCTGGATTAAACTCATCTGTTCCTGAATTCAAATTAGGACTCCAACTTCCTCCAGTTTGTGCGGAAGAACCTAATAAAGGGAATAAATGAAAAGGTGTATCGTTAATACATTTGGTCACACTTGCATTATCTCCTGCAGAAACAGCTTGAAAAACTGCTACTGTAACTGTTACAGTAACAGGAATATTAATTCCTCCACAAGTAATATTAAATGAATAGTCATAATTTCCAGGTGGGTCAATGGCTCCATTAAAAATGCCGTTTCCACTACTTAGTGAAGGAGTCCAAGTCCCATTAGGTAATGGATTTCCAATGATTGCATCAAATAAATCAATACTCTCGTTTGAACAAATAGAAACATTAGTATCTTCAGGAATACTTCCAAACCCTGAATAATAGCCACCATATCCTGCAAAACCACTTGCTCCAAAAACACCAACTGCTAATGGGCCATCGGATTCTATTTTTACATCACCTACAGTATTGGAAATTCTATAAGTCACCCATTCATTATTTCCTAAAACCGCTTGTGGTAAAGCTGATGTTGGAACGTTATTTACCAAAACAATTGAACCCGAATGTGTTACGGCAATAATTTCACCCGTGTATTGGGTAAATCCAATAGAGTTAATACTTGGTATTAAATCAACACTCTTTTGCCAATAACAGCTTAGAGGCGGAATAAAATTTAATCCAGAAGTAGCATCACTTATGTCACCAGCGATAATTTGATATAGGTAAACAGGTTTGTCACTTTTAATATACATATTTTGATTATTTGTGCCCTGATAAAACGAGGTAGGAGCCAAATAATAATCGCCTGCATTTAAATTTGTTATAGGTGTTGTTGAATCATTTATATAAATGTTTGTATTATCTTCTGTTGCTATAACTAAGGGACGCTCTGTATTATCACTACCATTTCCTTTTACAACAACATATTCATTACCAACTTTTTCTACAGGAACAATTTGGTCTAAATTAAAATCTTGACCATCAAAAGCCGACATCATACCAGCTAATGCATTACCTGTATTTACAGCAATAGGCTTGTCAGATGTGATGTTAGCTCCAATAAAACCAGTTAAATTAGCAGGTGTATCAGTATAGCCTGATAAAATAACGCTTTCACCACTATTTAATACAAAATTTTGAGTGTCAGATGTTATATTCCCTGTACTTGACGCAAATACTACATCTGTATCGTAATCAGAAACAGCAACAATTGTATTGTCTTCTGTAGCCATTATACTTGCAACAAAATTTCTAGCCGCTCCTTCTGAATTTTGAGGCAAACTTCCAACTCTAAAATTTGTTCCAGTTCCAGATTTACCTTTAGAAACTAACATTTCAGCATGATTTGTAGATCTTACTCTAAAACTCACATAAAAATCTTTATTCCCTTCTAGTATCAAACCGAAATTATTTCTTATAATATTCACATCGTCAAGTGGGCGAAACATAAGTGAATTTTGTCCATTTCCAATAAATATTTGTTGCGGATTTCCTTGTGAAATAGTAAAAGGAGATCCGTTTAATGGAATGCCATTTCCTGAAGTAATAGTTACTTGAAATGGTGTAGGTGAAGGTGTTGATAAATATATATAATGGTCATTTACAACATTAGCATCTCTAGAATGTAAAGGCGGAATCCAATGTTTATTACTTAATTGGGTAAATCCTAATTGAGTAAAATTAAAAAATATAATTACAAAAAAAATCCTTAACATATCATGGGTTTTAATTGGTAAATTTAATTAGAAATAGAGATAAATTAATATTTTTTAACTAAAAAAATGCTCTCAATTGTACATTGCCTGTATGAATCGTTTTACTAGTTTCGCTATTTCGGCCTTGATAGTTAATATTAATGTCTAAATATTGAGTCAAGTTTTTCTGCAAAAGTAAGCGCCAAGTTTGATTTTTACCAGGTTGTAAACCTTCTAACATCTGAAAACCAACGGCTGACAATACATTTCCATCATACGAATTGTTATACATTGAAAACTCACCATTCATGCTAAATCCTTTTTCACTATTGAAGGTAAAAGAAGTTCCCAATCTATTTTGTGTTAAGGTTTCTAATGCGCCAATTTGATTTTCTTTTTGTTGAAATTCAAAGAAAACATCCCAACTCGCATTTTTTGAAAACAAATAGCCAATTTTTGGTTCTACTTGATAACTTTCAATTTCAAAATTTCTACTTGGATAATTTTCTGAATCGGATTTGCTTGTTGTGGTATTTCCTGAAAAAGTAAACAACCAACTTTTTTTTACCAAATGTTGATATTGTAATTGATGTGACTGATTTTTAGCCGAAATACTTCCTACAGAAAGCAAATTTTGACTTTTGTTTAACAAGAACGAATAAGTGGTTGAATGACGTTGTTTACCACGATTAAAAAATAAACTATTTCTAAAATTCGTATTCAAACCAATTAATTCTTCTTCCTCTTTTGAAAACGGATTCAAATCGAAATTAGCGCCATTTCTTTTTATTTTTCGATCGATTAAAAACGAAGTTTGATTATAAAAGTGCGAGGCAAATTTTTTAAAACCGTTTTCATTTTGCCATTGGTTAAAATTGAAATTCAACGCTTGCGAAAATTTATTTTGATGGGTTCTAATGAAAACTTGATTCGGTAAAAAAACCCGAACATAAATTGCTAAATCTGGATAAGGCGCAATTTCAAATTCTTGTAATTCCTGAATTCCATTACTGTTATAATCGTTCCACATATAAACACCTTGCCCGGGTTCTACTTGTAAGTAAGTAAATTCTTGTTGGGCAATGGTTCCAGAACTAGTTTGATAAGCGGTTGTAGTTTGTAGTATTTGTCCAAAAAACCGATCCGAGTACAAAATTCTGGAGTTAAACGATGGTTCGTCTTTTAAACTAGTATCTTCATATTTTAAGGTGCGATAATTCAAAAACACACTCAAATTGCTTTTTTCGGTTTTAATTAATTGTGATTTTAAGTAATACGAATTCGAATGATTTACACGTTCAATCCGATTGTTTTGTAAACTATCATTTTGGCGTTGTAAAAAACCTAATTCCACAAAAACCTTTGTCGAATCGCCTCTTCCCACAAATGCACCATATTCAAAAAAACGTTGACTCAAGGCCGAAAATGTATTGGTTGCTTTTAGTTTTTCGGAATTATCTTCCAAATTTACGGTAGCGCCGACCCAATTTTTACCCAATTTATACGACGAGCGATTTTGACTTCTAGCGAAAGACGAATTAGAAAGTTCGTAATCGCTTTTCATTACACTCGAATTACTCCAAAATATCCAATTTTTTGTGGCATATCTTCCTGAAAAAGTATGTTTATTTCCTGAAAAAGCATCGCCAAAAGCTAAGTTTTCAAACTGATAAAGCGCTTTTCCTTTGTTGTTGAAATTAAAATCTAATCCCGAAGTCAAAAAACTTTGATTGCCTAATAAAGTCGAAGTAATGTTCCAATCTCGATTAAATTCGATGTTGTACAAACGTTCAATGGTTTTGAAATTTTCTTGCACCAACTGATAATTTGCAAATGCATCAATCTTAGTTTTTCCATCAAAAAGGCGTTGCTTTCCATTGAATTTTCCAGCAAATCCTTTGTTATTATTGTCATCTAAAGTCGAATACAAATTTTGGTCGCTGTTGCTTAATGCTACTTCAAAATCCAAAAGCGTTTTTTCGCTGGGATTGTATTTTCCTAAAATCGTTGCCATTTGAATTTTTGTAGGCGAAATCAAACGGACAATGGGTTCATAATTTCCTTGCGGAATTCCAGCTATTGGTGCAACATATTCATAAATTTTTCCAACCGCTTGATTGTTGACTAAAACGTAATTTCCTTGATTGTTTCCCACTAACGAAAATCGCACATTATACAATTCGTCTGTTGGATTATTCGAATATTCAAATACTTCCACAGCACCAACAATCACTTTTTTGTACAGAATTTTATTTTCGGAATAGGAATCTAAATAAGCTGAGGGTCCATTCATTTGCAAAATATCATCACCCGCATTTTGTAAAATATCAATTTGTTCCGAAGATAAATTCTGTTGCAACGGCTGGTTTTTAACATCACTTTCTGAGTAAACATATCCGCCAATTTGCCAATTTTCTCGCTCGTGCGAAATTCCACCATATGTTATAAATCGGTTAAAATTTCTATCGGTGTATTGATATTCTACGTTGATTCGCATTTCGGAAGTAATCGGAAATAAAGAAGTAAAAATGATTTCTCCAGCGTTGTAATCGATGATATAATCGTTGTTTTCGCCACGAGTTTTCAAAATTCCGTTCACATAAACGCGTTCCGAACCTGAAATTACCAAAACATACAACTCGTTATTATTGCCGCGTAATTTATACGGACCCTGATTTCCTTCCTGACCAACAAATGTGCTTCTTGCATATTGTCCACGAACCAAAGCTCCAGTAGCAACTACTTCGGTTTTTTTATCGGGTGTTCCAAAGGTAAAACGTGTGGATAAACCTTGTACTTTTTTGTTGAAATTAAGGAAAGCAGATTTTCTATTTTCCAGAAATAAATCGCCGGCACGAATGTTCCATTTATCCGAAAATAATTCGATGAAGATTTGGTCAAATTCGTCTAATTTTTGCGAATAACCACCTTCTTGCAACGGTATATTACTGTCTTGAATCGAAGCACGCAAACTGACTTTGTCTGAAATTTTTCCTGTGATTTGCAAATCTAAATTCGAATTCACCACCGTGTTTTGATTATTTCCAACCGTAACACCACGCGTAATACTCCCCGAAGTATTTAATCCGTCGAAAGGTTTGAATTTAGTGTTCTTTTCTTTTTTGAAAACAACTAATTTTCCTGCTTCGTTAGAAACCACTTTGTCGTCATCGTAAATGGAATACGTTTTGGTTATAAAATCCGGAAATTTTGAATAGCGAATCACTAACGAATCAGAAGTATTGATGTCTTTGGTAAAAACTAAAGTTCCTTTTTGAAAATTTACTTTGTAAAAGCTAGTGTCAATGACTTTTCCATTTTTGTCTTTAATTTCAAAAAAGGAATTGTTCAAACTAAATTTTTCAATTGAAATAATATCTTTTGAAAACGCAATTTTTTTAGTTGGGTACGATTGTAACGTCTCTTGAGCATAACCTCCCAAAAAACACAACAGAAATCCCGCTAAAAAAACAATTTTTTGCATAAATACTATAACTCCGAATCTTCAAAAGTAGTATTTATTGTTGGAAAGTTTTATTAAGATAGATTTTGTTGTTTGAAAAATAAAATAGAAAAGTTGAAATTTTAACAAAATGTACTGAAAAACTAAAGCAATGTTTTTGAAAAAGGGTTTCAAATTTCGCCTCGAAAAATATCTTAGATTTAAAAATTATTTAAATATTCACAAGTAAGAATTATTTTTTTGAAACCGTAAAATTTTATATAAAAAACCGTAAAATCATAAGATGATTAAATGTTTAATTTGTGTATGATTACAAGTAAAACTCAATACGTTATCAGAACATTGCTTACTGAACTTTGATTTAAAGTAAGAATTTGAAGAGATGGTTATTTTTTAATATTTTGAGTTTGTTTGTGATGGGGAAAATAAGCCGAACAGATACCCGAAAAAGATAGTAGGTTTTAAAAAAGTTTATTAAAAATGAAAAAAATAATTTTATTAGGTGCATTTACTAGTTTATTAACATTTTTGAATTTATCTTGTTCTGAGGAACAACCTGAAAATTTGATTGAATATCGTAAAAATGACATTGAAATTTATCAAAGAGAGTTGCAAGATGTTAACTATGAAAAATTAACCTTTGATAGTGAAGAGTTTTTAAAATCGAATGAATGGTTGCAAAAAAATAGTTTTTTTAAAATGAATTTTAATTGTAATGAGTTGTATAAGGTTACTTCAAAATTAGATAATAAATCATATGTTGGTCTTGATATAGATATTCTGAATTGTTATATAGAGGGATATAGAATTAAAAATTATGTGGTTTTTCATGAATTGTCAAATGGTAAAAAGTTTATATATTTACAGAGAGATATTATTAAAAACAACACACAAATTGTTCAATTTTTAGATATTAATAATGGTGAGGTGATGGATTATTATTTATATAATTGTTCAGAGGACGACTACATCCTTTATCAAAGTAAACTTAATGAATCTGTTGGAGGATTAGGGTTAAGACATATTTGTTATAAATCTTTTAAATCATGTTATAATAATACCAAAGCAGGTTTAGTTCAAAGCCCAACCGATGAAGTTTTATGTGAATGGCTTCCATGCGCGACAATGGCGTATTCATTTTGCGCACTTGCTTATGTAGACGGTTATATTGCAACTGCAGGCGGTTTTAACCCAGGAGATTGTACAAAAATTATTTAAATTAATTATATATGAAAAAATCAAAATATTTTCTATTCACTGGACTATTCTTCTTTGTTTTTTCTTGTGTTCTCTTGATATTAAAAGCGTATGATATTGCAAATGAGGAAAAATATGAGGTTAAACAAATTTTATTAATTATATCTACGATTCTGTATATAGTTTCATTGTCTGTTTATGTAATAATGAAGTTTGTTTTGAAAAAATAACTCCTCATTAAGTTTTATACAAAAAGAGTTTTGCATAAAGCAAAACTCTTTTTATGTTTTTAGTTTTTAATTCTTATTCTTTAGTTATTACCTGCATCGTTTCTCTAGAAATCTGACGAAGCAATATCGTTTTGTTCGTTTCTACGACTTTTGCTGCGTTTTCGTCAAAATGTCTGATGGTGTAAAGCGATACGTTTTCGTTATATGAAACTTTGAATTTTTTAGCCAATACTTTTCGCAACTCTTCAAAATTGTTGTACTTGTCTTCAATACAAACGGAAAAACTAATTGCGGTGTTTTGAATTAAATTCACTTTGATTTTGTATTTCGAAAACAAAGCAAAGATTTCACTGATGTGATTTTCCATGATGAAATCGAAATCAATAGACGACAACGACAATAACAATTGGTTTTTCTTTACGATGAAACAAGAGGTTTTAGGTTCTAAATCAGCACCTTTGGAAACGCTGGTTCCTGGTAAGGTTGGATTTACAAACGATTTCACATACAACGGAATTTCCTTTTTCTGTAAAGGTTGTAATGTTTTTGGATGAATTACCGAAGCGCCATAAAACGCTAATTCAATTGCTTCTCTGTATGATATTTGGTTCAACAAAACGGCATTTTCAAAATATCTTGGATCAGCATTTAAGACGCCAGGAACGTCTTTCCAAATGGTAACACTTTCCGCACCTAAACAATAAGCAAAAATAGCAGCGGTATAATCAGAACCTTCGCGACCTAAAGTAGTGGTAAAATTATTCTCATCCGAACCTAAAAATCCTTGAGTAATGTTTAAGGTTTTCTTTTTAACGCCTTTTGAAATTAATTTTTGAGTGGTTTCCCAATCTACTTGCGCATCACGGTAATTGTTGTCAGTTTTGATTAATGGACGCACATCAATCCAATTGTTTTTTAAGCCGCTATAATTGAAATAATGGCTTACAATCGTGGTAGAAACTAATTCTCCAATGCTCACCACTTGATCGTAAACAAAACTATAATTTGGCGATTTGTTGCTGCGAATGAAATATTCTAAATCGTCAAAATGTGCGTTTACATCAAAAAACACATCGTGCTCTTCGTCTTCAAATAAGTCTAATAAAATTTGGTTGTGGTATTTTCGAACTTCTTGAAGCGATGCATGCAATTCCTTCGATTTATCAAAGTAATTTTTGATTACCACTTCTAACGCATTCGTGGTTTTTCCCATGGCGGAAATTACCAATAAAACATCTTCGTGTCCTACCGTGTTTAAAACATGCAATACGTTTTTTATTCCTTCGGCATCTTTAACTGATGCACCTCCAAATTTGAATATTTTCATTCTTAAAAGTATTAAGATTCTAGTATTAAGTATTAAGACTAATAAAATTTTTAATTCCGTTTTCATCCATATGAACTACTCGCCAATCGCCTAAAACTTTCGCGCCTGATTTTTCATAGAAATCTATGGCAGGTGTGTTCCAGTCTAAAACATTCCATTCAATTCTGCGTACGTTTTCAGCTTTTCCTTGTTGGATAATTTCTTTGTAAAGCGCAAATCCGGCACCGGTTCCGCGTTTACTTTCTTTTACAATTAAATCTTCTAAATGGATAGTTTTACCTTTCCAGGTAGAATAGCGATAATAAAACAATGCCATTCCGATAATCTCGTTTTCCACTTCGGCAACAAAACATTGAAAAAGTGGCTGTTCTGAAAAGCCATCACGAACCAAATCATCAACTGTTACTACAACGGCATCAGGTTCTTTTTCAAAAACAGCTAATTCTTGTATCAATTCTAACACACAAGGCATATCTTTTTTTAAGGCTTTTCGGATAATCATTTTTTTAATTTTTTTACAAAAGTAAAATTAACTTAAACATCTTTTTCAAATTAATATATTCTTTTAACAAAAATCACGATATTTGTGCCAAAAATACAACTACAACGTTTTCGTAATGGAAGAAAGAAACAGAACATTGGGCGAGTTTATCATTGAACATCAAAATTCGTTTCAGTACTCAACAGGAGAATTATCTCGTATTATTAATTCAATTCGATTGGCTGCTAAAGTAGTTAATTATAAAGTGAATAAAGCTGGTTTAGTAGATATTGTGGGCGCTGCTGGCGAACAAAATATTCAAGGAGAAGACCAACAAAAATTAGATGTTTACGCTAATGAAGTTTTTATTCAAACTTTAATTAATCGTGAAATTGTTTGTGGAATTGCTTCAGAAGAAAACGACGATTTTATCACTGTAGCCGGTTCAGACAATAGCCACAATAATAAATATGTTGTATTAATGGATCCATTAGATGGTTCTTCTAACATTGATGTAAATGTTTCCGTAGGTACCATTTTTTCGGTTTTTAGAAGAGTTACGCCTGTTGGAACTCCAGTGACTATAGAGGATTTCTTGCAGCCAGGCGTAAATCAAGTAGCGGCAGGTTATGTAATTTACGGAACTTCAACAATGTTAGTTTACACGACAGGACATGGAGTTAACGGATTTACATTAAATCCAGCTATCGGAACATTTTATTTGTCACACCCAAATATGAAATATTCAGAAGACGGAAAAATTTACTCGATTAACGAAGGAAATTACGTTCATTTTCCACAAGGTGTGAAAGATTACATCAAATATTGCCAGTTAGAAGAAGGCGACAGACCTTATACGTCAAGATACATCGGAAGTTTAGTTTCTGATTTTCATAGAAACATGATTAAAGGAGGTATTTACTTATACCCAACCAGCTCAAAAGCGCCTAATGGAAAATTACGTTTGTTGTACGAATGTAATCCAATGGCCTTTATTGCTGAACAAGCGGGTGGAAAAGCATCTGATGGTTTTGGAAGAATCATGGAAATTCAACCTACTGAATTGCACCAACGTGTTCCGTTCTTCTGCGGCAGTAAAAACATGGTAGAAAAAGCAGAAGAGTTTATGGCGAAAGCGAAGTAGATTTTTAGAAATAGATAAAATATAAAAAGCACAAACTCATTAGAATTTGTGCTTTTGTATTTTAAAACAGTTTGAATTATCTGTTCATGTGTTGCATTTCGTAAGTGAACGTGTCTAAATCTACGTTCATATCTACTAATTTTAAGGCTTTATCTACGATGTAACCAACGTTTCCAGCCGTAAATCCTAAAGCTAAAGCAAAACGGGTTAATAATTCTTGTTGTTTTTCACCTAAAACATCATCAGCATATACCATTCTTGCCAAATCATACAAACGCTCTAAACGGTGCGTATGCATTAAAGGTGGATTAACAGGATATTTTAATGGGTTTTCTAAAATTTCTTCATATTCTGCTTGAGAAATTTCTAATTTGATAGCTAATTTATCTAAGAATTGCTTTTCGTGAGGAGTAATAGTTCCGTCTGACAAAGCTACTCTTACAATGGCTGAAAAATGACCTTTGTTTCTATTTCTAAAACCGCTATCGAATAAATCTGAAATTGACATGTTGTTTATTTTTTATATTATAGCAAAATTACATAAAAAATCCATTTTTTGAAATAATTTCACATGCTTTTGTGATAGAGAATTTGGTAACATTTAAAAAATAAATCGTAAGTTTGAAATTCCCAAAAAAATATCATTATGTCAGAATTCTGGATGTATTTTAATATTGGTCTCAAGCACGTGTTAGATATCAACGCCTATGATCATGTTTTGTTTTTAATTGCGTTAATGGTTCCGTACGCTTTTAAAGATTGGAAAAACGTTTTTGTTTTGGTGTCTCTTTTTACGCTAGGGCATACTTTGGCTTTGCTTTTATCGGTATACGGAGTAGTGCAAATTAAAGTAAGTTTGGTTGAATTTTTAATTCCAATTACTATTTTGATAACTGCTGTATTTCATCTTTTCACGGCTGGAAAATCGTCTAAGAATGAAAGCATCACCTTCGTAGCGATTGTAACTTTATTCTTTGGAATTATCCACGGACTTGGGTTTTCTAATTACTTTAAAACCATCTTACCTGGAAATGCCTCTGATAAATTATTACCGTTGTTAGAATTTGCATTAGGAATTGAAGCAGCTCAGATAATTGTTGTGCTTATCGTATTAATTATATCTTATGTGGTACAAACATTTTTCCGTTTTTCAAAAAGAGATTGGGCTTTAGTGATGTCAGCATTTATAATTGGCGTAGTTTTGCCAATGATTATTCAAAGTGAAATTTGGAACCGATAATGAAGAAAGAAAAAAAAGAAAAATACGATAAAGCGTATTTGCGAATTGCGAAAGAATGGGGTAATTTATCCTATTGCCAGCGAAAAAAAGTTGGGGCAATTATTGTTAAAAACAAGATGATTATTTCAGATGGTTACAATGGAACTCCATCGGGATTTGAAAATTGTTGCGAAGATGATGACAATGTAACTAAATGGTATGTGCTTCATGCCGAAGCTAATGCTATTTTAAAAGTGGCACGTTCTACACAATCGTGTGAAGATGCAACGTTGTATATTACACTTTCACCTTGTAAAGATTGCAGTAAATTAATTCATCAATCGGGTATTAAAAGAGTGGTGTATCATCAAGAATATAAAGATACTTCGGGAGTTGATTTTTTAAGGAAAGCCGGAGTTGAAGTAGAATTAATTGAAGATTTAGGATAAAAAAATGAAGATGAACAAAGTATATTTTCCAATAGTAATCGCAGTAGCTGTTGCGGTGGGTTTACTACTAGGAAGTAAACTCAATCCATCTACTGAGAATGCGTTTTTAACCAAGAACGCCAATAAAAACAAACTCAATAAACTTATCGATTTTATTGAAAATGAATATGTAGATAGTTTAAATACCGATTCTATTGTTGATTTAACTGTCAACGGAATTCTTGAAAAATTAGATCCCCATTCGGTTTACATTCCTAAAAGCCAATTAGAAGCTGTAGAACAAGAAATGCGTGGCGATTTTGTGGGCATTGGTGTAAATTTCTACATGTATAACGATTCCGTTACGATTATTAAACCTATTCCAAACGGGCCTTCCGAAAAAGCAGGATTAAAAGCTGGCGATCGAATTCTTTTCGCTGACAAATTGCAACTTTATAACAAGAAATTAGAAACCGATACGCTGTTTTCCATCTTAAAAGGCGAACAAGGTTCTAATGTAAAATTGACGGTTTATCGCAAATCTGAAAAGAAAAAATTTGCCGTAAATGTTACCCGAGATGTTATTCCAATCAAGAGTGTCGATGTGGCTCAAATGGTTGATAAAACAACAGGTTACATCAAAATCAATCGTTTTGCAGAAAAAACCTATGACGAATTTTTATCGGGTTTAACCCAATTGAAAAAAGAGGGCGCAACTCATATTATTATAGATTTACGTGATAATGGTGGCGGTTATTTGGAATCAGCCGTTTCAATTGCTGATGAATTCTTGAAAAACAAAGAACTAATCGTTAAAACCAAAAACAAAAAAGATAAAATAGAAAGTACGTTAGCAACGAAGAAAGGTCTTTTTGAAACTGGGAAAGTCAGTGTTTTAATTAATGAAAATAGTGCTTCTGCAAGTGAAATTTTGGCAGGAGCCATTCAAGATAACGATAGAGGTTTAATTTACGGAAGACGTTCTTTTGGAAAAGGATTAGTACAGCGCGAAATGCCTTTAGGCGACGGTTCTGCGGTACGATTAACCGTGGCAAGATATTACACACCATCAGGTCGTTCAATTCAAAAGCCTTATGAAGACAAAGGTGAAATTTACTTTAACGAATTTGATAAACGTTTCGAAAGCGGTGAATTATACGAGAAAGACAAAGCTAAGATTGCAGATAGTTTAAAATTTAAAACAAAGAAAGGCCGTGTTGTTTACGGCGGCGGCGGCATTATGCCTGATGTTTTTGTTCCATTAGAAGATTCACATGGAGCAGAAGGACTAACCATGTTGATGCAATCGGGATTGGTGAATTACTTTGTGTTTGAACAATTGGATCAAAATCGCAAAAAATTTGAAAAAATTTCAATGGAAGGCTTAGAAAAAGAAATTCGTTCAGGAAATTATTTCAACAATTTCAAGACTTATATGGCAAAAGGCGGCTTGCTTTTCAATTTAGACAATCAAAAAGAAAAAGTATTATTCTATCTTCATGCCGAGTTTGTGCGTCAGTTGTTCAATGAAAAATCGTATTACCAATTGATTTCGAAAAAAGACGATATGGTAAATAAGGTGTTGAGTAAGTAAAACATGAAGGTTTATTATCTTTTCTTTTTATTTCTAATTTTAGGTTGCTCTTCTTCTGAGCAGCTTAATTATTCTACAGTAGTTGGAAAATATTCTTATAAAGCGGCAGGCTATGGAATAGGTTCAACAGTTGAATTTAAGAAAGATAAAACGTTTACTTATACTTGGGTAACAGGTTTAATAAATGGAACAACTGAAGGAACTTGGTCTGTTTCGGGTAAAAAGATTATTCTAAATAGTGAACGAAAGAAATCGGATGTTATTAAATTTAAAATTTTAGATAATTCTGATAATAATTCAGATTTTTACAGCTTTAAGTTTTTAGATGAAAATAAAGATATTCTTCCTAAAGTTATTTGTTTGTTATTAAATGATTCTGATAAAATTAAAAGTGTGGATGCTAATTTTGACGGGGAATTACAACTTTCAAAAGCTGAAGATTTTCAAAAATTGAGATTTATATTTTTAGGATTTCATGAGTTTGAAATCAAAAAAGAAGATTTAAAAGGAAATGTAACCTTAATGATGATTCAAAAAGAAACACATTATCAATATTTTGAAAATGAAGTAATGATTTTCAAAGGAAATAAAATCCACAGCGATTTAATCAAAAAGACAAGAAATGTGAAAAATGATTTTTTCACTAAAGTAGATTAATTATTTCCCCAAAGCATCATGCACCATTGTATGATTGCCATCATTCCACAACGTTAAAATATCGGTAGCAACTGCAGCGCCACTACCAGCAGCTATACTCAACTGACTTCGGTGTCCGGCTAAAACACCTGCAACGTAAATACCTTCAGTAACCAAATGGTCGGTATTTTTCAATTGGATTCTATTTTTTATCGCTGGAATTTTCTGATGCGGTTCAATGAAATGCTCCAAGCCTTCAATCGAAAATGGATTTCCTGCTCCAATAGCGATAACAATTGTTTTGACTTGCAGCGAAGACTTATTTGTTGTTACTGTAAAATTCCCAGCATCACCAGAAATCGCAAGTACTTTTTCACCATGAATTTGTTGAATGTGTGGATACGAGTTTGTCAAATGTTCCAAACTTTCATCTAATAATTCACTTCCTAATTTCCCAGCAGAAATTCCATAAGCGTTATTAAAAATGGCGTTTTGTAACGAAGATGCTTTTTGGTGGGCAACAATGGCAATCTTTTTATCCATTGCAAACGGTTTGTTTTGAGCAGAACCCAAAATCAAAGCGCATGAAACACCCGAAACTCCCGCGCCAATAATTAAAACATCAAGCATGATTATTCTTTGGTTTTTTCAACAATCATTTTTGAGAATTTCAATAATAGTAGTAATAAAATAGCACAAACGCCTGCTACAACACCAATAATAGCAATAGTGCTATTACCTTCAAACGGATTGCTGTAATCTATTTGAAAAAGATTAAATACAATTAAAGCTAAAGCTATGGCAACCGCCACATAAGTAAATATTTTCATTTCTATATATTTCTAAATAAACAATCCTTTAACGTTAGCAGCAAATAACTTTACGGCAATTGCCAATAAAATTACGCCAAATATTTTGCGAATTACGCCTAAACCATTATTTCCTAACAATCGTTCAATTTTTCCAGACGATTTTAATACGCCATATACTACAATTACGTTGATAACAATTGCAATTATAATATTTATTTTATCGTAAGCTGCTCGTAATGATAAAATCGTGGTCATCGTTCCTGCACCTGCTATAAGTGGAAAAGCAATTGGCACAATCGAAGCGGTACTCGGATTGTCTTCTTTGTATAGTCGAATGCCCAAAATCATTTCTAAAGCAAGGAAAAATAAAACAAACGAACCTGCAACCGCAAACGAATTGGCATCTATTCCAATTAATTTTAGAATTTCTTCTCCTATAAATAAGAAGGCAATCATTATAACACTAGCAACAATACTAGCTTTTTCAGATTGAATATGCCCCATTTTACTGCGTAAATCAACAATAATCGGAATACTTCCTACAATATCAATCACAGCAAATAAAATCATGCTGATGGTAAAAATGTCTTTCCAATTAATTCCAAATTCCATAAAACGCTCAATATTTGTGCAAATATAAGCATATTGAATAAAGAACGTTTCTAATTTAACGATAGATTATCAAGTTCAAATTCAAATAAAGTTCAAATTCAAACGCAAAGTCGGAAAGTGTTTTCATAAAGAAAAAAGTAAAACGTCTCGGTGTAGCTCTATTCAAAACAATCAAAATCAAGAAATCTCCGTGTGGCTCTGCGTAAAGAATTTCTCAAATTTATCAAATCTGTGCTCCAAAACTTCTAATTTCTAACTTCTAATTTCTGATTTCAAAATAGTATCTTTGCATCTTAAATAAATACATCATGTTTCAGTTAAATAAAACCATCGTCTCAGAAGAAATTTTAGAAAAAGAATTCGTTTGCAATTTGTCAGCTTGTAAAGGGGCATGTTGTGTAGATGGTGATGCGGGTGCTCCTTTAGACGAGGAAGAAACCAAAATTTTAGCTGAAATTTTCCCAAAAGTCAAGCCTTTTCTTCGTTCGGAAGGTGTAAAAGCTATTGAAGAACAAGGAACACACGTAGTGTCTGATTTTGGGGAATTAGAAACGCCACTTATCGATGGAAAAGATTGTGCTTATGTAATTTTTGACGGAAAAACAGCGCTTTGTGGAATTGAGCAGGCTTATAACCAAGGGATTGTAGATTGGAAAAAACCAGTTTCTTGTCATTTATATCCTATCCGAATAAAAGAATATTCTGATTTTTCAGCAGTCAATTATCATAAATGGCATATTTGTTCAGACGCCTGTGCTTTAGGGGAAGAATTAGGAGTTCCGGTCTATCAATTTGTGAAAGAAGCACTGGTTAGAAAATTCGGACAACAATGGTTTGACGAATTAGATAAAGTAGCAAAAGAGTTAAAAAAATAATCCTTTTTTTATTGTATAAAAATCGTTGTGAGCAGTTGGTTTTTCAATTGCTTACAAGGTTTTAACACTTGTTTTATTTGTTTTTAAAACATTGACAATCAGTACTTTAAAAACCTATATTAATTTACTGACAAAAATCCTGTTTGTTAAAAACTTGCTTCAATTGTGAATAAGTTTGCCTTTCTTTTCTCGTTTCAAATGACAAACTTTGTAATCCCCAAATGAGTAAAATTAACCAATCATTAACATTTTTAAAATCAAATAGCTATGGCTGTAGTGGAACCTATTTTGCAAGAAAATAAAGATCGATTTGTAATCTTTCCTATCAAACATCAAGATATCTGGGAATGGTACAAAAAACAAGAAGCATGTATTTGGACAGCAGAAGAAATAGATTTACATACCGATTTAAATGATTGGAATAATAAATTAAGTGCTGATGAAAAATATTTCATTAAACACATTTTAGCCTTTTTTGCGGCGTCTGACGGGATTGTAAACGAGAATTTAGCTGAAAACTTCGTAAGTGAAGTGCAATATCCTGAAGCTAAATTTTTCTACGGATTCCAATTAATGATGGAAAATATTCACAGTGAAACGTATTCGTTATTAATTGATACGTATGTGAAAGATGAAGCAGAAAAACATCAGTTGTTTCATGCGATTGAAACTTTCCCAGCAATTAAAGAAAAAGCAGAATGGGCATTGAAATGGATTGAATCACCAAGTTTTGCAGAGCGTTTAATTGCTTTTGCAGCTGTGGAAGGGATTTTCTTCTCAGGTTCGTTTTGTTCGATTTATTGGTTGAAAAAACGTGGGTTAATGCCAGGGCTAACGTTTTCTAACGAATTAATTTCACGTGATGAAGGAATGCATTGTGATTTCGCTGTGCATTTACACACACATCATATCGTAAACAAAGTGCCAAAAGCAAGAATTACAGAAATTTTAACCAACGCTTTAGATATTGAAAGAAAATTCATTACAGAATCATTGCCAGTTAGTTTGATTGGAATGAATGCCACTTTAATGACTCAATATTTAGAGTTTGTAACCGATAGATTATTGGTGGAATTAGGTTGTGACAGAGTGTATAATTCGTCAAACCCATTTGATTTTATGGATATGATATCTTTACAAGGAAAAACAAATTTCTTTGAAAAGCGTGTTGGAGAATACCAAAAAGCAGGAGTAATGAATTCAGATTCAGAAGCAAGCAAAATTAGCTTCGACGCTGATTTCTAAAAAAATAAAAAATTTGTTGAGTGCTATAAAATGTCGGGAGACTCGCACTTGAATTTATTTAATACTAACCGAAGGCAGGGAAGGGATTGTCTGTTTTCAAAATTTTAAAAAGCTTATGTATGTAGTAAAAAGAGATGGCCATAAGGAGCCAGTAATGTTTGACAAAATCACGGACAGAATTAAAAAACTATGTTATGGATTAAATGACATGGTAGACGCTGTTAAAGTGGCAATGCGTGTAATTGAAGGATTATATGACGGTGTTACCACTTCAGAATTAGATAATTTAGCAGCAGAAACCGCAGCTTCCATGACGGTTACACACCCAGATTATGCCCAACTAGCGGCTCGAATTGCAATTTCTAACCTACATAAAAACACCAACAAATCATTCTCGGAAACGATGAGTGAAATGTATCATTATGTAAATCCAAGAACCAATCAGGCAGCTCCTTTGCTTTCTGATGAGGTGTATGAAGTAATAAAAGAAAATGCAGAATTTTTAAATTCGCATATTATATATAACCGTGATTTTAACTACGATTATTTTGGTTTCAAAACCTTAGAACGCTCGTATTTATTAAGAATTAACGGAAAAATTGTAGAACGTCCACAACAAATGTTAATGCGTGTGGCAGTTGGAATACATTTGAACGACCTTGAATCTGTAATTGAAACGTACGAATTAATGTCGAAAAAGTTCTTTACACATGCTACTCCAACATTATTCAACGCAGGAACTCCAAAACCTCAAATGTCATCTTGTTTCTTGTTAACAATGAAAGATGATAGTATTGATGGAATTTATGATACCTTAAAACAAACTGCAAAAATTTCGCAATCAGCGGGAGGAATTGGTTTAGCAATTCACAATGTTCGTGCAACAGGTTCATACATTCGTGGTACTAACGGAACATCAAACGGAATTGTTCCAATGTTACGTGTTTTCAACGATACAGCTCGTTACGTAGATCAAGGTGGAGGAAAACGTAAAGGAAGTTTCGCTATTTATTTAGAAACGTGGCATGCGGATATTTTCGAATTCTTAGATTTGAAAAAGAATACAGGAAAAGAAGAAATGCGTGCTAGAGATTTATTCTTCGCCATGTGGACTTCTGACTTATTCATGAAACGCGTAGAAGAAGATACAACTTGGACATTAATGTGTCCAAACGAATGTCCTGGTTTAGACGAAGTTTATGGCGATGAATTTGAAGCTTTATATTTATCATACGAAGCACAAGGAAAAGGAAGAAAAACAATCAGAGCAAGAGAGCTTTGGGAAAAAATACTTGAATCTCAAATTGAGACAGGAACACCTTACATGTTGTACAAAGATGCAGCGAACAGAAAATCGAACCAAAAGAATTTAGGAACTATTCGTTCGTCTAATTTATGTACTGAAATCATGGAGTATACTTCTCCAGATGAAATTGCAGTATGTAACTTAGCTTCTATTTCGTTACCAATGTTTGTTGAAAATGGAGCGTTTAATCACGAATTGTTATATAATGTTACAAAACGTGTTACACGTAATTTAAATAAGGTAATCGATAGAAATTACTATCCAGTGGTTGAAGCAGAAAATTCAAATATGCGTCACCGTCCAATTGGATTAGGAGTACAAGGTTTAGCAGATGCTTTTATCTTGTTGAGAATGCCTTTTACGAGTGATGAAGCTAAAAAACTGAATCAAGAAATTTTTGAAACCTTATATTTTGCAGCCGTAACCGCTTCTATGGAAATGGCTAAAGAAGAAGGAGCTTATTCAACTTTTGAAGGTTCGCCAATTTCAAAAGGAGAATTCCAACACAATCTTTGGAACATCAAAGACGAAGAACTTTCTGGTCGTTGGGATTGGGCAAGTTTAAGAAAAGAAGTAACAGCAAATGGAGTGAGAAACTCATTGTTAGTAGCGCCAATGCCAACTGCTTCAACATCTCAAATTTTAGGAAACAACGAAGCTTTTGAACCGTATACTTCAAATATTTATACACGTCGTGTATTGTCTGGAGAATTCATCGTAGTAAACAAACATTTATTGAATGATTTAGTAGAAAGAGGTTTGTGGAACGAAACATTGAAGCAAGAAATTATGCGTCACAATGGTTCTGTTCAAAACATTGAAAGAATTCCGCAAGATTTAAAAGAATTATACAAAACCGTTTGGGAAATGTCAATGAAAGACATCATCGATATGAGCCGTCAAAGAGGCTATTTTATTGACCAATCGCAATCGTTGAACTTGTTTATGCAAGATGCAAATTATGCCAAATTAACGTCAATGCATTTTTACGCTTGGAAATCAGGTTTAAAAACGGGAATGTACTATTTAAGAACAAAATCTGCGGTGGATGCTATTAAGTTTACTTTAAATAACGATAAAGCAGCAGCTCCAATCGAAGTAAAAGAGCCACAAGTTGAAGTTAAAAAGGTAGAAGCTATTGCAGTTTTAGAAGAACCAGCAGAAATGACAGCTGAAGAATACAGAGCAATGATCGAAATGGCGAGAAACGCTGGTCCAGAAGATTGTGAAATGTGTGGTTCTTAATTATAGAAAATTGAAGAAAGAAAATAGAATATAGAAAACAGCTGTCATTTGATGGCTGTTTTTGTTTTTATAATTACCAATTCAATTCGTACATTTGAAAAAAATAGAAAATTATGTCAAAAGATAAAAAAGGCGTTCATACAGGAATCATTGAAAAAGACGCAGACGGAAATTATTTCTGTGGCGAATATTTATTGGATTACCAATACACAGAAAAAAACTTCAAGTTAGGAGACGAAATCAATATCAAGTCGGTAATCGTGAATCCGAGCGATAAAAGTTACAATCAGTATCCAAAAAAATCAAGAAATTTCTTTTTGGCTAACGAAAAAGAATAATCCTTAAAATCATAAATCCGCAATCTTTAATCTGAATTCACATGATGCAGTGGGAACAATTATTGTCTTTAAAAAGACAAGGCGACACTAGTAAACGGTTACGTAAAGAGCAAGACGACACTCGTTTAGGCTTTGAAGTAGATTATGACCGAATTATTTTTTCTGCCGCTTTTAGAAGTCTGCAAGATAAAACGCAAGTTATACCACTTTCAAAAACCGATTTCGTACACAACCGATTGACGCATAGTTTAGAGGTTTCGGTGGTGGGGCGTTCATTGGGGCGTTTGGTAGGAAAGCAAATTATAGCTAACTATCCGCATTTACAAGAAGTACACGGCTATCAACCTAATGATTTTGGAGCGATTGTAGCAGCAGCAGCATTATCACACGATATTGGAAACCCACCTTTCGGACATTCGGGAGAAAAAGCCATTGGCGAATATTTCAAAACAGGCAACGGATTACAATACAAAGACCAATTAACCGAAAAGCAATGGCAAGATTTAATCGATTTTGAAGGAAATGCGAATGGTTTTTCAGTTTTAGCTGCTTCTCGTGAAGGAATTGATGGCGGTTTACGAATTTCGTATGCTACTTTAGGTGCTTTTATGAAATACCCAAAAGAGAGTTTACCCAAAAAACCTACCCAAAAAATTTGTGACAAGAAATACGGTTTTTTTCAATCCGATAAGGCTTTTTTTGTTGAGGTTGCCAATGAATTAGGTTTGATTCCAAATAAACATGGAAATGATATTGGTTTTGAGCGTCATCCTTTAGCGTATTTAGTTGAAGCAGCAGATGATATTTGCTACACAATAATTGATTTTGAAGATGGAATTAACTTATGTTTAATTTCAGAAGAATATGCCTTAGAATACCTAATCAAATTAGTTAAAAACGGAATCGATACCAAAAAATACAACGAACTATTAACGAAAGAAGATAGAATTAGTTATTTACGTGCTTTAGCTATTGGAAGTTTAATCAATGATGCAGTTGCTGTTTTTATGGAAAATGAAAAAGCTATTTTAGCAGGAGAATTTCCATTCGCATTGATGGATAAAAGCCAGTACAAGGCACAAATGAACGACATTATCCAGATTAGTGTTAAAAACGTATACCAAAGCAGAGAAGTTATTCAAAAAGAAGTGATGGGGTATAAGATTATTAATAATTTATTGGATGGATTTTGCACGGCTTACAATAAAAAAGAGAACGGCACGGCATCTAATTATGATGAATTGTTGCTAAAATTATTGCCAGAGCGTTTTCAGTTTCAAAAGAAAAATCTTTACGATAGATTGTTACATATTTGCCATTTTGTATCACTTCTAACGGATGGTAAAGCGTTGGAATTATACAAAACAATTCAAGCAAACAAAAGTTAAATGTGTAAATAAATTGTTAATTATTTTGAAAATTAGTGTAAAATGCTAATTTTGTTATAATTAAGATAAAATTAACCCCAAAACATGAAAAAAAAATTACTTTTTTTAATTAGTGCTTTGTTTGTTTTTACATTAAATTTTGGTCAGTCAAATGCTCCAAAAAAAGAATCTAAAACAAATAAATCTACTACTGTAGCTGTAAATAAGCCTTTGACTAAAAAGCAGGCAAAGTCGGCTCGAAAAAAACATGCTAAAAATTTAGCAAACTCGCCTTACAAAAAGTCTTTGACCTTGTCTAAGAAAGAAAGAAAGGCGCTTGGAATTCCTCCTAAGAAATATTACGAAATGGAGTGGGAATTAACTATGGATCCACTTACAGGTAAACCTACACCTGAAAAATTAATTCAAGTTAGAGAACAATTACAAAGAGAAAGGCAGCAAGCTTTAGCGGTTGTTAGAGTTCCTGGGGATGCTTCTAATAACAATTGGATTGAAAGAGGCCCAAATAATGTTGGAGGTAGAGTTAGAGCTATTATGTTTGACCCTAATGATGCAACTTACAAGCGAGTTTTTGCTGGTGGAGTAAGTGGTGGTTTGTGGGTAAATAACGATATCACAACAAATACAGCTTGGACAAGAGTAAATGTTCCTGAAAATTTATCTGTTTCAGCTATAACTTATGATCCAAATAACACGAATATTTTTTATTTAGGAACTGGTGAGTCTTATGTTGGTGGTGATGTAAATGGAGATGGTGTTTGGAAATCAACAAATGGAGGAACCACATGGAATAAGGTGTTTGGTGGTATAACTGGTCCTACAACTTTTCAGTCTGCTGCAGATTTAACTATTAATAGTCCTTCAAATGTAGCTGGAAATTACGCTTGTTATCCAACTACTGCTTTTGGTTTAAATCCTGTTACGCCTATTACTGCAAATGTGGTTTTAGCAACAGATGCTACATCTCCAATTTATGATGCATGTCAATCTTCAACAGTAGGTGCAACTTTAACAAATGCCGCAGCTTTAAATGGCAAGATTGCTTTAATCAGAAGAGGTTCGTGTCCGTTTGTTTTAAAAGTTAAAGCGGCTCAAAATGCAGGTGCTGTAGGTGTAATTATGATGAATAATGTTGCAGGAACACCGGTTGCAATGGGTGGTGATGACCCAACCATTACAATTCCTTCAATAATGATATCTATGCAAGATGGAGATTTATTAGAAGCTGCTGTTTTAGCAGGAACTGTTTCAGGTACTATTAATCCTGTTGTTGCTGGTGCTTTTACGGGTAATTTAGTTCCGGGTCAACAACATATTAATGATATTAAAGTAAGAAATAATGGTGGCGTGTCTGAAATTTATGTTGCGGTAGGAGATACTTTCTACAGTGCAGCTAATCAAGCAACATATTTAGGAGGACCAGCATTCGGATTGTATAAATCTGTTGACGGAGGAGCCAATTGGAATTTATTGACATTACCTTTAACAGTTGATAGAAATAAAACTTGTCCAAATGATATTGAAATTAGTCCAGATAATACTATATGGGTCGCAACTACTAATAGTTTGGTTTATGGTGATGGGGGAGGAAGAATTTTATCATCTACAAATGGTACAACTTTTACTACGCGTCATACAGTTCCTTCTGGAAAAAGAACTCAAATAGCAGTATCGTCTACAAATGCTAATAAAGTTTATGTTTTATCAGAAGATTCTACTAATGGTGAAGCAAATATTTATTTAACAACTAATGGTTTTACTAGTGTAATAACATTATCAGAACCTGCAGCTATTCATGGAACTAGCGCAACTGATTTTTGTCGTGGACAAGCATTTTATGATTTGACAATTGCTGTCGATCCTACAAATGACGCCATAGTGTACATTGGGGGTATTGATATTCACCGCTCCATAAATAGTGGTTCAACTTGGCAAACGATTTCAAAATGGTCCTCTAATTATTTAACTGATGTTTCTTTAGTACATGCAGATCAACACGCAATTGCGTTTAGACCAGGAAATAGTAATCAAGCTATTTTTGGACATGATGGAGGAGTTAGTTTTGCGTCAAGTTTATCAACAGCATCGAGCTCAACAAATGCAATTGCTACGAGAGTAAATGGATTAAATATTACACAGTTTTACAGTGTTGGTGTCGCTCCAAATCAGGCTATAAGCGGCTTAGCTGCTGAATATTTTGCTGCAGGTGCTCAGGATAATGGGACACAATATTTTGCAGCGCCAACGGCTGGAGTAAATTCAAGTACACAATCACAAGGAGGAGATGGCGCTTATACACTATTTGATCAAGGAAATGATAAATATTATATATCAAATTATGTATATAATGAAAGTATAAATCTTAGAGCATTGCCAGGTTCGTCCGTTTCTTCTAGGGCTATTGATAATGATACGGATTTAAATAATGGAGCTTTTATTGCGCCAATGGTGTTAGATTCAAACCTAGATATTTTATATTCTGATTATACAACATCTGCGGGTGTTTATCAAATAAGAAGATATTCAAATATAAAAGGGCCAGGTTTGGTTTCTAGAATTGAATTAACAAACGCATTATTAACTGCTTCGCCAACTGCTTTTGCGGTTTCTCCTTACACTACCGCTTCTACAACTTTATTAGTAGGAACTCGTTTAGGAAAATTATTAAGAGTTACTACGGCAAATGCAACTGCTGCATGGACTGAGATTACTGGGCCTTCTTTTGTGGGAAGTATTTCGGATATTGAGTATGGAGCATCAAATAACGAAATTTTTGTAACGATGCATAACTATAATGTAGTTAGTATTTGGTATACAAAAGATGGTGGAGTTACTTGGTTAAATAAAGAAGGTAATTTTCCAGATATTCCTGTTAAAGCAATTTTGCCAAATCCACTAAAAAATGTTGGAGGTTTTGCTACTGAGGTTATTATTGGAACAGATTTAGGAATTTGGTATTGTAATAATTTTGATACAGCCTCTCCAACTTGGATTCAAGCTTATAATGGTATGAGTAACGTTAAAGTTACAGATTTAGATATGAGAAATGACTACACGGTTTATGCAGCTACATACGGAAGAGGTTTGTTCTCGGGTTTGTTTACCAATACAACACTTTCATCTACTGATTTTTCTCTGTCTAGTAACGTTAAAATCTATCCAAATCCTGCAACTGATTTAATAAATATTTCAGTTTCAAATTATGTTGGGGATTTAAAAGTAGAACTGTTTGATATAAACGGTAGATTAGTAAATGTTAAAACGGTAGATTTTTCTGGTAATTATTCAATGGAGTTGAATAGTTTGAATTCAGGTGTGTATATTGTTAAATTAACAGGTGCCAATTTAAATTATTCAGAGAAGATAGTCCTTAATTAGTTTTAATTAAAACTTTTTAATATTCTAGAAATTTGGACTAATTTATAATTAATTTTGACAATAATAAGTCCGATATTTTATCGGACTTATTTCTTTGAATTTGATTTTATACTAAAGTTAATACTATAAATAATTTCGATTTTTAATTATTCTATTTAATTTAAATTTTTACAATTAAAACAATTCAGATTTAGTATTCTAAAGAAATTATAAATAATTAGAATTTATTCAAATAATACAATTAAATTAAAACTGTATTTAATTTGAAAGTAAGTTTCTATGTTTAATGAGGATTAGCTAATGCTAAAAAACTTCTTCGGCTTGATTGAGCATATTATTATACACTGCCGTGGATATTTCACTAATAATATTAGTTAAAGAGGTGTTATCTTTCCCCTTTGTCATAATAGTTAATAAATAGGGCTTGTTTCTAAGATATACAATTGCTGATTCATGCAATTGACGTTCTTGATCGGTTCCAGATTCACCAAATTTATGAGCTATTTTTATATCTTTTGGTAGGCCACTCAAAATGCCTTCTTTAAAATTACATTTTCCTAATAATTCCGCTGCAAATTCAGAATTTTCATCTGATAAATATGAAGCATTATAAATAGCTCTCATAAATAAAGAATAATTCTTTGGTGTAAAATAATAATGCTTTGCTTTGGGATTTGGGACTTCTAAATTTAAATCTAAAAATAATTTAGTTAAAATTTCGGGTTTTAAATTATTATTCAATATTGCAGTTGCATTATTGTCAGAATATGCTATCATGTATTTTAATAATTCTCTTATTTTGTATTTATGCCCTAACTGAATGTTTTTAGATTGAAATGCAACATTTTTTCCAATATCAAAAGGGGTATGAAATAATAATTCTTGATCCAAAAGCCCTGGAATATCCTCACTCATTTTAAGGTAAGCTATTAAAATAGGCACTTTAAACAATGAACCAGGTTCATATTGTAAATCATCATTAATAGTCATCCAATCACCATTATTGTAGTCTCTCAAATAAACAGAAGTAGAAATAACATTACTCATTGATTTATGTTTCTGAATAATAGTATTTATTTCATGTTTAATTTGTGCTAAATTATCTCCTTCACATTCCTCATCAACAAACATTAATGGCTTGATGAAACTGTAGCCATCTAATCGTTTTACTTTATAATTACATAAATTGGTTCCATCTGATACGTCTAAATCTTTAATGTTTGTTTCTTTAAAAAAAAAACTAGAAACTAAAAAAGTTGAAAAACAAGTAATAACAATTGTTGCAATAGCAGAAATATAAGAAATTGAAATTTTTTTAGAAAATATAGATTTCATTTATAGGGAGTTTAAAATAACATTCAAAGATAATACTAAGTAAATTAAGTATACTCACGCTTTGCTTAAAATCTAATTAACATTTGATATTTTTATTTTTTATTTATCAATAGAGTTAACATTTTGTAGAAATTTTGTTTTAATAATCTCAATTTTATATTTTTAAAAAAAAATTAACACCTTTTTTAAAAAGGTTTTACTATACTAGCCTTTAGATCTATTGTTCTTTTAATTCATGTTTGTGTAAAAGAATATACATATTGAGCATTTACAATACTTAACCTTTTGGAATTTAATTATTCTTTATTAGTTTATGTGGTAAATAAATTTGGATTTTTAAATAGTTGTTTGATGTTAATTAAGCTTAAATATTTAAATTTCAATTAATTTTTTTATTTATTAATATGAAAATAAACTAAAAAAGTATGAATTCAAAAATACAATGATAATGTCGAGTATTTAACTCTTTTTTCATAATTCTTTTAGCTAAATTAAGCGTTATTATAGATAGTTAAATTCTCAAATTCTATCATTTTACAACAATAGTGCTAAACTCAAAAATTAAATTAGAGTTCAATTTCTCTATGACACGACAACATAAAAAAACCTCTCCAATTGGAGAGGTTTTTTTATGTTGCTAATAAAGATTATTAAGCTTCGAAAGGGATTACAGATACATATGATTTGTTTTCCGCTTTCTTTTGGAATTTTACAACTCCATCAACTTTAGCATGTAAAGTATGATCTTTACCCATGTAAACATTTTCACCTGGGTTGTGCTTAGAACCTCTTTGTCTAACAATGATGTTTCCAGCAATAGCAGCTTGACCACCATAAATCTTAACGCCTAAACGTTTCGATTCTGATTCTCTACCATTCTTCGAACTACCGACACCTTTCTTGTGAGCCATGATGTTATATTTTAAATGTTATTCTTCAGTTTTTGGTTTTTTAGTCGCTTTAGCTTTTGGCTTAACTTCTTCAGTAGCTTCAGTTACTTCAACTTCAACTTCTTTTTTAGCAGCTTTTTTCTTAGCTCCAGTAGCAACAATTCCTTCAATTAAAATTTGAGTGAATGATTGTCTGTGACCATTTTTCTTTTTGTAACCTTTTCTTCTTTTCTTTTTGAAGACAATTACTTTATCACCTTTTAAGTGTTGTAACACTTTGGCTTCTACAGAAGCTCCTTCTACAGCTGGGGCGCCTAAAGTTACTGTTCCGTTTTCATCTAATAAAAGAACTTTGTCAAAAGAAACTTTAGTTCCTTCTTCTGAAGCTAAACGGTGAACATAAACCTTTTGGTCTTTGCTTACTTTGAATTGTTGCCCTGCTATCTCTACGATTGCGTACATAACAATGATTTTAGTTAAAAATTTTAAGGTTGCAAATATACAATAATTTATAAATCAAACAACTATTATGGTAAATAATAATATTGAAAAAATAATTTCAGCATTTTTTTTAATTTAAATTACGTTTTATTGTAACATTATCTCGAAATTGCGTCTTATTAAAATTATATCAACAAATTAATAACGTATGAAAAAATCTTTAATGGCTTTAGGAACTGCACTTATGCTTGGCGGAACTGCTTCAGCTCAAAAAGTAACATTCGAAGAGTTTGATTTAGACAACGGTCTTCACGTTGTACTTCATCAAGACAATTCAGCTCCAGTAGTAATCACTTCGGTTATGTACCACGTAGGAGCAAAAGACGAACAGCCTAACCGAACAGGTTTTGCTCACTTTTTTGAACACCTTTTATTTGAAGGAACAAAAAATATTGGTCGTGGCGACTGGTTTAAATTAGTTACCGCAAACGGAGGAAACAATAATGCAAATACTACCGATGACAGAACTTATTATTATGAAGTTTTCCCTTCTAATAATTTAGAATTGGCTATATGGATGGAATCTGAACGATTGATGCATCCAGTAATCAACCAGATTGGTGTAGATACACAAAATGAAGTTGTTAAAGAAGAAAAAAGACTTCGTGTTGATAATCAGCCTTATGGAAACTTGATTAAAGCGGTTAAACAAAATATGTTTAAAGTGCATCCATACAAATGGACAACTATTGGAGAAATGGAGCATTTAGATGCTGCTACTTTAGAAGAATTCCAAGCTTTTAATAAAAAATTCTATGTGCCTAATAATGCTGTTTTAGTTGTTGCTGGTCAATTTGATAAAGCGCAAGCTAAAGAATGGATTACTAAATATTTTAGTGCAATTCCTAAAGGAGCTCCAGTTACACGTCAAAAAGTAGAAGAAGCACCTATTACTCAAGAGTTCAAAGCTTCATGGGAAGATCCAAACATTCAAATTCCAATGTTGGTTGCTTCTTACAGAACACCTTCAATGAAATCTCGTGATGCTAGAATCTTAGATATGATTTCAACTTATTTATCAGACGGTAAAAGTTCTAAATTATACAAAAAAATTGTTGACGACAAGAAAATGGCGTTACAAATCGGAGCATTCAATTACAGTCAAGAAGATTATGGTATGTATTTAATTTATGGTTTACCAATGGGTACGAATACAACTGAATCTATTTTAAAAGAAATTGATGAAGAAATAGTAAAAATGCAAACAGAATTAATTTCTGTAAACGATTTTCAAAAACTTCAAAACAAATTTGAAAGTAATTATGTAAGCAATAACGCTTCTGTTGAAGGAATTGCAGATAATTTAGCAACTTATTATATGTTGTATGGTGATATCAACTTAATTAACACTGAAATTGATATTTATCGTTCTATCACAAGAGAAGAAATTAGAGAAACAGCAAAAAAATATCTAAACTCAAACCAAAGAATGATTTTAGACTATGTTCCTGCTAAAGACAAAGCTCAAAACTAAGATTTGAAGAATATGAAAAAATTTATATACATCGCAGCCAGTTTATTTTTGACAATGACTATGCAAGCACAAGACAGACCACAACCTAAAGCAGGTCCAGCTCCATCAATAAACATTAATAAGCCACAAAGTTTTGTACTTAAAAATGGTTTAAAAGTTTTAGTGGTAGAAAATCATAAATTACCTAGAGTTTCTTTCAATTTAACGTTAGATAATCCGCCTTATGCTGAAGGAACTAAAAAAGGAGTTTCTGATTTATTAAGTTCAATGATTGGTAACGGAACACAATCGGTTTCTAAAAATGCTTTCAATGAAGAAATTGACTTTTTAGGAGCAAATATTAATTTTTGGGATTCAGGTGCTTCTGCAAATGGATTGTCAAGATATTCAAAAAGAATTCTAGAATTAATGGCAGATGGTGCTTTAAATCCATTGTTTGTTCAAGAAGAATTTGAAAAAGAAAAAGAAAAATTAATTGAAGGATTAAAATCTGAAGAAAAAAGTGTAACAGCTATTGCAGGTAGAGTTGAAAATGTTTTAACTTATGGTAAAGAGCACTACAAAGGTGAATATACTAGTGAAGAAACATTAAATAATGTTACATTAAATGATGTTGTTTTAAACTATAACACATATTTTGCTCCAGGAAATGCTTATTTAGTAATTGTAGGAGATGTTAACTTTAAAGAAGTTAAAAAAGAAGTTGAAAGACTTTTTGGAAAATGGAAAAAAGCAACTGCTCCTCAATTAACTTATTCTGATCCTAAAGACGTTCAATACAGTCAAATTAACTTTATTGATGTACCAAATGCTGTTCAATCTGAAATCGCATTAGTTAATTTATCTAACTTAAAAATGACAGATAAAGAATACTTTGCAGCTCTTTTAGCGAACCAAATTTTAGGTGGCGGTGGAGAAGGAAGATTATTCTTAAACTTACGTGAAAAACATGGCTGGACATACGGAGCATACTCTTCAATAGGTTCAGGAAAATACATTAACAAATTCCGTTCAGGTTCTTCTGTAAGAAATGTTGTAACTGATAGTGCTATTGTAGAAGTTTTTAACGAATTGAAAAAAATCAGAACAGAATTAGTTTCTGAAGAAGATTTAAAAAATGCAAAAGCTAAATATATTGGAAACTTTGTAATGCAAATTGAAAAACCTTCTACTATTGCGGGTTATGCATTAAACAAAGAAACTCAAGGTTTACCAGAAGATTTTTATGAAAACTATATTAAAAACATCAATGCTGTTACAGCTGAAGATATTAAAAATGCAGCTAATAAGTATTTCTTAGCTGACAAAACTAGAGTAGTTATTGTTGGTAAAGCTGGTGATGTTTTACCAGGTTTAGAAACAATGAGCAAAAGAGAAAAATTACCAATTTTCTACTTTGATAAATTTGGAAATCCAACGGAAAAACCAGCAGTTAAAAAAGCTGTTCCTGCAGGAGTAACAGCTCAAACAGTATTGAATGATTATATCAAAGCTATTGGTGGTGATAAAGCGGTTAAAAACGTAAAAACATTAGCTGTAATGTCGGCTGGAACTGTTCAAGGAACGCCTTTAGAGTTAGTTGTAAAAACAGCTCCTAAAAAATTAGGTGTTGAAATGAAAGCAATGGGAATGACAATGATGAAACAAGTAGTTAATGATAAAGAAGCTTACATGGTGCAACAAGGTCAAAGAAAAGATTTCAAAGACCAAGAGTTAAAAGATATGCAAGCTGAAGCTACTACTTTTAAAGAATTAGCTTTATTAACAGACAAAGGGGTAACTTTAGCTGGTATTGAAAACGTAAATGGAGTTGATGCATATGCTGTTAAAAGCGGAAAATCTACTTATTTTTATGATGTAAAAACTGGATTTAAAGTAGCTGAAGCCAAAGAATTAGAGCAAGGTGGTCAAAAAATGACGCAAACTACCTACTACCAAGATTATAAAGATGTTAAAGGATTAAAATTCCCTTACAAAACAATCATGAATGTTGGTATTGAAATTGAATTAATTACTACTGAAGTTAAAATTAACGAAGGGGTAACTGATGCAGATTTCAAATAAGAAATTAGATTAAATTTATAGAGAGCGCTCAAGAAATTGAGCGCTTTTTTTATTTTTTGCTAGAAAAGTATACACCTACCAAGACAATCATTGCGCCTAATAATTGAATTAATGATAGCGATTCATTCATAAATAAAGAACCTAAAGTAAATGCTACAACAGGGATAATATAAGTTACTGAAGAAGCAAAAACAGGTGAAGACAATTGAATGAGTTTGAAAAATAAAATATTTGAAAATCCAGTACCAATGATTCCTAAAATTGCAATAAAGCCTAATGAGGTTTGAACTTTGGGTTCATGAATGATGTCAAAAAATCCTGTAAAATATAAGACTATTAAAGCAGGAAAAAACATGATTAAAAAATTCCCAGTACTTATTGTTAAAGGTTTTAAGTCGGACAAATATTTTTTAATCAAATTCACATTGACGCCATAAAAAATAGAAGCAATTACAATTAAAATAGCGTAATAATAATTTTCAGTGGTGTTTTCTCCATTTCCAAATAATACTAACAGAGCGCAGCCAATAAATCCTATAATTACTCCAAATACTTGGGTTCTATGAACATTCATTCCAAAAAATAAGAGTCCAACTAACAATGTATTTAAAGGAGTTAATGAGTTTAATATTGAGCTAATAGAACCATCAATTTTTGAAAGCGCAAAAGCAAACAAAAAGGCGGGAATAAATGTACCGCATATAGCAGTTAAGGCAATATACTTCCATTTGTATAATGGAATTTGTGGTATTTGTTTAAATCCAACAATAATTAAGAATATTGCAGCAAATAAAATACGTAAGCTTCCCAATTGAATTGAATTTACGCCTTTTAAACCTAACTGCATTAAGATGAACGAGCTTCCCCAAACACACCCTAAAAAAACTAATAAATACCATTTTGTTGAATTGTTTTCCATAGCATAATTTTATCTTTCAAAATTCAGGCTTTATTTTTAAAATAGCACTATGAAATTTTGTAATTTTGCAATGCCTTTATTTAGAGGTAAATAATTTAACTTTTACTACTATGAAACATTTAAAAAATATTGGATTAGCACTTTTAATGATGCTTTCTTTTGCAAGTTGTAAACAAGAAAACAAAGAAGTGGCTAAAGAAGAAATTAAAAAAGAAGCTTTTACCGAGGCTGATTTAGCCAAAATGCAAACAGCAAGTTTTACTGTAGATGGAATGACTTGTGCAATGGGTTGTGCTAAAACAATCGAAAATAAATTAGCAGAACAAGCTGGTGTTGGACAAGCTGTTGTAGATTTTGAAACAAAAATAGCAACTGTTAAATTCGACGCTGAAAAGCAATCTTTAGAATCGTTGACTAAAACTATTGAAGGTGTTGCCGGCGGTGATTCTTATAAAGTAACTGAATCGAAAAAAATGTAATAAAAAACGCCCTGAGATAATCAGGGCGTTTTTTATTTCCACTTTAGCGTTTCCATAATTCTTCGCATATCTGCTTTTAGATATTGTGCTGCTGGTAAAATAGAATCAAAATTTGGTTTTGCGTAAAAATAAACGCTTCCTACAATAAAGTTTTTTGTACTATCGGTGGCGTAAAACTGAGCATTTGTTGCTGCATTTCCGCCTACTTCATAGAACATTCCATATACTTTTTTCTTTTCGTTAATAAAAGGCTGCTCTATAATGTCGTCGGCTTTTACAACATGATTATAGGTTAGTGTTTGAGCGTCACGTAATAATTTATCAATGTCATTATTAACCGATTTATGAGTTAGATAAATTGTGGCTTTCATTTTTGGATAATTTATCTCGAAAGCACATGATTTATCTTTTATTAAAGCCAAATCATTTTTTTCAAAAGTAAACTTACAATCAGAATTCAATTTAGAATATTTTGCTTTTGGATATTCTAAACTCAAATGTCCTTTAGGTTTTGGTATTGTTTCATCTCCACAAGAAATCATCCCTAAAAACAAACCTAAACAGCTTAATTTCAATATATTTTGTATCATGATACTATAACGTAACTTTTATTTGTTTTATTCTTCGCTTGTCAACATTTTCGATGGTAAAAATAAGGTTATGAAACGTTATTTTTTGTCTTTTCTTTGGAAAATTTCCTGAAATTTCGAGTAAGAATCCAGCTAATGTTTCTGCTTCCCCTTTTTGTTTTTCAAACTCATCTTCGTCTACGTCTAATATTCGATAAAAATCTTTCAAGCTAATTTTTCCTTCAAATAAATAGTTGTTGTCGTCAATTTGAGAATAAATTAAATCTTCGTCGTCAAATTCATCACTAATATCACCCACAATTTCTTCTAAAACATCTTCTAAAGAAATAATTCCCGAAGTCCCTCCATATTCATCAACAACAATTGCTAAATGACTTTTCATGCTTTGAAAATCTTTTAATAAATCATCTAGTTTTTTATTTTCTGGAACAAAGAAAGGTTCGCGCAATAATTCTACCCAATTAAAATCGTTGTTGTCTATGTAAGGAATTAAATCTTTGATAAATAAAATCCCTTCAATTTGATCAATATTTTCGTTGTAAACCGGAATTCTTGAATACCCTTTCTCAATAATTTTGGGCATTATTTCTTTAAATTCTTGCTCAATATTCAAAGCAAATACGTCAATTCTGGGACTCATTACTTGGCGAACTTCTGTATTTCCAAAAGTTACAATACCTTCTAATATTTTTTGTTCTCCATCCGTTGTGTCAGATTGCGAAGTTAATTCTAAAGCTTGTGAAAGTTGGTCGACCGAAAAATTCCCTTTTTGAACACTCAGTTTTTTCTCAATATAGTGAATTCCATTTCGCATAGGAACACTTATAGGCGATAATAAATTGTTTAAAATAGATATGGGAACAGCAACTTTCATTGCAAAATCTATATTGTTTCTATTGGCGTAGATTTTTGGTAAAACTTCTCCAAAAAGTAATATAAAGAAAGTAACTAAAACTACTTCAAACGTAAATCGTAAAGCAGAAGATTCAATTTCGTTAAAAAATCTACCGCTAAAAGAAGAAAAAATGATAACAATAGCAATGTTAACAAAATTATTGGCCACCAAAATTGTTGCAAGTAATTTTTTTGGTTTTTCTAATAATCTTGAAATAAGCAAACCCTTGTTAAAGTCTTTATTTTGAACTTCGTCAACATCTTTTTGTGACAGAGAAAAAAGCGCCACTTCTGAGCCTGAAATAAAAGCAGAACAAGCAAGTAGTATAATTGTTGCAATTATTCCAAAAATGAAATCAAAATCTATCGTATGAAGTAAACTGGCAGGATCAGGATCCAAATTTTATAAATTTAGTTAAACATTAAAATCATCTGGAGCACTTCCTGTTGGAAGAGATGATTTACTTAAATCAGTATCTTTCTTAGTGGTTAAAAACGTAAATTCAGTAACTTGAATTTCTGTAGTATATTTAGTTGCGCCATCTTCAGCTTGCCACTGACGTGATTTTATACGCCCTTCGATATATATTTTATCGCCTTTAGAAAGATATTTTTCACAGATTTCAGCTGCTTTATTTCGAACAACAATGTTGTGCCATTCAGTAGAAGTAATTTTCTCTCCTGTGGTTTTGTTAATATACACTTCGTTGGTGGCTAATGGGAAACGTCCAATACAATTACCTCCTTCGAAGTAGTGCATTTTTACTTCGTCACCTAAATGACCTATTAGTATAACTTTATTTAATGTTCCGTTCATGGCTTATAATTTATAAGAGTTAATCAAAAGTAATAATTTATAACGAATTAAAATAATTTGAGGTCATAAAATTATGAATTACAATAGGAAATGGAAGTTTATTAATTTCGGAAAGTGGTTTTGAATCAGGTAATTTTACATTAAAATTTAGTTGAAAAAAACGAATATGTAAATTTTGATGGGATAATTTATGTTGAATAATTTGTGGATTTAATATAATAATCTCTTCCGGTTTTTGATTGTAAAATTTCATTTCGGCACATTGATTCATAATATCAAGTTCTGAAACTAGCTCGTTGGTTTCAATTAACGGAAATTCATATAAATTTTCCCAAATTCCTTTTCCTTCTCGTTTTTGAACTATAAAATTCCCATCAACATCTTTTAAAACTAAATAATTAAAAAACTTATTGGTCACCTTGGTTTTTTTACTTTTTACAGGTAATTGCGTTACCTTGTTATATTGTAAAGCGGCACAAGAAGATGAAAAAATGCAAGAATTACAATTTGGATTTTGAGGCACACATTGTAAAGCACCAAACTCCATGATTGCCTGATTAAAAAGCGCAGGGTTGTTATTAGGTAAAACTTCTTGTGCTAAATTTTGAAATTCCTTTTTAGTTTTTCCATCCGAAATATCGCTATCAATATTAAAATAACGACTCAAAACTCTAAAAACATTCCCGTCAACAACAGCTACAGGTTCGTTAAATGAAAAAGAAGCAATTGCGGCAGCGGTGTATTCGCCAACTCCTTTTAATTTGATAAGGTCATTGTAGTTGTCAGGAAATTCGCCATTTAATTCGTTGGCAATAAACTTTGCCGTAGCGTGTAAATTTCGAGCTCTAGAATAATAGCCTAATCCTTGCCAAAGTTTTAAAACTTTTTCTTCTTCGGCTTTTGCTAGGTCAAAAACAGTTGGAAATGTTTCTGTAAATGCTAAAAAATAGGGTAAACCTTGTGCCACTCTTGTTTGTTGAAGCATAATTTCTGATAGCCAAATTAAGTACGGATTTGTGGTGTTTCGCCAAGGTAATTCGCGCTTATTTTGTAAATACCAATGAATTAAAGAGTTAGAAAATTCCATGTTTTTTTATTGAGCAACAAAAATAAATCTTTAGTAATTAAAATTTAATCAATTATGATTGATTTATTGTTTTTTTAATTCTTATATTTGCAAACTCAAAAAAATACACAATATATTAAATACGAAAGAAAATGACGAAAGCAGATATCGTAGCGAAAATTTCAGAAAAATTAGGGCTTGAAAAAGGAGATGTTCAGGCAACTGTTGAGACTTTTATGGAAGAAGTAAAAAATTCATTAGAAACTGGTGACAATGTTTATTTAAGAGGTTTTGGTAGTTTTATTATCAAAACAAGAGCTGAAAAAACAGGAAGAAACATTTCTAAAAATACTACAATTAAAATCCCTGCACACAACATCCCAGCATTTAAACCTGCTAAAGTGTTTGTAGAAAGCGTTAAAGAAAAAACAGAAGTTACAGTATAAAAATAAATTATTAATCTAAACACCAACATGTTATGCCAAGTGGTAAAAAAAGAAAAAGACATAAGGTAGCAACTCACAAACGTAAGAAAAGAGCGAGAGCAAACCGTCATAAAAAGAAAAAGTAGTTTAAAACTACTTTTTCTTTTTTAGAAAAAAGTTCATTGAAATTAATCAATTCAACATTGATTATCGGGAAAAATCCTGTAAAATTATTATTTAATCCATCTGTGAAAATGTTAGATTAGGGATGTTAGATTAGGGATGAAACAAATCACCCAGCATCAAAACATCAAACACCTAGCACAAACAGATAAAAATGTACCGCATGAACAAAGAATTAATTATTCGATCAGGTTCAGACGCTGTAGATTTTGCCTTATTAAAAGATGGAAAACTAATTGAATTACACAAAGAAGAAGAAAAGCAAAGCGATTTTGCGGTTGGTGATATTTTTATTGCCAAAATACGCAAACCCGTTGCTGGCTTAAATGCCGCTTTTGTGAATCTAGGTTATGAGAAAGATGCTTTTTTGCATTATCATGATTTAGGTCCAAACCTTCCTTCATTGATGAAATTTATTAAACTTGTAAGCGCAGGTAAATTAAAAGATTATTCACTCAAAAATTTTCCTTTTGAAGCTGAAATCAACAAAGACGGATCTATAATGGATATTTTAAGTCCAAATCAGTCGATTTTAGTTCAAGTGGTAAAAGAACCTATTTCTACAAAAGGTCCCAGAATTAGTTCTGAGATTTCTTTAGCAGGAAGATACGTGGTTTTAGTTCCTTTTTCAGACCGAGTTTCTGTTTCTCAAAAAATAGAATCTAGAGAAGAAAAAGATCGACTAAAAAGACTGGTTCAATCCATTAAACCAAAAGGATTCGGCGTTATTGTGCGAACAGTAGCCGAAGGCAAAAAAGTAGCCGAACTTGATAAAGATCTACAAACGCTTCTAGAAAGATGGATGTCGATGAGTCGTCGTTTACAGACTGCACATCATCCATCCAAAGTTTTAGGAGAGTTAAACAAAGCTTCATCTATATTAAGAGATGTATTTAATGATACATTTACTTGTATTCATGTAGATGACGAAGATTTGTATTTAGAAACGAAGGAGTATTTGCAAGAAATAGCTCCGGATAAAGTGTCTATCGTAAAACACTATCAGTCTAAAGACACACCTCTTTTTGAGAAATATCATATTGAACGACAAATAAAAACGTCTTTTGGAAAAACAGTTTCCATGAGCAAAGGTGCTTATTTAATTATTGAACACACTGAAGCGTTACACGTTATAGACGTTAACAGTGGAAATCGTTCAAGCAAAGCAACCAGCCAAGAAGATACTGCACTTGAAGTTAACATGATTGCCGCAGCTGAAATAGCTCGTCAATTGAGACTTAGAGACATGGGCGGAATTATTGTGGTGGATTTCATTGATATGCAAAATCCAGAAAACCGCAAAGTTTTATATGATTTCTTAAGAGAAGAAATGAGTGACGATAAGGCCAAGCACAAAATCTTGCCTCCTAGCAAATTTGGATTAATTCAAATAACTAGACAAAGAGTCAGACCAGAAGTTAATATTAAGACAAGAGAAGAAGACCCCAATAATGAACATGGGGAAATTGAAGCTCCTATTTTAATTGTTGACAAAATTGCAACTGACCTTGAACGCATTATAAAAGACCATAAAAAAGTTGTACTTAACGTGCATCCGTTTGTGGCAGCATACCTTACTAAAGGTTTTCCATCATTACGTTCGAAATGGTTTTTCGAATATAAAAAATGGGTGAAAATTATACCTCGTGACGCTTACACGTATCTAGAGTTTCATTTCTTCGACAAAGAAGGAAACGAAATTATAGTAAAATAATACCGGGATGTATCCTGTAAAAAAAACCGCTACTCGAAAGAATAGCGGTTTTTTGTGTTTATTGCTCAAAAAAATTCTCCCACAAATCATACAATTTTTTGTTTTTCTCTTTGTAAGTTTTTTTGAATTTTAAGACTAAAGTATCTTTATCTTGAGTTGGATTTTCGTAATATTGAATCCATTCTTTTCCATTATTCAATTCTGAAGTGTTTTTGTATTGTTTCACAACACTTTTTTCAGGTATTAACTTGTTGTTTTTCCATTTATAAATGGTCTGAATATTTTCCATATACCAACTACCAAAGTACTGATAATAAACCAAATTTTTATTATTATCATAGGATAATTCAGTCGCAAATAAACTACAAGATTTTATAAATTTGTTTGTCTTTGTATCAAATTTGTAAATTGTATTTTGCTGGTTACCATTCATGTTATAATGTCCTTTAATTAAAATCTCATTATCCTCATCAAAGTTGAAATTTTGAAAATTAAAACTCAAAACATCCCAGTTGTAATCGTCTGATTCTATTCTTTTCCATTTATCATCATATTTATAAAAATAAATATTTTGTGTTTGCCAATTTCCATAAATATCAAGAGCGAATACATCACTTTTATTTATAAATTTCCCAATAACTATAACTCTTGAAGAATCAGAATCTATTATTGAATCTAATGGATAGATAAATTCATTTTCTTTTAATTGTAAAATTTCATCATTGTATGAATTTAACAGACTGTCAACGTTTAGCTTTTCATGAAATAAATTTGGTTCAAGAATAATTCCTTCAATAGATTCACTTGGATTATCTCCTTTACTATCTTTTTTTCTAGCTGAACAATTATAAAAAAGCACAATTCCAATTAGAAGAATTATGCTTTTCATAAATTTATTCTTTATTGATTTCTTAATCCAATTCATACTCTAATCGAACAGTAATTCTTGCCGTTTTGTTTTTGCTATAGGTATCATTGTTACCACCGTAGCTATCTTCTTCGGTAGAACCTTGCCCTGTAATTTGAAAAACACCCATACTTGCCGATTTTAATTTCCCTAAACTTCCATCTGCAGTGCTTACAATTTTTTGAGCACGTTCACTAGCATCTTTTGAAGCGTTTTGAATCAAACTATGTTTTAAACTTGGTAAATCGGAATACGTATATTGAATAGAATTAGAAGATAATTCAATTCCTGAATTAATTAATTCAGAAGTTTTACTAGATACTTCTTCAATTCGTTTCATTAATTCTGGATTCTTTTTAGCCGAAAATGAAATCGTTTGGGTAGCTTCATACCCGTCAAAAACTTGTTCGTATTTTGTTTGGTAAGCTACTTCTGAATTTTCAGTTCTAACTTCTCTAAAACGTTTGTTGAATTGTACCGCTCCAAAAGTAAATTCTTCTTTCTTAAAACCTTTATTCAAAAAGAAATCAGAAACAATTTTTTGATCAGAAATCATTTTATTGTATGCTTCTTTGATATCAAAACTTTTAGTTGTAAAACTTCCCGACCATAAAATTTCATCTGAAACAAAATCTTTGGTTCCTAATCCAATTACGGAAATAGTATCCAAATTTTCATTACGATTTTTAAATGCTGAACCTAAAATAAATGCGGAGATAATTATTGAAATTCCAATAATTAACGTTGATTTTAATCTGTTTTCCATAACTTTTTTAGAAATTAGTTTGTTTTCTAATGCAACATCAAAAGGTATACCAAGTTACGAAATTTTAAGTCACTTTGAAAACTATCTTTTATTTTTAAAAAAAGCCTTCATCAAATCGCTGCATTCTTTTTCTAAAACTCCTGAAATGACTTGAGTTTTTGGATGTAATTGCGTTCCCATTTTTTTAAATCCACGATTTTCATCGGAAGCACCAAAAACAATTTTAGAAATTTGTGACCAGTACAAAGCGCCTGCACACATTTGACAAGGTTCTAAGGTTACATATAAAGTACAATCTTTCAAATATTTTCCACCTATAAAATTGGCTGCGCTAGTTATGGCTTGCATTTCGGCATGAGCGGTAACATCGTGCAACAATTCGGTTAAATTATGTGTACGAGCAATGACTTTATTATCTATAACAATAACAGCTCCAACAGGAATTTCGCCTTTTTCAAAAGCTACTTCGGCTTCCAGTAAGGCTTTCTTCATAAAATATTCGTCGGTAAAAATATTCTCCATAAGTACAAAAATACGATAACCAATTCTTACTTTTGTCCTGAAATGGAAAATTTGCTTTCAAAAATTAACAATCCTATCGATTTAAGGAAACTTCCTGAAAATCAATTGCTTCAATTAGCCAAAGAATTGAGAGACTTTATCATTGATATTGTTTCCAAAAAAGAAGGGCATTTGGGAGCAAGTTTAGGTGTTGTAGAATTAACGATTGCACTGCATTATGTTTTCAATACACCAGAAGATTTATTGGTTTGGGATGTAGGTCATCAAGCTTACGGACATAAAATTCTAACAGAAAGACGCGACATTTTTCATACCAATAGAGAACTAAACGGAATTTCAGGTTTTCCAAAGCGAAGTGAGAGTGTTTATGATACGTTTGGCGTTGGGCATTCTTCAACATCAATTTCGGCAGCTTTAGGAATGGCTTTGGCTTCTCAATTAAACGGAGAAATTGAAAAACATCACATTGCAGTAATTGGCGACGCTTCCATTGCAAGTGGAATGGCTTTTGAAGGATTAAATCACGCGGGTGTTACCGATGCAAATTTATTGGTAATTTTGAACGATAACGCCATTGGAATTGATCCAAGTATTGGTGCTTTGAAAAATTATTTGACAGCTGTTAAAGAAGGAAAAAATCCAAAACAAAATAACATCATCAAATCCTTGAATTTTGATTATTCGGGACCAATAGATGGACATGATTTACCAAAACTGATTTCAGAATTAGAACGATTAAAATCGGTTAAAGGTCCAAAATTCTTGCATGTAATTACCACCAAAGGCAAAGGATTACAATTGGCCGAAGAAGACCAAGTAAAATACCATGCGCCAGGAAAATTTGATGCTGAAACCGGAAAAATTCATCCAAAAGATGAATCGCATTTACCTCCAAAATTTCAAGATGTTTTCGGACATACATTAGTCGAATTAGCGAAGCAAAACGAAAAAATCATTGGAATAACTCCAGCAATGCCATCAGGAAGTTCTATGAAATATATGATGGAAACTTTTCCAAAACGCGCAATCGACGTTGGAATTGCTGAACAACACGCTGTTACTCTAGCTGCCGGAATGGCAACACGAGGAATGATAGTTTTTTGTAATATTTATTCCACTTTTTTACAACGTGCCTATGACCAAGTAATTCATGATGTGGCTTTGCAGAATTTACCAGTTATTTTTTGTTTGGATAGAGCAGGTTTGGTAGGTGAAGATGGCGCCACCCATCATGGCGTTTTTGACATGGCTTATTTGAATTGTATTCCAAATATGATAATAGCTGCTCCAAAAGACGAAATTGAGTTGCGAAATATTATGTTTACTGCTTCTGAAGGATTAAATCATCCGATTGCAATACGCTATCCTAGAGGAAGAGGCGAAAACGTAAATTGGGAACAACCTTTTGAGAAGATTCAAATTGGAAAGATAAAAGAGCTTAAAAAAGGAATTAAAGTAGCTGTTTTGTCTACTGGAACCATTGGAAATAATGTAACGAAAGCTTTAAATGAGGTTGAAAATCCAAGTTTCTTTTCGCATTTTCATTTTCCATTTATAAAACCATTGGATTTAGAAGCTGTTAAATCAATTATAAATGAACACGACCACATTGTTACAATTGAAGATGGCGTGATTAAAGGTGGTTTTGGCGAACAAATTAGTGCCATTCTTGCAACAAATAATTTAAATAAATCCATCATCCATCTCGGAGTTCCCGATTCTTTTGTAGAACATGGAACGGTTTTTGAGTTACAACAACTTTGCAAAATAGACGTTATTAACCTCATACAATTATTAAATACATTTTAGTATGCTTAAAAAAATCTCTTTATTCGGATTATTATTTTTTGTTTATCAATCTAATTTTGGTCAATTAATTAACACGGAATTGCCAGATACTATTTCGTATTGGTCTAAAGAAAATAAAGTGGGTTTAGATATTTCTCAAATTACTTTTGTGAATTGGAATGCAGGTGGTAATAATTCCATTTCGGGCTTAATAAAAGGCCAGTTTATTCGTACGTATACAAAAGAAAATATCAATTGGAAAAACGAATTGATTATGCGTTACGGAATTAACAAACAAGAAAGTCAAGAGGTTAGAAAGACAGATGATCAATTTTCTTTTAACTCAACATTTGGTTATAAAAGAGATACCATAACTAATTGGTATTATGCGGGAAAATTTAATTTTAACACCCAGTTTGCCAATGGTTATGCTTATCCAAATGTTGATTTAGCTATTTCAAGACCTTTTGCTCCTGCTTATACCTTTTTAGGTATTGGGGCTGAATATTCTAGAAAAGATTTAAACTTAAATTTCTACTTATCACCACTAACACAAAAAACAACCATGGTTTTTGATCAAAGATTAGCCAATCAAGGAGCTTTTGGTGTAGAAAAAGCGGTTTATGATGAATTTGGGACTTTGATACGAGAAGGTAAAAATATTAGAAATGAAACGGGTATTTTAGTTACAAATCAATGGAAGAGAGAGATTTTTGAGAACATTAATTTTGAAAATAGAATTGCTTTATATACAGATTATATTAATAATTTTGGGAATATTGATATAGATTGGCAAATTCAGTTAGATTTAACGGTAAACCAATATGTAAAAGCAAACATAGGAACGCATCTTGTTTATGATGATGATATAAAATCGAAACAAGAGGAGGGTGGAGTTCAGGTTGTAAAAGGACCAAAGATTCAATTGAAACAATTACTAGGCTTAGGGGTTGTTTATCAATTTTAGTAAAATTATTTTGTTTTTTGTTTGATATATATATACGAATATCTATATTTGCACTCCAATTATCGCGGGTATGGTGAAATTGGTAGACACGCCAGACTTAGGATCTGGTGCCGCAAGGTGTGAAGGTTCGAGTCCTTTTACCCGCACAAAAAGCTTTAACGAAGGTTGGAGCTTTTTTTATGGTTAAATTTTTTATAATTCTCTGCTAGAGTTGGATTTTCCCGCTATCGCATGCATCTTGCACATTCCCACAGTAAAATCAGCACTAAACATTAAATGGTTTATTTATATTTTAGCTCAAAGTCGGTAGACTTTGCCCAGTAGGACATGATTTCATTAAAAAAGCCACTTCAATTGAAGTGGCTTTTTCTTTAACTAACTGTAAATTTACTCTTTTAACATTTTTTTTGTTTGGCTTATACCATTTGTATCTGTTATCTTGATTAAATAGAGACCTGTTTCTAGGTTTGTACTATCTAATTGTTGATTTGAAATTACATTGTTAAATGTTTTTACTAATTGTCCTGCAATGTTATAAATTTCTAATTTAGAAGCATCTTGCGTTAAAGCGAAACTATTTTTGGTAGGGTTAGGATAAATAGTAATGTTATTTTGAATTGTTTCAAAATCATCCGATGATAAAGTCGCTGGCTTGTTTCCAAACACTCTAAATCTTCCAGAATTAACACTTATAACATCTGTTGGATTATTAATAACAACAGGAGCATTATTATTCATCAAATCATACCATGTCATAGGGTAAGTATAAACATCTGTTGGGAAACTTGGATTGATAGTTAAATTTGCCACCGAAAAGTTTGCTAATACCACCACATTTCTTAATTGCGTTGTTGCAATTGTATTGTCATAAATATAAATACGTTGTTTCACGTTATTTACATCTGGACTAATTGCATGATCACCCATGAAAACAGGTTCCGATGTTTTGAGTTTAATAAGTTTAGACCAATCCCTTAAAATTGAAGTTCTTCTTGCGTCAGCCAACCAATTTCCTGTCCATTGGACTTGTTCTTTTGTATCAAGCTTACAATCGCCAGGATAAAATGTACCTTCATCATTAACAGTTCCATTAGCACAAGTGTAAATAGATTGATTGTTGCCAAGTTCTCCAAAGTGCCATATCATTTTTGGACCCGGCACTAAAATACTTGTTGCGCCAATTGCCCCCATTCTATTTAATGCGTTGGTTAAATTTCCATTAACAGGAAAAGCTCCACCACCATTTCCATAGGTTATAGCTTCATACATCATTCTATCTTTATCATGACTTTCTGGGTAACCAATAAGTCTTTTTCCTGTAAAACCACGACTTGTGTGTGACATTCTAGAAATGTTTTGTGTTGCATAACCCATTGCTAGTTCTTTGTATTGAGTATACATTTCTCCCCACATCATAATTCCCTTACCTTCACCAAATCTATAGTTAGCCCATTGTTGTTCTTCTCCATCTGTTCCTAAATGTTCAAAAATCACATAATGGTTATTATCTAATGACCAACAATAATCGGCGTATTCTTTTAACACATCTACACGGTCTTGCTGATAAGCATTCGTACACGCATCGTCTCCACCACTACAGTTTTGTGTAAACCCTTTTGTTAAATCCCATCTAAAACCATCTATTTTGTATTCTTCAATCCAGTGTTTTACGGTTTGCTTTACATAATTTTTGGTTAAAGTAGAGGAGTGGTTAAAATCGTCACCCACGCTATAACTATGTCTTGCTGTTGTATTAAAATAAGGATTGTCACTTGCAGGACCACCCCAACCATCACCATCTGGATCATTCATCCACATTCTAATCATTGGATTTCTTCCGAAAGCATGATTAAAGGCAATGTCAAGTATTACTGCAATGCCATTTTGGTGACATAAATCGACTAATTCTTTTAACTTTTCTGGTGTTCCATAAAACTTATCTAAAGCCATATGAAAAGCGGTATTGTATCCCCAACTTTCATTTCCTTCAAATTCCATTATAGGCATTAATTGAATGGCGTTTATTCCTAAATCTTTAAAATATTGAATTCTATTAATTACATCTTGATAGTTTCTATTTGAATCAAAATCGCGAATTAATAACTCATAAATAATCAATTTATCTTTGTTTGGTTTTGTAAAATTGGTTACTTGCCAATTGTATGGAGTTGTGCCTGTCTTAAACCAAGTTACCTCGCGTTCTTGTCCAGCAGGATATGCAGGTCTATTAGGGAATGTAGTATTAGGAATCCATTGGTCGTCATAAGGAGACAAAATCATTGTAGAGCAAGGATCGGCAGCTTTTACTAACGAAGGTGAGTTAGCAATAGGAGTTTGATCAACTACCCAATATTGATAAGTGTTGTTTGCCCCAGGAGTTAATCCGGTAAGTTCTAACCAAAATTTACTAGAACTTGGATCTTTCTTCATTGCGAAAGTGGTGTCAGGGGTATAGTTGTTAAAGCTACCGGCTACATAAACAAAATCTTTTCCAGGAGCTTCTAGAACAAGTGTTGCTTTAGTATTGTCAGTTATGTTGTAATTAATTCCATTTACTAAACCGCTTGGTATTGCTTGAGTTGTACTCCCTGGATTTACAATTACCGAAAATCTTCTGGTTATTGTTGAAGCACCAATAGTAACCTCTAATTCGTAACTAGTATTTGATGTAATATTTGTGTGATTAAAAGCATAATTAGATGTTGAACTTGTATTAATACTAGTTCCATTTGCTTTTAAATTATAGCTTGCATTACCTCCTGTATTGTTAGCTGAAATTGTTAGGTTACCTCCTGAATTGATAATTGTACTGCTGTTATTTACCGGTGCAGTTAAGTTAACTTGAAAAGTACCTACATTGAAAATGAAGTCACCACATGATGGAGCTAGTTTTAAAGTTTCGCTACCATTAGCATTTCTGAAAACCATACCTAATTTAGTGGCATTCGCTTGTTGAGTTCCATTTAAACCAAAATAGGTGCTTGGTGTTAGAGTTATACTCCAAGTACCATTACCATTATTGGTCATTAATCCGATAGAGTCGTCTTGTCCCCAGTTTCCTATTACAGAGAAACCAAAAGCATTTGTGTCGTTTCCAATTCCTGCATGCATATATACTTTAGCTGGAGTAACTCCCATTTGATTACAGGATTGCGGAGCTGTTGAAACAGTTATTGTTATTTGGTCAGTTACATTAAAACTACTTGGTGTAATGGTAACTTGTGCATTTATAAATAATCCAGTGAATAGTGTTAATAGGACTAAAATTTGGTTTTTCATAGCTTGTTATTTTTAAAAAAAAGGCTGTCAATTAGGACAGCCTTTTTAATAATTTAATTTATTTTAAAGAGCAATTAACTCGTAAGTATATCTTCTTGGATTAGAAAGGTCTAATATTACTTTGTAATTTCCAGCTGCTCCAGAAAAAGTTAAATCGCCACCATCTATCAAGTAGCCATCTGCATTTACTGTTCCTAAATCAAATCCATTGCTCCAAGCATTGTTTCCTCTAAACTTGAATGCTCCAGGTACTAAAGCGATACTTGCAATTTCTAATTTTTTAGTAGTTGGGTTGTATATTAAATCAGTATCAGAACCCCATCCAGTTGGTGTAGCAGCTCCAATGATTCCCCAACTTACTGGAGCAGCAGACCAAGTTCCAGCTGTTGGGTCTGCTTTTACTCTGTAATATCCTGCTGATGCAGTACAGTCAGTCTCTCCTGTTGCAACTAATACACCAGAAAACGATCCATCATCACCATAGTCAGTATTACCCCAATTGAAATTTCCACTTGCATCTGGTGCAACAAATTTAAAGCCACCATTTAACCAAACATACCCTTCATAATCTGTTTCTCCAAATGCTGAAGAAGCAATTCTTGGTGCTGTTGGAGGGTTCCAACCTTGGTGGTTTCCTGGAACAGCAAGTTTAGGTAATTCTGTAGAATATGGAGTTACTAAATAATTAATAACGTTTGAATATTGAACTTCACTACTTTGTGAACCAACAGTAGATTTAACTCTAATGTCAATTGAACCTTGTGTGAATGGCGTTAAACCAACAGCAACCACTGAACTATTTAATACGTCTGACGTGATTGTTATGTAAGTGTTTGTAGTGCTAGTTACTACTAATGGAGAATCAAATTCATCTCCTGTTTTATCGATTTCAACTTCATAAGTAATTTCTGTTGGAGTTGTCCCATAATTAGCATCTTCCCAAGACATTGTTAGTCCAGGGTTTAAAGGAGTTGTAGCATTTAATGTTACTTCATCTCCTGATGTTGGTGTAAGAATTTCAAATGATCCCTCTGGAGTTAAGAACATTAAATCTTGTTCATCTTCACATGAAATAAAAGCAAATGATAAAGCCGATATTGCTAAAAAGTTTCTAAGTATATTTTTCATAATTTTAATTTTTATTAATAACCAATATTTTGTGTTAAATTACGATTTGAAGCAAGAGCCGCTTCAGGAATTGGGTAAAGTTTTAAATGATTGCTTAAAGCAATACCGTTTGTTCCATTTCCTTTCCAAGCCCAATTATAACTTCCTCCTGTATATTTATTAAAACGAATTAAGTCTTGTCTTCTGTGCCCTTCCCAATGCAGTTCTCTTGACCTTTCATCTAAGATAAAATCTAAGGTTAAAGATGATAAAGAAATATTACTTGCTATTGAGCCATTGTTTGCTCTAGTTCTAAGATTGTTGATATATCCTAATGAAGTATTATTTGCGCTTCCATCTTTTTTAATTTGCGCTTCTGCATACATTAATAATACATCAGCATAACGGAATAATGGGAAGTCGGTTTCTACAAATGTTGTGCTAATTCCTGCAATACCTGTAGATGATATATTTGAGAATTTACCTAAGATATAACCTTGGTCACGATTAGCAACATCTGTAATTTCAATATCTCTTGTTCCAGAAATAATAGTTTTTCTTGAATCGTTATTGAATTCTGAACCATTAAATTTTTGAACAAATTGTTTTCTTAGTCTTAGGGCACCACCCCATCCACCAACTCCAAATTGAGCTCCGTTTCCTTCAATAGAACCAACTTGTCCGTTAATAATTACAGTTGTTGGTCCATAGTTTTGAGTAACTTCACCATTTGATTGAAGTGAAAAAATCATTTCTGGAGAAGTATGGTTATCCGCTTTGAAATTATTCAAGTAATTTGTATTTAATGTGTAACCGGAAGCTATAATTTCAGCACATTTATCCATACATTCCTGATTTTTTGCTTGTCCAATATATACTTCAGCATTAAGATACATTTTTGCTAAAATCATATTAGCAAAAGTTTTGTCTAATCGTCCGTATTCATTAGTTCTTGCTGCTTTTAAGTCAGGTAAAACATCATTTAACTCATTTTCAATATAGGTAAATAACTGCTGTCTATTGTACTCAGGACCTGCAGTTCCAATTGCATCATTTTCTGTTACAAATGGTGCTTTTCCAAATAAATCCATTAAATGATAGTATGCTAGAGCTCTTAAAACTCGTGCTTCTTTTCTATATAATTCAATGTCATTTAATGTTTGAGGATCTGTTACACCTCTTCCGCTTAATACAGATGGCTCAGTTTGTCTTAAGTATTCATTAACTAATGCAACTTGATAAGTAGCACGGCTAAACATACCTCTTATAATTGGATTGGAAGCGCTCCAAATGTTTCTTTGGATTTCTCTTGTTCCAGGGTCATTTTCATAACTCCAAATAACTTCATCTGTAGATAGGTTTTGTAAATACCACAATACACGTCCATATTGGCTTGTACCTGCATCAATACCACCAATATTTGATGATTCTGCTCCATTAGTACCTGTTAGAGATAGGTTTCCATAAACCCCTCCTAAGGCTTGTTTATACGATCCAGGCTGTGCGTAAAATTCCTCAACAGATAATTGTGTTTCGCCTTCTGGAACTACATCCAAATCGTTAACACATGACTGAAGAAATAAGCTCAAGCCAACAACCGCTAATAAGGTTGATTTAATTTTTTTCATATCTATTTTTTTTAGAATTTAACATTAGCTCCAAACAAAACTTGTTTTTGTCTTGGATAAATTGTAGCATCTATACCCCCATTAATTTCTGGGTCAAGACCTGAATATTTAGTAATTATAAATGGATTTTGTAATCCTGTAAATAGGCGCAACGAAGCTTTTCCGTCTAACCATTTAGGGAAAGTATATCCAATTGTTGCGTAATCCATTCTTAGGAATGATCCATTTTCAACATACATGTCAGACAATACATTTTCACCATTTTGGAATTCAAAATTAGTATTCAAAACATTTGTTGAAACGTTTTGTAATTGTCCGTTTTGTAATTGTGAATAATAAGAACCGGTTGATTTAATAGTATTTAAAATACGATTTCCAATACTTGCTCTTAAATTAAAACCAAAATCAAGGTTTTTATATCGGAAAGTTGAAGAAAATCCTAGTAATACGTCTGGATCTGGGTTTTTGTATATATAACGGTCTTCACCAGTTGTTATTCCATCTCCATTTAAGTCAGCAAACGCGCCTTCAATTGGAGATCCATCTGCACTGTATAATTGTTTGTAAACATAAAAAGAATTAGGGGTAAATCCTTCAGCTAAAATTTGAGATGTTCCCCCAGTACCTGCGCCTGAAGTACCCGTGTAAATTGGAATGCCTGAAGCTATTTTGTCAATTCTTCTTTCAAATTTTGTAGCATTAAAGTTAATATCCCAGTTTGTGTTTTCGTTTTTGATAACACTGTAGTTTATACTAAACTCGATACCTTTTGTGCTCATATCTCCCACATTTTGTGGGCCTTGGTTTGTATAATTACCTCCGTCTGCAAAAGGACCAATTTGGAATAAGTCATTAGATTTTTTATAGAAAAAGTCTAAACTTCCTGACAATCTATTGTCTTTAATTCCAAAATCAAATCCAGCATTATAAGTGGTTGTTTCTTCCCATTTTATAGGCCCATATGCACTTGGTACAGCAACATTAACAGAAGTGTTTCCAAATGTATATTGAGAATTTCCATTTCCAATATTATATAATTGTCTGTAGAATAAAGATTCTCCAATTTCTTGTTGACCTGTTACACCCCAGCCTAAGCGAAGTTTTAAATCAGATACAAGCGTTGAGTTTTTGAAAAAATCTTCTTTAACTTTCCAAGCAAAAGCTGCTGCAGGGAAGTTACCCCATCTGTTTTCAGATCCAAAACGAGATGTTCCGTCTCTTCTGTAAGTAAATGTAAATAAATACTTGTCTTTAAAGTTAATATTACCTCTTCCGAAGAAACCAATTAAAACAACATCATTGTCTACATAAGATCTTTGTTGAGCTGTTGCATCTGTAGAGTTAAATCCAGTTAAACCGCTGTTTTCAAATTTTTGGTACGCATAACCAGTAGTTGCTTCAATATTAAAATCTCCAATAGTTTTATTATAAACAAAATAAGAATCTAATGATTTGTTAATTCTAGTATTAGATTCGTTGTAATTTGTACCTGCGGAAATATTGTTATTTAAAAATCCTGATCTAGCAAATCTTGAACGACTTACGGTTCTAGATCCATCATTGTTATCATAACCTAAATTTACAACAGCTCTTAATTCTGGTAAGAAATGAAATTTATAATCTAATTGGAAATTACCATAAAAACGATTATTAATTCCACGATCCATTGTTTGTAATAATTGAGCTACTGGATTTGCTATAGATGGATTTGCATAGACTGCATTACCATTATTGTATCCAGTAATATATTCAAAGAAACCGCTTGGATTTGAAGCGTCATATATAGGTTGAGTTGGGTCAAATCTTATAGCCGCACCTTCAACTCCGTCAGCAAATCTGTTTTTTTGATTTGTGTAATTAGCATTCACATTAAATTTTAAGTGATTGTCAAAAAAACTTGGATTTAAACTTACAGAAACTGTGTTTCTATTAAAGTTATTTGTTAAACGCAAACCTTCTTGATATGTGTTTCCAATAGAAAGTCTTGTTGGAATTTTTTTGAATAAATTACCTTTAATTGATAAATTATTATCCACAAAATCAGTTCTTCTGTATATTGCATCTTGCCAATCGGTATTTTCATCACCTAGCATTGCAATTTGTTGTGGTGTCCCAATGTTGTTAATTAAGTTGCGATAATCTTGTGCTGAGAACACATCAATATCGTTGAACTTTTTACCACTTCCATATTGAAAGTTATAGTCTACACTTAATTCTTTACTACCTTTTTTTGTAGTAATTAAGATGACACCATTAGAAGCTCTTGAACCGTAAATTGCAGTTGCAGACGCATCTTTTAAAACGGTAAAACTTTCTATATCATTTGGGTTAATTGAGGATAACACAGAAGTTGATCCTGCAGCACCTGAATTTGAAATAGGTAAGCCATCTATTACAATTAATGGGTCATTAGAGGCTAACAAAGAAGATCCTCCACGAATTCTTATTTCAGCACCAGAACCTGGAGCCCCGCCGCCAGTGTTAATGCTAACCCCAGCAACTTTACCATTTAATAAATTTTCAGCAGTTACAACTGTTCCTTTGTTAAAATCTTTAGAACTTAAAGTGCTAACCGACCCAGTAGCATCTTTCTTTTTAACAGTTCCATAACCAATAACTAAAACATCTTTTAATTCTTTAGAATCTTCTTGTAAAGTAATTGTAATGTTGTTTTGGTTGTTGAAAGTAATTTTTTGGTCTTTATAACCAATGTAAGAGATTGTGATTACATCTCCTGTTTTGATGTTTGAAATTGTAAATTTTCCATCAAAATCAGTAGTAGTGCCGTTTTTTGATCCTTCTACAATAATATTTGCGCCAGGTAGCGGACCAGAATTAGCCCCATCTAACACTGTACCTTTTAATGTACTTTGTGCAAGAATACCTAAAGGCAATATTAATAAGAAAAATAACAGCTTTTTTTGCAGTGTTTTCATACAAATTGTTTAGATTAGATTGTTTTTAATAGCTTATAAATTCACTTCTAATGTTAAATTTATGTAAAAATTGTAATAAAAAAAATTTGGACTTGTGAAAAACCTTTCGAAAACGTTTTCGTGTTGAAAACTTTATTGTTTTACTAGTGATTTCATCTAAAAATTACGATACTTAAAAAAAAATACCTACTTTTAAAACATATTAATATTTCGTATTTTTCAAAATGAGAAAAAAAGTTACACTAAAGCAGATTGCAAAAGAATTAGATGTCTCTATTTCAACAGTTTCTAAATCGTTAAGAGATAGTCATGAAATCAGTGAAGACACCCGATTAAAAGTTCAGGCATTTGCTAAACTTTACAATTACAAGCCGAACAACATTGCTTTAAGTTTAAAAAATAAAAAAACGAAAACAATAGGAATTATTATTCCTGAAATTGTACATCATTTTTTTGCAACTGTAATTAGCGGAATTGAGCAAGTAGCTAATGAAAATGGCTATAATGTTATTGTTTGTTTGTCAGATGAGTCATTTGATAAAGAGGTGATAAATATGGAGTTGTTAGCAAATGGAAGCACGGATGGTTTCATCATGTCATTGTCTAAAGAAACCCAACAAAAAAAGGATTTTCATCATATACAAGAAATAATTAGCCAAGGGATGCCTGTGGTTATGTTTGATAGAATTACCAATGATGTTTTTTGTGATAAAGTTATTATTGATGATCAAGAAGCCGCTTCTAATGCGGTACAGTTTTTAATTAATAGTGGTTTTAATAAAATAGGATTAATCACGACAGTAGATTATGTTAGTGTAGGAAAATTAAGAACTGACGGATACAAAAAAGCATTACTTGCAAATAACATTCAAATAAACGAGGATTTAATTGTTAAAATTGAGGATATTGATAATTGTTCTGTCAAAATAGAAAACCTTATAAAAAATATAAAATGTGATGCTATTTTTGCAGTGAACGAATTATTTGCAGTTACAGCTATCAAAATTGCGGCAAAAAATAATTTAAAAGTTCCTGATGATATTTCAATAATTGGTTTTACAGACGGAATTATTTCTCAATTTTCTACACCTAGTATATCAACCGTGAGTCAAAATGGTATAAAAATGGGAAGAAAAGCAGCACAAATGCTAATTGATCGTTTGGAATTAGAAGATGAAGAAGACGAACAATACAAAACAGAAATTATTGAAACTAATTTGATTATTAGAGAATCTACGAAATCGTAATAGTTGTATTTAAGTAATTATAAATCAATAATTTATAAATTTATTTTTTAAACTTTTGATAATTTTATTTTAAATAAATAGGATTATTTATTCAAAATTTACTTTTATATTTGTGATATCAAAGCTTATAATTTCACTTCTAAACACATAAGTTTTGATAAGCAAAGTGCTTATCGTATTTTAATTTAAATTACGATAATGGAAAAGCGTAAATTAGGTTTCTGGGAAATTTGGAACATGAGTTTCGGTTTCTTAGGGATACAGATGGGTTTTGCCCTACAAAATGCTAACGCTAGTAGAATTCTTCAGCTTTTTGGTGCAGATGTACATGAACTGTCTTGGTTTTGGATAATTGCACCCTTAATGGGTTTAATTGTACAGCCAATAATTGGACATTATAGTGATAACACTTGGTCTAGATTTGGAAGAAGAAAACCTTACTTTTTAGTAGGAGCACTTCTGGCTTCTATTGGTTTGATTTTAATGCCACAAGCCGAAATTTTCATTGCATTTATGCCCGCTTTATGGGTTGGAGCAGGAATGTTGATGATAATGGATGCCTCTTTTAATATAGCTATGGAACCTTTCCGTGCTTTAGTAGGAGACAATCTTAGAGCAGACCAACACACATTAGGATTCAGTATTCAAACTGCTTTAATTGGTATAGGTGCCGTAGTAGGATCATGGTTGCCTTATGTTTTAAATAAATGGTTTGGAATAAGTAATTTACCTACAGAAGCATCTGCTATTCCCTTAAATTTAATTTATTCTTTTGTTATTGGAGCACTAATTTTAGTAGCATCTATTTTAGTAACTATTTTTACGACTAAAGAATATTCTCCAAATGAATTGTCTCAATTTAGGGATGAAAAAGAGCATTTAGCCGCTGTAAATCAAGAAGAAAAGGAAGCCAAATTATCGGATATTTTTTCGGATTTTGCTAAAATGCCCGAAACAATGCGTCAATTAAGTTGGGTGCAATTTTTTTCTTGGTTTGGATTATTTGGAATGTGGGTTTTTACAACACCAGCTATTGCACAACATATTTATGGTTTATCTGTTGGAGATACTAAAAGTCCAGAATTTCAGTCTGCAGGAGATTGGGTAGGAATTATTTTTGGGGCGTATAATGCAGTTTCTGCCGTTGTTGCTTTTGCATTGCCTTACATTGCTAAACAAATTGGACGTAGAAAAACACATGCTTTATCATTAGTGCTTGGAGGAATCGGTTTAATTTCAATGTATTTTATGCCAAACAAAGAATCTTTGATTTTTTCAATGGTCTTGGTTGGATTTGCTTGGGCAAGTATTTTAGCCATGCCTTACGCTATTCTAGCAGGTTCTATTCAGCCTAAAAAAATGGGGGTTTACATGGGGATTTTTAATTTCTTTATTGTAATTCCACAAATTATTAATGCTTTAATCGGTGGACTATTAGTTAAATATGTCTATAACGACCATGCAATTTTTGCGATTGTAATGAGCGGAATTAGTTTTATTGTGGCTGCTGTATTAGTGTTAAAAGTAAAAGATCAAAAAGACAGTAAATAATGAAAAAAGCATTCATATTCGACCTAGATGGTGTAATCGTTGACACTGCTAAATATCATTTTTTAGCGTGGCAAAAATTGGCCAATCAATTAGGAATCGAATTTACGCACGAACACAACGAAGGATTAAAAGGCGTAAGCCGTGTTTGTTCTCTAGACATTATTTTAGAATTGGGAAACATCCAAGCTACTCAAGAGGACAAAAACCAATGGTTGGTTCAAAAAAATGAAGAATACCTTTCCTATTTAGTAGACATGGACGAAAGTGAAATTCTTCCAGGTGTACTAAAAGTATTGGAATATCTGAAAAGTAAAAACCAATACATTGCTTTGGGTTCAGCAAGTAAAAATGCGCGTCCCATTTTAGAAAAAACCAATATCATGCACTTTTTTGATGCTATTGTGGACGGAAATGACGTTTCAAACGCAAAACCAGACCCAGAAGTGTTTTTAAGAGCAGCGCAATTGGTAGGTGTAACTAATGAAAATGCTATCGTTTTTGAAGATTCGGTAGCCGGAATTCAGGCAGCTAATATTGCTAACATGATAAGTGTAGGAATCGGAGATGCATCCGTTTTACATGAAGCAAAGTACAATTTTATAGATTTCACCTTTATAGATGAAGCCTTTTTATCTCAATTAATTAGTTGAAAAATTGACTAATTGACACATTAACTAATTGACATATTACAAAAATGAATCAAGATTATATACAACCCGACAATTGGTCGATTATTGAAGAAGGATTTGATGCAGAGCGAGTTAAATCTTCTGAGAGTTTATTTAGTATCGGAAACGGTGCTATGGGGCAACGCGCTAATTTTGAAGAATACTATTCTGGTAAAACGTTTCAAGGAAGCTACATTGCTGGAATTTACTATCCCGATAAAACAAAAGTAGGCTGGTGGAAAAACGGTTATCCCGAATATTTCGCAAAAGTACTAAACGCACCCAACTGGATTGGAATTGATATTGAAATCAATAGCGAAAATTTAGATTTAGCCAAATGTCAATCGGTTTCTAATTTCCGTCGTGAGTTGAATATGAAAGAAGGAATTTATTACCGTTCTTTCAATGCAACTTTAGCAAACGGAACCGAAATCGCTGTAAAAGTACAGCGTTTCTTATCGCTAGAATTGGACGAAGTAGGGGTTATCAATTACGAAATCACGACTTTAAACTCAGATGCAAAAATTGTTTTCAAACCTTATGTTGATGCGGGAGTTCATAACGAAGATGCCAATTGGGAAGAAAAATTTTGGGAACCAATTAGCGTAAAGCATTCGGTTAATGAAGCTTTTGTAACTGCAAGAACTTTCAAAACGCATTTCACAGCAACCACTTTTATGCAAAATAGTATTTTGTTGGAAGGTTCAAATTTGAGTGTGGCGCCAGTGAGCGTTCAAGAAACTAAGGAAAAAATTCAGTTTTCTTATGAAGTTGCCGTTACTAAAGGGCAAACTACTATGATTCAAAAAATGGGTGGTTACACCGTTTCTATGAATCATGAAAACACAATTATAGGTGCCAAAAACAGCATCGTCAAAGCACTAGAAATAGGTGTTTCACAATTAACCGAAAACCAAAAACAAGCTTGGGGAAAAATTTGGGAAATGAGCGATATTACCATTGATGGCGATGTAAAAGCACAACAAGGAATTCGTTTCAATATTTTCCAATTAAATCAAACTTATTTAGGAAAAGATTCAAGATTAAATATTGGTCCAAAAGGATTTACTGGAGAAAAATACGGAGGTTCTACTTATTGGGACACAGAAGCCTATTGTATTCCATTTTATATGGCAACAAAAGACCAACAAGTTGCCCGAAATTTATTAGCCTATCGATACAACCAATTGGACAAAGCCATCGAAAATGCTGAAAAATTAGGTTTCAAAAATGGAGCTGCTTTGTATCCAATGGTAACCATGAACGGAGAAGAATGTCACAATGAATGGGAAATTACTTTCGAGGAAATTCATAGAAATGGGGCCATCGCTTTTGCTATTTATAACTACTACAGATTCACAGGTGATTATTCGTATATTCCAGAAAAAGGCTTAGAAGTTTTAATTGGAATTGCCCGTTTTTGGCATCAAAGAGCGACCTTTTCAACCCACAGAAATCAATATGTGATTTTAGGAGTTACAGGTCCAAATGAATATGAAAACAACGTAAATAATAATTTCTACACTAATTATATTGCGAAATGGTGTATTGATTATGCGATAGAGCAAATTCAAAGAATAGAAGTAGAATATACATCGGATTACACGCGAATCATGAATAAAGTGAAATTATCACAAGCCGAAATTTCAGAAATGAAAAAAGTCGCAGATAATATGTATTTCCCTTATTCAGAAGAACATGGTGTGTATTTACAACAAGATGGTTTCTTAGATAAAGAATTAATCACGGTAGCTAATTTAGATAAATCGCAACGACCAATTAATCAAAAATGGTCTTGGGACAGAATTTTACGTTCGCCTTACATCAAACAAGCCGATACCTTACAAGGATTCTATTTCTTCGAAGATCATTTTACCAAAGACCAATTAGAAAAACATTTTGATTTTTACGAACCATTTACGGTGCATGAAAGTTCACTTTCACCTTGTGTGCATTCCATTCAAGCAGCTGTTTTGGGTAGAATGGAACAAGCATATACATTTTATTTAAGAACTTCACGTTTAGATTTAGACGATTACAACAAAGAAGTGGAAGAAGGTTTACACATTACTTCTATGGCGGGAACTTGGATGAGCATTGTGGAAGGATTTGGTGGAATGCGCGTTAGAAATAACCAATTGCATTTTGAACCAAAAATTCCAACTCAATGGAACGGCTATTCTTTTAAAGTGAATTTCAGAAATGCTATTGTTAAAGTAGAAGTGAATCAACAAGGTACAAACGTTTGCATTGAAGGAAATTCAGACGTTGAAGTGTTTGTAAACGGAGAATCGCAACTAATTAAAAATTAAAACATGAAATCGCCATTAACAAAAAGTTTGCATAAGCAAACACCTATGATAAAAAAGGCGATACCATATGTTACCGCTAAAAAATAAAATTTAAACATATGAAAAAATATTTTGTTTCAGTATTTGTGATGGTTTTTTCAATTTTTGGGATGAATGCTCAAGAATTAAAATCACCCAATGGAAATTTCAAAATGGTTTTCGCCATAGAAAATGATGGTACACCAACGTATCAACTTTTAATGAAAAACAAAGAAATCATTAAAAAAAGTAAGTTAGGTTTAGAACTTCAAAAAGATAAAAAGTCGTTATTGAATGACTTTAAATTGATTAATGAAGTTCGAAATACCTTTGATGAAACATGGAAAACCGTTTGGGGAGAAGAAACCGAAATTCGTAACCATTACAACGAATTAGCACTAACACTGAAACAAAATGAAACCGAAAGACAAGTTATTATTCGTTTTCGATTATTCAACGATGGTTTAGGTTTCCGTTACGAATTTCCAGAACAAAAAAACCTAACGTATTTTGTAGTTAAAGAAGAACGTACCGAGTTCGCTATGACAGGTGATCACACCGCATTCTGGATTCCGGGTGACTACGATACGCAAGAATATGATTTTACGGAAAGTAAATTAACCGAAATTAGAAAGTTATTCCGTGGTGCTGTATCCGAAAATGCTTCTCAAAAACAATTTTCAGATACCGGAGTTCAAACGTCTTTGATGTTAAAAACCGCAGACGGAATTTATATCAACGTACACGAAGCTGCATTAATTAATTATTCTTGCATGCATTTGGATTTAGATGATAAAAATTTGATTTTTCAATCGCATTTAACACCCGATGCTAAAGGGAATAAAGGACATTTACAAGCACCATGTGTTTCGCCTTGGAGAACGATAATTGCAAGTGCTGATGCACGTGATATTTTAGCATCTCGAATGACATTGAACTTAAATGAACCATGTAAAATCGAAGATACTTCTTGGATAAAACCTGTAAAATATATCGGTGTTTGGTGGGAAATGATTACTGGAAAAAGCTCTTGGGCGTACACAGATGAAATTCCATCCGTACAATTAGGAATCACCGATTTTACTAAAGCTAAACCAAACGGTAAACACGCAGCCAATACCAAACACGTAAAAGAATATATCGATTTTGCTGCTAAACATGGTTTCGATGCGGTTTTAGTAGAAGGTTGGAACGAAGGTTGGGAAGATTGGTTCGGTCACGAAAAAGATTATGTATTTGATTTCGTATCACCTTATCCTGATTTTAATGTGAAAGGAATTCACGAATATGCGAAATCAAAAGGCGTAAAAATGATTATGCATCACGAAACTTCTGGTTCAACAAGAAATTATGAGCGTCATTTAGATAAAGCATTTCAATTTATGAATGACAATGGTTATGAGGCGGCTAAAACAGGTTATGTTGGAAATATTTTACCTTTAGGCGAACATCATTACAGCCAATCGATTTTAAATCATTATCAATATGTTATTGAAAAAGCAGTCGATTACAAAATCATGATTAATGCGCATGAAGCCGTTCGTCCTACAGGAATTTGTAGAACTTATCCAAACATGATTGGAAACGAATCAGCTCGTGGAACAGAGTTTCAAGCGTTTGGTGGTTCAAAAGCGAATCATACTACTTTGTTGCCTTTCACACGTTTATTAGGTGGTCCAATGGATTACACTCCAGGTGTTTTTGAAATGGATATCGCAAAATTGAATCCAAACAACAATTCACAGGTCAATACAACATTAGCGAATCAATTAGGATTGTATGTGGTAATGTATTCGCCGCTTCAAATGGCTGCCGATTTACCAGAAAACTACAACCGTTTCTTAGATGCGTTCCAATTTATCAAGGATGTTCCCGTAGAATGGGCTAATTCAAAATATGTAGAAGCAGAACCTGGTTATTTCATTACAATCGCTCGAAAAGATAAAAATTCTAGCAATTGGTTTGTTGGAAATTCAAACGGATACAATGCTAGAACGTCCACTATTACTTTAGATTTCTTAGAAAAAGGAAAAAAATACGAAGCCACTATATATGCGGATGCTGCCGATGCGGATTATAAAACTAATCCACAAGCATACAAAATTTCAAAACAAAAGGTAACCAATAAAACTAAATTGCAATTGAGAACGGCAGCAGGTGGTGGCTATGCTATTAGTATTGTTGAGGTTAAATAATAAAAGCTATGAAAAAAATAATTTTCTCATTTGTCGCTCTATTCACACTTTCGCTAGCGGCACAAATTGACCGAATAGAACCACCTTTTTGGTACGAAGGCATGAATAAATCCGAAGTTCAAGTATTGTTTTACGGAAAGAATATTGCTCAGAATTCGGTAACTGTTTCAAACAATGTTGTAATTACGAATGTAACTAAAACCGAAAATCCAAATTACTTTTTCGTTACAATTGATACTAAAAATGTAAAAGCACAAGAACTACAATTTACGTTTACCAATGGTAAAAAATCATTCAAAAGAAATTTCGAAATTAAAAAGAGAAGACCGAATTCGGCGCTTCGTAAAAGTTTTGATGCTTCCGATGTAATGTATTTGTTAATGCCAGATCGTTTTGCAAATGGAAATCCAAACAACGATTCATACTCAGAATTACAAGAAAAAGCCAACAGAAGTTTACCAGGCGGAAGACATGGTGGCGATATTCAAGGAATCATCAATAATTTAGATTATATCAAAGAATTAGGTGCAACGGCAATTTGGAGTACGCCAATGTGTGAAGATAATGACAAAGGCTATTCGTATCATACTTACGGACAATCTGATGTGTATAAAATTGATTCACGTTACGGAACCAATGAAGAATACAAAAAGTTAGCCGATGAAATGCACAAACGTGATATGAAATTAATCAAAGATTATGTTACCAATCATTGGGGTGCCGAACATTGGATGTTTAAAGACATGCCAACATACGATTGGTTTCATCAATTTCCAGGTTACAAACAAAGTAACTACCGCATGACGACGCAGTATGACACAAATGGTTCAAAACGCGACGCCAAATACTGTATGGATGGATGGTTTGTGCCAAGTATGCCCGATTTAAATCAATCAAATCCTTTAGTTTTGAATTATTTAATTCAGAATGCGATTTGGTGGATTGAGTATGCTGATTTAGATGGTTTCCGTGTCGATACTTATTCGTACAACGATAAAGAAGGCATCGCAAAATGGACAAAAGCGATTACTGATGAATACCCTTATTTCAATATCGTAGGAGAAGTTTGGATGCACGATCAAGCACAAATTTCGTATTGGCAAAAGGATAGTCCAATTGCGAAAATTCAAAGTTATAATTCGTCTTTACCAAGTGTAATGGATTTTACGTTGCACGATGTTTTTGGAAACGTTTTTTATGAAGACAGAGCCGATTGGAGCAATGGTATGATTAAATTTTACGAGAATTTTGTAAATGATTTCTTGTATGCTGACCCAAATAATCTATTGATTTTCTTAGAGAATCACGATACAGGTCGTTTCAATCAAATTTATCAAAATGATTTCAAAAAATACCAATTGGGAATGACCATAATGGCAACCATGAGAGGAATTCCTCAATTATATTACGGTTCTGAAATTGGAATGGCGGGTGACAAAGGAAAAGGAGATGCTGATATTCGTCAAGATTTTCCGGGTGGTTGGAAAGGCGATACAAATAATGCTTTTTTAACCAGTCGAAGAACTGCTGAACAAGCCAAATTTTTCGATTTTTCAAAAAAAGTATTAAATTGGAGAAAAGATAAAGCCGTAATTCACACCGGAAAATTAACGCACTATATTCCTGAAAATAACGTATATGTGTATTTCCGACATAATGATAAGGAAACGGTTATGGTAGTAATTAATAACGCTCCCGATGTACAAAAATTTAGTCTAGAACGTTTTCAAGAAAATATCAAATTGTTTACTTCAGCAAATGATATTCTTTCAGGAAAAACAATCGATTTGAAAAGTGAATTATCAATTGAAGGAAAAACTTCCATGATTTTAGAATTGAAATAAATGAAACAAGTATTATTCTTTATATTATTCTCTTGTTTTGCTTTTTCTCAAAGCAAGATAAAATCCTATGCTCTTGAAAATTCAGGAAATTTTGAGGGGAATATTGAAAGAGTGGATAGCTTTCCTTCTAAATATATTGTACCACGAACAGTTGATGTTTGGTTGCCAAAGGAATATTCCAAATCAAAAAAATACAATGTTTTGTATATGCACGATGGCCAAATGCTGTTTGATTCAACTAAAACTTGGAATAAACAAGAATGGAAAGTTGATGAAGTTACCTCGCAATTAATGAGAGAAAATAAGGTGAAGGAATTTATTGTGGTTGCTATTTGGAATATTCCCAACTTACGCCACATGGATTTGTATCCAAAAAAACCTTACGAATCACTTTCAAAAGAGTTTAAAGAGAAAATTCAAATCGAAGCTAAAAAATCACAATTTCCATTTGATGACAGTAAAATCAATTCCGACAACTATTTGAAGTTCATTGTAGAAGAATTGAAACCTTACATTGATAAAAAGTATTCTGTTTTTACAACGGCAAATCACACAGCCATTATGGGTTCAAGTATGGGCGGATTAATTTCAATATATGCTTTGTGTGAATATCCAACTATTTTTGGAAAAGCGGCTTGTTTATCAACGCATTGGATTGGATTTAGAGAATTTGAAAACAATCCAATACCTGAATCCTTTTTTGCTTACATGGAAAAGAATTTACCCGAAGCTAAGAACCACAAAATATATTTTGATTACGGAACCCAAACATTAGATGCGTACTATTTAAAATATGAATATCGAGTGGATGAAATTTTAAAATCAAAAGGTTATTCAACTGCGGATTCTCGAAATTTAAAATTTGAAGACGAAAATCATTCGGAAGCTTCTTGGCAAAAAAGAATCAATATTCCATTAGAATTTATGTTTGGAAAATTAATAAAATAAATAATGAAAAAGACTATCATTACTGCATTAGCAGTTTTAACTTTATTCAGTTGTAAAAATGAAACTGAAAAATCAGCAGAAAATTCAAAAACTGAAATTGCAAATTTTTCTCCAGATGTAGAGGAAAATGCAGTTATTTATGAAGTAAACATCCGTCAGTATTCCCCTGAAGGAACTTTTAATGCATTTACAAAAGACATTCCGCAATTGAAAGAATTAGGTGTAAAAATTATTTGGGTAATGCCTATTTTTCCAATCTCACAAACGAAAAGAAAAGCAACTGGAGGCGATGATAGTAAATTTGCTTCAGAAATGCCGGCAGCGGAGCAACACAAATATTTAGGAAGTTATTATGCCGTTTCTGATTTCAAAAAAGTAAATCCGGAGTTTGGAACAATTGAAGATTTCAGAAATTTAGTAAAAACAGCTCACGATAATGGTATTTATGTAATTTTAGATTGGGTGCCAAATCACACTGGTTGGGATCATGTTTGGATTAAAAATCATCCAGAATATTACACTAAAAATGCTAAAGGAGAAATCATAGACCCGATCAATCCTGAAACTGGAAAATCTTGGGGTTGGTCAGATGTTGCCGACTTAAATTACGACAATCAAGGTTTGCGAAAAGAAATGACAGCCGATATGTTGCATTGGATTAAAAATGAAAATATTGATGGTTTTCGTTGTGATGTGGCAAGTAATGTGCCTTTAGATTATTGGCAGCAAGCAATTCCGCAATTAAGAAAAGAGAAAAATATCTTTATGTTAGCGGAAGCTTGGGAGCCAGAATTATTAAAAGATGGTTTGTTTGATATGGCGTATGGTTGGGAAGCGCATCATACAATGAATAGAATTGCTCAAGGAAAAAATTCGGTGAAAGATTGGGATAAACTTATTTTAGACAATCAAAAAAAATATAACACTAATGATATTTTAATGAATTTTGTTGATAATCACGATGAAAATTCTTGGAATGGCACTACAAAAAGTAGACTTGCAAAAGCAGAAGAGGCAATGACTGCATTGTCCTATGTGATGCCTGGAATGCCTTTAATATATAGTGGAAACGAATATAGTTTGAATCATAGTTTGAAATTCTTCGAAAAAGATTCAATACCTAAAACTAAAGGCGCAGCATGGGAACTCAGAAGAAAATTAGGAAAATTAAAGACCGAAAATAGCGCTTTAAATGGTGGAAAAAAATCAGCCTCCTATAAAAAAATTAAAACATCTAATGATACAGAAATTTTAGCATTTGAGCGTAAAAAAAACGGCGAGAAAATTATTTATATAGCTAATTTATCAGATAAAACAATAAGTACAAGTTTGCCAATTAATGGAGAATTTGTGGATTTTATAACAGGTAAGAAAATTATATTTGATGCCAAGTTAAATACACAATTGCAACCTTGGCAATATTACATTTTAAATTAAAGTTGATTTATTTTTTTGAGAAGTCCTGTTGTTTTAAATAACGGGACTTTTTGTTTGAATTGAAAATTAACTCCGATATTTGCAAAAACAAATCCATTGAACTCAAAATACGACATCATTATTATTGGCGGAGGCGCTGCCGGGTTTTTTACTGCAATTAACATTGTAGAGAAGAATTCAAACCTAAAAGTAGCTATACTTGAAAGAGGAAAAAGTGTTTTAGAAAAAGTTCGAATTTCTGGTGGTGGGCGATGCAATGTTACACATGCGTGTTTTGTGCCAAATGATTTAGTAAAATTTTATCCGCGTGGCGAGCGCGAGTTAAAAGGGCCATTTAATCAATTTTGTTCTGGCGATACTATAGATTGGTTTGAAAAACATGGTGTAGAACTTAAAATTGAAGAAGACGGACGAATGTTTCCTATTTCAAATTCGTCACAAACGATAATTGATTGTTTTCAAGAAGCGGTAAAAAAGCTGAAAATTGATGTTTTAACTAATCATAGTGTTCAGGAATTGGACAAAACGGATTCGCATTGGAAAGTAACCACAACACAAGAAGTTTTTACCTGTGATAAAATTGTAATGGCTTCAGGAAGTAATCCGAAAATGTGGGAATTACTACAAAATTTGGGTCACTCGATTATTGAACCAGTTCCTTCGTTGTTTACTTTTAACATTAAAGACCCAAGAATTAAAGATTTAATGGGGCTTTCTGCAGTAGCTTCAGTAAAGGTTAAGAAATCCAAACTAGAAGCGTCTGGACCTTTGTTAATTACGCATTGGGGCATGAGTGGACCCGGAATTTTAAGACTTTCGGCCTGGGGAGCAAGAGAATTAGCTGAAAAAAAATACCAGTTCGCCATTCAAGTCAATTGGTTAAACGAAACCACTTTTGAAGAAGCGCTAGATTTGTTGAAAGACATCAAAGAAGAAAACGCCAAAAAATTAGTTGCTAAATATGCATATTTTGAATTGCCAAAACGCCTTTGGGAAAATTTGGTAAAAGCAGCTGGAATTTCGGAAGAACTAAAATGGGCCGATCTAAATAAAAAACATCTCCATTCGTTCATTGAACAACTTACAAATGGCGAATTTCACGTAAATGGAAAAAGCACTTTCAAAGAAGAATTTGTAACCGCAGGTGGAATCGACTTAAAAGAAGTGAATTTCAAAACTATGGAAAGCAAAATTTTACCAAATGTTTATTTTGCAGGAGAAATTTTAAATATCGATGCTATTACAGGTGGATTCAACTTCCAAAATGCATGGACAGGCGGATTTATTGTGGCTAATTCTATAACATTGCTTGAATCATAGCGCTGTAAGTTACTATCTTGATTTTATCTACTAACGATTGTAAAGCATCTTGTTCAGCAAGTTCAGTGCTTGAACCAATTCCAATGATGTTGTGAAGTGTTTCTTGATAAACAATATGATTATTGGTGTTGGTAATTTTAATTCGACTTTCAAGTTTCGTAGAAATTTTACCATTTACTTGTAAGTTCTCAATCTTTTTACTTTCAATAGTAATAGTGTAATCTTTTTTTGCTTTTTTTGAAGCTAAAGAGAAATAGTCGGCAGAAAAAATCTGAAATAATTCATCTTCTAACGCATTTAAATTTTTCTTAGTGTCCTCCATCAAATAAATATCAAATTCAATTGTAGGTAATTGTTTTGAAATGGCTATTTCGAATTTTTTGGATTGATAATTTTCAAATATTTTTTGGACTACACGATTTTGGCTTAAGTTTTTTACTAATGAATAGGTGTCTAAAACAGCAGTAATTTTCTCTGAATTGTTTTTGCTGCAATTTCTAGGAATTACTAAAGAAATAGTGCCATTGCTTTCTGAAACTAAATTCAAACTTTGTCCTGGTAGCCATGAATATAAAACAGAAACTGGGATGTTGCTCAAAGTTTTATTATGTGATTGAATCATAATAGGTTGAATCCGAATTTCTTTTGCATCTGAGGCATGTTTGATGTTCAGTTGTTTTATGGGGAACGATATTTCGATTTGGTTCAAATTAGTAAAAATAGTATTCATTAAAAAGCTAACGTATGGTTTTTCCATCTGATTATCGTTGTAACGTAAATCTTCATTTAAAAACTCGCTGATATCTTCTAATGCTAAAATTTGTTGTTTAATTGCTTCAGAAAAATCTTTTTCATTGTTCAATTTTTTTGCATAATCAAACTTAAAAATAGAAGTCTCTAATGCTTTGTTTATTCTAGCTTTTCTTAATTGTTGGTGTTTTTGTTTTGATAAGGTCAAATAGGTATAGAAATAGTTTTCGGTTTCAAAAACATCAACAATATCATAGCCTTCCAAGTAAGTAGCACTTGAAACCATGCTATTCATTCGATAAAATTCATTAAAAGTATCATCGTATTGAAAAACGTTCAATGAATTATTACTAGTAACGGTAACTGAAATACTGTTTGAAATTTCAGTTAGCGCCATTTTTTGTGCTTTTTCTCGGTAATCAGTTGACGATTTTGGAGCCATTCCAATTCCTATATAATTGAAATTGCTTAGAGGTGTTTTAGATACCCATTCTGGAGCATTTTCAGGAATTACGGCGTTGTTTTTAGAACTTCCGCATGAGAAAAAAATAATAAAACTAGTAAGTAAAACGATATATTTAAGCATTATTCTTCTGGATTAAAAAGCAAAATTTCAGAAACAATTCGTTTTCTAAAATCGGTTAAAATATTGTCAGCTAATGATTGACTATTAATTTGATCGCTAGTTTGAAAAAGTGCTTGTAAGTTATTATAGTTTGATTCGTCTATTATAATTTGGTTGGCAATTGTGCGAGTAGGGTAGATTAATTTATAATTCGAATTATTGTTTCTAGCATATCTAATTTGTTTTTCATCTCTTTTTTGGATGGTTTTTTGCATCAAAATTTTGCCGGTTGCAATTTCAACTAATCGATAGGTAATATTTGATTGTAGTGAGGTTCTTTTTTCATATTCTTTATACACTACTGATTTTTCAACAAGCGAATCAGCACCATTACGTGTTTTTAGTTTTGTTACTTCTAACCCATTAACATCATAACTTCTTACAGGTTCATCTTGTAATTGATATTGATTAATATGAATGGTTAAAATGGCTTTAGCATTTGTTCTTGTATACGAATTTTCTATGTAAAGCTTTAATTGAGAATTGTTTTTACTGGTTTCTGAAATATTATAGTAAGGAGAAGAAACATCATTACTACCTTTGATGATTTTTACAAACGGATTTTTACTTGCTAAAATATCTTCAATAACTGCATTTTGAATATTACTTTCAAACCCATTTGAATTTCTTACTCTATACGATTCCACAATAATTGGATATTCAGCACATACTAAAGCATCAGATTTTAATTCGTCAGTATTTTTGTAACCATCAAATCTTTGAATAATTTCATCCAAGCCTATACAAGCCGTTCTGCATTTTCCTTTTTTCAAATCTTTAACTGCTTTGCGATAAAAAGGTTCGCTCGCAGCTTCTCTATATAGGTTTTTTACATCTAAATAGTTATTATTAATGTTTTTTACTTGCTCAAAAGCCAATTCAGCTTCTTTAAAGTTTTCTTGCATTAAATAATAACTTCCTTCTTTGTAGCGTTCATTTAAAGCTAGTTGTAATTTGTTTTTTACGTCTTTATAATTAGTTTCACGTAAGTAAATTTGATTCCATTTTTCGTAAGCTGGCATATATTTTTTCTCTCCAAAAAGTTGAACACCACTTAAATAAACAGGCTCGTTTACTGCTATGCTAAGTTGTTTAGGAGTGTCTTTGTAATTAGGATTAAAACGGGAAATATCATTAAAAATACTTTCCGCTTCCATGAATTTTTGTTCTGATAGATATTTTATTCCTATTTCATACTGATCAATTAAATATTGATCTAAATTTTTATTATAAATGGCTTTAGTTTGCTGGTCGATATCCAAATTTTTTGTAAAAGTGTTTACTTGGTTAACAAAAGTATTTAGATTATAATATTCATTTACAACGCCCTCTTTGTCTTCTTTTTCATTTTTTGTAGCAATAGCAAAAGCAGTTTCAGAAATATGCAATTGTGCACTTCTTCTTAAAGCATTTTCAATTTCAGGGAGATTCGTTTTTCTATACAAAACCCCTAAATAAAGTTCTGAGGCTTGTTTGAAGTTGCCTAATTTTTCCATTTCTGCTCCCTTTTTTAAAGTCGAGTTTTTTACACTGCAGGAAAACAGGAATAAAAACAATATGGGTATTAAATGGTTTGTTGTAAAGTTAAATTTCATAAATTGGCACGTATTTTGTAAAAAAAATATTGTTTCATTACAATTTTAAAACAAAAATAACAAACAAACGTTTTTTTTGAGTCGTTTTTTTTGTTAATATTGACAAATCTTTCAAATTTGATACCAAAAATAAGTGTTTAACTATAATTATGCAATAATGAGAAAAATTACAAACATGAGAAATACAATTTTAGTAGGTTTATTAATGCTTGGTGCGGCTTCTTGTAAAAGTAAAAAAGAAGAAAAACCAGTAGATGCTCCAAAAGGAGAAGTTAAAGTAGAAGTTTTATGTAGTGGACCAAAATACTTCACTGATAAAGATTTTTTCAGAGCAAATAGTGTTGGTGAAAGTCCAGATCAAGCAAACTCCAAAAGAATGGCATTGAGTAATGCACGTTTAGAATTAGCGGGGCAAATTGAAGTAACATTAAAAGCGGTCATTGATAACTATTTTAACGATGTAAATTCAGGCGGGAAACAAGAATACATTGCTAAGTATGAAGGATTAAGTCGTGAGGTAATCAATCAGTCTATTTCAGGAACAAAAACAATTTGTGAAGAGTTAACAAAAACTGCAACAGGAAAATACAAAACTTATATTGCAATTGAATTAAATAATTCAGCATTGTTAAACACATTAAACAATAGAATTTCTAATGATGATCGTTTAAAAGTAGATTATAACTACGAAAAATTTAAAGAAACGTTTTATAAAGAAATGCAAGAAATGGGAAATAAATAAACCTTTCACCTTATGAAAAAGGCGATTTCAATTTTGAAGTCGCCTTTTTTTATCTATTCAGCCAAAAAATACTACCCGTTAAAATCGTAGCAAATCCAACCCAAGCTAAATAAGGAATCAATAAATATGAAGCTCTTTTGTCAATTTGTTTGAAAACATGATAGGTTTCATAAATAATTAACCAAAGCAAAATAATTTCGATTAAAGCTAATAAAATATTGTTCAATCCAAAAAATAAATACGACCACAAAGCATTTAAAAGCAATTGAACTGTGAAGAATAATAAACCTTTTTTAACCAATTCTTTATTGGTTTCTAATTTGTTCCAAACCATTCCAGCGGAGATTCCCATTAGAATGAAAAGCATTGTCCAAACTGGCGCAAAAACCCAGTTAGGCGGATTAAAACTCGGTTTTTTAATTTCGGGATACCAAGTGGTAATGCTTGACTGCGTTACGTTGCTCGATAAATAACCAACCGCTAAACAAATGGCAACGCAATATATTATTTTAAGATATTTATTCATGTTTTCAAATTTATACGCAAATTAACGAAATATCAAGACAACAAATCAATCAAAATCGGTATTTTTGTCAAAATTTTAAGCTATGCTTACTGAAAAAGATTTTATTGCAACCTCATATAGTTCCATCGAGTCCGCTAATTTCGAATGGAGCGCGCCTAGTAATATTGCCTTAGTGAAATATTGGGGCAAAAAAGAAAATCAAATTCCAGCGAATCCATCAATTAGTTTTACGTTAAACAATTGTAAAACAATTACGAAGCTAGATGTAGTTAAACAATTGGAAAATAATTCTTTTTCCTTCGATTTGCTTTTTGAAGGAAAGCCGAAAGAAGATTTTAAACCAAAAATTCAAAAATTCTTTGAAAGAATTGAAAAATATTGTCCTTTCTTGAAAGAATATCATTTTAAAATTGATACTCAAAATACGTTTCCTCATAGTTCAGGAATTGCGTCTTCGGCATCTGGAATGGCAGCTTTAGCAATGAACATTATGAGTTTGGAAAAAGCTATTAATCCAACTATTACTGATGACTATTTTTATTCAAAAGCTTCATTTTTGGCAAGATTAGGAAGTGGAAGTGCTTGTAGAAGTGTACAGGGAGGAGTAGTGGTTTGGGGAAATCATGCAGAAATTAATGGTAGTTCAGATTTGTTTGGCGTGGAATTTTCAGAAATCCATTTCAACTTTAAAAACTATCAAGACACAATTTTGTTAGTCGATAAAGGTGAAAAGCAAGTTTCGAGTACGCTTGGGCACGATTTAATGCACCACCATCCTTATGCCGAAAGACGTTTTGCTCAAGCGCACGAAAATTTATCAAGTATAAAAACAATTTTATCTACAGGAAATATAGCAGAATTTATTAAAATTGTAGAAAGCGAAGCCTTGACTTTACATGCTATGATGATGACTTCAATGCCTTATTTTATTTTAATGAAACCAAACACTTTGGAAATCATTAATAAAATTTGGAAATTCAGAAATGAGACTCAAATTCCGGTATGTTTTACATTAGATGCTGGTGCGAATGTACATGTTTTGTACCCCGAAAACGTTAGCGAAAAAGCATTACAATTTATTAAAGATGAATTAGTTGGCTATTGTCAAAATGGTCAGTATATTTGCGATCAAATTGGAATTGGTGCTAAATCAAATTAATTTTGTATATTTACTCATTGTTTACTGAAAAAGAAAACTGAAATTTATGAAAGGACCACTTTTTTACTCAAAAATATTACTTTTCGGAGAATACGGAATTATCCAAGATTCGAAAGGACTTTCAATTCCATATAATTTCTATAATGGTGCATTAAAGAAAGATGAAAATCCTTCGGAAAGCGCTATTAAATCTAATGAAAGTTTAAAAAAGTTTGTTGTTTATTTAGAACAGCTGCAAGCCGAACAACCTGAATTAGTGACTTTCAATTTGGAAGTATTACAACAAGATGTAAACAGTGGAATGTATTTTGATTCAAGTATTCCTCAAGGATATGGAGTAGGAAGTAGCGGTGCTTTAGTAGCGGCTATTTACGATAAATATGCAAATGATAAAATTACAGTGTTAGAAAATTTAACGCGTGAAAAATTATTGCAATTAAAAACGATTTTTTCTCAAATGGAATCATTTTTCCACGGAAAAAGTTCAGGCTTAGATCCGTTGAATAGTTATTTGAGTATTCCAATTCTAATCAATTCGAAAGATAATATTGAAGCAACTGGAATACCAACACAAAGCACGCAAGGAAAAGGGGCGGTTTTCTTAATTGATTCAGGAATAGTGGGCGAAACTGCTCCAATGGTTTCTATTTTCATGGAAAACTTAAAAGATAACGGTTTCCGTACGATGTTAAAATCACAATTCATAAAATACACCGATGCTTGTGTGGAAAACTTCTTACATGGCGATGTAAAATTGTTGTTAGAAAACACCAAACAATTGTCAAAAGTAGTGTTGAATAACTTTAAACCAATGATTCCAGAAGAATTTCACCAAGTGTGGCAAAAAGGAATCGATACGAACGACTATTATTTAAAATTATGTGGTTCAGGCGGTGGTGGATATATTCTAGGTTTTACCCAAGATTTAGACAAAGCAAAGGAATCTTTAAAAGACTATAAATTAGAAGTAGTTTATAATTTTTAATGTTTTTAGTTAGAAGGAAACTTTGAACTATAAACTTTGAACAAAAATTCATGCTTACCCGTAAATCCAAATTAGTCCTTTCTAAAATTTTCAGCTTCTTTTCTGTGATTAGAGGATACAATATTTGGGTGATTGCACTAGCGCAATATCTTTCTGCTATTTTTATTTTGGCTCCTGAAAAGAGAGCTTTGGATATCATTCTTGATTGGCGTTTATTTTTGATAGTGCTTGCGTCAACTTTAACAATTGCCTCGGGTTATATCATCAATAATTTTTACGATGCTAAAAAGGATTTAATTAATCGCCCTAAAAAAGCTATGATTGAACGATTGGTGAGTCAAGAAACCAAGTTGAAAGTCTATTTCGGAATTAATTTCATAGTTGCTCTGTTGATGTTTTTCATTTCATGGAGGGCAGTTTTATTTTTCTCGGCTTATATTTTTCTCATTTGGTTTTATTCACATAAGTTGAAAAAAATGTTTTTGATTGGAAACTTTACTGCTTCAGTATTAGCAGTTTTGCCATTCTTTGGAATTTTAATGTATTACAAAAACTTTTACGAAGTCATTTTTGCGCATGCAACGTTTTTGTTTTTATTGATTTTAATTCGAGAATTGATTAAAGATTTAGAAAATATTGAAGGCGATTTAATTACAGATTATAAAACAATTCCTGTTGTTTTTGGTGATAAAATGGCAAAATCAATCATCTCAATTTTAGCAATTTCAACTTTAATTCCTATTTATTTTCTTGTTGAAATCTACGACGTAGGTTACATGGATATATATTTTTATTTAAGTTTAATAACATTATTGTTTTTTGTTATCCAATTATGGAATGTATCTTCAAAATCAGCATATTTAAAACTTCATTTTTTATTGAAATTTATCATAGTTGCGGGTGTATTTTGTATTGTTTTAATTGAGCCTTCGGTTTTGATTCATGGAAAAAAATTAATTTTAACGCCTTAATTGTCTGTTTGTTAGTGGTTCGTGCAGCTTTTGTAATTAAAAAACTAAAGTAGGCGTTTCAACATATTAGTTATATCTTTGCAAAAATTTGTTTATAATTATGTCACGTCAAGGGAATGATAAAAGCCGTCCGGGTTCAGCAAGACAAGGAGGCTACAAGAAAGATAGCAATTCAAGAGGAAATGCTCCAATTCGTAAAGCACCTTCTAAATTTGCAACCAAACCAGAAGCGGCCAAACCAGAAGCTCCTAAAGCTCCAAAATCACCAAAAAGACCTTCTAATCCAGATGAAATTCGTCTAAATCGTTATATTTCTAATTCGGGAATGTGTAGTCGTAGAGATGCGGATATTTACATTCAAAGTGGTAATGTAAAAGTAAATGGTGAGGTTATTACCGAAATGGGTCACCGTGTTAAATTAACCGATGTGGTTCAGTTTGATGGAGTAAATATTACACCAGAAAAGAAAGAATATATCTTATTAAACAAACCTAAAAATTTCTCAACTGCTGGCGATGACTCTCAAGGTTCTGCAAATGTGTTGGATTTAGTCCGAAACGCAACTAAAGCTAATTTAATGCCTGTAGGAAGAATGGATAAGACTACGACCGGTTTGTTGTTGTTTACCAATGATACTGAAATCGTTCAAAAATTTACAGTTCCTAATCAGCGTTCGTCTAAAGTTTATCAAGTTTCGTTAGATAAAAATTTAAAATTTGAAGATTTAGAAAAAATCCAAAAAGGATTAATGATTGACGATCACAAAGTATTTGTAGAAGAAATTACTTATATCGAAGATCAACCGAAAAGTGAAATCGGAATCAAAATGAAAACATCTAACGTAAAAGTAGTTCGTAAAATTTTCGAACACTTAAAATACGATGTTTTAAAAGTAGACCGCGTAACTTTTGCTGGTTTAACTAAGAAAAACTTACCAAGAGGTGATTGGAGATTCTTAACGGAACAAGAAATCATCAACCTTAAAAATGCTTAATTGTATTTTTTAAAACATATAGACACATAGATTATTCTTTGTGTCTTTTTTTATTTAATAACCTTTTGCGAACTTTGCGAAAAACTTTGCGCTCTTTGCGTTTAACTAAAACTTTATGCCAAATCAACTACAACAAATCGCCATTAAATGGTTTGATGCTTTTAATACGAAAAACTTAGAGAAGTTACTAGAATTATACGACGACGAAGCCCAACATTTCAGTCCGAAATTAAAAATTCGTCAGCCTGAAACTAATGGTTTAATCATTGGAAAAGAAGCGATGCGCGTTTGGTGGCAAGATGCTTTTGATAGATTACCAACCTTACATTACAAAGTAACTTCATTAACCGCCAACACCGACAGAGTTTTTATGGAATACACACGTCAAGTAGCAGGTGAAGCTGATATGTTAGTGGCTGAGGTTTTGGAAATTAAAGAAGGGAAGATTGTGTTTTCTAGGGTTTATCATGGGTAATGATATTTTTTTTGTCATTTTGACATAAGGAGAAATCACATAATATTAAACTTTTACAGATAACCATTTATCAACTAAAGACGCGAAATGACTTGTTAATGGCGTAGATTCTCCATCTATTGTCAGACTTTCAGCTTCAAAATCTATTAGTAAATCAATTATATCGTTTAATTGTTTTTTTGATAAATCTATTTTGTAATGATTGTTTTCTGTTTCTTCCTTTCTATTGTGTTTTTCAGGTTTAGGAATTTTGTTGTTGTTTAAGATGTCGAGAAGCTTATCTACTAAAGCATCATTTTTAGTTTTTGACAACTCGTTAATTGTAGATTTAATAGTAAGATAATCAATGATGTTTTTCATTTTTGTTTACTTACATTTAAACTACCCCTCAAAAACATAATCCGCATACACTTGCTCAATCTCAGTAAATACATCTAATAATTGATTAATCCCATCTGTGGTTACCAATTTTTGTTTGTATTCTTTAAAACCGTGAATGCCTTTGAAATAATTGGTATAATGACGACGCATTTCGTTGATGCCTAAACGTTCTCCTTTCCATTCGATACTCCAAATTAGGTGATTTCTTGCCGCTTCAATTCGGTCATTCATGCTTGGTGGTGCTAATTTTTCTCCTGTGGCGAAATAATGTTTAATTTCGTTAAAAATCCAAGGATAGCCAATCGCTGCACGACCAATCATCATCCCGTCTAAACCGTATTTATTTTTGTATTCCAATGCTTTTTCAGGTGAATCAATATCGCCATTTCCAAAAATCGGCATCGTAATTCTAGGGTTTTCTTTAATTCTTTGAATATGACTCCAATCCGAATGTCCTTTGTACATTTGAGCACGTGTTCTAGCGTGAACCGTTAAGGCTTGCACGCCAATGTCTTGCAAACGTTCGGCAACTTCATCAATATTTATAGAGTTTTCATCCCAGCCTAAGCGCGTTTTCACGGTAACAGGCAAACTAGTGCCTTTAATAACCGCTTTTGTTAATCGCACCATTAAATCTACATCTTTTAAAACGCCTGCTCCAGCACCTTTACAAACCACTTTTTTTACAGGACAACCAAAATTGATGTCTACCAAATCAGGTTGAACAGCATCCACAATTCTTGACGACATTTCCATAGCTTCTTCGTCACCGCCAAAAATTTGAATTCCTACGGGGCGCTCGTAATCAAAAATATCTAGTTTTTGTTTGCTTTTCATAGCATCACGAATTAATCCTTCCGAAGAAATAAATTCAGAATACATTAAATCAGCACCATGTAATTTGCATAAACGACGAAATGGTGGATCACTCACGTCTTCCATGGGAGCTAATAATAGAGGGAAGTCGGGTAAAATGATGTTGCCTATTTTGGGCATGATTTTATAAAATTTTTTGCAAAAATACTACTTTTTTTGATTTCCGCTTTCCGCTTTATGTTTTAGTTCTTTTTAAGTCAAAACTTTCAATTATATTTGCAGATTAAATACGTTGGTATTTCACAGAAATTGATAGCATTAGAAGATGAAGAAAATAAGAAATTTTTGCATTATTGCGCACATTGACCATGGTAAGAGTACTTTGGCGGATCGTTTATTAGGTGCTACGCAAACGGTTACAGCTCGTGAAGAAAAAGCACAATTACTAGATAATATGGATTTGGAACGTGAACGTGGTATTACCATTAAAAGTCACGCAATCCAAATGGAGTACACTTATAAAGGGGAAGATTATATTTTAAATTTAATTGACACTCCAGGTCACGTGGATTTTTCTTACGAAGTTTCGCGTTCAATTGCAGCTTGTGAAGGGGCATTATTAATTGTTGATGCGGCTCAGAGTATTCAGGCACAAACAATTTCTAATTTGTATTTGGCTTTAGAAAATGATTTGGAAATTATTCCTGTTTTAAATAAAGTTGATTTACCTAGTGCAAATCCAGAAGAAGTTAGTGATGACATTATTGATTTGCTTGGTTGTAAATTAGAAGATATTATTCACGCTTCTGGTAAAACAGGTTTTGGTGTTGAAAATATTTTAGCAGCTATTATCGAAAAAATTCCTGCTCCTAAAGGTGATAAAGATGAGCCATTACAAGCTTTGATTTTTGATTCACATTATAATCCGTTTAGAGGAATAGAAGTTATTTTCCGTGTTATTAATGGAGAAATTAGAAAAGGGCAAAAGATTAAATTCATGGCTACTGGCAATGAGTATTTTGCGGATGAAGTAGGTACGTTGAAATTAAATCAAGTGCCGAAAAGTGTTATTTCTACAGGGGATGTTGGGTATTTAGTTTCTGGAATAAAAGAAGCAAAAGAGGTAAAAGTAGGGGATACTATTACAGATGCAAAAACGCCAACTACCAATATGATTACTGGTTTTGAAGATGTAAAACCAATGGTATTTGCCGGAATCTACCCTGTTGATACAGAAGATTATGAAGATTTACGCGCTTCAATGGAAAAACTTCAGCTAAATGATGCTTCTTTAGTGTTTGCTGCGGAGAGTTCGGCGGCATTAGGATTTGGTTTCCGTTGTGGATTCTTAGGAATGTTACACATGGAAATTATCCAAGAGCGTTTAGAACGTGAGTTTGATATGACCGTTATTACTACTGTTCCTAACGTTTCGTATCATGCCTACACTAAAAAAGAACCGGATACTATTTTAATTGTAAATAATCCTTCTGATTTACCTGAGCCATCAAAGTTAGATAGAATAGAAGAACCATATATCAAAGCAACTATCATCACAAAATCTGATTTTGTTGGTAATGTTATGAGTTTGTGTATTGAAAAACGTGGTTTAATTACCAATCAAACGTATTTAACAACAGAACGTGTAGAATTAAATTTCGATATGCCGTTAGCGGAAATTGTGTTTGATTTTTATGATCGTTTAAAAACAGTTTCTAAAGGATATGCTTCTTTTGATTATCACCCAATAGGAATGCGTGAATCAAAATTAGTTCGTTTAGATGTCTTGCTAAATGCACAACCTGTTGATGCTCTTTCGGCGTTAATTCACGAAAGTAATGCTTATCATATTGGTAAAAAAATGTGTGAGAAATTAAAAGAATTAATCCCAAGACAACAGTTTGATATTCCAATTCAAGCAGCTATTGGTGCAAAAGTAATTGCTCGTGAAACTATTAAAGCATTACGTAAAGACGTAACTGCAAAATGTTATGGTGGAGATATTTCGCGTAAACGTAAATTATTGGAAAAACAGAAAAAAGGTAAAAAACGTATGCGTCAGGTTGGAAACGTAGAAATTCCTCAAGAAGCATTTATGGCGGTTTTGAAACTGAACGATTAAGAAATAGTTAATATATTGTAAAAAAGTTTGAATATTTTATTATGTTCAAACTTTTTTAATTAAAAATATTCTGCTTTTATCTTTTTTTATTACATTTATATCAATGATTTATAATCCAATCGAATCTTGAAATACCTACTAATAATATTCGCCTTTATATATTCAAATTGTTTGTTTTCACAAGCTATAACAGTTGATAACACCACAAATTCACCTGCTCAATTAGTTGATTTGTTGTTGGGAAATTCATGTGTTGAAGTCTCTAATATTTTAGTTTCATCTACGCAAGCAGTGGCCTATTTCAATCAGAACGGTTCATCTTTTCCTATTTCAGAAGGAATAATTATTAGAAATGGAGTGGCTACTTTTACACAAGGTCCTTATACTGGTCTTAATTTGAGTAGTTCTGTAACCAATTCAGGCGATGCTTTTTTGCAAAATTTGAGTAATAATAACGGTGGTTCAAGCCCAATTGTTAATGCAGAGTTTTTAGAGTTTGACTTTATTCCACTTTCAAATAGTTTTAGTTTTAATTTCTTATTTGCTTCAAACGAATATGGTTTTTATCAATGTGAATTTAGTGATGTTTTCGCTTTTGTATTAACTGATTTGTCTTCGGGTGTTTCAAATAATTTAGCTGTTATTCCGGGGTCAAGTACTCCTGTTTCTGTTACTACAATTAGGAATAGTAGTAATAACGATCCTTTAAGTCCAAATAATAATTGTGCTTCTATAAATCCTAGTTTTTTTGGTACATATAATGTTGGTAATCCTGCTTCGGCGTTAAATATGCGAGGACAAACGGTGGTTATAAATGCCTCTTCTGCAGTTGTACCAAATACACCTTATAGAATTCGATTAGCAATTGGTGATTATGCAAATTCAGGTTTTGATTCCGCTGTTTTTATTGCAGCAGGAAGTTTTACAACTACATTGGATTTGGGCTCAGATCAGATTATTTGTACTGGGGATACGGTTCAATTAAATACAAGTTTAGACAATACATTTACATATACTTGGTTCGAAAATGGCAGTCCAATCCCTGGTGAAACAAATTCTGCTTATACGGTAACTCATGCAGGTACGTATTCAGTTGAAGCTGTTAAGGGAACTTGTTTGATTACAGATACTATTGTTTTTACAGACTTATTAGTGAATAATCCTCAGGATTTACTGACTTGTAATACTGGTACAGCTTCTTATAATTTCAATTTGACTACTAACGATGAAGTTGCTTTAGGGATAGATTCAACGATTTATGATGTGTTTTATTATGAATCTCCTGCTGATATTACAGCGAATAATCCAATTCCAAATGGAACTTTAACTACTTTTCCAAGTCCTGGAAGTCAAACTATCTACGTTAAAATATTTAACACTATTACTAATAATTTTTGTGATGCAGTGTATCCATTTGATTTAGTAGTAACGAGTCCTGTGATAGTAACACAGCCTAATCCAATTTCAGTTTGTGAGGGTCAATTAACTACAAACTATGCATTTGTAGCTTCAACAAATAGTGAAGTTTTAAACGGACAATCTGCAAGTAATTATAGTATCACATATTATAATTCAATCGCTGAAGCTACTAGTGGAGCTAATCCAATAACTTCAGTTTCCATACCTAATGGAACCACAACAATAACAGTGGGTATCCGCATGCAAGATGTTTCAAATCCTAATTGTTTTGCTGTTACTTCTGTAACAATTACAGTTAATCCGTTGCCAATAGTTGATGATATTCCAGATCCTTTAGAGTGTAGTCAATTTACTTTGCCGGCTATTGTTAATGGAACATATTATGTTTTACCGGGAGGACCAACAACTCCTGGACAAGTGCAATTAACCGCCGGAGATATTATCGATTCAAGCGGAACGTACTATATTTTTGCAGGTCCAGATGTAAATGGATGTACAAACGAAAGTTCCTTTAATGCTTATTTTATAGATGAATATGAGCCTAATTTAGATCATTGTGGAACGTTTAGAGTGCCTTCATCACCATTTAATATAGGGAATTTTTATACACAACCGGGTGGTCCTATGGGTACTGGAGTTGTTGTGCCTGCAGGAACTGAATATGTAAATACTTCTGCAGTTAGTTTTACAGAAACCTTGTACTATTACGCTGAAGTTGACGGTCTTTTTTGTAGAGATGAACAATTTATATTTTTTATACATCCATTACCATTAATTGATGATCCTGCAGATGTTGTTACTTGTGATAGTTATGTTTTACCTGCTTTGGTAAATGGAAATTATTTCTCACAATCGGGTGGTACAGGAGTTCCATTATTTGCGGGAGATGTTATAAGTGTCAATGGCCCTAATTTCCCAGGAACTTACTATGTTTATAACCAGTTAGCTCATACTACCAGTGCGGGAATACCAGGTAATTGTTCTTTAGAAAATCCATTTCAAGTAGACTTAGTTGATACAACAGTGTTTACATCGGTTTCAGATTGTGGTGTTTATTCGCTACCAGCGGTTCCGTTTGGGGATTATTTTACTGCGCCAAATGGTGGAGGTACTCCAATTACAGCTTTGAATATTACATCTTCACAAGTAGTTTATTATTATGCAAATACTACTACGCAGCCCAATTGTACTTCTAATTTGAATTACAATATCACAATTCATTCGTTACCACTTGTAGATTCAATAACAAGTGATGTTTATTGTGGCGAGTTTGTTTTACCAGTTCTTACGAATGGAACGTATTATACATTATCTGGCGGACCAACAGTTATAGGACAAACTCAATTGAATCCAGGAGATATTATTGATTTAACAGGAGTCCGTTTAGTACCTGGAACCTATTATATTTATAATGGTTTGGATGTAAATGGTTGCTTTAATGAGTCTAGTTTTACTATAACTTTAAATCCGTTCCCTCTTGTTGATGGAGTTCTAAGTGAAACTAAATGTTTGCCATATTCAATTCCGGCACCAGTTAATGGAGCTGTTTATACTGAAACAGGAGGCCCTTCGGGTACTGGAGTCTTGGTTTCTGCTTCGGATGTATTTGATTACACGGAAACGTTCTATTTATATAATATTAATTCTTCTACTGGTTGCGAAATCAATCTTCCATTTACAATTACTTATAATGGAATTAATTTGCCAGATTATCCAAATGTGAATGTTTGTGAATTTGAAAATTATCAGTTACCTGCATTAACGCATGTAGCTCCTACACCATTTAACTATACGATAGGTTATTTTTACGACCCAAATGGGTTAAATCCAGTGCCGCCGGGAACGGTTTTCAATACGCCAAATACAACTACAACTATTTATGTGTATGCAGTAAATGGAGATAGAATTATCTGTATGCAAGAAGATAGTTTTGATGTTATAGTTTCTGAAACACCTAATTTGTCTGCTCTGAGTTTGGTGTTTGATAACGAGGAATGTGGGGCTTATGTTTTGCCAACGTTACCAACAACCGCTTTCAATATTGGTTATTATTCTCAATCTGGTGGAAATCCAGCCGATTTGATTACAAATTTAAATATAACCACTCCAGGCACTTATACGTATTATGTACATGCTTCAGCTGTTGGAAACCCAAATTGTAATGATGAAATTTCATTTACTTTTACCGTTCATCCTTTGCTAGATATTACTATTGCTGGCGGAATTATTTGTGTAGATTCACAAACAGGTGATGTATTAAGAACATTTACAATGCGTTCAGGTCTAAATCCAATCTTTTTTACTGTGAATTGGTATTTAAATGGAGCTTTAATGGGCAGCGGCCCCAATTATACAGCTTCGCAAGCAGGTGTCTATACCGTTGAATTTATTAAATTGACTCCAGATGTTGGTACTAATTGTAATTACAATACTACAACCGTAACTATAGTGCAATCAGGACCTGCTGTTGCAGATTTTACAGTTAGTACTCCGTTTGAAAACAATACTTTTATTACAGTTGATTTAACGGGCGGATATGGTGATTATCTTTATCAATTAGTTTATCCTAATGGAAATGTAACGGAATATCAATCGAGTAATGTGTTTTCAAATTTACCTACTGCTGAATATTATATAAATATTTACGATATTTTAGGAGGATGTAGCCCAACACGAATTGGACCAATTTATATTATCAATTATCCAAATTACTTCACGCCAAATGATGATGGGGTAAATGAAAATTGGAATATTTGGGATTTAAACCATCAACCAGATGCTGTTATTTCTATTTTTGATCGCTATGGTAAGTTTTTAAAACAAATGTCTCCTGCAAGTTCTGGTTGGAATGGAATGTATAATGGCGAAAAATTGCCAGCTACTGATTATTGGTTTACCGTGGAATATTTACCTCAAAATAGTACTAACAAACAAATTTTTAAAGCTCATTTTTCTTTAATCCGATAACTTATTAACATTAACAATTGACCAATTCACTTTTTGTATAAGTTAAAGTATTTTTACAAGATGTATGCTTTAGTCGATTGTAATAACTTTTACGTTTCGTGTGAACGTGTTTTTCAGCCTCATTTAAACGATAAACCTGTTGTGGTGTTGTCTAATAATGATGGTTGTATAATATCACGCAGTAATGAAGCTAAAATGGCAGGAATTCCCATGGGTGCGCCTGAATTTAAAGTTCGCGACTTAATTAAACAGCATAATATATATGTCTTTTCTTCTAATTATGCACTGTATGGTGATTTGAGTCATCGCGTTATGAAAACGCTCGAACACTTTGCTCCTAATGTTGAGGTATATAGCATTGATGAAGCTTTTTTGAATTTTTCGGGTCAAGATATTCCTGATTATCATGCGTATGGTTTGCAAATCCGTAAGCGAATTATGAAATGGTTAAGTATTCCAACAGGGATTGGAGTGGCACCTACCAAAGCATTGTCTAAAATAGCAAATCGTATTGCTAAAAAATTTCATGAACGCACACAAGGTGTTTATGTAATCGATTCCGATGAGAAACGAATTAAGGCTCTGAAATGGACTAAAATTGAGGATGTTTGGGGGATTGGTTTTCGTTTAACGAAGAAAATGCAGGCGAAAGGAATTCTAACCGCATACGACTTTATTTTACCTCACAACGAATGGTTTGTTAGAAAAGAAATGGGAGTGGTAGGAATGCGTTTAAAATACGAATTAGAAGGCAAGTCTGTCTTGGAGATGGAGGAGCCAAAGAGCAAAAAAAATATTGCAGTGACGCGTAGTTTTGAAAAAGACATCACCGACTTTGATGCGCTCAAGGAACGTGTAGTAACTTTTGCAAGTGTTTGTTCTGAAAAATTGCGAAAACAAAATTCTTGCTGTTATGGTGTAATTTTATATTTGAGTAAAGATAGATTTCGTGCAAATGGCGCAAAATATAGCTTTTATCGTTTACAAACATTGGCTTTCCCAAGTAATTCGGTATTTTCGATTAGTGATTTAGCGGTAAAAATGCTGAAAGAAGTATATGAGCACGGAGCTATTTATAAAAAGGCAGGTGTAATTGTTACCGAAATCATCCCAGCCAATCAAAAACAGTTTCATTTATTTGATGATGAAAATCCAAAGTTTCAAAAACTAATGGAAGTGATGGATGCTTATCACGAGAAAGTAGGTGAACGTAAAATTAAGCTTGCCTCTCAAGATTTAAAACGTACTTGGAAGATGAAACAGAATTATTTATCAAAACGATATACTACTAACTTTAATGAATTACTAGAAGTGCGATGCAAGTAAAACCTAAAATAACATTTTTCATTCCTAATTTAGATACTCCAATTCCTATTTCTTTTATTTCAGAAGGAATTAAAGCAGGTTTTCCATCGCCAGCTGCCGATTTTGAAGAGTTGAAACTAAGTTTAGATCATTTGCTAATTAAAAATAAAGAAGCAACATTTTATGCCAAGGCCAGTGGAACTTCTATGATAGGAGCGGGTATTGACGATGGCGATATTTTAGTTATCGATAGAAGTTTAGAACCTCGAAATAATGCTGTCGCAATTTGTTTTATAGATGGTGAATTTACAGTGAAAAGGATAAAAAAAGAAAACGGGGAAGTGTTTTTAATGCCTGAAAATCCAAACTATAAACCCATAAAAATGGAACCTGAAAACGAATTGGTTATTTGGGGAATTGTAACCTACGCCATAAAACAAATGAAATAAAAAAAAGAGACTGATTGCGAAATCAGTCTCTTTTTTTAGTGTGAACATTGATATATTAGAAATTTGCTCTATTATCTTTAATTTCTGCTTTGTCTTTTAAAGCAGTGTATGCTTTAGAAGTTGCATAAGATTGATTTTGTGTTCTATCTTGTGTAATGTAAGTTGCATAACTTGGAACTTCTGGAGCTTTAGTTACTGCTTTAGCTCTTACCATAAACATTCCAGAATTACCTTCAATAATTTCAGAAGTTTTACCAGCTGCTAAACCAAATGCTTTACCTACAACTTTTGGTTCATTACCAATATTTGGAAGTACTGGTGATTTCATTGAAACGCCAATAGCAGGTTGAACAGTAGCGCCAGACTTTTGAGCAACTGCTTCTAAAGAAGCACCACTCATTTTTTTCTTGATAATTTCTGCTCTTTTCTGGTTTTTTAAGATTGGTTCAACAGTTTGTTTTGCCACATCAATTGGTAATAAACCACTAGTGTTTTTATCTTTTAATTTTGCAATTACAAATCCTTGAGGAACTTCAAAACGTCTTACATCACCTATTTCTGTATCTTCGTTAAATGACCATCTAACAATTTCTCTTTGAGAACCTACACCTTGAACATATTCGTCAAATCCTTTCAAGTTAGTTGCTGGAATTACTTCTAAACCTGCTTTTTTAGCCAAAGCAGCAAAATCAGAATTTTCATTAGCATCTGCTTCTAACTTACTTGCTTTTGTGTAAATAGCATCAATAGTTGCTTCAGAAGGTTGAATTTTTTGAGCTACAGTTCCCATTAAAACAGCCTCATATTTATCTAATACTTGAATTACATGGAATCCATAATCAGTTTCAACAACTCCCATTGTTCCAACCGTGTTGTTAAAAACAAAATCATTAAATTTTGGTACCATTTGTCCAGGAGTAATATTGTCATATACACCACCGTTATTTTTTGATCCTGGATCATCAGAGTTGGTCATTGCTAACATAGCAAAGTTTCCTGGATTAGCTTTTGCTTGTGCTAATAAGCTGTTTGCTAAAGCTTGAGCTTCTTCTTTAGTTCTAGTTGCTGCTGATTGAGGAGCGCCTTTATACGCTAATAAAATATGACTAGCTTTTGCACTTGAATTTCCTTTTCTAGCAATCATTCTAGAAATGCATTGGCTTCCGTTAGCAACATATGGTCCATAAACTGCACCAACAGGTAAGTTGAACAATGCTTCTTGATGCTCAATTGGTAAATCTTTTTTAGCAACATACGTAGAGTCAAATTTAATGTCTGAATTTGCGTTTACAAATTCTCCAACATTTGCAACAGAATCAAATTTAACTTTTACATCACCAATAGAAGTCAACATAGCTTGTTCGTCTTCTTTAGATGGTTTGTTTTCTACTAAAACAAAATCAACGTTAGTTGTATTGTCTGATTTGTATTTTTTTGGTGATTTTTTCATGAAATCGATAATTTCGGCATCAGAAACTTTCACTTGGTCGTCATTGATAGTTGAAAAAGGTACCGTTACATACTCAAAATCTGCTTTATCATTTTCTAATTTGTATTGAAATTTACCTTCTGCTTTAGTAGTGTAAACACCCGATTTAATCATCGTGTTATACATTTGTTCAACAGCATAAATTTCAATATTTTTTTCAAATTCTTTCCATTGTAACCATTGTGTTTGGTCAGGAGCGTTTTTGATTCCTTTTAAAGATTCTTTAAATTTATTTTCGTCAAACTGACCTACAGCATTCAAAAATTGAGGATTTTGAGATAAACTTGGATTTTGTTTAATTACGTTGATTAATTGTTCGTTACCAACTTTTAATCCTAATTTATCAAATTCTTCTGTAAGGATAATTCGTCTAACTTCTTGTTCCCAAGCACTATTCATGGCTTGTGTAGAGCTGGTTCCTTGACCTTGTTTTTCAATATTTGCAACACTTTGCATAAATTGTTGTGCTTCAATATCGGTTCCGTTAACAGATCCTACATCGTTAGCACCTGCGCTAAACGTACCACTTTGAATAACATCTGCCAAAACAAATGAAAACAAAGCTAATGCAATGATGATAATTAGGAAGAATGAACGCTGTCTAATTTTAGATAAAACTGCCATTTTTATTTGTGTTTAATTTTTTTCAGAAGGCGAAAATACAATTATCTATTTAATAATAAAATAGTAAACTCATATTTTGCTTTATTTTTTTATTTTTTTTCTTCTTTTACAGAAAAACGAACCAATTCAATTTTTTTATTGCTTGCGGAATGTATGATGATTTCAAAATTTTCAATCCTAATTTTTTCCTCATTTGAAGGTATTTCTTTCGTGTAATTTACGACAAACCCTCCTAATGTTGAATAAGAATCAGATTCTGGAATTTGTAAATTGTATTTTTCATTAAGAAATTCTACATCTAATCTAGCAGAAAATAAATAAGTGTTTTCTTCTAGTTTTTCGTCAATTAAAGTTTCCTCCAAATCATGCTCGTCTTCAATTTCTCCAAAAAGTTGTTCAATAATATCTTCTATAGTGATAATGCCAGATGTTCCGCCATATTCATCTAAAACTACAGCAATGCTTTTTCTTTTTTTTGTAAGTAAATCAAGCGCATCTTTAATAAAAATTGTTTCTGGGATATATTCAACAGGAATCATTATATTTTTAATTGTTTTGGGTTTATTAAATAATTCAAATGAATGAATATATCCCAAAATATCATCAATAGAGTTCTGATAAATAAGTAATTTTGAATAGCCTGTTTTTATAAAAGTGTTTTTAAGCTCTGCTATTGAGTCTAAAATTTCTACGCCACTTATTTCAGTTCGGGGAGTCATAATGTCTCTCGCTTTTAAATTTGAAAACTCAAGCGCATTTTGAAAAATTTGAATTTCAGAATCAATTTCATTCTCTTGAGAAACATTGTTCATTTGTTCAGTGATGTAGTTGCCTAATTCTACTTTGCTGAAGTAATCTTGTATTTGATCTCCTGATGTTTTAAAGAATTTTCTTAGAATAATATCTGAAATCCAAATAATAAATTTGGTTGGCCAGAAAAACAATTGGTAAAAAAAATAGGTTGGAACTGCAAAAAATTTAATGAATGAATTTGCATAAATTTGGAAAAATACTTTTGGAAGAAATTCAGCGGTTACTAATATAATTGCTGTAGAAATTAAGGTTTGTAGCAACAAGCCTAAAAATGCTGTAAGATTAAAATAGCCTTCAAGCCAATTTATGATTAGATCTCCAGAGTAAATACCATAAACTACTAAAACAGCGTTATTACCCACAAGCATTGCGGTAATAAATTGAGAAGGTTTTTCGGTAAGTTTGTTAAGAATTGAAGCATTAAAGTTTTGCTGCCTTTTTTCTATAGATAAGTATACTTTATTAGAAGAAACATAAGCAATTTCCATTCCTGAAAAGAAAGCCGAAAGCAACAAACAAATTACAATAATGGTCAATTCCATTTATGATTTACTTTTTTTGGTATTTGTTGTGAAAATGTCTTCTAAAGAAAAACATTCCAAGGGCAACAGCAGCAATTACAATACTTAAGAGTATGTCATTAAGTTCTTTGCCTTCTTGGTATTTTTTAAAAGCATCATATAAAAAGAAACCTGAAAAAATTAAATAGATATATTGAATAAATTTTAAATAAGACATGATGTATTAATTTTTTCAAATGTAATAAAAAGGAAAATGCAAAACAATTATTTGTCGGATGTGTTTACTTCTCCACTACTTTGTTGCATGTTGAAGATTTTGAAGTCTTTGCTAAAATCAACTCCAGGGCCTTCTAAATAACCGCCATTTTCGTCGGTATATTTAAATTGTTTTTCGGTAAAAAACCATTCGTTTTTTTGGTCAAAATACAATTGTGAGGTTTCTAGTTTTTTGCCGTTTTGAGAGCTTATCGTAACATTGCCTTGTAGGTCAATAATACTTGTTTTTTTATAAGAAATGGCATAATCTGAAACAATAGTTGTGGTGTTTCCTTTGTTGTCAAAAAGGGTAACGTGTATTCCTTTTGGGAATTCTGTAAAAGGATTAAGTATGCTGCTATAATCAAGCATTTTCGGACTCTTTAAAATAGATTTAATTTGTCCTGAATCAGTATATTTTAGATTGATAGTGTCTGCTTCACCCGTTGGCAAAAAGTTTGTTTCATTAAGTTGTTGAACTTTTTTGATGTCGCTTTCGCATGAAAAAAACATAGTCACGATGAAAATCGTGACCATGTTTAAAATTGTATTTTTACTAAAGAATTTCATCTTATAAGTTAGGAACTACAATACTTTCTCCAACCCAACAGTTAAATGCAATTCTTTGTCCTGCTTTTCCAGATTGAAAAATTTCTGTTTTTGAAGGTGCAGCAGCTCTATATTTTGCAGCATCATTGTTTGCTTTGGCTTTAATAGTTGAATCAACAGCCGCCGCTTTATTACAATATTGAGCAGCTAACCAATACATTGCTCTTTTTTCAAATTGATCGTTTCCACATTCGTTTATGCTACTTCCATATAATGAAGCAATTAATAAGTAAGCTTTACCATATGATGGTTTTACTTGAAGCGCTTTTCTTGCGTAGTTACGAGATTGTACCTTGTTAGATTTGCTATATAAACTTGCTATCTTATAATAAATATTAGCTTTTTTAGTATTATCTGTGTGTAAATTAGCAGCTTGGTTAAAATATTCCATAGCTTTTGTCATGTTCTTTCTTTGATACTCAACAACGCCTAATTTTTCTGCAGCTTCAGCACTTGGGTTTAGTTTATAAAGCGCTTCAGACATTTTAGAGAACAATGGGTCAGAATCACACTCCTTAGCTTCTAAACGATTAGTTGCTCTTTTTAACCATTCTTCGTTAGTTTTGTTTTGTTCAAAACCTTTTTGATAGAAAGGAATTAATTTTGTGCAAGTAGATAATTCTAAAATAACGTTATCCATATCGTTTCTTACGTTTTCAAAAATATCTAAGTTGTTTTCAAGTCTAGCTTTTCTAGCGTTTTCCTTATCAGTTAATGCTTGACCAGTTTCTTCTTTATTTAATAAAACATCTTTTTCATTAGACAATTCTTCTTCCTCTTCATCTAATTTCTTAGTCAAATCATCATATTTATCAAATACTTGTTGTAATTCAATTCCTTTGTTTGCTTTATGGTTGTTTACTAAGATTTCAAAATACACATAGATTGCCTTTGCATATTTAAAGTTTGCATAATCTGTTTTAAAAGCAACATCTAATAATTGAAAAACTTCATCCGATGTTCCAACTTTATTTTCAAATAAAGCCAGTCCTTTTTTCATTTTGTTTCCAGCTCCATTGTTAGGGAAATACTGGTCATGTTCATCGTATAATTTTAATAAATCACGAACGTATTTTTCTTTTTCCGCAGGATTAGCCGCTTTTTCAATTTTCAATTTAATCGCAAATTCACCTTGCGAGTAGATGCTTTTGTGAAAAGAAGGGCAGTCTTTTCTTAAAGTTGTTAAATGGTCGTAAGCTGACGCATCTTTGGATTTAACTGAAGTTGCCATTAAACTTAATGTTTCAGTACAAGCCTCTGTGTTTTGAGCTTGAACAAAAAAACTAGCCGCGGCTATAAATAGCAAAGTTAATTTTGTTTTCATTTTTCTGCTTATAAATAATTATTAATCAATTTTTCTTCTTTCAAACCATTTTGCGCTTAGGTTTAACCCAATGCTTATGTTAAAATAGTTTTCTTCAATTAGGTTGTTCGTTGTTGTTCCTCTTTTTCCAAATTCAAAGCCTAAGTCAACTTTTGAAAAGCCTAGTGGTATTCCTAGACCAAAATTCATGCCATAGTCTTTAATGCTCTCATTATTTAATATTAAACCTGTATTTTCGTATTTAAAGCCAGCTCTGTAAACAATTCTTTCAAGGTAACTTGAAAATGAATCATACTTTGGAATATAGTATCCGCCTAGTGCAAACCTAGTAGCGTTTTCAAATGAAACATTTGTGTTGTCAGAAAATCTATTTACTAAATTTTTATTTTGAGTAAAAGTAATTTCAGAACCAATTAACCATTTTTTGTTTTCGCCTAAACCTAAGCCTAAACTTAGTTTACTTGGAATAATTAAATCTTTGTTTGGAACGGTTATGTCTACATCATCACTAGATAATTCTGTTCCAGATGTAGTGTATATAACAGTGGCGATGTTTCTTGAGTTGTCAGTGCTTAATTTGCTTTCTGGGCTATAGGTTAAGCTTGAGTGAAAAGTTAGTTTGCTATTGATTTTAGTATTGTATAGTATTCCTAAATTGTATGAAATACCATTTAGTTGAGTAATATTTCTTTCTCTAGTTAAATATTGAGAAAAATTAGGTTCTAGGATTCTTTCTGTAAATTCATTAGTAATGTCTCCAAAGTGATAATTTATATCAATTCCAAAACTAAATTTTTCATTAAAAGCATAAGAAGTTCCAAAGAAAACTTTATTGATGTAGCCATTTCCTTGGGATTTAAAATATCTTGTGTCGTCTGTATCTACAATAGTACTTTCGTTTTTATATCCAACAGCAGAATAAGGCATTAAGCCAAATGCTACTCCAAATTTTCCTAAAGGTAGTCCAATTGCTAAATAATCAAAACTAGTTCTTTGTGCTTTTTCTTTTTCTGTGTCAGTGCTAAATTTTGCTGATGAATTTGTTGCTCCAACCGCAAAAGTTGTAAGTTTTAATTTAGAATAAGAAGCTGGATTCATTAAACTTAACTGAATACTATCTCCAGTTATTGCTAATCCTCCCATCGATCTAGTATCTTGTGTTCCTTTGAATTTTACTTCCCCTAATCCATAATAAGAATAAGGTGACGCGGTGTTGTCTTGACCCCAAGTAGTTATGGAAACAAAAATACTAGCAAATACTATAAGTTTTTTAATCATTTTTGATGTATGTATAGTGATAATAAGTTCAAACTTTCTAATAAGAAATTTGAATTGGCAAATATGGTGCTTTTTAATCTTTTAGCCAAAAAATCTGCATCGCCTCCTGTTAAAATTATTGTTAAATCTTGATTTTTAAGAGAATATTGGGAAATAAACCCGTCAATTTCATGACAAACCCCATTAATTATTCCGCTATGAATAGCATTTTCTGTTGAGTCGCCAATAAAAAAGGCGACCTCTTTTTTGTCTAACAACGGTAAATTTGCAGTATAATTGTTTAAACTAAGATAGCGTATTTTTATTCCTGGAGAAATTGCTCCACCTAAATAATTGTTTTTATCATCTACAAAATCGTAAGTAATACAAGTTCCTGCGTCAATTACTAATTTGTTTTTATTGGGATATAGGAGTGAAGCTCCAGCTGCTAAAACCATTCGATCTATTCCTAGAGTTTTAGGAGTGGTATACAAATTAGTAAATGGAAATTTCGAGTCATGATTAATAATCTCCGTGTTGAAACTTTTTTTGATGAAATTTAATACTTCCATATCAAGTTTTCCTACCGAAGAAAGTATGATTTTTTCAAGATTTGAATGTTTTTCAAAAATATTTTGAAAATTTTTTAATGCCTTTTCAATTTCAAAAACATAAAAGTCGAGTTGCTTATTGTGTTCAAATACAGCAACTTTAATTCTTAAATTCCCAACATCTATTGTTAAAAGCATGATTTGTTTTTTGAGGTTGCAAATATACAAATTGATTTTTTTTATTAATTGTTTTGGAAAATATAAAAATCGTTATATATTTGCACCCGCAATAAGCAAGCAGTACAGCTTGAAATTGTAAAGGTACCTTAGCTCAGATGGTAGAGCAATGGACTGAAAATCCATGTGTCCCTGGTTCGATCCCTGGAGGTACCACTTAAATCCCAACAATTGTTGGGATTTTTTGTTTTTAATACGTTTTAAAAAGGGTTATAGTACCATTTCTTCGTAGGCTAAAACAGTAGGATAGCCTTTTTCTGTAAAATATGCTTTTGGATTATCTTTAGAAAGTACCATTACAAAATCGCCTCCCCAAGCACCTAAACTTTTTATTACACCTTTAAAATCGGGAAATAATTTTTCTTTAACGGTTTTTGTTTCCAAAACATCGCTCATCATAATTTCGTGAAGTTCCATTAATTTAGCAAAATCTTTTCCGTCTTTGCAATCAATGGCTTGAAAAGTAATTGTATTTATTTTTGGAATTATTTTCCCTGTTTTATGACGTTGCGTCATGTAGTTTGAAATTGCTGATTTGCTACTTTGTTTTTGATTCAAATAAACAAAATGTATGTTTTCTTTAAATTGCGGATTAAAATGAACGCCTTTAAAATGAGGAATTTCGTTTTCTAATTGATAGATGATGGGCATATTTGTTTGTGCACATGCTACATCATAACCGCTGCCGCCAAAACTTTTGGTTAATAATTCAAAGGCGTCAATTTGTAGCCATTGTCCAATATTATTAATCAAAGTGGAAGAAGTTCCTAACCCCCAAATGCGAGGAAATGTTAAATGCGTTTCAATTTCATAGCCTTCTTTGTTTAAAAAATCAGGATTTTGAATATAGGATTGATGTAAAATTTCAATTAATGTGTTTTTTATACCCTCGCTATTTTTACTCAATAATTTGCTTGTTATAGCTTCGAAAGTAATAATTTCTTCAAACCAAATACTTTTATCAACATCAAAACTTGTCCATTTTATTTGTTGATTATTTCCTTTTTTTACAATTAAATTTTGTCCAAAACGAGTAGGAACGGCTAATGCTTTTGCACCGTCTAGTACAACATATTCGCCCGTCAGTAATAGTTTTCCGTTGCTGTAAAACGTTTGAGTTTCCATTAATTTCTTAATTTCTCTAAATAATCAATTACTAAACTATGTGTTACGGTAGTGTCTTTAAAATAGGCTACTACTTTTTGTTTTTCATCCTTAGTTGCCTGATGTTGGTTTAAAATATTCATCAAATGCATTTTCATGTGGCCTTGCTGAATTCCAGTTGTAGTTAACGAACGCAAAGCAGCGAAATTTTGTGCTAAACCAGCGGCAGCAACAATTTGCATAAGTTCTTCAGCAGAAGGTTTTCCTAATAATTCCATAGAAAATTTTACTAACGGATGTAATGAGGTTAATCCTCCGACTGTTCCTAGTGCTAAAGGAACGTCCATCCAAAAAGTAAAAATGCCGTTTTCTATTTTAACATGCGATAAACTTGAATAGTGTCCAGATTTACTTGCGTAAGCATGTATTCCTGCTTCGACAGCTCTAAAATCGTTTCCAGTAGCTAAAACCACAGCATCAATGCCGTTCATGATGCCTTTGTTGTGAGTAACCGCACGGTAAGGTTCAACTTCTGCTATTTTAACAGCTGTTGCAAATTTTTGAGCAAATTCATTAGCATCAATGGTTGCCGATTCTGAAAGTTGTTCCACTGGACATGAAACTTCAGCTCTAACCACACAATTTGGTACATAATTACTCAAAATACTCATAATAATTTGTACATTTTTTTCTTCAGGAGTAAATCCGTCATAGTCATTGGCTTTTGCTTCCAATGTTTTGGCAAATTGTTCTAAACAGGTGTTGATGAAATTGGCACCCATACTATCTTTAGTGTTAAAAGTAGCATGTAATTGAAAGTAATTTGCAATTTCCGAAGTTTTGTCTCTTAATTCTATATCTAATATACCGCCACCACGCTTTTGCATGTTTTTGGTAATTTCATGAGTGTCTGAAAAAAAATGTGGCTTTGTTTGGTTGAAAAAAGCAGTTAATTTTTCGACCGATCCATTAAAGAGAAAATGTACCTGACCAATTTTTTCTGTGTTGATAATTGTAGTTTTAAAACCACCACGTTCGCCCCAAAATTTAGCGGCTTTTGATGCTGCAGCAACTACTGAGCTTTCCTCAATCGCCATGGGAATAGTATAACCTTTTCCGTTGATAATAAAATTAGGAGCTACTCCGTAAGGTAAGTAGAAATTTGTTAAAGTGTTTTCAATGAATTCGTCGTGCAATTTTTGCAAATTATCATCTGCATTCCAATATTTAATTAGACTTTCCTTTGCTTCGGTAGGATTTAAAAAATAAGCATTTGCTATCCAATCTATTTTTTCTTCTTTAGAAAGTTTTGAAAATCCTTTTATATTTTGACTCATAATTTATTCAATAATAAACAAAGATAGCAAATTTGATTTTATTGCGTTTTTAATAAATGCAGTTAAAATTATGGTTAATTCATATATTTTCACTAAAATTGGGGTCTTTTAAGAATATATAAAATGAAAAAAATAAGATTAGCCGTATTGTTTTTTGTATTGAGCTCAGTATCAATACTTGCACAACAAAAAATCACTTTAGAAGAAATTTGGGGTGGCGCCTTTAGAACCAAAGGAATGGATGCTTTGAGTGCCATGAAGAACACCAATCAGTACACGGTGTTAAATTTTGATAGAGCAACAAAAAGTTATCAAATTGATTTATATGATTTTGCAACTTTAGAAAAAGTTAGCACTCTTTTTGATACCAAAAATCATCCCGAAATTAAAGCAATTGATAGTTATTCATTTGACAAAAATGAAAAAAAGATTTTGATTGCTACAAATTCAACTCCAATTTTTCGTCATTCTTTTACCGCACAATATTATGTTTATGATATGCCTTCAAAAACTTTAAATAGTTTTACTGCAAATGCTATTCAAGAGCCTACTTTTAGTGCTGATGGAACAAAAATCGCATATGCTTTTGAAAATAATTTACATGTTCATGATTTAAGTTCAGGTGTAAAAATTCAAATTACAAATGATGGGCAAAAAAATAAAATTATTAATGGTATTACCGATTGGGTATATGAGGAAGAATTTGCTTTTGTAAAAGCGTATGATTGGAATGTTACAGGAAATAAAATTGCATATATTAAATTTGATGAAACCGAGGTGCCTGAATTTTCAATGGATATGTACAATGAAGGATTATATCCTACACAAACCGTTTTCAAATATCCAAAAGCGGGTGAGAAAAATGCTTTAGTATCGTTACATATTTTCGATTTAAAATCAGGAACAACCAAAAAGATAAACTTGGGGAATTATAAAGATTTTTATATCCCAAGAATCAAATGGACCAATGATGCAGCTATTTTGAGTGTTCAAGTTATGAACCGTCATCAAAATAATTTGGACTTACATTTTGTTGAGGCTAATACAGGTATCGCAAAAATTGTGTTAAATGAAAAAGATAACGCTTATGTTGATGTTACCGATAATTTAACGTTTCTAAAAGATAACAGTTTTATTTGGACATCGGAAAAAGATGGTTATAATCATATTTATCATTATGATCGTTCAGGTAAGTTAAAAAAACAAATTACTTCAGGAAAATGGGAAGTAACTAGTTATTATGGTTTTGATGAAAAAACAGGTATGGTGTATTACCAGTCTGTTGAAAATGGTTCCATTAATAGAGATGTTTATGCTATTAAAGTAGATGGAAAATCAAAAGTAAGATTGTCTTCAAAAACAGGAACTAATTCAGCAACGTTTAGTCCAAATTTCCAATTCTTTATTAATATATATTCAAGTGCAACTTCGGCACCAATTTATACTTTAAACGATTCAAAAGCGGGAGCGGTTGTTAAAACTATTGTTTCTAATGAAGCGGTAGAGCAAAAATTAGCAAAATATGATGTAACTCCAAAAGAGTTCTTTGTATTAACTACTGAAAAAGGACAACAATTAAATGCTTGGATGATTAAACCAAAAAACTTTGATGCTACTAAGAAATATCCAGTTTTTATGTTTCAATATTCAGGACCGGGTTCTCAACAGGTAGCAAATACTTGGAATGGAGCGAATGATTATTGGTTTATGCTATTAGCTCAACAAGGTTACATTGTGGCTTGTGTGGATGGAAGAGGAACTGGTTTTAAAGGTGCGGCTTTCAAAAAATGTACGCAAAAAGAATTAGGTAAATATGAAGTAGAAGATCAAATTGATGCCGCTAAAGTAATTGGTAAATACAATTATGTGGATGCTACTAGAATTGGAATTTTTGGTTGGAGTTATGGTGGTTTTATGTCGTCAAACTGTTTGTTCCAAGGTGCTGATGTATTCAAAATGGCAATTGCTGTAGCTCCGGTTACTTCTTGGAGATATTACGATAGTATTTATACTGAACGTTACATGCAAACTCCACAAGAAAACGCTAGTGGTTACGATAATAACTCACCAATCAATCACGTAAGTAAATTAAAAGGGAATTTCTTATTAATTCATGGAACGGCTGATGATAATGTTCATGTTCAAAATACTATGAAAATGGTGGAAGCATTAGTTCAAGCTAATAAACAATTCGATTGGGCTATTTATCCCGATAAAAACCATGGAATTTACGGCGGGAAAACGCGTCTGCAATTGTACACAAAAATGACGAATTTTATTAAAGAAAAATTATAATAAACCAATAACTAAAATTAATTTATATGAGTGAAGTAGCGGCAAAACAAAGCCATCCAAAAGGACTTTGGGTTTTATTTGGAACAGAAATGTGGGAGCGTTTCAATTTCTACGGAATGCGAGCGATTTTGACATTGTTCATGGTGAATTCTTTATTAATCAAAGAAGCAGATGCAGCCATTATATATGGTGGATTTTTAGCATTATGTTATTTAACACCACTTTTAGGAGGGTTTATTTCTGATAAATATATTGGAAATAGATATAGTATTATGTTGGGTGGTACACTTATGGCAATTGGACAATTTTTATTATTTATAAGTGCTTCAACTTTTGATTCAAGTATAAGTAGTGCAAAAATATTCATGTGGGTTGCTTTGTTTATTATCATTTTTGGGAATGGATTTTTTAAACCAAACATTTCTTCAATGGTTGGAAGTTTGTACCCAAAACAAGAAAAAAATAAATTAGATTCTGCTTTTACAATTTTCTATATGGGGATTAACATCGGAGCTTTCTTAGGTCAATTTATTTGCCCTTGGGTTGGAGATGTTAAAGATGCAGAAACAGGAGTTAGAGATATTTTTGCTTTCAAATGGGGATTTTTAGCAGCCTCGATTGCAATGATAATTGGAACCATTACTTTTTTTATATTAAAAAATAAATATGTAGTGACTCCTGAAGGTAGACCAATTGGAGGATTGCCTAAAAATAATGTAAGTGATGACTTTGAAGAAGGAGAAACACAAACTGCAAAGTTTACAGGAACGGCAATAGGTACTGCGGTTGCAATTTTCGCAACATTATTCTTTGTATTTAGATATTTATTAGTGGGTGAATTCGGATTTTCAGATGTTGCTATGGGGCAATTAATCAAAGGAATTATTTATCCATTTATTTATTCTGCTGGTATTGCTTTAGCATACTTAATTATGAGTTCTGCTGAAAATAAAATAGAAAGACAAAGAATATGGGTAATTTATATTGTTTCGTTTTTTATTATATTTTTCTGGGCTGCATTTGAACAAGCAGGTTCTTCGTTAACTTTTATTGCGGACAATCAAACTGATAGAAATATATTTGGATGGAATATGCCACCTTCAATGGTGCAAATTTTCAATGGAATTTTCGTAGTAATGTTGGCGTTACCTTTCAGTTTACTTTGGGATAAGTTAAGAGCTAAAGGTAAAGAGCCTGTTTCTCCATTAAAACAAGCAATAGGATTAGCTTTAATAGCAATTAGTTATTTTATCATAGCTCATAATGTTAAAGACCTTGGTAATTCAGGTTTATTAGCTATTAAATGGTTAATGTTGTTGTACTTAATTCAAACAATGGGAGAGTTATGTTTGTCGCCAATCGGTTTATCATTGGTTGGTAAATTAGCACCAAAACGTTTTGCCTCATTATTATATGGGGTTTTCTTTATTTCGAACGCCGCTGGATATGCTTTAGCAGGTTCATTAGGAGCAATTATACCTGCAACAGGAGATAAATTTCAAAAAGCTGAAGCATTGGGTGTTAATCTTCAAGATGTTTTAGATAAAAAAGTAACATTGACTGCAGAACAAGTAGCATTATTTGAAAAAGAACAATTGCCAGTTGAATATACTTCATTTGCAGGATTTGAAATTCACAACTTGTATGAATTCTTTATGGTGTTTGTTATTTTATGTGGAATTGCAGCAATTATTTTAGCTGTACTATCGCCAAAATTGAAAAAAATGATGAACGGGATGACCTAATTGCATTTAAAAATATTTTTTATATCTTTCAAACCTACAAGAAACCCTTGTAGGTTTGTTTTTTTAATACAATAAATTATGTGGAAAAGTCATCCTAAAGCATTGCCTTACTTGTTTTTATCTGAAATGTGGGAGCGTTTCGGTTATTATTTAATGATTGGTATTTTTACCTTATATCTTAAAGATGTTGAAGCTGGATTCGCTATGACCGAGAAAGAAGCATCTGATTTATACGGAACTTTTATCGCTTTGGTCTTCCTAACTCCTTTTATTGGAGGGTTAGTTGCTGATAGATATTGGGGCTATAAAAAATCCATCGTAATTGGTGGTTTAATGATGGGAGCCGGTTATTTCATGATGGGAATTCATGATATTACCATGCTTTACATTGCTATGACATTAGTGATTATTGGTAATGGTTTCTTCAAGCCAAATATTTCAACACTTTTGGGTAATTTTTATTCAGAAGATAAATTTAAAGACAAGAAAGACGAAGGCTACAACATTTTCTACATGGGAATTAATGTGGGAGCTTTTATTTGTAATTTCTTTGGAGCTGCCTTGCAAATTTTATTAGGCTGGCAATATGCTTTTATGGCGGCTGGTATTGGTATGTTTATCGGAGTGATAGTTTTCTTATTAGGAACCAAACACTATGGAAATCAAACGGAGAAAAAAGGAGTACAGCCTGGCGACATGCCTTTTTATAAAATTGTACTTTTCATTTTACTACCATCAGCAGTTTTTGGAGTAATTGGTTGGTTATTAAAAGGAATTACTTCTGAAGCAAATCCTGGAGGTTATATTTTTGGTTCGGATAGTACTGATGCTTTTATTTTTGCGTGTATTCCAGTAATTTTCTTCTATGGAAGTTTGTATTTCAAAGCCAAAGTGGAAGACAAAAGACCAATTGGTGCTTTATTAACCATTTTCGCAGTAGTTATTTTATTTTGGGGAGTATTCAAATTAAACGGTTCAGCACTTAATACTTGGGCAGATCGTTATACCGATAGAGAAATTACTGGAACTACTCAAACGGTTTTCAACGGATTAAAATTAGCCAAAGAAGTAGAATATAAAAAAGATACTGTTGAATTATACGATGCCAGTTTCCGTATTCAAAAAGTAGATGGAGAAGTTCAAAAAACTGTAGATTATCCCGTTTATTTCAGAAACGTTGCGAAAGAAAAATTACCTGAAGAAGGAGCAACAGTTTCGCTTTGGGCAACCAATTTAAGTCAGTCTATCAATCCAGGTTGGGTAATTATTTTAACGCCTTTAGTAGTGGCTTTCTTTACGTTTTTAAGAAGTAGAAAGAAAGAACCATCAACTCCAACAAAAATCGCTTTCGGATTATTGATTTCAGCTTTATCAGTATTAGTAATGATTGCTGCTGTAAATATGGGAGCAAACGGTTCTGAAAAGGTAAGTGTTTGGTGGTTAGTGGCTAATTACGGAGTTATCACTATCGGAGAGTTATTCTTAAGTCCGATGGGATTATCAGTAGTTTCAAAATTGAGTCCAACGAATATCACTTCATTAATGATGGGTGGTTGGTTTTTATCCACTTCAATCGGAAATAAATTAAGTGGTGTGTTAGCAAGTCTTTGGGATACGTATGACAACAAACAAGATTTCTTTTGGATTAACTTCGGATTATTACTATTTGCTACAATGTTGATGTTTATTTTATTGAAACAACTAAACAAAGTAATGCAAGAAAAAGGAATACACTAAATGAGTTTGACTAACGAAATATTTTTTAATACTATTCGAGAAGTAATTTTAATTTCTCGTCAAAAAGTGTATCGTTCGGTTAATTTCGTTTTATTAGAAACGTATTGGAATATTGGTAAACTTATAGTTGAAGAAGAACAACAGGGCGAAAGTCGAGCTGTTTACGGTTCTAATTTATTAAAAAACCTTTCTAAAGAATTGACTTTGGAATTTGGGAAGGGATTTGATTATACCAATTTAACTAATATGAGAAAATTCTATTTTTCATTTCCAATTCTTGACGCATTGCGTCAAGAATTGAGTTGGACACATTATAGAATATTATCAAAAATAGATTCAGAAGAAAAAAGAACGTTCTATTTGAATGAAGCGGCAGAAAATTCATGGAATTCAAGACAATTAGAACGACAAATTAAATCGTTAAGTTTTGAAAGAACTTTAAATCCAATTTCAAAAGAGCAAAATCTTTCAATACATTCAGTATTAAAAGATCCTTATATTTTTGAATTTTTAGGACTTTCAAATGATGCTAAAAATACCGAGTTTCAAATTGAAACAGCTATCATAGATCATATTCAAAAATTTTTATTGGAATTTGGAAAAGGATTTGCTTTTGTAGCAAGACAACAACATATAATTACAGATACTTCCGATTTTTATATTGATTTGGTTTTTTATAATTATATTTTAAAATGTTTTGTGATTATCGATTTAAAAACGGATAAACTTTCCCATCAAGATATTGGTCAAATTGATATGTATGTGAGAATGTATGATGATTTAAAAAGAAACGAAGGCGATAATCCAACAATTGGAATTTTGCTTTGCACAGAAAAAGACGAAACTATTGTAAAATATTCCGTACTAAGCGATAATAATACGCTTTTTGCAAGTCAATACATGCTTTATATGCCTAAAGAAGAAGATTTAAAACAAATAATAGATCAAGATAGAATTATATACGAGTTAAATAAAAATAATTAATGCAAACAATAGAACAAATTCAGGATTTTAAAGGAAAATATCCAAAACAACTTTGGTATTTATTCTTTAGCGAAATGTGGGAGCGTTTCTGTTTTTATGGAATGCGCGGTATGTTAACTTTTTTCATGGTTCATGAATTGTTCATGAAAGAAGATGTAGCTAATTTACAATATGGAGCAACACAAGCCTTCGTTTATGCTTTTACTTTTGTAGGAGGTTTATTTGCCGACAAAATTCTAGGCTATAGAAAATCGCTTTTTTGGGGCGGAATTATGATGATTATTGGAAGTGCTATTTTAGCCTTCGATCCCAAACAATTTTTTTTCCTTGGTATTGCTTTTACTGTAATTGGAACTGGATTTTTTAAACCAAACATTTCAACTATGGTTGGAACATTATACAAAGCAAATGATGCCAGAAGAGACGCCGGATTTTCATTATTTTATTCAGGAATTAATATTGGCGCACTTTTAGGAGGTTACGCTTGTATTTATTTAGGTAAAAATTATTCATGGAATTTAGCTTTCGGTTTAGCCGGAATTGTAATGACAATTAGTTTGGGTACTTTTCTATTTACTCAAAAAAGTCTAGCTACTATAGGTCTTTCTCCTTTATTACATTTGAAAGATTCTAAAAGAAAATTATATGAATATGCTACATATATTGGAACAATAGTGGCAATTCCTTTAATTATGACAATGGTTTCTAATCCAGAATATACCGATTATTTTATGTATACCATTGGACCTATTACCTTGTTATATTTACTATATGAAATGCGAAATTTTTCTTTACAAGAAAATAAAAAATTGATTGCTGCTATGGTTTTCATTGTTTTTTCAATTTTCTTTTGGGCTTTTTTCGAACAAAGTGGAGGTTCATTGAGTTTATTTGCAGCTAATAATTTAGACAATGATTTTTTTGGCGTTAATTTAGATCCAAACGGCGTAAATAATGCTGCAAATTCTTTATTTGTTATCATATTTGCACCACTTTTAGGTCTAGTTTGGGTTTGGTTAAATTCAAGAAAAGCAGAACCTAATACTGTTGTTAAATTTGGTTTGGGTTTTTTGTTTTTAGCATTAGCTTTTTATACGTTCTATTTTACACGTTTTTTCGCAAATTTTAATGGCATGACTTCATTAGAAATGTTTACATTGGCTTACTTCATAATAACATTTGGTGAACTTTGTTTGTCTCCAATTGGACTTTCTATTATGACTAAACTTTCTCCTTTAAAGTTACAAGGTGTTATGATGGGGATGTGGTTTTTAGCAAGTGCTTATGGTCAATATGTTGCTGGAATTTTGGGGGCTGGTATGTCAAGTGCCAACGAAAATGCTACTAAGGCTGAAAAATTAATTACTTATACCGATGGCTACCAACAATTAGCTATTTATGCATTAATTGCTGGTGTTGTTTTAATTGTAATTTCACCATTAGTTAAAAAATTAATGCAAGAAGTTAAGTAAAGGATGTTTTTTGGCATTCAATTTGATTATTTTTGTTTTATTAAATTATATATATGAAGAAGATTTTAGTAATAGCGTTTTTAACATTGACAAGTATGTCAATGCAAGCGCAGGAAGAATTAACATGGCATACAGATATGTCAAAAGCAACGGATATTTCAATTAAAGAAAACAAACCAATGTTTTTGTTTTTTACCGGTTCAGATTGGTGTGGTTGGTGTATTCGTTTGCAGAAAGAAGTATTCAAAACCCCAGAATTTATTAAATGGGCTAAAGAAAGTGTTGTTTTGGTTGAGTTAGATTTTCCAAGAAAAAATAATCAAACGGAGGCTGTTAAAACTCAAAATGCACAATTACAACAACAACTTCAAGTTAGAGGTTATCCAACAGTTTGGTTTGTAGAGGCTACCAAAACTGCTGATGCTAAAGTGAATTTGAATGCCTTAGGAAGTACAGGTTATGTGGCTGGTGGCCCACAAGCTTGGCTAAGTAGTGCAAATCAAATCATTAAGAAAAAATAAATATTTTATTCTAGTTTATAAAATCCCTTTTCGGCTATGGCATGGAAAGGGATTTTTTCTTTTCTGCAAGTAGTTTCCCAACGCTTGATGCTGTTTTTGTAATTACTTTTATCTGCTATAATTACTTTGGGCGAAACATCTTGGATTAATCGCAATAAATTTATTTTTGGATTTTGAGTCAATACTATAATGTCAGGACGAATCGAGGTTTTATAAATTCCTAAACTATCTACTACTAAAATTCTTTTATTTTTAAACGATATGGTGTTTTTCAATGAAAAAACCTCTAGTGAATCTGAAAAGGTTCCTCTTTTATAGTGATTTAAAGTGGCGTAATGATGTTCTGGGGCATCACTAAAAGCAATCACATTTTTTTGATTTTTAATACCAATTAATGTTGCTTTTTCGTTAAAAATTACCAATTCACTTCTGTGGTTTTCATTCCATTTAACTGTAATATAACTGCATTGAAAAATTAAAATGGATAGTAAAATATATTTCACGTTTTTTGCTTTCGCATGATATAAACCATAAATTAAAGCTATAATAATCAAATACATTGAAAATGTTAGCCAACCTGAAAAAGAGATATTTGTTATTATTCCACTTTTAAATTGGGCAATCCAATGAATATAATTGTTCATGAATTGAATGCTATATTCTAAAATATGCCCCAAGAATACTGCTATCGAAGGAAAAACATAGTTTAAAGGTAAAATCACAATTCCGACAATTAATACTAAACTAGATAGTGGAATAATGATCAAATTGGCAAATAAAAACAATAAAGGCAATTGATTAAAATAATATAAACTCAAAGGTAAAACACCTATTTGTGCCGCTAATGAAACTAAGATGGTGTCTATAAAGTAGATGCCAATTTTGTTTTCTGTAAAATAAAACTTTTTATAAAACGGTTGAAATAAAACAATGGATAAAACCGCTGCATAACTCAATTGAAAACCCACATCAAAAATTGCGTTGGGATTTATCAATAAAATAAGAAAAGCTGAAATGGCTAATGCATTATAAATAGCTTTGGGTTGGTTAAAATAGTTTCCAATGCTAATAAAACTAAATAAAGTTACTGCTCTTGTAACTGAAGCCGGTAGGCCTGTTAGAAATGCAAATAGCCATAAGATAGCTAAAACAATAAGTAATTGAATTTCGGCTCCAAATCGGACTCTTTTTAAAGGTTTTAATAAGAAAACAATAAAGAAGTAAATAATTGAAATATGAAGTCCAGATATTGCTAAAATGTGAATTACACCCGCATTGGAATAATCGGCAATGGTTTCTTTATCTAGTTCTAGTCGTTGCCCTAAAATTAATGCATCAATAATCGCTTTGGTTTTGGGTTCAAAATGATGAATATCAAAACTTTTACTCAGACTATTTCTTAATTTTTCAATATAAAAGTCAAAGATTCTGTACGTTTGTATAATTTTAATTTGGTTTTCCTGGGTATAAATTTGGTGGAAAACGTTTTGTTTTTCCAAATAGTTTGCATAATCAAATTGGTACGGATTAAAGGCTTTTGGAATGGGATAAACCGAATTTTTCAACCAAATTTCATCACCAGTGCTTAATTTTATGGTATTGATTTTCGGAACATAAAGCAACATTTTTCCTGAAGTGACAGAATCATTAAAATGCGAAAGAGAGATGAAATATTTATTATATTTTACATTAGGTTTTAAAACACTAGTTACAATTGCCCGAATAGAATTGGTTTCTTCAATTGTATTTTTTGTGTAATGATTCGCATTGTTTGTATCAGAATGCACATAAAAGCTCAGCATTCCTAATGAAAAAGCAAGTAGGTAAGTAGTGATTCCAAAACTTATATTTTGAAGTAACACTTTTTTACTTTTCCAAAACAGAAAGCAAAAAGCACCAAAGCAAAAAATAAGTAAAGTTATAAGCTTAGAAAATGTCCATTCAAAATAATATTCTGCAATAATTCCAATTGCAAAACTAATGGTAATGGTGAGTAAAGGAAACTTTAATACTTTCAACGCTTAATCTGATTATTTCCGTAAACTATTCACAATCAATTCTGCCGTTTTTTGACTAGCACCATGTCCTCCTAAATTTTGTTTCAACTCGGCGTAATTTTGTAATAAAATGGTGCGGTTTTCAGAATCTAGAATTTTTACCAATTCAATTTTTAAATTTTTCGTATTCAATTCTTCCTGAATTAACTCTTTTACCACTTCTTTATCCATAATCAAATTGACTAATGATATGTATTTTAAAGTAATAATGCGTTTAGCAATTTGATACGAAATGTAACTTCCTTTATAACAAACCACTTCAGGAACATTAAACAATGCAGTTTCTAAAGTTGCAGTTCCAGAAGTTACTAAAGCAGCATACGAATGACTCAATAAATCATAGGTTTTATTGGAAATAAATTTCACATTTTCGTTGGTTAAAAATGTTTTGTAAAATTCATATTCCTGACTTGGAGCGCCTGCAATAACAAATTGATAATCAGGAAAATATTTTACTACCGATAACATAATAGAAAGCATTTTAGAAATTTCTTGCTTTCTACTTCCTGGTAACAATGCAATGATAGGCTTGTCTGATAAATTATTTTCTTTTCTAAATTTTTCGTCTGAAATTTCAGTTCGGTTCGCTATGGCATCAATTAACGGATGTCCAACAAAATGTACAGGGAAATTATGTTTTTTCCCGTAAAAATCTTTCTCAAATGGAAGAATCACGTACATATAATCTACATCGCGCTTAATTGCCTTAATGCGATTTTCTTTCCAAGCCCAAATTTGAGGCGAAATGTAATAATGTGTAGGGATATTTCGCTCTTTTGCCCAAGTAGCAATGCGCATATTAAAACCCGGATAATCTATAAAAATAATGGCATCAGGTTGAAACGCTTCAATATCTTTTTTACAAATTTTGATGTTATTCAAAATCGTTTTTAGGTTCAAAATAACTTCAATAAAACCCATAAATGCTAATTCACGATAGTGTTTTACTAAAGTTCCACCTACATTTTGCATTAAATCGCCACCCCAAAAACGAATTTCAGCCGTTGGATCTTTTTCAATCAACGCTTTCATTAAGTTAGAGCCGTGTAAATCGCCCGAAGCTTCTCCTGCTATGATATAATATTTCATATATTTTCTTTATAATTCCCACGAATTCAATTGCTGAATGGCATGATGTGCTGTTAAATCAAACTGAACCGGAACAATTGAAATATAACCGTTTTCTAAAGCCCATTCGTCTGTATCCGTTCCTTTGTCTTGATTGATAAATTTACCGGTTAACCAATAATATTCTTTTCCTTGTGGGTTGGTTCTTTTATCAAATTCTTCTTGCCACATGGCTTTTGCTTGGCGACAAATTTTAATGCCTTTGATATCTTCTTTACTTAATTTCGGAAAATTTACGTTTAGTATCACGCCCTCAGGTAATCCTTTTTCTAAAACACCTTGCGCAATTTGTTTTACATAACTTTTTATAGGTTCAAAATTAGCATCCCAACTATAATCTAATAACGAAAATCCGATAGCGGGAATCCCTTCGATTCCAGCTTCCACTGCAGCGCTCATTGTACCTGAATAAATTACATTAATGGAAGAATTTGAACCATGATTAATACCCGATACACACAAATCGGGTTTTCTATTTAAAATTTCATTAACGGCAATTTTTACACAATCTACTGGGGTGCCACTGCAACTGTATTCTTGTGAAAGATCTTTATCTAGTGTTACTTTTTCTAATTTTAGGGTATTGTTTATGGTAATAGCATGACCCATTGCGCTTTGTGGGCTATCTGGAGCAACTACAACTACATCTCCAAGTTCTTTCATTACTTCAATTAAAGTTCGAATTCCAGGAGCAACAATGCCATCATCGTTTGTTACTAGTATTAGAGGTCTTGCCATTTTTACATTTTTTGCTAAATTAAATAATTTATGCCGAATCCTTTTTTTTGAATCCTTTTTTTTATTGGTTTAACAAAAAATTATAGTAATTTGCACACTTGTGGCATGATTTTTTGTGTAATTTAGTTGAAAATTTTTCAATGAAACGAATAGTTGAATTTATGAAAAGAAATTATAAGGTTATATTGTTGGTAACTGCTTTATCTGCAATACTTTGGAGTTTTATCCCAAGTGAGAAAAAAGAAGATCCTGAAAAAGATAAACTTTTATTGGAGTTGTTGGCCTTTGTTTTAGAAAAAGGGCATTATAGTCCTGTGGAGTTAAATGATGATTTTTCTAAAAAAGTATATAAAAAATATTTAGATAATCTTGATCCTACAAGACGCTTTTTTCTACAAAGCGATTTGAATGAGTTCAGTAAATATGAAACTTCTATCGATGACATGATTAAGAACAAAGATATTTCATTTTTTAATTTAACAAATGAACGTTTGTTACAAAGAATGAAAGAGTCAAGAGCTATTTATGAAGAAGTATTAAGTAAACCATTCGATTTCAACTTGCAAGAAACCATCAATGTTGATTATGACAAACTGCCTTACAGTAAAAATAAGACAGAGTTGATGGACAGATGGAGAAAACAATTAAAATTATCTGCTCTTTCTACCATTTCAGATAAACAAAAACTTGAAGAAGATAAAAAGAAAGACGATGCTAAATACCAAGTAAAAAGTTTTGATGTAATTGAAAAAGAAGTTAGAGAAAATTCTTTAAAATCTTTAAACGAATATTTTGACTTTATTGAAAAGGAATTAAATAGAGATGATTGGTATGCCATTTTCTTAAATTCTATTGTAGAGCGATATGATCCACATACGTTTTATTTTTCACCTGAAGATAAAGAAAAATTTGATGTAAGTATGAGTGGAACCTTTCAAGGAATTGGTGCTCGTTTACAAAAAAAAGAAAGTGGAGTTGAAATTTCTGAATTAATTTCTGGTGGTCCAGCTTGGCGTGGGAAAGAGTTAGAAGCGGGTGATTTAATTTTAAAAGTCGCTCAAGGAAAGGAGGAACCTCTTGATATTGCTGGAATGCGTTTAGACGACGTAGTTAAAAAGATTAAAGGACCTAAAGGGACGGAAGTTCGCTTAACAGTTAAAAAAGTTGATGGAACTATTAAGGTAATTTCAATTATTAGAGACGAAGTTGAAACTGAAGAAACTTTTGCAAAATCTAGTATTGTAATGAAAGATGGTAAAAAATACGGAATTATTTATTTGCCAAAATTTTATATTAGTTTTGAAAACAAACTCAATCGAGATGCCTTTAAGGATGTTGCTTTAGAAATCGAAAAACTGAAAGCCCAAAATATTGATGGTCTTATTATGGACTTGAGAGACAATGGAGGAGGTTCTTTAGAAACGGTAGTTAAAATGGTTGGATTATTTATTCCAGAAGGACCAGTTGTACAAGTTAAAGCACCTGGCAGAAGTCCTGAAATTTTACCAGACCCTGATAAAAAAGTACAATATGATGGACCATTAGTAGTAATGATTAATAATTTTTCAGCTTCAGCTTCTGAGATTTTTGCTGCAGCTATTCAAGATTATAAAAGAGGTATTGTGGTTGGAAGTAGTCATTCTTATGGTAAAGGAACAGTTCAAAATGTTATCGATTTAAATCAATTTATTAGAGGTAATTCTTTTGGTGATTTAGGAGCTTTAAAGACTACAATTCAAAAGTTTTATAGAATAAATGGTGGTTCAACCCAAAGAGAAGGAGTAAAAAGTGATATCGTTTTTCCTGATCGATTTGCTTATTTAGATATGGGCGAACGTGATGAGGAAAGTGCTTTACCTTGGGATAAGATAGCACCAGCAAAATATGAGCCTTTACAAATTAATTATGATAATGTTATTGCTAATAGCAAGAAAAGAATTGCTGCTAATCCAGTATTTAATTTAATTGACGAAAATGCAAAATGGATTTTTGAACGTAAAGACGAGAATGTTTTTAGTTTAAATTTAAATGATTTTAATAACGAAATTAATGCTACCGATGCTAAAATTAAAAAGTTTAAAGCAATTTCGGATTACAATAATAAGTTTCAATTTGTTTCATTGCCAGATGAAGTGGCTTTGTTTGAAAAAGATACTTTATTAAAGCAAAAAAGAGAGCGTTGGCATGAAGAAATGCAAAAAGATATTTATATTGAGGAAACTTTAAATGTTATTTCAGATATAAAATTACTCACAAAAGGTAAAAGTTTTACCCAAAAATTGAGCATGAATTAATTTATAAAGTCCCTTTAATTAGGGACTTTTTAGTTTTTGAATTATAACAAGGTAGTATTATTAAATTTAGTTTGTTTATTTTAGTGTTAATCTTTTCTTCTTGTAAAGAGAGTAATGAATTAGTAAATGAAACGGATGATTTTACTTCAAATGAAGCTAATGTTGCAACTGATTTTGATTTTTTACCAACTTCTATTACAAATGCTATTTATCACCGCTCTGCTTATGTTTTTTCTTATTCTGAAGCACATGAGCAAAGTGAGTGGGTTGCTTATTATTTAGATGTTGATGATATAAATTCAACCCACTTTGATAGACCATTTTTCACACAAGATCCTTTAGTTAAATCCAATTCCGCTGATTGGAGAAACTACAAAAATTCGGATTATGATAAAGGACATTTATGTCCCGCTGGTGATAGAAAAGAATCCTATAAGTCATTTCAAGAAACTTTTTTTTTACGTCAAATATTAGTCCACAAGAACATGAATTTAATTTAGGGGTTTGGAATCGATTGGAAGATAAATTCGCTATTGGGCTGCTACAAAGGAAGGTTTATATATTGTTTCAGGAGGTGTTTTAACAGATGATTTGAAAACTATAGGAAAAGAGAAGGTTTCAGTTCCTAATTATTTTATAAAGTACTTTTATCAAAAGATGGTACTCAAATGATTGGTTTTTAGTGCCCCATGAAAATTCAAATAAACCTTTGTATGAATTTGTGCTTTCTGTTGATGAAATAGAAAAAATGACTGGAATTGATTTTTATCCTAATTTGTCTGACGAAATTGAAAATCAACTTGAATCTCAGTCTGATATAAAAAATGGAGTTTTTAATTACCACTCATTTACTTTATTAGCATCTAATTTAATGAAGATAAAAAGCAAAATTGTAAACGCCCACAAACTCGAACCACCATATGAGAAAAAGGGTAGTGGAACTCCAATAGTTGGGAATAACTTAATTAACATGGCGATATTTACAAAGAAATGTGTAAACAAATAGGTTGCTACACAATAACCATAAACCCTACTAAATTTGGTTTTCTGATTCTCGGCTAAATAGATGATTCTTAAAAATAAGGCAACAAACAATAGAATTACCGTTATACTTCCAATAAAACCCCATTCTTCACCTACTGTAGTAAAAATATAATCGGTATGTTGTTCAGGAACAAAACCACCTTTAGTTTGCGTTCCCTCTAAATAGCCTTTACCTAGTAACCCTCCAGACCCAATGGCTATCATAGATTGGTTTAAGTTGTAACCTTCGCGTTTCATGTCTACATCATCACCAATTAAAACGTTTATACGATCTTTTTGATGAGGTTCTAAAACACTATCATAAACATAGCTTACAGAATATGAAAATCCTGCCATTACTAAGTAAAGTAATCCATAGACAATTGGGTTTCTAGATATTTTTCTGTTAAAAATATAATGAATAATCATGATTACCAATATAACAGAAATTAAGTACATAGGCTGTATTACCAAGGATAAAAAGAATAAGGCAATTGCTATTATTCCAGCAAAGAAATACCAGCTTGGCAATCCTTCTCTATTTAATACAAATATCAAAGAAACAAATATCATGGCACTACCAGCATCGGGTTGCATTAATATTAGAAGAATTGGCAGTCCAACAATTGCTAATCCTATGATTTGATGTTTGGTTAATTTTAAATTAATTTGCGAATAACTTAAATATTTAGCAAGTAAAAGAGCTGTTGCGGTTTTAACAAATTCTGAAGGTTGAAAACCAAAACCTCCAAATTGATACCAGTTGGTTTGTCCTTTTTTGGTAACACCAAAAACAAATAATCCAAGTAATAGTATAATTCCTAAACTGTAAAAAACAAACGAGAGACGTTCAAATATTTTAGCATCAGTAAATAATATTATAAAGATAAGGGGAATGGTTAAGCCAATAAACAGCATTTGTCTTCCATATATTTGAGAAATATCAAAAATGGAAGTTTCTTCTAAAGGTAAAGAGGCAGAATAAATAGTCATCCAGCCCATAATTACTAAAACAACGTAAAGTAATATGCTGATAAAGTCGATTCTATTTCCTACGCTTTGATTTTTCATTTAGTTTTCTTCCTCTTCTTTTTTGGCTTCGCTAATTTCAACTTTTACTTTGTTTAAAGAATCTTGAACTTTAGTTGCATCCACTTTTCTCTGAAAAATAATATTTTCAATTTTTTGGTATTCCGCTTGAAGACTACCAGTTAACATTCTGGTTTCTAAATCTTTTCTTGATATTTTTCCATTAATATATTTTTCTATCATTAAAGTAGCAATTGGTCCTGCCCAAGTTGCACCATAACCTGAATTTTCGATAAAAACAGCCAAAGCAATTTTTGGATTTTCTCTAGGTGCAAAGGCAACGAAAATAGAATGGTCTTTTAATTGGAAGGTTTTTCCAGCTATCCTTATTTTATTTTCTGCTGTACCAGTTTTACCGCAAATTTTCAAACCTTCAACCCTAAAGCCAGAAGCAGTTCCGAAATTGTAAACATCTTCCAAGCCCTGAATAATAGGTTCATAATATTGTTTATCAATAGTCGTATAGTGTTTTGTTGTAAATTTTTTGTCGAGCTTTTGATCTTTAATGCTTTTTACAATATGAGGAGTGTAATAATAACCCCGATTTGCAACCGCAGCCATCATATTTGCAAGTTGTATTGGAGATGTTAGTATCTCGCCTTGTCCAATAGCATTAGAAATAATATATGAACTTCTAATCTTTGCACCATTGTACATTTTTCTATATAGATTTGAATTAGGAACTAATCCTTTACTTCCAATCGGCATATCCGTTCCTAAAAATTGACCTAGTCCAAAACTTTTTACATGATTTGCCCAATTATCAATACTATAATATGAGTTTTTATATTTTTCAATGGTTCTTTTATAAGTATTTCCAAAGTAGCTATTACAAGATTTATAAATGCCATTATTCAATTGAAGCGTGTGTAAACCACAATGACATCCCATAAATCTTCCAAAATTAGCACCGTGATTACAGTAAAAAGTGCTTTGTTCATCAATTACTTCTTCTTGTAATCCAATTAATCCTGTTACAATTTTAAATGGCGACCCAGGTGGATAGGTAGCTTGTAAGCCTCTATCATACAATGGTTTTGCAATAGAATCGTTGTATAAAGCGGTATAGTTTTTTGAACGTTGCCTCCCCACTAACAAGGATGGGTCAAAAGTTGGTGCAGAAACTAATGCCAAAATTTCCCCTGTTTTAGGCTCAATGGCAACAATTCCACCTCTTTTATTAATCATTAACTCGGTACCGTATTTTTGTAGTGTATGGTCAATGGTTAGAGTTAAGTCTTTTCCTTGTTGTGCAATGGTGTCAAATTGACCTTTTTTGTAAGGACCAATAATTTTATTGTGCTTGTCGCGAAGTAAGTATTTTACGCCTTTTACGCCTCTTAATATTTCTTCGTATTGTTGTTCAACACCTTGTTTTCCTATTAAATCTCCACTATTGTAGTATTTTTTTTTGTTTAAAATAGCTTCGTTAACCTGTGTAATAAAACCAAAAATATTAGCTCCTTCTTTTACTTGATAATCTCGCAACGAACGTTTTTGGGTGTAAAAACCTTCAAATTTTCTTTCTTTTTCTTGAAAGGCCGCATATTCTGCTTTGTTTAACTGTGATAAGAAAACAGAGGGTAATATTGGACTATAAACGTTAGCTTTTTCAATTTTTTTAATAAAGAACTCTTTTGTTATGTGAAGTAAATTACAAAATTCGGTTGTGTCTATATCTTTGATTTCTCTGGGCACTACCATGATATCATACGACGGCTGATTGGCAACTAAAAGTTTACCATTTCGGTCATAGATATAACCTCTTTCGGGAAAATCAAATACTTTTTTAATTGCATTATTTTCTGATTGCAGTTTTAAATTTTCATCAATTACTTGAAGATAGAAAATTCGTACAATCAGAAGAATGGAAGTAATAATGATTACGGCTGGTAAAACGGCTTTTCTCATCGTCTATTGCTTGGCTTAATTAAATAAATGGTTAGCAAACATATAATAAACGTAAATAAAGTACTAGCCAAGGTTCTAGATAATATTGTAAGTAATAAATCGAATCTAAAATATTCAAAAAAGAATAAGATAAAATGATGTATAAAAATAGCTAATAATAACAATGTAATACGCTCTGGCGAAATTTTATCGGCAATTTTTACGGTTTGATATTCGTAACTCAATCCAAATGCAAATTTAAAAAGCGATGGTCTTATGTAAGCTAAAATTAAAGATGCTATGGTGTGAATGCCTCCCGAATTGCAAAACATATCTAATAGAATTCCCATGCAAAAACTACTCAATAGCAAAACACTTTTGTTGCTATTTACTGGGAAAAGCAAAATAAATAACACATACGGATATGGGTTTAAATACCCAAACAGATTAATATTGTTAAATATTAAAATCTGAAGCAGTAAAAAAACTACAAATCGGATGCTATTTAAAATGTTGTTATTCACTATTTTTTAGGTGCTGTGGTTTCTAATTCTAATTGTTTTTTTTCTTTTTTTCTTTTGTTTTCAATCACATAAACATATCCAAGCGATGTCATGTCGTTGAATAAACGAATATTGATGGTGTAGTAATTCGTTTTTTTATCAATATAAATTTTATCAATTTTACCAATAGGAATATTCTCTGGAAAAATATCAGAATTTCCACCAGTTACAATTGAATCTCCGTGTTTTAGAGAAGCTAATCTTGGTACATCAATTAATTGCGCAAAACCTACATTTCTACCGTCCCAAATTAAAGATCCAAAGTGATTTGAATTTTTAATTTTAGCATTGATTTTAGATTTAGTATTTAAAACACTTTGAATTGTAGCAAAGTCAGGAGATGTTTTTTCAATTAAGCCAACAATTCCTTTATCATTTACAACACCCATGTCAACTTCAATGCCAGCATTTTTTCCAGTATTGATAGTAATATAGTTTTCACGCGAGTTAAAAGAGTTTTTTACAACTTTTGAAACCACCACATTGTAATTATTAAGGTCGTTTCTAAAAAGAGTTTTTGTTGTTAAAATGGTATCTTTTTTATTAAAAAGTAATTTTTTTAATAAAGCATTTTCTGAAGCTAAGTCTTTGTTTTTTTGTTTTAAACTAAAATATTCATTTACTTCATTTACCTTTTCGTAATAGGCACCCGTTACCGCGTTAGCCGAATTAACATATTCGCTACGGTGGTAAGAATGCGATTTTACTACCAATGAAAATGAGAAGCCCAAAAGCAGCAAAAACAGCAATCTATGGCTGTTTTTTATGATAAAATTAATTATTTGCTGCATGGATTATTTTTATTTAATCAGGATTCCTTTGTATTTGTTGATGTTCTTTAAGGTCATTCCCGTTCCTCTTACAACGGCTCTTAAAGGGTCTTCTGCAATGTAAACAGGTAAATCTGTTTTCATAGATATTCGTTTGTCTAATCCTCTTAGCATTGAACCTCCACCTGCTAAGTAAATACCGGTGTTATAAATATCGGCAGATAATTCGGGTGGTGTTTGTGATAAGGTTTCCATAACCGCATCTTCAATACGTTGAATCGATTTATCTAGTGCTTTTGCGATTTCTCGGTACGATACATCAACACGTTTTGGTTTACCTGTTAATAAATCTCTACCGTCAACTGCCATATCTTCTGGTGGGCTGTCTAAATCTTCCATAGCCGCACCAATTTGAATTTTTACTTTTTCAGCAGTAGTTTCTCCAACAAATAAATTGTGTTGCGTTCTCATGTAATAAATGATGTCATTTGTAAAAACGTCTCCGGCAATTTTAACCGATTTATCACAAACAATTCCGCCTAATGCTATAACAGCAATTTCTGTTGTTCCTCCACCTATATCTACAATCATATTCCCTTTAGGTTGCATAATATCTAAACCGATACCAATTGCAGCCGCCATAGGTTCATGAATTAAGTATACTTCTTTTCCGTTTACACGTTCAGCCGATTCTTTTACCGCACGCATTTCCACTTCTGTAATTCCAGAAGGAATACAAATCACCATACGAAGCGCTGGCGTAAATAATTTCTTCTTTAATGCAGGAATACTTTTAATAAACATTTTAATCATCTGCTCTGAGGCATCAAAGTCAGCGATAACTCCATCTTTTAATGGGCGAATGGTTTTTATGTTTTCATGAGTTTTACCTTGCATCATATTTGCTTCCTTACCTACAGCAATAATTTTTCCTGTAATACGGTCTCTGGCTACAATAGATGGACTATCAATCACAACTTTATCATTGTGAATGATTAGGGTGTTTGCGGTACCAAGGTCGATAGCGATGTCCTCGGTCATGAAATCAAAAAATCCCATAAGTTTGAGTAGTATTTAGAGTTTTATGAATGATAGTATTCAACTCGCAAAATTATAAAAATAATCTGGAATAATTCAAAATAAAAGCGTATTAAAATATTATTTTTTAATACGCTTTTAAATTATGTTAATTTAAGTAAATATTAGTGTTTGAAATGACGGATTCCAGTGAATACCATTGCCATATTATTATCGTTACAATAAGAAATACTTAACTCATCTTTTATAGAACCTCCTGGTTGAATCACCGCTGTAATTCCTGCTTTATTTGCGATTTCTACACAATCTGGGAAAGGGAAAAATGCATCACTTGACATCACAGCTCCGGTTAAATCAAATTCAAATGAAGTTGCTTTTTCAATTGCATGGCGTAAAGCATCTACTCTTGAAGTTTGTCCTGTTCCAGAAGCACACAATTGTTTGTTTTTTGCAAATACAATCGTATTTGATTTAGTGTGTTTACAAATTTTCGAAGCAAATAATAAATCTTCAATTTCTTCTTCGGTTGGAACTGCCGTTGTAACCGTTTTTAAATGGTCTTTTGAATCGGTAACATTGTCTTTATCTTGCACTAAAACACCGTTTAAACAAGTACGAACGATTTTTTGTGGTAATTTCACTTCGTTTTGGATTAAGATAATTCTGTTTTTCTTTTCTTCTAAAATATCAATTGCTTCTTGGTCGTAAGCCGGAGCAATTACCACTTCGCAGAACAATTGGTTGATTTCATTTGCTGTAGCGACATCAATTTTTCCATTCGCAATTAAAACACCGCCAAAAGCTGAAGTTGGATCACCTGCTAAAGCATCTAAATACGCATCTTTCATCGTATTTCTTGTTGCTAAACCACAAGCGTTATTGTGTTTTAAAATTGCAAAAGTTGGATTGTCATTTTTGAATTCGTTCATTAAGTTTACGGCAGCATCAACGTCTAATAAATTGTTGTACGACAATTCTTTTCCGTGAACTTTGGTAAACATTTTATCGAAATCGCCATAGAAAAATCCTTTTTGATGTGGATTTTCACCATAACGCAATACGTTTCCGTTTTGCTCGCTGATTTTTAAAACTGGTTCTTCAAAAACTTGATTGAAGTAGTTAAAAATAGCCGAATCATAATGTGAAGAAACATTAAAAGCTCTTGAAGCTAATAATTTTCTGTTTTCTAAAGTGGTAGCACCGTTATTTTCAGTATAGAAATTCAAAAAGGGCGCATATTGCTCAACTGAAGGAACAATTACTGTGTCTTTGAAATTTTTAGCAGCTGCTCTAATTAACGAAATTCCACCGATATCAATTTTCTCGATAATATCTTGTTCTCCAGCACCAGAAGCAACGGTTTTTTCAAACGGATACAAATCCACAATCACTAAATCGATTTGCGGAATGTTGAATTCTTTCATTTGCTCCACATCACCCGCATGGTCTTGACGGTTTAAAATACCACCGAAGATTTTTGGATGCAACGTTTTTACTCTTCCTCCTAAAATTTCTGGAAAAGCCGTAATATCTTCTACAGCGACTACTGGAATACCTAAATCTTTTATAAAAGTTTCAGTTCCGCCGGTAGAATAAATGGTTACATTGTTTTGGTGAAGCGCTTTAACAATAGGTTCTAAACCGTTTTTGTCAAATACAGAAATCAATGCCGAAGCAATTTTTTTTGTTGTGTTCATGGTGTTGTGTTGTTGTATCTGAATAGGTCTCAGATATATGTTGTTGTTTTCGTGGTGCAAAAGTAGTTATACTTCTTAAAATAGTCAAACTTTATTGGAAGGGATTTTTTAAAAAAAGAAAACCACTCAGAAAGTGGTTTGTTGTTTATTTTTGAAAATATTGCATTGTAAAATCTAACAGTTGTTTCTTTATAGCAACAATACTATCTATTCCGTTAACCTCATATTTTACTCCATTAAGTTCAATATAGTGTTTGTTTTTTGAACTAGTTATTTTGCAAATAATTTTTTTGTTGTTGTCATCAACTAAAATATTGAAGCTATTCTTTTGGTCTCTATATGAAATTCTTTCAGAATCAATTTCTTTTTTATGAATTAGTATTGTTTTTATTGCATGATATATTTTAAGCTCTTCAGCAGTAGTTATAATAACATTTCCATTCTTGGATTCTTCTTCAATTACTTTAGGAAGTGCATTTTGAATTGAATTTGAGTTTATTAAAGTTCGCAATTTACTCTTCACTGTGTCGGTCATTCTTTTACCTTGCATTCTATTAAAAATTGCTTTAATAAAATCGTCAGATGGGTCTGATAATTCTGTTGCAAAAGCATCATTAAAACCTTGCAAAAAATAAAATTCAGATGCTTCTTCCATCAATTCTTTTATGTCAATATTGTTTTTGTGAAATTTTGAAAGATTTTCGAAAAGAGAATCATTTAATTCTGAAAAGTCTAATGATAAAAAAGGAGTAACATTTAAGTTTGTCTCTTTGTTTGATTCATCTGGACAATAAAATCGCCATTCAATTCCATTAGTTAAAATTCCAATTTTAGAACTTGGAGTATTAATAAAATAACCATTTAATTGTGAAGCTTCTTTATCGGTTAAATTTTTACCGTATTTTTTACACTCTACTAAAATCTCAGGATTTTTCCCTTTTATAATTAAACCAATGTCAGCTTTGTCATTTTTTTGCCCCCAACCAGCATTGATTTCAGTTAACATATCATCAAATCTACTGTAGCCTAATGTTTCGATTATAGGTTCTATCAAATATTGTCTAGTTTGAGCTTCATTTGTACATTTCTCTTCAAGTTTTGAAAAATCAATTTTTGTTATTGATTTTTTGATAACAGTTACAAATTGTTTGTTGATTGGCATAGTAGAAAGTTTTAGTAATTTTCTTATTGTTTGAAATCAAAGTTAATTATTTTTTGAATAGAAAAAATATATATTTCCGTAAAATTAAAATTTAAACAAATTTATCAAATAATAAATTCCCTCCAATTGTAACATTTTCATACATAACTCTACTTATAGTAATAGCTCAGTATTATGCTTTTATATTTACGATTACTTTCAGAGAGTTTCAGTTTTGCCATTAACGCGTTGCGCAACAATAAATTGCGTACACTTTTGTCGTTGTTAGGCGTTACCATTGGTATTTTTTCCATTATTGCGGTGTTGGCTGCGGTAGATTCTATGGATAAAAAAATTAAGGAAGATTTGAGTGATATGGACATGAATACAGTGTATTTAATGCGTTTTTCATTCGGTCCTTCTGAAATTCCTAAATGGAAACGAGAGCAATTTCCAGATGTTACTTATGATGAATTTGAACACATCAAACGTAATGTTAATGGAATCGATAAAATCTCTTTCAATTTATTTACCCGAAACGAAAACATTAAATACGAGTCTAAAACAGTAAATTCTATTCGTGTTAAACCGTCAACCGAAGATTTTTTTGATATAGAACCTATTAAAATCGACAAAGGTCGTTTGTTTAACGAATCGGAATCCAATTCTGGAAGTCCAGTAATTGTTATTGGAAGTGAAGTAGCCACAGGTTTGTTCGAAAATAGCGACCCTATTGGTAAAAAAGTGCGTTTGTATGGTCAGAAATTTACGGTTATTGGTGTACTAAAAAAACAAGGACAAAGTACTTTTGGTGACAGTAATGATGTTGCTGTGTTTTTCCCAGTTAATTTTTTAAGAAGACTCTATGGTGATAATAATAAAACGTTAACGCCTGCTATTTTAATAAAACCTGTAAAGGGTATTGATGTGGAAGAATTTAAAGCCGAATTAGCTCAAAAACTTCGTACACACAGAGGCGTGAAAACAGGTGAAATTGATAACTTTTTCATGAATGTATTATCTGGTTTTACTGATTTTATTGATAATATCATTGGACAAATGAACATGATAGGATGGATTATCAGTGCCTTTTCCTTACTAGTAGGTGGATTTGGTATTGCAAACATCATGTTTGTATCAGTAAAAGAACGTACTAACTTAATCGGAATACAAAAAGCGCTTGGTGCTAAAAATAAATTCATTTTGTTTCAATTCTTGTTTGAAGCCGTTATTTTATCATTAATTGGTGGAATGGTAGGAATGTTTTTAGTTTGGATTATTGCTTTAATTCTTTCTTCGGCATTGGATTTTGAATTTGTATTGAGTGCAGCAAATATGTTGTTAGGTTCAGGATTAGCAGCTTTTATTGGGTTAATTTCTGGAATTATTCCAGCTATTTCGGCTTCTAAATTAGATCCAGTGGAAGCTATTAGAAGTGGCATGTAACTTTTTGGTATATTTGGGGATTATTATTTAATATTGAGAAAAAAAATCGCCAGTATTTTTCTGTTATTTTTATTAATAGCACCTGCAGTTGTAACCTATACTTGGATACAACACAGAAAACGTGTTGTTAAAAAAGAAGTAAAATGGAAAATGATTGCGGGTATTGATAAATGTGAATTGGTACTTTTAAAATTTTCAAAAACTGAAACTACTACGGAGTTAAAGTGGAAACATTCCAAAGAGTTTGAATTCAACAATCAAATGTATGATATCGTAGATAAAATTACTACAAAAGACTCTGTTAAATATTGGTGTTGGTGGGATTTTGAAGAAACTAAACTGAATCAGCAATTGAGTAAATTATTAGTTAATGTTTACCAAAACGATATACCTACTAAGGAGAAACAATCTCAAATAATTCAGTTTTATAAATCTTTGTTTTTTGAGCAAGTTGTTGCATGGCAACCATTTTTAGCTATTCGTAGTTTTTATAATAATAGCTGTATAAATAATTTTTACCATTATTTATTCATAAAATTAGATACCCCTCCTCCCAATAGTTTTTCTTAAAGATTTTTTCAATATTTAGTAAGAGTATTGAAACCATTAAATAAATTAGAATTAATAAATATATTCTTAAAAAATGAGAAAAATTATTTTTTATGCTGTTGTGCTATTGCCTTTTATAGGATTTTCACAAACAGTAAAAGATACAGTTGCAACTGAATTAGAAGAAATAGTTGTTTCAGCAAATCGATGGAAACAAAATTCTAAATCAATTCCTCAGAAAATTTCGGTGATTACAGCAAATAAAGTTGTCTTGCAAAATCCGCAAACTGCTGCTGATTTACTAACCGTTTCTGGTAAAGTGTTTATGCAAAAAAGTCAGCAAGGTGGCGGAAGTCCAATGATTCGTGGTTTTGCCACCAATAGATTATTGTATGCGATAGACGGAATAAGAATGAATACCGCTATTTTTAGAGGTGGAAATATTCAAAATGTAATTTCTTTAGATCCGTTTGCAACGGAACGGACAGAAGTGTTATTTGGCCCGGGTTCTGTAATGTATGGAAGTGATGCTATTGGTGGAGTGATGAGTTTTCAAACTTTAACACCTCAATTTTCAAATGAAGAAAAAACAGTTGTTTCTGGTAGCGCAGTAACGCGATATTCTTCTGCGAATAATGAAAAAACAGGACATTTTGATGTGAATGTCGGTTGGAAAAAATGGGCTTTGGTTACCAGCATCAGTTCAAATGATTTTGGTGATTTACGAATGGGTTCACACGGACCTGAAGAATATTTAAGACCCTTTTATGTACAAAGACAAAATGGGGTAGACGTAGTGGTTACTAATGACAACCCATTGGTTCAAAAACCAACTGCATATTCGCAAATTAATTTGATGCAAAAAGTACGTTTTCAGCCTAATGAAAATTGGGATTTTCAATACGGTTTTCATTTTTCGGAAACCTCAAGTTACTCGCGCTACGACAGACATATTCGTTATAATAGTGCTGGTTTGCCTCGTTATGGAGAATTTTATTATGGTCCGCAAAAATGGATTATGAATAATTTGAATATCACGCATCAATCAAAATCTAAGTTATTTGATGAAATGTCATTGCGATTAGCACATCAGTTTTTTGAAGAAAGTCGTGTGAGTAGAGGCATTAATAATGCAAATAGAGAAATTAGAATTGAAAAAGTAAACGCTTATTCATTGAATACCGATTTTACGAAAGCTACCGGTGCCAGTAACAAAGTTTTCTACGGATTTGAATATGTTTTAAACGATGTTAATTCAACCGGAATTAATGAAGACATTGTAGTAGGATCAAGCACGGTGGGTCCGGCAAGATATCCACAAGCTACTTGGCAATCGATTGGTATTTATATGAACGACCAATATAAAATCTCTGAAAAGACATTGCTTCAAGCAGGCTTACGATATAATCAGTTTATTTTGAAAGCCGATTTTGATACTACATTTTATCCCTTTCCATTTACAGAAGCCAATATTGATAATGGTTCTTTAACAGGAAGTGCTGGAATTGTTTTTCGTCCAACAGATAAATGGGTTATTAGTTCAAATGCAGCAACGGCTTTTCGTTCGCCCAATGTGGATGATGTGGGAAAAGTGTTTGATTCTGAACCGGGTTCGGTTGTTATACCAAATCCTAATTTAGAGGCAGAATATGCCTATAATGTAGATTTGAATGTAGCGAAGATGTTCGGAAAAAGTGTAAAAGTGGATGTTTCAACTTATTATACTTTATTAGATAATGCTTTAGTTCGTAGAGATTTTACTTTGAACGGTGCTTCTGAAATTGTTTACGATGGCGAGTTGAGCCAAGTGCAAGCTATTCAAAATGCAGCGAAAGCTAATGTATATGGAATTCAGGCGGGTGTTGAGGTGAAATTACCTACTGGATTTCGATTTTCAACTGATTTGAATTTCCAAAAGGGAGAAGAAGAATTGGATAATGGAGATAAAAGTCCGTCGCGTCACGCAGCACCCTTTTTTGGAGTTTCACGTGTTGGTTTTACTAATTCTAAGTTAGATTTTGAAGTCAATCTACAGTTTAGTGATGAAGTGGCTTACGAAGATTTAGCCGAGGAAGAAAAAGGAAAAAAAGAAATTTATGCAATTGATGGTAATGGGAATCCTTATTCACCAAGCTGGTATACCTTGAATTTAAAATCGATGTATAAACTAACTGAAAATTTTACGCTTACGGCTGGATTAGAAAACATAACCGATCAACGCTATCGACCGTATAGTTCAGGAATTGTAGCACCCGGAAAGAATTTTATTCTGGCTTTGCGAGCTAAGTTTTAAACATAAAAAATCCCGATAGTGATATCGGGATTTCTATTTTTATCTTATTGGTTGATTTTGAATCAAATCTAAATACAGGTTAATTTTATCTTTCAACTCTTTTCTTGGAGCAATGAAATCTAAAAATCCGTGTTCTAATAAAAATTCTGAAGTTTGAAAACCTTCTGGTAAATCTTTACCTGTTGTGTCTCTTACAATACGAGGGCCAGCGAAGCCAATTAAAGCGCCAGGTTCTCCAATATTGATATCTCCTAACATTGCGTATGAAGCGGTAGTTCCACCCGTTGTAGGGTCAGTACATAATGAAATGTATGGAATTTGTTCTTCGGCTAATTGCGCTAATTTTGCTGAGGTTTTTGCTAATTGCATTAATGAATAAGCTGCTTCCATCATACGAGCTCCTCCTGATTTTGAAATCAAAACAAACGGAATTCTGTGTTTTATAGAATAGTCAATTGCTCTAGAAATTTTTTCTCCAACAACTGCTCCCATTGAACCACCAATAAAAGCAAAATCCATACAAGAAACGACTAAGTCTTTTCCTTTAGATTTTCCAACACCAGTTCTAATAGCGTCTTTTAATTTGGTTTTGTCCATTACATCTTTTAAACGATCACTGTATTTTTTAGTGTCTTCAAATTTTAATGGATCTTTTGATGTTAGTTTTGCATCAAGTTCAGTGAACTCGTTATTGTCGAATAAAATTTCGAAATATTCTTTACTACCAATTCGTACATGATAATCGTCTTCTGGGCTTACCCATAGGTTTCTTGCCAATTCATCTTGATCAATGATTTTTCCTGTAGGTGATTTATACCATAAACCCTTTGGAACATCTTTTTTGTCCTCAGTTGCGGTAGTGATTCCTTTTTCTTTTCTTTTAAACCAAGCCATAATTAAGTTAGAAGTTAGAAGTTAGAAGTTGGAAGGCTAACCTTATCTTCATCTAATTTCAATTAATAATAATTTTTAAACTTCGTACTTTGTACCTCGTACTTCGTACTTATAAAGTATTCACGTTATTTAAATCGGCAAAAGCTTGTTCTAATCTTGTGTTGAACGTTACTTCTCCTTCACGAACCCATTTTCTTGGATCGTAGTGTTTTTTGTTTGGACTATCTGCTCCGTCTGGACTTCCAATTTGAGTTCTTAAGTAATCGATTTTATTTACCATATAATCACGAATTCCTTCGGTGAAAGCAAATTGTAAATCGGTGTCAATATTCATTTTAATTACTCCGTAAGAAATAGCTTCTCTAATTTCTTCTAAAGTAGAACCAGAACCACCGTGGAAAACAAAATCAACTGGATTATTTCCTGTATTGAATTTATTTTGAACGTATTCTTGAGAATTTCTAAGAATTTTTGGAGTTAATTTCACATTTCCTGGTTTGTAAACGCCATGTACATTTCCAAAAGAAGCCGCGATTGTAAATCTTGGACTTACTTTCATTAATTCTTCATAAGCGTAAGCTACTTCATCAGGTTGTGTGTATAATTTTGAGCTATCTACATCTGAATTATCAACACCGTCTTCTTCACCGCCAGTAATTCCTAATTCAATTTCTAACGTCATTCCCATTTTACTCATTCTTTCTAAATATTTTTTAGAAATTTCTAAGTTTTCTTCAATTGGCTCTTCTGATAAATCAATCATGTGAGAACTGAATAATGGTTTTCCAGTTTCGGAAAAATGTTTTTCCGAAGCGTCTAATAAACCATCAATCCAAGGTAATAATTTTTTTGCGCAATGGTCTGTGTGTAAAATTACAGTAGCGCCATAAGCTTCAGCTAAAGTATGGATGTGTTTTGCACCTGCAACAGCTCCTAAAATTGCTGATTGTTCATTTTGGTTTGACAGGCCTTTTCCTGCATTAAATTGTGCACCACCATTAGAAAATTGAATAATAACTGGAGCATTTAATTTGGCAGCAGTTTCTAAAACACCATTAATAGTGCTAGATCCTACAACGTTTACTGCTGGCAATGCAAATCCTTTTTGTTTTGCATAATTAAATATTTCTTGTACTTGATCTCCGGTAGCAACACCAGCTTTAATATTGTGACTCATAGTTGATTGTTTTTATAATGGTTTTGCAAAAATAATAATTTAAAAAATTAGAATGGATAATTAATACCAAAATTTAGCACTGTTTTGCTAAAGTTAATCCCTTTTAACCATCTATCTCCCACTTCTCTACCAGGATCATAAGCTTTGTAGCCTAAATCAAAGCGAAAGACAAAGAAGTCAAAATCGTATCGTAAACCAATACCAGAACCTAGTGCTAAGTCTTCAAACGAACTAAATCCATTAAAGGTATAATCTTCATCGGTAATGTTATCAAATATGTTCCAAATATTTCCAATATCAGCAAAAAAAGCGCTGTGAAAATTCCCACCTACTCTAAAACGGTATTCCAAACTATAAGCTAATTTAAAGTTGGCTTCATTGAAATCATTAATTCCTCCACTTCTTCCCGGACCTAAGCTATAAGCTTGCCAGCCTCTATTGTCATTTGAACCGCCCGAAAAATAACTTCGTGAAAATGGGATTGATTGTGCATTGCCAAATGGTACAGCTATACCAGCAAATGCTCGCATAGCCAATGTGTTTTTCTTGCCAAAATCCCAATGTTTGATATAGTCTATTTCTCCTTTTATATACTGAGAATATTCAATACCAAACATAGTTTTATTCCCATTTTGATTCAAGTCTTCATTTTTTGAATCGGCTAATAGCGAAAGTACATTTCCTGCAGACTCTATTTTAGTTCGTATGGAATAAAAATTATTATCTAATAAATTGGCTTTTGTATTTCTAAAAAAAGTAATGCTCGATGAAACAATTAAGTTGTTTTCAATTAAACGAATTCTTCTTTCACCAATACTTCTGATTGTTTTGTATTCTGTGTCACTTGGTGATAATGAAGTTACTCCATTTTGAACATCATCAATAAAATTTACAGCGCCTTGCGTAGTTAAATTCCCGTTTTCTAAATTAGCAGGGTCAACATTATATGTTTGAGCTAAATCATTTAAAGTATTGTACGAAGAAGTATATACATTAAAGTAATTTTCTGGATTTAGATTTTTAATAAATTGAATATTTAGTAAATCAAATCGGAAAGTGTGTTTTTGTTTTGGAATCCAGCTGTAGTTAAAAACACCGGTTAAATTTTCTTTATCTAATCCTATATTTCGTTGACTTGTTAAACTAATATTTGCATTAGTTGTTGGAAGCATTTCTTTTCTAATGATTTTACGAGTATTCGCTGGAAAAACAATCCTTGGAAAGCTAAGTTTTCCTTCAATTCCATATTCTGAAATATTGAAAAATACATTGTTCGGATTCGCTAAGTCTTTTGATGAACCGATGTTTCCTTTTGCTGCTAATTCAAATGTTTCGGCTCTTTTAAATAAATTTCGCCATGTAAATGCCATCCTTCCACTAATTCCTAATTCTTGAACATCTGATGTTGTAACATCAAATGAAGGTTGCCAAACATACTTAGGCTTACTCATTAAGTAAATGTTTGCAATTAAAGATGTTTTTGTGGTGTCATTTGGATCTTCAATATATTCAATATTTGGGTAATTGAATACTTTTAAATTACTTAAAGATTTTGATGTTAACGTTCTATCATTATCACTAAACAGTTTGCCTTTTTCAATAAAAATAGCATTTGTGATGGCTTTAGGTTTGTATTTTAATTTTCCAGCACTATAAATAGTAAAATTTCTATAGGTTACGCTATCATTAAATTGATTACTTTCTTTTTTAGAAGTATTGTTTGTAAAAATGTTAACCTGACTAATTTTATAAATTGAAAATGGTTTTTTTACCAATTCGTCCCCATTTTTAACGTATCGGTCTTCAATTTTTAAGTCAATATTCATTTTTTGAGTGGAATCATCAAATATGGCATTGTATTTAATGTTGCTTTCTTGAAAATGATATACACCATTATTTCTTAAATATTGTGTTATTCTTTTGCGTTCGTTGTCGAAATTACTAAAATTATATTGATCTCCTTTTTTTATGAAAGTTTTACTTTCTTGAATAGAATATAGGCTATCTACAACAGGACTCTCAATGTATTTAAATATCGAATCTATAAAATAAGGCTTTCCAGTTGTTACTTTGTAGACAACTTTTCCTCTTTTATTTCCTACAGAGTCAATAGACATGGATACTTTGTTTCTTATGTAGCCATTGTTATAATAATATCCACTGAGGCGATCTTTAGATTTTAATGCTTTTCGTTCATCTATTATCACGGGAGCTTCGCCCGTTTCTTTCATAAAACGGTGTATTCCACTTACAAAAAATGATTTTCCTAATCGTTCTACTTGTTTAGGCGATAGCAGTCGGTTTAGCCTTTTAATTCGGTTAGGTTTTTTGTTTAACCAAACTTGATAGGAAGAATCTGGGTTTGGTCTAGCCGTATTGTATAATGTAAGTCCAAATGGATAATTTAAAAACTTAGTATTAGGTTGTTGTACTACTAAATTATTTACACGGTCTTCTTTATTTAGTTCGTCATTAACAAAAACCTCGTTTTTGGTTAACAATTTTTTACTTTCGGGCACACGTTTAACTAACGAACACGAATAAATTATTGTACCAATTACAAATAATAATGTTATTTTTGATAAATTATTTCTCAAAGCACTTTTTAAAAGTTAGTCAAAAATACAATTTTTATGCTTAGTAAAAACCAAATTAAGTTAATTACAAGCTTACAACAAAAAAAATATAGAAAACAAGAACAACTTTTCTTTGCCGAAGGTATAAAGGTAGTTCAAGAATTGTTACATTCTAACTTTGAATTGCAAGAATTGTTTACCACTAAACAAGATTTTTTGTCGGTTTCAAAAGACAAACTCCATGCCATTTCTGAGGCTGAATTAAAAAAAATTAGTGCGTTAGCTACTTCAAATTCATGTTTGGCTGTTTTTAAAATTCCAAAGGCTAAAGAAATGAAAGAAAGTGGCTTAATTTTGGCTTTAGATGATGTTAGAGATCCTGGAAATTTAGGCACCATTATACGTTTGTGTGATTGGTTTGGGATTGAAACGTTATTTTGCTCAGAAGAAACGGTTGATATTTATAATCCGAAAGTAGTGCAGGCTACTATGGGTTCTATCAGTAGAGTTAATGTTGTTTATGGAGATTTAGAAAACTTTCTAGTAAAAACCAAATTAACTGTATTTGGGACTTTTATGGATGGAAAAAATATTTACCAAGAATCACTTCCAAACGATGGTATTATTGTTATGGGAAATGAAGCAAATGGAATTTCTGAAGCAGTTGAAAAGTTAGTAACTGATCGAATAGCAATTCCTAGATTTGGTGATTTACAAATTACAGAAAGTTTAAATGTTGCAACTGCAACCGCTATTATTTTGAGCGAATTTAAACGAAACTAAGTATATTAGTGAAACGAAAAATTTATAAAAAATCCCCTTGTTTTCATTTCCTGAATATTTCCTGTCCATTGACTATTAGGGTCATTGTCACGAATTAATTCATCATTCATACTAAACACACCCCGTATTGAAGGTGAAAAAATAAAATATTCAAGATATAAATCGATACCAAATCCTACTTCATAAAAATTAGTCCATTTGGTTGTTCTAAAACGATTATTAAGATTGTCATCAGGTGAATCTGAATTACTACCTAAATTTAAGGCTGTTGAAACACCTCCTAATAAGTAAGGTCTAACATTTCCAGTTCGTAAAGCCGAATATTTTAAAAGGACCGGAAAGAAAATATAGGTAGACTTCACTTCTCTTAAACGATCGCCAGAGTCAATAATATTTGGATAAATAAAATTTCGTTGGGTTACATATAATCCAGGCTCAAACCGTAAATCAAAATATTCTACTAATCTTAGATTTCCAATTAAACCTACATTAAAACCAGTTGTTGTACCAACTTCAATATCCTCGGTAACCGTTTTATAATCAAATTTAAAGTCTAAATTATTGAACCCCAGGTAATATCCCCAATGCACGCGTTGTTTGTTCCAATTTTCTTTGTTGATAATTGGGTTTTTACTAAACATTCCTTCTTGAGCAAAAAGAAGTGGTGTGAAAAGTAATAAAAATAAAAACTTCTTCATATTATTTTTTAGATGCTTGGTAAATTGTAGCTACTCCAAATGTTTGAGGTAGATGTTTTACATCTATAAACCCAATTTTTCTTAAAATATTGTTTAATACTTCTCCAAAAGGAAATTCATTTGCAGAATTTGATAAATAAGTATAAGCGGATTGATCTTTTGAAAACAATTTTCCTACTAAAGGAAGAATTACTTTTGAATGAAAAGCATACCCTTGCTTAAATGGAAACTGAGTTGGTACAGACGTTTCTAAAATAATAAATTGTCCGCCAGGCTTTAATGTTCTTAAAATTTCCATCAAACCTTTTTCAAGATTTTCAAAATTACGCACACCATAAGCAACCGTAATTACATCAAAATAATTATCTGGATAAGGAATGTTTTCACCATCGCCCAAAACCATTTGTATTTTTGAAGTTAATTTTTGTGCTTCAATTTTTTTCTTCCCAACATCTAACATGCCTTGCGAAATGTCTAAACCTATAATTTCTTCGGCTGTAGTGCTAGCAAATAAAATAGCCAAATCGCCCGTACCCGTTGCAATATCTAAAATTGATTTAGGTTGTTTTGTCGCTACCATTTTTAAGATTTTTTGCTTCCATTTTGCATCGGTTCCAAAAGAAATTACGCGATTTAATCCGTCGTAATTACCCGAAATGGTATCAAACATTTGAGCAACTTGTTCTTTTTTGCCTAAATCTGAATCTTTGTATGGTTTTATAATTTTGGACATTTTCTTGTTTTTGGATAACAAAAGTACTGATAAAAAATCAAATACAATTGCAAAATATAATTTCAAGTTCAAAAATCAAATGGAAGAAATGTTTTTAGGAACACAGATTTATGAAATTTAAAAAAATCTGTTTTAGTTACACAAAGTATCTCAAAATTTTACACGAAGTTTCACAAAGAAATTATAAAAAAATCAGTGGAAATCCGTAAAACCAGTGTTATCAGTACTCTAAAAAACTATTTTCTAACGTACGTCAAAAAAGTAAAATCGTAATCGTGTTTTTCGTCTTTAGTATGGTATTCCTCGAAAACTAATTCCCATTTGTCAGTATCAATCACTGGAAAAAAAGTATCGGCTTCAATGGTAGTATGCACACGCGTTAAGTCGATTTTATCGGAAATTTCGATGGATTGATTGTAGATTTCGCCTCCACCAATGATGAAAACTTCTTCCTCTTTTGGACAAAAAGCAATTGCTTGTTGTAAACTACTCGCTACCAAACAACCTTCTGGCACATCATAGTTTTTTTGTCGAGTAATGACAATATGAGTTCTATTAGGTAACGGTTTCGGAAAGCTTTCAAAAGTTTTTCTACCCATCACAATATAATGACCTGAAGTTAAACTTTTAAAGCGCTTGAAATCATCTGGCAAATGCCAAACCAATTGATTGTCTTTTCCTAAAGCATTGTTTTCGGATGCGGCTGCGATTATGGTGAGCATATGTCTAAATTTTTATAGCCAATATAAGAAATTTAAATTTAAAATAATTAAAATATTTTTGTTATCTAATTATTTAATTGCGCTGATTTATAGGGGTTACCTTCAATGCTTGTCATAGCATTTAATGCTCAGTAAATTTTATTGTTAGTCTGAAATTAGTAGCTTATCTACTTCTATGATTTTGTTTTCTTCAGTTAGACTAATGATATAAAGTCCTCTTTGAAGATGCTCCTTTGAAATAGTAAAAGTCTGACCAAAAATATTATTTACTTGCTTTACTTTTTGTCCGATTGAGTTATAAATCGTCAAAGTTGCATTTTTAAGATCGACATTTGTTTGTATTGTTGTCGAGTAAATCATAGGGTTGGGAAATATTGAAAAAATACTTTTATTTGAATTTTCATTAATATTTAAGTTTCCTTGTCCTGACAGAATGCAAGTATTTGGAGTGCTTTCGTAAGCATAATCTTTTATGGTAAAAGATGAGGATGTTGCTTGTAAATCTATACGCGCCCAGCCGAAGTAAGTGTTTGTTTCTTCAATTAATTTCAGTGCTAAATATTTATCTGTTTCTCCAGCCCAGTAACCTTGGTTCGCCCCCAAAGCCATTATGCCAGGCGTATTAGAATCATACCATGTTGCTAATGACACACAAATAGTATTTGATGTTGCTAATGCCCAAGGTAAATATGTACCGTCAACAAAATTTCCTGAATAAGCATTGTTATTTTGAGGATAACAAACAATTCCAACTATACCTGCACTTTCGACATGTTGAATTATGAAATCAACTACTGTGTCATTATTCAAATCCAAAGAATATGTAGCATTTGGAGTTGTGTCAGGTATGTCAGTATATATAATTTGCGAGTATAATCTAATATTATTAAAAAACAATATTAATATGCAGTGTATGAAACTTTTTTTATTCAAAAACATTATTTTTTCATTTATATGCTTTCGTGATTAATTACCTGCCGGATTACTTTTAATACTAAATTGTTATCTTTTCTTACACCGCCACAGCACCTTTAATGTGAGGATGCGGGTCATAACCTTCTAACGTAAAATCTTCAAACTTGAAATCGAAAATATTTTTAATTTCGGGGTTTAATTTCATGGTTGGTAATGGTCGGCATTCGCGAGATAGTTGTAACTCTAATTGCTCCATGTGGTTGTTGTAAATATGTGCATCACCAAAAGTGTGGATGAATTCGCCTACTTGTAAATCACAAACTTGGGCAATCATCATCGTAAACAGAGCATAAGAAGCAATATTAAACGGAACGCCTAAGAAAATATCAGCACTGCGTTGGTACAACTGGCAACTTAATTTTCCATCGGCAACATAAAATTGAAAAAACGCATGACATGGAGGCAAAGCGGCTTTTCCATTAGCAACATTTTCTGCAAACGAAACCGAAGTATCTGGTAAAACACTAGGATTCCAAGCGGAAACTAACATTCTTCTGCTGTTTGGATTGGTTTTTAGCGTTTCGATTAATTCGGTAATTTGGTCAATTTCTTCGCTGTTCCAATTGCGCCATTGGTGTCCGTAAACCGGACCTAAATCGCCCTTTTCATCTGCCCATTCGTCCCAAATCTTTACACCGTTTTCTTGTAAATATTTGATATTGGTATCGCCATTTAAAAACCACAACAATTCGTAAATAATCGATTTTAAGTGTAATTTTTTAGTGGTTACCATAGGAAAACCCTCGCTTAAATCAAAACGCATTTGATAACCAAAAACACTCAATGTTCCAGTTCCTGTTCGGTCGCCTTTTTGGTTACCGTTGTCTAATACGTGTTTTACTAAATCGTGATATTGTTGCATGTTATTTTAGTTCAAACCTGATAGGTTTCTAATTTAATGATTAAAAGCTTCTACTTCCTTTGGATTATGTTTGTGTTTGAATAAAACCGCAAATGCGATTGTGATAACAGCAGCATAAGCAGCAAATGTTAACCAGATGTTGTGCCAATCTTTTTCTCCTGTTGCAGCATCAGTAAAATACAGGCTGATGATTTGTCCACTGACTACACTTCCTAAAACCGCACCAAATCCATTCGTCATCATCATAAATAAACCTTGTGCCGATGAACGAATCTTAGAATCAGTTGAGGTTTCTACGAATAACGAACCTGAAATATTGAAAAAGTCAAACGCCATTCCATAAACAATACAAGATAAAATAATCATCCATAAACCATCACCCGGATTTCCATAAGCGAATAATCCAAAACGCAATACCCAGGCAATCATACTAAATAACATTACTTGTTTGATTCCAAAACGTCTTAAGAAAAACGGTATTGCTAAAATGAATAAGGTTTCTGATATTTGAGAAATCGACATAATTAAAGTCGAATATTTTACTACCAATGAATTGGCATAAATAGGATTGTGTTTAAAATCATCTAAAAACACATCACCATAAGCGTTCGTCAATTGTAAAGCCGCTCCCAAAAACATACTGAACACAAAAAACAAGGCTAATTTGTAATCAGCAAATAATTTAAAAGAGCTTAAACCAATAAGTTCTACAAAAGATTTGTTTTCAGTTGTGTTGCCTTCAGGTTTGCATTTTGGTAATGTAAAGGAATATAATCCTAAGAAAATTGCAGCAATTGCAGCAATATAAAATTGATTTTCAGAAGCTTTGTTTCCAGTTAAGTTGGTAATCCACATGGCTACAATGAATCCAATGGTTCCCCAAACGCGAATAGGTGGAAAATCTTTTACCACATCTAAACCTCCTTTTTTCAAAGCGTTGTAAGCAACGGAATTAGAAAGGGCAATCGTTGGCATGTAAAAAATCATGGCTACTAAAATCACCCAAAAGAAATCCGATGGGTTACTAACTTGAGGTACATAAAGAAGGGTTAATCCTCCTAAAATATGGAGTACACCGTATAATTTTTCTGCGTTTATCCAGCGGTCGGCAACAATTCCACAAAGAGTGGGCATAAAAATCGAAGCAATTCCCATGGTTGAGAAAATAGCACCAAATTGTGCACCATCCCAATTTTTAGTTCCAAACCAATAATTAGCTACTGTGATAAGCCAAGCTCCCCAAACGAAGAACTGGAAAAGGTTCATTATTGTTAATCTGAATTTTACATTCATATTATTATTTTTAAAGTTTTAAGATTCTTTTTTTGAGATTTCATCTCTGATTTTTGCTGCTTTTTCGTAATCTTCGTTTTGAACTGCTTGTTCAAGTTTGTCGTACAATTCTTTTAAAGAAAAACCAGAATAGTTATCAGAAGAAACGGAAACATCTTCTTCTATGCCAAATGTTTCTGGTGTAGATAGAATGTCTTGGTTATCTTCGTTTTGTCCTTCATTTTCTGATGGGTTTATACTTAGGTAAATTCCTGCTTTATCTAAAATGTTTTTGTAAGTAAAAATGGGAGCATTAAAGCGAAGTGCGAGTGCTATAGCATCAGAAGTTCTTGCGTCGATGATTTCTTCAATTTTATCTCTCTCGCAAATAATACTAGAGTAGAAAACACCATCCACTAACTTATGGATAATAACTTGTTTGACCACAATGTCAAAACGATCGGCAAAACTTTTAAATAAGTCGTGAGTTAATGGTCTTGGGGGTTTAATTTCTTTTTCTAAAGCAATAGCAATTGATTGAGCTTCAAAAGCACCAATTACAATAGGTAGTTTTCGATCACCTTCTACTTCATTTAAGATTAAGGCATAAGCTCCGTTTTGGGTTTGACTGTAGGAAATGCCTTTTATAGTTAATTTTACTAAACTCATTTTGAATTGTTAATTATCATTCTTCATTCTTAAACTTTTCATTGCCAAGTAAAATTTGTACAAAACAAAGCGCAAAAGTTTGAAAATCATTTGCTCCAAAAATAAAAAAAAGAGCTATCTAAACAAAGATAACTCTAATTTTAATTTAATATATTTTTTAAACAACTAATTTCTTACGAGTTACTTGCTTTAAATGCTTTTAATTTTTCAATTAATTGCGGCACTACTGTGAAAGCATCGCCTACAACACCATAATCAGCAACTTTAAAGAAAGGTGCTTCTGGGTCTGTATTGATAACCACTTTTACTTTTGATGAGTTAATACCTGCAATGTGTTGAATTGCTCCAGAAATTCCAACCGCAATATATAAATTAGAAGCTACTGGCTTTCCAGTTTGTCCTACGTGCTCACTGTGAGGTCTCCATCCGATGTCAGAAACAGGTTTAGAACATGCCGTTGCAGCACCTAAAACTGAAGCTAATTCTTCAATCATTCCCCAATTTTCTGGACCTTTCATTCCACGACCAGCAGAAACAACGATTTCAGCATCTGCAATCGTTACTTTTCCTGAAACTTTTTCTACGTTTTCTACTTTAATTCCGAAATCCGCATCGTTTAATGATGGCGCGAAGTTTTCTTCCGTTAATGAAGAAGCGTTTTCTACTAAACCAAACGAGTTTTTAGCAATTCCTAACACTTTTACAGGTGTTGAAATTTCAGTAACGTTAAAAGCTTTGTTAGAGAATACAGTTCTTTTTACTTGGAACGGCGAAGTGCTTTCCGGTAAAGCTACTACGTTAGATACATATCCTGCTTCTAAAGCTACTGATAAAAGAGGAGCAATGTATAAACTATCTGTAGATGAAGAAACTAATACGATTTGAGTTCCTTCTTTTTTAGCTGCTTGCGCAATTACATCTGCATACGCTTTAGCACTAAAATTAGCTAATTTATCGTTTGAAACGTTTAATACTTTGTCAACTCCATAAGTAGCTAAAGCGCTATTATCAGAGTTGTTAATAGTTACAGCTGTTACTGTGGTTCCCATTGAAGCAGCCACTTTTTTTGCGTAAGAAGCTAATTCGAATGCTACTTTTTTAATTTTTCCTTCTGCTGATTCAGCATATATTAATATCGACATGATTCTTTAATTTAATGATTTGAAATTAGATAACTTTCGCTTCGTTGTGTAACAAACTGATTAATTCATCTAGATTATCAGCGCTTACTAATTTAACTGCTGATTTAGCAGCTGGTTTTTCAAATTTAACTGCTTTAGTTGCTGATACGTCTCCTGTTGGTTCTACTAAAGTTAAGGCTTTAGTTCTTGCCATCATGATACCTCTCATGTTTGGAATACGTAAATCTTTTTCTTCAACTAAACCTTTTTGACCACCAATGATTAATGGTAAGCTTGCAGAAACTGTTTCTTTACCACCGTCAATTTCTCTAGTTACTTTTGCTTCGTTTCCGTTTACATCGATTCCTACACAAGCGTTTACGAAATTGTAACCTAATAATCCAGCTACCATTCCTGGTACCATACCGCCATTATAATCTAATGATTCTTTTCCAGCAATTACTAAATCATAACCTCCGTTTTTAACTACTTCAGCTAATTGTTTGGCAACAAACATACCGTCTGTTGGATTTGCATTAATACGAATTGCTTCGTCAGCGCCAATTGCTAATGCTTTTCTTAATGTAGCTTCAGCGTCAGCGCCACCAACATTTACAACTGTAATTGTTGCTCCTTGTTGTTCCTTAAACCATACGGCTCTTGTTAAACCAAATTCGTCATTAGGATTAATTACAAATTGAACACCATTAGTATCAAACTCGCTGTCACCATTGACAAAATTAATCTTTGAAGTAGTATCAGGTACGTGACTGATGCAAACTAATATTTTCATTTTTATGTATTTTGTTAGTGAATATTTTCAGTTCCAAAAATACAAATTAATTTCTAAATAAAAACTATGCGCGCATAATAAATATGTATTTCTTAGATAAATTAGCTTTTTTTTGTGAATAGTTTAATTGCAAAGTCGTGTTTTGTGGTTTTGTTGAATATATTTAACGCTAAAACGTTTTAGTAGAAAGAAGTGCCATTTTTTTTTTAATCGATTAGTAATAATTATATTTTTCTTACTTTTGCCAATCATAATTCAAAGAAATTACTTTCATGAGAACGATACAATTTAGAGAAGCTATTTGTGAAGCGATGAGCGAAGAAATGCGTCGCGATGAATCAATATATTTAATGGGTGAAGAAGTAGCAGAATATAATGGAGCTTACAAGGCTTCAAAAGGGATGCTAGATGAATTTGGCCCTAAACGTGTAATTGATACACCTATTGCAGAGTTAGGATTTGCAGGAATTGCTGTAGGTTCGGCTATGAATGGGAATCGTCCTATTGTAGAATTCATGACGTTCAACTTCTCATTAGTAGGAATTGATCAAATTATCAATAACGCAGCAAAAATGCGTCAAATGTCTGCTGGACAATTTCCAATGCCTATGGTATTTAGAGGTCCAACAGCTTCTGCAGGGCAATTAGGAGCAACTCACTCTCAGGCTTTTGAAAACTGGTTTGCAAACACACCAGGGTTAAAAGTTGTAGTTCCTTCAACTGTTTATGATGCTAAAGGATTGTTGAAATCAGCTATTCGTGATAATGATCCAGTTATTTTCATGGAATCAGAGCAAATGTATGGTGATAAAGGTGAAGTGCCTGAAGGAGAATATACTATTCCATTAGGTGTTGCTGATATTAAAAGAGAAGGAACTGATGTAACAATTGTTTCTTTCGGTAAAATTATTAAAGAAGCTTTCTTGGCTGCTGATGAATTAGCAAAAGAAAATATTTCTTGTGAAATTATCGATTTAAGAACGGTTCGTCCTATGGATTACGACACGATTTTAAATTCAGTTAAAAAAACAAACAGATTAGTAGTATTAGAAGAAGCTTGGCCATTTGCTTCAGTTGCTTCTGAGATAACTTATATGGTGCAAGAAAAAGCATTTGATTACTTAGACGCTCCAGTTCAAAGAATTACAACTGCAGATACTCCGGCGCCGTATTCGCCAACTTTATTAAAAGAATGGTTGCCAAATGCACAAGATGTTATTAAAGCTGTAAAAAAAGTTTTGTATAAGTAACAATTAACTTATTATATTTGAAACTTCATCAGTGTTTTTCTGATGAAGTTTTTTTTTCCTATGAAGACAAAAATTGTATTATTATTTTTATTTGTAAGCTCAGTCCTTTTGGGGCAAACTAAAGTGGGTGGTAAAGTAACGGATGAGTTTAACGAACCCATTGCTTTCGCAAATGTTATTTTTAAAAACTCAAAAGAAGGAGTTATTACAGATGAAAATGGGAATTTCTATTTTGAGTCTAAAGAAAATTATTCTACACTAGTGGTTTCCTATGTAGGATTCGATAAGAAAGAAATTGCTCTAAAACCAGGATTAAATACGGGTTTAAAAATACAATTAAAGTCAGGAACAGAGCTTAAAGAAGTAGTAATTTATACAGGAAAAACTTCAAAGAAGAATAATCCAGCACTAGACATTTTACGTAAAATATGGGAACGTAGACGTAAGAATGGTCTTAAAATGTTCAAGCAATATGAATATGATAAGTATGAAAAAGTTGAATTTGACTTAAATACCATCGATTCTGCTTTCATGAATAGTAAAGTGTTTAAAGGAATGGAATTTATTTTTAATCAAATTGACACTTCAAATATTTCAGGAAAAACCTATTTACCTATTTTTATAAATGAAACCTTGAGCGAGGTATATGGTGATAATGAAGCTAAAAAGACAAAAGAAATTACTAAAGCCAATAAAAATTCCGGATTTGGCTCGGGAGATGGCGTAAATACCTTTATCAAAGATTTATATGCTGAATTTGATATTTACGATAATTATCTAAAGTTTTTTGATAAAGATTTCGTGAGTCCATTGTCTAGAACAGGAATTAATGTCTATAATTATGTGTTAAATGATAGTATGTTTATTGATAACAAATGGTGTTATAATATTGTATATTATCCTAGACGTAAAAACGAATTGACATTTAAAGGAGATTTTTGGGTAAATGACACCACTTTTGCAATTAAAAAAATCAATCTTGAAGCCAGTAAAAGCGCAAATATTAACTGGGTAAAAGAAATTTATATTGAACAAGAGTATGAAGTAATGAACGATTCTGTGTTCTTGCTAAAACGAGATTACATGATGTCTGATTTTAGTTTTTCTAAAAAGGAAGAATCAAAAGGAGTATATGGAAAAAGAACTACACTAGCAAAAAACCATAAATTTGATGTCAAAAAAGACGATAAATTCTATAAAGAAGAAGTCAATTTTTACGACAATGCCGTATTCAATAAGCCAGATGAATATTGGGAAGAAAACAGGTTTGAAGCATTAAATAAAAACGAAGCGGGTATTTATAAAATGTTAGACACTTTAAAAGAAGTGCCTCGATTTAAACGTATTTATAACTTAGCTTCAATTTTAGGAAGTGGTTATATTGAAATTCCTAAATGGAAAATGGATTACGGACCTATATTTTCAACTTTTGGGTTTAATGATGTTGAAGGGCAACGAATAAGAGCCGGAGGTAGAACATATTTTGGTTCTAATGATACTTGGCGTATTCAAGGCTACACCGCATATGGATTTAAAGATAATCAATTCAAATATGGGATTTCAGGACGATGGATGGTCAACCCAAATAAAAGAATAATTTTATCTGTTGGAAATCGTCGTGATGTTGAACAAATGGGAGTGAGTTTAACAACGTCTAACGATGTATTAGGCAGAAGTTTTGCATCATCGGCACTTTTTGCAAGTGGGGTAAATAACCAATTAACTTCTGTGAATCTTACTACTTTAGGATTTGAAATTGAGCTGGTAAAGAATTTTACTTTTCAAACGAATTTTACATATAGAACTTTAAAATCAGCATCAAGCGAATTTAGTTTAGATTATTATACCGATTTAACTCAAACAGTAATAAAAAGTGATGTAAAACAATCAGAAATTAATTTAGTTGCCGAGTATACTCCAAACCGAAAAACGGTGGGTTATGGTGTAGATCGTATGGACGTTGATTTTAATTATGCACGATTTTTTGTCAGTTATAGCAACGGAATAAAAGGGGTTTTAAATAGCGATTTTAATTATCAAAAGTTGCAATTGTATTACCGCCAGCCTGCATTAATTGGTGGTTTTGGTCGTTTGTTTACCACTTTCGAAACTGGAAAAATATTTGGCGAAGTACCGTTAGGTTTAATGGGGATAATTCCAGGAAATCAATCGTGGTTTGTCATTGAAAACACTTATAATTTATTAAATTACTACGATTTTGTGGCAGATGAATATGCGTCATTGCATTTTGAACATCATTTTAATGGAAGATTGTTCTCAAGGGTTCCACTCTTGCGAAAATTAAACTTACGCGAAATCATTGGAATTAAAGGTGTTTATGGTAGAGTTTCTGATGAAAATAGATTATTAAATGCTTCTGGTCTAACCTATACCGCACCTGAAGATGTTTATTGGGAGTATCATGCAGGAGTGGGAAATATCTTTAAAGTGTTACGAGTAGATTTTGCCTGGAGAGGAAGCTATTTGGAAATGCCAGATGCTCGAAAATTTGCTATTAGAGCTTCTTTTGGATTCTATTTCTAAAACCTATACTTTTTTTGCAAAACTCTTTTGTTTCTCATGTTTTATAATGGTAAATTTGCACCCGTTTAAAAAACATAAGTAAATGACAGCAGATAAAATTACTACATTTGATGTATTGATTGAGATTCCAAGAGGAAGTAGAAACAAATACGAATACGATTTTGAATTAAAAAGAATGCGTTTTGACAGAATGTTATTTTCGTCAATGATGTATCCAGCAGATTACGGATTTATTCCAGAAACTTTAGCATTAGATGGGGATCCATTAGATGTTTTAGTCTTAATTAATGAGCCAACTTTTCCCGGCTGCGTTATGGAAGTAAAACCAATTGGTGTTTTCCACATGGCAGATGATAAAGGACCAGATGAAAAGGTGATTTGCGTACCAGTTTCTGATCCAATTTGGAATAAATTAAACGATTTAAGTGATGTAAATCCTCACTTAATTAAAGAAATCGAGCACTTCTTTCAAGTCTATAAAGATTTGGAAAACAAAAAAGTTGATGTAGAAGGTTGGGGAGATGTAAATGAAGCAAAAGAAATTTTAATGAAATGTACAAAACGTTTTGAAGAAATAGAAAACAAACCAGAAGGATTATTTAGCATTAAATAAATTTCTAATTATCAATTAAAAAAGGCAATATTTTCTATGAATATTGCCTTTTTTGTTTATTTTTGTTAAAATTAGAATATAATTAACAAACAAAACCAAATAAACTTTTTATGGAATCAATGATGATTTATGTGCCAATAGTTATGGCAGTTATTGGCTTACTATTTATGTGGGCTAAACGAGCATGGGTATTAAAACAAGATGCCGGAGATGGTAAAATGAAAGAAATTTCAGATTACATCTACGAAGGTGCTTTAGCTTTCTTAAAAGCAGAATATAGATTATTAACATTTTTTGTAATTGGCGCAAGTATTGTCTTAGCCGCCGTTTCTCAAGTTGTTGAAACAACAAGTATTTTAATTGTAGTAGCTTTTATCTTTGGAGCTATTTTTTCTGCATTAGCAGGTAATATGGGGATGAAAATCGCCACAAAAACAAATGTAAGAACTACGCAAGCAGCTCGAACTAGCTTACCTCAAGCATTAAAAGTTTCTTTTGGTGGAGGTACCGTAATGGGATTGGGCGTTGCAGGATTAGCTGTTCTAGGATTAACAGGTTTCTTTATTTTCTTTTATAATTATTTTATGGGTGGTGTTTGGACTTCAACAGACCAAATGACTATCGTTTTAGAAACATTAGCGGGATTCTCTTTAGGTGCTGAATCTATTGCATTATTTGCTCGTGTAGGGGGAGGTATTTATACAAAAGCAGCCGATGTAGGTGCTGACTTAGTAGGAAAAGTAGAAGCTGGAATTCCAGAAGACGATCCACGTAATCCTGCTACAATTGCAGATAACGTAGGTGATAACGTTGGAGACGTTGCAGGTATGGGTGCCGATTTATTCGGTTCTTATGTAGCAACTGTTTTAGCAGCAATGGTATTAGGAAATTATGTAATTAAAGATATGGGTGGTAAAATTGAAGATGCTTTCGGTGGAATCGGACCAATTTTATTACCAATGGCAATCGCAGGTTTTGGAATTTTATTTTCTATCATTGGAACAATGTTAGTTAAAATTTCAAGCGATGATGCAAAAGAAGCACAAGTTCAAAAAGCATTAAACATCGGAAACTGGGTTTCAATTGCATTAACGGCTATTTCATGTTTTTTCTTAGTAAAATACATGCTTCCTGAAGTAATGTCAATGGAATTCTTTGGCGAAGGACTTCAAGAAATTTCAGCTATGCGTGTGTTTTATGCAACATTAATTGGGTTATTTGTTGGTGGAGCAATTTCATCAGTAACTGAATATTATACAGGATTAGGTACAAAACCAGTTTTGGCAATCGTACAAAAATCATCAACTGGAGCTGGAACTAACGTAATTGCTGGTTTAGCAACAGGTATGATTTCTACTTTCCCAACAGTGATTTTATTTGCTGCGGCAATTTGGTCAACTTATGCTTTAGCAGGTTTTTATGGAGTAGCTTTAGCTGCATCTGCAATGATGGCTACAACAGCTATGCAATTAGCAATTGACGCTTTCGGACCAATTTCTGATAACGCTGGTGGAATCGCTGAAATGAGCGAATTACCAAAAGAAGTTCGTACAAGAACAGATATTTTAGATTCAGTAGGTAACACAACCGCTGCAACTGGAAAAGGTTTTGCAATCGCTTCTGCTGCATTAACTTCGTTAGCATTATTCGCAGCTTATGTAACTTTCACTGGAATTGATGGTATTAATATTTTCAAAGCTCCAGTATTAGCAATGTTATTTGTTGGAGGAATGATTCCTGTAGTGTTCTCTGCATTAGCAATGAATTCAGTAGGAAAAGCAGCAATGGATATGGTGTACGAAGTACGTCGTCAGTTCAAAGAGATTCCAGGAATTATGGAAGGTACAGGTAAACCAGAATATGGTAAATGCGTTGAAATTTCTACAAAAGCAGCTTTACGCGAAATGATGTTACCAGGTATTTTAACCATTGGTTTCCCAATAGCAATTGTATTATTAGGTAAATTAGTTTATGCAGATAATAATCAATTAATCGCTGAAATGTTAGGTGGTTATATGGCTGGAGTTACTGTTTCAGGTGTACTTTGGGCTGTGTTCCAAAACAACGCTGGTGGTGCTTGGGATAATGCTAAAAAATCTTTCGAAGCAGGTGTTGAAATTAATGGAGAAATGACTTTCAAAGGTTCTGATGCACACAAAGCTGCTGTAACTGGAGATACTGTTGGGGATCCATTTAAAGATACTTCTGGACCATCAATGAATATCTTAATCAAATTAACTTGTTTAATTGGATTAGTAATTGCTCCAATCTTAGGAGGTCACGGTGCAACAACTGAAAAAGGTGCATGTTGTTCTGGAGATAAAAAAGAAATGGTTTGTACAGAAGGAAAATGTGATTTATCTGAATGTGCTACTATGACAAAAGATGAATGTGCAAAAATGTGTGAAGCAAACGGATGTTCTGACGAATGTAAAGAAAAATGCATGTCACAATACGATGAAAATGGAAAATACATCGGTGATGCAGCTCACGTTCACGGACCTAATTGCAACCACGATGACCATCAAGAAATTATTAATATAGAAGTTAAAAAAGTAAAAGATGCTGATGGAAAAGTGAAAGCAACGGTTACTTTAACCAAAAAAGTAGATGGTAAAGAAGTTAAAGAAGAAAAAGTTTTTGAAGGAGACGATTTAGAAGTAGATGCAAAAATTGCTGAACTAGAAAAATAATCTTTTTCAATAGAAATAATGAAAACCGCACAGCAATGTGCGGTTTTTTTATTTAATTTTAGCCAAACAAACATAACGAATGAAAAATTTATTTTATTTTCTTCTTTTTACATTTGGTTGGACTTTTGGGCAACAAACAATCTCAATTATTCCAAAACCTGAATTTTTAAAAATTAAAAATAACTATTTCAAACTATCAAAAAATACAGAGATTGAGTCGAATGAAATGGATAGTTTTGAAATTCAATATTTACAAAATTCTATTCTAAATCAAACAGGGCTAAAATTACATTCCAAAAGTAAGTCACAAGCAACATCTAAGATTATTTTAAATTTAAGATACATTGATACAATCTCTACAAGAGTTAAAAGTCAATATGAAATTAAAATAGATGAAACTCAAATCGAAATAAACGCAAATAGTTCAGAAGGAATTTTTTATGCTATTCAAAGTCTTTTACAAATAATACCTGCAGAAAAAAATCAAATTATTAAAATTCCTTGCCTGCAACTTCAAGATTATGCAAAATTCCAATGGCGCGGCATGCATTTAGATGTTTCTCGTCATTTCTTTCCAAAAGATTTTATCAAAAAATACATTGATTATTTAGCAATGTATAAAATGAATACCTTTCATTGGCATTTGACAGATGACCAAGGTTGGCGCATCGAAATCAAAAAATATCCAAAATTAACCGAAGTTGGTGCCTGGCGAAATAACTCCATGATTGGGCATTACACCGACCAAACTTTCGACGATATTCGCTATGGCGGATTTTATACCCAAAAAGAAATCAAAGAAATTGTAGCTTACGCCAAAGAACGCCACATCACCATTGTTCCAGAAATTGAAATGCCTGGTCATGCTTTAGCAGCTTTAGCTTCTTATCCTGAATTTTCTTGTACAGGCGGACCTTTTGAAGTGGGAAAAACTTGGGGCGTTTTAGAAGATGTTTTTTGCCCTAAAGACGAAACCTTTACGTTTTTAGAAAATATTTTGACAGAAGTAATTGAGTTATTTCCTTCCGAATACATTCATATTGGTGGTGATGAATCTCCAAAAGTACGCTGGAAAAGCTGTCCACATTGTCAAAAAAGAATCAAAGAGGAACGTCTAAAAGACGAACATGAATTACAAAGTTATTTCATCCAAAGAATCGAAAAATTTATTAATAGTAAAGGTCGAAAAATAATCGGTTGGGACGAAATTCTCGAAGGTGGATTAGCTCCTAACGCAGCCGTTATGAGTTGGCGCGGCACAGAAGGTGGAATTGCAGCAGCCAAACAAAAACATTTCGTAGTCATGTCACCAGGTTCACATTGTTATTTTGATCATTATCAAGGCGAACCCAAAAACGAACCGATTGCTTTTGGAGGTTATACAAACGTAGAAAAAGTGTATTCTTTTAATCCAATTCCAAAGGAACTTTCAGTAGAAGAATCGAAATATATTCTAGGAGCTCAAGCCAATCTTTGGACAGAATATATCAATACACCAAAACATGTTGAATATATGGTTTTCCCAAGAATAGCTGCACTTTCAGAAGTATTATGGGGAACGTCCAATCCAAAAGAATACAAAGAATTCGAAAAAAGATTGATTTCACATTTTGAAATCTATGATAAAAAAGGAATCAATTATAGCAAAGCCATTTTTGAAGTAACTTCCAAAGTACAACCTGCTGAAAACGGTGTGGCTTTCGAATTAAAATCAGTAAATCCAAACGGAATTAAATTTACTACTGATGGTTCGGAACCCAATGCTAATTCGATGTCTTATGAAAAACCAATTTTAGTAACTTCAAATCAAACCATAAAAGCGGCTTACTTCGAGAATGGTAAAGCTAAAAGTGCCAACATCGAACAACCATTTTTCATCACAAAATCAACGGGTAAAAAGATAGAATTGATATATCAACCACACGAAAATTATGGAATTGGTGGCTCTTTTACTTTAGTCGATGGCATGAAAGGAAATACTTCTAAATTTGGAAGAGATTGGTTAGGCTTTTGGGGAAAAGACATGAATGCTACCATCGATTTAGGGAAATCAGAAACGATTTCAAAAATCAGCATAAACACACTTTCGTCAGTAGGAAGTTGGATTTATTATCCAAAAAGCATCGAAATTTTAGTTTCAAAAGATGATGAAAATTATATTCCAATCACAATTGTTTCTTCTAAAGAAATTTTTGAAAATAAAGGAAAAATCGTAGTTAAATTCGATAAACAAAATGTTCAATTTATAAAAGTCATAGCAGAAAACAACGGAATCATTGCAGAAGGAAAACCCGGTGCAGGTTCCAACAGTTGGTTATTTGTAGATGAAATAAGTGTAGAATAATGACAAACAGAAGAAATTTTTTAAAAACAACCGCTTTAGCAACTGCTGGAGTGGCGTTTCAGGCTTTCAATCGAAAATCTGAGGAAACTGAAATCGATATCAATTCAGGAAAAACTAACAAACCCATTGTACTTTCTACATGGAATTTTGGTTTACAAGCCAATGAAGCCGCTTGGGAAGTGCTTAAAAATAAAGGTCGCGCTTTAGATGCCGTGGAAGCAGGAGTGAAAATTCCAGAAGGCGATCCAAATGAGAGAAGTGTAGGTTACGGCGGTCGCCCTGATAGAGATGGTCGCGTAACCTTAGATGCTTGTATTATGGACGAATTTTCAAATATTGGTTCGGTAGCTTGTTTGGAACACATCAAACATCCTATTTCCGTAGCAAGAATGGTGATGGAAAAAACGCCTCATGTGATGTTGGTTGGCGAAGGTGCTTTGCAGTTTGCCATCACACAAGGATTCAAAAAAGAGAATTTGTTAGTAGAAGCTTCCGAAAAAGAATGGAAGGAATGGCTAAAAACCAGTGAATATTTACCAAAAGCAAATATTGAAAACCACGACACTATAGGAATGATTGCTTTAGACTCGCAAGGCAATTTATCAGGAGCATGTACTACAAGTGGTATGGCATTTAAAATGCACGGACGAGTAGGAGATTCCCCAATTATTGGTGCTGGTTTATATGTAGATAACGAAATTGGAGCCGCAACAGCAACAGGTCACGGAGAAGAAGTAATCCGAATTACAGGTTGTCATTTGGTAGTTGAATTAATGCGTCAAGGAAAATCGCCACAAAAGGCTTGTGAAGAAGCGGTGATGCGAATTGTAAAACTGACGCAAAATCGAGGAAAAAATCTAAAAGGCATTCAAGTTGGTTTCATCGCTTTGAATAAAAAAGGAGAATATGGTTCTTATTGCGTGCAAGGTGGTTTCAATTATGCCGTTCACGATGCAACAGGAAATAAATTAATCGATGCGAATTACTTTTTGAAATAATTTTTCGCCACAGATTAAAGGATTTTAAGGATTATTTAATCCGTGAGAATTTGTGTAATCCGTGGCTAATATTCATGACTTATGTTCCAAAATAAAAAAATAGAAATCGCTTGTTTTAACCTTGAATCTGCTCTAATAGCACAAAATGCTGGAGCAGATAGAGTGGAATTATGTGCTGATATGTTGGTTGGTGGAACTACTCCAACAATTGAAAGAATAAAGCAAGCTCGCGAACATTTGAATATCGATTTATATGTAATGATTCGTTCAAGAGGAGGAAATTTCGTTTACTCAGAAGCAGAATTTGAACAAATGAAATCGGAAATCGAAACCATCAAAAAACTTGGAGTCAACGGATTTGTTTTTGGGATTTTGAAGGATGATAATACGATTAATATCGAACAAAATAAAGCCTTAGTTGAATTAGCGAAACCATTTCCTTGCACATTTCACAGAGCATTTGATGAGGTTTCAGATATAAAAAAAGCTTTAGAAGATGTTATTTCATGTCGATTTTCAACGATTTTAACTTCTGGAACTTTTCCAAACGTCATGGAAGGAAAAGAAGTTTTGAAACGATTAGTCAATCAAGCCAATAATCGCATCGAAATTATGCCTGGTGGTGGATTGCGTTCAATCAATATTTCAGCATTAGACGAAATGGTAAATGCCAATTGGTATCATTCATCCGCTATTACAGATGGAAGCGAAATTGCTAGTTCAGAGGAAATAATACAACTAAAGAATAAAATCCAATATTAAATGAACTTCTTTGATTTGACACTTTCACTCTCAAAACTTATATGACTAATATGTTTAAAAAAATAACATTATTTCTAATTTTCTTCTGCTATTCCGTTTTTGGACAAACTTCCTATCGCAATTTGTCAACTGAAAAATGGACATTCAACAAGCAAAACGAAGCAAAAAAACACAAGGCAACCATTCCTGGAACCGTTCACACCGATTTATTTCAAAACCAATTAATTCCTGATCCGTTTTTTGGAGCTAATGAAAAGCAATTGCAATGGATTGAAAATGAAAATTGGGAATATGAAACACATTTTATACTATCAGAATCGGAACTAAAAAATCCATATATCGATTTGGAATTTGAGGGTTTGGACACTTATGCATCGGTTTATTTGAATGGAGAACTAGTTTTAGAAGCGGATAATATGTTCCGAAAATGGATCATTTCTTCTAAATCACATTTGAAAATTGGAACCAATCATTTAAAAGTTGTGTTTCATTCGGCGGTTCAAAAAGGAAAAGAGGAAGCTTCAAAGTTATCTTATATCTTACCTGAAAAAGAACGTGTTTTTGTTCGAAAAGCGCAATATCAATTCGGTTGGGATTGGGGACCTCGTTTCGTTACGGCAGGAATTTGGAAGAAAGTGCAATTGAAATTTTGGAATTCGGCTAAAATTGAGAATATAAAATACAGCCAAATAGAACTGAATGACAAAAAAGCGATTTTAGAATTCACAACCGAAATTTATGTCGCTGAAGTAAAAACAATTCAGGTAAAAATCAATGAAAAATCGGAAAATTTCAATCTTAAAAAAGGAAAGAATAAAATCAAAATGCAATATGAAATTGCGAATCCAAAATTGTGGTGGTGTAACGGATTAGGGGATGCGAATTTGTATCCTTTTACTATTGAAATTAGTCAGAAAAAGCAGTTTTTGGATTCGAAAAAACTGAATATTGGCTTGCGAACTATCGAATTAATTCAGGAAAAAGACCAAGTTGGAAAAAGTTTTTACTTTAAATTAAACGGAAAATCGGTTTTTATGAAAGGGGCTAATGTGGTTCCACCTGATAATTTTTTACCTCGAGTTTCTGATGCTACTTATTTTTCTTTAGTTGAAAATGCCAAAAAAGCGAATATGAATATGTTGCGTGTTTGGGGCGGCGGCGTTTATTTTGATGATGCGTTTTATGAGGCTTGCGATGCCAACGGAATTTTAGTTTGGCAAGATTTTATGTTTGCTTGTTCGATGTATCCGGGCGATGAAAAATTTGTTGAAAATGTAAAACAAGAAGTAATTGATAACGTAAATCGCTTGCAAAATCATTCAAGTATTGCCATTTGGTGCGGTAATAATGAAAATGATGAAGGTTGGCACAATTGGGGTTGGCAAAAACAATTCAACTATTCCAAATCGGATTCGACTCAAATTTGGAACGATTACAAAAAAGTATTTCATGAAATGATTCCAAAGACTTTAGACAGTTTACTTCCGAAAGAAAAAAATATTTATTGGTCGTCTTCGCCATCGATTGGTTGGGGAAGGAAAGAAAGTTTGCTGCAAGGCGATTCGCACTATTGGGGCGTTTGGTGGGGAAAAGAACCGTTTGAAATTTATGAGAAAAAAGTAGGACGTTTTATGAGTGAATATGGTTTTCAAGGCATGCCAAATTTAGAAACCTTGCAAAAAGTAATGCGTAAAGAAGATTTGAATTTTACTTCCGAAGCTTTCAAAAACCATCAAAAACATCCAACAGGTTTTGAAACCATCAACGAATACATGGAGCGCTATTATGTAGTGCCAAAAGATTTTGAAAACTATCTATATGTTTCGCAATTGTTACAAGCTCGTGGAATGAAAATCGCTATTGAAGCTCACCGCATGGCAAAACCTTATTGTATGGGTACTTTGTATTGGCAATTTAACGATTGTTGGCCAGTTACATCATGGAGTTCGTTGGATTATTATGGAAATTGGAAAGCGGCTCATTACCAAGTCAAAGAAAGTTTTGCGCCTATTTTTTTAACAGTATCAGAAAAAACAGATGGACTTTCAATTATTGGATTTAATGATAACTTGGAAGTAAAAGCTGGTATAGTTACGGTAAAATTAATTGATTTTTCTGGGAAAGAACTTTGGACTGCTTCTAAAGAATGTGTTTTAGATGTTGAAAAAAACACAACCTGTATGCAGATTTCTTATGCAGAATTACCAAAATTTGTAAAAGAAAAAACAGTATTACAGATTGAATTTAGTGGTAATCATAAAAATACAGTAGCATATCATTATTTTGTAAAACCAAAAGAATTACAACTAGAACAACCAACTATTGAAGTGAAAATTGTGGGTGAAACACTTATTGAAGTTAAAACAAATACTTTTGCTAAAAATGTGTATTTGCAGGCAGATGGTCATTTTTTTAATGATAACTATTTTGATTTGATTCCTGGAATTCCTAAAATAATTAAAACCGATCGACCAACTGATAACATTAAAGTGAAATCGTTGTTTGATACAATGAAATAAAAAACGCCTCAATGAGGCGTTTTATTTATCTAAAATAATCCGTTTAATTCGGCATCAATTCTATTAATGATGGTTCCTAAATCTTCTGGATTGTTTACAAAATCAATATTATCTACATCAATAATGACTAATTTTCCTTTATCATACGTTTGAATCCATGCTTCGTATCTTTCGTTCAAACGACTTAAATAATCAATTGAAATTGAGTTTTCGTAATCTCTTCCTCTTTTGTGAATTTGGCTTACTAAATTTGGAATCGAGCTTCTTAAATAAATCAATAAGTCTGGCGAACCCACTAAACTTTCCATCAATTCGAAAAGCGAAGTGTAATTATTAAAATCTCTATTTGACATCAATCCCATGGCATGAAGATTAGGTGCAAAAATATGTGCATCTTCATAAATGGTTCGGTCTTGAATAATGTTTTTACCACTTTCGCGTATTTGCAATACTTGACGAAAACGACTGTTTAAGAAATAAATTTGAAGGTTAAAACTCCAACGCTCCATTTGGTGGTAAAAATCATCCAAATACGGATTATCTACAACATCTTCAAAATGGGGTTCCCATTTAAAATGTTTGGCTAATAATCGAGTTAATGTCGTTTTTCCTGCTCCAATGTTTCCTGCTACTGCTATGTGCATTATGGTAAAATTATTTTGTAATTAGTAATTTCATTTTGGGTAAAAATAGACAAAATTCCATCTCTAAAGAAAAATTTTGAAATGATTTTTTCATCAATTGCAATTTTACTACTTCTGTTCAATTTTAAATCATAATAATATAATTCTTGTTCAGATTGAAAAATATAATTACCGTTTTTTGTCAATTGTACAGCATCAAATTTTTTTAGTAATCCATATTTTTCAATCGTTCCATAAATAGAAATGCGATACTGATTCAAGTTAGTGTCAATCCAATAAAAATGAGTGTAATCAGATTCGTAATATAAAATCGGATTTTCAAGCATAGTAGAAATCCATTTAAAAGCATCGGAATTTACATTGTACAATCCAATTTTTGACGAAATGCTATCATAAATCCAAATTTGATTTTGAGATGACAATGCAACGGCTTCAATGGTAACTGGAATAGCTTTTAAATTGAAATCTATTTTTTTGATTTCGTTTAACTGATTGTCTAAAAGTACAACCGAATTAAAATTTTTATAAAAAATCAAAATTTGTAATGGATTTTGGAAGTCTACTCGATAAATTTTTCCTAATCCTAAATTATTGTATTGATACTTTGTTGATGAACTGTTTTTGATTAAAATATTATTTCTAACGCTGAAGTAATTCAGTTGGTTGTCAAAGCCTAAAAAAGCATCACCTTCTATTTTTACCGTTTCTAATTTTGTGGCAGAAATAATTCCCTGACTACTCACTGTTAGACAATGAAAAATTAAAAGGGTTATGAACAAGAGTTTTTTATTAGACATTCGTTAAACTATTTCAATAAATTAGGGTCTAATATACTACTAAAAACAAAATAGTTGTTAAATTTTGTAACAAAACACACGATTAGTAGTCTATATATACACACGTAATATCTGTAAAGAATGAAAAAATTTATTATTGCATCGGTTTTTATGGTTTCTGGGCTTGTAAATGCACAGAATTTTCAAGGAATGGCTGTTTACGAATCTAAAACTAGTACTGCCGATTTTATGAAAGGCATGAGTGGGAATAGAGATATGACTCCTGAAATGCAAAAACAAATAGAAGAACGTATGAAAAAAATGTTTGAGAGAACATTTGTTTTAAACTTTGATAAATCAGCTTCAATATACAAAGAAGAAGAAAAACTAGATGCTCCTGGTGGACAACAAGGTGGTGGAAGAATGATGATGTCTATGATGGGCGGTGGTGGAACGCATTATAAAAATGCAAAAACCAAACAATTCATTGTGGATAAAGAATTTTTTGGAAAGGAATTTTTAATTAAAGATTCATTACCAAATTATGAATGGGTTTTAGGAAGCGAATCTAAACAAATTGGTGATTATTTTTGTTTTAAAGCAACGGCTGTTGTTAAAGTAAGTGAGTCTGATTTTAGAAATTTTAGATTTAGAAACAATAACAACGCTAAAGATGGCGATAAAAAAGCGGAAACAGTTAAAGATACAGCGAAAGCTAAGAAAACAAATTTTACAGATGATTGGGAAATGCCAAAAGAAAATACAATTACAGCATGGTATTGTCCAGAAATTCCAGTAAATCAAGGGCCAGAAAATTATTGGGGGTTACCAGGTTTGATTTTAGAAGTTAATGATGGTAAAACAGTAATTTTATGTTCAAAATTAGTATTGAATTCTAAAGATAAAGTAGAAATAAAACCTGCTTCTAAAGGAAAAGAAGTAACCCAAAAAGAATACGACGAAATTGTTAAAAAGAAAATGGAAGAAATGCGTGAAATGAATTCAGGTCCAGGCGGTCAAAGAGGTGGATTTAGAATGGGTGGTGGACGTTAATTTTCTAATAAAATCATATGAAAAAAATATTCTTATTATTGATGATGGCACTTGTTTCGAGTGCCTTTTCTCAAAATATTCGTTTCGAAGGAACTGTTAAAGATACAACAGGAGTTGGTTTAGAAATGGCCAATATTATGGCGATTAACAAGCAAACCAAAGCAATGGATGCTTATGCTATTACTAATGAAACGGGAAAATTCACACTAAACCTTAAGCCTAGCACAGACTATACGCTTAAGGTAAGTTATATAGGGTTTCAAACTTTTGAAAAAGCCGTTACTACTGGAACTACTAACATGAATTTTCCTGTAGTTTTAAAAGAAGGAACTCAATTAAATGAAGTAGAAATTGTACACGAAATGCCAGTGAGTGTTTCGGGAGATACCATTATTTACAATTCCGATTCTTTTACAAATGGAACTGAACGAAAGTTGGAAGATGTTCTTAAAAAACTCCCAGGTGTTGAAGTAAATAAAGACGGGGAAATTGAAGTGGAAGGTAAAAAAGTCCAGAAAGTAATGGTGGAAGGAAAAGATTTCTTCGATGGCGATACCAAATTAGCTACTAAAAACATTCCGGCGGATGCGTTAGATAAAATCCAAGTTTTACGAAATTATAATGAAGTTTCTAATTTAAAAGGATTAGAAAATAACGAGGAAAGCATTGCAATAAACATCAAACTAAAAGAAGGGAAAAAGAACTTCTGGTTTGGGGATATGACAGCCGGAATTGGAGTAGGAATGGAAGATACCCGATTTATTGTCAATCCGAAATTGTTTTTCTATAGTCCAAAATACAGTTTAAATGTAATTGCTAATGTGAATAATATTGGGGAATTACCATTAACGGCTCAAGATTATTTCAAGTTTACTGGAGGTTTCAAAAATATGATGCGTAAAGGAGGTTCTTCTTTCAATGTGGCATCTAACGATTTAGGAATTATGGGACTTCGTAACAATCAAGCAGCAAATATTGAATCTACATTTGGAGCAGCAAATTTTAGTTTCAATCCTTCAAAAGCATGGACTTTGAGTGGTTTTGGAATTTTATTAGGAAACAAGACAGAAATTGAAAACAGAACAATTTCTAATCGTATAGATAATTTGCCTGATGGTTCAACCGAAACTATTTCTGAAACAAGGGAAGATTACACGAAACAAGACAGTAAGCAAGTTTTACTAAAGTTAAGTTCTAGTTATATTCCTTCTGAAAAAGCCCATTTTGATTATGATGCCTTGGTGAAATTTTCTGATCAAAAAGAAAATACGAATGTTTTTTCTAGTTTGTTGTCTGATATTTATACAGGAAAAGAACAAAATCCTTTTTCAATCAATCAGAATTTAAATTATTATTACACTTTAAATGATAAGCATGTTTTTGCATTTGAAATGCAACATTTATATCAAAATGAAGATCCATTCTACAATGCTAATTTAGAAACTTTACCTTTTGCGCCTTTATTAACAGGTTATATAAATGAAGGAATTGGAATTAGAGATGATATCACTCAAAATCGTTTTGTGCAAACTAATAAAGTAGATTCAAAGTTTGATTATTATTATATGTTGACGCCAAAAAGCAATATCAATTTAACATTAGGAAATACGTATTCATATCAAAATTTTGATTCTTCTATTTTTCAAATTTTAGACAATGGTAATCAAAATAATTTAACAGATCCAACTGTTGTTAACAATGTGGATTATGCTTTTAATGATGTGTTTTTAGGAGTTCATTATAAATTCATGACCGGTAATTTTACTTTTAATCCCGGATTTAGTGTGCATCAGTATAATATGAATGATGAGCAACTTGGAACATCAAACAAGCAATCATTCAATAAGGTTTTACCTGATATTTATGCGTTGTGGCAAATAAAAAAATCTGAAACTTTAACGTATAATTATTCGTTAACCAACAATTTTACCGATATTAATAAATTGGCCCAAGGTTATGTGTTTTCAAGTTATAACAGTTTGTTTAGTGGGAATAGATTCTTAGAAAATTCAACTTCTCAAGTACATTCGTTGCGTTATTTTAAATATAATATGTTCAATTTTGAGAATATTTCTGCTTATATAAGATATTCAAGAGAATTAGAAACAATTAAAAATAGAGCTTTGTTGTTTGGTGTAAACCAAATTTCATCATCAGAAAACATGAATTCTAATTTTCCAGATGAAACTTTTTCAGCTAGTGGAAATTATGGTCGTTCGTTTGCAAGGTATTATAAAGCAAATTTTAGAGCAGGATTTAACTGGTCTAAATCGAATAATATTCGTGTTTATCCAGATGGAGATGCGAATCCAAATAATAATCCAACAGAACTACAAACCATTGAATCGTATTCTCAGAGTTATAATTTAAGTTTTTCTACTAATTATAAAACGTTGCCTAACTTAACATTGGGTTATAATTTTTCAATTAACGATAACTTTTCGGATGTTATTTACATAGATAGCCCAACGGTTACGTTAGAATATTTCTTTCTTGATGCCTTTTCATTCGTTTCGGAATATTCTTATTTTCACAATAGAAACAAAGCAAAAACTATTGATAGTGAATATGATTTCTTAACGGCAAGTTTATTGTATCAAAAGAAAGGTAGTAAATGGGAATGGAAACTTTCGGGAACAAACTTATTAGATACAAAATCTTTAGATACAAATAGTTTTAGTCAATTAGGTGGAACAAGTAGTTTTTCGAGTTACAGAGTGCAACCTCGATATGTAATTTTAAGTTTAAAATATACATTGTAGTTCTTTCGAGTATAGAGATAAAAAAACCATTCGTTAATGCGAATGGTTTTTTTATTAAAGAAAGGATTTCTTATATTTTAAAAGCAGCTTTTACTTGATCAACAAAATCTAATTTTTCCCAAGTAAATAATTCAACAGAAACAGTTTTTGTTAAACCACCTGGAGCAGAAAACGTTTTGGTTACAGTTTCTGGGGTTCTTCCCATGTGTCCGTAAGCAGCAGTTTCGCTGTAGATTGGATTTCTTAATTTCAAACGTTGTTCAATAAAGTACGGACGCATATCAAAAATGCTTTCTACTACTTTGCTGATTTCCCCGTCAGTTAAATTTACTTTTGCAGTTCCGTAAGTGTTTACGTTGATTGATGTTGGCTCAGCAACTCCAATCGCATAAGAAACTTGTACTAAAATTTCATCTGCTACACCAGCTGCAACTAAGTTTTTAGCAATATGACGTGTAGCATAAGCCGCAGAACGGTCTACTTTAGATGGGTCTTTTCCTGAGAATGCACCACCACCGTGAGCTCCTTTTCCACCGTAAGTATCAACGATAATTTTTCTACCTGTTAAACCAGTGTCGCCGTGAGGTCCTCCAATTACGAATTTTCCTGTTGGGTTAATGTGGTATTTAATAGCATCATTAAATAAATGAGCATATTGAGGATTTTTAGCAATTACTCTTGGAATCAAAATCTCAATAATGTCTTTTTTGATTTTTGCTAACATCGTTGGTTCATCAGCAAAATCATCGTGTTGAGTTGAAACTACAATAGCATCAATACGAACCGGTTTATTATCATCAGAATATTCTAAAGTAACTTGCGATTTAGCGTCTGGACGTAAGTAAGTGATTTCGTTGTTTTCTCTTCTTAAATCAGCTAAATCTTGTAATAATTGATGAGATAGTTTTAATGCTAACGGCATGAACTCTGCAGTTTCATTGGTAGCGTAACCAAACATCATTCCTTGGTCACCAGCGCCTTGCTCTTCTTTGCTTGCTCTGTCAACACCTTGGTTAATATCGGCAGATTGTTCGTGAATTGCTGATAAAACACCACAAGAATTTGCTTCAAACATGTATTCGCTTTTTGTGTAACCAATTTTTTTGATTACATCTCTTGCGATAGTTTGTACATCTAAGTAAGTGTTTGATTTTACTTCTCCAGCTAAAATCACCTGACCTGTAGTAACCAATGTTTCACAAGCTACTTTTGACTCAGGGTCAAATGCTAAAAAGTTATCAATTAATGCGTCTGAAATTTGATCCGCAACTTTGTCAGGATGTCCTTCACTCACTGATTCTGACGTAAATAAATAAGCCATAATTAAATTTATTATAAATTAAGCGAGAAAAAAACGAAGATTGCAAATTGCGTAAAGGAGTAAGGAATACTGCTTTAGCATTTTTTTAATGAGGTTGCAATCAGTTCAAATTTTTCCTCTTTGTTTTTGTTTGCAAATGTATGAAATGAAATTGAATTACAAATGATTGTTGCCTTTTTTTATTTTATTCATTTTGGAAATACAATTAAATGGGGTTTTAAATAAATTTTGGTTAGGAATTTGTTTTATGTAAAATGAATTTATCAAATAAAACAAATAAGTTTTGTGATAAATAAGAAAATCAATTCTTTTTGTCACTATTTTAAAATGCCCTACATCTTTTAACAAAGTAGTGCTTATAAATTCAGTCTAAGATAACAAAGTTCTACTTTTTTTAATCAGTTATTTGAAGTGCGGTTAAGTTGTTGTTTGTGTTTTTTTAATTAGTTAATGATGTAATTAACGACTTGAAACAAGCGTTAGAATAAAAGTTTTTAAATTATTTTATAGATTTATATTCTGTTTAAAAGTGTTAATTAGGAATATAAATCTATAAATAATATTTTTTTAATTAAATTTTAGAAAATATTTCATTATTTCAATTTTGTCACTACATTTGCAATGTTCATAAACATAGAGTTTGTTATCACGAAAGCTGGAGGGAATAGACCCATTGAAAGCTTAGCAACCCTACTCTTGTAGAAGGTGCTACATTCTATTCCGATATTTATCGGAAAAAGATAACCTTAGGAAATTCTTTCCAATTTCTTGATAACATATTAATAAATTAAAGCATTGCGAACCTTGCGAAATATCTTTGCGAGCTTTTCGGTTAAAAGATAATATGTCAAAAATTCAAGAAGAAATCAAAAAACGAATTCTCGTACTCGATGGAGCCATGGGAACGATGTTGCAACGTTATAAATTCGAAGAAGAAGATTTCAGAGGCGAGCGCTTCAAAGATTTTCCGCATCCATTAAAAGGAAACAACGATTTGCTTTCCATTACCCAACCAGAAGCTGTAAAATCAGTACATCGTGCTTATTTTGAAGCAGGTGCTGATATTGTAGAAACCAATACTTTTTCGGGAACAACTATTGGAATGGCAGATTATTATTTAGAAGACTTAGTTTACGAACTTAATTTTCAATCAGCAAAAATCGCTCGTGAAGTGGCAGATGAATTCACAGATAAGCCAAGATTTGTAGCAGGTTCCATAGGTCCAACCAACAGAACGGCATCTATGTCACCTGATGTAAATGACCCAGGATTCCGTGCGGTGAGTTTTGACGATTTAAAAATCGCTTACAAACAACAAGTTGAAGCTTTAATTGATGGTGGTTGCGATTTACTTTTGGTAGAAACAATTTTCGATACGCTCAATGCAAAAGCGGCTTTGTTTGCAATTGAAGAAGTAAAAGAAGAACGCAATATCGATATTCCAGTGATGGTTTCAGGTACTATTACCGATGCTTCTGGAAGAACATTATCGGGACAAACAGTGGAAGCTTTTTTGATTTCGATTTCACATATTCCATTGTTAAGTGTTGGGTTTAATTGCGCTTTAGGGGCTGACCAATTGAAACCGTATTTAAAAGCATTGGGAAATAATACCTCGTTGAATATTTCAGCACATCCAAATGCTGGTTTACCAAATGCATTTGGACAATATGACCAAACGCCTGAAGAAATGCAACAATTAATTCGGGAATATTTACAGGAAAATTTAGTAAATATTATAGGTGGCTGTTGCGGAACAACGCCAGAACACATCAAATTAATTGCTGAGGTTGCAAAAGAATTTAAACCTAGGAAGCAACAATTGAAATCCGTTTAATCGGTGAAATCCGTGGCAAAAAATATTACAATGAAAAACAGAACAATAAAAATAAATTTCGAATCATTTTTAAATTCACAACGATGTTGGGTTTGCCAGTATGTTAGTGATAGTAAAGTCTTTTGGGAGTCTGTTGCAAAACATTATAAAAGAATAAGTAATGAGTTATAATTCCGATAAATATTTAAAATTATCAGGTTTAGAACCTTTGATTGTAACTCCAGAAACCAATTTTGTTAATGTTGGAGAACGAACAAATGTTACAGGTTCTAGAAAATTTCTTCGTTTAATAAAAGAAGAAAAATATGATGAAGCCTTAGATATCGCGCGCACTCAAGTAGAAGGTGGTGCACAAATCATCGATGTCAACATGGATGAAGGAATGTTAGATGGCGTTTATGCTATGACAAAATTCCTTAATCTAATCGCAGCCGAACCCGATATTGCAAGAGTTCCTGTTATGATTGATTCTTCAAAATGGGAAATTATAGAAGCGGGTTTGAAAGTCATTCAAGGAAAAGGTGTGGTAAACTCCATTTCTTTAAAAGAAGGAGAAGCTACTTTCATTCATAATGCCAAATTAATTAAACGATACGGAGCAGCTGTAATTGTTATGGCTTTTGATGAAAAGGGTCAAGCCGATACTTACGAAAGACGTATCGAAATCTGTAAAAGAAGTTATGATATTTTGGTTGACCAAGTTGGTTTTCCTGCTGAAGATATCATTTTCGACCCTAATATTTTTCCAGTTGCAACCGGAATGGAAGAGCATAAATTAAATGCATTAGATTTCTTCCGAGCAACCAAATGGATTCGCGAAAATCTTCCGTATGCAAATATTTCTGGTGGTGTGAGTAACGTGTCTTTTTCTTTCCGTGGAAACGATAAAGTGCGTGAGGCGATGCATTCTGCCTTCTTGTATCATGCCATCCAAAACGGAATGACGATGGGAATTGTGAATCCTGAAATGTTAGAGATTTATGATGAAATTGACAAGGTTTTACTTGAACATGTTGAAGATGTTTTATTAAATAGAAGAGAAGATGCCACAGAACGTATGCTAGATTTAGCCGAAAGTTTCAAAGGCGATGTAAAATCGAATGAAAAAGCTATTGCTGAATGGAGAAATGGTTCTGTTCAAGAGCGATTAACACATTCATTGGTAAAAGGAATCGACGAATTTATTGAAATTGATATTGAAGAAGCGCGTCAGTTGGCCAAAAAACCAATTGAAGTTATCGAAATCAATCTGATGGCGGGAATGAATGTGGTGGGTGATTTGTTCGGAAGCGGAAAAATGTTCTTGCCGCAAGTAGTAAAATCAGCTCGTGTGATGAAAAAAGCGGTGGCTTATTTGCTTCCTTATATTGAAGCTTCAAAAGATGGTTCTACTTCTTCAAGTGCTGGAAAAGTGTTGATGGCGACTGTAAAAGGCGATGTGCATGATATTGGAAAAAACATAGTTTCAGTAGTTTTAGCCTGTAATAATTTCGAAATTATTGATTTAGGCGTAATGGTTCCGCCTGAAAAAATTATTGAAACGGCTATTAGGGAAAATGTAGATATTATCGGTTTGAGTGGTTTGATTACGCCTTCGCTGGACGAAATGGTGTATTTGGCCAAAGAAATGGATAAGTTGAATATCAAAATTCCAGTAATGATTGGTGGTGCGACAACTTCTCGTGCGCATACTGCTGTAAAAATTGCTCCAGAATATAAAGAAACCGTGGTTCATGTGAACGATGCTTCTCGTGCGGTAACGGTTGCAACGAATTTATTACAACCTGATACTAAAGTTACTTATGCAAAATCACTTCGTGAAGAATATGATACACTTCGTGAAGGTTATTTGAATAGAAGTCGAGAGAAAAATTTCTTATCGATTGAAGAAGCGCGTAAAAATAAATTCAAAATCGATTGGAATACGTTTGAACCTGTCAAGCCAAATTTCATAGGAACAAAAACAATTGAAGTTGAACTTTCAGAATTAGTAGATTTCATCGATTGGACACCCTTTTTTCAATCATGGGAATTGTATGGAAAATATCCTGCGATTTTAACCGATGAAATTGTAGGTGAACAAGCGACGAATTTGTTTGAAGATGCACAAAAAATGCTTGCTCAAATTGTTTTAGAAAAATGGTTCACGGCAAAAGGAATTTTAGGAATTTTTCTAGCGAATACAATAAATGATGATGATATCGAAGTAAATCTTCCAGCTTCCAGCTTCCAACTTCTGACTTTAAGACAACAATCACAAAAAACAGTTGGAGCTCCAAATATCGCATTGGCGGATTTTATTGCTCCAAAAGAAATTGGCAAACAAGATTACATTGGATGTTTCTGTGTTTCAACCGGTTTTGGAGTAGATGAAAAAGCTTCGGAATTCGAAAAGCAATTAGATGATTACAATTCCATTTTAGTTAAAGCTTTAGGCGATAGATTAGCCGAAGCTTTTGCAGAATATTTACACTTAAAAGTACGTAAAGAAATTTGGGGTTACGCTTCTGATGAGGTTTTGTCAAATGATGCATTAATCAAAGAACAATACAAAGGAATTCGTCCTGCGCCGGGTTATCCAGCTTGTCCTGACCATTTGGAAAAACCAACGATTTGGAAATTATTAAATGTGGAGCAAGAAATTGGAGTAAAGTTAACTGAAAGCATGGCAATGTGGCCTGCGTCATCGGTTTCAGGGTATTATTTTGCAAATCCAGAAAGTAAATATTTTGGTTTAGGAAAAATTAAAAAAGACCAATTAGAAGATTACGCCAAAAGAAGAAATACTAGTGTAGAATTAGCCGAAAAATGGCTGTCACCTAATTTAGTAGATTAATTTGGTTTCGGGTTACGAGTTTCGGGTTCAAAGTTAACTCGCAACTCGCAACTCGCAACTCGCAAATTTAAAATTATGAAAGTAACTGAACATATACAAAACGCCAACGGAAAACCTTTGTTCTCCTTCGAGATTTTACCGCCTTTAAAAGGACAAAATATTCAATCTATTTTTGACAGTATTGATCCATTGATGGAATTCAATCCGCCTTTTATTGATGTAACGTATCATCGTGAGGAATATGAATTTAAAGAACTAGCAAACGGATTACTTCAGAAAAAAGTAGTTAAAAAACGACCTGGAACTGTTGGAATTTGTGCTGGAATTCAGAATAAATATCAAGTGGATGCTATTCCGCATATTTTGTGTGGTGGTTTTACCAAAGAAGATACTGAAAATCTGTTGATTGATTTAGATTTCTTAGGAATTGATAATGTCGTAGCACTTCGTGGTGATGCAGTAAAAAGCGAAATATACTTCAAACCCGAAAAAGAAGGTCATTCGTATGCTTCCGAATTGGTAACACAAATTAGCAATTTAAACAGAGGAATTTATTTGGATGAAGATTTGCAGAATTCCACTAAAACCGATTTTTGTATAGGAGTTGCTGGTTATCCAGAAAAACACATGGAAGCACCAAGTTTGGATAGTGATATTCATTTTGTAAAGCAAAAAATTAAAAACGGCGCTGATTATATCATTACCCAAATGTTTTTTGATAATAAAAAATTCTTCGATTTTGTTGCAAAATGCAGAGCGGCAGGAATTACTGTTCCAATTATACCTGGATTAAAACCAATCGCTACCAAAAAGCAATTGAATTTAATTCCACATCGTTTTAGTGTTGAATTACCAGATGATTTAATTATGACAGTTGTAAAAGCAAAAGATAACGATACTGTGAAACAAATTGGTATTGAATGGTGTACACAACAAAGCAAAGAATTAGTTGCCGCTGGAATACCAGTATTGCATTACTACTCAATGGGAAAGGCTGAAAATGTAAAAGCGATTGCTAAAGAAATTTTTTAGTTATCGCTTACCCGTTTTTTCTCTAAAAATCTGTTCTAGGTTCTTACTTTTTAATACAATTTGTAGCGTTCTTAAATTATTTGCTTGTGCAAAATCAAACAAAGTTGGACGCATATCAGTTGCGGTTGAAAAAGTAAGTTCCCAAACTAAATTGTGAATGTTTTTTGCAGATTTTAAATTTGGTAAAGCTATAAAATCAGATTCAGAAACCTTTTTGTCAAATTCTACTTCAATTATTTGTTCGGTTTCTTCGGCAACTAATTTGTTTAGTTTTTTATCAGTAACAATTTTGCCTTTATCAATAATAATAATTCGATCACAAATAGCTTCTACTTCTTGCATAATATGGGTAGAAAGAAAAACCGTTTTATCTCTCCCAATGTTTTTAATCAAATCACGAATTTCAACCAACTGATTTGGATCTAAACCTGTAGTTGGTTCATCTAAGATCATTACATCAGGATTGTGTAATAAGGCAGTTGCTAATCCTACACGTTGGCGATATCCTTTAGAAAGTTCGCCTATTTTCTTATGACTTTCAGGTGTTAATCCTGTTAAGGCTATTACTTCGTCAATTCTCGATTTAGAAACTTTGTGTAAATCGGCATTAAAAGCCAAATATTCTCTCACATATAAATCTAAATACAACGGATTGTGTTCTGGTAAATACCCAACTGACTTTTGTACTTCTTTTTGTGCAGAAATCACATCATGTTCGTTCACAACAGCAGTTCCACTATCTGCGGTTAAATAAGTGGTCAAAATTTTCATTAAAGTTGATTTTCCTGCACCATTTGGGCCTAAAAAACCTACGATTTCTCCTTTTTTTACAGAAAAACTAATGTTGTCTAACGCTTTTTGGTCTCCGTATTTTTTTGAAATATTTTGAACTTCTATTGACATATGATGTAAATTTTAGCAAAAGTAACTTTTTTTAAAAGAACTCAAATTTATTTAAAAAAGTATTTTTCGGGTTACATCTTCTAACTTTTTTAATCTAATTATTAGATTTTTTCATTTAAGTTACTCATGAAAAGAATAAATAGTAATTTTACAGTGAAATAAAGGTTATGGAAAATAAAATAGAATTACATACTTGGTTAGATGATTTTCAGTTGAACCATCCTTTAGTTATTGCAGGTCCTTGCAGTGCAGAAACGGAAGAACAAGTTTTAAAAATTGCCCACGAATTGAAAAATTCAGATGTTTCGATTTTTCGTGCCGGAATTTGGAAACCTCGCACACGTCCTGGCGGATTTGAAGGTGTGGGAGAAATCGGCTTGAAATGGTTGCAAAAAGCCAAAGCCGAAACCGGTTTGTTAATGGCAACGGAAGTAGCAACAGCTGCTCACGTAAGATTAGCATTGGAACACGATATAGATGTATTGTGGATTGGAGCCAGAACAACTGTAAATCCGTTTGCAGTTCAAGAAATTGCAGATGCTTTAGAAGGAACGGATAAAATCGTTTTATTAAAAAATCCTGTAAACCCCGATTTATCCTTATGGATTGGTGGTTTAGAGCGATTGTATAATGCGAACATTAAGAAATTAGGTGTAATTCACAGGGGATTTTCAACTTATGAAAAAACAAAATACCGTAATAATCCGGAGTGGCAAATAGCAATTGATTTACAAAATCGTTTTCCTGATTTACCTTTGATTTGCGATCCATCACACATTACTGGAAAGCGCGATATGATTCAAGAAGTGTCGCAGCAAGCTTTAGATTTGAATTACGATGGATTAATTATTGAAACCCATATTGATCCTGACAATGCATGGAGTGATGCTGCGCAACAAGTAACACCTGCTATATTGAAGCAAATGTTTATCAATTTAAAGGTTAGAAAAGTAACGGATGACGAAAGTGAATACAACCAAAAAATGGCAAAACTGCGCATGCAAATTGACGAGTTTGATGGAAAATTGTTAGAAATTTTAGGAAACAGAATGAAAGTTGCCAATAAAATTGGGTTACTTAAAAAAGAAAAAAACGTAGCTATATTGCAAAATAAGCGGTGGAATGAAATTTTAAGCAAAATGCTTTTAGAAGGTCAAGAAAAAGGATTGAGTAATGACTTTGTTATGTTATTGTTTAAAGCTATTCACCAAGAAAGTATTACACATCAAGAAAATGTGATTAACAAATAAAAAAATACGATTATTTTCGTTTATAGGTTTAAAAAATATTGTATTATTGTCGTAAAATTTAATTTTAAATAAAAACAAAAAAATGAAGAAATTCTTATTATTAGCTGTAGCTTTTTTAGGTTTTGCAGCAAATGCACAGGTTGACAAAATTTACAAACACAATGGTGAAGTTGTAGAAGGTAAAGTTATTAAATTAGAGGAATATACAATTATATTCAAATATGATGGAGAAGATGCTGAAAATACAATTGGTAAATATGCAATAGAGAAAATTGTTTATGGTAAAACAGGTAGAGTTGAAGAAGTTACCGAAAAAATTGTAGTTAAAGGTGAAGACGATTGGGAAAAAGTAGTTATTTTAGAAGATAAAGCTTATATCGCTGGATTAAAAAAAGAAGGAGAAGTTAGAGGGAAAACAGGATTAATCAATTATCATACTGGTAATACTGGAGATAAAAAAGCTGAAAAAAAATTAAAAATGGCAGCTGCTGCAATGGGTTGTCCTTTTATTTTGCAAACTGCTGACAAGTCTACAGTTGGAGCTAACTCTAATGGTTTAGGTGGTTCTCAAGCTATTAAAAAAGGTATTGCTTATAAATACTAATTTTAGTAATACAACATCAAAAGGCTGCTTAATCAAGTAGCCTTTTTTATTTATAGTTTTTAACAAGAAACACTATCTTTGTTGAAAATAATTATTAGTTATCCTGAGCTTGTCGAAGGGCTAACTTCTAACTTCTAACTTTGCATGACTGGAATCGTATATAAATCTACCGGAAGTTGGTACACCATTAAAACAGAAAGTGGTGCTTTTTTAGAGTGCCGTATAAAAGGTAAATTTAGAATGAAAGGTATTAAAAGTACCAATCCAATTGCGGTGGGAGATGTAGTAGATTACGATATCGAAAATACAACCGATGAAACTACGGGTGTAATTACGGCAATTCAAGACAGAAAAAATTACATTGTTAGAAAATCTGTGAATTTATCACATCAAATGCATATCATAGCATCAAATATTGATGTGGTTTTTTTATTGGTAACCATCAATAATCCACCAACAACAACAAGTTTTATTGACCGATTTTTAGTTACTGCAGAAGCTTACGGAATTGAAGCTGTAATTGTTTTCAATAAAATAGACACGTTTGATGACCCAACATTAGACGAACAGTTGTATTTACAACATGTGTATTCTTCAATTGGTTATAAATGTTTACGCGTTTCTGCTAAAGACGGAAAAGGAATTGATGAATTAATAGCTTTAATGAAAGATAAAGTTTCTATGTTTTCTGGGCATTCAGGTGTTGGGAAATCAACTTTGGTAAACACTTTGGAACCATCTTTGAATTTAAAAACAAAGCAAATTTCCGAATCTCATGCACAAGGAAAGCACACTACAACTTTTGCAGAAATGTTTGATTTATCTTTTGGGGCAAAAATTATTGATACGCCAGGTATTCGAGGTTTTGGGATTGTAGATATGGAAAAACAAGAAATTGGGGATTATTTTCCTGAGTTTTTCGCTATCAAAGACCAATGCAAATTCAATAATTGTTTGCATAAAGACGAACCACATTGCGCCATTAAAGCAGCTTTAGAAAACGACGAAATTTCATGGTCACGCTATAAAAGTTATACGCAAATATTGGAAGGCGACGAAGAGCAATATCGAGCAGATATTTATGATGCAGAACGAAGAGCCAGTGATGAAACAAGAAAATAATCCATTTTACGGATTTCCGTAATTTTTTTCTGATATTTTTTATATTTTTGATTTTTTATATTCTAAATGAAAGCAGTAATTCAACGAGTTTCATCGTCTTCAGTTACCATTAATGCAAAAATAGTAGCAGAGATTCAACACGGACTTTTAGTTTTAGTTGGGATTGAAGATGCCGATAATCAAGAAGATATTCATTGGTTGACTTCAAAAATAGCGAATCTAAGAATTTTCGAAGACCATAATAATGTCATGAACTTGTCGTTAAAAGATACTAATGACGATATGATTATTGTGAGTCAATTCACCTTGCATGCTGCCACCAAAAAAGGAAATCGACCTTCCTATATCAAAGCCGCAAAACCCGAAATAGCTATTCCACTATACGAATCTTTTATTACTCAAATGGAATTGGAATTGGGTAAAAAAGTGCAAACGGGTCAATTTGGTGCCGATATGAAAGTAGGTATAGTAAACGACGGTCCTGTTACGATTATAATTGACACAAAAAATAAAGAGTAAATGAAACAAAAGCTAATCAGATTTTTAATTTTATCACTTATAAACGCAGTGCTATATAGTGTTATAATTTATTTTATGGAAGTAAAGTTAGAAACTATTAGATTTGTAGTACAAGCATTGTTTTTTGGATTGTTTATGGGGTTTCTGCAAGTGTTTGGTATTCCTTTTTTAAATAGAAATAAAACAGATAAAAAATAATATGAACCTAAAAAATTCCCAACAAGAAGTTGATAATTGGATTAACGAACACGGTGTTCGTTACTTCAATGAATTAACCAATATGGCGCAACTAACCGAAGAAGTAGGTGAAGTAGCCCGAATTATAGCCCGTCGTTATGGTGAACAATCAGAAAAAGAGTCTGATAAAAACAAAGACTTAGGTGAAGAATTGGCCGATGTTGTTTTTGTGGTTTTGTGTTTAGCCAATCAAACAGGAGTAGATTTGCAAGCGGCATTTGATAAAAAGATGGATTTAAAAACCAAACGCGATCACGATAGACATCATAATAATGAAAAACTTAAGTAGTTCACAGTTTTCAGTTTCAGTTTTCAGTCATAATTAAAATATGAATTTACTTTTAAAAAACTCGAAACTCGAAACTCGAAACTCGAAACTTCAAATCACAGGTTCAAAATCTGAAACCAATAGATTGCTATTGTTGCAAGCTTTATATCCTAATCTGATTTTAGAAAATACTTCCAATTCTGATGATTCAGAAGTTATGTTTAAAGCATTACAAAACTCGCAACTTGCAACTCGCAACTCGCAACTTATTGACGTTCATCACGCGGGAACAGCAATGCGATTTTTAACTGCTTTTTTTGCTATCCAAGAAGGTAAAGACTTGTCCGACTTGGCGGAAGTTGTTTTAACAGGTTCTGGCCGAATGAAAGAACGCCCAATAAAAATTTTAGTTGATGCTTTAATTCAGTTAGGAGCAGAAATTACTTATGAAGAAAATGAAGGATTTCCACCGATTCGAATTAAAGGAAAAAAAATCACTCAAAATAAAGTATCGCTTCCAGCCAATGTAAGTAGTCAGTATATTTCGGCATTATTGTTAATTGCTCCCAAGCTCGAAAAAGGTTTAGAGCTTACTCTTGAAGGAGAAATAACATCAATCCCATACATTAAAATGACTTTGGCTTTACTAAATGAAATAGGTGTAGAAACTTCATTTGTTGGAAATAAAATTACGGTTTGTCATGCTGAACTCGTTTCAGCATCTCGATTAACAGTTGAGTCTGATTGGTCGTCTGCATCCTATTGGTATTCAATTGTTGCCTTATCTGAGATAGGTTATCAAGTTACACTTTCAAGTTATAAAAAAAACAGCTTACAGGGTGATTGTGCTTTGATTGAAATTTATAAGGATTTTGGAGTTGAAACTACTTTTAATAACGATAATTCAATCATAATTTCAAAAGAAAGAGTGCATAACTCTCAACTCTCAACTCTCAATTCGCAACTAAACAATTCCCCGGATATTGCTCAAACCATTGCAGTAACTTGTTTTGGATTAGGATTGGGTTGTGATTTATATGGTTTACATACGTTAAAAATTAAAGAAACCGACCGATTAGAAGCTTTAAAAACAGAACTAACTAAGTTGGGTGGAGTTGTTGTAGTAACGAATGAATCATTACATTTAAAGCCATCAACTCACATCAACGAAAATATAGCTATAAATACCTATCAAGACCACAGAATGGCGATGGCATTTGCACCTTTAGCTTTGAAAGTATCAATAAAAATTAATGAAGCGGAAGTGGTTTCAAAATCATATCCTGATTTTTGGGAAGATTTAAAGAAAATTGGGGTTTTGGTAAAATAGATTTAGAAAAAAGTCGGGATGACTGGATTCGAACCAGCGACCCCTAGCACCCCATGCTAGTACGCTACCAGGCTGCGCTACATCCCGAATAAAACAAAAATAGGTATTTATACTTTATTTTTAAAATAAAATAAACTACTTTTTACTTGACAACGCCTATTTCATAATCGTATATTTGCAGCTAATTAGTTTTTAGTAGAATAATCTTCTAAACGCTAATTTTTAAATTCTAAATTTTATTTATGAAATTATCTCATTTTCAATTCAATCTTCCAGAAGAACTACTAGCCGAGTTTCCTACTGAAAATCGTGACGAATCTCGCTTAATGGTAGTGAACAGAAAAACTGGCACAATCGAACACAAATTATTTAAAGACGTTATCGATTATTTTGATGATGGAGATGTAATGGTTTTAAATAATACAAAAGTTTTTCCAGCACGTTTATACGGAAATAAAGAAAAAACGGGTGCTAGAATCGAAGTTTTCTTATTAAGAGAATTAAATGCAGAACAACGTTTATGGGATGTTTTAGTAGATCCAGCACGTAAAATTCGTATCGGAAATAAATTATACTTTGGAGACGACGATTCGTTAGTAGCTGAAGTGATTGATAATACTACTTCCCGTGGAAGAACATTACGTTTTTTATATGATGGTTCTTATGAAGAATTCAGAGAAAAATTAGTAGAATTAGGAGAAACGCCTATTCCAAAATATATTACTCGTGAAGTAACTCCAGAAGATGCAGAACGTTACCAAACAATTTATGCAAAAGAAGAAGGAGCTGTTGCCGCTCCAACTGCTGGTCTACACTTTTCAAAACATTTATTAAAACGTTTAGAAATTAAAGGAATTGATTTCGCAGAAGTTACGTTACACGTTGGTTTAGGAACTTTTAATCCTGTTGAGGTTGAAGATCTATCAAAACACAAAATGGATTCTGAAGAAATGAAAATTTCTCAAGAGGCTTGTGATATTATTAATAACGCTAAAACTAAAAAGAAAAAAGTTTGTTGTGTTGGTACAACTGCAATGAGAGCGATGGAGAGTTCAGTATCTTCTCAAAGAACTTTAAATCCTTTTGAAGGATGGACCAATAAATTTATTTATCCTCCTTATGATTTTAGTTTAGCAGATTGTATGATAACAAATTTTCATACACCAAAATCTACATTACTTATGATGATTTCTGCATTTTGCGGACATGATTTAATGAAAAAAGCATACGAAGAAGCTGTTAAAGAAAAATATCGTTTCTATTCTTATGGAGACGCTATGTTGATTATTTAATTGTTTCTTTAATTACGATTTAAATCCCGAATTATTTCGGGATTTTTTATACACTGAAATCAAAAAAAAACAAAATTTAAGGTTTTGATGCTTTGTAACTTTTGTCTACTTTTACCATCTAAACAACCAATAATATAATGATTTTTAAAAATTCCCGTGAGTTTGCACAAAGTTTAGATGCAAATGATGAATTAAGAACGTATAGAGATGAATTTCATTTTCCAAAAGTAAACGGAAAACAGGTAATTTATTTTACAGGAAATTCTTTAGGATTACAACCTAAAAGAACTAAATTGTATGTTGATGAAGTAATGTCTGATTGGGCAAATATGGCAGTAGAGGGTCATTTTTATTCAGACAAACCTTGGTGGGACTATCAAGAAAGATTTGCTGTGCCATTAAGTGAAATTGTAGGAGCAAAGCCTTCTGAGGTTGGTGTAATGAATACTTTAACAGTTAATTTACATCTATTAATGGTGTCTTTTTATAATCCAACGCCTAAGAAGTATAAAATTATTTGTGAAGAAAAAGCTTTTCCAAGTGATCAATATATGTTTCAAAGTCAATTAAAATTCCATGGTTTTGATCCAAAAGATGCTATAGTCGAAATTAAAAGGAGAGAAGGTGAAGCAAATATTCGTTTGGAAGATGTTTTGGCTAAAATTGAAGAAGTTGGAAGCGAATTAGCGTTGGTGCTTATAGGTGGTGTAAATTATTATACGGGTCAAGTGTTTGATATGAAAACCATCACAGCTGCAGGACAAAAACAAGGCGCTTATGTTGGATGGGATTTAGCTCACGCTGCTGGAAATATAAAATTAGACTTACACGATTGGAATGTAGATTTTGCGGCTTGGTGTAGTTATAAATACATGAATTCTGGGCCTGGAAATGCCTCTGGTTTTTTTGTTCATGAAAAACATCATAACGACAAAGAGCTTAAACGTTTTGCGGGTTGGTACGGTCACAATAAAGAGCGTCGTTTTAAAATGGAACCTGATTTTGACCCTGTGCATGGAGCTGACGGATGGCAAATTAGTAACTTACCAATTTTATCATTAGCACCTTATTTAGCTTCGGTGGAAATGTTTGCAGAAGTTGGAATGGATAAATTAATTGCTAAGCGTAATCTTATCACCGCTTATTTAGAGTTTGTTTTACATGAAATAGATAATGAATTAGATGGTGCAGAATTTGAAATTCTTACCCCGTCAAATCAAGATGAACGCGGTTGTCAGTTATCGGTATATTTACACGGACAAGGAAGGGAATTATTTGAAAGACTAATGAAAAACGGAGTTATAACCGATTGGAGAGAACCAAATGTTATTCGTTTGGCACCAGCCCCATTTTATTGTTCTTTTGAAGACATGTATGATTTTGGACAAATATTAAAAGATTTGATTTTAAATAAATAATATTTTCCGTTTTACTAAGACTAAAAAAGAAATTAATTTTTTTGAAAAGCTGAACAACTCGTTCGGCTTTTTTGCTAAATAAACTATCTTTGCAATCAATAATTGAATTTCATAAAGCCATGACTAAAGAACAAATTTTAGAAAACTTCGATCCTTCTCAGCCTGGATTATCTGATGCTACTATTTTTGGTTTGCCATTTTCGGCAGAACAAAGTGAAATTATTGTAATACCAGTACCATGGGAAGTCACGGTAAGTTATGGCGCAGGAGCTTCAAAAGGACCTGAGGCTGTTTTAAATGCTTCTTTTCAAATAGATTTAAAGCATCAAGAGTTTCCTGAATTATGGAAATTAGGCATTTATTTAGATAAAGCTCCTAGTGAATTAAGAAAAAAATCCAAGAAATTTAAAAAACAAGCTGCGCCAATTATCAAAGCTTTGGAAAGTGGATTAATTTTAGATCACCATCCTTCATTGGCTAAAGATTTGGAAGAAATCAATTATGCCTGTTCAGATATGGTAGAAGCTGTTCGTGAGCAAACGCTAAATTGGATGAATAAAGGTAAAAAAGTGGTTTTATTAGGAGGTGATCACTCAACTCCATTAGGGTATTACCAAGCTTTGGCAACCAAATATGACAACTTCGGAATCTTACATTTAGATGCACACATGGATTTGCGTATTGCTTATGAAGGATTTACGTATTCACACGCTTCTATTATGTATAACGCATTGCAAATTCCACAAATTTCTAAAATTGTGCAAGTAGGAATTCGCGATTTCTGTGAGCAAGAAGTTGAAGTAGCTTTAAACGATAGAGTTTTAGTACATACCGACAGCGATTTAAAACAAGAAGCTTTCGAAGGTAAAACTTGGCAACAACAATGCGATCAAATAATCGCTTCGTTACCAGAAAAAGTATGTATTTCTTTTGATATTGATGGTATGTATTCGTGGTATTGTCCAAATACAGGAACACCAGTTCCAGGCGGATTTTCATTTGAACAAGCCGCTTATTTGTTCAGTCGCTTAGCAGAAACTAATAAAGAAATCATCGGATTTGATTTAGTTGAGGTTGCACCTGGTAAAGATGATTGGGATGGAAACGTTGGCGCTAGAATGTTGTTCCACATGTGTGGGGTTTTTGCTAAATCTCAAAAAATGAATGTTGGAAATAAGATTCAATTTAATAAGTAAAATTTAATTTACAGCTATTATGTCAAACTTAACTTGTTTCAGTTTTTCTCTATAATTTGATTATATAGATTTTGGAACAAGTTCAAGATGACAATAAATTTATAAACTCTCCACATCCTCCAATATCGAAATTGCTTTTTCTTTCGTAGCTGCTAATTCTTCCGGTTTCATTTTTCTTAGTAGCGCTAACATCATGCTCATTCTTTGATTATTGGCAAAATGTTGTTTTTTCTCATCTAAAAAGTGCCAATACAAACTGTTAAATGGACAGGCTTTTTCGCCTAATTTATCTTTTACATTATAATGACAACTCCCACAATAATTACTCATTTTATTAATGTAACTTCCGGAAGAAACATAAGGTTTTGTAGCCACAATTCCACCGTCAGCATATTGACTCATGCCACGCGTATTTGGCATTTCTACCCATTCTATCGCATCGATGTAAACGCCTAAATACCAAGCGTCAACTTCATCAGGATGCAATTGTGCTAACAACGAAAAATTTCCAATGACCATCAATCGCTGAATGTGATGCGCATACGCTTCCGATAAACTTTGGGAAATCGAATGTTGCATGCATTTCATTTTAGTTTTTCCTGTCCAAAAGAATTCTGGTAATGGGTTGTAGTTTTCTAAAGCGTTCATTTTAGAATAATTCGGCATTTCTTTCCAATAAATTCCTCTGACATATTCGCGCCAGCCAATAATTTGTCGCACAAAACCTTCTACTTGCGCCAATTCAATGGTTTCTTGATTTTGATAATAGTACGAAATCACAGCATCGACTACTTCTTTCGGACGAATCATTTTTGAATTCATCGCAAAAGATAAACGCGAATGAAACAGAAATTTATGTCCAGAAAATAACGAATCTTGATACGTGCCAAAATGTTCCAACAAATGTTCACAGAAATAATCAATCAATTGCAAACTTTCCTTTCTTGAAGTCGGCCAATTGAAATTTTCTACATCAATACTTCCAAACACAATGATGTTTTTTACTTCAATTTCAGCAACAATTTCATTTACATTTTTATGAAATTCCAAAGGAAAAGGAATTGGCACTTCGTTTTTATATTGATTACGATTGTTATGATCAAAGTTCCATTTACCATCTAACGGTTGATTGCCGACCATTAAAATACCGTGTTTTTTGCGCATCATACGATAGAAACTTTCCATCAAAAGTTGTTTTTTTCCTTTGAAAAAATCCGCTAATTCATTTCTTGAAGTATAAAAATGTTCGGAATCTACTGCTTTTGTTAGAATGGAAAGTTTTCCGCAAATGGATTTCAATTGTTCGTCTAAACGATATTCATCGGGAAATTGGTATTCAAATTGTTCAATTTTATTCTTTTCAACCAAATCCAAAATCAATTGTTCTAAATTCTGTGGATTATTTGCGTCCGAAATTTTGTAAAACAAAACTTGATGACCTTTATTCATCAGTTGCTCAGAGAAATTTCGCATCGAAATAAAAAACGCCACAACTTTTTGAATGTGATGTTTTACATAATTCGTTTCCTGACGCATTTCTGCCATCACATATATCACATTCGGATTGACTTCATCAAACCAAGAATGTTCCGAATTAAGTTGGTCACCTAATACTAATCGAAGTGTTTTCATTTAGAATAATTCAGGAATTAACCACATTTTCTGAAATTTTCCATCGCTATCATACATTTCTGCTTGTCGTTTAATGTTGAATTTCCTATCTCTAGGGTCGTTGCCAACACCAGCATTGTAAATCCAATTACCGTAATTGCTGTGAACATCGTAATCTAACAACATACTTTCAAAATAGGCAGCACCAATGCGCCAATCTTGTTCCCACTCTTTTGCCCAATAACTTGCCACATTTTGTCTGCCGCGATTACTCATCCAACCTGTTTTTTGTAATTCAATCATGTTGGCATTTACAAAATGTTCAGGTGTCGTCCCGTTTGTCCACTGGTTGAAAGCTTTTGTGTTTTGGTTCCAATGGTATTCTTTTTGCAAAATCCCATTCAATTGGAAAATTTTGTTGCCGTATTTTAGCGAAATATATTTAAAATAATCACGCCAAATCAATTCAAAAATCAACCAATACGTATCTTCGTTTTTAACTACTTTTTTCTCAAATTGTTGCACTTCCCAATAAATCATGCGTGCCGAAATACTACCATTTGCCAACCAAGCCGAAAGTTTCGAACTATAATCTTTTCCGACTAAACCATTTCGAGTTTTCTTATAAACTGCTAATTTTTTGGTGTCCCAAAAGTATTCTTTGATTCTTTTTTTAGCTTGATTTTCGCCCCCTTTAAAAGGGAAAGCAGTTTTGTTAGGTTGCTTGAACTCATCAAATCCTAAATCTTCTAATGTTGGAATTGTGGATTTTTCTTCAATTAGATTAGAAATCGGTTTTGTTGAAATGGCAACTGTTGGTCGCACTCGAATTTTCTTTTCCAATTGCTTTCTAAATTCCGTAAAAACTTCTGGAATTTTCTCCCAATTTTCATAAGGAACATCATCAGGATGGAATAAAAATTGATCGTAATAGGTTTTCCAACTCACCGCTGGAATTAAATTACGAACTTTATTTTCTATATCAAGTTCTTCTTGTGTCCATTCGTTTTGAACATAGATTGAATCAATTTTATATTCTGCAGCTATTTCCGGAATCAATTGTTCTGGATAACCGTAATAAACTAATAATGTGATATTTTTCTCAGCTAGATTTTCTTGTAATTCGGTTACCGTTTCCAGAAGAAATTGGGTTCTAAATTTTTCTGTTTTCTTGAAACCGTATCGGGTTGTTTCGAAATGTCTTGGATCTAAACAATAGATACCCATTACTTTTTCGTTTTCTCTGCATGCATTGTGCAACGAATGATTGTCAATCGTACGTAAATCGTTTCTAAACCATATTAATCCGTTCATGCTATTTGTTTTTTATTCATTCTGCATTTATCACTACAATACATTACTTCATTCCAATTTTTCTCCCATTTCTTGCGCCACGAAAATGGAAGTTGGCAAGTTTTACATATTTTTTCTGGAAGATTTACTTTTTTATGAGCCATTATAGCATCGAAGTTGAAGGTTTATCTGGTCGTGCATAATGAAACCTGTCTGATAATTTTGGAACACAATAGCCATCCAAACCATTAATTGCTACTACATTTCCTCTATCTAACTGCATCCAATTATCATCATGAAACAGTTTTTCATCAGCATAAATGGTTTCAATAGAAGCAATAATATGGATACAATCATTTTCTTCAATTTTGTATTCATTCACGTATTTACAAAGTAATTGTACTGGACTTCCTTTTATAAATGGTGCTTTGTGATTGTCAATAAACTCAGGTTCTAAATTAGTTTTATCAAATTCAGAAATATGTTCTTCGTAGCTTGAAGAAGTATGATGTGCATCGGCAATCATTTCTTCTGTAATGTGATTTACAGTAAAATAGCCTGTTTTTTTTATGTTTTCATATGTATCTCTTGGAACCGTTGTAGGTCTTAAAATAAATCCTATTAATGGCGGTTCGCTTCCTAAATGAGTTACACTACTAAATATCGCTACGTTCAAAATACCTCCAGATGAAATCGTTCCGATTAAGTTAGCAGATTTATAACCAGTAACACAATTAACCAAGTTTAGTCTCGGTACTTTTGACATGTAATATAATTCGTCCTTAGTAAACTTTTTCATTGTAATTTTTATTCAAAGATACATTTTGTTTAACATATAAATAAAAAAATTAAACAAAAAATAGTTTCCAAATGAAAAATCTGATAAATGTCAGCTATTAAATTTTATTATTCCGTATTTTTGCAGTCCAAATTTTTACAATATCTTCATGCAAACGCCACAGAAAATTGCTGTTGTAGGTTCTGGATTAGTAGGAACTTTATTAGCAATCTATTTAAAAAGAGCCGGACACTTTGTTCATGTTTACGATAGAAGTCCTGATATTAGAACAGTTGAATTTTCAGGACGTTCCATTAATTTGGTAATGTCAAATCGTGGGTGGAAAGCATTGGAAGATGTCGGACTAGATGAAGAAATTAGACAAATTGGTATTCCAGTTGATAAAAGAGCCATTCATTTACAAGATGGAAAATTGAATTATCAAAATTACGGAAAAGAAGGAGAAGCTATTTTTTCATTATCGAGAGGCGTTTTAAATCGAAAAATGGTTGATTTAGCCGAAGCAGAAGGTGTCGAGTTTTTCTTTGAACGTAAAATTTGGGATGTAACATTAGCCACCGCAACTTTGTGGGAAGGCGAAACGGAACAAGGTGATTGGACGGAATTAAAATACGATAAAGTTTTTGGAGCAGATGGTGCTTTTTCAAGAATTAGACATCGAATGCAACGTCAATCCATGTTTGATTATTCGCAAGAGTTCATGAAAATTGGTTATAAAGAATTACATATTCCATCTAATGCGGATGGTTCACCAAAAATTGATATTCATTCATTACACATTTGGCCAAGAGGCAATTTCATGTTAATGGGATTGGCTAATTTAGACAACTCGTTTACTTGTACTTTATTTATGCCAATTGAAGGAGAAAATTCGTTTGAATCGTTGACCAATGAAGAAAAATTGGTTTCATTTTTTGCAACTTATTTTCCAGACACAAAAGACGTAATTCCAGACTTAGTGCGTGATTTTTTCAGAAATCCGAACAGTTATTTGGCGATTATGAAATGTTTTCCTTGGACATTTAACGATAAAATTGCTTTAATTGGCGATTCTGCACATGCCATTGTACCTTTTTATGGACACGGAATGAATGCAGGGTTTGAAGATATTACGATTCTGAATGAATTAATGCAAAAATATGGAGACGATTGGGATCGAATTTTCAAAGAATACGAAATTTCAAGAAAGCCAAATGCAGATGCCATTGCTGAACTTTCAAGAAGAAATTTCGAAGAAATGAGTGCTAAAACAGCCGATACCAACTTTTTATTACAAAAGAAAATCGAAAAATGGTTCTCCGATAAACATCCTGAAAAATGGATGCCGTTATATAGTAGAGTAACTTTCAGTTTGCAACCTTATTCAGAAGCACTTGCTATTGGTGATTTTCAAAATGAAATTATGCAAGAGGTTTTGAAAATTGAGAATATTCAAGAAAATTGGAATTCAGAAAAAGTTGAAAATAGAATTTTAGAGTTATTGAAATAACTAATGTTATTCTTCTCTATTCGCTAAATCCATACTAAAGGCCGGCGTGCAAATAGCAATGTATTCACACGGTTCGTCAAACGGATTTGAATATTGAACACGAGTATTTTTCTCAATTTTAATAGATTGACCTGCTTCTAAAACTACTGTTTCTTCTTCAATAATGAATTGCTTTTTACCTTTGATGATATACGTGTATTCCTCAAATTCAGGTGTTTGAAATGGTTCGCTCCATCCTGGTGGTGCTATCATATGTGCAATTGAGATTTCTGAATTGTTTGTAGTGGCCAATCCGTGGTGTTCTTCAATCAATTTGCCATCAGTTGTTGGAACTACGAATGGTGCTTTTTGAATAAAATATTTTTTCATTTTGTTACTTCTTAAATATAAAATAAACCGCCAATACTAAAAAACAAAAACCAACCGCGTGATTCCATTTGAAAGTTTCGTTCTTAAAGTAAACCATTGAGAAAATTACAAAAATCACTAAGGTAATAACTTCCTGAATCACTTTTAATTGCATCAGAGAAAATGGCCCGCCGTTACCTTCATAACCAATTTTATTCGCAGGAACTTGAAAGAAATACTCAAACAATGCCAATCCCCAACTGATTAAAACAATAGTAATTAATCCTGTATTTTCAAACCATTTTAATTCCTTAAATTTTAAATGACCATACCAGGCCAATGTCATGAAAACATTGGAAAGAATAAGTAATCCTATCGTGATGAATCCTTTCATTATTTTTTATTCAAAAATATAAAATGTTTTCTATAAAAATCAAGTTATGTGATTTTATAACTTCTTATTTCAAAATTCTAACTTCCAAGTTGTATCTTTGCCCACTATTTTTATTTGAAATGTTACAGAAAGAAGTACAATTAGCGGTTGAAAAAGGCAAAATGTTGCCTTTAATGGAGGAGTTTTACACCATTCAAGGCGAAGGTTATCACACAGGAACAGCTGCTTATTTTATACGAATTGGCGGTTGCGATGTAGGTTGCCATTGGTGCGATGTAAAAGAAAGTTGGAATGCTGAATTGCATCCTCCAACGAATACCGATATTATCGTTGCCAATGCTAAAAAATATGCCGACACCGTTGTAGTTACTGGAGGCGAACCTCTGACTTGGGATATGACGTTGTTGACTTCTAAACTAAAAGCTCAAAACTTAAAAGTACATATTGAAACTTCTGGAGCTTACGAAGTTTCGGGAACATGGGATTGGTTTTGTTTGTCGCCAAAGAAAAACAAATTACCTGTTCAAAGTGCGTATGATATTGCAAACGAATTAAAAGTAATCATCTACAACAAACACGATTTCATTTTTGCGGAAGAACAAGCAGCAAAAGTAAATCCAAATGCCATTTTATTTTTACAACCTGAATGGAGCAAAAAAGAAGAAATGACGCCTTTAATTGTAGATTATGTAATGAACAATCCGAAATGGAGAGTTTCGTTGCAAACCCATAAATATTTGAATATTCCTTAAACAAAATCAATCTCAAAATGCAATTTAAAAAATCAAGTAGATGAATAATTTAAATTTAGGTTATTGTAATTGATTTTTGAAGTTGTATTTGTTTTTGAAATTAAAAAGAAAGCTTCGCCAAGTAATCAAAATGCTCGCCTTCTAAAATAAGTTCGCATTCTAAACCATTGGCAATTGCTGCGTTTTGTAGGGTATTGTAATCCAAATATAACCAATCAAAAGTATCTTCCGTTTCTCCTTTATATTGAATAGTGAAGGTCAATTCACCATAATAACCATTTGCAGGTACTTCGTAAGCGCCATCTCCGTCCTGGTCATACATATAAATTAAGTCCGAACTATCAATTAAAATTTGTCCGCCTTCTTTTAAAAGCGCTTTCAATTTTTGTAAGAACTTTGGAATCTGATTCATTTTTCCGAAAATTCCAGTTCCGTTCATTAAAAGTAAAATGGTGTCGAATTTTTCCAAAGTATCTAAATCCAAAACATCCGAAACTTTACAGTTTTTCAAACCTCTTAATTCACACGCTTTAATCGCATTTTTCGAAATATCAATGGCTGTTACATCAAAACCTTTTTCTTGTAAATATAGTGCGTGACTTCCAGCGCCACTACCAACATCTAAAACTTTTCCTTTAGCTAATTGCAACGCTTTTTGTTCCAATTTTGGCATCTCTTTAAAATCACGAAACAAATAGGCAACGCTCATTTCATCTGCTTCCGAAATAGAAGTTTCTGTGATTAAATCTTCGGGAGAATTATTCGTTTGGTAGTCTAAAATGGCTTTTCCGAAAAGGTCGTTCATCTTTTTTTTGTTTAAAGTTTCAGGGTTATTTAGTTTCAAGTTGTTAACTTTGCCTTCAGTCGGTTTTAGGTATATAAAAAACATAAAGTGACTTAACTTGAAACCTGAAACTTGAAACAAATTAACTAATGCTAAAGCCAAATTTAAACGAACTCGGAAAACTTGCCAAAGATACACATATCGAAACCAAAAAGTATTTTGACAAGCTAAAAAAGAAAACACCCAAGAATTTGGATTATGTAATGCAAGATTTACACGATGCCGAATTCAAAAAAACGGATTGTTTAGAGTGTGCCAATTGTTGCAAAACAACTGGGCCTTTATTTACTTCGGCTGATATTGAACGAATTTCCAAAAGTTTACGTCAAAAACCACAGCAGTTTATCGACCAATATCTTCGCATTGATGAAGATAAAGATTATGTATTGAAAAGTGTGCCGTGTACTTTTTTAGATAGCGACAACAAATGCTTCATCTACGATGTCCGCCCAAAAGCCTGCCGAGAATTTCCTCATACCGACAGAAAAAAATTCAATCAAATCACTGATTTAACGCTACTTAATGTTGCGATTTGCCCAGCAGCGTTTAATATTGTGGAGAAAATGAAGGAGAAGTTGCCTCTTTAAAGAGTGTTCAGTTTTTAAATGTTTTTTTTATGATTTTGCATTTCACTATGAATATGAGTTATTGTTTTTTCAATTTTTTTTAATGAAAATTTACAAAACTCGCTGTTAATTTCAATTATAAAATTATCTTCATCATATTCCTTTAGTTCAATTTGATTATATTTTTTGCAAATTTTAATTGTATCAGTTACAGATTTTGATAAAATTCCGTCAGAATGAACTAATACATTACGTATCTTGTTGAAGTTATTTATTTCTGTCCAAGTATTAGATTCAAAAGGAGCTTTTAAATTACATACTTTTTTTAAGTATAAGCTACTTCTAAATATTCCATTGCCACTAATGTCTTTTAGTGTTAAATTATATGAATTCGATTTTCTTAAATTTTTGCATATTTGATCTAGTGAATTTTCAAGCAAAAAATAAATGCTAAGAAAAATCGATTTCCAAAGTATCTCTGGAAAAATTTCCGTGTATTGCATTTTCTTTCCAAATCTTTCATCAATAATATCGTCATCTTTACTATTCGATATTTCTGAATATTTCGTTTTTAAAAATTTTTCGGTTTCATTTATTAAATCTTCATAATGAATAAATTCATCATAAACTCCGTGGTTGAAGAAAAAATGATAAGTAAATGAATCTTCTAGTTCTTTTTTTATGTCTTCGTCCATATTTTAAATGTTTTCTATTTTTTACTTCCATCACCCATCATCCAGCTTCCATCATCACTCATAAATCAAATACTTCTTTCTAACTTCCTTAAACTGTCCCAAACCTTCTTGCCAAGTTTTTCTAATTTCTTTTTCGGTCATGCCAGCTTCAATTTGTTCGCGGAGTTTTTTTGTTCCGGCTAATTTGGCGAAGAAATCATTGAAGAAAATGGTTTTGTCGGCTGTGTTTTCGTAGGCTTTTAATAACCATTTTAATTCTAGTCGGTGTACTTTTCTAATTTCGGTTAAATCTTCTCCAAAACATAACTTTCCATTGTGAACTGGGTCTTTTGCTCCAAAATTCGGTTGCGGTGTAAAGCTGAAATCAAACTCACTTTCAGGTAAAAAAGGCGAACCGTAAATTTGGAATTGTTTTTCGGTACCACGACCTAAACTTACATTCGTGCCTTCAAAAAAACACAAACTCGCATATAAATTAATCGATTGATCGTTGGGTAAGTTTGGCGAAGGCTTCACAGGTAAACTATATTTCATGTCATGCGAATAGTTCAAACATGGCGCTACTTTCAAATCGCATTGAATAGTGTCTTTTAACCATCTTTCGCCATTAATCATTTTGGCATATTCACCAATCGTCATCCCATGCAAAACCGGAATTTCATGCATCCCAACAAAACTCTTGTGTTCCTTTTCTAAAATCGGACCATCAATAATAGTTCCGTTGGGATTCGGTCGGTCTAAAACCAAAAGTGGAATATTATTTTCAGCGCAAGCTTCCATCACATAATGCAACGAAGATATATAAGTGTAAAATCGTGCGCCCACATCTTGCAAATCGAAAACTAAGATATCAATTCCTTCTAATTGCTCTGGTTTTGGCTTTTTGTTGTTTCCGTAAAGGGAAATAATTGGTAAATTCGTTTTGGTATCTTTTCCGTCTACGATTAATTCCCCAGCATCAGCTGTTCCTCTAAAACCGTGTTCAGGAGCATAAATTTTCTGAAGATTGATGTTTTGTTCGATTAAAAAATCAACCAAATGCTTTTCTTTAGAAAGAATTCCCGTTTGATTCGTAACTATTCCAACGCTTTTGTCCTTCAATAACGGCAAATAACTTTCAAAGTTTTCGGCACCTGTTTTAAAAGCGACATCTGTTGAAGAGGAAGTCAAAGTCACATTATCAGTGCTCGGTTTTAGTTGCGGAATAGCTTTTTTACTACTTCCACACGAAACAGAAAGTATTAGTAAGCCAATTAATGTTGTAATTCGGTATATATTGTATTTCATAACTATTCTTAATCTGTGTAAATCTGTGTAATCTGTGGCAAAAACTTTATGTATATTTGCCTTAATTATAATTTTTAAAACCTTGAATTTAGAATATTTCATAGCCAAAAGACTAATTGCTGCTAAAAGTTATAAAAGTAGTATTTCTTCGCCAATTATAAAAATTGCGATTACGGCAATTGCCATCGGAATTATTATGATGATTATGGCGGTGGCTACAGGTGTTGGACTTCAAGATAAAATTCGTGAAAAAGTTTCCGCTTTCAACGGACACATTATTATTTCTAATTTCGACGATAACCAATCGCAAGTTACAATTGAGCCTATTTCTATCAATCAAAGTTTTTATCCCAAATTCAAAAATGTAGAAGGCATCAGTCATGTTCAAGCCGTGGCAAGTAAAGCCGGAATCATTCGCACAGAAAAAGCTTTCGAAGGAATCATATATAAAGGTGTTGGCAAAGATTATAATTTCACCAATTTAGAAGAATATTTAGTCGATGGCAAAACCCCAAATCTAAAATCCGAATTAAATACCGAAGTTTTGATTTCGGAATACTTAGCCAAAAGATTACAATTAAAAGTAGGTGATAAGTTTATAACCTTTTTCATGAAAGAAAACGGAAAACTTCCGAATAAAAGGAATTTCCTAATCACCGGAATTTTTAATTCAGGTTTTGAAGAGTTTGATAAAACTTTTATTTTAGGAGATATTCGTCATGTGCAACTCATTAATAAATGGCAACCAACAGAAGTCGGTGCCTTCGAAGTTTTTGTCGACGATTTCTCAAAAATAAAAGAAAAAGGGGAGCAAGTCTACAAAGAAATTCCGCCGACTTATAATAGTATTACCATCGAAGAGAAATATTACAGTATTTTTGAATGGCTAAAATTGTTCGATTTCAATATTCTAGTTATTCTAATCGTAATGATTGTCGTTGCAACCATCAACATGGCAGTAGCATTATTAGTCCTAATTTTAGAACGCACCCAAATGATTGGAATTCTAAAAGCCATGGGAGCGAATAATTGGAATGTTCGAAAAATATTTCTTTACAATGCATTTTATTTAATCGCCCGCGGATTGTTTTGGGGAAATTTAATTGCTATTTCTTTATTGTTAATTCAAAGATATTTCGGAGTAATCCAACTCAATCCCGAAAACTATTACGTAAACGAAGCGCCAGTATGTATCAATTTGCTTCACATCGCATTATTAAATATCGGAACCATAATTGTTTGTTTGTTGGTGTTATTGATTCCATCATACATAATCACCAAAATTTCACCAGTAAAAGCAATACGTTTCGATTAATATTTTGGAGCACACGTTTTAATTCCATAAAAACTTTTGGTCCCGCTGTCCACTATATCTTTTATAAACCTAACAGGTTTTCAAAAACCTGTCAGGTTTATAAAAGGATGCCGTTCCCATCGGGGCTAATCAAGACGTATAGTATTCCAGATAACCATCCCACCAGCTCGTAAGACGAGCACATCTTCCTCGCAAAGCGAGCTGTCATTCCGCAGAATAGTAATCTCCTGTGCATCAGGCTACTGCTTAACGCAGTTAAGCCCACAACCCACCGAACCACTTTTATGAACTTTACCTTATATTATATGTAAGTAACAAAAAGCTTTTATGACTTATATGTTGAACAAACACTATTATATATAAGTAAAGAAATTTCCCCTTCGAAGGGGGCTAGGGGATGTTTCGCAATACATAATCCCTTTTATGAACTTTTCCCACATTATATATAAGTAACAAAACACTACTATGTCTTATGTGTTTAAAAAGAAAATAGTGTGCTTTGTGTCTTCTTTGTGCCTTAGTGGTTAAGTCCTAAAAAAACTTTTCTATATTAAATCCTTGTTATCAGTGAGTTAAGAAAAGTATCAAAAAAAGAATTAAAAAAAGAATATAAAAGGCTTGTGGGAACAAAAAAGATTTCTACTTTTGCACCCGCATTAGAGCAGAAGTTCACACACAAACTAAGGATTAAACAAATCAAAAAACTTTTAAAAAAAGTTAAAAAAAGATTTGGATAATAGAAAGTAAAGGTAGTATCTTTGCCGACCCGAAACGAAAGAATTGGGGGAGTGCAAGTTCTTAAAAATATTGGCAAAGTGGTTAAGAGAAAATAGTCAAAATTTTTTTTCAAAAAAGCTTGCCAGATTAAAAAAGAGTTGTACTTTTGCACCCGCTAATCGAATGAGAGGCGGATATAAAAAGAGAATGACACGTTCATAGACATATTGAATTGACAGCACAAAATTACAGTAATGTAATTTTGAACATTAAGAGAGAGTAAGATTTTTCGAATAACATTGAAAGACTAGCGACTTTAATCGAAACATAGTTAGATTTATCTAACAAACAATATACGATGAAGAGTTTGATCCTGGCTCAGGATGAACGCTAGCGGCAGGCCTAACACATGCAAGTCGAGGGGTAGAGTTCTTCGGGACTTGAGACCGGCGCACGGGTGCGTAACGCGTATGCAATCTACCTTATACAGGGGAATAGCCCAGAGAAATTTGGATTAATGCCCCATAGTGTTATCGAATCGCATGGTTTGATAACTAAAGTTCCAACGGTATAAGATGAGCATGCGTCCCATTAGTTAGTTGGTAAGGTAACGGCTTACCAAGACAATGATGGGTAGGGGTCCTGAGAGGGAGATCCCCCACACTGGTACTGAGACACGGACCAGACTCCTACGGGAGGCAGCAGTGAGGAATATTGGTCAATGGGCGCAAGCCTGAACCAGCCATGCCGCGTGCAGGAAGACGGTCCTATGGATTGTAAACTGCTTTTATACAGGAAGAAACCCTCCCACGTGTGGGAGCTTGACGGTACTGTAGGAATAAGGATCGGCTAACTCCGTGCCAGCAGCCGCGGTAATACGGAGGATCCAAGCGTTATCCGGAATCATTGGGTTTAAAGGGTCCGTAGGCGGCCTTATAAGTCAGTGGTGAAATCTCCTAGCTCAACTAGGAAACTGCCATTGATACTGTAGGGCTTGAATTTTTGTGAAGTAACTAGAATATGTAGTGTAGCGGTGAAATGCTTAGATATTACATGGAATACCAATTGCGAAGGCAGGTTACTAACAAACGATTGACGCTGATGGACGAAAGCGTGGGGAGCGAACAGGATTAGATACCCTGGTAGTCCACGCCGTAAACGATGGATACTAGCTGTTCGGAGCAATCTGAGTGGCTAAGCGAAAGTGATAAGTATCCCACCTGGGGAGTACGCACGCAAGTGTGAAACTCAAAGGAATTGACGGGGGCCCGCACAAGCGGTGGAGCATGTGGTTTAATTCGATGATACGCGAGGAACCTTACCAGGGCTTAAATGTAGATTGACAGGACTGGAAACAGTTTTTTCTTCGGACAATTTACAAGGTGCTGCATGGTTGTCGTCAGCTCGTGCCGTGAGGTGTCAGGTTAAGTCCTATAACGAGCGCAACCCCTGTCGTTAGTTGCCAGCGAGTCATGTCGGGAACTCTAACGAGACTGCCAGTGTAAACTGTGAGGAAGGTGGGGATGACGTCAAATCATCACGGCCCTTACGTCCTGGGCCACACACGTGCTACAATGGTAGGTACAGAGAGCAGCCACTGCGCGAGCAGGAGCGAATCTACAAAACCTATCTCAGTTCGGATCGGAGTCTGCAACTCGACTCCGTGAAGCTGGAATCGCTAGTAATCGGATATCAGCCATGATCCGGTGAATACGTTCCCGGGCCTTGTACACACCGCCCGTCAAGCCATGGAAGCTGGGGGTGCCTGAAGTCGGTGACCGCAAGGAGCTGCCTAGGGTAAAACTGGTAACTAGGGCTAAGTCGTAACAAGGTAGCCGTACCGGAAGGTGCGGCTGGAACACCTCCTTTCTAGAGAAGACTAAGGAAGTTAGTTTACGATGCGTAAAATATTACTCTCGCTGTTAATTCAAATAATACAAATAAGTAAAAACAGAGTCTCGTAGCTCAGCTGGTTAGAGTACTACACTGATAATGTAGGGGTCCCCAGTTCGAGTCTGGGCGGGACTACAATGTTTTACTTATAAGGAAATTTTAGAGGTTGAGTAACCGTTTGAAGTACTGTTAACTGATAACTGTTAACTGAACACTAAAAAACGGGGGATTAGCTCAGCTGGCTAGAGCGCCTGCCTTGCACGCAGGAGGTCATCGGTTCGACTCCGATATTCTCCACAACGGCTAATTCAAAGCTGATAATTATTATCAGTGGCGATACGCCACAAGTTCATTGACATATTGAGATAAAATATTTTAAAAAGTAGAAAGTACAGTAGAATCGTAACAAGTTACGGTTTTATAAAGAAAGTCCTAGTTTTATTTATAGAATTAGGCGGCACATAAGCAAAATAAGGGCGTATGGGGGATGCCTAGGCTCTCAGAGGCGAAGAAGGACGTGATAAGCTGCGAAAAGCTACGGGGATTGGCACACACGAATTGATCCGTAGATATCCGAATGGGGCAACCCACTATGTTGAAGACATAGTACACCGATAGGTGGGCAAACCCGCTGAACTGAAACATCTAAGTAGGCGGAGGAGAAGAAAACAAAAGTGATTCCGTAAGTAGTGGCGAGCGAACGCGGATTAGCCCAAACCAGGGATGTTACGGCATATCTGGGGTTGTAGGACCACGATATTTGTTGCGGATTGAATTAGAATTACCTGGAAAGGTAAGCCAAAGAAGGTGATAGCCCTGTATAAGTAAGAGAAGATAACGATAGTGGTATCCTGAGTAGCGCGGGGCACGTGAAACCCTGTGTGAATTTGGCGGGACCATCCGCTAAGGCTAAATACTCCTGAGAGACCGATAGTGAACCAGTACCGTGAGGGAAAGGTGAAAAGAACCGTGAATAACGGAGTGAAATAGATCCTGAAACCATACGCTTACAAGCGGTCGGAGCCCTTTCGTGGGGTGACGGCGTGCCTTTTGCATAATGAGCCTACGAGTTACCGTTGCTGGCAAGGATAAGTACTTATGGTATGGATCCGTAGCGAAAGCGAGTCTGAATAGGGCGCTTTAGTCAGTAATGGTAGACGCGAAACCGTGTGATCTACCCATGGACAGGTTGAAGCTGTGGTAACACATAGTGGAGGACCGAACCCGTTGACGTTGAAAAGTCTTGGGATGATCTGTGGGTAGGGGTGAAAGGCCAATCAAACTCGGAAATAGCTCGTACTCCCCGAAATGCATTTAGGTGCAGCGCTGGGTATAAGTTATATAGAGGTAGAGCTACTGATTGGATGCGGGGGCTTCATCGCCTACCAATTCCTGACAAACTCCGAATGCTATATAATGTTTACCAGCAGTGAGGGCATGGGTGCTAAGGTCCATGTCCGAGAGGGAAAGAACCCAGACCATCAGCTAAGGTCCCCAAATATATGCTAAGTTGAAATAACGAGGTTTGTCTGCCCAGACAGCTAGGATGTTGGCTTGGAAGCAGCCATTCATTTAAAGAGTGCGTAACAGCTCACTAGTCGAGCGGACGAGCATGGATAATAATCGGGCATAAGCATATTACCGAAGCTATGGATTTGTAGTAATACAAGTGGTAGGGGAGCATTCTAAACTGGGTCGAAGGTGTGATGTGAGTCATGCTGGACTGTTTAGAAAAGAAAATGTAGGCATAAGTAACGATAATGCGGGCGAGAAACCCGCACACCGAAAAACTAAGGTTTCCACAGCTATGCTAATCAGCTGTGGGTTAGTCTGGTCCTAAGGCGAACCCGAAAGGGACAGTCGATGGCCAACGGGTTAATATTCCCGTACTACTTATAATTGTGATGGAGAGACGCAGTGGTGAAAGTACCGCGAACTGACGGAATAGTTCGTTAAAGCACTTAGCTATAGGCCCGGTAGGCAAATCCGCTGGGACTGGTGAAATGCGATAGTACACGGAGTCTTCGGACAAAGTGATAGTGTACCTAAAGGCTGCCAAGAAAATCTTCTAAACTTAGATTATAAGTACCAGTACCGTAAACCGACACAGGTAGTTGAGGAGAGAATCCTAAGGTGCTCGAGAGATTCATGGCTAAGGAATTAGGCAAAATGGACCCGTAACTTCGGGAGAAGGGTCGCCAGCAGCAATGCTGGCCGCAGTGAAAAAATCCAGGCGACTGTTTATCAAAAACACAGGGCTCTGCAAAATCGTAAGATGAAGTATAGGGCCTGACACCTGCCCGGTGCTTGAAGGTTAAGTGGAGATGTTATCTTCGGAGAAGCATTGAAATGAAGCCCAAGTAAACGGCGGCCGTAACTATAACGGTCCTAAGGTAGCGAAATTCCTTGTCGGGTAAGTTCCGACCTGCACGAATGGTGTAACGATCTGGATACTGTCTCAGCCATGAGCTCGGTGAAATTGTAGTAGCGGTGAAGATGCCGCTTACCCGCAGTGGGACGAAAAGACCCTGTGCACCTTTACTATAGCTTAATATTGACCTTGGACACGTGATGTGTAGGATAGGTGGGAGACTATGAAGTGGCGTCGCTAGGCGTTGTGGAGTCATTGTTGAAATACCACCCTTTGCTTGTCTGAGGCCTAACTCCGAATATCGGAGGACATTGTTTGGTGGGTAGTTTGACTGGGGTGGTCGCCTCCAAAAGAGTAACGGAGGCTTCTAAAGGTTCCCTCAGCACGCTTGGTAACCGTGCGTAGAGTGCAATGGCATAAGGGAGCTTGACTGAGAGACATACAGGTCGATCAGGTACGAAAGTAGAGCATAGTGATCCGGTGGTTCCGCATGGAAGGGCCATCGCTCAAAGGATAAAAGGTACGCCGGGGATAACAGGCTGATCTCCCCCAAGAGCTCATATCGACGGGGGGGTTTGGCACCTCGATGTCGGCTCGTCACATCCTGGGGCTGGAGAAGGTCCCAAGGGTTGGGCTGTTCGCCCATTAAAGTGGCACGCGAGCTGGGTTCAGAACGTCGTGAGACAGTTCGGTCTCTATCTACTGTGGGCGTTAGAAATTTGAGTGGATCTGATTCTAGTACGAGAGGACCGAATTGGACTAACCGCTGGTGTATCTGTTGTTCCGCCAGGAGCACTGCAGAGTAGCTACGTTGGGAAGGGATAAGCGCTGAAAGCATATAAGCGCGAAACCCACCACAAGATGAGATTTCTTTTAAGGGTCGTGGAAGATGACCACGTTGATAGGCTATAGATGTAAAGGCAGTAATGTCATAGTCGAGTAGTACTAATAACCCGTTAGCTTATGTACAATTCCCGAGTCTTCGGACTCGGGAGAAAACTTTCTTTTAAATTATTTATCTCAGTATGTTAAGATATTAGCTCGCCTATGGCGTGGCGTTTAAAGCTCCAAGTTTAAAGTTCCAAGTTGTTTAACCTGTAACTTTCGAACCTGAAACCTTAAACAAAAATTTAAGGTGGTTATTGCGTCGGGGCTCACCTCTTCCCATTCCGAACAGAGAAGTTAAGCCCGATTGCGCAGATGGTACTGCAGTTATGTGGGAGAGTATGTCGCCGCCTTTCTTTTGAAAACCCTTCATCTATCGATGAGGGGTTTTTTGTTATATAGCATTTTAAAGTTATAGAGTGTTACTATAATATGCGCAATGTCTATTTATTGGACATTCATAACATTTTGGGTTAGTTGGTCGGCAGATTTCTCTTCCTAAAAGGGAAAAAGCCATTCCAATTTCGTTCCAAATTTCATATGGAAGTTGTTGCATTAATAGTTTTTCAATTTTATTTCCATCTTCATATTTTGGTGTTAAACCAATTCTTGGTACAACTCTAATAACATGTAAATCAACTATTATTCCTTCTGCTTTTTGATTAGTCTCTCTTAATACTACATTTGCAGACTTTCTTCCAATGCCTTTTATAGCAATTAAATCTGTTAAATTAGTTGGTATATTACTTTCAGTTTTTAATAATTTTGCTAATTCAATTATCCAATTTGTCTTTGTTGGATAATTTTTAACTTTTGTAAAGTATGGGATAATTTCTTCAATACTTGAATTTGAAATTGTTTCCAGATTATTGTATTTTTCAAAAAAGGGAATAGTAATATTATTAACATTAGCATCAGAATCTTGTGCAGACAAAATAACCATTATTAATAATTGATACGTGTTATTGTAGTGTAAAGGATGTTTTCTACCTTTATATTTCTCAATTAATGGTTCTAGATTTTCTTTCCAATTCTCAAATAACATTTTTATTTTAAAGATAATAAAAAAAGGAGTTCAGCAATCAAGTTGAACTCCTTTCATTAATAATTTATTTTTAGACTATTTCACTAAACCTCTTGAAATTACAATTCTTTGAATTTCTGAAGTTCCTTCGTAAATTTGTGTAATTTTAGAGTCACGCATCATTCTTTCTACGTGGTATTCGCTTACATAACCATTTCCACCGTGAATTTGAACAGCTTCATTAGCTACTTCTAATGCAATCTCAGATGCGTATAGTTTTGCCATAGCGCCTGAATGAGCAATATCTTCACCGTTATCTCTTTCTGTAGCAGCTTTGTGAATTAATAATCTTGCACATGTAATTTTAACATGCATGTCTGCTAATTTGAATGCAATTGCTTGGTGATTGAAAATTGGTTTTCCAAAAGCCACACGTTCTTGTGAATATTTTAAAGCTAATTCATAAGCTCCTTGAGCAATACCTAACGCTTGAGAAGCGATTCCAATTCTTCCACCATTTAAAGTTGACATTGCGAACGAAAAGCCAAATCCGTCTGCACCAATTCTGTTTTCTTTTGGAACTTTAACATCGTTAAATAATAAAGTATGCGTGTCAGATCCACGGATTCCCATTTTCTTTTCTTTTGGACCTACTTCAAATCCTGGCATCCCTTTTTCAACAATAAGAACATTAATTCCTTTGTGTCCTTTTGAAGCATCAGTTTGTGCAATAACTAAATAAGTTGACGCAGTTCCACCATTTGTAATCCAGTTTTTAGTTCCGTTTACTAAATAATGGTCACCCATATCAATAGCAGTGGTTCTTTGTGATGTTGCATCTGAACCTGCTTCTGGCTCTGATAAACAAAAAGCTCCAATAACTTCACCTTTTGCTAACGGAGTTAAATATTTTATTTTTTGTTCTTCTGAACCATATTTTTCTAAACCAGCACAAACTAATGAGTTATTTACCGACATGATTACAGCTGCAGAAGCATCAACTTTTGCAATTTCTTCCATTGCCAAAACGTATGATAAACTGTCTAATCCAGCACCACCATATTTTGGGTCGACCATCATTCCCATAAAACCAAGTTCGGCCATCATTTTTACTTGTTCGGTTGGAAATTTTGAATGTTCATCTCTTTCAATAACTCCAGGTAATAATTCTGTTTGAGCAAAATCGCGTGCAGCTTGCTGAATCATAATTTGCTCTTCGGTTAATTTAAAATCCATATTATTTAGATGTAATGTTTGATTATTTTTTAATTAATGAATTCAAATGTAATTAATTATTAGGAAATTTTCAATAACAATTTGTAATTTTAACCCATGTTTAAAGAATACTACAACGTTATAGGGGTTATGTCGGGCACATCGTTAGATGGAGTGGATTTAGCTTGCATAAAATTCAATATTTCAGAACGTTGGACTTTCGAAATTTGTCAAACAGAAACCATTTCTTACCCAGAGAACTGGCAAGATAAACTAAATAACGCCATTCATTTTACTACTGATGAGTTAAATGAATTAAATCTTGAATATACAAGATATCTAGCGTCAATAATTTCAGAGTTTATCATCAAACACGAATTATCAGAAATTGATGCTATTTGTAGTCATGGACATACTATTTTACATCAACCTCAAAATGGATTTACACTTCAAATTGGAAATCTTCCATTGTTAGGAGAGTTGTTAAATTATAAAATAGTGTGTGATTTTAGAGTTCAAGACGTGCAATTAGGAGGACAAGGTGCGCCATTAGTTCCAATTGGAGATAAAATTTTATTTTCAGAGTATGATTATTGTTTGAATTTAGGAGGTTTTTCAAATGTTTCGTTTAAAGAAAAAAATAAACGATTAGCTTTTGATATTTCTCCCGTGAATACTGTCTTGAATCACTACGCTAACGAACTTGGTTTTCCTTATGACGATGCTGGAAATATAGCTAAATCAGGAAGTATTGATTTAGATTTATTGAAGCAATTGAATGAAATAGATTATTATAAAGCTGCCTACCCAAAGTCTTTAGGGATGGAGTTTGTTAATCAAACTATTTTTCCATTACTCCATTCTTTTTCAATCGATAATAATGATAAAATGCGCACTTTTGTTGAGCATATTGCAATTCAAATTGCTGCCGTTTGTATAAAGCCTAATGCAAAATTATTTGTTACTGGTGGAGGTGTTTATAACCGATTTTTAATGGAACGATTACAATTACATTTATCTACAATTGACGTTGTAATTCCTGATGATAAGACGATACAATTTAAAGAGGCTCTTATTTTTGCGCTTTTGGGGGTTTTGAAATTAAGAGATGAAGTAAATGTGCTTTCTTCGGTTACAGGAGCTAAGGTAAATCATTCTTCAGGAACAATTTATAATGAATTATTGTAAATAAAAAAACCGCTTTTGGCTACTAAGCTAAAAACAGAATATGTATATTTGTAAAACGATAAAATTTAACCAACTCAATGAAAGATTTATTGCAAAAATTTGAAAACAAAGAACCAGAAATAGTATTTAATTGGAAAGATCCTGAAACAGAAGCAGAAGGATGGACGGTGATCAATTCATTAAGAGGAGGAGCTGCCGGAGGTGGAACTCGTATGCGTAAAGGATTGGATATGAACGAGGTACTTTCGTTAGCAAAAACTATGGAAGTTAAATTTTCTGTTTCAGGGCCAGCAATTGGGGGTGCTAAATCGGGAATTAATTTTGACCCAAATGACCCTAGAAAAAAAGGAGTTTTAGAGAGATGGTATAAAGCAGTTTCTCCGTTATTAAAAAATTATTATGGAACGGGTGGTGATTTAAATGTTGATGAAATCCATGAAGTAATTCCTATGACTGAAGATTGTGGAGTATGGCACCCACAAGAAGGAGTTTTTAATGGACATTTTAGACCTACTGAAGCTGATAAAATTAACAGAATAGGACAATTACGTCAAGGAGTTATAAAAGTAATTGAAAACCCAAATTTTTCACCAGATGTAAATAGAAAATATACGGTTGCTGATATGATTACCGGTTATGGTGTTGCAGAAGCAGCTCGTCATTATTATGATATTTACGGAGGAAGTATTGTTGGGAAAACAGCAATTGTTCAAGGATTTGGAAATGTAGGTTCTGCGGCAGCTTTTTATTTAGCTCAAATGGGTGCTAAAGTAGTTGGAATTATAGATAGAGATGGTGGAATTATCAATGAAAATGGCTATTCGTTCGAAGAAATTAAAAGATTGTTTTTAAATAAAGATGGAAATAAATTAGTTGCCGAAAATATGATCCCATTTGCAGAAATCAATGAAAAGATTTGGTCTATGGGTGCTCAAGTTTTCGCTCCTTGTGCGGCGTCAAGATTGGTTACTAAAGATCAGGTTGATAGTATGATTGCTTCTGGATTAGAAGTTATTTCAAGCGGTGCAAATGTTCCGTTTGCTGATAAAGAAATTTTCTTTGGACCAATTATGGAAGAAACGGATAAAAAAGTAAGTTTAATTCCTGACTTTATTGCTAACTGTGGAATGGCAAGAGTTTTTGCTTATTTTATGGAGAAAAAAGTGCAAATGACAGATGAAGCTATTTTTGCTGATACTTCAGAACGTATCAAAAATGCAATTCAAAAAGCACATGCGTTAAATTCTGATAAAAAGAACATTAGTGCAACAGCATTTGAAATTGCTTTAAAACAACTTGTATAAAACATCTAGATTATGGAAGCTATATTAATACTTCTGTTTGTTATTGGTTATTTGTCTATTACTTTAGAACATCCTTTAAAATTAGATAAGACGGTTCCAGCATTGTTAATGGCTTCATTAATGTGGGCTTTACTTGCTGTTGGTTTTCATAAAGGTTGGTTTTCGGTGGTAGATGGATATGGGAATATTTTTAATATAAATTTTGGTGATTTACATCAGCAAGAGCATGGTTTTGAAGGGTTGCTTTTGCATCATATTGGTAAAGTTGCAGAGATATTAATTTTCCTTATTGGAGCAATGACAATAGTTGAATTAATTGACTTACATAGGGGTTTTGATGTTTTAAAAGGAATGGTTAAAACTAAAAGTAAAATTAAATTGTTATGGATAACTGGTATTATAGGATTTATATTATCTGCTGTAATTGATAATCTTACTGCTACTATAGTTTTAATTTCGCTATTAAGAAAATTAATTGACAACAGAGAAGAACGAATTTGGTATGCTTCTTTAATTGTTATTGCTACAAATGCTGGAGGAGCTTGGTCACCAATTGGTGATGTGACTACAACTATGTTGTGGATTGCAAAGAAAGTTAGCGCTGGGGGTTTGTCAGAATATATTATTATTCCTGCAATTTTGTGTTTTATAGTTCCGTATGCTATGGCTTCAAGAATGAAAATTTTTAAAGGTAATATTGAAATTGATGAAAGTAATCATGTGGAAACTGAAAAGTTATTGAGTAGTAAAACAATGCTTTGGCTAGGGTTAGGAGCTATTGTTTTTGTGCCAATATTTAAAACAATTACACATTTACCTCCTTATGTTGGAATGATGTTAAGTTTAGCTGTAGTATGGTTAGTATCAGAATATATTCACCCTGAAGATAATTTTGATAAGAGCAGAAAACATTTATACTCTGCAAATAAGGCTCTATCCAGAATTGAGATTTCTAGTATTTTGTTTTTCTTAGGAATACTTATGGCTGTTGCTGCACTTGAAAGTTTGGTTTTTGGTTCAATCAATGGTGAAGAAGTTGGTACTCTTCGTTATGCTGCAGAAAGTATTTCTAATGCCCTTCCAAATATGGATATTGTAATTATTTTATTAGGTGCTTTATCTGCTATTATAGATAATGTGCCTCTTGTTGCCGCTTCAATGGGAATGTATACCTATGAAATGGATCATTCTGTTTGGCATTTTATTGCATATTCTGCTGGAACGGGCGGAAGCATGTTAATTATTGGTTCTGCTGCCGGAGTTGCCGCAATGGGAATGGAAAAAATCGATTTCATTTGGTATCTTAAAAAAATCACTTGGTTAGCCTTTGCAGGGTTTATGGCAGGAGCATTAGCATTCTTATTTATTGAACATTACATTAGATAAGCAATAATAATATTATATATGCGTTTTTAATATAAATTAAGTAATTACTATGAGTATATTTCTTCAAGCAGATAGTTTAGCCATAGCAAGTCAAGTAGTGGCTGAAGCTCAACCAACTGAACAAACTTTATCAATGTGGAGTTTATTAACTAGTGGTGGTATTGGCGGTCAGTTAATTATGTTAGTTCTTTTTATACAATTATTTTTTGCCTTGTTCCTATATTTTGAACGATTAATGGCAATTAATAAAGCGTCAAAAATAGATGCTAGCTTTATGAATAATATTAAAATGAATATTATGTCGGGTAAGATTGATGCCGCAAAAATGTTGTGTGCACAAACAAATTCTCCTGTAGCTCGATTAATTGAAAAAGGAATTTCTCGAATTGGAAAACCACTTGAAGACATAAATACAGCTATTGAAAATGCAGGTAATTTAGAATTATACAAATTAGAAAAGAACACAAGTATGTTGGCTACTATTTCTGGAGCCGGACCTATGGTTGGTTTCCTTGGTACAGTTGTTGGTATGATTCTTGCTTTCCATAAAATGGCTAGCGGCGGTGGTCAAATTGAGGTTGGCGCATTAGCAGAAGGAATTTATACTGCTATGACCACTACAGTTGTAGGATTAGTAGTTGGAATTATAGCTTACGTTGGGTATAACCATTTAGTTGTAAAAACTAATAAAGTGGTGAATCAAATGGAAGCTAACGCTGTAGATTTCTTAGATTTATTAAACGAACCTGTATAATGAAGTTAGGTAAAACAAGAAATAAAGTATCAACAGAATTCAATATGTCGTCAATGACCGACATAGTGTTCTTGTTGCTTATCTTTTTCATGCTAACTTCCACTATGGTAACTACTAATGCTCTAGATTTAGTATTGCCAAAAGCAAAGGGGAAAACTGATAGTAATAAAAGTACTTCGGTAAGTATTGATAAAGATTTGAATTTCTTCATTGATAAAGATAAAGTAAACGAAGCCGATTTGGAAAACCAATTATTGGCTTTGTTTGCTACTTCTAAAGATAAAGCTATCGTATTGCGTGCAGAGAAATCTGTTCCACATGAAAAGGTGGTTAAAGTAATGGAAATTGCATATCGAAATCAAATTAAAATGGTTATTGCGGTTAATCCTAAATAGTAAAAATGAAATTTTTAGAAACACCTGAAGAAAAAAAATCATTCACAGTAACGTCGGTTATTTTTGTGATACTTTTTCTTTTGTTTACTATTTTCGGACTAACATACATGGATCCTCCACCAGAAAACGGTATTGCGGTTAACTTTGGAACTAGCGATACAGGTAGTGGTGAAATTCAACCAACAGAGCCTGTGCAAATGTCTCCCGATCAAGCGCAGTCAGAACCTGTTCCAGCAGAAGAAGACGATATCTTAACACAAGATGAAGAGGCGCCAGTAATATTGCCAAAAAAAGATATTAAAAAACCAGTTACTAAGCCTTCTGAAACAAAACCTGTGGTTAAACCAACAGAAACTAAGCCAACAAAACCTAGTAACAGTGCTTTAAACAGTATTATAAAAGGTCCAAAACAAGATGGTACTTCACAATCAGGTCATGGAGATGATTCTGAAGGTGGAGATAAAGGAAAAGAAAATGGAAGCTTGTATGCCAATAGCTTTTATGGTAATGGCTCCGGAGATGGAATTGGGACAGGAAAAGGAACAGGTTGGGGTTTAGCAGGTAGAAAACTAGCAGGAAATAGCAAAAAAGTACAGGATTGTAATGAGTCTGGAAAGGTTGTTGTTAAGGTTTGGGTAAACCGCCAAGGTAGTGTAATAAAAGCTGAACGTTCTCAAGGTACAACCAATACAAATCCTTGTTTAGTTAATCCAGCACTAGAAACTGCCAAAACTTTCAAATGGCAACCCGACGCTAATGCACCAGATACTCAAATTGGTTTTGTGGTTGTGAATTTCCAAGTAGGAGAATAATTTTTTGTTATCCCTTTCAAAATGACGTATCAAGAAACAACAGCATGGTTATTTGACCAGTTACCGATGTTTCAAATGCAAGGCGCTTCTGCGTATAAGAAAGATTTGACCAATACTTTATTGTTGGTCGAACATTTGCATCATCCCGAAACTAAATTTAAATCCATTCATGTAGCGGGGACCAATGGAAAAGGTTCAACATCGTCTATGATTGCTTCAATTTTGCAAGAAGCGGGTTATAAAGTTGGATTGTATACATCGCCACATTTAAAAGATTTTCGAGAACGTATTCGTATTAATCACGAAATGATTTCTGAAGAATTTGTGGTTGATTTTGTAGCTCTCAATAAGTCTTTTTTTGAAGAGAATCAGTTGAGTTTTTTTGAAATGACCGTTGGCTTAGCCTTTGATTATTTTGCAAAAGAGCAAGTTGATGTAGCTGTAATTGAAGTGGGAATGGGGGGTAGGTTAGATTCTACCAATGTAATTACTCCATTAGTTTCTGTAATTACCAATATTGGTTTAGATCATACGCAATTTTTAGGGGATACTTTGCCAAAAATAGCTGCAGAAAAAGCTGGAATTATCAAATCGAATATTCCAGTTGTAATAGGTGAATATTCAGATGAAACAAAAGCAGTTTTTGTTGCTAAATCTAAAATAGAAAATGCCCCAATTTATTTCGCACAAGATAATCCAGAAGTTTTTTACGAATGTGCTTTATTAGGACATTATCAAATTCATAACAAGAAAACGGTTCTTCAAACCACCGAATTATTACAATCGCAATTTAAAATCGAAGAAAATCATATTATGTTAGGTTTGAAAAATGTAATTCTAAATACAGGATTGCTTGGTAGATGGCAAATTTTAAAACAAAAACCTTTTGTAGTTTGCGATACGGCGCATAATAGTCACGGTTTAAAAGTGGTAGTAAGTCAAATAAGCAAACATCAATTTGAAACACTTCATGTGGTTTTGGGTGTTGTAAATGATAAGGATTTAGATACTGTTTTGCCTTTGTTTCCAAAAAATGCAAAATATTATTTCTGTAAACCCAATCTTCCTCGTGGACTGAATGCAGAATTATTACAAGTTAAAGCAGCTAATTTTGGTTTGCAAGGAGAAGTATTTGATTCTGTTTCAAGTGCTTATATTGCAGCATTAGATGCCGCTCAAGATGCTGATTTTATTTATATTGGTGGAAGTACTTTTGTAGTGGCTGAAATTGTTTAATTTTTTTTCAAAAACACTTGCAGATACAAATATTCCTTGTATATTTGCACTCGCAATACGGTAATAGTAAAGCGTCTTATTAGGGCGATTAGCTCAGCTGGTTCAGAGCACCTCGTTTACACCGAGGGGGTCGGGGGTTCGAACCCCTCATCGCCCACCAAATTAAATCCTACAGAAATGTGGGATTTTTTTATTCTTTTTATTCTTTAAAAAATTCATGCATTTTTGAATCAAGTCTAAAATAGGGATCAAGTATAAAACCTGTTGACTTGATATGGTAAGTATAAAAATTAGTCAGCCTAAAGAGGAAGAATTTAATATTTATGTCTCCTTTCGCATTTAAATTTAGGATTTTTATTTTTTTGATTATTAGAATTTTTTGCATAACCTATCTTCCCAAATGGATTTTCGCTATTATTTTTTTTGCTTTTATTAAATGACATATTTTCTATAAAAGACAATAATGAAAAATAGTGATTATTTCGATTTTCAGCTTTATTTTTTATATTAAATAAATAATAACTAATACAATAACAGTTTGTTATGATGTAAAAACATGTTTTTTTGTCATAGATTTAAGAACTTCAAAATTTATTTTTTTCTATATTTTTTCTATATATTTTTTCGAATTATTAATTTTATTTTTGCATTTTGTGACTTTACCTTGTGTGTTGATAGTTGATTTTGATTTTTAAATATTTATATTTTTTCAAAATTCAGTTCATAAAATTTAAGTCATTTAATTAAATAGATTATCATATAACAAATTCGATAAAAAAAGGAATTACATAATCATGAAAAAATTATTTATTAGCATTCTACTATTGTTTTTTTCAAATGCATTGTTATCTCAAACATATGATGCAAATTTTAATTCATTTAATTTTGGGACTAACTTTTCTAATAAAATTGGAAATGGCCAAAGTAATGGCAATAAAGTTTTATATACAAATGTAATCACAATAGGTGGGCAATCTATTGATGTTATAGTAACAACAGTGTCAGTAAGTAATGTTTCATCATTTCAAAACTATGATGGTGGTGGTACTGCTGCAGAAATACCATTTTTTAATCCTAGATTATCTTTTGGATCTGGAGGAGGTTCTTTTAAAGTAAATTTTCAATTTATTTTAGGAGGTTCTTATAATAATACTACAAATACAGGAACAAATATTCAGATAAAAAATTTTTATATAAATTCTTATGATTTAGATGGTAATGGTAGTGCTGGAACAAATCAATTTAATGAGTTTCAATTTTTTTCTTCTTATGAACTTGGTGGGCCTTTTTTAACTTCAACCAATACTAGTAATACTCCTCCATCAGGAAATACAGTAATTAATGTAATTCCAATCCCAAGCGAGAATACTACAAAATTCAGGTCAACTCATTATTTAAATAGCGGTACAACAATAACAGATCAAACTAGAGTAAGGTTAAAATATGAAAATTTTATTTCAAATGTTACTATAAATATGGGGTCTGAAGGAAGTGGTCTAGCTTTCTTTTTTTTAGATTTTTCTGTCGGTCCTAGTTTTGGAACTGCAGTATCAACTTTAGATTCAGATAGTGATGGTATAATTGATGCTAATGATACCTGTCCCAATACTGCTCTTGGTGTTACGGTCGGCACTAACGGATGTCCGCTTCCTCCAGCCACTCCAATAGCAAGTGTGACAGTACAACCAACATGTGCCATACCAACTGGAACAATAGTTTTTACATCTCCAACAGGCGTTGAATACAGCATTAATGGTACTACTTACCAATCAAGTGCTACCTTCACAGGAGTTGCTCCAGGCACCTACACATTAAGAGTACGCTCTACAGCGGATAATACATTAGTTACAACAGGTGCAACAGTAACTGTAAACGCAGTAGCAAGTGCACCAAGCACCCCATCGGCAAGTGTCACAGTACAACCAACTTGTGCTGTCACAACAGGAACGATTGTTTTCACAACGCAATCAGGAGTTGAGTACAGCATTAATGGCACCACCTACCAATCAAGTGCTACCTTCACAGGAGTTGCACCAGGTACTTACACATTGAGAGTTCGCTCCACAACAAACACTTCTTGCATAACAACTGGAGCAACAGTAACCATAAACGCAGTACCAAGTGCACCAAGCTCTCCAACAGCGAGTGTAACAGTACAACCAACTTGTGCCGTCACAACAGGTACAATAGTATTCACTACGCAATCAGGAGTAGATTACAGTATTAATGGTACCACCTACCAATCAAGTGCTACTTTTACAGGAGTTGCACCAGGTACTTACACACTTCGTGTTCGCTCAACAACAGATAATACCTGTATTACTTCAGGTTCAAGTAGTGTAACCGTAAACGCGGTACCAAGTGCACCAAGCTCTCCATCGGCAAGTGTCACAGTACAACCAACGTGTGCCGTACCAACAGGAACGATTGTTTTCACAACGCAATCAGGCGTTGAGTACAGCATTAATGGCACCACCTACCAATCAAGTGCTACCTTCACAGGAGTTGCACCAGGTACTTACACATTGAGAGTTCGCTCCACAACAAACACTTCTTGCATAACAACTGGCGCAACAGTAACCATAAACGCAGTAGCAAGTGCTCCAAGCACCCCATCGGCAAGTGTCACAGTACAACCAACATGTGCTGTACCAACAGGAACGATTGTTTTCACAACGCAATCAGGCGTTGAGTACAGCATTGATGGCACCACTTACCAATCAAGTGCTACCTTCACAGGAGTTGCAGCAGGAACGTATACCATAAGTGTTCGCTCTACAGCAGATAACACCTGTAGTACAACAGGCGCAACACTAACCATAAACGCAGTAGCAAGTGCACCAAGCTCCCCAACAGCGAGTGTCACAGTACAACCAACTTGTGCAGTTACAACAGGTACAATAGTATTCACAACGCAATCAGGCGTTGAGTACAGCATTGATGGCACCACTTACCAATCAAGTGCTACCTTCACAGGAGTTGCAGCAGGAACGTATACCATAAGTGTTCGCTCTACAGCAGATAACACATGTAGTACAACAGGCGCAACAGTAACCGTAAACGCAGTAGCAAGTGCTCCAAGCACCCCATCGGCAAGTGTCACAGTACAACCAACATGTGCCGTACCAACAGGAACGATTGTTTTCACAACGCAATCAGGCGTTGAGTACAGCATTGATGGTACCACTTACCAATCAAGTGCTACCTTCACAGGAGTTGCAGCAGGAACGTATACCATAAGTGTTCGCTCTACAGCAGATAACACATGTAGTACAACAGGCGCAACACTAACCATAAACGCAGTAGTAAGTGCTCCAAGCTCCCCAACAGCAAGTGTCACAGTACAACCAACATGTGCCGTACCAACAGGAACGATTGTTTTCACAACGCAATCAGGTGTTGAGTACAGCATTGATGACACCACTTACCAATCAAGTGCTACCTTCACAGGAGTTGCAGCAGGAACGTATACCATAAGTGTTCGCTCTACAGCAGATAACACCTGTAGTACAACAGGCGCAACAGTAACCATAAACGCAGTAGCAAGTGCTCCAAGCACCCCATCGGCAAGTGTCACAGTACAACCAACATGTGCTGTACCAACAGGAACGATTGTTTTCACAACGCAATCAGGCGTTGAGTACAGCATTGATGGCACCACTTACCAATCAAGTGCTACCTTCACAGGAGTTGCAGCAGGAACGTATACCATAAGTGTTCGCTCTACAGCAGATAACACCTGTAGTACAACAGGCGCAACACTAACCATAAACGCAGTAGCAAGTGCACCAAGCTCCCCAACAGCGAGTGTCACAGTACAACCAACTTGTGCAGTTACAACAGGTACAATAGTATTCACAACGCAATCAGGCGTTGAGTACAGCATTGATGGCACCACTTACCAATCAAGTGCTACCTTCACAGGAGTTGCAGCAGGAACGTATACCATAAGTGTTCGATCTACAGCAGATAACACATGTAGTACAACAGGCGCAACAGTAACCGTAAACGCAGTAGCAAGTGCTCCAAGCACCCCATCGGCAAGTGTCACAGTTCAACCAACATGTGCCGTACCAACAGGAACGATTGTTTTCACAACGCAATCAGGCGTTGAGTACAGCATTGATGGTACCACTTACCAATCAAGTGCTACCTTCACAGGAGTTGCAGCAGGAACGTATACCATAAGTGTTCGCTCTACAGCAGATAACACATGTAGTACAACAGGCGCAACACTAACCATAAACGCAGTAGTAAGTGCTCCAAGCTCCCCAACAGCAAGTGTCACAGTACAACCAACGTGTGCCGTACCAACAGGAACGATTGTTTTCACAACGCAATCAGGCGTTGATTACAGCATTGATGGCGCCACTTACCAATCAAGTGCTACCTTCACAGGAGTTGCAGCAGGAACGTATACCATAAGTGTTCGCTCTACAGCAGATAACACCTGTAGTACAACAGGCGCAACAGTAACCATAAACGCAGTACCAAGTGCACCAAGCTCCCCATCGGCAAGTGTCACAGTACAACCAACTTGTGCAGTTACAACAGGTACAATAGTATTCACAACGCAATCAGGCGTTGAGTACAGCATTGATGGCACCACTTACCAATCAAGTGCTACCTTCACAGGAGTTGCAGCAGGAACGTATAACATAAGTGTTCGCTCTACAGCAGATAACACATGTAGTACAACAGGCGCAACAGTAACCATAAACGCAGTAGCAAGTGCTCCAAGCACCCCATCGGCAAGTGTCACAGTACAACCAACGTGTGCCGTACCAACAGGAACGATTGTTTTCACAACGCAATCAGGCGTTGATTACAGCATTGATGGCGCCACTTACCAATCAAGTGCTACCTTCACAGGAGTTGCAGCAGGAACGTATACCATAAGTGTTCGCTCTACAGCAGATAACACCTGTAGTACAACAGGCGCAACAGTAACCATAAACGCAGTACCAAGTGCACCAAGCTCCCCATCGGCAAGTGTCACAGTACAACCAACTTGTGCAGTTACAACAGGTACAATAGTATTCACAACGCAATCAGGCGTTGAGTACAGCATTGATGGCACCACTTACCAATCAAGTGCTACCTTCACAGGAGTTGCAGCAGGAACGTATAACATAAGTGTTCGCTCTACAGCAGATAACACATGTAGTACAACAGGCGCAACACTAACCATAAACGCAGTAGTAAGTGCTCCAAGCTCCCCAACAGCAAGTGTCACAGTACAACCAACGTGTGCCGTACCAACAGGAACGATTGTTTTCACAACGCAATCAGGCGTTGAGTACAGCATTGATGACACCACTTACCAATCAAGTGCTACCTTCACAGGAGTTGCAGCAGGAACGTATACCATAAGTGTTCGCTCTACAGCAGATAACACATGTAGTACAACAGGCGCAACAGTAACCATAAACGCAGTAGTAAGTGCTCCAAGCTCCCCAACAGCAAGTGTCACAGTACAACCAACGTGTGCCGTACCAACAGGAACGATTGTTTTCACAACGCAATCAGGCGTTGAGTACAGCATTGATGGCACCACTTACCAATCAAGTGCTACCTTCACAGGAGTTGCAGCAGGAACTTATACCATAAGTGTTCGCTCTACAGCAGATAACACATGTAGTACAACAGGCGCAACAGTAACCATAAACGCAGTAGCAAGTGCTCCAAGCACCCCATCGGCAAGTGTCACAGTACAACCAACGTGTGCCGTACCAACAGGAACGATTGTTTTCACAACGCAATCAGGCGTTGAGTACAGCATTGATGGCACCACTTACCAATCAAGTGCTACTTTCACAGGAGTAGCAGCAGGAACGTATACCATAAGTGTTCGCTCTACAGCAGATAACACATGTAGTACAACAGGCGCAACAGTAACCATAAACGCAGTAGCAAGTGCACCAAGTTCCCCAACAGCGAGTGTCACAGTACAACCAACGTGTGCCGTACCAACAGGAACGATTGTTTTCACAACGCAATCAGGCGTTGAGTACAGCATTGATGGCACCACTTACCAATCAAGTGCTACTTTCACAGGAGTAGCAGCAGGAACGTATACCATAAGTGTTCGCTCTACAGCAGATAACACATGTAGTACAACAGGTGCAACAGTAACAATAGATGCAGTAAAGAGTGCACCAAGCACCCCATCGGCAAGTGTCACAGTACAACCAACATGTGCCGTACCAACAGGAACGATTGTTTTCACAACGCAATCAGGCGTTGAGTACAGCATTGATGGCACCACTTACCAATCAAGTGCTACCTTCACAGGAGTTGCAGCAGGAACGTATACCATAAGTGTTCGCTCTACAGCAGATAACACATGTAGTACAACAGGCGCAACACTAACCATAAACGCAGTACCAAGTGCACCAAGCTCCCCATCGGCAAGTGTCACAGTACAACCAACGTGTGCCGTACCAACAGGAACGATTGTTTTCACAACGCAATCAGGCGTTGAGTACAGCATTGATGGTACCACTTACCAATCAAGTGCTACCTTCACAGGAGTAGCAGCAGGAACGTATACCATAAGTGTTCGATCTACAGCAGATAACACATGTAGTACAACAGGTGCAACAGTAACAATAGATGCAGTAAAGAGTGCACCAAGCACCCCATCGGCAAGTGTCACAGTACAACCAACATGTGCCGTACCAACAGGAACGATTGTTTTCACAACGCAATCAGGCGTTGAGTACAGCATTGATGGCACCACTTACCAATCAAGTGCTACCTTCACAGGAGTTGCAGCAGGAACGTATACCATAAGTGTTCGCTCTACAGCAGATAACACATGTAGTACAACAGGCGCAACAGTAACCATAAACGCAGTACCAAGTGCACCAAGTTCCCCAACAGCGAGTGTCACAGTACAACCAACATGTGCCGTACCAACAGGAACGATTGTTTTCACAACGCAATCAGGCGTTGAGTACAGCATTGATGGCACCACTTACCAATCAAGTGCTACCTTCACAGGAGTTGCAGCAGGAACGTATACCATAAGTGTTCGCTCTACAGCAGATAACACCTGTAGTACAACAGGCGCAACAGTAACCATAAACGCAGTACCAAGTGCACCAAGTTCCCCAACAGCGAGTGTCACAGTACAACCAACATGTGCCGTACCAACAGGAACGATTGTTTTCACAACGCAATCAGGCGTTGAGTACAGCATTGATGGCACCACTTACCAATCAAGTGCTACCTTCACAGGAGTTGCAGCAGGAACGTATACCATAAGTGTTCGCTCTACAGCAGATAACACATGTAGTACAACAGGCGCAACAGTAACCATAAACGCAGTACCAAGTGCACCAAGTTCCCCAACAGCGAGTGTCACAGTACAACCAACATGTGCCGTACCAACAGGAACGATTGTTTTCACAACGCAATCAGGCGTTGAGTACAGCATTGATGGCGCCACTTACCAATCAAGTGCTACCTTCACAGGAGTTGCAGCAGGAACGTATACCATAAGTGTTCGCTCTACAGCAGATAACACATGTAGTACAACAGGCGCAACAGTAACCATAAACGCAGTAGCAAGTGCTCCAAGCACCCCATCGGCAAGTGTCACAGTACAACCAACATGTGCCGTACCAACAGGAACGATTGTTTTCACAACGCAATCAGGCGTTGAGTACAGCATTGATGGCACCACTTACCAATCAAGTGCTACCTTCACAGGAGTTGCAGCAGGAACGTATACCATAAGTGTTCGCTCTACAGCAGATAACACATGTAGTACAACAGGCGCAACAGTAACCATAAACGCAGTAGCAAGTGCTCCAAGCACCCCATCGGCAAGTGTCACAGTACAACCAACATGTGCCGTACCAACAGGAACGATTGTTTTCACAACGCAATCAGGCGTTGAGTACAGCATTGATGGCACCACTTACCAATCAAGTGCTACCTTCACAGGAGTTGCAGCAGGAACTTATACCATAAGTGTTCGCTCTACAGCAGATAACACATGTAGTACAACAGGCGCAACAGTAACCATAAACGCAGTACCAAGTGCACCAAGTTCCCCAACAGCGAGTGTCACAGTACAACCAACTTGTGCAGTTACAACAGGTACAATAGTATTCACAACGCAATCAGGCGTTGAGTACAGCATTGATGGCACCACTTACCAATCAAGTGCTACCTTCACAGGAGTTGCAGCAGGAACGTATACCATAAGTGTTCGCTCTACAGCAGATAACACATGTAGTACAACAGGCGCAACACTAACCATAAACGCAGTAGCAAGTGCTCCAATCACCCCATCGGCAAGTGTCACAGTACAACCAACATGTGCCGTACCAACAGGAACGATTGTTTTCACAACGCAATCAGGCGTTGAGTACAGCATTGATGGTACCACTTACCAATCAAGTGCTACTTTTACAGGAGTAGCAGCAGGAACGTATACCATAAGTGTTCGCTCTACAGCAGATAACACATGTAGTACAACAGGCGCAACACTAACCATAAACGCAGTAGCAAGTGCTCCAATCACCCCATCGGCAAGTGTCACAGTACAACCAACATGTGCCGTACCAACAGGAACGATTGTTTTCACAACGCAATCAGGCGTTGAGTACAGCATTGATGGTACCACTTACCAATCAAGTGCTACTTTTACAGGAGTAGCAGCAGGAACGTATACCATAAGTGTTCGCTCTACAGCAGATAACACATGTAGTACAACAGGTGCAAATAGTGTAACAGTATTTAACTCTATATGTGCAGTAGATGATAGTTATAGTTCAATCAATGGTTATACAGGATCCACTACAGCTTCTGTGTTAGTGAATGACACATTAAATGGAGTAGTTGTAAATCCATCACAAATTATATTAACACCAGTTACTGTTCCAAGTGGCTTTACATTAAATGCGGATGGTACTATTACTATTGCATCAGGAATTTCAGCAGGAACGTACACGGTTACTTATTCTATCTGTGAGGTGTTGAATCCAACGAATTGTGACACAGCAGATGTTTTTATTACAGTAGTTGCAGCGCCGATAGTTGCAGTAGATGATAGTTATAGTTCAATCAATGGTTATACAGGATCCACTACAGCTTCTGTGTTAGTGAATGACACATTAAATGGAGTAGTTGTAAATCCATCACAAATTATATTAACACCAGTTACTGTTCCAAGTGGCTTTACATTAAATGCGGATGGTACTATTACTATTGCATCAGGAATTTCAGCAGGAACGTACACGGTTACTTATTCTATCTGTGAGGTGTTGAATCCAACGAATTGTGACACAGCAGATGTTTTTATTACAGTAGTTGCAGCGCCGATAGTTGCAGTAGATGATAGTTATAGTTCAATCAATGGTTATACAGGATCCACTACAGCTTCTGTGTTAGTGAATGACACATTAAATGGAGTAGTTGTAAATCCATCACAAATTATATTAACACCAGTTACTGTTCCAAGTGGCTTTACATTAAATGCGGATGGTACTATTACTATTGCATCAGGGATTTCAGCAGGAACGTACACGGTTACTTATTCTATCTGTGAGGTGTTGAATCCAACGAATTGTGACACAGCAGATGTTTTTATTACAGTAGTTGCAGCGCCGATAGTTGCAGTAGATGATAGTTATAGTTCAATCAATGGTTATACAGGATCCACTACAGCTTCTGTGTTAGCGAATGACACATTAAATGGAGTAGTTGTAAATCCATCACAAATTATATTAACACCAGTTACTGTTCCAAGTGGATTTACATTAAATACGGATGGTACTATTACTATTGCATCAGGGATTTCAGCAGGAACGTACACGGTTACTTATTCTATCTGTGAGGTGTTGAATCCAACGAATTGTGACACAGCAGATGTTGTTATTACAGTAGTTGCAGCGCCGATAGTTGCAGTAGATGATAGTTATAGTTCAATCAATGGTTATACAGGATCCACTACAGCTTCTGTGTTAGTGAATGACACATTAAATGGAGTATTGTAAATCCATCACAAATTATATTAACACCAGTTACTGTTCCAAGTGGCTTTACATTAAATGCGGATGGTACTATTACTATTGCATCAGGGATTTCAGCAGGAACATACACGGTTACTTATTCTATCTGTGAGGTGTTGAATCCAACGAATTGTGACACAGCAGATGTTGTTATTACAGTAGTTGCAGCGCCGATAGTTGCAGTAGATGATAGTTATAGTTCAATCAATGGTTATACAGGATCCACTACAGCTTCTGTGTTAGTGAATGACACATTAAATGGAGTAGTTGTAAATCCATCACAAATTATATTAACACCAGTTACTGTTCCAAGTGGCTTTACATTAAATGCGGATGGTACTATTACTATTGCATCAGGAATTTCAGCAGGAACATACACGGTTACTTATTCTATCTGTGAGGTGTTGAATCCAACGAATTGTGACACAGCAGATGTTGTTATTACAGTAGTTGCAGCGCCGATAGTTGCAGTAGATGATAGTTATAGTTCAATCAATGGTTATACAGGATCCACTACAGCTTCTGTGTTAGCGAATGACACATTAAATGGAGCAGTTGTAAATCCATCACAAATTATATTAACACCAGTTACTGTTCCAAGTGGCTTTACATTAAATGCGGATGGTACTATTACTATTGCATCAGGGATTTCAGCAGGAACATACACGGTTACTTATTCTATCTGTGAGGTGTTGAATCCAACGAATTGTGACACAGCAGATGTTTTTATTACAGTAGTTGCAGCGCCGATAGTTGCAGTAGATGATAGTTATAGTTCAATCAATGGTTATACAGGATCCACTACAGCTTCTGTGTTAGTGAATGACACATTAAATGGAGTAGTTGTAAATCCATCACAAATTATATTAACACCAGTTACTGTTCCAAGTGGCTTTACATTAAATGCGGATGGTACTATTACTATTGCATCAGGGATTTCAGCAGGAACGTACACGGTTACTTATTCTATCTGTGAGGTGTTGAATCCAACGAATTGTGACACAGCAGATGTTTTTATTACAGTAGTTGCAGCGCCGATAGTTGCAGTAGATGATAGTTATAGTTCAATCAATGGTTATACAGGATCCACTACAGCTTCTGTGTTAGCGAATGACACATTAAATGGAGTAGTTGTAAATCCATCACAAATTATATTAACACCAGTTACTGTTCCAAGTGGATTTACATTAAATACGGATGGTACTATTACTATTGCATCAGGGATTTCAGCAGGAACGTACACGGTTACTTATTCTATCTGTGAGGTGTTGAATCCAACGAATTGTGACACAGCAGATGTTGTTATTACAGTAGTTGCAGCGCCGATAGTTGCAGTAGATGATAGTTATAGTTCAATCAATGGTTATACAGGATCCACTACAGCTTCTGTGTTAGTGAATGACACATTAAATGGAGTAGTTGTAAATCCATCACAAATTATATTAACACCAGTTACTGTTCCAAGTGGCTTTACATTAAATGCGGATGGTACTATTACTATTGCATCAGGAATTTCAGCAGGAACATACACGGTTACTTATTCTATCTGTGAGGTGTTGAATCCAACGAATTGTGACACAGCAGATGTTTTTATTACAGTAGTTGCAGCGCCGATAGTTGCAGTAGATGATAGTTATAGTTCAATCAATGGTTATACAGGATCCACTACAGCTTCTGTGTTAGTGAATGACACATTAAATGGAGTAGTTGTAAATCCATCACAAATTATATTAACACCAGTTACTGTTCCAAGTGGCTTTACATTAAATGCGGATGGTACTATTACTATTGCATCAGGAATTTCAGCAGGAACGTACACGGTTACTTATTCTATCTGTGAGGTGTTGAATCCAACGAATTGTGACACAGCAGATGTTTTTATTACAGTAGTTGCAGCGCCGATAGTTGCAGTAGATGATAGTTATAGTTCAATCAATGGTTATACAGGATCCACTACAGCTTCTGTGTTAGTGAATGACACATTAAATGGAGTAGTTGTAAATCCATCACAAATTATATTAACACCAGTTACTGTTCCAAGTGGCTTTACATTAAATGCGGATGGTACTATTACTATTGCATCAGGAATTTCAGCAGGAACGTACACGGTTACTTATTCTATCTGTGAGGTGTTGAATCCAACGAATTGTGACACAGCAGATGTTTTTATTACAGTAGTTGCAGCGCCGATAGTTGCAGTAGATGATAGTTATAGTTCAATCAATGGTTATACAGGATCCACTACAGCTTCTGTGTTAGTGAATGACACATTAAATGGAGTAGTTGTAAATCCATCACAAATTATATTAACACCAGTTACTGTTCCAAGTGGCTTTACATTAAATGCGGATGGTACTATTACTATTGCATCAGGGATTTCAGCAGGAACATACACGGTTACTTATTCTATCTGTGAGGTGTTGAATCCAACGAATTGTGACACAGCAGATGTTGTTATTACAGTAGTTGCAGCGCCGATAGTTGCAGTAGATGATAGTTATAGTTCAATCAATGGTTATACAGGATCCACTACAGCTTCTGTGTTAGCGAATGACACATTAAATGGAGCAGTTGTAAATCCATCACAAATTATATTAACACCAGTTACTGTTCCAAGTGGCTTTACATTAAATGCGGATGGTACTATTACTATTGCATCAGGGATTTCAGCAGGAACGTACACGGTTACTTATTCTATCTGTGAGGTGTTGAATCCAACGAATTGTGACACAGCAGATGTTGTTATTACAGTAGTTGCAGCGCCGATAGTTGCAGTAGATGATAGTTATAGTTCAATCAATGGTTATACAGGATCCACTACAGCTTCTGTGTTAGTGAATGACACATTAAATGGAGTAGTTGTAAATCCATCACAAATTATATTAACACCAGTTACTGTTCCAAGTGGCTTTACATTAAATGCGGATGGTACTATTACTATTGCATCAGGGATTTCAGCAGGAACATACACGGTTACTTATTCTATCTGTGAGGTGTTGAATCCAACGAATTGTGACACAGCAGATGTTGTTATTACAGTAGTTGCAGCGCCGATAGTTGCAGTAGATGATAGTTATAGTTCAATCAATGGTTATACAGGATCCACTACAGCTTCTGTGTTAGTGAATGACACATTAAATGGAGTAGTTGTAAATCCATCACAAATTATATTAACACCAGTTACTGTTCCAAGTGGCTTTACATTAAATGCGGATGGTACTATTACTATTGCATCAGGAATTTCAGCAGGAACATACACGGTTACTTATTCTATCTGTGAGGTGTTGAATCCAACGAATTGTGACACAGCAGATGTTGTTATTACAGTAGTTGCAGCGCCGATAGTTGCAGTAGATGATAGTTATAGTTCAATCAATGGTTATACAGGATCCACTACAGCTTCTGTGTTAGCGAATGACACATTAAATGGAGCAGTTGTAAATCCATCACAAATTATATTAACACCAGTTACTGTTCCAAGTGGCTTTACATTAAATGCGGATGGTACTATTACTATTGCATCAGGGATTTCAGCAGGAACATACACGGTTACTTATTCTATCTGTGAGGTGTTGAATCCAACGAATTGTGACACAGCAGATGTTTTTATTACAGTAGTTGCAGCGCCGATAGTTGCAGTAGATGATAGTTATAGTTCAATCAATGGTTATACAGGATCCACTACAGCTTCTGTGTTAGTGAATGACACATTAAATGGAGTAGTTGTAAATCCATCAGAAATTATATTAACACCAGTTACTGTTCCAAGTGGCTTTACATTAAATGCGGATGGTACTATTACTATTGCATCAGGGATTTCAGCAGGAACATACACGGTTACTTATTCTATCTGTGAGGTGTTGAATCCAACGAATTGTGACACAGCAGATGTTGTTATTACAGTAGTTGCAGCGCCGATAGTTGCAGTAGATGATAGTTATAGTTCAATCAATGGTTATACAGGATCCACTACAGCTTCTGTGTTAGCGAATGACACATTAAATGGAGCAGTTGTAAATCCATCACAAATTATATTAACACCAGTTACTGTTCCAAGTGGCTTTACATTAAATGCGGATGGTACTATTACTATTGCATCAGGGATTTCAGCAGGAACATACACGGTTACTTATTCTATCTGTGAGGTGTTGAATCCAACGAATTGTGACACAGCAGATGTTGTTATTACAGTAGTTGCAGCGCCGATAGTTGCAGTAGATGACAATTACACATCAAGTTTGTTTAATGGAGTCGCAGGAGGTGTTGTAGGTGATTTGACACTTAATGATACATTAAATGGCGCTTCTGTTTTAGATAGTTTAATTACAATAACATTGTTAAATACTGGTGGTATTTCAGGTTTGTCTATTGATGCTAATGGTAATCTTTTCATTCCTTCAGGTACGCCGTCTGGATCCTATATAATAGAATATCAAATATGTGAAATATTGAATCCAACAAATTGTGATGTTGCTACAGTTTCTATTATTATAGGAAGTTGTTTAGATTTTCTAATTAATGACTGTGATGGTGATGGTGTTACTAATGGACAGGAAATTATTGACGGAACTGATCCTTCAAACTCTTGTGACTTGACGGTTTCAAATCAAGATGCTTCACCTAATTTAGCTTGGTTACAAGGAGATTGCGATGGTGATGGAGTTTCAAACGGTCAAGAAGTAATAGATGGTACTGATCCGATTAATCCTTGTGATTACTTTCTTAATCATGTGGTATTACCTCAAGGAGGACTTTGGTTAGCTGCTGATTGTGACGGTGATGGAGTAACTAACGGTCAAGAAATTATTGATGGTACTAATCTATCGGATCCATGTGAGTCAATTGAAGAAAACGTTAGCTTGCCTCAATCACAAGAATTCTTAGTTGGAGATTGTGATGGTGATGGTTTAAATAATGGTGAAGAGATTGGTAACAATCCTAATAATCCTAATGATTCTAATGGAAATGGAATCCCTGATTATTTAGAAATAAATAACCATAGTGTGTCGCAAGATGACTTAGAAATCTTCAATTTAGTTACGCCAAATGCCGATGGGGATAATGATATATTTGTGATTAGAAATATTGAGTTATATCCTAATAACTCTGTGGAAATATACAATAGATGGGGTGTGAAGGTATTTGAAACTAAAGGTTACGGACAGAATGGGCAATTTTTTAGAGGCATATCTGAAGGTAGGGTAACTATAAATCAAGATTCTGAATTACCAATAGGGACTTATTTTTATATAGTTAAATATGTTAATGATCAAGGAACAAATAAAGAGCGTTCAGGGTACTTATATCTTAATAGATAAATTTATTGAAGAAGTGAATTAGCTTCTTCATAATAAATATTAAAAATTTATAAAATGAAAAAAATATTTTTTATTGTATTCTTAGTGTGGTTGCCTACATTTGGACAACAAGATTCACAATACACACAATATATGTATAATACTATTAATATAAATCCTGCATACGCTGGAAGTAGAGATGTATTAAGTATATTTGGTTTGCATCGTAATCAATGGGTTGGTTTAGATGGTGCTCCTGTTACAAATACATTTGCAATTCATACTCCCCTTAAGAATGAGAAATTAGGGTTAGGATTATCGTTTATTAATGATCGTATAGGGCCTTCTGATGAAAGTTCTATTTCAATAGATTTTTCGTATTCATTTCCTGTGTCTGTTAACTATAAATTAGCTTTTGGTCTTAAAGCAACAGGGAATTTTTTGAATGTTGATTTTACAAAGCTTAATATATACAATCCCGGAGATCCATTAGCACAATATAATATTGATAATAAATTTTCGCCTAATGTTGGGGCTGGAATTTATTATTATTCAGATAAAACTTATTTTGGTTTTTCAATTCCTAACTTTTTAGAGACCAGACATTTTGATAAAGGGCAAGCTTCGTTTTCTCAAAATTCTGTAGCAGCAGAGCGTTTACATTACTATTTTATTATGGGTAAAGTTTTTGATATTTCTCCAATGGTTAAATTTAAACCTGCTTTGCTTTCAAAAATTGTAGAAGGTTCTCCATTGCAAATTGATTTTTCTGCAAATTTTCTATTCCATGAACGTTTTAATATTGGGGCTGCTTATAGATGGGATGCAGCAGGAAGTTTATTAGCTGGTTTCCAAGTTTCTGATAATTGGTTTATTGGATATGCTTATGATATGGAAACTACAAAACTTAATAATTATAACTCAGGGTCACATGAGTTCTTTTTAAGATATGAATTCAATAAAAAATCAGAAAGGGTTATTAATCCAAGATTCTTTTAATAGTTAATATTATGAAATATATAATAAGCATAATAAGTTTAGGTTGCTTTTTTTCCGTTTCTGCACAAGATATAAAAGAAAAATTAGCAGAAAAAAAATATGAAGGATATTCTTATATAGATGCTATTGCTATATATGAAAAAGTTGCAGAAAAAGGATATACATCCATTGAATTGTTTCAAAAATTAGGTGATGCCTATTATTTTAATGGCATGTTGGATAAATCAAAAGTATGGTATGATAAGTTGTTTCAATTAAATAACCAATCTTTAGATCCTGAGTATTATTTTCGTTACTCTCAATCATTAAAAGCTGTGAAATCTTATAATGATGCCGATAAATTAATGGAGAAATTTTATACACTTACTAACGATTATCGTGGAGAGTTGTATGTTAAAAATAAGTTGTATTTGGTTGATATTAACTATAGTTTGGACAAGTTTACCATTGAAGATGCAGGAATTAATTCGGAATATTCTGATTATGGAGGAAATTTTAAAGATTCCAAAATGTATTTCGTTTCAAATAGAATTCCAAAAAATAATAAAAAGAAGATTGATAAATGGACTAATCAAAATTTTTTGAATATATATCGCGCTGAGTTTAGTGATTCTGCAAAAGTGGTATATATTGATGAGATTGTTGATGAGTTCAATACGAAATATCATGAGTCAAGCCCTGTGTTTACTAAAGATGGAAAAACTATGTATTTTACCCGTAACAACTTTAATTACGGTAAAGTGGGCATGGATAAAGATAACGTTGTTAAGTTGAAACTTTTTAAATCAACTTTTTTAAATGGAAAATGGGGAAAAATAGAAGAATTACCATTTAATAGTAACGATTTCAGTATTGCTCATCCTGCATTAAGTATTGACGAAAAAACGCTTTATTTTGCCTCTGACATGCCAGGAGGTTATGGAAATTCAGATTTATATAAAGTAGCTATTAAAGAAGATGGTACATATGGGATTCCTGTAAATTTAGGAGAGAAAATTAATACGAAGGCTAGAGAAACATTTCCATTTATAGCATCTGATGGTATTTTGTATTTTTCATCAGATGGTCTTGTGGGAATAGGAGGATTGGATGTTTTTAAATCTCATCCTGATGTTGAAGGTAATTATATTAGTTTTAATAATGTAGGTGCTCCTATTAATAGTGAGCGCGATGATTTTGCTTTTATAGAAAGTCCTTTTAAAAATGTGTTCTTTGTTTCATCTAATCGTCAAGGAGGTAAAGGGTATGACGATGTTTATAAAGTAAAAGTTAATCCTGAGCCTAAAAAGATTGAATTTACCGATGTAGTTATTGATGAAATTTTAAAAGAGCCAATTCAAAATTCTAGGATTACTTTGTTAGATGCTAATCAAAACATCCTTGGTAGTACTAAATCAGATTCTTTAGGACAATTTAAATTTTCTGATCTTCGATATGATAGGGAGTATTATATTAAAGTAGAAAATGATATTTATTTAACTAAAGAGTTTCGTGTTAAAGGAGGAAAAATTAAAAGCGAAAAATTTGAAATCGCTCCTAAAATCATTAAAACTAAAACAGGAGATGATTTAGTTAAGTTGTTGGACATTTCAATTTATTTTGATTTGGATAAGTATTTTATTCGTCCTGATGTAGAAGTTGAGATGGCAAAGATTGTTGAAATCTTAAAGATGTATCCTAATTTAAAAATTGACATTCGCTCACATACGGATAGTAGACAAAGCGAAGCTTACAATTTACGCTTGTCTAATTTTCGCGCAAAAGCTACTCGTGATTTTTTAATTAAAAAAGGTATCGCTAAAGAACGATTGACTTGTAAAGGATACGGAGAATCTCAGTTGTTAAATGATTGTTCAGATGCGGTTCCGTGTACTCGAGAACAACATCAATTAAATAGACGAAGTGAGTTTGTTTTAGTGCAATAGTGTTTTAAAAATTTTATTAAAAGGAGTAAGCAAAGTTTTAAGTTATTAAATACAATTTTTGTTATTATTCTATTTTTATTATTATGGAATAATTAAATTTTCATAATAAATAAGAGTTAAATTATTATTAATGAAATATTGAATTTAGTGCTTCATATTTAAATACAATAAAACCTTTATCAATGAATACTATTTAGTGCTCATGATTTTTGGTTTTATTAATAGGTATTTGGTTTTTACTAATAGAAGTCTAGTTGGGGTATATTTTAATAGAGGCTAAAATAAATCCAAAGTTTTTTCAAGAGCCATTCCTCTAGAACCTTTTATTAAGATTAAACTGTTTTTTATTTCATTCGTTTTGAGAAATGTAGAAAAAGCATTGAAATCTTCAAAGAAATTTAAATGGGCGTTATTTGTTTTGTTGTTATAAAAATGTTTTCCTATAAAAAAGGTGGTGATTTCTTTTTCATTTTCTAATAACTCAATCACTTTTTTATGTTCAATGAGGCTTTCTTCTCCTAGTTCAAACATATCTCCTAATATAGCAATTTTGCTGTCATTTGCTAACTGTATAAAATTCCCGATTGCGGCCGACATACTGCTTGGATTTGCATTGTAAGCGTCTAGAATTATTTCGTTGTTGTTTTTCTGAATTAGTTGGGAACGATTATTTTCTGGTATATAGTTCTCAATTGCTGCTTTTATTAACACATCCGAAATTTTAAAATAGTTCCCTATTGTAATTGCAGCATTAATATTGTTTGCATTGTAAATTCCAATAAGATGTGAATTAATAGTTTGATTGTTGTACGTAATCTTCACCATGGGATTGGCCTCTATTTTTGTAATTTTCACATCTGCTTCAGTTTCATTTAAAGCAAAACTATATTGGTTTATATGTGATGACTTTTCTTTTTGAGTGATGTCATCAAGATTTACAAAAACTGTTTTTTCGTTGTTTCTAAGGTAGTCATACATTTCGCTTTTGCCTTTAATAACTCCTTCAACTCCTCCAAATCCTTCTAAGTGTGCTTTACCAAAATTGGTTATATAGCCAAAATCAGGTTGAGCAATTTGGCATAAAAATTCAATCTCTTTTTGATGGTTTGCGCCCATTTCAACAATTCCTATTTCAGTTTCCTTTGAAAAACGCAAAAGTGTTAGAGGAACTCCAATATGATTGTTTAAATTACCAATTGTTGCTAGTGTATTATATTTTTTAGAAAGTACGGCATGAATTAGTTCCTTTGTTGTGGTTTTTCCATTGCTTCCTGTTAATGCAATTATAGGTATTCCTAAATATGTTCTATGATATTTTGCTAGCTCTTGTAATGCAATGAGAGAATCTTCTACAAGAATGGTGCGTTCGTTTATTGTGTAGTTTGGATTGTCAATTATAACGTATTTAGCGCCTTTTTCTAGTGCTTCTTTAGCAAATGTGTTAGCGTCGAAGTTATCGCCTTTTAGAGCTATAAATAATGAGTCTTTTTCTATTTTACGAGTATCTGTAGAAACACTTGTACAATTTAAAAACAAGGAATGTATATAAGCTATTGTTATCATGTGCGATATATTAAATAGCGACGAAGATAAAAAAAAGCCCTTTCAAACGAAAGGGCTTTTTTAAGTAATTGTATGAAAATTATTTTTTTGGATTTCCTCTAGGAGTTTTCTTCTTAGATTTTGGGCCAACTTTAGACATAGCGCATCTAAATCCGATGTAATCTGTAGCCATATCTTGTGGGAAGAATCTTCTAGATGCTGGGTCTAACCAATATGCTCTATCTCTCCATGAACCTCCTTTATAAACTCTAACATTGTCGTCTACTAAAGTTGTTCTTTTGTCTGAACGGTCATATTTTTTGTTCATTTTCCCTAAACTGTCAGCTGTGATTGAGTGTTTAGGAGCTTCGTACATTCTTTTTTGATCACCAGTAGCTCCACCTTCTTCAGAATCATTAAACTTATAGAAACGTGTAGATTGTCTATCTCCATCTCTGTAATTTCTATTGTCAGAAGTTGAGAATTGAGTTCTTAAATAAGTTTCATTTTCATCAACGGGAACTTGAGCAATTTGGCCTGGATAATTTCTAGCTATAATTCTACCATTAATTAAAGTATCGTATTTAATGTTGTCTGAAGTTACTAATTCAACAACTCCGTCTTCACCAATTTTATTTTTAGTATATACGTTACCTCTAAAGTAGTTAAAATCATTAGCTTCATCATCAACAATAGGTCTATAAACATCTTGTACCCATTCTGCTACGTTACCAGCCATATCATATAAACCAAAATCATTTGGTGCGTATGCTTTTACTTTATTTGTAATATCAGCTCCGTCATCAGACCAACCTGCAATTCCACCGTAATCTCCTTTACCTTGTTTAAAGTTTGCTAATTGGTCTCCTCTATATTGTCTTTTAGAAGAACGTGTATATTGACCATTCCAAGGATATTTCTTTTGTCCTTTATAAATGTTGTACTCTCTGTTACCAACTAAAGCTACTGCAGCATATTCCCACTCAGCTTCTGTAGGAAGTCTATATTCTGGTAAAATTAAACCAGAACTTCTTTGAGCGTAAACGTTTTTAGCCGTATCAGCAGCTGGTCGTCTTCCGCCGCCCATTTCTTTTTTCAATACAACTTCTTCATTTCCACCAAATGCTTTTGATGGAGTATTTATGTAAGTTTCTGTACTAAATGATTTTTCAGCAGTTACGTCAGAACCTAATTTAATTTTGTTATCTTTTTTAAGGTATCCTTCGCGCTCTAAAATATTCTCATTTACACGATCTGTTCTCCATTTACTAAATTCTACCGCTTGAATCCAATTAACTCCTACTACTGGGTAATCAGCATATGCTGGGTGTCTTAAATAGTTGTTAGTCATGGTTTCATTATAACCTAGGCGATTTCTCCATACTAAAGTATCTGGAATTGCTCCATTATAAATATGTTTATAGTTTTCTTCTGTAGGAGGAAAAACAGTTTTTACCCAAAACAAAAACTCAGAGTACATTTTATTAGTAACTTCTGTTTCATCCATAAAAAAAGATTGAACGTGTTGTTGGTTTGGAGAGTTATTCCAATCGTGCATAACATCGTCTTGTACTTTACCCATTGTAAATGTACCTCCTTCAATAGAAATCATCCCTGGAGGTGTTTCTTGTTGTTTAAACTTGTCGTTAAACTGGAATCCGCCTTTCTTGTCATTGATTTTCCATCCTGTAGCAGTAGATCCACCTTTAGTGTTTCCTTTCTTACTACAACCTGTAAAGCCTAATGTTAGCGCTAATACTACTAGCACTTTTAAAGCCATAATTTTTTTAATTTTCATACTTTAGTAGGTAATAAATTTCGTGTCGCAAGATAATAATAATGAATTAAAATGCAACATGTTTTTAGTTTTTTGTAAAAAAAAATTAATGTTATGTTAAATTCTTTTCTCTAACAACGTTTTATATTAAGTTTTATTGTAAAAAATTAGATTAAAATAAATTATTTTTCTCTCTTTGTAATATATATGTCTTAAATACGTTTTGAAGTTAATGAAAAAGGCTCTCTTATTATTATTTTTATTCTTTTCTCTGTTTACTTTTGGTCAGCAAACAGAAAATATTACTATTAATTGGTATTCTAATGTTAACTATAGTATAGGTGATTCGTCTATTAAGGTGCCTCAATTTGATTCTAATTTTTTCAATATTGATATATCATTACGTAAAATTCAATTCAGAAAAATGGTTCCTGTTACCGCACTTACAGATGCCTCGAGTTTGGTTGTTTCTAATGTGGTCTATCAATCTATTAATGCAGCTGATCTTTATGATTTAGATTTATCGGTTATCCCAAACAAATTGCTTGCTACATTAGAGGTTGTTCGTGTTCGAGAGGATTATAAAGGACTTTTAATTTTAAGTCCTATTATTAAAGTAGGGAATGATTATAAAAAAGTGGTTTCCTTTTCCTATTCTTTTCAAAACAGCATATTAAACAGAAATCTAAATCAAAATGTAGTTCAATCGATTTCAAATTCTGTTTTAGCATCAGGTAATTGGCATCGCTTTTATGTTGAAAAGTCTGGAGTTTATAAAATTACTAAATCTTTTTTACAAAGTTTAGGATTTAATGTAAGTGTTGACCCAAGAAATATTAAGATTTATGGAAATGGTGGACGAATGCTTCCATTAAATAATTCAATTCCTTATCCAGATGATTTGGCAGAAAATGCAATTCAGTTTGTGGGTCAAGAAGATGGTGTTTTTGATAATAGCGATTATATTTTGTTTTATGCAGAAGGTGTGGATACTTGGAATACCGAAAGTTTAACCAGTGTAAATCTTTTTGCAGATAAATCCTATTTTTATATAACTTCAGGAGGAGGGAATTTAGGAAAAAGAATTGAGCCAGCCATTCAACCAATAAACACACCTTCTATTTCTTTTTCACAGTTTGATGATATTTTATATCATGAAAAAGATTTAGTAAATGCAGGAAAAGTGGGTAGAAGATGGTTTGGCGAACAATTTAATATTGATGAATTGCAAAATTTTGATTTTTCTATTCCAAATATTGATATAACTGTTCCTATTCAAATTAAAGTTAATACTGCGTCGAAGTCGTTTGGTAGTTCTTCATTTAACATAAAAGCCAATGCTGTTGATTTAGGAACATTAGTATTTCCACAATTGACATCTGGAACCGGAGTTGAGGGCTATGAATCTGCTTTGAATACAGTTTTTAATGCAACATCGTCTGCAATATCAATTGCATTAGCTTATAATAATGGGGGTGTTCCAAGTTCAAATGGTTACTTAGATTTTATAAGATTAAAAGTCAAACGCAATTTAACTGGTTTTTCAAAGCAATTCTTTTTTTATAATGATTTAGAAGAAACCAATATTGGAGTTGGGGAATATAAAATTACAAATGCTACTAGTATTTCTCAAGTGTGGGATGTTACAGATAGGTTTAATGTCGCATCTTATGAAAATACTTCTGGAGCTAATTTTAATTTTAAAGTGAATTTAGGTACAGCAAAAAAATATGTTGCTATAGATTTATCAGACACTTTTACTCCTCTTCGTGAATCAAACGCAGTTGTTGTGAATCAAAATTTAAAAGGATCTATTTTTAAAGATGCACAAGGAAATTTTCAAGATATTGATTATTTAATTCTAACACCAGAATTTTTATCAGCACAGGCAGAACGATTGGCTGATTTTCATAGAAGTAATTCTGGATTAGTGGTTAGGGTGGTTACGCTTGAAAAAATTTACCATGAGTTTTCTTCGGGAAAACAAGATATTGCGGCTATTCGTAATTTAATAAAATATGTGTATTGGAATGCATCTGCTCCCGATAAAAGAGTAAAATATGTTAATCTTTTCGGAGATGCTTCTTATGATTATAAAAACAGATTGTTTAATAATACTAATATTGTTCCTGTTTTTCACAGTTTTAATCCGTTAGCTACTGAAACTAATAATGTTTCTAATTTTTCATTGTATTCCACTTTTATGTCGGATGATTTTTTTGGTTTGATGGATGATGGTGAAGGTCAGATGTTAGGTTCTTTTGATGGAATTGATATTGCTGTAGGAAGAATGTTAGTTGCATCAGTTAGTCAAGCTAAAGAAATGGTCGACAAAGTAATAGAATATCATGACGAAAAATCATATGGAAGATGGCGAAACAATTATGTTATTTATTCAGATGATGCCGATAATTCTACCGATGCAACTCTTCAGTTTGGATTAGATAATTTAGCAAATACATTAACAGCTCAAAAACCATTTGTAAATGTAAAAAAAATCCATACTGATTCTTATTTACAGCAAGTTGCGGCAGGAGGAGAACGTTACCCTGAAGCTAAAAAAGATTTTTTAGATGCTATAGAACTTGGTGCTTTAGTATTTAATTATTTTGGACATGGAAGCGAAGAATCACTAGCAAGGGAACGACTTTTTGAAAAATTAGATGCTCAAAATTTAACCAATCGTTATAGATATCCACTTTTTATAACAATAACCTGTGAATTTACTCGTTTTGATGATCCAAATCGTTTTACAGGAGGTGAATATATGTTTTGGAATAAAAGTGGAGGCGCAATTGGTTTAATTGCAACCACTCGCCAAATCGGAGTTACCACAGGATTTATAATGAATAATTTGTTGAGTGAGGATTTATATGCTTTTGGTTCCAATAATTATCCATCCATTGCAGAAGCTTTGCGTTTAACTAAACTAAGTACGGGTTCTGATAACAGAAGAGTGGTGTTTTATATTGGTGATCCAGCTTTAAAATTGGCAATTCCAAAGCCTAAAATTGTATTAACAAAAGTAAATGATGTCCCAACCAATCAACCATTGCCAGTTTTACAAGCTTTAAGTTTAACAAAGATTACAGGACAAGTAAGAGATGAAAATGATGTTTTATTCTCGGGCTATAATGGCGATTTAGCAGTTCAAATATTTGATAAAGACATCAATCGTACAACTTTGGGAAATAATGGAGTAACAGATTCCAATGGATTAATAGTTATGAATTTTACTACATTAGGTGAAACCGTTTTTAGAGGTAATGCATCCGTAGTAAATGGACAATTTGAATTTAGTTTTGTGGTGCCTCAAGATATTAGAATACCTGTAGGGAATGGGAAAATAAGTTTTTATGCAAAACGAGATGCTCCTAATTTAGATAACCAAACAGGATATGATAGATCTATACAAATAGGTGGTGTTAATGCAAATCCTGTAACCGATACAAATCCGCCAACGGTTCGATTACATATGAATGATGAAGGTTTTGTTTCTGGAGGTATTACAAATTGTTCGCCAATTTTATTAGCTTTTTTAACAGATGAAAACGGAATTAATACAGCAAGTGGAATTGGACATGATATTGTAGCAATATTGGATGGTGATGAGTCAAATCCTTACGTGTTAAACGAATATTATGAAACGGAAAATGATGATTATACAAGAGGATATGTTCGATTCCCTTTTAGAGATTTAGCGCCTGGGATGCATACAATTTTATTCAAAGCCTGGGATGTTTATAACAATTTAATAACTACAGAAATTCAATTCAATGCTATTTGTTCTTCAGAAGGATTACAGTTAGAAAAAGTGTTGAATTATCCAAATCCGTTTGTTAGTTACACCGAGTTTTGGTTTACCCATAATATGCCTTTTGAGCCATTAGATGTTCAAGTACAAATATTAACTGTTTCAGGAAAATTAGTAAAAACAATTAATCAACAAGTAACAACAGAAGGATTTTTATGTAGAGAAATTACTTGGGATGGAAGAGATGATTTTGGAGATAAGTTAGGAAAAGGCGTGTATGTTTATAAAATAAAAGTTCGATCAACCACAACTGGACAGTCGGTCGAAAAATATGAGAAACTTGTAATACTATAATAAAATACTATATTTGTTAAATTAATTTTTATAAAAACAATGAAAAAAATTGCTATATTATTAATCTTGTTCACTGTAAGTCAGAATATTAAAGCACAAGAAAATAGAGTGATAACGACAGGTGTTCCCTTTTTATTAATTGCAGCTGATGCACGTTCTGCTGGTATGGGAGATATGGGAGTAGCTACTTCGGCAGATGCTTTTTCACAACAATTCAACCCGGCTAAATATGCTTTTTCACTTCAAAAACAAGGGTTTTCGGTAAGTTACACCCCTTACTTATCCAGCATTGCTAATGATATTTCTTTAGGGCAATTAACTTATTATAATAGAATAAATGATAGAAGTGCATTTGCAGGATCTCTACGTTTTTTTGGGTTAGGAGACATTGAATTAAGACAAACGGCAGATCCAAATGAAGCGGTCAGAACCGTGAACCCTAATGAATTAGCATTGGATGGTTCTTATTCCTTAAAGCTTAGTGATCGTTTTTCTATGGCGGTTGCAGGAAGATTTATTCGTTCGGCATTACGAGTTCCTGATTTGAATAACGATGTTTCAGCGGCAACCACTTTTGCAGTTGATGTTGCGGGTTATTATCAATCGGAAGAAGTAGCTTATGATGATTTTAATGGAAGATGGAGAGCAGGATTTAATTTTCAGAATTTGGGACCTAAAATCAGCTATGATAAAGATGATTTAAATAATAACTTTTTACCGGCTAATATGCGCTTAGGTGGAGGTTTTGATTTTATATTTGACGAATACAGTAAAATAGGTGTTACTGCAGAAGTTACTAAATTGTTAGTGCCAACTCCCCCTGCAATTGTTGCTCCAGTTGATGCGGATGGTAGTGGTTCTATAGATGCTTCCGAAGAACAAATAGCTGAGGATGCTTACGCGCAAGCGCTTTCAGATTATAGAAAAACAAGTTGGACTGGTGGTATTTTTAAATCTTTTAATGATGCTCCAGATGGAATTTCAGAAGAATTGAAAGAGTTTACTTGGGCATTAGGCGCAGAATATTGGTACCAAGATTCATTTGCACTTCGTTTAGGTTATTTTAACGAGAACGAGTATAAAGGGGCAAGAAAATTCTTTACCTTAGGAGCAGGCTTTAAGTACAATGTTGTTAAAATTGATGTATCCTATTTGTTTTCAGCTTCTAAAGTTAGAAATCCATTGGAAAACACACTACGTTTTTCTTTGACATTTAATTTTGGAGAAAATTATGATGAACTTTAAATAAAAAAATAAATTATACTAACATCCAAATTCTTACTTTAGAATTTGGATTTTTTTTCCTCAATATATGAAGCAAATAAATATACATTCAACAATTACTATATTAACGGAACAGGAACTTAACGCAATAGAGCTGGATTTAAAAAAGCAAGCCTTTGAAGCCCGTAGTAAAGCGTATGCGCCTTATTCTAAATTTACAGTAGGTGCAGCAATTCTTTTGGATAATGGGGTTGTTGTTAAGGGTTCTAATCAGGAAAATGCGGCATATCCTTCGGGTTTATGTGCAGAACGTGTGGCTATTTATTATGCTGGTGCGAATTATCCTGACGCAAAAATTGTAAAAATGTTTATTACAGCTTCTCCGCAAGATAGAGATTTAGAATTACCAATACCACCTTGTGGAAGTTGTCGTCAAGCAATTGCGGAATATGAATTTAAACAAGATGTTTCCATTGAAATCTTTTTTATGGGAGCAAAAGGAGATATTTATAAATCAGATTCGTTAAAAAATCTACTACCATTTGTTTTTGATAAAAATCACCTATAACGATTTCGTAACTTTTTTTATCAAATTTGTTATAAAAAATACAAAAATCGTGGAATATAATTTTTTCAATCAGGTTCTATGTAGTATTTTTGCTGTTCGTAAAATTGTAAATGACTAATAGTGTCTTTTACAATTCAATTGTATTATAAAACAAACAAAAATGAAACCAATTACAAGAGAAGTTTACCTAAAATGGTATGAAGACATGCTGTTTTGGAGAAAGTTTGAAGATAAACTTGCCGCTGTTTATATCCAACAAAAAGTTAGAGGATTTTTGCACCTATACAATGGTCAAGAAGCAGTTTTAGCTGGAGCTTTACACGCAATGGACTTGTCTAAAGATAAAATGATTACCGCTTACCGTAATCACGTTCAGCCAATTGGAATGGGTGTAGATCCAAGAAAAGTAATGGCAGAATTGTATGGAAAAGTTACAGGTACTTCAAAAGGAATGGGTGGATCTATGCATATTTTTTCTAAAGAACATGGTTTCTACGGAGGTCACGGAATTGTAGGAGCACAAATTCCAGTAGGAGCAGGTATGGCTTTTGCTGATAAATATTTTGAAACAGGTGGTGTTACTTTAACCTATTTTGGTGATGGTGCTGCGCGTCAAGGTTCATTACATGAAGCTTTTAACATGGCAATGTTATGGAAATTACCAGTGGTTTTTATTGTTGAGAACAACGGTTATGCAATGGGAACATCTGTAGAAAGAACTGCAAATCATACTGATATTTGGAAACTAGGTTTAGGATATGAAATGCCTTGTGGGCCAGTTGACGGAATGAATCCAGTAAAAGTAGCTGAAGCAATGCATGAAGCAATGGAAAGAGCACGTCGTGGAGACGGACCAACTTTCTTAGAAATGAAAACATATCGTTACAGAGGACACTCAATGTCTGATGCACAATTATATAGAACAAAAGAGGAAGTGGAAGAGTACAAAAAAATCGACCCAATTACTCAAGTTCTTGATATTATTAAAGAAAATAACTACGCTACAGAGACTGAAATCGAAACAATCGATCAAAGAGTAGCTGATTTAGTGGCTGAATGTGAAAAATTCGCTGAAGATTCTCCATTTCCAGAAGCACAACAATTGTATGACGTAGTGTACGAACAAGAAAATTATCCTTTCATCCCACATAAATTATAAAAACTATGGCACAAATTATAACAATGCCCCGTTTGAGTGATACGATGACTGAAGGAGTTGTAGCTACTTGGCTAAAAAAAGTGGGTGATACAATCAAAACAGGTGATATTCTTGCTGAAATTGAAACGGATAAAGCAACAATGGAATTTGAGGCTTTTTATGATGGTGTTTTATTACATATCGGAATTCAAGAAGGACAATCTGCTCCAGTGGATTCTTTATTAGCAATCATTGGTAAAGAAGGTGAAGATATTTCTGCTTTATTAAGTGGAAGAGTTGTTGCTGAATCTAAAGAAGAAAAAGTAGTTGAAGAAGCAAAACCAACTTCTGCATCTGTTGAAATACCAGCTGGTGTAAAAGTAGTAACCATGCCTCGTTTATCGGATACCATGACAACTGGAACGGTTGCAACATGGTTGAAAAAAGTAGGAGATGCGGTAAAAGAAGGTGATATTTTAGCAGAAATCGAAACAGATAAAGCTACGATGGAATTCGAATCTTTTAATGCAGGAACTTTATTATATATTGGAGTGCAAGAAGGTGATTCTGCTCCAGTAGATACAATTTTAGCTATTTTAGGACCTGCAGGTACTGACGTTTCAGGTATTGCGGCAAACTATAAAGTAGGTGCGGTGGTGGAAGCTCCAAAAGCAGAAACAACTACTTCAACGCAAACTGAAATTACTGAAAACAAACAACAGGCAACAGACAACTCAAGAATATTTGCTTCTCCATTAGCTAAAAAAATTGCACAAGATAAAGGAATCAATTTGTCTCAAGTAAAAGGTTCTGGTGAAAATGGAAGAATTGTAAAATCGGATGTAGAGAATTTTACTCCATCTGCAGTTGCAACTCCATCTCAAGCGGTATCAGAAGCAACAAATGTAGTTGCAGCTGTGAAACCATTTGTTCCAGCAGGAGAAATATTCCAAGAAGAAATTAAAAATTCGCAAATGCGTAAAACCATTGCGAGACGATTATCAGAATCTAAATTTACTGCACCGCATTACTATTTAACTATCGAGTTAGATATGGACAATGCTATTGCTTCAAGAAATATGATTAACGGCTTACCAGATACGAAAGTTTCTTTCAACGATATGGTAATCAAAGCGAGTGCGATGGCATTGAAAAAACATCCACAAGTAAATTCACAATGGAGAGAAGATGCTATGGTAATCAATCACCACGTGAATATTGGAGTAGCAGTAGCTGTTGAAGACGGATTAATGGTTCCAGTATTGAAATTTACGGACCAAATGAGCTTAACTCAAATTGGCGCTAACGTAAAAGACTTAGCTGGAAAAGCAAAATCGAAAAAAATCCAACCAGCTGAAATGGAAGGAAGTACGTTCACTATTTCTAATTTAGGAATGTTTGGAATTCAATCGTTTACTTCTATTATTAATCAGCCAAATTCAGCTATTTTATCTGTAGGTGCTATTATTGAAAAACCAGTAGTTAAAAACGGACAAATTGTAGTTGGAAACACAATGACCGTTACTTTAGCTTGCGATCACAGAACAGTAGATGGCGCAACAGGAGCTCAATTCTTACAAACGTTTAAAGCGTTTATGGAAAATCCAGTAACTATGTTGGCATAATAATTGTTAAATTTATCATACAAAATCCCGATTTAAGTCGGGATTTTTTTATTTTTACTACAAACTAAATGCTATGAAAAAAATACTGTGCTTATTTACTTTTGTTGGATTGTCGCTTCAAGCACAAACAAATGTTCCTTCAAAAGATGTTTCAACTACGAATTATAAAGTATCTGAAGATAATGTCAAAAATACACTTTCTTACTTAACTTCTGATGAATTAGAAGGAAGAGATTCGGGAAGTAAAGGAATAGAAAAAGCTTCGATTTATCTTGAAAATCTACTGAAAGAAAATGGAATTAAGCCTTATTTTAAAACCTATCGCGATACGTTGTCAAACTACAATAAAACGTCTTATAATGTTGTAGGGTATATCGAAGGAACCGATTCAAAATTAAAAAATGAATTTGTAATCATTGGTGCCCATTATGATCATATCGGAAAAATTGCCGCTGTAAATGGTGATGATATAGGAAATGGTGCAAACGACAACGCTTCTGGAACAACCGCTGTAACTGAAGTGGCAAAATATTTTGCAAAGTATAAAAATAACAAGCGTAGTGTAATTTTCGTGTTCTTTTCAGCAGAAGAAAAAGGACTTTTAGGTTCAAAACATTTAGCTGCTAAATTAAAAGAACAAAAAATGGATTTGTATTTCATGTTCAATTTTGAGATGATTGGTGTTCCCATGAAAGACAGAGGAATGGATTTCTATTTAACAGGTTTTGGAAAAACTAATATGGCAGCCAAAATAAATGAATATGCAGGAGAAAAATTAGTAGGTTATTTACCAATAGAAACCAAGTATATGTTATTTAGAGCTTCTGATAATTATCCGTTTTTTACAGAATTTGAAGTGCCAGCACAAACGGTTTCTACTTTTGATTTTGAAAATTTTGATTTTTATCACCAACCTGATGATGAATTTGAATTGATGGATACAAAACACATGGCTCAGGTAATTTCAAAAACAATTCCAGTTTTAGAAAAAATGATTAATGCACCAAAAAAAGAAATCAAATTAAATGAAAAATAAAAATATAATTATTACTGGAACTTCTCGCGGAATTGGTTATGAATTAGCTTTGCAATTTGCAAATGAAGGGCATCAAGTTTTAGCAATTTCACGCAAAACACCGAAAGAGTTAATCGAACATCAAAATATTACGTGTTTATCAATTGATATTTCAAATCCAGAAGAATTACTTCAAGTGGAAAAATTTATCACTGAAACCTGGAAAAAGGTTAATATATTAATTCATAATGCTGGAAGCTTGTTGCATAAACAATTCACGCAAATTACTTCAGAAGAATTTCAAAACATATATAAAGTCAATGTTTTTGCGGTTGCCGAATTGACAAAAATTTGTATTCCATTCATGGAAAAAGGAACTCACGTGGTAACAATTAGTTCAATGGGAGGTATTCAAGGTAGTATGAAATTCGCTGGATTAGCCGCTTATTCATCAAGTAAAGGCGCAGTAATTACGTTATCAGAATTGTTAGCAGAAGAATATAAAGAACAAGGTATTGCTTTCAATGTTTTAGCACTTGGAGCGGTTAATACCGAAATGTTGCAAGAAGCTTTTCCTGGTTACGAAGCACCACTTTCAGCTAAAGAAATGGCAGATTATATTTTCAATTTTGCTTTAACCGGAAACAAATATTACAACGGAAAAGTATTGCAAGTTTCATCTTCAACTCCTTAAAATTGAGCGAAGTTTTACAAAAATACCTTCCTGAACACGCTGTTCATCATTGTTTTGAGTTAATCAAAGCAAATCATGTGCATCTTAAAATTGTCAACGAACGTCAAACACGACATGGCGATTATCGAAAGGATGCGCAAGGGTATCATTTAATTACCGTAAATGCAAGTTTGAACAAATACCGTTTTTTAATTACATTAATTCATGAAATTGCACATTTGGTAGCTTTTGAAAAATATGGTCGAAACATAAAACCCCATGGTGAAGAATGGAAACTCACTTTTCAGCGGTTGATGGTGCCTTTTATTCGTCCAGAAATATTTCCAAATCAATTGTTGCCCTTGTTGGCAAAGCATTTCAGAAATCCAAAAGCCAGTAGTGATACGGATGCAAAATTAGCTTTAGCATTAAAACAATTCGATCAAAAAGAAACCGATAAAAATTATATCTTTGAAATACCGTTTGGGAGTCATTTTAGAATTCATAACGGAAAAATTTTTAAAAAAATAGCCTTGCGTGTTAAACGATATGAATGTATGGAAGTAAGTTCTGGACGAATGTATTTGTTTCAACCCAATGCTGAAGTAGAATTGTTGCCAAGTTGATTTTAGAAGGAAGATTAACGATTTTAGATTTAAAAAAGAAATGAACAAAAATTATTACGCAATATTGATGGCTGGTGGAGTTGGTTCTCGTTTTTGGCCTGTTAGTACAACTGAATTTCCTAAGCAATTTCATGATATGTTAGGAACTGGAGAAACGTTAATTCAAAAAACATTTACCAGGCTTTCTCAGATTATTCCTAAAGAAAATATCTTAATTCTTACCAATGAAGATTATAATAGTATTGTTTTAGAGCAATTGCCGATGGTAAAACAAGAGCAAATTATTTTAGAACCTGTAATGCGAAATACTGCGCCATGTATTTTGTATGCTTCTTTAAAGATTAAAAAACAAAATCCAAATGCTGTAATGGTGGTAGCGCCTTCTGACCACTGGATTGAAGATGAAGTGCAGTTTTGTTCTAATTTGCAACACGCTTTTGATTTCTGTGAGCGCGATGAAAATTTAATGACATTAGGAATCGTACCAACATTTGCGAACACGGGTTATGGTTATATTGAGTTTGATAAATTAGATTCACGCCCTATTAAAAAAGTAAAACAATTTCGTGAAAAACCTGATTATGCAACCGCAAGAAAGTTTATCCAAAGTCGAAATTTTTTATGGAATGCTGGAATTTTTGTGTGGAGTGCCAAAACCGTTTTAAATGCCTATGAAGAGTTTCAACCAGTTATGTTTGCTCATTTCATGAACGGTTATGAAACTTTAAATACAGATAAAGAAGCCGCTTTTATAAAAGATAATTATCCATTGGCTCAAAATATTTCGGTTGATTATGCTATTTTAGAAAAAGCGCAAAACGTTTATGTGTTGCCAGCAACTTTTGATTGGAACGATTTAGGAACTTGGGGATCCTTATATGATAAATTGCCTAAAGATGAACAAGAAAATGCTATTGTGAATGCAACTGTTTATCTAGAAAATGCAACCAATAACATCATAAGAACTGAAGGAAAAAAATTAGTCGTTATTGATGGTTTAACAGATTATATTATTGTTGATAAAGACGATGTTTTGCTGATATATCCAAAAAACAAAGAGCAAGATATTAAGCAAATTGTATCAAAATTGAAATAATTCTATTTTACATTATCTTCCAAATACATTTTTCTAACTCTTTTAAATAATTCAGAAGAATAAACAAAATCGGTGACAGCTTCGTTATCGGTTTTGAAAATTTCTTTGTTTGAACCTTCCCATTCTAATAATCCATTTTTTAAGAATACAATTTTTTGACCAATTTCCATAACTGAGTTCATGTCATGGGTATTAATCACTGTTGTAATGTTGTATTCTTCGGTGATTTCCTGAATAAGATTATCAATTACAATGGCTGTTTTGGGGTCTAAACCTGAATTTGGTTCATCACAAAAAAGATATTTTGGATTATTTACAATGGCACGAGCAATGGCAACACGTTTTTGCATTCCTCCTGAAATTTCTGAAGGGCGCTTGTGATGTGCATTTACTAAGTGTACTCTGTCAATTACAAAATCCACACGCTCTTTAATTTCTTTAGCTGATTTATTTGAGAACATTTTTAAAGGAAACCCAATGTTTTCTTCTACTGTCATTCCGTCAAATAAAGCACTTCCTTGAAATACCATTCCAATTTCAGTTCTTAAGGTTCTTTTTTCATCATTTGATAATTCAGAATATATTCTACCATCAAAAGAAATAGTACCACTATCAGGAGTATGTAAGCCTAGTAACGATTTTAAGAAAACGGTTTTCCCAGAACCACTTTGCCCAATGATAAGATTAGTCATTCCAGCTTCAAAACGAGTAGAAACGCCTTTTAAAACAGTTTGTTCGCCAAACTTTTTTACGATGTTTTTTACTTCAATCATTAGCTTAATAAGAGTTGGGTTAATATAAAGTTCATTAAAATAATAACTACAGATGTCCAAACGAAAGAAACTGTACTCGCTTTACCTACTTCTAATGCACCACCTTTCATATAATAACCATGAAAAGAAGGTATTGTTGCTAGAAGTAAAGCAAATGCAATTGTTTTTATAAATGCATAGGCAATATGAAACGGAATAAATTCGGTTTGAAGTCCCGTTGTGAATTCAAAACTAGTGGTAAAACCGCCATAAACTGCTGCCATCCAACCGCCAAAAACACCCAAAAACATACTTAATCCAATTACAAATGGATATAAAAGTAAGGCGATAATTTTTGGAAAAACCAAATAGTTTAACGAGTTAACTCCCATTACTTCAAGGGCGTCAATTTGTTCAGTAACTCGCATGGTTCCAATACTTGAGGTAATGAATGAACCCATTTTACCTGCCATAATGATAGAAATAAAAGTAGGTGCAAATTCTAAAATTACCGATTGTCTTGTAGCAAAACCAATTAAAAATTTAGGAATCAACGGATTAGTTAAGTTTAATGCTGTTTGAATAGCCACAACACCACCCACGAAAAAGGAAATAAAGGAAACGATTCCAAGTGAATCAATGATTAAATCATCAATTTCTTTTAGAATTAATTGTTTCATTACCGACCATTTAGTAGGCTTGTTGAAAATTTCTTTCAACATGATGAAGTATTTTCCTATTTGCGATAAGTAGCGAATGAGCATCATTTTATTCAGTGTTCAGATTCTAGTATGCAGTAAAAATACTATATTTTATTGTAAAAGATTAAAACATTTTCTCTTTCATTTTCTTCCATCGGTAGTTTCTGAAAAATTTAGCTTGCTGTGGTGTTACAAATAAAGGTTTTCCAGATGATTTTGCTTTCCAAAAACCCATTAAATAATCAATGAATAAAAGTGGTTTTCCTTTTCGTATTGCCAATTTCAATGACGAAATTGCGGTAATGATAAATCCGTAACCCAAACTGTAAAAAGCTTCTCCTTGTTTGTAACGTGCAGCTTTATTGTAACTGGCTCCTGTGAGTTTTAGGTGTTTTACATGCAAACTTTCATCGGTTACCACTTTCCAGTTGTAGAATTTACACAATAATTCATCTACGGTATCCCAACCCATGGCAGGTTTTAATCCGCCAATTTGTTGATAGGTTGCTTTTCGGTACGATTTTAAGGCTCCACGAATATGATCTTTATCGGTTAGATTTTCTAAAAGCCAATCGCCATTTTTTTCGATGTAACAAAATCCGCCTACCATTCCAATTTTCTCATCAGATTTGAAATGCTTGATAATGGTTTCGAAATAGTTGTTTGGGAAAATCAAATCAGCATCTATTTTTACGATAATATCGTAATGGTCATCGATGTGTTTTTCGCCTTCATGGAATGCTTGAATGACTTTACTGCCAGGTAAATGAATCGCATCTGATTTTTTATTCACTAAAGTGATAAAAGGAAATTTGGAAGCAAATTCGGAAACAATTTCTGAGGTTTTATCGGTAGAATTATCATTAACCACTACAATTTTTGTTGGTAAAACGGTTTGTTCTATTAAAGATTGCAAAGTCAAGCTTATAAAGGCTTCTTCGTTGTAGGCTGGAATGATAATGTAATATTTCATAAGAAAAAATCTATTTTCTTTTATCTTTTTTCTCTTTCCGCGTAAACTAAATAATACCTAGGTGTAATCCATCTTAACAAAGGTCTAAAACCAAGTTTTTTAACTGGATGTGTGAATTTTACTCGGTCTACAATTTTAAAACCTGCTTTTTCAAGAAGCCAATCCAATTGCCAGTCTTCAAATTCATGATAATGTCTATCCCACATATCTGTTTTACTTCTATAAGCTGGAGAAAACCATAAACGCAATGGAATCGAAATTAAAATTTTATCTGCTTTTACGTTTTGTAAAACAGTATACGGATTTAATAAATGTTCGAAAATTTCAAATGCCGTAAAAACATCATAGCTCTCGTTTTTAAGTGCCGATTGATTATTGTCAATATCTTCTCCTTTTGTATTGATAACGGAGTAGTTATTGTCTTCCATAATTTTTGAAAAAGGATTAGGAACACCTAAATCAAAAATGGTTTCAGAAGTTTTGATGTGTTTTTTTAGAAAATCTAAAGTGATATTGAATCGTTTACTTGGATATGTTTTTTCGTACATTATAAAATTTGTTTAGCTTCGCTCAGTTCGGCATTGCCATGAGTCAAGTTTAAAGTTTCAAGTTGAAAACAGTTGGTAAAATTAGCAATTTAACTTTAAACCTGAAACTTTAAACCTGAAACAAAAAAATTACATTTGGTACACAATAGCATTAATATTCATTCCGGCACCAACAGAAGCAAAAATGATGACATCGCCTTCATTTAAAATTTGTCCTTCTAATTCATTATTAGTAATTAGGTCAAATAATGTAGGTACTGTTGCTACACTTGAATTACCTAATTTGTGAATACTCATTGGCATAATTCCTGTTGGAGTTTCCATCTTATATAATTTGTAAAAACGATTGATGATGGCTTCATCCATTTTTTCATTTGCTTGATGAATTAAAATTTTCTTTACGTCGGTAATGGCAATTCCGCTTTTCTCTAAGCAAGAAGCCATTGCTTTTGGAACATTAGAAAGGGCAAATTCGTAAATTTTTCTGCCATACATTTTTATGTAGCGAATATTTGGGTCTTCATTTTTATTAAAAGAATTTCCAAAATATAAAAATTTAGCTTCATCAAAAGAAAAAGTAGCTGATTCGTGAGCTAAAATTCCGCCTTCATCATCTGTAGCTTCAATAATTGTTGCTCCTGCGCCATCAGAGTAAATCATGCTGTCGCGGTCGTGCTTATCTACAACTCTTGATAAAGTTTCGGAACCAATAACTAAGCATTTTTTAGCCATTCCAGCTTTAATATAGGCTTGAGCTTGAATAACAGCTTCTATCCAACCTGGACAACCAAAAAGAATATCATAAGCGACACATTTTGGATTTTTAATTTGTAATCCATACTTAACACGTGTGGCTAAACTGGGAACTGTATCTGATTGTATGGTATTTGTTTTAATGTCGCCGTAATTGTGAGCCAAAATGATATAGTCTAAAGTTTCAGGATCAATGCCTGATTTTTCGATAGCTTTTTTAGCAGCAATTATTGCCATATCAGAATTGACCATATTGTCATCTGCGTAGCGTCTTTCAAGAATTCCAGTAATTTCAACAAATTTTTCTGCAATAATATCATTCGTCATATTAAAAGCTGTGCCGTCTTCATTCAAAAAATCATGTTGAGCAAAATCAGAATTCGTAACTTTTTTAGTTGGAATATAGCTTCCTGAACCCGTTATTTTAATATTCATAATAGTTATTGTTAATGTAACGAAATTATTAATTATTTCTTAACATAAATTAAAAAAGGATTTTTTTTTACGCTAATTATTAAATTGTCAATTTAAGCTCAAAAAAAATATGAAATTGACTTTTTTAGAGGTGTTTACGGAAATTTTATCTGCATAATTGTTGCCATGCTTAACGCTTGTGTTTTCATTTGCTTGGCATAGTTGCCTGAGAAATGCTCATCAATTGTCGAATTAAAAAGAGTTAACCAAGTTTCAAAATGTTCTTTTGTAAAAGCCTGTTTATCGTGAACTTCTTTATGAATGGAAAACATATTATTGAAATAACCTCCTTTTAAAAACAAAGATTGCTCCCAAAAGGTAGCTAAAATCTCAAAATGCGCTTCCAAATGTTGGTCAACTGCTGTTACTTTCGTGAAGAAAAAATTAATGGAGTCATCAGCTAAAAGTTTATCATAAAATTTTCGCATGATGAGTAAAATATCTTCTCTGGTTTCGATGTCGTTCATTTTAGGGTAGTGGGTTAAAGGCGATGGGTAATGGGTGAAAAAAAAGGTTTCAAATTTTTAATTTGAAACCTAATGTTTAATATTTCCTAAAGTAGTTTTTATTTTCGTTTAAAAATTCAATAGTTGCTTCATTGGTTTTGAATTTTGTCTTTAAAGTTTCTCTTTTTTCAATCCCTTGTTTAAAAATCACTAAGTGTAAATGTGCTGCTGTACTCCATCCTACATTTCCACTAAGTCCAATTACCTGTCCTTTTGTAATTTTATCCCCAACTTTTACTTTTGCTCCTTTAAGTTTTAAATGAGCATATTCAGCAAAAGTATTGTCAGAATGATAAATTAAAATTACATTATTAAATTTCATGCAATCTTTTGTAGGGCAGTTTTTATTATTACTATCAATTAAATTAATTACTATCCCATCTCTTACTGCTGTTATTTCAGTTCCAATTGGCATTAAGAAATCTAGGGAATTCTCATTTTGATGTGAAAATGTTCCGTTGTAACCTTGACTAACAGTATAATTTTCATGTGTTTTATATGGTAAATCATAGACATAATCAATGTCAAATTCCTTATCTAGTACTGAACCATAATTTGAATTACTTTGAAAGGAAAATTTGTAAGCTTTGCCTTTTTTGATTTCAGTTAATGTTGTTAAATGTTGCTTTTTTCTTTTTGAATCAATAACGTATGTTTTGTTATTTCCACCTTCAATAGAAAGATTTGTAGTAGTAAAGTTTATTTTAACACTTACTGTACAAAACTCATCGTTATCAGCAAAAATTTCATATCCGTTACTTGTAAGTTCATAATAAATTTTGACTTTTATTTCAGCGTTACTAAAAATTGGGAATAAAAGGAGAACTATTACAAATTTAATATTTTGAGTAAATTTTAGCTTCATGTTTTTTAACAAGTTAATTTTTTTATTTACAACTTTAATGTCTTAACTGATAATTTAAACCAAATTTGTGAACTATATTTTTAATAGCTCACAAAAATTGGTTGTTTATTTTACATGTACGCTTCAATTGGTGCACAAGAACATACTAAATTTCTATCTCCATATGCTTCATCAATACGACGAACTGTTGGCCAAAATTTATTCTCCGCAATATAATCTAAAGCATAAGCAGCTTGTTCTCTTGTGTATGGGAAAACCCAATCGTTAGCTGTAACCATTGCTAAAGTATGAGGCGCATTTCTTAAAATGTTATTAGCATCTTCTTTTGTTGAAGCTTCAATTTCTTTACGAATAGAAATCATCGCATCACAAAAACGATCTAATTCTGCTAAATCTTCAGATTCTGTAGGTTCAATCATTAACGTTCCAGCTACTGGGAAAGAAACGGTTGGCGCATGGAAACCATAATCCATTAAACGTTTTGCGATATCTGTTACTTTGATTCCTTTTTCTTCGAAAGCTCTACAATCTAAAATCATTTCGTGAGCCGCTCTTCCCATTTCTCCAGAATATAAAACTGGATAATGTTCGTCTAAACGCGCTTTCATGTAATTTGCATTTAAGATAGCATATTTAGTAGCATTTGTCAACCCTTCAGCGCCTAACATAGTGATGTAACCGTAAGAAATTAAACAAACCAAAGCCGATCCATAAGGTGCAGAAGAAATAGCTGTGATAGCTTGACTTCCACCTGTTGGAATAATTGGATTGGTTGGTAAGAATGGAACTAATTTTTCGTTTACACAAATTGGTCCAACGCCTGGTCCACCACCACCATGAGGAATAGCGAATGTTTTGTGTAAGTTTAAGTGACAAACATCAGCACCAATAGTTGCAGGATTGGTTAATCCAACTTGTGCATTCATATTTGCACCATCCATATAAACTAATCCACCATTATCGTGAATGATTTTGGTAATTTCTATAATAGCACTTTCAAAAACTCCGTGCGTTGATGGATAAGTAACCATCAAAGCTGATAAGTTGTCTTTGTGTAAGATTGCTTTTGCTCTTAAATCTTCTACATCGATATTTCCATTCTCCATGGTTTTTGTTACGATGATTTCCATTCCTGCCATAGCAGCAGAAGCTGGATTGGTTCCGTGAGCAGAAGCTGGAATTAAACACACATTTCTGTGGTAGTCGCCTCTTGATAAATGGTAAGCACGAATAGCCATTAAACCAGCGTATTCACCTTGAGCACCCGAATTTGGTTGTAACGTTGTTCCTTGGAAACCAGTTACAACATTCAATTGTTGCTCTAATTTTTTCAACATGATTTGGTAACCTTCTGCTTGTTCAACAGGAGCAAAAGGGTGAATGCTGTTCCAATTTGCCATCGATAAAGGCAACATTTCAGCAGCAGCATTTAATTTCATAGTACAAGAACCTAATGAAATCATTGAGTGATTTAACGATAAATCTTTACGCTCTAATTTTTTGATATAACGCATCAACTGTGATTCTGAATGATGATTGTTGAAAACATCATATTGTAAGAAAGTTGATTTTCTCACTAAGTTTTCAGGAACCATTACTTCATTGGCTAATTGACTAATTGTAAATGTATCTTTTCCAGTTGCTTCAGCAAAAATGGCAATGATTTGATTGATGTCGTTTACCGAAGTTGTTTCGTTAAAAGAAATCGAAATCGTTTCAGCATCTGGATAGAAGAAATTTACTTCGTGTTTTTCAGCAATTGCTTTTACTTTATTCGCATCAAATTTAACTAAAATCGTATCGAAGAAAGCTGAATTCGTTTGGTAAACACCTAATTTATTTAAAGCATCAGCAGTGGTAACCGCAGAAGCGTGTACTTTATCAGCAATATATTGTAAGCCTTTTGGTCCGTGATATACAGCGTACATTCCAGCCATAACCGCTAGTAAAACTTGCGCTGTACAAATGTTTGAAGTTGCTTTTTCGCGTTTGATGTGTTGCTCACGAGTTCCTAAAGCCATACGTAATGCACGGTTTCCGTTTACATCGATAGAAACACCAATGATTCTTCCTGGCATCGAACGTTTGAATTCTTCTTTCGTTGCGAAATATCCAGCGTGTGGACCACCGTAACCCATTGGAATACCAAAACGTTGTGTAGTTCCTACAACTACAGCAGCTCCCATTTCACCTGGAGAAGTTAATTTCGCTAACGATAAAATATCAGCAGCAACCGCTACTTTGATTTCGTTTTCTGCTGCTTTTGCAATGAATCCTGCATAGTCATAAACTTGACCGTATTTTCCAGGATATTGTAAAATTGCACCAAAGAATTCTGTTGAGAAATCGAAAGTTTCGTGATTTCCAACTACTAATTCAATATTTAATGGAGTAGAACGTGTTTGTAAAACGGATAAGGTTTGTGGTAAAATTTCTTCCGAAACGAAGAACTTCTTCACGTTATTTTTCTTTTGATCGCGTGTTCTTACATCAAAAAGTAATGCCATTGCTTCTGCAGCAGCTGTTCCTTCGTCAAGTAAAGACGCATTTGCGATTTCCATTCCTGTTAATTCGATAACCGTAGTTTGGAAATTCAAAATCGCTTCTAAACGACCTTGTGCAATTTCAGCTTGATAAGGTGTGTAAGCGGTGTACCATCCTGGGTTTTCAAAAATATTTCTTTGAATAACTGCTGGAACGATCGCTGGGTGATATCCTAAACCAATATATGATTTGAATGCTTTGTTTTTCTTTCCTAATTCTTGAATGTGAGTTAAATACTCATACTCAGTCATAGGAGCGTCTAAATTTAAGTCGTTTTTTAAACGAATATCATCTGGAATGGTTTCAAAAATTAATTGGTCTAAAGATTCTACACCAACCGTTTTAAACATGTGATTTAAGTCACTATTACGTGGGCCTAAATGTCTCAAAGCGAATGCATCTGTTCTCATTTACTAAAAATGTGTATGTGTGTTATTTTGTGTTGTTTTGGAACACAAAAGTAATTATTAATCTTGTAATAATTTGTTTTTAAAATGTGATTTTTTGTGATTTTATCAACTAAAATCGAGTCTTATTAACAGATTGATTATTTTTGTTGAATGGTTGTTTTAAAGAAAATTATCGATTTCTATATCAATAGTAGCTTACATGTGGCTTTGTCGGCTTTTGCTTTGGTGTCTATGGCGCACTATTTTTTCAATATTGACGGCGGTTTGTCGATTGTTTTCTTTGCTTTTTTTGGAACTGTTGTAGGGTATAATTTTGTAAAATACGATGCCTTAGCAAGATTAAACAAAAATCAAATCAAAAAAGAACTAAAAGGAATTGTTTTGTTAAGTTTTCTTTCTTCAATTGCTTGTTTTTATTTTTTTCTACAATTGTGTTGGGTGACTCAAATTAGTGCATTTGTTTTTTTAGGTTTAACTTTATTGTATACATTACCGTTTTTTCCAAACAAACAAAACGCTAGAAATTGGAAAGGGGTGAAAATTTACATTGTCGGAATTACTTGGGTAGGAGTAACCGTGATTTTGCCTTTGGTAGAAGCTGAAATTCCGTTTTCTATGGATGTGCTTTTGATGGCGATGCAACGTTTTTTATTGGTGTTCTCAATAGTTTTGGTGTTTGATATTGTGGATGTAAAACACGATGACTTGCATTTGCAAACCGTTCCGCAGAAAATAGGAGTGAAGTTGACCAAAAAACTCGGTTATCTATTATTGTTTTTATTGCTGATTTTAGAGTTTTTTTATACCAATAACCATCACTTTTTGCTTTTCTTTTTTAAACTTTTGGTTTGTGGAACTATTGCTATTTTTCTCTTTTTTGCTCATGAAAATCGTTCACGCTATTACGCTTCGTTTTGGTTAGAAAGTGTTCCGATTTTGTGGTGGTTATTACTAATCCTGACAGGTTTCAAAAACCTGTCAGGATTGTGAATTTATCCATTAACAACCATTACTTGTTCTGTTTGCGTTTGACTAGCTTTTCGTTTTCCTTTAAAGAAGAAAAATAAGTTCAAGAACAACATGATGCCTAAATAAATTGAAAATCCACCAATCTTATAACTCAGTTTTTCAATCAGTTCTTGATAACTGTCTTTGTATAAATAAATTTCTAAAATCATAAGCGCAAAACCTAAATTCAATAAATAAAATCCAGTTTCGAATAGTTTGTTGGTTGCGTTGGCGATTTCTTCTCGACCTTTAAAAATATCCAACATATAAATTTTACTGTTTTTAAAAAGTGTTTTTGAAACATAGTAGGTTAAAAATAAAGCAATTGGAAGATAAATTGCATAGCCGATTAAAATTTTTGTAGTTTCCATAATAATTGTGTTTAAATTAATTTTTTGATGTAATTCGTTAATAATATAATGTTGATGTAATGCATAACGGCAATCGCAATAATAATGAAAGCCGATTTTGAGGTAATCACTTCTATGAGTTGTGTGATGTTTTCAATTTGTTCCCAAGAAATTATCGTCATCGCACAATAACCAATATTTAACAGATAATATCCCACCAAAAGCAATTGATTTATTTTGTGACACAAGTCTTGATGATTAGGAATCAATTGCGAAACGAAAATGTTTCCGTTTTGATAACAGACTTTTCCAACTTTGACAATGATGATGGCTGTAATGCTAAAATAGATTAGGTAGGCGATGATGTTGAGGTTCATTTGTTTGGAGTTTTATAGATCAATATTGATAAGTAGATAGCTAATATTGGTTGAATATAAATCAATGTATAAGTGAAATAGTCTACTTTATTAATTATTGGACACCAAATCCAAATCGAAAAGAACATTATAACACCTAAGAAATATATTTTGTAATGAATGTTTTCTTTGAATTTAAATAGAAGAATTATTCCTAATATTAATTGAATAAATCCTGTAAGTATTGTTGAAAACAGAGCAAATCCATAATAGTTTCCCGATAGGTCATTGGTGAAATAACCAATTAAAGCTAGAACTATGGGTATTCCAATAGCTATTGAGTTGAGTGTTTTTATTATTCCCATATTATCTATTATTTTAAACTTTCAGAAATAATTGAAAGTTATGATTAAATTTTTTTACTTCATGATTTTAACAACCAATTTTGCCAACCAATTGTCTTTATATTCGGTGATTTTATCTAAAACGTTATCGGCTTTTAATACGAAGTCGTACAACTTTGTGGTTTGATCTACGAAATGTTTTTCTGCTTCAGTGTTGTCTGATTTTATAGAAGAAACTTCTTTCAAAACTTTCAACGCAGGTTTGATTTCACGTTTGCTGCGTTCTCTAGAAATTTTTACGGCTAATTCGTCTAAATCTTTTTCGGCTGTGAAAAATTCACGTCTTTCGCCCGCTTTGTATTCTTTGTACACGATGCCCCAATCCATTAAAGCTCTTAAATTCATCGAAGCATTCCCGCGCGAAATTTGTAATTCTTCCATAATGTCTTCCATAGAAACAGGTTCGTGCGAAACCATCAACAACGCATGAATTTGTGCCATGGTTTTGTTAATACCCCATTGAGAACCTAAAGCTCCCCAGGTTTGTACGAATTTATTTTTTGCTTCTTTGAATTCCATGAGACAAATGTACAATAAAGTTTTTAAAGTTTCAAAAAAAAATGAAAGTTTGTTATTTTGATTGTAAAAAGTTTAATATTGGTGAATATAATCACTAAAAAATACATAAATTTGGTGAATATAATCACCAAAAAAATATAAATTTGGTGAATAGAAATAAAACATATAAATTTGTTTAAAATTTAAGGTATGATTTTTAGAGATTTAGCAGCTAATTTGGAGGCAAAATTACACAAAGGAAAAGTTATTGTGTTAATTGGTCCAAGACAAGTAGGAAAAACAACTTTAATTAATTCCATTTTAAAAGATAAAGAGTATTTGTTTTTGGATGGGGATGATAATACTGTAACCGAAACTTTAGCTAATGCTAATACAGAAATTTTGAAAAGTATTATTGGTAATCATAAATATATTTTTATTGATGAGGTGCAACGCATTCCTAATATTGGACTGAAGTTGAAAATTATAGTAGATCAAATAAAAGATGTGCAAGTTATTGTGAGCGGATCTTCTTCTTTAGATATTAATAATGTTACGCAGGAGCCATTAACAGGTAGAAAATTTGAGTTTCATATGTTTCCCGTTTCATGGAAGGAATTTGAAAGTAGTGTGGGTTACATGAAGGCACAACAACAATTTGAGATTCGATTATTGTACGGAATGTATCCCGATGTTATCAATAATTTGGGTGCTGAACACGAAATCTTGAAAAACTTGGTTTCGAGTTATTTGTACAAAGATATTTTGGCTTTGGCAGGTATTAGAAAGTCAGAAGTTTTAGAGAAAATTTTACGCGCTCTTGCTATGCAAGTAGGAAGTGAAGTAAGCTATAACGAAATTGCTCAGTTGGTTGGAGTAGATAAAAACACAGTAAATAATTACATTGATCTGTTGGAAAAAAGCTTTGTGATTTTCCGTTTGACAAGTTTTTCAAAGAATATTCGAAACGAAATAAAAGCAAATAAAAAAATATACTTTTATGATAATGGTGTGCTGAATATGCTAATTGGTAATTTCAATGCTTTAGAATTCAGACAAGATAAAGGTGCATTGTGGGAAAATTTTTTAGTTTCTGAACGAATGAAACAATTGTCTTATACACAAAGTATAGCGAAGCCTTATTTTTGGCGAACCACAACGCAACAAGAAATTGATTATATCGAAATCAATTCGGATAAAGTAAGTGCTTTTGAATTCAAATGGGCAACTACTAAAAAAGCGAAATTACCAAAATCTTTTTCGGATGCGTATAACCCAAGTTTTTTGGTGGTGAATAAGGATAATTTTAGAGAGTTTTTGAAGTGATTAAACCTGACAGGTTTCGAAAACCTGTCAGGTTTGATGTTTTACAAAAGCCCTGCCCTTTTCAACAAAGCTTCCACTTTTGGTTCCTGACCTCTGAATTTTTTATACAATTCCATTGGTAATTCGGTACCACCTTTTGAAAGTACGTTGTCTTTGAATTTGGTAGCTACTTCTTTATTGAAAATGCCTTTTTCTTGGAAATACGCAAACGCATCAGCATCTAAAACTTCCGCCCATTTGTAGCTGTAATATCCTGAAGAATAACCGCCTTGAAAAATATGCGAAAACGACGTACTCATGCAATTTTCGGCTACGTCTGGATATAAGCTTATGCCTTCCATTGCTTGTTTTTCAAAAGCTTTTACATCGTCAATAGTTTGCGATTTTCCATGATACGTCATGTCTAAAATTCCGAAACTCAATTGACGTAACGTAGCCATTCCTTCTAAGAAACTCGCGCTTTCTTTGATTTTTTCTACATATTGTTGCGGAATAATTTCGCCTGTTTCATAATGTTTGGCAAACAAAGCTAACGCTTCTGGTTCGTAACACCAGTTTTCCATCACTTGGCTTGGTAATTCCACAAAATCCCAATACACCGAAGTTCCCGACAAACTTGGATAAGTTGTATTCGCTAACATGCCATGCAATGCGTGTCCAAACTCATGAAACAATGTCGTTACTTCGTTAAAAGTCAATAACGAAGGTTTTGTTTCGGTTGGTGGTGTGAAATTACAAACGATAGAAACATGAGGTCTTTCGTTGATTCCTTCCTTAATATATTGTGGTTTGTAGGATGTCATCCAAGCACCGTTTCGTTTTCCTTTCCTCGGAAAAAAATCTGAATAGAAAATAGCAACCAAATTTCCTTCGAAATCCAACACTTCAAAAGTTTGAACATCATCGTGGTATTTATCAATATCAAAAACTTCTTTGAAGGTTATTCCGAATAACTTTTCTGCAATCGTAAAAGCACCATTTAATACATTTTCTAATTTGAAATACGGTTTCAACAATTCATCATCCAAACTGAATAATTTTTGTTTCAATTTTTCCGAATAATACGCGCCATCCCATTTTTCTAATTGGTCAATTCCGTCTAATTCTTTTGCGAAAGCTGTTAATTCAGCAAATTCTTTATGAGCTGCTGGTTTTGCTTTTTCCAATAAATCATTCAAAAACGATTGTACTTTTTCTGGATTTTGCGCCATTCGTTCTTCCAAAACAAAATGCGAATGCGATTGGTAGCCTAATAAATTCGCACGTTTGTGACGTAATTCTACAATGCGTTTTACGTTTTCTTTATTATCGAATTCATTATCTTGAAACGATTTTTTTCCAGCAGCGATTGCGATTTCTTTTCGTAATTCACGATTTTCAACATACGTTACAAAAGGCAAATAACTTGGGAAATCTAAAGTAAAAACCCAACCTTCCAAATTTTTCGATTTTGCCAAACTCGCCGCCATTTCTTTAGCGCCATCAGGCAAACCTTTTAAATCGGCTTCATTGGTAATATGTAATTGATAATTATTGGTTTCCGCCAAAACATTTTCACCGAAAGTAAGTTTGACTTTGGCTAATTCGGTATCAATTTCGCGTAATTTTAATTTGTCTTCTTCATTAAGCAACGCTCCATTTCTAGAAAATCCTTTGAATTTTTTGTCTAATAATGTAGCTTGTTCAGTCGTTAATGTCAATGTATCTTTTTGATCATAAACGGCTTTTACTCTTTTGAACAACTCTTCATTCAATGCGATATCGTTACTAAAGGCTGTTAGTAATGGCGAAACTTCTTGTGCGATTTTTTGCATTTCATCGCAAGTTTCAGCCGAATTCAAATTAAAGAATATAGAAGACAATCGATCTAATTGCTCTCCTGAATAATCTAATGCTTCAATTGTGTTTGAAAAAGTAGGTTTTTCAGGGTTGTTGACAATGTTATCAATTTCAGTACGAGCTAGTTCGATAGTTTTTTCAAAAGATTCTTTGTACTCTGAAAGAATTATCTTACCGAAAGGTGCTGTATTGTGCTTTGTTGTAAATTTTTTTGAAAAAAGTTGCATAAAAATTTGTTTTTATCGATAAAGTGTATAATTTTGTCGATGAAATGATGTAAAAAACATCCTTTTTGTCCCAAACAGAGAGAGAGTAGAATTTTTTTATAGTTGTCACTTAATTGTGAGTAGAAATCCCGAGTTAGCAATAACTCGGGATTTTCTATTTATTTCAATCCTTCCGAGGCTTTTAAAACCGCTTGTTTCAAACCTTCTTTATAAGCGATAATTTTGTCTAAAACACATTTATCAGCACTTCCGATAATTTGTGCGGCTAAGATTCCAGCATTTTTAGCTCCGTTTAATGCAACAGTTGCCACAGGAACTCCCCCAGGCATTTGTAAAATTGATAAAACCGAATCCCATCCATCAATAGAATTACTTGATTTTACAGGAACTCCAATTACAGGAAGTGGCGACATAGAAGCAACCATTCCAGGTAAATGAGCCGCACCACCAGCACCAGCAATAATTACTGAAATACCTCTTTCGTGTGCGTTTTTACTGAAATCAAATAATTTTTCAGGTGTACGGTGTGCCGAAACAATATCTACTTCGGTTTCAATATCAAATCCTTTTAATATGTCGATGGCTTCTTGCATTACTGGCATATCCGAAATGCTTCCCATTATTATTGCTACTTTGCTCATTTGTTTTTTGTTTCAAGTTTAAGGTTTCAAGTTTATTTAGTTTTCAAAACTACCAACTTCGACTGATTACTGTGACTTAACACTGATTACTCTTATAGAATTCTTCACTTCCTCTGCAATTTTTCTTGCTGCCGTCATATTTTCATTTACAATGGTAACGTGTCCCATTTTTCGGAAAGGTCTTGTTTCTCTTTTTCCGTAAATATGTGCTGTTACACCATCAATTGCCATGATTTTTTCTATGTTTTCGTAAACTACTTGTCCAGAATACCCTTCTTCACCTACCAAATTTACCATAATTCCGGCAACTTTGCTATCGGTGTTTCCTAAAGGTAAGTTTAAAATAGCACGTAAATGATTTTCGAATTGCGAAGTATAACTCGCTTCAATCGAATAATGTCCAGAATTATGTGGGCGAGGAGCGACTTCGTTTACCAAAATTTCATCGTCTGCTGTTTGGAACATTTCTACAGCTAACAAACCAACATGATTAAAAGCTTCCGAAACTTTTAAAGCAATGTCTGTAGCTTTTTGCGCTACTTTTTCATCAATTCGAGCAGGACAAATTACATATTCTACTTGATTGGCTTCTGGATGAAATTCCATTTCTACAACTGGATAGGTTTTCACTTCTCCAGAAACGGAACGCGCTACAATTACTGCTAATTCATTTTTGAACGGAACCATTTCTTCAGCAATGCATTCTACATCGGGTAATTTTACCAAGTCTAATGCAGAACGACAAATTTTAACGCCATTTCCATCATAGCCAAATTGCGCACATTTCCACACAAATGGAAATTCTAATTCGTCTTTTGCTAAAGCATTTCTTAAGTCGCTTAAATCAACAAAGCGTTGGTGTGGCGAAGTAGGAATATCGTTTGAAACGTAATAATCTTTTTGTTTTCCTTTGTTTTGAATCAAACGTAAGGTTTTTGGGGAAGGGTAAATCGGTAATCCTTCTTCTTCTAATTTATCTAAAGCATCTAAATTTACATTCTCAATTTCGATAGTCAACAAATTGACCATTTTCCCAAATTGGTAAACCGTATCAAAATCCATTAAACTGCCTTTGTAAAATCCGTTGCAACTGTATCGTGCTGGAGCTTCTTCGCTTGGTTCTAAAACTAAAGTTTGAATATCGAATTTTCGTGTTTCGGTCAAAAGCATTTTTCCTAATTGACCTCCTCCTAAAATTCCTAATTTAAAATCAGAAGAAAAATAATTCATTTGGTGTAGTTGTTGTTTGTGTCGCAAAGATACTCAGACAATTGATAATTAACAATTGATAATTAACAATTTGTTACTTGTTGAGTTTTTTCAAAAGATTTCGAGTGGCCGCTTGGTAAGCCGCGGTATGATTCGAATAATCTTGTTCGATGATGGTTTTTAATTCTTCGTGAACCCAATCGTATTTTTTTCCTAACACAAAAAGTGCTTTCATAGCATATACTTTTGATGCTACTTTTTCGTCTTGAATCAAGCGGTCAATAAGTGCTTCTATTAAATGGTGTTCTTGTTCTTGCGATAATGAAATGCCATTTTTTCGATGATTACTTTTTGCCAGAAACATACAAATTTTAGTAGCGGGTCTAACGGCAGAATCGTCTTTTATTTTAGGTAATACCTCGCAAAATAAATCAAGGTAGGGAGTGAATAGTTTTAATTTTTTTTCGCAAACGAATTCTAAGCTCCAAAAAGCTTTTACGTGATTTTCATTTTGTATGTCAAATGCAATTGATATGAATTCGTTTAGTAATTCTTCGTGGCGAATTATGTAATTACTTAAATAAACGCGACTTTTTCGGTGAGCAGTACTTTGATTAATCTTATTTACTAAATCAGTTTTCATTTGGTAAATATATCAAATTTGCAAAAAAAATAAAATACTTTACAGCTATTCGTTTGACTTTCTTAAATTTGTTGTTTATTTCTAAATCTAACCAAAGTGATACAACTACACGATAAAAAATTTGAAGTTTTTATTTCGGGAGAAGAAATTAACTTCGCCATAGAAAACATGGCTAAACAAATTGAAGACGATTTTTGCGATGATGTGCCTGTTTTTATTGGAGTTTTGAATGGCTCTTTTATGGTTGTGGCCGATTTGCTAAAAAAATACAGTCACAATTGCGAAGTTTCATTCGTAAAAATGGCTTCGTATGAAGGAACGCAAACTACAAACGAAGTGAAACAATTAATAGGAGTAAACCAAAATCTTGAAGGTCGTTCTGTAGTTATTGTGGAAGATATTGTAGATACAGGAAATACGATTGAAGAATTAAAAGCAATTTTAAAACAACACAACGTGAAACATTTTAAAATTGCAACTTTATTTTTAAAGCCAGAAGCTTATAAAAAAGACATCAAATTAGATTATGTAGGGATTCGAATTCCAAACAAATTTATTGTAGGATATGGTTTGGACTATGATGGTTTAGGAAGAAATTTAAAAGACGTATACCAATTATCTGAGTAAAGAAGACAGAACAAAGAAAATAGAATAAAGACCAAAATTTTTAAACACAACTAAAACAATGATCAATATCGTATTATTTGGTAAGCCAGGAGCAGGGAAAGGAACGCAAGCCGATTTTTTAAAACACAAATACAATTTAGTACATTTATCTACTGGAGATATTTTTAGATTTAATATTAAAAATGATACTGATTTAGGAAGATTAGCTAAAACTTTTATGGATAAAGGAGATTTAGTACCTGATGAAGTAACTATTAAAATGTTGCAAAGCGAAGTGGATAAAAATCCACAAGCTGCAGGTTTTTTATTTGATGGTTTTCCAAGAACTATTGCACAAGCTGAAGCTTTAGATAAGTTTTTAGAAGGTAAAAATCAAGAAATTACAGCTACAGTTGCTTTGGAAGCGAATGATGAAATCTTAGTGCAACGTTTGTTAGAAAGAGGAAAAACTTCAGGAAGACCCGACGATCAAGATGAAGAAAAAATCAGAAATCGTTACCAAGAATACAACGAAAAAACGGCGCCTCTAATGGATTATTACAAATCGCAACACAAATTTCATGCAGTGGATGGTATTGGTGCTATTGATGAAGTAACCGAAAGATTGAGTTTAGTTTTAGATACGTTTCAATAATAAATAAGGCTTGAGAGAAAAATTTCGGGCTTTCGATTTTTTTTTCGATATTTGCACACAGAAAAGGAGCTATTTCCGTAATTTAGGATTTTAGCTCTTTTTTTATAATTTTAATTATGGAAATTTTAATCATTCTTTTTCTAATTCTTTTAAACGGTGTTTTTTCAATGTCGGAAATTGCATTGATTTCAGCGCGTAAAAACCGATTGGAAACAGCGGCTAAAAAAGGAAATAAAAATGCTAAAGCAGCTTTAGATTTAGCTAATTCGCCCAACGAATTTTTATCAACGGTTCAAATCGGAATTACCTTAATCGGAATTTTAACGGGTATTTATTCTGGAGATAAAATTACTACAGATGTTCAAAACTTTGTAGCCACTTTTGAAGCATTAAAACCGTATGCTAATTCTGTTGCGGTAGGAATTGTGGTTGTGGTTTTAACTTTTTTCTCATTAGTTTTAGGAGAATTATTACCCAAAAGAATTGGTTTAAATTATCCTGAAGGAATTGCCAAAGCATTTGCCGTTCCAATGAAATTAGTTTCTACGATTACAATGCCTTTTATATGGTTGTTAACTACTTCAACCGAGTTTTTATTGAAAATACTTAAAATAAAACCAACCGCTGATGGCAAAGTTACCGAAGAAGAAATCAAGGCTATTATTAAAGAAGGAACAGAAGTAGGAGAAGTTCAAGAAATTGAACAAGATATTGTGGAACGTGTTTTCCATATTGGCGATAGAAAAGTAAATTCGTTAATGACGCACCGAAATTCGATTGTGTATTTGTCGTACGAAGATTCCATCGAAGAGATTAAAGCAAAAGTTTTAGATGAATTGCATTCGGTTTATCCCGTTTGTGCGGATAATTTAGACGATGTGGAAGGAATCGTTTTATTAAAAGATTTGTTTTCAGGTTTTGAAAAAGGAAACTTTGATTTAAAAGCAATTACAAGAGAACCTGTTTATTTTATCGAACAAACTTCAGCCTATAAAGCATTGGAAAATTTTAAAATTTCAAAAGTGCATTATGCTTTGGTTACTGATGAACATGGTGTTTTTCAAGGAATAATTACATTGAATGATATTTTAGAGGCGTTAGTAGGAGATGCGGCTGATTTCTATGAAGACGAATTTAAAATTGTGGCAAGAGAAGACGGTTCGTGGTTAGTTGACGGACATTATTCGTTACATGATTTCTTAACTTATTTCGATATGGATGAGTTAACAGGTGATTACGAAGTAACAACAGTTAGCGGATTAATCATAACAGAATTAGGGATAATCCCAAAACAAGGACAAAAGTTAATTTGGAACAAACTAGAGTTCGAAGTTATCGATATGGATGGTGTTAAAATTGATAAAATTTTAATTACCAATTTAAAAGAATAAAAAGAAAGTATTCAGTGTTCAGTATTTAGTAATCAGTTCTAAATCCTGTTCATTGATAATAACAAATTGTTATCAGAAAAGAGGTTTTTGAAGGTTAAAAAATCACTAAACACTGATGACTGAACACTAAGAAAAAATGACAGAGGGAAATTTTGTAGACTACGTAAAAATATATGTTTCTTCCGGAAAGGGGGGGAAAGGGTCGTCGCATTTACACAGAGAAAAGTTTATTGAAAAAGGTGGACCTGATGGTGGAGATGGTGGTCGTGGAGGACACGTATATATAAAAGGAAATAAAAACCTTTGGACTTTATTTCATTTGAAATTTTTGAAACACATGCGTGCAGGTCACGGAGGTGATGGAGGAAGTTCAAGAAGTACGGGTCATGATGGTGAAGATAAATACATTGAAGTGCCATTAGGAACCGTTGTAAAAGACCAAGAAACAGGAGATGTTTTGTTCGAAATTACAGCGCATGATGAGGTTAAAATTATCGCAGAAGGAGGAAAAGGTGGTTTAGGAAACTGGAATTTCAGAAGTTCAACCAATCAAACACCTCGTTATGCACAGCCAGGAATGCCAGTAAAAGAAGTAGACGTTACTTTAGAATTAAAAGTATTAGCAGACGTAGGTTTGGTAGGTTTTCCAAATGCAGGAAAATCAACATTACTTTCTGTGTTAACTTCGGCTAAACCCAAAATTGCGGATTATCCATTTACCACTTTAAAGCCAAATTTAGGAATTGTAGCTTACAGAGATTTTCAATCGTTTGTAATGGCTGATATTCCAGGAATTATTGAAGGTGCAGCAGAAGGAAAAGGATTAGGACATTATTTCTTGCGTCATATTGAGCGTAATTCAACGTTGTTGTTTTTGGTTCCAGCTGATGCAGATGATATTAAGAAAGAATACGAAATTCTGTTAGATGAATTACGTCGTTATAACCCAGAAATGTTAGACAAAGATCGTTTGATTGTGATTTCAAAATGTGATATGTTAGACGACGAATTAAAAGCAGAATTAAAGAAACAATTGGACAAAGAATTTAAAGGAACACCTTATTTATTTATTTCTTCAGTGGCACAACAAGGTTTACAAGAGTTGAAAGACAAATTGTGGCAAATGTTAAATGTAGAAGAAAAATAATTTATCCTATAATAACGAAACAAGAGCATCTTCTATTTGAAGGTGCTTTTTTGTTTTTAATGCGGTTATCGTAATAAAAAGTTAAAATTGATTCAAATGAGCCTGATTTTCATAGGATAATTTTATCAAAATCTTATTTTTGAGTATATTCGCCCCACAAATCAAAAGAACACATATTTATTATGAAAAAATTATTATTATTTGTCGTTTCTGCTATTATGCTTGTACCAGCTTCGGTAAAAGCAGATGAAGGAATGTGGTTTTTAATGTTCATTGAGCGTTTAAATCACCGCGACATGCAAAAAATGGGCTTGCAATTAACAGCCGAAGAAATTTACAGTATTAACAACCACAGTTTAAAAGATGCTATCGTGCAATTTAACGGTGGATGTACTGCTGAAATGATTTCAAAAGACGGATTAGTTTTAACCAATCACCACTGTGGATATGATGCTATTGCTGAATTATCTTCTGCAGAAAAAAACTATTTAAAAGATGGTTATTGGGCTAAAACCAAAGCAGATGAATTAAAACCTTCTAGCTTATTTGTACGTTTCTTTGTTCGTATGGACGATTGTACAAAAAGAATTTTGTCTGTAGTTAATCCAAGTATGAGCGAAGCGGATAGAGAAAAAGCTATCAATGCTGAAATCGCTAAAATTGAAAAAGAAAACAACGAAGGCGGAAAATATACAGTTTCTGTTCGTCCGTTTTTTCAAGGAAACGAATATTACTATTTTGTTTACCAAGATTATAAAGATGTTCGTTTAGTAGGAACTCCACCAGAAAGTTTAGGAAAATTTGGTGGTGATACAGACAACTGGGAATGGCCACGTCATACAGCAGATTTCTCTATGTTTAGAGTATATGCTGATGCGAATGGAAATCCAGCTGAATATGCTACAAGCAATGTTCCATTAAAACCAAAACACCATTTACCAGTTAATTTGGGTGGTGTTAAAGAAAATGATTTCGCTATGATTTTAGGTTATCCAGGTAGAACTAACCGTTGGATGCCAGCAGGTGGAATTGAGCAAAACGTAAAATTTGCTTACCCAGCTTGGGTTGAAGGTTCAAAAACAGGAATGGACAACATGAAAAAATACATGGTTCAATCAGATGCTTTAAACCTTGTATATGCTTCTAAATTTGCAGGAGTAGCTAACTACTGGAAAAACCGTCAAGGAATGATTGATGCGTTATCAAAATTTGGTACAGCTAAAACGAAAGCAGCTCAAGAAGCTAAATTCCACAAATGGGCAAACCAACCAGCTAACAAAGCTAAATATGGTAATGTAGTTCCTACAATCAATAAATATTATGCTATGACGAATGAAAAATCGCGTCATGATAATTATTTACAACAATTATTCAGAACTTCTGCTTTTGGAACTGTTAGTAGAGGTTTAGGAAGACAATTCGATGCTTACGTTAAAGCTGACGCTGCTAAACGTGCTGAAATGGCTCCAGCTATTTTAGAAATGGTAGATGAAATGTACAAAGAATTACACATTCCTGCGGAGAAAGATATTTTAGCTGCACAATTAAGTTTATATAGCAAAAAGGCAGGTTATACTTTAGCTCCAATGGTTGAAAAATTAGCTAAAGAGAACAACGGAGATTTCACTAAATATGTAAATGCTGCTTTCGATTTAAGTATTTTTACTTCAAAAGAAAAAGTAAAAGCATTTTTAGATTTACCAACAGAAGCTTTATTAGTTAATGATCCTTTATATGCTTTATCTAATGATTTAACAACTCATTTTGGAAAAAGAAGTGAAGAGTTAATGAAAGCACAAAACGATTTTGGAGCGTCTTTCCGTTTATTAGTAGAAGGATTAAGAGAATCTAAAATTGGTGAAATCAAATATCCAGATGCAAATTCAACGTTGCGTTTAACTTATGGAAAAGTTCGTTCTTTACCTGCAGACAAACGTAATGATGCAACTATTAATAACTACACTACATTAGCAGGTCAGGTTAAAAAATACAAAAAAGGTGATTTAGAATTTGATTTACCTACTAAAGTATTAGATATGAGCGCTAAAAAAGAATATGGTCGTTATGCAGATAAAGACGGTTCTTTACACGTTTGTTTCTTAACTGATAATGATATTACAGGTGGAAATTCAGGTTCTCCAGTATTAAATGGAAAAGGAGAGTTAATTGGTTTAGCATTCGACGGAAACATCGAAGCGATGGCAGGTGACGTAATCTTTGACAAAAAATTACAAAGAACAATCAACGTTGATATTCGTTATGTGTTATGGGTTATTGAGAATTTCTCAGGAGCTAAACATATTGTAGACGAAATGACAATTGTGAAGTAATTTTCAAATACAATAAAATTAAAACGTCCCGATTATTCGGGACGTTTTTTTATGGTTTACTTTTGAATATTGAGTTTTGTATTTATGGAGTGACTTGAAAATTCTGGCGTATACATGCTTTGTATAGTTGCAATTCCGTCATTAAATACTCCTGAATTATTTACTCTAACATCATATTCCAAAACATAGGTTCCTGTTTTAATTTTATCAAAGAAGAAATGGGTGGCTACATCTTTCGTACTTCTGTAAAAACTAATGCCATCTTTCCATTCATACTTCGAAATTACATCAACAGGTTCAAAACAAGATGCTCTTAAATCTTTTAAATGAACGAATTCTAAATCATTATCCGTTTTAATTATGAGTCGAATGGTAATTAAATCCCCAATTTTTACATTTTCAGAATTTAGGTTAACCAATTTGTCTCCTTCTGTAGTTTTGGTTTTTTTATAAAGATTTTTTGTAATTGAAAGCGTTGAGGTACTATCCGATTTTATCGCTTCTAAATCTTCAAAATATTGCCAATATAATCCACCAAAACCAGCAACATTCGATTTGTTTTCAATCGATATCTGCCCCATTTCTTTCGAAATTTCTTCAGGTTTCCAATTCATTTTAATATAACCTGTACTTGCATCTTTATCTTTTTCTGATAGTTTTTTTGTCAATACTTTTTCGTTACCCATTTTAAATTTGGTATTGTCTTTAATGCTTGTCCAGTCAGTTCCTTGTAATAATAAGGCATAAATGGCTTCAGTTGTAGCTTTTGTAGTTGGCCAATGTTTTAATTGTTTTTGCTTTAATAACCAAACCTTCATTTCATCTACAAACTTTTTGTCTTTTTCTATTTCGGAAAAGGCTTCTATCAATAAAGCTTGAGTTTCTATTGCCGATTGGTACCAATAATACCCATTCTTGTTTTCAATCCAGTACATACCAAAATCATCATTTCTAGCAACAGTTTCTTTTAAATTTGTAATGATTTTCTCTGCGAATTTTTTATCACCAAATCGATTCATCGTTAAAGCTAACAAACCTTTTTGGTATAAAGTATAGTTTATCCAATTGGCTTTAAACTCCACTTTTTGAACGTCAATAATAGAATCTATTTTTTTAGAAATTGGAAATTCTTCTATATAAAAACTTCTAGCATATAAATAATGTAAGTTGGAATATGCGTAATAATTAATACGTTCATTTTTAAGTGTACTTTGACTTATATATTTACTATCTAAATAAGGAATTGCTTTTGAAGCTATATTTTTAAATTCCGATTTTTTTTCAGGGAACATTTTACTTAAATGTCCAAATCCAGAAATAATATGTTGGGTGATAAAAATATTTTCATCTCCGCCATCGAACCATGCAAATCCACCAGAAGCTAATTGTTTTTCTTCTATTTTTTTGATGGTTTTGTCTTGCGATTCTTTCATGGTGTTTAAATCCATCAGTAGCGCTAAACGTTTGTTTTTTAGTTCTTCATTTTCGGCATCTAATAGCCATGGAGTTTCATTTAAAACAATAGACTTTAATTCTTCGTTTTGAGTAAGTTTTGACACTGCTTTTGGATTAGTTTTCCAAGATTCAAACAAAGAAGCTATTTTTGGATTACTTGAAATAATTTCAGTTGCTATAAAGTTTCCATAATACCTTGAAAAAGTTTGCTCTGCGCATTCGTGTTGATATTCCATCAAATAAGGTAATGATTGAAGAGCAAGCCATGTTGGGTTTGAAGTATATTCTAAAGTAAATAAATGGTTTTTTAAAGTTTTAGAATCATTGTTTGTAAGGTTATCAAAAACATATTCTTTTTTTGAATTGCCTTTAACCCAAATCGGAATACTTTCTGTAAGTAAGACTTTATTGCTCATTACGGGTAATATGTTTTCCTCTCCGTCTGAGAAATTACCTGATTTAGCTACTATTTTATATTGTAATCCTTGAACTCCTTCTGGTATTGTAACTGTCCAAGAAACATGAACACTTTCTTTTGATTTACAATTAAAAGCTTTTACATTAGAACTATTATTAGCAATTGCATCAATAGATTGCATAGTGGTTGCATCAAATAGCAATAACATGGCATTTCCTGATTTTATTTCCTGAGTTAAATTAACCACTTTAGCTGTTAACGTAATCTCATCTTTTTCACGAACAAAACGAGGCATATTGGTTTGAATCATAACATCTTTTTGCGAAATAATGCTCGATTCAAAATAGCCAGATTCTAAATTTTTATTGTGACCAAATAAGCGTAATTTCCATTTAGTTAAGGATTCAGGAGTGGTAAATTGGAAAGAAAATTTTCCGTTACTATCCGTTTTTATGTGAGGATAAAAGAAAGCAGTTTCGTTGAAGTTACTCCTAGTTTTAACTTGGGTTAATTCTTTTAAACCGTTTTTAGTTGTGATTAAAATAACGCCATTTGCACCTCTAGAACCATAGATTGAAGTTGCAGCTGCATCTTTTAATACAGTAATATTTTCAATGTCTGAAGGATTTATATTACTAACATCTAGATTGTAAGGAGCGCCATCAACAACATAAAGTGGATTTTTGTTTCCGTTTATAGAACCAAAACCGCGAATACGAATAGTATCATTACTACCAGGTGCACCTGAGCCACCATTAACATAGATACCAGCAACTTCTCCTCTAAGAGCTTTTGATAAATAGCCATCATAAGATTCTTCCATGTTCATATAAACACTTGTAGCTGTTCCCGTGAATGCTTCTTTTTTTGTTATTCCATAACCTACGACAGCTACTTCTTGTAAATTATGAGAATCGTCTTTTAAATTTATTTCTAAATTTTTTGCTTGCTCTACCGATATTTCCTCTGGTTTTTTACCAGTATAACTAACTACAATAATTTCTCCGTTAGCTGCCTCAATAGAAAACTCGCCATCAAAATCGGTTGTAGTGCCTCTGTTGGTTCCTTTGATGTATACATTTGCTCCTGCAATAGGGCCAAGTTCATCTGAAATGATTCCAGTTATAAATTTAGAGTTTTTAGGAATTTCATTTACATTACTTATTCTTCTCTGATAATTTTTAAGAGTATAATTGTTTTTAGGGTCATTAAAATCAAATCCAAACCAATATAGTTCGGGATTTCTTTTGAAAATCGCATAATGATTTCTTTGTGTGCTAAATTTGTTTAAGTTTAAATAGCTATTTTGCTGGTAGCTTACTATTTGTGGAGTATTCGGATACGAATTATTCACTTGAAAAATAAAATCATCCCAATAGCTTTTGGCAAATTGATCTAAAGAACTATCATACATGCTGGCTAAAATTTCAGCCTGAAGTTTTGGATTAGTAATTTTAAAAGACCAATTTTCTGTGCTTCCAGGTTCTATTTTGTTTCGTAAACTCTCAATTTCAATTTGTAATTTATTTTCGGTTGTGTTATTTTTAATTTGATGCAATTTTTCATAACCTTCATTTTCCCATATAGTAGAAAAATGGAAAGTTATATTATCTGTAAATTTTAAGTCTTTATTGTATTTAAAAACAGCTTTACCATTTATCATTTGAATCGTTTTAACATCATTCGTCATGTTTTCGTCAACATAAAAACGAGAAGTTATATATAAATCAGGAATAATGGATTGTATTTCAATAGTGTAATCTTTAGATTTTGATTCAGAAATATCTTTAAACGTAAAAAGTTCTTTTTCGGAATAAGGAAATTGTTTTGATTTAACACTAATTTCTCTTTGGTTTGTAATTAAATTGTTTTTTAAATCATAAGCTTCAGCAACGATTTTAAATTTAGAATTTCTATAGTTTTTTAAAAAGTCTAATGTTATTTCTTTGGTTATTTTCGTGTCAAAAGAAATGGTTTTTACAAGAACTTCTTGAACTTCTTCATCAGTTTCATCAAATGGTTCATGAGGAAATAAATTCTGAAATTCATTTTTTGTAAGCGTTTGTATTTCAGGAATATCATTTTGTCGTTTTTTTAAGAAACTTTTCTTTTTAAGTTCATAAATCTTTATTTTACCTTTTGTATCAATAGGGTAGTTATTTAATGTAGTTGCACTTATATTTAGTTTGTTATTGTCTTCTGAAATTAATTCCCAATTGACTTTTAAGTTAAGTTTCAACATTTCTTTACCTACAGCAATACTTTGAGAGGCAGTTCTAGTTTCTCCTTGTATATCTGTTACTGTAACATTGATTGAGAAATTTAATGTTTCAATTTCTTCATTTGCAATTGTTGGTTCAGTTGCCATAAATTGTATCGCAAAATTTCCATTTTCATCTGTAGTACCTTCAGAATTAATAAAGTTTTGTTGATAAGGAATGCTTTTTGTTTTACTGTAACAGTTTTTCGAAACCGTATAAGCGATTTTTGCATTGGTAAGATTATTTCCAGCTAGTGCTTTTGCATTTCCTTTAATAGTAATGGTGTCGCCAATTGTGTAATTTTCTTTAATTTCATCAAAGTTAACTTCAAATGTTGGGCGTTTGTATTCTTCTACTTTGAACTTAAATTCGGTGTAACTTTCAAAATCAACGTTGTCCCAAAATTCATGTTCCTCTTCTTTTTTATTATAGTATTTTGAATCTTGTTCATAGTTGTCAGGTTCTTCAATTTCTATGCTGAATTCTCCCGTTAAGGTGTTTTTTGGAATGTCAAATTCGCCAGAAAAACTTCCAAATTCATTTGTTTGAACATCATATTCTTTTAATTTGGTATTGTTAACGTCAGAAATTGTAACATGAACAGTAACAAATGGCACCACATTTTTAACAGCGTCTTTTTTCTGGATGATAACACCTTTATAAAACATTTTTTGTCCGGGTCTGTATATAGCACGGTCAAAGTATATCATTGCTTTTGCTTCCCAATTTTCATAATCATCTACCGATTTATTATTAATTTCATTTGTAGATAAAAAGTTTCTATTGTAATTTATAGATAAGGAATCATTTTTAGAAGTGATTAAAATATCATTGCTATATTTTTTGTCCTTTATTCTCCATTTATGTTTAAAATAGGCATTTCCATTAGCATTCGTTTTTATGTTTTCCTCCTCACTAGCAATTTTTACATCTTCTAATGGTTTTCCTAGCTTCCTATCATAAATGTAAAAGCCATCTTTGTTTTCTTCGTTATCTTCAATTACATACAGATTAGTAACTTGAAGAATATCAAAAGCAAATACTTTTTTGTTAGAAATGGTATCGTTTGGTGTTTCGATATAAATTAAATAATTGCCAACATCTAATTTTTCTAATAAAACTTCGGTAGAATATTCAAAATAATCACGTTTGTTTGGCAGTACTACTTTTTGTGTTTTAAACACTTTGTTTTTCAATAAAAATGCATTGATTATTGAATCTTTATTAAGTTTTTCAGTATTGTTATAATAGTAATTATTCTTAAAAAGATAATTTAGTTTTTGTGGTAATTCATAATAAGAAATAGTAAGTGAATCAATATTTTTAAAATTTACAAAAGCCCTATTATTTTGTTTAGGATAGCTTGTTTTAGGTAATGTAATTTCTAAATGTTTATTGTTGATTTCAATTTTTATTTTTTCAGCTTCTGCTAATGCATTTACGTTAACTTTTGTATTTAAAATAGTATCTACGAGTTTTAATGTACTAGTATACGAATTGAATTCGCCTTTTTTATGTGTTTTATTATAATAATGCCAAGCTCTATCTACTCTTAAAAGTTGTTTTAAAAATAGATTGGTAGTCCTTTTTTCTAAAGAAGTAGCTTTTTTTAGATAAAATTCTTCATCCCAGAAGGTTTCTTTTATGAATTTTAGTCTTTCATAATATGCGAAATCTAATTTTTCATAATTCTTCTGATTCAGATAATATTTTTCATTGTTTTGTAAAAGGGTTATTAATTTTTTTAAGTTATCATCCTCTAATTTTTTTATATTGTATTTTACAAAAGAATCAGGATTTTCATAAAAAATTTCAATCTCTGATTTAAAATCAATTGATTTTTTTTGTTTCCAGGAAGTAATTGTAGACTTAAGATGGTCGCCTTTTTTTTGAGCTAGAAAATCATAAACGCTAAAGTTTTTTATATCTACACTTGATGAAATATCAAAAATTTCTTTAATTTTTTCAATACTTGTATTTCTTAATTCGTTCTCATTTGACAAGAGATTATCATAGTTTTTTTCTATTTGAGCATTAAAATCAGCTTCTGTCCACGTCAAAAAATCTTTGTTTTTTTGATTTTCTAAATTGGTTCTTTTGTTAATGTTGTAATTATTTCTTTGGTAATATTCATCTATAATGATTATGTAAACATATTGTAATACAGCTTTTGAAACAGGTTTGGCTTCATTAATTTCTTTCTGAAGATTATTTATAATTGTAGACTGAGCTTTTTCATCAAAAACTTGTTCAAATTTTGATAAATAGAAAAAACATTTGATTATTTGCGTTTCATCATTTTTTCGCTTTGCTTTTTTGTAAATTTCTTGAACTTTTTCTTGAGCAGATTTAACTTTTCCGTCCAATTCATATCTATAAATTTCTTTCCACTTATCATCATACTGACTATATAAATTGAACGAATTAACTAATAAGATTAATAATAATATTTTGCGCATAATAGTTGGTTTTTATATAAAGAGTGTAAAAAATATAAAAAGGTTGGGACGTAATTAAAATAAATTATTTGTAAGTAAAATTAACTAAAATCATTTCACTATTTTTGAAAAATGAAAATTATTCAAATCTTTTTTCTATTGATTTCGTTTTCAGTCTTTTCACAATCAACGTTTGAAAAGGCTGAGAAATTGTATGCGCAAAAAAAATATACCGAATCCGAAAAACTATTTTCCGAACATTTAAAAGCGCAACCGAACCATGCAAGAGCCATTGAATATCTTGGTGATATTGCGGGTCATCAAAAAGATTGGGATGCCGCGATTACAAATTATAGAAAACTAAAAGTTACTTATCCAAAAATTGCCAATTATTGGTACAAATATGGTGGCGCATTAGGAATGAAAGCTAAAGAATCCAATAAATTCAAAGCTTTAGGAATGATAGATGAAGTTGAAGAGTCGTTTCTTACAGCAGCTAAATTAGATTCAAAACATATTGAAACCCGTTGGGCATTAGTTATGTTATACATTGAATTACCCGCTATGATAGGTGGAAGCGAAAAAAAAGCACAAAAATATGCTGATGAGTTAATGCTGCTTTCAAAAGTCGATGGGTTTTTAGCAAAAGGATATATCGATGTGTATTTTAAACGTTATGCAAAAGCGGAAAACCATTATAAAAAAGCGCACGAAATTGGGAATTCAAAAACCACTTTCGAAAAATTATATGACTTATATTTGAACAAACTGAAAGATAAAGCGAAAGCAAATAAGTTAAAAGAACAATTTGAAAAATAGGTTAAAAGGTTATAGGTTTAATAGTCTAATAGGCAATGTGCCTAAACTCTTAAACTCATGAACTTTTCAACTCATAAACTATAAAGATGAGAACACATTTCATAGCCATTGGCGGAGCAGCCATGCACAATTTAGCATTAGCCTTACACAACAAAGGATATCATGTAACGGGTAGCGATGACGCTATTTTTGAACCTTCAAAATCGCGTTTGGAGAAAAAAGGATTGTTACCAAAAGAAGAAGGTTGGTTTCCCGAAAAAATCACAACCGATATTGAAGCGATTATTTTAGGAATGCACGCCAAAGCGGATAATCCAGAATTGTTGAAAGCACAAGAATTAGGCTTGAAGATTTATTCGTATCCTGAATTTTTATACGAACAATCGAAAAATAAAACCCGAGTAGTTATTGGTGGTTCACATGGAAAAACGACGATTACTTCGATGATTTTACATGTGATGCATTATCACAATATCGAAGTGGATTATATGGTAGGAGCACAGTTAGAAGGTTTCGATACGATGGTACATTTAACTGAAGATAATGATTTTATCGTATTAGAAGGCGATGAATATTTGACTTCTCCGATCGATTTGCGACCAAAATTTCATTTGTACCAACCCAATATTGCCTTGTTATCAGGAATTGCTTGGGATCATATCAATGTGTTTCCTACGTTTGATAATTACGTGGAACAGTTTAGAATTTTCGCTAATCAAATCACGCGTGGCGGTATTTTAGTTTACAACGAAGAAGACGAAGCCGTAAAAGCAGTAGCCGAAGAAACGGAAAATCAAATCCGAAAAATAGCTTATCAAACCCCAAGTTACACCGTTGAAAACGGAACAACTTTATTAGATACGCCAGAAGGACCAATGCCAATTGAAGTTTTCGGAGCACACAACCTAAGCAATTTAGCAGGTGCCAAATGGATTTGCCAATGCATGGGCGTTGACGAAGCCGAATTTTACGAAGCCATCGCTAGTTTCAAAGGCGCTTCCAAACGATTAGAAAAAATTGCCGAAAGTGCTACTAAAGTCGCGTATAAAGATTTTGCACATTCACCAAGTAAAGTTTCTGCCACGACAAAAGCGGTAAAAGCACAATATCCAGATAGAAAAGTAGTCGCTTGTTTAGAATTGCACACCTATAGTAGTTTAAATGCCGAGTTCTTAAAAGAATACCAAGGAGCATTAGACGCAGCGGATGTTGCCGTAGTTTTCTATTCGCCCGATGCCGTAAAAATCAAACGTTTGGAAGAAGTAACGTATGACCAAATTGCCCAATCGTTCCAAAGAGAAGATTTAATTATTTACACCAACCCAACCGAATTCAAAGATTTTTTATTCAGCCAAAATTTAGAAAATTCAGCTTTATTATTAATGAGTTCAGGAAATTACGGCGGATTGAATTTTGATGAGGTGAAAGGATTAATCAATTAGCCAATATGCCAATTAGTCAATGTGTCAATTTTACTCGAGATTTAATTGGTACATTGAAAATTGTCTAATTGCCGTATTTATAATGCCCCACAATTTTCCAACTGAACAAACAATCTTCTAAAACTTGTCCGCTTCCTACGTTGTGTACAATCATAGGGTTTCCATTTTCTGATTTTATATGTGTTACAATTCCAATGTGTGGCAATTTATCGCCAATCATCCAAGTGACTAAATCACCAGTTTTGTAATCTTTTGGATTTTGTGTAATGGATAAAGTTTTTCCTTTTCGAGCAAAGAAAACTTCTAAATTCGGAACTCTTCTATGGTCGATATTTTTATCTGTGGTTTTTAGACCCCATTTTTTTAAATTGGGATACAAGGAAAAGTTGTCTTTCATGTCTTCATGCACTTCTTTTTGCAAATCAATTCCTAGTTTTCGATAGGCACGAATCACCACATCGGTACAAACTCCCGTTTTTGCAGGAACATCACCATTTGGATATTTTATCCCAACATAAGCCGGCGTGTAAACCACTTCTGGATCAATTATCGAAAGCGCTGCATTGGATAATTTTTCATAAAAATCAGTTGGGTTTTCAATTGCTTCGATTTCTGTTTTTGATTCAATCTGTTGCGCTATTTCCGTTTTAAAGGTTTCTTTTTTACAATTCAGAAATAAAAAAGACAATAAAATGATTCCAGTAAATTTCATGTGCTAATTTTTTATAAAACGTATTTTCAACTGAATTTAGTATCAATCCTTCTAAAATTGAAAAAAATCCTCCGACCTCCAACTTCCTTCACCCATCATCTATCATCCGTCTTCCTTCACCCATCAATAATTTTGCCATTCCATTTTTTTCAATTATTTTTGTTCTCATAAACGCCAAAATAAATTTTTATGTACACGCCAATCAACCAATGGGCTGAAGATGATCGCCCACGTGAAAAATTTCTTCTAAAAGGTAAATCTACCTTATCCGATTCTGAATTACTTGCTATTTTAATTGGTTCCGGTTCTCGTAATGAGAGTGCGGTACAATTGTGCCAACGCATTTTAGCTACATCCGAAAACAATCTGAATACGTTAGGAAAAATGTCGGTTTCCCAGCTCATGCAATTCAAAGGAATAGGAGAAGCCAAAGCTATTTCCATTGCCGCAGCTTTAGAATTAGGAAGAAGACGCAGGGCCGAAGACGCCATTGAACTCAAAAAAATCACTTCCAGTAAAGCGGTTTTCGATATCATGCAACCCATTATTGGCGAATTGCCTCACGAAGAATTTTGGGTATTATATCTCAATAACTCCAATAAAGTCATCTACAAAGCCCAACTCTCAAAAGGTGGCATCACTGGAACCATTGTTGATATTCGTATTATCTTCAAAATAGCATTCGAACAAAATGCTACCGGTTTAATTCTTTCCCACAATCACCCATCAGGAAAATTAATCGCCAGTGAAGCCGATTTAAAAATCACCAAAAGAGTCAAAGAAGCTGGACAAACATTAGAAATTCAAGTATTAGATCATCTTATCATCACCGAAAATGGTTATTTGAGTTTTCAGGATGAAGGGATTTTTTGATTTTTTCCAAACACATAGTCACATAGTTTTTTTATTATGACAAAAAAAGGAATTGATGATTTGTCGTTTCAGATAATTGGAGCGGCAATTGAAGTGCATAAAAATTTGGGAGCGGGTTTGTTAGAATCGGTTTATCATGAATGTATGAAAGAAGAGTTACGATTGAGGAAAATAAATTTTCACACAGAGAAAAAAGTACCAATTATTTATAAAGGTAATCAATTGGAAGCTAGTTTAAGATGCGATTTGTATATTGAAAATCTTATTGTTGTAGAACTGAAATCTACTCTAGAAATGCATAAAGTTTTTGATTCTCAAATTCTAACTTATATGAATTTACTCAATGCTCCAAAAGGAATTTTGATAAATTTTAACTGTAAAAATATTTTCAAAGAAGGGCAAAAAACATTTGTAAATGAAATCTACAGAAATTTACAATAAAGCTATGTTTATCTATTGTTATAGTGAAACGACTTTTGCACGCAAACATAAACTTATGTGTCTATGTGTTTAAAAAAACAATCAAACACATAGTCACATAGCAAACTTGATTCTATGATTTTCTAATGTCAGAGTGAAACGACTTTTATACACAATCTTTAACTTATGTGTCTATGTGTTTAAAAAATAAATTAACACATAGTTACATGGTTTTTCAATAAATTTTTCTTTGTACTCTCTGTGTTTAAACCAACAATTATGTAAATTTTAAGAATTCTTAATTTTTTATCTAATTGATAAGCCGTATTTTTATCAAAAATTAAAATATCATGAAGAATATAAAACTTTTAGTTGCCACACTTTTAGTAACTCTAACAGCATCGGCTCAGTTTACACAAAAGGCTTTACCTTATGCTTATAATGCTTTGGAGCCATTTGTAGATGCACAAACAATGGAAATTCACTACAGCAAGCATCATGCTGCTTATGTAAAAAATCTAAATACAGCATTAGCAGGAACAGCTGATGAAAAATTAAGTTTAAACGAAATTTTTGCAAAAGTTTCTACAATGACTCCTGCTGTTCGTAACAACGCAGGCGGACATTACAACCACGAATTGTTTTGGTCGGTTTTGACACCTGAAAAAAACACTAAAATGTCGGCTGATTTAGAAAAAGCTATTAATGAGACTTTTGGAAGTTTAGATGTTTTAAAAGAAAAATTAAACGCTGCAGGAGCGAGTCGTTTTGGTTCGGGTTGGGCATGGTTAGTTGTTACGAAAGAAGGAAAACTTGTAGTAAGTTCAACACCAAATCAAGATAATCCGTTAATGGATGTTGTTGAAGTAAAAGGTACGCCAATCTTTGGAATCGATGTTTGGGAACACGCGTATTATTTAAAATACCAAAACAAAAGAGCTGATTATTTAGCTGCTTTATGGAATGTAGTAAACTGGACAGAAGTAAGTAAAAGATACAAAGCAGCAATGCCAAAACCAGATACTTTTGCTGCATGGCCAGAAATTAAAACGTTTCACAAAGTAATGTCACAAACGTTTCACCCAAGTGAAGAAGGAAACTTACAGCCAATTAAAGAAAGAAGCGCTGAAATGGCTGAAAAAGCAAATGCTTTAAAAATGGCAAAAATTCCAGCTGAGTTCAATAAAAAAGAAATTGTGGCGGCTGTCAATAAATTAGCAAAAGATAGTAAAGCATTAGATAAATTAGTAAAATCAAAAGCTTCTGACGACAAAATCACAAAAGCTTTAAATGGTTTACATGATACTTTTCATACCATTGTAGGATTGTGTACACATGGCGATGAATAATAGTTAAAATTAAAGCAAATAAACCTTGTGAAATTAATTGTTTGCAAGGTTTTTTTGTTAAAAAATATTTAAGAAATTTTTTAAGCTATTTTGTTATCTTGCAACACTAAATTTATGCTATAACACAAATGATAAGTACAAAAAACATACGATTTTCTTACAGTAAAGAGCAAGAATTTATCTTTCCAGATCTGTATTGCCAAGCAGGAAGTACCTTGTTAATTACTGGCGATTCGGGTAAAGGTAAGACTACCTATTTGCATATTTTAGCAGGATTGTTAAAACCTGCTAAAGGCGAAATCGAAATTGATAAAACCGATATCGTAGCACTTTCAGAAAAAGCAACCGATAAATTTCGAGGTAAGCATATTGGTGTAGTTTTTCAAAAATCCCATTTTATTGCAGCATTAACTGTTTTGGAAAATTTAGAAATGGCAAGTTGGTTAGCAACAGGTAAAAAACATACCAAACGCGCTAAGAAATTATTAGAACAATTAGGTATTGAAAATCAAGCCGCTAAATTACCAGCGCAATTGAGTATAGGACAACAACAACGCGTTTCCATTGCTCGTGCTTTAATGAACGAGCCTAAAGTACTTTTAGCTGATGAGCCAACATCGAGTTTAGATGATAAAAATGCAGAAAAAGTAATTGAATTGCTGACTTCTTTATCCAAAGAATACAAAGCTGCTTTATTAATTGTGACGCACGACAGCCGAATTAAAGAAAAATTCATCAATAAAATCACTTTAATATGATTACAAAATTAGCATGGAAAAATATATGGTTTAAACCATTAAATACTATTTTGAGTGTTATTTTGTTAACCTCAAGTGTTGCAATCATAACGACTTTAATTTTGGTTGAAAAGCAATTTGAAGAAAAATTTTCAAGTAATATTGATGGAGTAGATTTGGTAATGGGTGCGCAAGGAAGTCCGTTGCAATTGATTTTATCATCAGTTTACCAAGTAGATTCACCAACTGGAAATATTAGCTACGATTCGGCAAAAGTTTGGATGCATCATCCTTTTGTTCAAAAAGCGATTCCGTTAGCTTTTGGGGATAACTATCGAGGTTATAAAATCTTGGGTACAACTCCAGATTATTTAGAAAAATATGGAGCAAAAATTGCAGAAGGAAAACTATTTGAAAAGAATTTTGAGGTGGTACTCGGAAGTGATATCGCTCAAAAATTAAGTTTAAAAATTGGGGATGAGTTTTTCGGTTCGCATGGCGATGCGGCTGAAGGTGAATTGCACGACCATTACGCATATAAAGTTGTCGGAATTGCAAAACCAACTGGAAAAGTAGTTGATAATTTGATTTTATGTACGATTCCAAGTGTTTGGCAAATGCACGGTGGACATGAAGAAACCGAAAACCCAGCACATGGCGAAGAAGGTCATGTTCATGTAGAGGGAGAAGAACATCAAGAAGAAGCTGATATGACTTTAGATGAACCTGGCATGGAAATAACAGCTGTTTTGCTAAAATTCCGTAATAAAATGGGAATTGTAACTTGGCCAAGAATCATCGCACAAAATACTAAAATGCAAGTTTCTTCACCTGCAATCGAAGTCAATCGTTTGTTTTCTTTATTCGGGATTGGAATTTCAGCTTTGCAATATTTGGCTTATGGCATTATGTTGATTTCAGGAATTTCGATTTTTATTGCCTTGTACAATACCTTAAAAGAACGCCAAAACGAATTTGCCTTAATGCGTGTCAACGGAGCCAAAAGATTACAACTTTTAAAAGTAGTGATGATTGAAAGTTTGCTTTTGTGTGTAGTGGGATTTGTTTTTGGTACGATTTTGGGTAGAGTAGCATTAAGTATGCTTTCTAACTCAGCTGAAGAAGATTTTAAAATGAGTTTCAATCCATATGAATTTCTATGGAAAAAAGAAGGAACTTTATTTTTACTAACTATATTTGTGGGCTTTATTGCAGCGTTAATTCCAGCCGTGAAAGCATACAACCTAAATATTTCAAAAACATTAGCAAATGCGTAATTATATTAAATTAAGTCTAGCTCTTTTAGTTTTTATTTCGTTGATGAGCTTTAGTAATAGTTCGATTTCAGAAGTAAAATCAAAAAGTAATATTACAATAGCAGATACCTTGACATGGAAAATGTTAGGGGATATCAAATACGTTCGAAAAAAACACGCAACGTATGGTGAAGTAGAATTTCCACAAGTGAATATGAAGTTAAAAATGATGCAAAAGAAAACCGTTTTTATGAGCGGATTCATTGTGCCAATTGATAACAAAAATTATGCGTTGAGTAAAAATGTTTTTGCTGCTTGTTTCTTCTGTGGAAAATCAGGACCAGAAACAATTGCGGGAATTAAGTTTAAAGGGGGTGCTTTTCCAAAGTTAAAAACAGATACGTATGTAACTTTAAAAGGAACTTTTAGATACAACGAAACCGATGTGGAAGATTGGATTTACCACATCGAAAACGCCGAAATTATTTCTCAAAGTAAATAAGTTAGAAGCCCATTCGTTTGGGCTTTTTTTAATCATTCAAATAGGTTAGCATTGCAATCATTCCATCATAAAAAACATCTCTTTTTCGATTTAGACCACACGCTTTGGGATTTCGATAAAAATTCTGCTTTTGCGTTTGATACGATTTTTAAACAGCAAGGTTTGAATATCAATTTAACTGATTTTCTAAGTATATATATTCCCCGCAATCAGCATTATTGGAAATTATATCAAGTAAATCAAATTTCACATGAGGATTTGCGCTATTATCGTTTAAAAGACGTTTTCGATGCATTGCAATTGGAGGTTTCTGATGCATTAATTGATCTACTATCCGATGAATATATAAAATATTTACCCGAGTTTAATCATTTATTTGATGGGGTCATTGAACTGTTAGAGTATCTTAAGCCTAAATATAAATTACATATTATAACTAACGGTTTTGCTTCTGTTCAAACTAGGAAACTTGAAAATTCCAATATTGGACATTATTTTGAAACAATTACAAATTCTGAAATTGCAGGTGTAAAAAAACCACATCGAGATATATTTGATTTTGCTTTATCTTTGGCAAATGCTTCTAGAGAGGAAAGTATTATGATAGGCGATAGTTATGAGGCTGATGTAGTTGGAGCCATTGAAGCAGGAATTGAAGCAGTTTTTTTTAACGAACATAACATTACTGTTGAAAAGCCTGTTTTACAAGTGAATCATTTATTAGAATTAAAAAATATATTATAGTTATGAAGAAAATTGTTTTATTGTTGGTTTTGTTTATTTACTCCTTTTCCTTTGCTCAGGATAATTATAAATATGTTATTGTACCTAAAAAGTTTGATTTTTTTAAAGAAGAAAACAAATATAATTTAAATGCAATAACTAAGTCATTCTTTGAAAATGAAGGTTTTACCGTTATTTACGATACCGAAGAATTTCCGTCTGAATTAGCTGCAAATAGATGTTCTGGTTTATACTTAAATGTTTTAGAAAAGAGCAATATGTTATATACCAAAATTATTTTTGAAATAAAAGATTGTCAAAACAAATTAGTATTGGCAAGTAAACAAGGCGAATCTAGAAGCAAAGAATATGAAAAGGCGTATAAAGAATCTTTCAGAGAAGCATTAATTAGTATGCGTGGTCTTTTAAATTTTAAGGCTACTGTAATTCCTACAACAAAAGAAGTTTCCGTTGTTGCTTCTGAAGAAAAAATTAACACAGCAAATGTTGTAAATGAAAATCAACTTTTTGCCATTCCTACCTCATTAGGATATAAATTAGTAAATGGAATTCCTGAAACTATTTTTGTTATTCATAAAACTTCAGTTGATTCAGTTTTTATAGCAAAGAAAGGATTACTAACCGGTGTTTTAATAAAGAAAAGTAACAGCTGGTTTTTTGAATATTATGAAGGAGATAAATTACTTTCTGAAAAAGTGGAGGTTAAGTTTTAATTTTGAATACTGAACACTGAATCAATATCCATACTTATCCTTCCAACGATTCTTTAAAAACTGACGTAATTCTTTCTCACGAGCATTTTCGCCTGGTTCAAAGAATTTAGTTTCAGAAATTTCAGTTGGTAAAAATTCTTGTTCGGCAAAGTTGTTAGGGAAATCGTGCGAGTATTTGTATTCTTCTCCATAACCTAACTCTTTCATTAATTTGGTGGGTGCATTTCGTAAATGAATAGGAACCGGTAAATCGCCAGTTTGTTTTACCATTTGTTGCGCTTTGCCAATAGCCATATAACTAGCATTACTTTTTGCCGAAGTTGCTAAATAAATCGCACATTGACTCAAAATAATACGACTTTCTGGATAACCAATAGTTGCCACCGCTTGAAAAGCATTATTTGCCATGATAAAAGCTGTTGGGTTGGCATTTCCTATATCTTCACTGGCTAAAATTAGCATTCTTCGAGCAATGAATTTTACATCTTCGCCACCTTCAATCATTCGAGTCAACCAATAAACAGTGCCATTTGGGTCGCTTCCTCGAATTGATTTGATAAAAGCCGAAACAATATCATAATGTTGTTCACCTGTTTTGTCATACAACACTGTGTTCTTTTGTACCAATTGCATTACTTTTTCATTCGTAATTTCAATGGTATCACTTTCTGTAGCATTAATTACCAATTCGAAAATATTCAATAATTTACGTCCATCGCCACCTGAAAGTCTTAACAATGCTTCTGTTTCTTTTAATTGGATGTTTTTATTTTGTAGCTGAACATCAGTTTTCATAGCACGATGTAACAAGGCTTCCAAATCGTCTTTGGTAAACGCATTCAATACGTAAACCTGACATCTTGACAATAAAGCGGGTATGACCTCAAAACTCGGATTTTCAGTTGTGGCACCAATCAAAGTTACCCAACCTTTTTCGACCGCTGTCAACAATGAATCTTGTTGAGATTTACTAAAACGATGAATCTCATCAATGAATAAAATCGGATTTTTTGCGGTAAACAAACCACTACTTTGCTTCGCTTTTTCAATTACTTCACGAATGTCTTTAACACCCGAATGTATCGCGCTCAGTTGGTAAAACGGACGTTTACTTTCTTGCGCCATAATTTGTGCCAAGGTAGTTTTTCCAGTTCCTGGAGGTCCCCATAAAATCAAACTTGGAATTAATCCTTTGGCAATTTGTTGCGTCAACGAACCCTCAGGCCCAACTAAATGCAATTGGCTGATGTAATCCGATAATTGTTGTGGGCGAATGCGTTCGGCTAATGGTCGATTCATGACGTAAAATTACAATTTTATGACAAATGTGCATAGAAATATTTTTGGCTTTATCTTTGAATTCAAATCAATATGAAAAAACAGCACGATAATCCTTTTCAGTTTACAAAAGCGGTCATTTTTTTACCGTTGTTTTTTGTGATGACTTTATGGTCAGTTTTTTGGTACGAATTGCAATTTCAAGACAATTTATCGCATTTTGGAATTTATCCAAGAGAAGTGTATGGATTAAAAGGAATTCTATTCAGTCCTTTTTTGCATGGTGATATTGAGCATTTGGCGAACAATTCGTTTGCCTTATTGGTCTTGTTGCCTATTTTGAGATATTTTTACAAAGAACAATCGTTTGTTGTTTTGCTGTTCGGAATTATATTTTCAGGATTAGGAACTTGGCTGTTAGGAAGACCAAGTTACCACATTGGCGCCAGCGGATTAATCTATGCTTTAGTAAGTTTTATTTTCTTCAAAGGTATTTTTACCAAATATTATCGATTGGTAGCTTTATCATTTACCATTGTAATTTTATACGGTGGAAGCGTTTGGTATATGTTTCCAAATGTAAAAGAAGGTATTTCGTGGGAAGGACATTTAGCGGGATTTATTGTTGGATTGGCTTTAGCTTTAGTTCTAAAAACGCCCCAATTTTCAAAACCTATTTTCTACGAATGGGAAAAACCCGATTTCAACCCAGAACTCGACCCATTTATGAAAAACTTCGATGAAAAAGGAAATTTTAATCCACCACCAAAACCAGAAGAAGTCATTAGAGAATACTTCAATTCTTCTATGAAAGTGGTGTATGAGTTTTTAGGAGGGAAAAAATAAGTCAATTCGGCAATATGTCAATTAGCCAATTAAAATTAATTTACTCAAAAGCTATTGGCACATTGTCACATTGAAAATTGACTAATTAAGTCTCTGTCTCAAAGCTTCATACAAAAAAGCACCACAAGCTACCGAAACATTTAATGATTCAATCGTGCCAAACATTGGTAATTTTGCTTTTTCATCTACAATTTTTAACACTGAAGGATTTACTCCTCGGTCTTCGCTACCCATAATAATTGCTACGCCTTCGTTGAAGTTGATGTCATAAATGTGTTGCTCTGTTTTTTCAGTTGCCGCAACGGTTTTAATTCCAGAACCTTGTAAATAGAAAATGGCGTCTTTGATATGATCTACTTTACAAATAGGTACATTAAAAACTGCACCAGCGGAAGTTTTAACTGTATCTCCATTTACAGGAGCCGAACCTTGTTTTTGGATAATAATTCCGTCAACACCTGTGCATTCTGCTGTTCTGATGATAGCACCAAAATTACGCGCATCAGATAATTGATCTAAAATTAGGAATAAAGGTTTTTTACCAGTTTCAATAACGCCTTCCACTAAAGTTTCTAATAAAACAAAAGAAATAGGAGCAATGGTTGCCACGGCACCTTGGTGGTTATTTGGAGTTAATCGGTTTAGTTTTTCAACAGGAACGTATGAAAAGTTGATGTTGTTTCTTTTCATTGTTTTCATCAAATCTTGCATCAAGTCGCCTTGTGCATCTTTTTGAACGAATACTTTATCAATTTCCTTTTTAGCGTTAATTGCTTCAATTATTGCTCTAATCCCGAATATTTGGTTGTCTTTTTCCATGGCGCAAAGATAGGATTTTAGTTTGATTTATTATAGATTTTGATTTTCAATAGTTTTGTTTTGCCACGGATTAAAGGATTAGATGGATTTTTTAAAATATCCCAATGGAAAAGTAATCCGTGAAAATCGTTTAATCCGTGGCTTAATCTTAAAAATTCGTTTTAAAACTAATGTGAACAATCGAATTAGAAAGTTTTATCGCTTGCTCGCTTGTGCTTCCGTTGGCATAAACCAAATTTAATAATCCATTTTTTGTGAATAATCCAAATCCGAATCCCAAACCTAATAATCGGTCTTCTGTATTAGAAGTTTTGTCTTGGAAATAGCCAAAATCGGTGATGGAATGTATGTATAAATTAGAAGCAACTAAATAACGATATTCTGCGATAATTCCGGTGTAAGCATTGGCTTGTAAGCTGTTTTCATTAAAGCCTCGTATCGAATTGATACCTCCAAATCGAAACAACTCATTAATCACATAATCATTACTCTGTAAATAAAAAGTCTGATTTCGAACAAAAATGCTGTTTTTTGTGCTCAGACTCACATTGTAACTCAAATCCAACTGGGTAAAAAACTGACTCATTTTTTGAGATGCAATCGTTCTATTTCCTGTCCCAAATTTCACAAAAACTTTTGCCTTTTCAGGAAAAATAAAACTATCAGGATTTAATTCAAGATGTTCAAAGCTCGAGGTTAAGAAGGTATTCGTGAAATCATTCAAACTAAACGAATTTGTATTTTGGATATCCACGGAATTTGTTTTTTGATATCCAACAAAAGCTTTTGTATTGTATGAGAAATAATAACCCAAATTCAAATCGGTAACCGTATTCTGAAAAGTAGAATCTTGTTTAAAAATTCTCAAATTGGCTTTAATTCCGATAGGTGTTTTAAAAATATAAGGTAATTCGGTTCCAATGTTAAACGAAGTTTGTCTGTTGCCATCGTTTTTCCAATATAGATTGAATTTTTCTCCCGAATTCAAAATGTTCTGCAATTGCAAATCCAAATAACCATTAAAAGTTAATTTGCTTTGGTCATCGTTTGAAAATCCTATAAAACCATCAAATTTATTGGGTTTTGATTTTTCAACGTAAACGAAAATTTTGGTAGAATCTTGGGTGAATAAGATTTCAGGATATTTTAGTTGGTTAACAAATTGTAATTTTTCAAAAGCATCATTAATCTGTTTTAAATTCTCTTGATTGAAAGTTGCTTTTTTTGCTTTTTTGGTAATTGCCTTTTTTATTCCTGTTGGGAATTTATCGTAACCAACAATAACAATATCAGTAATATTTCTTTTCGAGTTTAATTTCAGTTGTAAATCGGATATCAAACTGTTTTCTATTTTTCGTTGACTCACTAATTGTAAATTCGCTAAAGAATAACCTTTCTTTTCCAACAAAGCAATTTTGCTTTTCATGAAATTCTCTACTTCATTTGTGGCAATAATTAAAGTGTCATTTTCTAATTGTAATAGCAATTTTTCTTCGGCAGAAAGTTTACCTATATATATATTATTGTTTTTTATTGAATTCCCTAAACTGTATTTAAAAACAAAACTGCTATCGTTCACCTTTTTTTGTTCTAATAACAACCAATCAAAAAAACCTTGATTTGTTAATTTGCTTTCAAAACGTTTTTGTTCTTCTAAAATTAGCGCAACTGTAGCGTGTTTAGATTCGTATTGTAAGCTGTCAATGGTATTGTTTTCTTTTTCAGATGTTCCGGCAATTTTTAAATAGAAGTTTTGCCCCAATGAAAATTGGAAGCAAAAACACAGGATAAGGCCAAAAAGGAATTTCATAGCAGTAAAGAAACGAAAAAAAGTAAAATAAATTTTATTTGCAGTAGCGAATGACTTGGGGATTTTTGGTTACCATGTTCCCGCTGTCCGCACTACATGGTAGTTTGCTCCCATCGGGGCTAGCTTGAATTTGTCTTTCTTTTTTGTAACTCAATACAAATCAAAACACTACCAAAACACAATCATATTGAAAATTAATAAATTATGATTTGGAAAGTAAAAAATAATTCCTACATTTGCAACCCCGTAAAAAGCGGGAATTTTAAACAGTAAAAATTTTTAGTATTTAATTATGCCAACAATTCAACAATTAGTAAGAACAGGGAGAACCCAAATAACTAAGAAGAGTAAATCGGCTGCTTTAGATTCTTGTCCTCAAAGAAGAGGTGTGTGTACTCGTGTTTACACAACAACTCCTAAAAAACCAAACTCAGCAATGAGAAAGGTAGCTAGGGTTCGTTTAACAAACGGTAACGAGGTGAATGCATACATTCCTGGAGAAGGTCACAATCTGCAAGAGCACTCGATAGTATTAGTTAGAGGTGGAAGAGTAAAAGATTTACCAGGTGTACGTTACCACATCGTACGTGGAGCATTAGACACTGCGGGTGTTGCAGGAAGAACACAACGTAGATCTAAGTATGGAGCAAAACGTCCAAAACCAGGACAAGCACCTGCACCAACTGGAAAGAAAAAGTAATTTAAAATCTTTTAAAGAAAAGACATGAGAAAAAGAGCGGCCAAAAAAAGACCACTTTTACCAGATCCAAAATTTAACGATCAGTTAGTAACACGTTTCGTGAACAACTTAATGTGGGATGGTAAAAAATCAACAGCTTTTAAAGTTTTCTATGATGCATTAGAAATCGTTGAAACTAAAAAGCAAGATGCAGAAAAATCTGCTTTAGAAGTATGGAAAGATGCATTAACAAATGTTATGCCTCACGTAGAAGTTCGTTCACGTAGAGTGGGTGGAGCTACATTCCAAATTCCAATGCAAATTCGTCCAGATAGAAAGATTTCTTATGCTATCAAATGGATGATTCTTTATGCAAGAAGAAGAAACGAAAAATCAATGGCAGGTAAATTAGCTTCTGAAATCTTAGCTGCGGCTAAAGAAGAAGGTGCTGCTGTTAAGAAAAGAATGGATACTCACAAAATGGCAGATGCTAATAAAGCATTCTCTCACTTTAGATTTTAATTCGTACAGAAATGGCTAGAGATTTAAAATATACAAGAAATATTGGAATTGCTGCTCACATTGATGCTGGTAAAACAACAACAACTGAGCGTATCTTATTCTATACAGGAAAATCACACAAAATTGGTGAAGTACATGATGGTGCTGCAACAATGGACTGGATGGCACAAGAGCAAGAAAGAGGTATTACAATTACTTCAGCTGCTACAACTTGTGAATGGAATTTCCCAACAGAGCAAGGAAAAGTATTGCCAGAGACATTACCATACCACTTTAATATTATCGATACACCGGGACACGTTGACTTTACAGTTGAGGTAAACCGTTCGTTACGTGTATTAGATGGTTTAGTATTCTTATTTAGTGCGGTTGATGGTGTTGAGCCTCAATCTGAAACTAACTGGAGATTAGCTGACCAATACAGAGTTCCACGTATGGGATTCGTAAACAAAATGGACCGTCAAGGTTCTAACTTCTTAAATGTTTGTCAACAAGTTAGAGATATGTTAAAATCTAACGCTGTTGCAATTACTTTACCAATTGGTGAAGAAAATGACTTTAAAGGAGTTGTTGACTTAGTAAAAAACCAAGCTATTATTTGGCATGACGAAACACAAGGGGCAACTTTTGATATCGTGCCTATTCCAGCTGATATGGTTGACGAAGTAAAAGAGTATCGTTCAATTTTAATTGAAGAGATTGCTACTTACGACGAAAACTTGTTGGAGAAATACATGGAAGATGAAAACTCTATTACTGAGGAAGAAATCAATACAGCTTTAAGAGCTGCTACAATTGACATGGCTATCATTCCTATGATTGCTGGTTCTTCTTTCAAAAATAAAGGTGTTCAGTTCATGTTAGATGCAGTATGTAAATACTTACCATCTCCAATGGATAAAGAAGGTATCGAAGGAATTCACCCTGATGATGCTGACTTATTAGAAGAAGATCAAAAGAAAATTTTACGTCGTCCTGATCCAAAAGAGCCGTTTGCAGCTTTAGCATTTAAAATTGCTACTGACCCTTATGTTGGACGTTTAGCTTTCTTCCGTGCTTATTCAGGTCGTTTAGATGCAGGTTCTTATATTTTGAATACACGTTCAGGAAACAAAGAGCGTATATCTCGTATTTACCAAATGCACGCTAACAAACAAAATCCAATCGAATATATTGAGGCTGGAGATATTGGAGCTGCTGTAGGATTTAAAGATATCAAGACTGGAGATACAATGTGTGATGAAAAACACCCAATTATCCTTGAGTCAATGAAATTCCCTGATCCTGTAATTGGTATCGCAATTGAGCCAAAAACAAAAGCTGACGTAGATAAAATGGGTATGGCTTTAGCTAAATTAGCTGAAGAAGATCCAACATTTACAGTTAGAACTGATGAGGCTTCAGGTCAAACGATTATTTCAGGTATGGGTGAGTTACACTTAGACATCCTTGTGGATCGTATGAAACGTGAGTTTAAAGTTGAGGTTAACCAAGGTGAGCCACAAGTAGAATATAAAGAAGCGTTCACAAAATCAGCACAACACAGAGAAACTTACAAAAAGCAATCTGGAGGTCGTGGTAAATTTGGTGATATCGTATTCCGTTTAGAACCTGCTGATTTAGTAGACGGTAAAGCTCCTATGGGATTACAGTTTGTTAATGAAGTTAAAGGTGGTAACGTACCAAAAGAATATATTCCAGCTGTTGAAAAAGGTTTCAGGGAAGCTATGAAAGCAGGTCCTCTAGCAGGATATGCAGTAGATAGTTTAAAAGTAACTTTATTAGACGGATCTTTCCACCCTGTGGATTCTGATGCTCTTTCTTTTGAATTAGCAGCTAAAATGGGATATAAAGAAGTAGGTCGTGCTGCTGGTGCAGTTATTCTTGAGCCAATCATGAAAATTGAAGTTATTACTCCAGAAGAAAATATGGGTGATATCGTTGGTGACTTGAACCGTCGTAGAGGTCAAGTAAATGACATGGGTGATAGAAATGGTGCTAAAACTATCAAAGCAGATGTGCCTTTATCAGAAATGTTTGGTTATGTAACTACATTAAGAACATTATCATCAGGTAGAGCTACATCAACAATGGAGTTTTCACATTATGCAGAAACACCTTCTAATATTTCAGAAGCTGTAATCAAAAAAGCAAAAGGTAACGCTTAATTTTTAAGAAAATGAGTCAAAAAATCAGAATAAAATTAAAATCTTACGATCACATGTTGGTTGATAAATCAGCAGAGAAGATTGTAAAAACTGTAAAAAGTACAGGTGCAGTAGTGACGGGTCCAATTCCATTACCAACTCACAAAAAGATTTTTACTGTATTACGTTCTCCACACGTTAACAAAAAATCAAGAGAGCAGTTCGAATTAAGTTCATACAAGAGACTATTAGATATCTATAGTTCTTCTTCAAAAACAATCGATGCTTTAATGAAATTAGAGTTACCAAGCGGAGTTGAAGTAGAAATCAAAGTATAATTGATTTAGATTGTAAAATCGCAATAATAGAAAAAACCGTTAATGTTTCAAGCATTACGGTTTTTTTCTTATCATTTTTAGAAGGTGAAAATATCTTTTTATAAGGTTTTTTTACTTAACTATTTATTTTTGCGATAATTAAAAAATAATTTATATATTTGCACCCTCAAAATGAGTAGTGTGCAAATACTATTTGTATTATAAATAAGAGTTTAATTAATAATTAGTTTAATATGTCTGGGTTAATCGGAAGAAAAATTGGCATGACTAGCATCTTTGATGAGAACGGGAAAAATATTCCTTGTACTGTAATCGAGTGTGGTCCATGCGTTGTTACCCAAGTCAGAACCAATGAAGTAGATGGATATTCTGCTATTCAGTTAGGTTTCGATGACAAAGCTGAAAAACGTTCTATTAAAGCTGAGTTAGGTCACTTTAAGAAAGCGGGAACAGCTGCGAAGAAGAAAGTCGTTGAATTCAAAGGTTTTGATCAGGAGTACAAATTAGGCGATGTAATCGCTGTTGACTTATTCGCCGAAGGTGAATTTGTTGATGTTGTAGGAGTTTCTAAAGGTAGAGGATTTCAAGGAGTTGTTAAACGTCATGGTTTTGGCGGTGTTGGACAAGCAACACATGGTCAACATAACCGTTTAAGAGCGCCTGGTTCTGTAGGAGCTTCATCTTATCCATCTAGAGTATTCAAAGGAATGCGTATGGCTGGAAGAATGGGAGGAGATAATGTAACAGTACAAAACCTTAGAGTTTTAAAAGTGGTTGGTGAGAAAAATCTTTTAGTAATAAAAGGTTGTGTACCAGGTCACAAAAACTCTTATGTAATCATTCAGAAGTAATGGAAGTAAAAGTTTTAGATATCAACGGAAAAGAAACTGGAAGAAAAGTTCAACTTTCTGATTCAGTTTTCGCAATCGAGCCAAACAAACATGCTGTATATTTAGATGTAAAGCAATATTTGGCGAATCAAAGACAAGGGAACCACAAAGCTAAAGAAAGAGCTGAAGTTGCAGGAAGTACTCGTAAAATTAAAAAACAAAAAGGAACAGGTACTGCTCGTGCAGGATCTGCTAAAAATCCATTGTTTAAAGGTGGAGGTACAGTTTTTGGACCAAGACCAAGAAGCTATTCATTCAAATTGAACAAAAACTTAAAAAGATTAGCTCGTAAATCAGCTTTTTCTTTGAAAGTAAAAGAGTCAAATTTAGTGGTAGTTGAAGATTTTACATTTGATACACCAAACACTAAAAATTTCATTAACGTATTGAAATCTTTAGGGTTAGAGAATAAAAAATCTTTATTTGTGTTGGGTGATACAAATAAAAATGTATATTTGTCGTCACGAAATTTAAAAACGTCTAACGTTGTAACCACTTCAGAATTAAGTACTTATGCGATTTTAAACGCAAAAAGTCTAGTTCTTTTAGAAGGTTCTGTAGATGTAATTGAAGCTAATTTAAGTAAATAATAAGATTATGAGTATCATAATTAAGCCTATTATAACTGAGAAAATAACTAAAGATGGTGAAATTTTTAACCGTTTTGGTTTTGTAGTTGTTAAAACTGCTAACAAAATTCAAATCAAAAATGCTATTGAAGCTGCTTTTGGTGTGAATGTAGTTAACGTTAATACAATGAACTATAGAGCTGATAGAAGTGTTAAATATACTAAAAGTGGTTTAATCAGTGGGAAAACAAATGCTTACAAAAAAGCAATTGTACAAGTTCAAGAGGGAGAAACAATAGATTTTTATACTAATATCTAATAGAAAATGTCAGTTAGAAAATTAAAACCTATTACCCCGGGTCAGCGATTTAGAGTTGTTAATAGCTTTGACACTATTACAACTGATAAGCCGGAGCGTTCATTGATCGCACCGAAAAAAAACTCTGGAGGTAGAAATAGTCAAGGAAAAATGACCATGCGTTACACAGGCGGTGGTCACAAACAAAAGTATCGTATTATCGATTTTAAAAGAACTAAAGATGGGATTCCAGCTACAGTTAAAACAATCGAGTACGATCCAAATCGTTCAGCTTTTATTTCATTATTGTATTATGCTGATGGAGCTAAAACTTACATCATTGCACAAAATGGATTACAAGTTGGACAAACTGTAGTTTCAGGTGTTGATGCGTCTCCAGAAATTGGAAATGCAATGCCTTTAAGTAAGATTCCTCTAGGAACTGTTATTTCGTGTATCGAATTAAGACCAGGTCAAGGAGCTGTTATCGCTCGTTCTGCAGGAACTTTTGCTCAATTGATGGCAAGAGATGGAAAATATGCTACAATTAAAATGCCATCAGGTGAAACAAGATTAATCTTGTTAACTTGTTCAGCAACAATTGGAGCAGTTTCTAATTCAGACCACCAATTAATCGTATCAGGTAAAGCTGGTAGATCAAGATGGTTAGGTAGAAGACCAAGAACAAGACCAGTAGCAATGAACCCAGTAGATCACCCTATGGGAGGTGGTGAAGGACGTTCATCTGGAGGTCATCCACGTTCTAGAAAAGGTTTACCTGCTAAAGGTTATAGAACTCGTTCTAAAGTTAACCCGAGTAATAAGTATATTGTAGAACGTAGAAAGAAATAATTAGATAGACATGGCACGTTCATTAAAAAAAGGACCATTTGTTCACTATAAATTAGAGAAGAAAGTTCAAGAAAATATCGCAGGTGGTAATAAAGGTGTTGTTAAGACTTGGTCTAGAGCATCAATGATTACTCCAGATTTCGTTGGACAGACAATCGCAGTTCACAATGGTCGTCAGTTTGTACCAGTTTACGTTACAGAAAACATGGTAGGACACAAATTAGGAGAGTTTTCACCAACAAGATCTTTTAGAGGTCATGCTGGGGCTAAAAATAAAGGTAAAAAATAATAGGAAGCTATGGGAGTTCGTAAAAGAGAAAGAGCAGAGCAGACTAAAGAGGCAAAAAAACATGTTGCTTTTGCTAAATTAAATAACTGTCCAACTTCACCTAGAAAAATGCGTTTAGTAGCAGATTTAGTTAGAGGTCAGAAAGTAGAATTAGCTCTTAATATATTAAGATTTAGTCAAAAAGAAGCTTCAAGAAAATTAGAAAAATTGTTGTTATCTGCCATAAATAATTATGTTCAGAAAAACGAGGATGCTAATTTAGAAGAAGCAGGCTTATTTGTAAAAACGATTACAGTAGATGGTGGAATGATGTTAAAAAGACTTCGTCCAGCTCCACAAGGTCGTGCACACAGAATTAGAAAGCGTTCTAATCACGTAACAATCGTGTTAGGATCAAATGATAACACACAAAGCAATTAATTAAGATGGGACAAAAGACAAATCCAATAGGAAATAGACTTGGAATCATCAGAGGATGGGATTCAAACTGGTATGGTGGAAATGATTACGGTGATAAAATCGCTGAAGATTATAAAATCAGAAAGTATATCCATGCTCGTTTATCTAAAGCTAGTGTATCAAAAATAATTATCGAAAGAACTTTAAAACTTGTAACCGTTACTATCACTACTGCTAGACCTGGTATCATTATCGGAAAAGGTGGTCAAGAGGTAGACAAGTTAAAAGAAGAACTTAAGAAAATTACTGACAAAGAGGTTCAAATCAACATCTTTGAAATTAAAAGACCTGAACTTGATGCTTATTTAGTAGGAACAAGTATTGCTCGTCAAATTGAAAGTAGAATTTCATACAGACGTGCAATTAAAATGGCTATTGCTGCTGCTATGCGTATGAACGCAGAAGGTATTAAAGTTCAAATTTCTGGTCGTTTGAATGGTGCTGAAATGGCACGTTCAGAAAACTTTAAAGAAGGTAGAATTCCTTTGTCAACTTTCAGAGCTGATATTGATTATTCATTAGCTGAAGCACATACTACTTATGGTAGAATGGGAATCAAAGTATGGATAATGAAAGGTGAGGTTTATGGAAAAAGAGATCTTTCTCCGTTAGTAGGAATGGACAAACAAAAGTCTAAACCTTCAGGATCTTCTGCTCCAAAAAGAGATGGAAATAAGCCAAACGCACGCAAAAGAAAGTAATTATTTAAACTAAAGAAAAATGTTACAGCCTAAAAGAACAAAATACCGTAAGGTACAGAAAGGTAGAATGAAAGGCGTTTCTCAAAGAGGACACGAGCTTTCAAATGGAATGTTTGGTATCAAATCTTTAGATTCTTCATTTATTACTTCTCGTCAAATTGAAGCAGCTCGTATCGCAGCAACACGTTTCATGAAAAGAGAAGGTCAATTATGGATCAAAATATTTCCAGATAAACCTATTACAAAGAAACCATTAGAAGTACGTATGGGTAAAGGTAAAGGTGCAGTTGAGTATTGGGCTGCAGTTGTTAAACCTGGTAAAATTATGTTTGAAGTTGGAGGAGTTCCTCTATCAGTTGCAAAAGAAGCTTTACGCTTAGCAGCTCAAAAACTTCCTGTTAAAACTAAGTTTATCGTTGCTAGAGATTTCGAAGCATAATCAAAATTTATTATGAAACAATCAGAAATTAAAAATCTATCTGCAGCTGAGTTACAAGAACAACTTAGTCAGTTAAAGAAAACGTATACCGACCTAAAAAATGCTCATGCAATTTCGCCAATCCAAAATCCTCTTCAATTAAGAGGTTTAAGAAGATCAGTTGCGAGATTACATACAGAGTTAACTAAAAGAGAGTTACAATAATTGTAGACTAGCTGAAAGATGGAAAAAAGAAATTTAAGAAAAGAGAGAATTGGTGTGGTGACTTCAAACAAAATGGAGAAATCTATTGTTGTGTCACAAACTACAAAAGTGAAACACCCATTATACGGTAAGTTCGTGTTAAAAACTAAAAAATATGTTGCACACGACGAAACAAACGATTGTAACATTGGAGATACAGTAAAGATCATGGAAACAAGACCTTTATCTAAATCAAAATGTTGGAGATTAGTTGAAATCATTGAAAGAGCTAAGTAATTATGGTACAACAAGAGTCAAGATTAAAAGTAGCAGATAACACAGGAGCGAAAGAAGTTCTTACGATCCGTGTTTTAGGAGGAACGAAACGTCGTTATGCCTCTGTTGGTGACAAAATTGTAGTTTCAATTAAAGATGCAACTCCAAACGGAAACGTTAAAAAAGGAGCGGTATCAACTGCAGTAGTTGTACGTACCAAAAAAGAAGTGAGAAGAGCTGATGGATCTTATATCCGTTTTGACGATAACGCATGTGTATTGTTAAACGCTGCAGGTGAAATGAGAGGAACTCGTGTTTTTGGTCCAGTTGCCAGAGAACTTCGTGAAAAACAATTCATGAAAATTGTATCATTAGCACCAGAAGTGCTTTAATTCTTATACAAATGATAAAGCTAAAAATAAAATCAGGAGATATCGTAAGAGTTATTGCTGGAGACCATAAAGGTTCTGAAGGTAAAATCGTACGTGTTCTTCGTGAGAAAAACAAAGCGATTGTTGAAGGAGTTAACATGGTTTCGAAACATACTAAACCAAGTGCTAAAAACCCTCAGGGAGGAATCGTTAAAAAAGAAGCTCCTATTCATGTGTCTAACTTGTCTTTAATTGACCCAAAGTCAAAAGAAACAACTAAAGTTGGTTTCAAAGAAGAAGGAGACAAGAAAGTGAGATTTTCAAAAAAATCTAATCAAGTATTATAGTTATGGCATATATTCCTAGACTAAAAGAAGAATATAAGAGCAGAGTAATTGCAGCTCTTACAGAAGAATTCGGTTACAAAAATGTTATGCAAGTTCCTAAACTTGAAAAAATTGTTGTAAGCCGTGGTGTTGGTGCAGCTGTATCGGATAAGAAATTAGTAGATTACGCTGTTGAAGAAATGACAAAAATTACTGGGCAAAAAGCGGTTGCTACTATTTCTAAGAAAGACGTTGCGTCTTTTAAATTAAGAAAAGGTATGCCAATTGGAGCTAAAGTAACTTTACGTGGAGAAAAAATGTATGAATTCTTAGATAGATTGATTACTTCATCTTTACCACGTGTTAGAGATTTTAGTGGTATTAAATCTACAGGTTTCGACGGTAGAGGAAATTATAACCTTGGAGTACTTGAGCAAATCATTTTCCCAGAAATTGACATTGATAAAGTAAATAAAATTTCAGGTTTTGATATTACTTTCGTAACATCTGCAGAAACAGATAAAGAAGCAAAAGCATTATTAGCAGAACTAGGTTTACCTTTTAAAAAGAATTAAGACATGGCTAAAGAATCAATGAAAGCCCGTGAGGTGAAAAGAATTGCATTAGTAGAAAAGTATGCTGAGAAAAGAAAAGCTTTAAAAGAAGCTGGAGATTTCGAAGGATTACAAAAATTACCAAAAAATTCTTGTCCAGTTAGAGTACACAACCGTTGTAAATTAACAGGTAGACCAAGAGGGTATATGCGTCAGTTTGGTATTTCTCGTGTTACATTTCGTGAAATGGCAAATCAAGGATTAATTCCAGGTGTTAAAAAAGCATCTTGGTAATCTCAAAAAAAGTTATTACTTTTGCAATCCAATAAAAAAGTTTAATTGGTTAAAGGTTCAATCCGCTGAGGGCGGATTGAAAACCATAGCCGCAATTCTATACATATGTATACAGATCCAATTGCCGATTATCTTACGAGAGTTAGAAATGCAGTGAGAGCTAACCATAAAGTGGTTGAAATTCCAGCATCTAACATGAAAAAAGAAATCACAAAGATTTTATTCGATCAAGGATATATCTTAAGTTACAAATTTGAAGACAACTCTGTACAAGGTTCAATCAAAATTGCACTTAAATATGATAAAGACACGAAAGAGTCAGTTATTAAAGATATCCAAAGAATTAGTAAACCAGGTTTACGTAAATATGCAGGTTCATCAGACTTACCTAGAATCTTAAATGGTTTAGGTATTGCTATTGTTTCTACATCAAAAGGTTTGATGACAGGAAAACAAGCTAAGCAATTAAATGTTGGTGGCGAAGTTATTTGTTACGTATATTAATAAAAAGACGAGACAATGTCAAGAATAGGTAAAAATCCAATTGCAATTCCAGCAGGAGTAACTGTAGAAGTTAAAGAAGCTGTAGTTACAGTAAAAGGAAAATTAGGCGAGCTTACTCAAGAATTTTCTGATGTAACCGTTAAAATCGAAGATAACCAAGTTATCGTTGAGCGTTCATCAGATCATAAAGATGAGAGAGCGAAACACGGACTTTATCGTTCATTAATCAACAATATGATTGTTGGTGTTTCTGAAGGCTTTACAAAACAATTAGAATTAGTTGGAGTTGGATACAGAGCTTCTAATCAAGGACAAAAACTTGATTTAGCGTTAGGTTTCTCTCACAACATCGTTCTAGACGTTGTAAGCGAAGTTGTTGTAGAAACAATTTCAGAAAAAGGTAAAAATCCGATAGTGAAATTATCATCATTCGACAAACAATTATTAGGTCAAGTAGCTGCGAAGATCAGAGGTTTCCGCAAACCTGAGCCATATAAAGGAAAAGGAGTTAAGTTTGTAGGAGAAGAACTAAGAAGAAAAGCAGGTAAATCAGCTTAAAAATTAAGACTATGTCATTAACGAAATCTGAAAGAAGACAAAGAATTAAGTTCAGAATCAGAAAGATTGTAAGCGGAACTGCTGCTCAACCAAGACTTTCTGTATTCAGAAGTAATAAAGAAATCTATGCGCAAATCATAGATGACGTAAACGGTACAACTTTAGTTGCCGCTTCATCGAGAGATAAAGAAGTTGCTCAAGGAACTGCTGTTGAAACTGCAAAAGCAGTTGGTAAATTAGTTGCTGAAAAAGCACTTAAAGCAGGTATTTCGACAATCTCTTTTGATAGAGGTGGGTATTTATACCATGGACGTGTGAAATCATTAGCTGAAGGAGCTAGAGAAGCTGGACTTAAATTCTAAGAAATTATGTATCATAATTATAAAAACGTAGAGATTGTAAAACCAGGAGGTCTTGAATTAAAAGATCGTTTGGTGAGTGTAAATCGTGTTACTAAAGTTACTAAAGGAGGTAGAGCATTTGGTTTCTCTGCTATCGTAGTAGTTGGTGATGAGAACGGTGTTGTAGGTCATGGATTAGGAAAATCTAAAGATGTTTCTGAGGCTATTGCTAAAGCGGTAGAAGATGCTAAGAAAAATCTAGTGAGAATTCCATTACATGGTCAATCTGTACCTCATGAACAAAAAGGTAAATTTGGTGGAGCAAGAGTATTTTTAATGCCTGCTTCTCATGGTACTGGAGTAATTGCTGGTGGTGCTGTTCGTGCCGTATTAGAATCAGTAGGTATTCATGATGTATTATCTAAATCACAAGGTTCTTCTAACCCTCATAACGTAGTTAAAGCAACTTTTGATGCTTTATTACAAATGAGAAGCGCTTTAACGGTAGCTAAACAAAGAGGAGTATCTTTAGAAAAAGTATTCAAAGGTTAATCAACAGGAAATCATGGCAAAATTAAAAGTAAAACAAGTAAGAAGTAAAATCAATTGTCCTCTTGATCAAAAGAGAACTTTGGAAGCTTTAGGTCTTCGTAAAATGGGACAGGTTGTTGAGCATGATGCAAATCCTGCTATCCTTGGAATGGTAAATAAAGTTAAACACTTAGTTTCTGTTGAAGAAACTAAATAACACTATACAGTTATGAATTTAAGTAACTTACAACCAGCTGAAGGTTCAGTTCACAACCAAAATAAAAGAGTAGGTAGAGGAGAAGGTTCTGGTAAAGGTGGTACCGCTGCACGTGGACACAAAGGAGCTAAGTCTCGTTCTGGTTATTCTAAGAAAATTGGTTTTGAAGGTGGTCAAATGCCACTTCAAAGACGTGTGCCTAAGTTTGGTTTCAAGAACATTAATAGAGTAGAATATCAAGGTATCAATCTTGATTCGTTACAATTATTAGTAGATAACGGTGTAGTTACCGATGCAGTAGATTTTACTGTATTTGTAGATACTCGTTTGGCTACAAAAAATAGCTTAGTAAAGATTTTAGGAAGAGGTGAGCTAAAAACAAAACTTAAAGTAAGTGCTCACAAATTTACCGCATCTGCAAAAGCGGCTATCGAGGCTGCTGGTGGAGAAGCTGTAACTTTATAATCCTTTAGTAAAATGAAGAAATTTATAGATTCGTTCATCAACGTTTGGAAAATTGAAGAGTTAAAAAACAGAATTTTATTAACTCTTGGATTATTATTAGTGTACCGTTTCGGTGCTCAAGTTACCCTTCCGGGTATTGATGCTACTAAATTGACAAATCTTACAAACCAAACTGATGAAGGTATTGGATGGTTAATTAATGTATTTACAGGAGGTGCGTTTTCGCAAGCTTCTGTATTTGCATTGGGTATCATGCCATACATATCAGCTTCTATCGTAGTTCAATTAATGGGAATTGCGGTACCATATTTACAAAAATTACAAAAAGATGGTGAAAGTGGTAGAAAGAAAATTAACCAAATTACAAGATGGTTAACAATCTTAATTACTTTAGTTCAAGGTCCTGGTTATATTTATAACCTTTACAGAACTTTACCAGGAGAAGCATTTATGCTAACTGGACCTACATTCATTTTCTCTTCAGTTCTAATCTTAGTTACTGGAACTATTTTTGCAATGTGGTTAGGAGAAAAAATTACTGATAAAGGTATTGGTAATGGTATTTCTTTATTGATAATGGTAGGTATTATTGCAAGAATGCCACAAGCATTTATTCAAGAGTTTTCATCTAGAACTTCTCAAGCAAACGGGGGTGTAATGATGATTGTTATCGAATTAATTCTTTGGTTTTTAGTGATAATTGCATGTATTTTATTAGTAATGGCTGTAAGAAAAATTCCAGTACAGTATGCAAGACGTACAGTTTCTGGGGATTTTGAAGAAGACATGATGGGTGGTAACAGACAGTTTATCCCATTAAAGTTAAATGCATCAGGTGTTATGCCGATCATTTTTGCACAAGCTATTATGTTTATTCCTGCTGCTGTTTCTGGTTTGGCTAAAGAATCAGACACTGCACTTTCTATTGCAGGAATGTTCAACGATCCATTCGGTTTAGTATATAATATAGTTTTTGCTTTGTTAATTGTAATTTTTACGTACTTTTACACAGCAATTACCGTACCAACTAACAAGATGGCAGATGATTTAAAAAGAAGCGGAGGTTTTATACCAGGTGTTAAGCCAGGTGTAGAAACCGGAGATTACCTAGATAAAATTATGTCACTAATTACTTTTCCAGGATCGTTATTTCTTGCTTTAGTAGCTGTGTTCCCAGCTGTTGCAGTAAGTTTACTTGGAGTTCAAGGTGCTTGGGGTTATTTTTATGGTGGTACTTCTTTATTAATCATGGTTGGAGTTGCAATAGACACCATTCAGCAAATAAATTCTTATTTATTGAATAAACACTATGACGGTTTGATGAAAAGTGGTAAAAATAGAAAAGCAGTAGCTTAATTTTTATGGCAAAACAATCAGCAATAGAACAAGACGGTACAATTATTGAAGCATTGTCAAATGCTATGTTCCGTGTGGAGTTAGAAAACGGACATATTGTAATTGCTCATATCTCTGGTAAAATGCGTATGCATTACATTAAGTTGTTGCCAGGTGACAAGGTTAAACTTGAAATGAGCCCTTATGATTTGTCTAAAGCAAGAATTACTTATAGATACTAAAGCTATTAAAATGAAAGTAAGAGCATCAGTTAAAAAAAGAAGTGCCGAGTGCATTATTGTACGTAGAAAAGGAAGATTATACGTTATTAACAAAAAGAATCCTAGATTTAAACAAAGACAAGGATAATTATGGCAAGAATTGCAGGGGTAGATATACCTAAACAAAAAAGAGGAATCATTGCTTTAACATACATATTTGGTATTGGTAGAAGCAGAGCTAAAGATATATTAGCTAAAGCTCAAGTGAGCGAAGACAAGAAAGTTCAAGATTGGAATGATGACGAGATCGGAGCAATTCGTGATGCGGTATCTTATTTCAAAATTGAAGGTGAATTGCGTTCAGAAGTTCAATTAAACATCAAACGTTTAATGGATATTGGATGTCAAAGAGGTATTCGTCATAGAGCTGGACTTCCATTGAGAGGTCAAAGAACTAAAAACAACTCTAGAACTAGAAAAGGTAAGAGAAAAACTGTTGCTAACAAGAAAAAAGCAACTAAATAATAAGTAATAATATGGCTAAAGCAACAGCAAAAAAACGTAAAGTTATCGTTGAATCTTCAGGAGAAGCACATATTAATGCTACTTTTAACAACATCATTATTTCTTTGACTAATAAGAAAGGTGAAGTTATTTCTTGGTCTTCAGCTGGTAAAATGGGCTTTAGAGGTTCTAAAAAGAATACTCCTTATGCAGCTCAAATGGCAGCAGAAGATTGTAGTAAAGTAGCTCTTGAAGCTGGACTTAAAAAAGTGAAAGTTTATGTGAAAGGTCCAGGAAATGGTAGAGAATCTGCTATTAGATCTATTCATAATTCTGGAGTTGAAGTTACTGAAATCATTGATGTAACTCCAATGCCTCACAACGGATGTCGTCCTCCGAAAAGAAGAAGAGTATAATTTAAGTATAACATAGGTAGGTTTAAAATTATCGAAGGATATATGACCTGAATTCATAATTCCTACCTTTTTTAATTTTTTAAAATGGCAAGATATACTGGTCCAAAAACTAAAATTGCTCGTAAATTTGGCGAAGCAATATTCGGAGAAGACAAAGCCTTCGAAAAAAGAAATTACCCTCCAGGGCAACATGGTTTAGCTAAAAAGAGAGGTAAAAAATCTGAATATGCAGTTCAGTTAATGGAAAAGCAAAAAGCTAAGTACACTTACGGAATTCTTGAAAAACAATTCAGAAACTTATTCAAAAAAGCATCTGCTGCTTCTGGAGTAACAGGTGAAATCTTATTACAATTATGTGAAGCTCGTTTAGATAACGTAGTTTACAGAATGGGTGTTGCGCCTTCTCGTAGAGCGGCTCGTCAAATTGTATCTCACAGACATATCACTGTTAACGGTGAACTTGTTAATGTACCTTCTTACCACTTAAAAGCTGGTGATAAAGTTGCTGTACGTGAAAAATCAAAATCTCTTGAAGCTATCGAGCGTTCTTTAGCAAGTTCTTCTCAGGTTTATGAGTGGATTACATGGAATAATGATACTAAAGAAGGTACTTTTGTTTCTGTACCTCAAAGACTTCAGATTCCAGAAAATATTAAAGAACAACTAATCGTTGAGTTGTATAACAAATAATAATTGACTTTAGTCGAAAGTATGGCAATATTTAATTTTCAAAAGCCCGATAAAGTTATCATGATCGATTCAACCGATTTTGAAGGTAAATTTGAATTTAGACCTTTAGAACCTGGTTACGGATTGACTGTTGGTAATGCACTTAGAAGAGTTTTGCTTTCTTCTCTTGAAGGATATGCAATTACATCAGTTAGATTAGAAGGTGTAGAACATGAGTTCTCTACTATCTCTGGTGTGGTTGAAGATGTAACAGAAATTATTTTAAATCTTAAACAAGTACGTTTCAAACGTCAAATTGAAGATATTGATAATGAGTCTGTTTCTATTGCTCTTTCAGGAAAAGATAAAATTACAGCAGGTGATTTTCAAAAATTCATCTCTGGTTTTCAAGTTTTAAATCCAGATTTAGTAATCTGTAATTTAGACAGCAAAACTACAATCAACATGGAACTTTCTATCGAAAAAGGTAGAGGTTATGTTCCTGCTGAAGAGAACAAAAAATCAAACGCTCCAATAGGAACAATTTTTACGGATTCTATTTACACACCTGTAAAGAATGTTAAATATACTATTGAGAATTTCCGTGTGGAACAAAAAACAGATTACGAAAAATTAGTTTTTGAAATCATTACAGATGGTTCTATCCATCCTAAAGATGCTTTAACTGAGGCTGCTAAGACGTTAATCCATCACTTTATGTTGTTCTCTGACGAAAGAATTACTCTTGAGGCAGATGAAATTGCTCAAACTGAGTCATATGATGAAGAATCTCTTCACATGAGACAGTTGTTGAAAACTAAATTAGTTGACATGGACTTATCTGTTAGAGCATTAAATTGTTTAAAAGCGGCTGAAGTTGATACATTAGGTGATTTAGTGTCTTTCAACAAGAACGACTTAATGAAGTTCCGTAATTTTGGTAAAAAATCATTAACTGAATTAGATGAGTTAGTGGCTAATAAAAACCTTACTTTCGGTATGGACTTAACTAAATACAAGTTAGATAAAGAATAATTGCTTCATATTTTGCGCTCCTTTAATGGATTGATGCAAGATGAAGATAAATAAAACACGTCATGAGACACGGAAAAAAATTCAATCATTTAAGTAGACAAAAAGGACATAGAAAAGCTATGTTAGCTAATATGGCTTGTTCTTTAATCGAACATAAGCGTATCAACACGACTGTTGCTAAAGCTAAAGCTTTAAAACAATTTGTTGAACCATTAGTTACAAAATCAAAAGAAGATACTACTCACAATCGCCGTACAGTTTTTGCTTATTTAAGAGATAAATATGCTGTTACTGAATTGTTTAGAGAAGTTGCTGCTAAAGTTGGTGACCGTCCAGGAGGATACACTCGTATCATCAAGTTAGGTAATCGTTTAGGAGATAACGCTGACATGGCAATGATTGAATTCGTAGATTTCAACACATTGTATAATGGTGGTAAAAAAGAAGTTAAGAAAACGACTCGTCGTGGAAAAGCTAAAAAAGCGGAAGGTACTCCTGAAGCTCCAGCTGCTGAAACTTCTGAAAATACTGAAGCTACAGAATAGTCATGAAACCATTCATGTAAAAATAATAAGGATAGACTTTTTTAAGTTTATCCTTTTTTTTTTGGTTTTACGAATCAAATATTTTCTTAAAACAACTTTTATAACTAATTTTGCACCCACAACAACACAACATAATGAAATACAATAATCGTTCTAAAGCCGTTTTGCTTCTTAAAGACGGAACAATTTTTCACGGAAAATCAATCGGTATTGAAGGGGTGACTTTTGGTGAAGTCGCTTTTAATACAGGAACAACAGGTTATCAAGAAATCTTTACAGACCCTTCTTACTTTGGACAAATCATGGTAACTTCTAATGCTCACATTGGTAATTATGGCGTAAATGAAAAAGAAGTTGAATCTGATTCAGTAAAAATTTCAGGCTTGGTTTGTAAAAACTTCAGTTTTAATTATTCTCGTGAAGATGCTACTGAAAGTCTATTTGACTACTTAAGTAAACAAAATCTTATCGTGATTTCTGATGTAGATACCAGAGCATTGGTGAGTTATATCAGAGATAATGGTGCAATGAACGCAGTTATTTGTACCGATGGAACACCGATTGAAGAGCTAAAAGAAAAATTAGCACAAGTTCCTGATATGAATGGATTGGAATTGGCTTCAAAAGTGTCAACAACTGAACCTTATTTCTATGGTGAAGAGACAGCAAAATATAAAATTTCGGCTTTAGACTTAGGTATAAAAACTAATATTCTAAGAAATTTTGCAAAGAGAGATTGCTACATCAAAGTTTTTCCTTACAATGCCTCATTTGAAGATTTAAGATCATTCAATCCTGATGGATATTTCTTGTCTAATGGGCCTGGAGATCCAGAACCCCTTGAATCAGCTCAAGAAGTCGCAAGACAAATTTTAAATCAGAATAAACCACTTTTTGGTATTTGTTTAGGACATCAAATTATTGGCTTGGCTAATGGTATTTCAACTTACAAAATGTTCAATGGTCACAGAGGAATCAATCATCCTGTAAAAAATGTGATTACTGGTAAAGGTGAAATTACGTCTCAAAATCATGGTTTTGCTATCGTAAGAGAAGAATTAGATAAACATCCTGATTTCGAATTAACACACGAGCATTTAAATGACGGAACAGTTGCTGGAATGCGAATGAAATCCAAAAACTGTTTTTCAGTACAATACCATCCAGAAGCAAGTCCTGGTCCTCACGATTCAAGTTATTTATTTGATCAATTTATTGAAAATATTAAAAGTTCAATGAACTAAAACGTTATCGTTTATAAGTTTTTTGAGTTTCTAATTATGATTAGATTTTTAATTATAAATTTGTTATTATCCACAAGATAGTAAATTAAAAAAATATAAAATGAGTATAATTATCAAAGTTCACGCTAGACAAATTTTAGATTCGCGTGGAAATCCAACAATCGAAGTAGATGTAGTTACAGATAACGGAATTTTAGGTAGAGCAGCTGTTCCTAGTGGTGCTTCAACTGGTAAACATGAAGCGGTTGAGCTTCGTGATGGTGGTAAAGCTTACATGGGTAAAGGTGTTTTAAAGGCGGTTGAAAATGTAAATACTAAAATTGCTGAAGCGGTAGTAGGAATGTCTGTTTTCGAACAAAATTTAATCGACAAAATGATGATTGAATTAGATGGGACAGCAAATAAATCTAATTTAGGTGCAAATGCAATCTTGGGTGTTTCTTTAGCGGTTGCAAAAGCAGCGGCTAATGAATTAGGAATGCCATTGTATCGTTATGTTGGAGGTGTTTCTGCAAATACGTTGCCAGTTCCAATGATGAATATCATCAACGGAGGTTCGCATTCTGATGCTCCAATTGCGTTTCAAGAATTTATGATTATGCCAGTTAAAGCTAAAGATTTTACTCACGCTATGCAAATGGGAACTGAAATTTTCCATAACTTGAAAAAAGTATTACACGATAGAAATTTATCTACTGCTGTAGGTGATGAAGGTGGGTTTGCTCCAAATTTAGCTGGAGGAACTGAGGATGCTTTAGATTCTATCAAATTAGCGGTAACGAATGCAGGGTATACTTTTGGTGAGGATGTAATGATTGCTTTAGATTGTGCAGCTTCTGAATTTTATGTAAACGGAAAATATGATTATACTAAATTTGAAGGTGAAACAGGTAAAATTAGAACTTCTGAAGAGCAAGCTTCTTATTTAGCTGAATTAGCTGCTAATTATCCAATTATTTCTATCGAAGATGGAATGTATGAAGATGATTGGGAAGGTTGGAAATTATTAACTGAGAAAATTGGTGATAATGTACAATTAGTAGGAGATGATTTATTTGTAACAAATGTAGAAAGATTATCTCGTGGAATTAGTCAATCTATTGCCAATTCAATTTTGATTAAAGTAAACCAAATTGGAACTTTAACAGAAACTATTGCTGCAGTTAATATGGCGCATAATGCAGGATATACTTCAGTAATGTCACACCGTTCTGGTGAAACAGAAGATAATACAATTGCTGATTTAGCAGTTGCTTTAAACTGCGGACAAATTAAAACAGGTTCAGCTTCTCGTTCAGATCGTATGGCAAAATACAATCAATTATTAAGAATTGAAGAAGAATTAGCTGATGTTGCTTATTTTCCTGGTGTAAATGCTTTTAAAGTAAAAAGATATTAAGATAAACAGTTTAGCTAAACTTGTTTCAGTATCTAAATAGTAACCCTTTCAGAAGAAATTTTGAAAGGGTTTTTCATGTATATTATTTAACCATAAATTATAATAATTTTCTTTAATGTTCGAGGATTATTTGTTAAATTCGCAACATACATAAATATTTATCAAAAAACACATTATATTAATATGTCAAATACTGCAATATTAGAGCTTGATGGCAAGAAGTATGAGTTCCCAGTTATCGTAGGAACTGAAAATGAGGTTGCTATCGACATCGATAAGCTACGAAGTGCTTCTGGTGCTATTACTATTGATCCAGGGTATAAAAACTCGGGTTCATGTAGAAGCGAGATTACTTTTTTAGATGGTGAAGAGGGAATTTTGCGTTACAGAGGATATTCTATTGAGGATTTAGCGGATAAAGCTAGCTTCTTAGAAGTTTCTTATTTGTTAATTTTCGGAGAGTTGCCAACAACGGCTCAATTAGAGAAGTTTGAAAACGACATTCGTAAATATACTTTAGTTAATGAGGAAATGAAAAACATCATTGATGGTTTTCCTAAAACCGCACATCCAATGGGTGTTTTAGCTTCGTTAACAAGTGCTTTAACTGCATTTAATCCTAAGTCTGTGAATCCTCACAACGAAAAAGAAATGTATGATGCAGTATGTAAAACTATGGGTAAATTTTTAGTAATTGCTACATGGACTTACAGAAAATCAATGGGTTATCCATTAAATTATTATGACAACACAAAAGGTTATGTTGATAATTTCATGCGTTTAATGTTTGAATTACCGACAGGTCCTTATAAAGCTGATCCAAAAGTTGTAACTGCTTTAGATAAATTATTCATTTTACATGCAGATCACGAACAAAACTGTTCTACTTCTACAGTAAGAATTGTGGGTTCTTCTCACGCTGGTTTATTCGCTTCTATTTCTGCTGGAGTTTCTGCACTTTGGGGACCACTTCATGGAGGAGCTAACCAAGCAGTATTAGAAATGTTACAAGAAATTCATGACAATGGAGGAGATGTGGCTAAATTCGTTTTAAAAGCAAAAGATAAAGATGATCCATTCCGTTTAATGGGATTTGGACACCGTGTTTATAAAAACTTTGACCCAAGAGCAACGATCATTAAAAAAGCAGCTGATGATGTATTAACCGCTTTAGGTGTTGATGATCCATTATTAGATATTGCAAAACAATTAGAAAAAGTAGCTTTAGAAGACGAATATTTCAAATCAAGAAACTTATATCCAAACGTAGATTTCTATTCAGGAATTATCTACCGCGCTATGGGAATTCCAGTTGAAATGTTTACTGTTCTGTTTGCTATTGGTAGATTACCAGGTTGGATTGCTCAATGGAAAGAAATGAGAGTAAACAAAGAGCCAATTGGTCGTCCAAGACAAGTATATACTGGATATGCATTACGTACTTTTAAAGAAGTAAAAGATAGATAGTCTAAATAAAAAAACCACTCATTGAGTGGTTTTTTATTAGGGTTGTTTTGTTTCTTCATTTGTTTCAGATTCCACAATTTCAGATGTATTAGATTCTTCCTTTTTAGGCTCCAAAGATTCTTTTAAGTTGTGTGCTTTTTCTTCAACCCAACCTGCGGCTTCTGCGGTTTTTTCTTTAGCAGTTTCCATTACTTCAGCTACTTTTTCATTCACTTTTAACTCTTCCAGTTTTTGAGCCGCTTTTTCGGCTACTTTTTCAACTGTTTCTTTTACGTCTTCCGCTACATCTGCAGCTTTTTCGGCAACATTTTCTGCTACTTCGCTTAAGTTTTCTTTGGCTATTTCAGCTTTCTCTTTTGCTTTTCCAAAAAGAGAATTGAAAAAATTTGATAATCCCATTTTAAATTGATTTTATAGTTTTCTCAAATCTAATCATTTATAAATCAATTACTGTTAATTCTTTATGAATTAATAAAAGACAACCAGTAAAAATTCTCGTCTCCTTTTTCTATATTTGCCAAAAGCCAAAATCTATGTTACAATTAAATGTAAAAAACGAAACTTCCCGATTAAGGGCTGTAGTGCTTGGTACTGCCGAAAATAACGGTCCAACACCTACTATTGAAGAAGCATATGATCCAAAGTCTTTAGAGCATATTAAAGCCGGAACTTATCCAGTTGAAGAAAATATGGTAAAAGAAATTGAAGCATTTAATGCCGTATTTCAAAAATATGATGTTAAAGTTTTCAGACCTCAAATTATTGAAAATTACAATCAAATTTTTGCTAGAGACATTGGATTTGTAATTGATGATATATTTATTAAAGCCAATATTTTACCAGATAGAGAACGTGAATTAGATGCTATTCAGTATGTAATTGATCAAATTGATCCTAAAAAAGTAGTGCGTCCGCCAGAAGAAGTACATATTGAAGGTGGTGATGTGATGCCTTGGAATGATTATATTTTTATAGGTACTTACAAAGGTTCAGATTATAAAGATTATATAACTGCAAGAACAAATTGGCAAGGAGTTGATTATATTAAAAACTTGTTTCCAAATAAAATTGTAAAATCATTTGATTTAGTGAAATCAAAAATAGAACCAAGAGATAATGCTTTGCATTTAGATTGTTGTTTTCAACCTGTTGGAGCTAATAAAGGAATTATTTACAAAAGCGGTTTCCGTGAAGAAGCAGACTATATGTTTTTAGTAAACTTGTTCGGAAAAGAGAATTTATTCCATATTGAAAGAGAGGAAATGTATCACATGAATTCAAATGTATTTTCAATTGCTCCTAATGTAGTAGTTTCAGAAAAGAATTTTACACGATTGAACAATTGGCTTAGAGAACAAGGTTTTACAGTTGAAGAAATTCCGTACGCTGAAATAGCCAAACAAGAAGGATTATTAAGATGTTCAACTTTGCCATTAATTAGAGATTAAAAACTTTGTTTCAAGTTTAATGTTTCAAGTTGTAAAACCTGAAACTTGCAACCTGAAACTTCAAACATAAATATAAAATGAAACAAACTACTAATTCCCTTTTAATGATTCGTCCGGTGGCATTCCGAATGAACGAACAAACAGCGGTTAATAATTATTATCAAAAAGTATTGGATAATTTATCTACAGAAACGGTAAACCAAAAAGCACAAGAAGAATTTGATACTTTCGTTCAGAAATTAAAAATGATTGGGCTTAATGTTGTAGTAGTTGACGATACTTTAAGTCCAGATACCCCTGATAGTATTTTTCCAAACAATTGGATTTCTTTTCATGAAAATGGAGATGTAGTGTTGTATCCTATGTTTGCTGAAAATCGCCGTTTAGAAAGAAGAGAAGATGTCTTAGATACGTTAGAAGAAAAAGGATTTCTTATCAATGAAATAATGGATTATACTTCTGCTGAAGAAGATGATGTTTTTTTAGAAGGAACAGGAAGTATTGTTTTAGACAGAGCGAATGGTAAAGCTTATTGTGCATTATCTCCAAGAGCAGATGAAGAACTTTTTATCGAATTTTGTGAAGATTTCGAATTTACACCCGTTATTTTTGAAGCATTCCAAACCGTAAATGGGGAAAGAAAACACATTTATCATACGAATGTAATTATGTGTGTGGGAGAAACTTTTGCTGTTATTTGTGCCGATTGCATTGATGATAAGAAAGAACGTAAAATGGTGTTAGATAGTTTAAAAGGGGATGAAAAAGAAGTAATTCTAATTACAGAAGACCAAGTAAATAGTTTTGCTGGAAATATGTTGGAAGTAAAAGGAACTGATGATAGAAGATATTTAATCATGAGTGCCTCGGCACACCAAAGTTTGACTAAAAAGCAAATTGCACAATTAGAAGAACATGTTACCATTTTAAGTTCAAGTTTAGATACAATCGAAGCTTGTGGAGGTGGAAGTGCTCGTTGTATGATGGCAGAAATTTTCTTGCCAAAAGCATAATTAAATTGATATCATAAAGCAAAAGCCTGATTTTTATTAAAATCAGGCTTTTTTTATTTTGTAATATTTTTTATCATTCCTCCAAAAATAAAAAAGTGAAATGGAACTAAACTGTACCAATACATTCTTCCTAATAATCCTTTAGGTCTAAAAGTTGCAATTTGATGTAGTTTGTTTTCTTTGTCAATTCTAAATTCAAGCCAAGCTTCTCCGGGTAAACGCATTTCTGCATATAAAAGTAAACGTTTTTCTTCTTTATCGGCAACTAAAACGCGCCAAAAATCTAGTGCATCTCCATTGTCTAAATGAGTTGGATGTGTTCTTCCTCTTCGTAAACCTACGCCTCCAAACAATTTATCTAAAAAGCCACGAATTCGCCACATCCAGTTTCCATAATACCAACCTTTGTCGCCACCGATAGACCAAATATTGTTGAGTGTTTTTTCAACATTGTTCACAGATTTAATTTTATGATCTTTTAAGCAGCCATAAGTTGGAATTTGAATAAATTCTGAAAAATTTTCTTGAAAACTACTACTTACCAAGCTGTCTTTCCAGCTTGAAATAACCAAGTTTTGTTCCATTTTTAAGAAAGCTAATTTAATAGCATCTACATAAGTAATTGGTTGGATGTTTAATGCTTTTTGTAGGTCATTGTTTTGACAAACAACTTCCATTTTCATACTATCTACCAAATTCACAGCTAGTTTATAAGACGTAGAAGTGACAAAATACAACCAATAGGATGAAAGCTTTGGTGACATAATTGGGAGTGTGAAAATCCAAAGCTTGATGCCTCTTGTTTTTGAATACAACAACATCATTTCTTTGTAAGTAATCACATTAGGTCCGCCAATATCGTAGGATTTATTGTAATGTTCTTCCTTTAGTAAAACACCTGTTAAATAATGAATAACATCACGAATGGCTATGGGTTGGCATTTCGTTAAAACCCATTTTGGAGTTACCATTACGGGTAGTTTTTCGCATAAATCACGAATAATTTCAAAAGACGAACTTCCTGAGCCAACTATAATTCCTGCACGAAGTACGGTAGTGTTGAAATTGCCTTCAAATAAAATATCTTCAACGTTTTTTCTGGATTGTAAATGTTTGGAAAGTTCCGAATTGTTAACAATACCACTTAAATACACCACTTGTTTAACCCCAATTTCATTCATGTAAATATTGAAATTTTGGGCAGATTTCCCTTCCATAACATCAAAATCTGAAATAGAAGAGGTCATTGAATGTATCAAGTAATAGGCAACATCTATTTGTTTTGGAATGTTTTCTAAGTCTATTGGGTGTAAAAAATCTACTTCCCAAAGTGTTACTTTTTCTAAAGTTGCTTTGTCAAGTCCTAAACGGTTTTTGTCTCTTACGCAACAAACAACTTCGTGACCTTGCGAAAGAAGTTCAGGGAGTAATCTTCGTCCAACGTAACCATTAGCACCAGTTAGTAAAATTCGCATTTTTCTTTTAAAGGTACAAAATAGAATGGTTAAATGCCTCTAACAATAGTTAAAATAGCACTTATAATATATTGAATACCAATTGCAATGGTTAAGAAACCAATAATTCTTGAGATGGCCACAATTCCAGAAGATCCTAACATTTTAGCCAAATAGTGTGCGCTACGAAGTATAATATAAATAGTTACAGCAACTACAGCTATTGCAAAGGTAGAAATTATGATTTCAGTAGAGGTGTTGTGTTCTTGGTGAAAAGCTATTAATAGCGATATAGAACCTGGTCCTGCTAACATTGGCATTGCTAATGGCGTTAAGGCAATATGGGTTCTGTTTTGTACTTCTTTTTGTACTTTTTTATTAATTCCTTTGTTTTTGCTAAAGTTTCCGTTCAATAGTCCAAAGCCGGAACTTGTAATGATAATTCCTCCAGCAATTCGTAAAGCAGTAATGGTTATTCCAAAGAAACTCAATACATATTGGCCTATAAAAAATGAAATTATTAATATGATCAGAACGTTAATACTTGTAATTAATGAAACTTTTGCTCTTTCTCCACTTGTATAGCCTTCTGTTAAAGCAACGAAAATAGGAACGGTTCCAATTGGATTTAATACTGAAAATAATGCAGCAAATAGATAAATAAATAATTCCATTAATATTTTGTTTGTTAATGCTAATATAGGCTATTTATTTATAAACTCAATATCAAATATTCATTTAAATGTTATTTTGTTACACTAAATGGTAGATTGTAATTGATGAATTTTAATAAATTATTCGTAACTTTAGAAGGTTAAAACACAATATCATGAAAACATTAGTTATTGGTGCTTCAGCAAATAAAGAGCGCTATTCGTATAAAGCCATTCACAGTTTAGTAGATAAAAGTCATCAAGTTGTTGCCATAGGAGCCAAAAAAGGAATGGCATTTGACATACCAATTGAGACTGAAAAATTTGATTTTCATGCTGTAGATACAGTTACATTATACATAAATTCAAAAGCACAGGAAGAGTATTACGACTATATTTTATCGCTAAAGCCAAGACGCGTAATTTTTAATCCTGGAACTGAAAATCCTGAATTTTATAAAATCCTAGAAGCAAATAATATTAAATACGAAGTAGCTTGTACTTTGGTTTTATTGGCTACAAATCAATATTAAAATGTAGTTTTACTTGTAGCGGGTTTGCTAATGATTAATAATCCGATAAATGTGATAATTCCGTTTATGATGATTAATTCGTTGTCAATTACGTACTCTCCAAAAAGAGCTGCTGAATTTTTAACCAATAAAAAGCAAACTAAAGGAGAAATTACACAAATGACAGGGGCTAATTTGTCATGAACGGTTTTCGATTTCATAAATAACCCAAAAGCATATAGTCCTAAAAGAGGTCCGTAAGTATAACTTGCGACTTTAAAAATCATCGTTACTACCGATTTGTCGTTAAGCGAGTTAAAAATAATAATCACCAAAAACATCAATATTGAAAATCCAACATGTACCAAATGACGAGTTCTAACGGTGTTTGGTTTGTTTTGATTTTCAACTTTGTCCATTCCAAGAAAATCTACACAAAATGAAGTGGTTAACGCCGTTAAAGCAGAATCGGTTGTGGCAAAAGTGGCTGCGGTTAATCCTAATAAAAACACTATTGCAGGAAAGATGTTTAAATGGTTAAAAGCGATTTCCGGAAACAATAAATCGGTTCGTTTTACACCATCCACCATAGGCACTGCAATTCCATTTTTTTCGGCATATAAATAAAGAAGAGCGCCTACACTTAAAAAGAAAATGTTAATTAGGACAAAAATTCCTGTGAACGTAAACATGTTTTTTTGTGCTTCGCCAATATTGGCACAACTTAAATTCTTTTGCATTAGGTCTTGGTCTAATCCTACCATTGCTATGGTTACAAATATCCCACCTAAAATTTGTTTCCAAAAATAATTTCCTTTCAAATAATCTTCAAAAAAGAAAACTTTAGAATAGTTGCTTTTTTTTACGGTTTCAAAGGCATCTATGAAACCTAAATCCAAACTATTACAAATGAAAATAATGGTTAAAAATACTGAAGAAACTAAGAAAAAAGTTTGTAAAGTGTCTGTAATAATTATCGTTTTTAAACCACCACGATAGGTATAAGCAAATATTAAAGCTAATGAGATTAAAACCGTTACAGCAAATGGGACGTTGTATTCGTCGAAAACAAATCGTTGTAATACAATAATGACCAAATATAAACGAAATGCAGAACCTATAGTTCTACTGATTAAGAATATGGTTGCGGCAGTTTTATAACTTACAATCCCTAATCGCTGCTCGATATAACTGTATATAGAGGTTAAGTTCATGCGATAATAAAGTGGGAGTAAAATGGTTGCAATAATTATAAAACCAATAGCATTTCCGAGTACAAATTGAAAATATTTAAATTGAAAATCAGGATTTCCAACTTCACCAGGAACTGAAATAAAAGTCACGCCAGATAGAGCGGTGCCAATCATTCCAAAAGCCACTAAGTACCATTTAGCATTTTTATTTGCTTTAAAAAATGCTTCGTTACTACTATCTTTTTTACTTACTAGATTTGATATAAGAATAAGAATTCCGAAATATATGATAATAATAGCTAGAATAATTCCTGATGACATAATTGTGTTTTTATTTAGGCTAAAATAGAAATAAATCATAAAATTGAGCACAGAAAATAGAAAAAAGACAGAATGAAGAACTTTCTACACTTCTGTTTTCTATAATCTCTTTTCTTTTTTCAAAATTAACTACTTTTGCTAAATGGAATTTCCTTCAAAATTAGTAGAAAATGCGGTCAACGAAATGTCTCAATTGCCAGGTATTGGTAAAAGAACGGCGTTACGATTGGTTTTACATTTGTTAAAACAACCGATTGAGCAAACTGAGTTGCTGTCTTCTGCATTAACAACTATGCGAAATGATATTCAATACTGTAAAGAATGTAATACAATTTCAGATGATGAAATTTGTGGAATTTGCTCAAGTGTTTCTAGAGATAAGTCGCTAATTTGTGTAGTGGAAGATGTTAGAGATGTTATGGCCATTGAAAATACAGGAATGTATAAAGGGGTTTATCATGTTTTGGGAGGGAAAATTTCTCCTATTGAAGGAATTGGGCCAAGTCAGTTAAAAATCACTTCTCTTGTTGAAAAGGTAAAAGAAGGGAAGATAAATGAAATAATATTTGCTTTAAGTTCAACAATGGAAGGCGATACCACTAATTTTTATATTTTTAGACAAATTAAGGAATATGGTGTAAAAACATCCACAATTGCAAGAGGAATTGCTGTTGGAGATGAATTGGAATATGCAGACGAAGTTACCCTTGGACGAAGTTTATTGAATAGAATTCCTTTTGAAGGCTTTATTAAACAATAATTGGTAAAATTTTACATCAATTTAATGGAATAACTTCATTATTTTAATTGTAAAAACTATATTTGTTACCTTAAATGTGACATAGTATTTTAGTGTTAAAATGCAACCACAGTTTACGAAATGACTACTTATGAAAAAAATAGTTTTTTTAGCATTATTTGCTGTTATATTTACCTCGTGCATTTCTACTAAGGATATAACATATTTACAACCAAGCACTATAGTAAAGTCAGATTCAATTAAAGTTAGTCAAGAAAATTCAAAGCCATATAGGATTCAAATAAGTGATATTTTAAGTATTAATATTAAGGCTTTAGATCAAAAATTAGTTGAAATGTTTTCCGTCCCTACTGCAGGTTCATTTCAAGTGCAACAATCGCCACAGACTTTGTATTATAGTGGATATACGGTGGATGATCATGGGAATATTAGAGTTCCTATTTTGGGAGAAGTTAATGTTTTAGGTTTTACTACTGAAGAGGTCAGACAAAAAATCGAAAAGCAATTATTAGAAGAATATTTTAGAAAAGAGGCGAATATTTTTGTAACGGTAAAATTGGCTGGTTTAAGGTATACGATTAATGGCGAAATAGGTAAGCCAGGAACAAATGTTTTGTTTCAAGATAGAGCAACAATTATGGAAGCAATTGCAAATTCCGGAGATATTCCTATTACTGGTAATAGAAAAGAAGTACAGATTATTAGAAAGTTTCCACACGGCTTTGAAACATATAGTATTAATTTAACAGATGCAAATGCGATTAATTCTCCTTATTTTTATATTCAACCAAACGATTATATAATAGTTAAACCATTGAAACAAAAAACATGGGGTACTGGAGTTACAGGTGTGCAGTCTGTTGCTACAATAATGACCGCTATATCTTTAATAACAACATTGATAGTGTTATCTAAAACATTATAAGAATAAGATGCTAGATACCAAAGATTTTAATTTTTTTGAATCACATAATTCTTTTGATTTTAAAGGGTTTCTTTTTAAAATTACTGGATGTTGGAAGTGGTTTGTTTTGTCACTTGGAATCACTTTCTTATTTGCATACAATGTAAATATTAGAAAGGAAAGTATGTATGGGATGGAATCATTAATTATTGTGGAAGATCAAAACAATCCCTTTTTTACTTCAAATACTAGTTTAGTTTTTAATTGGGGAGGCACATCTGATAAAGTGCAAACAATTATTACAAGTTTAAAGTCTCGTTCACATAATGAAATTGTAGTTGATAAATTACAGTATTACATAAAGTATTTAAAGCAAGATGAATATTTTTTCAAAGATGCATATGGGGAAGTCCCTTTCTATGTTGAAATTGATAAATCAAAAGGGCAATTGTTTGATAAGCTAATAAAAATTACTTTTTTGTCCCCTTCTCAATACAAGTTAAGTATAGATTTTGGGGAATCAACAAGTGCGTCATTAATTCAATACTCTGATGTTATAATTAAACCTGTTAATGTTTCTGGAGGGGAGTTTAATAGAATTTTTAAAATTAATGAGTCTGTTGATCTGCCTTTTTTAAAATTTAAATTAATTATTAAACCTGAAGCATTTGAATTTACAAATCAAGAATATTTCATTCGATTCGATGATTTTAATAATACAGTAGCAAATTATAGAGCAATTGATGTAAGTGCAGATGCTAAAGCATTATCAATTGTCCGTTTACAATTAGAGGGTTCAAATAAGTATAGATTAGTAGAATATTTAAACACGACAGTAGAAGAATTAAAAAACATTCAATTAGCTAGTAAAAATCAGTTTGCAAATAACACAATTAGCTTTATAGATAGTACTTTAATAGAAATGGAAGGGCAAATAAAAAATGCCGAAAATGAGTTAAAGGAGTTTAGAAAAGGAAAAAATATATTAGAATTAGAAGAAGAAGTTGGCGGTAATCTACTAAGCCAAAAGTTGTCTGGATATGATGTGGAGAAAGATGCTATCAATAGAAAAATTGCGTATTATAATTTACTTAAAAATTATTTAGAAAAAACAACCGATTATTCTAAATTACCTGCCCCAAGTGTTGCAGGAATTGATGATCCTAATGTCGTTAGTAATGTTTCTAAATTGATTGTTCTTTCAGCTGATAGAGCCAACTTATCCTATACAGTGAAGAATAAAAAAATGTTTTCTGAATTTGATGTCGAAATGGAATCTATTAAAAAAGTACTGTTAGAAAATATTGCAAGTTCAAAAAGTGCTTTGTCTTTAAATTTGTCATTAATTAATAAGAATATTACTAAAGCTGAAGGCGAAGCAAGTTTATTACCCGAAAATAAACAAGAGCACATCAAGATAACTCGTAATTATAATTTAAAAGATAAGATATATAGTACTTTTTTAGAAAAAAGGAGTGAGGCTGAAATTGTAAAAGCAGCAAATATTTCGGATATTAAATTTTTAGATCCTGCTAAAGATATTGGTGGTGGATTGAGGGGGCCAAAAACAAGCATTAATTATATTTTAGCTGCTTTTTTAGGTGTATTGGTTCCGTTACTTGTTATATTTGTTATGGTTTTAATAGACAACAATGTAAACACAATTGAGGATATTAAAAAAATGACTAAAATTCCTGTAATCGGAATAGTAGGTAATAAAGTTTCAGATTCTAATTTGTCAGTTTTTGAAATGCCAAAATCTGCATTGGCTGAATCGTTTAGATCCATTCGTTCTTCTTTGCAGTTTATGTATAAAAAGCAGCAGAAAGTAGGTGCGAAAATTGTAATGATAACTTCATCTGTTAGTGGCGAAGGAAAAACGTTTTGTTCAATAAATTTGGCTACTGTTTTTGCTTTAAGTGATAAAAAGACTGTAATTGTTGGTTTGGATTTAAGAAAGCCTAGAATATTTGATGATTTTCACATTGATAACGTTATGGGTGTTGTAAATTATTTAATTGGGCAAAAAACAATTAATGAGGTGACACAAAGTACTCATATTCCATTTTTAGATGTTATTTCTTCTGGACCTATTCCACCGAATCCTTCTGAGTTATTAATGAGTGACGCCATGCATGAAATGATTCAAGAGCTAAAAGCTAAATATGATTATATTGTTTTAGACACGCCACCAGTAGGGTTGGTTTCTGATGCTTTAGAATTAGCTCAATTTTGTGATGCTACAATATATGTTGCCAGACAAGGCTTTACAAAGAAAGGCATGTTAAATGTTGTTAATGAAAAACATAAAAGAGGGGAATTACATAATATTAGTATTTTGTTTAATGGCTTTAGCAATAATGCTAAAAATGGTTATGCATATGGTTATGGTGTTTATGGAGAAGGGTATCATAATGAAAAAGTAAAGAATAAAGTGTGGAAAAAAATTATTAATAGATTTAAAAAATAAATTTTATAAAATGATTACAAATATTTGTTGTATTGGTGCGGGTTATGTAGGGGGGCCTACAATGGCTATTATTGCTCAAAAATGCCCACATATAAAAGTTACAGTTGTAGACTTAAACGAGAAAAGAATAGCTGCTTGGAATGATGCAGATGTAAATAATATTCCTATTTATGAGCCAGGTTTGAGTGATGTTGTTGCGGAAGCTCGTGGTAGAAATTTATTTTTTTCTACAGATGTGGATAAAGCTATTGATGAAGCTGATATGATATTTATTTCAGTGAATACGCCAACTAAAACATATGGAGTTGGTAAAGGGATGGCTGCTGATTTAAAATATATTGAATTATGTGCACGACAAATTGCACGTGTTGCTAAAAATGACAAAATTGTTGTTGAGAAATCTACTTTACCTGTTCGAACGGCTAGTGCAATTAAAGATATTTTAGATAATACGGGTAATGGGGTTAATTTTCAAATTCTTTCAAATCCGGAATTTTTAGCAGAAGGAACGGCTGTAGAAGATTTGTTTGCGCCAGATAGAGTTTTAATTGGTGGCGATACGAGTTTGGATGGACAACAAGCAATTCAACTTTTAGTAGATGTATATGCAAATTGGGTTCCTAAAGATAAAATATTAACTACAAATGTTTGGTCTTCTGAGTTATCTAAGTTAACGGCTAATGCTTTTTTAGCGCAACGTGTTTCTTCTATTAATTCTTTAAGTGAGTTGTGTGAAAAAACAGGTGCAGATGTAAATGAGGTAGCAAGAGCAATTGGTATGGATAGTAGAATTGGTTCTAAATTTTTGAAATCTTCAGTTGGTTTTGGAGGATCTTGTTTTCAAAAGGATATTTTGAATTTGGTTTACATTGCAAAATCATACGGATTAGATGAGGTTGCTGATTATTGGGAACAAGTAATTATAATGAATGATCACCAAAAGCGTCGATTTGCAAAAAACATGATTAAAACATTATATAATACGGTTTCAGGTAAAAAAATTGCTTTTTTAGGTTGGGCTTTTAAAAAGGATACAAATGATACGCGTGAATCAGCGGCTATTTATGTTGCGGATGATTTGTTAAGTGAACAAGCAAGAATAAGTGTATATGATCCTAAAGTTGGAGCTGAGCAAATTCAATTTGATTTGAATTATTTGCAAACTCGCTCTGAGCATGAAAATTTACAAGGGGTAATTGCAAATGTTAGCCCCTATGAAGCTTGTAAGGATGCTCATGCTATAGCTATACTTACAGAATGGGATGAATTCAAAACCTATGATTGGCAAAAAATTTATGACAACATGTTGAAGCCTGCTTTTGTTTTTGATGGAAGGAATATTTTAGATAAAGACAGTTTGCAAAAAATCGGATTTATTTACCAAGCAATTGGCTCAAAATAATTATTTTAGGTTTTTAATACTTAAAATTAGTTTATAAATATTTTAAGTCATTACAGCGTATGAAGTTTATAAAAAGTGTATTGAAAAAATCAATACACTTTTTATTTTAATTGTAATTTGGACAACCGAAACATTTCCTTGCCTCAACGTCGAATTGATATACTAAGCCAAGTTCAAATACACCTCCAGTTCTTCCTATTTTAGAAGTATTTATATCATATGAAAAGCCTATTTTAAATTTTTCGTATTGTAATCCACTAAATAGATTGATGGAGGTTAATGTATGACTTTGATCTGTTTTTTTTATAGGGTTTAATGCAGCTGTTGCACCAATGACTAATTGACTGAAAATTATTGAGGTTCCTATATCTAGTCGATTGTATCCACCTTGCTCCATAAAATTTCCAGTCACCATCATTCTTGTTTCATAAGGTAAAAAACCAGTTTCAATGATGTCAGACAAATTAAATTCATATCCTGTTGAAATATTGTAAAACATATCTAATGGGATATTACCTTCTTCAGCTATTGAAATATTTGGCCTGTTCAAGTGTTTGATGGCGCTACCTATCCAAAAATTATCAGTATAAAATAAAAGTCCCGTTGAAATATCAATAAAATGTATTCTGTTATTTAATTGAAGTGGGTCAATACTCACAGGTGATATTGTTTCATTACTAAGATTGATTTGATCTCTTAATATTAGATTTTGGAATCCAAAACTTTTACTACCATAGCCTATTTCTATTCCGGGTCTAAAATACCATTCATAGTTTAATTCAACCCTATAGGAATAATTTATATTAGCCTGAAGAAAATTATAGCCTGTAAAATTTTCTCTGTGATTTAAAAAATTTACACCGATTCCGCTTAGATTGTTTTCAGACCAAGTACTAAAATAGGCATAATCAGTATCTATTTTATAGTTTAAATTTGTCCATTGAGAACGGTGTATTACCCCTGCACTCGTTGTTTCTAATAATCCTGTAAAACTAGGATTTAAAGATTCAGGAACTAAAAAGTACTGGGTAAAGATTGGGTCCTGAGCACTTACTAAAGTGCAAAATACGCTGAATATGATAGATAAATTAAATTTCATAATGCAAATTATTTTAATAAGATAAAAGGACCATTTTTTTCTACTACTTTATTATAAAATGTTATTCCTGAAATTTTATAATAATAATTTCCATTTTCAGCGGGTATTCCTTTTATTTTTCCATCCCATCCACCTATAGCATCTCCTTCTTCATAATAAATCAAATTTCCCCAAGTGTCATAAATGGCCATTTTTAAACTAGATAATCCCACAGAAGCGGGTACAAAATAATCATTAATTACATCATCATTTGCTGTAAAACCTGTTGGAATCATTAGTTTATATCCTTTTGTAATATTTAATATAATTTTCTGTTCTTTCGTACAACCATATTCATAAGTGATTAAGAGCGTAACTTCATATTCGCCTTCAGTCAAATAAGTATGAATTGGATTTTCTTCTGTTGAGAAAATTCCATCACCAAAATTCCATGATATTCCAATATAGTCTCCAATGGTTAAGTTGGTAAATTGTATTGGATCCCCCATAGAATATTCTCCAAATGTATTTATACTATATGAATTCAATGTGAAATTTGCATCACCAATTATTGGGTTATCTAATAAATAACTACTTGTGTTGAAACAACCATTTGAATCGGTTGCTGTTACACTAATTAATCCATCTTGTGTGGTGGTCATAAATTGGTTGTTAGTTCCTGACACTGTGCCGTTTGACCAAACTATTTGATAGGGTGGTATACCTCCGTTTACTAAAACTTCAAAAGAACTTGTTATTTCTCCAGTAGCACAATTTACGTTTTTTTGTTGCGTTAGTGTTGTAATTAATGGAGCTGGTCTATAAACGGTATATTGTCCATTAATTGAACATCCTCTTGCATCTGTAACTACCACAGAAAAATTCCCGTTACTTACATTGAGTAAGTCCTCAGTAGTTGCACCATTTGACCAATTGAAGGTGTAAGGAAGTGTTCCTCCTGTTACTATTAAATTAACACTGCCATTATTACTAGTGGTACAATCTAAGTCATTTTGTATAATGCCATTGATAAGTAGTGGTTGAGGTTCAATAAGGGTAAAGGTTCTAGTAAATGAACAAGTACTTGCGTCTGAAATTGTAGCTGTATATACTCCAGCCGTTAAATTATTTCTAACCAAGCCTGCATTGCTGCCATCACTCCATGTTACAACAATAGGAGCTTGTCCACCTATAAGACCTAAATTAATACTACCATTTGCAGCTCCATAGCATGTAATTTGATTAAAAACGGGTTGTATGTCAAAAACTGGAAGGTTCGCAATTATACTTTGTATGGTTTTTACGCAACCTACAGCGTCTGTGATGGTGATATTATAAGTTCCAGGTCCTAGATTGTTTTGAAAGGTACCTGTTGCTAAATTGCTCCAATTTACTGTATATGGACTTACTCCACCCGTTATCGTTAAATTTATACTTGCATCATTAGCTGCGTAACAACTTATAGGCGTTGAAGTTACTGTGACTATAATTTCACTCGGTTCTGTTAAAGTACTATTCAGCGTTTTAATTACACCATTTGCATCTGTTATTTTTACGGTGTAATTCCCTGCTGACAAACCTGTAAATATTGGACTTAAATTAGTGCTATTTGTCAGGTTTTGAATGCTTACTGCGTTGTATAATAGTTCAAAATTATAGGGTGGAACAGATTCTTGTGTAATCGTAATCCCTAATTGGCCATTTGTATCTCCAAAACACAATAGATTTTGCAATGCTGCAATTGTATTTTGTGCTAATAATTCATTAGGTTCAATTAAGTTGAAGTTAACTATTCTTGGTTCACAAATTCCATCATCTATAATTACGGTATAACTACCTGCCATCAAATTACTTATATCTTCTGTTATAGCTGTGTATCCATTTGGTCCTGACCAACTGAAAGAATAATTGTTTGAGCCTCCTGAAACTGTTAAATCTATAAATCCATCATTTCCGCCAAAGTAACTAATGTTGTAAGTGTTATAATTGGAAACATTGCTTGTGATTGTTAGTGTTGGATTAACCATTATTTCATAAGTAGCAATGTTGCTGGTACATGACGATCCAAGATTGACAAATGATGCAAATGCAGCATATGTAATTGTCAATGGTGTAGTTGTTGAATTTATGAGTGTTTGTGCAGGAATAACATCGGTTCCATTAGCGAGTGCACCTGTTATACCTGTTGGGATGTTAGCTGTCCATGTATAATTATACAGACCTGCAATTGTTGAACTCAAGCTAACTGGCACTGTTGTGTCTTGGTTGCAAATATTTTGATTTCCAATGCTAAATAGCACATCTGGTTTTGGTAACACAGTTATCAATAAAGTAAAGGTAGTACCCATACAACCGGAAGCGGATGGCGTCACTGTATAAGTGATTGTTTGTGAGATTGCTGTTGTATTGGTTAATGTTTGATTAATTTGTGGCGCACTTCCATTACTTGCTCCTAGAATTGCTGGATTGTTAGATACCGTCCACGTATATATAGTATTATTTGGAACAATTGTAGTGTTGTTTGGAACCCCATTACTACTAGCGTAATTGAACGTTTGTTCGCTGCATAATAGAAGTGTTTCATTTGAAATTGATGGCTTAGGCAAAACAGTAATGAGATAAGTGTATTCTAAACCTTGACAGGCTGTGGCATCATTTGTTATTGCAAAGGCTTGATAGGTTATTGTTAACACCTCATTTGTAGTGTTAATAAGATTTTGTACGGGTATTGTATTCGTTCCGTTTGTAAGGGCTCCTGTGATTCCAACGGGTACTGTAGCAGTCCAATTGAAGGTTACGCCTGAAGTACTACTTGTTAATTGCACGGGCATTGTATTTTCTTCAGAACAAATTAATTGATTGTTCTCTGAAAAGTGAACTACTGGACTCGGATTTACTGTTATCGTAAATTGTTCGCTAGTTCCGACACAATTTATGGAGTTATAGGAATAAGTAGGTGTAACTGTAATGGTAGCTATTAAGGGAGCAAGTGAGTTATTTATTGCCGTAAATGCGTTAATTGCTCCCGTTCCTGTTGCGGGTAGTCCAATACTGTTATTGTCATTTGTCCAACTATAGGTTGTAGTACCAGGGGTTCTATTGGTTGAAAAATCAATGGAATTAGTAGCAGTTCCATTACAAACCTCTTGATTTGATATTGTGTTTACTTGTCCATTTGGGTTAATTGTAATTTCAAAAGTTTTAGCTACTCCATTACAAATTATACCATTAAAGTTATAAAAAGGAGTTACTGTTATTGTTGCGACTTCTGGAGTAGTTGAGGTATTATTGGTTATAAAACTTGGAATATTCCCTATTCCATTGTTTGCTAATCCAATGGATGTATTGTTGTTTGTCCATTCATAGGTAACTATACCACCAGTGGTATTTGTTGAAAAAACAATTGGAGTTGTAGTTGATGCGTAACAAAATGTTGCATTAAGAGGTGAATTTACTTGTGCATCGGGTAGTACTGTAATCGTGAATGATTCACTAACACCTGGACAATTTACTCCATTATATTGTAAAACTGAGGTTACTGTTATTGTTGCAACAATAGGGGAAAGTGTGGGATTATTTACTGCAAACGAAGGGATGTCTCCAATGCCATTTGATGCTAATCCTATAGAAGGAGTGTCATTAGTCCATTCGTAGCTAGTTACACCTATTGTATTTGTAGTAGAAAAGGAGATGGAGTTGATTGTTCCACCATTACAAATAGTTTCACTGGTAACAGGATTTACTTGTGGACTCGGAATCACTGTTATTGTAAAAGTTTCTGAGGTACCACTACAGGTTACACCATTATTAGTAAAATAGGGTGTAATCGTTAGCGTAGCAACTAATTCTGAATTTGAAGTATTTGCAGTCGTAAAACTTGGAATTGGCCCAGTCCCGCTAGCCGAAAGACCTATTAGCGTATTGTTGTTTGTCCATTCATAAGTGTTAGCTCCAATAGTATTTAAGGAAGTAAATGCAATTGCACTTGTTGTACTGCCCTCACAAAGTGTTATATCATTTATTGTATTTACTTGTGCCTCTGGATTTACTGTGATCGTAAAAACTTTTGGTGTTCCACTACAACTAATACCATTTAAAGTGTACGTAGGCGTAACTTCAATTGTTGCAACTAGGGGCGAATTTGTATTGTTTTGCGCTGTGAAACTTGGAATACCTCCAGCACCATTGCTTCCTAATCCTATTGAAGGAGTATCGTTCGTCCAAATATAAGTGGTTACACCCGATGTATTTGCTGTTGAAAAAGATATTTCTGAAGAAGAAAATCCATTACAAATTGTTTGATTTGTTATATCGTTTACTTGCGCATTAGGATGAACTGTAATCGTGAATGATGTCGGTATTCCTGGACACAAAGTGCTACTTATCGTATTAACAGGTGTAATAGTTATGGTACTTGTTATTGGGCTTGTACTTGTATTAGTTGCTGTAAAATTTATAGCGCCCGTTCCATTTGAAGGTAATCCAATGGCGGTATTTGAATTTGTCCAGGTAAATAAGTTGGCATTGGTTCCTGTAAATGTTATTGAGTTAATAACTTCTTCATTGCAAAAAAACAAATCAGATTTTGGATCAATACTAGGCGTTGGTAAAACATTTAAGTTCAAGTCCGCTGAAGTTGCTTCACAAGGGCCGTCTGGATCATTTGTTGTTAATGTTAAGGTAATTGCACCCACATAGCCAGGGGGAGGTGTAAAAGTACTATTCAAACTGTTAGGGTCAGAAAATGCGCCACCATTTAAAGTAGTCCAAATTGCCGTGGAGGCAGCTCCTCCAATACTACCGTTTAATATGATACTACCATTTTCACAGAGGGGATCATAGGTGCCTGTTGCAACAGTTGCTTCTGTGTTGAAATTAGTAGTAAATGTTGCGGTTGCAATAGTACAAGGTGCCGTTGGAGTAGTTGAAGTTAAGGTGAAAGTAATACTTCCTATGAAATCTAATGGGGGTGTGTACGTTGGATTTAAATCAGTAGCGCTTGGAGAAAATGTTCCACCTGGTAATGAGGCGGTCCAGATTCCTTCAGTAACTCCTCCAGTGATTGAACTGGTTAATTGAATACTTGTATTGACACAAGTTGCTAAAGGAACATTGGCGGTTAAATGTACCGATGGTTCTACTGTGATAGAACTAGTATAACTATTACTGCCACATTCATTGCTTATTGTTAAAGTGTAATTGTAAACGCCAGGACTATTGAAGGAAAGTATTGGACTAGCGTCATTTACGCTAGAAATATTTGTTGGTGGTGAAGTTCCAAAATCCCAAGTGTAAGATACTGGATTACTTGCATAGCAATTAAAAACGGTTGGGTTTAAAGTTAGTGTGCTTCCTTCACAAATTGTTTCAGCTGTCAGCGATGTAATAGGTTTTCCTTTTACCACTAACGTTGTTGTTTTGGTGTCAGGTTGGCATAAGGCACCTGCCGTAGGTATATTTAGAGAGGTGGTTAGGCTAATGTTATATATTCCTGGTGAATTTATAGTTATTTCAGGTGCTGTTGTTGTTGCATTTCCATCTGAAAACAACCAGTCTCCAGGTGTAAAGCTAGGGCAATTATTTGGGTTCGTTGCGGTTACTTCCCATAAATAATTATTCGTGTTAGCGCAGCCTGGTGTACTCGAATTATTGGTTAATGTTACAACTGTTGGGGCACAAATTGCGCTGCTTGACATTGTGAAATCGGCTACTACTTCTGGTGTAACACAAATGGTTTGTGTTGCTGTACTGATACCGCATAAATTGGAACCAGTATAAAATGTTATAGTATAATCACCAGGGAGTAAAAAGGTAACATTTAATACACTTGCGGCAGAAGGTAACCAAGCACCAGGATTGTTAGGTTGGCTGTTGTTATAACCGAAGTTGTTAGGACAACTGATGAAAGGATTGGCCGTCAATACACCTCCAGTACTCGTTGCTATGAGTCCTGATGGGCCTGATATCGTCCAGTATTTTTTATAGGTTTGTGTACAAGCATAGGTAGGCGGACCTCCAATATTATACCCGCCTTGTGTATTATCACTAATAGCTACTGTTGTACCCTCACAAATTATATTGTTACTTGGTGTGCGAGAGAAATTAGCTATTGGTGCCGATTGTATATTTATTGGTCCTACGGCATTTGTACTATTGCCACATGGATTTGATATTGTAATAGATGCTTGATAAGAGTTTGGGTATACCGTACTATTAATGTTTGAATTTGTACCGCAGGAACTATCCAGGAATTGATGGGTAATGGTAGCAGGGGGTGGGTGATTGAATGTTACAGGAGGAGTACCATCATTTACTTGAAACGTATATAGTGTTCCGGGCGTATTTTGTGCGCCTATTAATAAATCATAGGTTACGCTTCCTGGGTTACATAAAGTTGGAATTCCCACGGGACTAATTGTGGCGGTAGGTATGGCTCCAACATATAGATTGTATATTCGTTGACTGCTGCAAGCATTTGATAGTACAACGGTATACGTTAATGTATAGTAACCTGCTGAAGCGTAAAAATGAAACGTTTCCCCAAGATTTGTTCCTGTGTAGGCATTCGTGGTTCCATCTCCCCAGTCAAAAATATGTTGCGTACTAGCGTTGGTTTGTGTGGATTGTGTTGTAAATGAAAACAAACCACCTGCAATTGCAGCATCATTGCTGCAATAGGTAAAGTAATTTTGACTATTATACACGGATGCCGCCCAAAAATTTCCATCTACTAAGGCAATGGAGGGAGCACTGGGTTGGTTATTAGTAACTACTACCGTAATGCTGTAGCTATATGTATTATCTAGCGTTAATGAGGCGGTGTAGGTTCCAGGTGTGTTGTAGGTTACCGCATGAGGACCTGCTGTGGTTGCTGTGGTTGTTGAACCTCCGGTAAACTGCCAGTTATAGCTTGTGCTGGATAGTGTTCCTATTGAGCTATCTGTAAATACTACTGCTTGAGTTTTACATATAGTTACGGTACCACTTACAGTTGCAGGATTGGTGGTAAACTGTGCGTTTAAGATATTTCCGAAAGTTACTTCGGAATAGAATACAAAGAAAAGAAAAATAATCAATGTACTTTGAAGTGTTTTAGTAGCTTTTACCATAGCAGTTTGTTTTAAGTAAACATTTGGGGTGTTTGCAAGGCATACCTAAAAATTAGGCACAACAATAAATTGCTCTATAAAAATAATAAAAAAAAACGCTGTAATGCAAATTACAGCGTTTTTTTAAGTTGAATTTAATTTTGTTTTAGTTGTCTTTCTTTTTTATTAACAAAATAAATTGTTGTCAATATTCCAGTAAATAACAAAGGAATAATCAAATCATCAATAGGCGCACCAGGTGCATCTGCTGCATCACCACCACCTTCATCACCAAAACCAGGATCAAATTCATCTTGTGCAAAAGACGATACAGAAAATAAAAATAATATCGTAAAAAAAATATTCTTCAGCATATATGTTTAATTAGTTTATTAATATTGATTTTGAAAATTTTAAATTTTGGTTAACATCATATATGTTAATGTAGTAAACTCCTTGATTTAATTTGTTTTCGAATTTAATTTTACCAGTATTATCGTTCATAATTAATGAATTATTTTGGATTAATTGCCCTAAGCAATTAAATATTTTGTATTCAAATTGCTCATTATTATCATTTTGAAAAGATACAAAAATACCATTTTCTGAAGTTGTAGGATTTGGATACATTTTAACTCCTGATACATTAAAATCTTCGTTACTTAGAGCAGATGCTTGAAAAACAATTTTAAAACGATTACCTGTACTTAGAGCTTCACTTGTAACCTGAAAAGGATATTCATAGATAGTGCCATCTAAATTAATTTCTGATAAGGTTCCTAAATATAGGTCTTGTAAAAAAGCTTGTCCAGAAAATGTAAAATTTTCAGTATAAAGTTTTAATTTATAATTTGAATTAACGGTTGTTTGTGTTACTCTAATAGTTAAAAAGTCATTATTTTGAATAGGAGCCCTATGTTCTGATGATAATGATTTTAAATCTGTGTAAAATGCAATAGTCTCTGATGGATTAGATAATTTTGTTACATCATCAATGTCGTATATATTATTGCCACCTATATAAAAACCAGCGACAACAGCATCTTTTTTATTCCAAATATTATCTTCTTCTTTGTGAAGCGAAATTCTTATACGTTCCGATGAAATTGTAGAAGCTACTCTACTGATAACATTGTTTGTGTTAATAGTAGTTTTATGAGTTTCTTTTATTGTCAAAGTTGAAGTTGAAGTAGCTGCTTTTATAAAAAAAGCTTCACCTGATTGTAAGATAGTTGAAGGATAACGTGTAGAGCCTGTATCACTATATCCATTTACACTATCCCAAGTAACATAAGCTCCATAAGAACCTAAAGTAGGATCTATATACCATATTTTTTTACCAATACCACTATTTGAAGCATCGTTTAATATTGATGCAAAATCTATAGGGCTTGCATACGGGTTTCCAACTAAATAATAGGTATTAGGTGATACATTCGAATACACAACATTCCCTGTAATTAGAGCGCCAGATGCTTTTAAGGTTGTTGTAATTTGTGGATTAATTGGGTTTACATTTCCATTGCCATCAGTAGCATTGCCAAATGGATGGGTGGCAAAAATCAGAAACCCATTGTTAATAGAACCTCCAAATAAAGGCTCATTAAATGTATTTGTAACGTTTGACCAAGTTCCAGTAGTGTTATTAAATTTTCTTAAACTATGGCTTGAATTATTTATTAATTGCAAGCCATTTGAAACTAGGTTTCCTGAAGGGCCCCAAATGTCAGTTCCATATCCTGTTATTGAAACTCCATTATTTTGCCAATTAAAATAAACTGAATTATTACTACTTCCTTTAACTGGAGCAGTAAGTAATCGCCATTTTCTACCTGCATTTGGTAAATAACGTTCAATATTTACATTGCCAGTTATAGTTGGATTTAGCGTTAATGGAGCAACCCTTGCGGTATTAGCAATACTTGAAACTAATGTAATGATGCCTCCGGTATTGAATGAAACTGCCGCAGTAACATCAAACAATGTTTTAACTCTTACATCTCCTGTGCCAGTAATTGAACCTGCTGTAGTTACAACTAATTGATTAGGGTAAATTGTTTTGTTTATTTCTACACCATTTGTAGAACTCAACGTTAATTTTTCTAATTTTGAAACATCTTCAATTAATTCTAAACCTGTATTTATTCGAGCAGTATGTTGTGAATAGACTAAATTATATGTTGCTCCGTCAACAATTGATGGCGAACTATTAACTGTTCCACCACTTCTTGTGATTGAAGATCCAGTACTTAACGTGTAATTTCCCAACAGGTTTCCTTTCGTTAAAAATAAATTTCCAGTACTATTAATTGTAAATCCAGAACTTGAAACATCATAGTTTGAATTTATTTTTAAATCTCTATAGGTTGTATTGTAAACTTCTAATCCATTTCCATTTGGACTATATTCAACGGTACATCCTGTAAAAATTGGTACAAGTTGTGATAATTGAGTTCCGCCAAGCATATTGAAGACGAAAGGATTTGAATTGGTAAGTTTTAGAGTGCCTGTTCTTGTAGCAACGTTACTAGTGTATTGAGTATTAGTTCCATTACTTTCTTGGGTCATAATTAGTTGACCATTAATTGTTATTGTTCCTGAGTCATGCCTTAAAGTGGCTCTATTATTTAGACCTCCTTGGATATTTGAATATAAATTAACATCTCCATTTACTTCTAGAATTAAATTTGTTCTGCAAGCTAAAGTTGTAGTTCTACTTACACTAACAGGTGTCATATCATTTCCTACATTAATGGATCCAACTTGAATAGAACCAGGGCCATTCAAAACAGATGTATGACTATTAGAAGAATTCGGTTGTACAGTAAAATCGTTTGTTATGGTTAAAATTCTACCACTATTAATTGTCAATACAGCTGAATTAGTATTTAAAGAAGATGTATTGGAAGTTAATCCAACTGTGTTGTTAGCTAAGGGTTCGGATTTTAATGAATTACAAAATGAATTTACAGAAACAGTAATTGAGTGTGCTCTTATTATCACATCATCATCTGCATCTGGAATGCCATCCGCATCTGTCCCTGTATATGTCCATGTGCTCGCTGTATTCCATTGACCAGTAGCTTGACTCGTAAACACAGCTTGTGAAAATAATGAATAGCTATTAAGCAGTATTACTGCTGTCATAATTTTGTAAAATAACTTCATAAAGTTTTTTATTATTAAATATCTTTGCAAAGTTAAAAAAAAAATTTAGTTTAAAAAATATTGTTGGATAAGATTTAATATTAATTTAAAATTTACTATATTCGTAATTAGTAAAAAATATACTTTATGAAATATACAATCATGATTTTATCTATATTCTTGTCTATGATATCCCACAATTGTTTTACACAAGATATAAAAACAGATACCACCGCTTTACCTTATTTGCAAAAAGCAGAGTTCAATGTATTTGGAGTGGGAGTTGCATATGAACTTCCTGTTGCTAAAGGTTTTACTTTAGATTCAGGTATGGGTTTTTCTAGTGGAGCTGAAATTATTAATAATAAAATTAAGTTTCAAAAAAGTTTATTTGAACCTGCGTTTTATCTGAAATCAGAATTAAAATATTACTATAATAGATATGTAAGAGTGGCAAAGAAATTGTCTACTAGAAATGGAGAGGGGAGTTATTTTGCAATTCAAAATAAATTTGTTTCTCAACGCTTATTTGATTCAAAGACTAGGTTGAGTAACGTTTTATTATATGAAGTGCATTGGGGAATTCAGCGTAATCTTTATAAAAACTTTTTATTTAATTTTCATATAGGTTTAGGGCGTTCTAATGATTTTACTACTGGTGGTAGTACTTTTTATACTTCTTTAGGTGTAAAGGTTTCTTATTTGTTGGTGGCAAAAAAAATTACGATAAGTTCTTTTGGTAAGAATAAGTTTTAAAACGATTTGTGTAGAATTTTTGTTTACTTAATTTGCAAAATATACTCAAATGGGCTTTGTTAAGATTATAGGAATCAGGTTAAGAAATAATTAAATCTAACAATTTTGCCAAACAATATTTTTTTTATCAAAAAAAAAACTAATTTTGCTAATTATAAAAGAATTAAAATTTCACTTATGAGTATTTTTAAAAAATATTTTATTTTTTTCTTTGTTTTAGTGTTTACTAAAAACATAGCGCAGGAAAAAAAGGATTCGGTTTATATTCCTAATAAGGTTGTTAATAAGGTGGTTTCGGACACTGTTCATCCTAAAGATAGAGAAAAAAACTATAATCGTTGGTCGGTTAACTTGAATGGGGGTACAAATATTGGTATTCGTCCTTTTACAGATGGTTACTATGCCACCACACCTAATTATTTTACAAAGCCAGAATTTAATCACTTTGATTTAAATGTTCGTAGAATGTTTAATACTAAGTTTGGTGTAATGCTTGATTTTGGATACGATAACTTTACATCTGATTCAGGAAGCCCTGATTTTAGCAACAATATGTACCGTACTAGTTTTCAAGGGTTGTTGAATATGCATCGCATAATGAATTGGGAAGAGTTTACGGAAACGTTTGGATTGCAATTTCATTTAGGCCCTGGCTTTTCTTTTTTAGAAGCGCCTGGTACTTCTTCATTTAATCACTATGATAATATTTTTAGCATAATTGGTGGAGCTACACTCTTAATTAAAGTTTCTGATCGATTGGCTTTTAATTTAGATTATACTATGATTAGTAATCTTTCACACCATGTTGCTTTAGATGGTCAATCTAGCATAGATCCTAGTGAAAGTAGAACAGGTTCAATGTATACAACATCATTAGGTTTAACGCTATATTTAGGAAAAAAAGAACGTCATGCTGATTGGTATTGGGAAAACTTAAATGTTAAAGATGAATATAAAAATTTATTAGCAAGAGTTGAAGAATTAGAAACCATGATGAATGATACAGATAGAGATGGAGTACCAGATCATTTAGATGTTGAAAACAATACTATTGGTGGGGTTGTTGTGGATACAAAAGGGAGAGCTGTGGATTTAAATAACAATGGTGTACCTGATGAACTAGAGAGCTATGTTAATAATAAGTATGGAGATATAGAAACTATTATCAATAACATGGCATCGGGAGAGTATTCAACTGCTCAAATGAAAAACATGATTAATGGACAGTATGTTAATGTGTTCTTTGATTTTGATGAAACAAGAATTACTACAGGAACCATCTCTGCAATTAATTTCTTAATCAAATACATGATTGCTAATCCAAGTGCAAACGCTGAAATTATTGGTTATGCAGATGAATTAGGAGATGTTAATTACAACATTGCGTTATCGCGCAAAAGAGCACAACGTGTATTAGAAATGGTGGTTCGTTCAGGTATAGATGCAAGTCGATTAAAATTAGTGGTTAAAGGATCGGATAAATCAGTTCCAAAAAATTCTAAACTAGCGCGTCAGTTGGTAAGAAGAGTTGCATTTAAGGTGGATTAAGTAAGATTATTTTATATATAAAGGTCTGTAAATTTTTTACAGACCTTTTTTATAGAAATTATTTTTTGAATTAATTTCTTAAAAGTGTGACTAAAATTATTGAAAATAGTTTATTCATTGAATTAGATTTAATATTTATGCAAAAAAAAACTTGAGATTTTGTAAATTTTATTTAATTTTATAAATATATTACCTACCCATAGCCTATGAAAAAGAGCCTCATTGTAATAGCCTTACTTACTGTTTCGTTTTTGTGGAGCCAAAATAAAAAGGATTATACTTCGTATTATAATGCGTTTTTAAAGAAACAATTTTCTGATCCTCAATTATCTAAAAAGTATTTGGATTCTATCTTGTTGCTTCCTAAGCTACCTGATAGCACCATTTGTAAAACGTTTAATGATGTTGGGATTTATCATGCCATAGTGGGCGATTATGAAGGTGCTCTTCGTAATTTTGAAAAATCCTATACTTTTGACCCTAACTGTAGTGTAAAAACTAAGGCAAATATTTTATGTAATATTGCCAATACACAAAAATTATTTGGCAAATTTGAGTTGGCTTTAAAAAATTTATCGAAATCAAAAAAATTATATGCATCTATTCAGGATGAAAAAAATTTATTAAAAGTTGAAAGTGAAATTTGTGCTGTTTATTATAACAAATCGGATTTCAATAAAGCATTAGAAATATCTTCCGAATTAATTCCAAAATTGGAAGAATTAGGTGATGAAAAATTACTTAACATTCAACTGTTACGACAAGCCAATATTCAGTTTAATATTGGGGATTTTGCTAATGCTATTGTGTATTACAACAAAACCTTGCCTTATTTTAGTGAAGAAATAGAAAATAATCTTCAAAATAAGTACGTGGCATTAATGAATATAGGCGCTTGTTACAGTGAATTGAGCAGTCCTAAATCTATGGGTTTTTTCAACAAAGCCCTTATAGGTTTTCGAGCTATTTCAGATAGTAGAAATGAGTTTTTCTGTATGGGAAGAATTGGGAAGTATTATTATAAAATTAAAGACTATACGAAAGCGTCACCTTATTTAAAAAAATCTTTTGATTATATGTATGCCAATTTGCCTCACATATCTTTAGAGATTTTTACTTTTTACCTCAATAGTTTGCAAAAACAAAATCGTTTTTCAGAAATTAAGGAATTGTTGGCTTTAGATGCGGCGACTATGCTGGTGGAGGCTAATTTGCAAGAAAAGATTTTTTATTACGAAACACTAGCTACGCTATACGGAAAATTTGGAGATAAACCAGCCGAATACAGTGCGTTAAAAAGTTTGCAAACGCTATATGCAGAGCGACAAAAAGAAAATACTTTCGAAGAATTGCAAAAAAAGTTGAATCAGTACAATCTTAAAAATGAAGTAACTAAAAATAAAAATTTAGAACTAAAATTAGCTAATTTAAAATTACAAAATTTCATAATTACCATTTCTATAATCCTTTTATTAGTATTGGTGTTTTTTATAACGGACAAACACAAAAAGAAATCCAAAATTCAAAAGCTTGTTTTATTGCAGTTAGAACAAGAAAAGGTAATGCATGAAAAGAGTGCAGAACTTAAAGATGTGCAATTGCAATTAGAATCGGAAGTTAAACATGCTAAAGAACGTGAATTAACGGCTTTACAATTAAGAATATTTGAAATTAAAGAGAAGGTAATTGAACTTTTAAAATCAAATGAATTAAACATTGATGATCAAGCAATAGAAAAATTAGTGAATAATGTAAATGGTTGTTTTGAAAATGAAGATTATTGGAAAGAGTTTCAATTTAGATTCACCAATATGCATCCCACTTTTTCTGCTGAAGTAACTCGTTTTTGTCATAAATTAACTAAAAAAGATATTGATTTTTTAACTTTGATTAAGTTAAATTTAAATAATAAAGAAATTGCAACCCTTATTAGCATTTCTTACGAAAGTGTCATTAGTAAACGATATCTTCTTCGAAAGAAAATGGGATTTTCTAGTGATAACGAATTGGTTAGTTTTTTAGAAACACTATAATTGAATTCTATTTCTATAACATAAAAAAAATGTTTAGAGAACCATTTTGTGACTATTTTTTAAACATTTTTTATCGAAAAATCATCGAAAATTAACTGATAAAAAAAACACTCACATCAGGTTATGGGAGTGTTTTTTGTTTTACAGTAAGATACATTTCCGAAAAACATTTTCTGATATTTTTTATTGGTGAGATTTTTTATAGGTAAATTGGATTTAAAAACACAGCTTTTATTGTCTAATCAATCTTCTCAAGATGTAACATAACAATCGCAATTCCAACCACCTCGCTAGTAGCAAATCAATGTGGAGCTTCGATTAATGTTACTGATCGTATTTATGCAAGATCGGTTGCAAATGTGACGATGTATGCATTTAGAATTTATGCTTCGAATGGTGCTTTCATAGCAGAGTTAGAACGTCCATATAATTTCTTTAGAATAACGGATATTGCTTATGCGTATAGTTCAATATATACAGTTAAGGTTAGAATCAAGCAAGGTATAGGAATGTTTGGTGAATACGGAACAATTTGTAGTATAGAAACTCCAAAAGATGCCATTAAGAGAGAAACAATTTCGGTTGCAGCTCATTCGGTACTATCTGCGTATCCAAATCCATTTACAACAGCATTTACAATTACCCCATTAGAAGGTGAAACAGCTACCTTATTCTATCAAGTTTATGATGTAACTGGAAAAATGCTAGAGAGTAGATCAGTAGAAGCAAGTGAAGTAACAAATCATACCATAGGAGCTGATTATCCAGTAGGTATGTATTTAGTGATTGCACGCCAAGGCGCTACTACACAAACTTTCAAAATGATTAAACAATAATTAAAGTTTCATAGGTTTTAAATTCAAAACCCGTCTCCATATAAGTGGAGGCGGTTTTTTGTATTTAAAAAAATCGATAGGATTACTTCGTAAACGATAGCTTACTTATGATACCACAGAGTAAAAGGATTAAAACCTCTATATAGTCTCAGTGTAGCTAAGTTACATCAGTGTCACTCTGTGTAAAAATTTGCGATACTTTGTGTTCCTAAAAATCCGTCACCACCAGCGTTTTGCTTAAGCAAACCCGTTTCATCCGCGTGCTAAATCAATATTCGTTAATCAACATTCATTATTAAAAATATCCGCAAAACCTCTAAATGCCCTAGTGTCGTAACCCTTAAGGGTACAATTCTTTCTAAGAATTTTTTATTTAATTTTTTATTTTAAAGATTACTTAAATTTCTGTAATCTGTGTTCCAAGACCTGAAACCTGAAACCCGAAGCCTGAAACAAAAAAAATACAACTGTAAAGTGACAAAAATAGCCGTTTTATTTCAAATCCTTTTTAAACTCAATGGCATATTCATTAGGTGTAATTCCTGTCATTGTTTTAAAAGTTCTATAAAAAGTAGAATTGGCATTAAAGCCAACAATCAGGTACAATTGCGAGAAATCTATAGGGTTTTTATTTGTAATTTGATTTTCAATGTGGTTTTTAGCATGATTGATTCTTAATCTATTTATGATACCTCTAAAATTAGTTTCACCGTGAATTTTGATTGCTTCATATAAGTATTTCTTATTGGTCCCTAGAAGACGAATTAATGTTTTTTGATCGAGTTCTGGATTTAAAAATAACTTTTCATTTTCAATAGTATCGATTAGTTTGATGTACAGCGATTCACTTTTAATTTCTACACTGTTTTCTGATGGTTCTGTTAATTTCTGTTGTTTGTTTTGCTCTTGAAGAACGCTTTTTATTTGTTGGTAAAGATTGTCATAATTTTTTTCTTTTCTATAAAGTAAGTTTTTATAGATACGTTGATTCATTTTAAATAGTAGCAAGCCAAGAATAAATAAAACGATAATACCAGTTATTAAGAGGTAAATGTTACGCTCTCTTTTTGCAACGGCTAATTCAATTTCTTGATTTTTAATTTTTAAATTTTTGTTTTCAACATCATATTTTACAAGCAATTCTTCTAATCTTTTTTCTGCAGTCAGAGTGTTAACTTTTTTCTTTTTCTGTGTATAGGATTCTAAAAAACTCAAAGCTTCTTGGTCTCGTTTTATTGTTTTTAAAGCAGCATACATGATACTGTCCACTCGAATTTCTAATTGTTTGTTTGGAAATTTCTTTAAATATTCAATGGACTTATTGCCATATTCTATTGCTTTGGTAGGATTGTTTTCATTTAGACTCCATTGCATCATATTGGAATATCCCATGGCTAATAATTGAAAATTATTATTTTTTATAGCTATTTGATTTGATTTGTCTTGATAAATGATGCTTTTTCTGTTGTTTTTTAATTTAGAATACCCATACGATAAGCCACCATAAATTCGAGCTAATAAAACTTCGTCGGAATCTAATAATGCCATTTTTAATGCAAGCTCAAAATAAAGCACAGCTTCTTCCATTTTTTTTAGCCCCGTATACGCCTCTGCTAGATTATAATAATCCACTTTTAGATTTTTACTTCCCAAAGGGTTCTTTTTAGTTAGTTTTAAGGCATCAGCATAAAAAATAGTGGCTTCTTGGTGTTTTAGTTGTTGTTTGGCAATGTTTCCCATACACATTAATGCAGCACGGGTAAAATCGTAGTTAGTGTTTTCTTTCCCAAACACATACATTTTTTCGGCATAGACTAACGCACTGTCGAGTTCTGCTGTTCTAATGTAGGCAAAAGCCATAGCTCTCCATGTTTCCGATTGCAACAATGGGTCGTTGTTTTTTATGGCAAGTGTTTTTGATGTTTTTGCACAGTGTAAAGCTTTGTTAAATTGCCCCGTTCTTAAATAACAATGACTCAATTTGGCGTTGTAATAGGCTAATTGGTCCGTTGTTGTATTAGTTTCATTATTTAATTTAGTAACAAGATACGTTTTGCAGGCTTCAAATTTATTATCTAAAATAAGCTGCTCTACATTTTGATCTTTCCAGGTTTGGCCAAAAAAAGTACAAGAAAATAGTAAAAAATAGAATAATATTGGGCGCATATTTTTTTTTACAAAGCTACAATCTAATTTTATTCTAATCTCAACTAAGCAATTAAAATAAAGGAAAAGTTCTTTTTTGAGAATGCAAAAGTTCTTTTTTGGGAATAAAATTATTTTTTTTAAGAATTGAAAGTTCTTTTTTAAAATGCTATTTAGCATGTTATAATTGAAATTTGTGGTTCAATTAAAAATAAACTTTAAAAAATTATTTCATGAAACAAAATGAAAAATGGATTTCACGGATTACACTATTTAAAAATTGGTCCTTCCTTTATGTTTTTTTGTTAGGACTGTTGCTTTTCAGTTTTCAACGGAGTTATAGTCAATCCTATACTGTGTTGTATAGTAATGTTGATCCACCAAATCATATTCCTATGGAAGCATACTACATAGGTGATGGGCGAAGTGTGGGTTATATTTTTACAACAGGAACAAATATAAATGGTGTAAAACTAAATCAAGTTAGGTTTAGTCTATGGAATAGTAGTACAGTTTCTTTATTAGATTTTCAACTTGAAATTTCAGAAGCTTATTATGAAGCACAAGCACATCCTGAAGATCCAGTATTACTTCATTCCAACTTATTATATCAACAAACTTTTTCTAAATTTGTTGATACTAATTACGGTCAGCTTAATACAGGAGTAACTCTTAATACTCCTTTTACTCTTATAGCAAATAGACGGTATATTGTATCAATTCGTCAGACTACTAATATAGGTTCTGCAGGTATTTATCTTCGTACTCACAACCTCAATAGTTCAGGTTCAGTTACATTATATCCTAATTTGAACTCGTCATCCCCATATTTTAAATATGTTAATGGATCTAACTGGGAATCAGCTTCTTTAGAGTCACAATATATAACATTTGAGTTGATAGGTTCATTGCCTAATGCTTCTGTAACCTCGGCCTCCATTTCTAACATCCAATACACTTCAACTATTTCAGCTACTTCTGGAGGACATAATGTATCTCAAGCCGATTCTGAAATTACAGCAAAAGGAATTTGTTGGGCTACTTCTCAGAACCCAACTATTTCAAATGATTTTACAAATGAAGGAGCAGGAACGGCTGATTTTACGAGTACATTAACGAATCTTTTACCCAATACTACCTATTATGTAAGAGCTTATGTAACGGATGCTACAGGAACGTATTACGGTTCAGAAACTTCTTTTTCAACCAACAGGACTCCTGTAATTGCAAGTGGATCAGGTTTAAGCAGCATATCGGTTGCAATTTCAGAAAACACTACTGCTGTTACAACCATTCAAGCAACAGATGCCGATGTGCCTGCACAAAATTTAACATACGGTATTCTTGGCGGTGCAGACGCTTCAAAATTCACAATCAATAGTGCTTCAGGAGTAGTAACATTTGTTACTGCACCCGATTATGAATCCCCAACCGATTTAGATACAAATAATACATACATTGTTGAAGTTAAAGTTACAGATAATGGAAGTATTGCTAAATCAGCTACCCAAACGATTACCGTTACCGTGTCTAACGTTGCAGAAATTCCAACAATAATGGATGCTAATTCCTTAACTGTAGGGATTACTGGTGGAACATTAACTGGGACCGTTGTAACAAACGGAGGCGGAGGAGCAATTTCTGAAAGAGGATTTATTTATGCCCCAACGAGTGTAAATGCGAACCCTATTATTGGTGGAACAGGAACTACTAAAATAGTTGTGAGTGGCACTGTAGGAAATTTTACCAAAGCAATAACTGGATTAAGTGGAAACACATCGTATACTTTTAAAGCTTTTGCGACCAATACAACAGGAAGTGGTTATTCGGAAGCTGTAACTTTTACAACAAATGGTTTAACAGCTGGACCAAGTATTAGTTATGAAGACCAAACCTTACAACAGAATATAGCTATTACTTCAATTACCCCAACTAATGTAGGAACAGCTATACCAGCGGGGAATTATTCAAAGGTAATTACTTTTGCTGGAAGCTCTGAGGGTAATACAAATAATACCAATCCATTAGCTGCAAAATTTAATGCGCCAATGGGAATGGTTATGGATATTTCAGGAAATATCTATTTTGCAGATTCTTACAATCACAGAATCAAAAAAATTGATGGCGTTACAGGGGCTGTTACACAAATTGCTGGGCAAACGACTCCAACTCCTTTTTTAACAAACGATAATGGGTCTAATGATGGAGTAGGTGTAGGTAATGCTCGTTTTGAATACCCATCAGGAATGACTTATGATGGGCAGGATGTATTATACATTGCTGATAGAGGGAATCATAAAATTAGAAAATTAGTTATATCTACCGGTGCTGTTACTACCATTGCTGGTGGAGGATCTGGTTCTCAATCGGGTTATGCCAATGCGATAGGAACCGCTGCACGTTTTTTAAGACCAACTGATGTAACTTTTAGAACAGAAAACGGAACAGCATTTCTGTATGTTGCCGATGCAGGAAATCATTGTATCCGAAAAATAAATCTTACTACAAATGAAGTCAGTTTATACGCGGGAAGCAATACTTCTGGAACTACAGATGGAGCACTTACTACAGCTAGATTTAATAATCCAACTGGGGTAGCTTTTTCAAGTACGGGGATATTATATATTGTAGATAGAGCCAATCAAAAAATTCGTAAAATAGAAGCGGGTAACGTTACAACCTTTGCAGGAAGTGGTTCAAATGCTACAACTAATGGGACAGGTGTATTGGCAGCATTTGCAGACCCTTACGGAATAGTTATAGATGGTGGAGATAATTTATATATTACACAAGCAAAAGATGGAAATTATCCTTCAGTCAATCCAGGGTTTGATTTGAGTTCGTCTACCAATAATTTTATCAGAAAAATTACGCCTAGTGGTGTGGTGACTAATTTTATTGGTTCTGGAACAAGAGGTACTGCAGATAATAATAATGGACTATCGGCTACTTTAAGTTACCCAACTCACATGCTTTTTGATATTAATCAAAAATATATGTATGTTTCTGAATGGTATGGTGACGATATTCGAAAAGTTGAAATTACCGGATACACTATTTCTTCAAGTTTACCTACTGGATTAAGTTTTGATAAAACCACAGGAATTATTAGCGGCACACCTACTATAGTAACAAATACGTCAGCTTACTCGGTTACAGGGTATAATTATTATGGCACTTCCACAGCAAATTTCAATATTACGGTAGCTAATTTACCAACTATTTCTACTACAGCCATTACTTCAATTGCCTCATCAACAGCTGTTGGTGGAGGAAACGCAACTAATAATGGAGGTATTTCATTAACAGAAAAGGGTATTTGTTGGAGTACAACAGCTAATCCTACAATTAATGATAGTAAACTTGTAGATGAAACAACCGCAACAGGTGCTTTCGCCTCTAATTTGACAGGTTTAAACGCTTTAACCACTTATTATGTTAGAGCTTACGCAACTAATACTTTGGGAACTTCTTATGGAGCACAAGTTGTTTTTACTACTCCAATGCAAGTGCCAAATATATCTTATAATGCTAATAATAGCTTTACACTAAACAATCAGATTACACCTTTACAAGTAACAAATACTGGTGGAGCTGTAAGCGGATTAAAAAACTATGTTTCAAGTCTTAACGAAATTAGTGCCGCTGGATTTGCTGATGGAACTGCCTCGCAAGCACAGTTTAATCTCCCTAAAGGCGTGGTTGTCGATTCACATGGAAATATTTTTGTTGCAGATAGAGCAAATCATAAAATTAGAAAAATTACGCCAGCAGGTATGGTAAGCACTTTTGCTGGAAGTGGAACTCAAGGACGTTTAGATGGTACAGGAACTAATGCTAGTTTTTATTTTCCTTTTAGCATAACTATTGACAAAACGGATAACTTATATGTAACTGATTCAGGTAATCACCTGATTCGTAAAATTGACCCGTCCGCAAATGTAACTACAATTGCTGGGGGTAATAATACTATTTTATATGGTCCTAGAGGAATTACTATTGATCCTGATGGTAATTTATACGTGTGTGATTCTTACAATTATAGAATTCGTAAAGTAACTCCATCGGGTGTTATTAGTACTTTTGCAGGTAGCGGAATTCAAAATTATACTGATGGTACAGGAATTAATGCAACATTTTGGAGACCTACTGCTATCACTATAGATGCCTCAGGTAATTTGTATGTATCAGAAACAGGTTCACCTAATTTAATCCGTAAAATAACGCCAGCAGGCGTTGTAACAACAGTTGCCGGGAGATTAGGGTTTGCTGTTGATGGTACAGGTACCTCTGCTGGATTTAGCGATCCTCAAGGTATGTGTTTTGACTTAGAAGGTAATTTAATTATTGCGGATTATACTAAATTCCGAAAAATGACTCCTGAAGGGGTAGTCACTACCATTTCAAATGGGTACGGTTTTGGACTTTTAAACGGCCCTCTAAATACAGCTAAATTTGATAATCCAGCAGGAATTACAGCTGATGCTGCTGGAAATGTATATATAGCAGATGAACGTAATAATACCATAAGAAAAATTTCAGGTACGGGTTTTGCTGTGAGTCCTGTATTGCCTGCGGGCTTAGTATTAAACGAAGATGGAAGTATTTCAGGTATACCAACAACAGTGAGCCTAGCAACAGATTATACAATTACAGCTACAAATGCAGGAGGAAGTTCTAGTTATACCATCAGTATTGCAGTTGAAAATGGAATAACAACTGTTGATGCCCCCACCGCATCAGCACAAACCTTCTGTCCAGGGGCTACCGTTTCTGATTTAGTAGCTACGGGTACTGGCTTAAAATGGTATAGTGTTGCTGAAGGAGGCGTTGCTTTGAATGCTGCTACTGTTTTAACAGGAACTACTTATTATGTTTCACAAACTGTTTCTGGTACAGAAAGTACTAGAACTGCTGTAGTAGTTACGATTACACCAACGGTTGGTAGTATCGGTTCTATTTCAGGTCCAGTGAATTTAGCATCAGATGCAACAACAGCAGCGTATTGGGTTGTTCCAGTAAGTGGTGCTACCAACTACATTTGGAATTTACCACCTGGTATGACGATAACATCTTCTTCAGGTGATGTTATACAGGTAAATGTGAGTGCAACTTTTTCGGGAGGTTCAATAACCGTTAAGGCAGTTAATAATTGCTCAGAAACAACATTAAAAACACTTAATGTATTTAAGCAATCAGCTCCTTCAACTTCAATTATTGGTACAACTACGATTTGTATTTCAGCAGGTAACGTCACGGAAAGTTATAGTATTTCTCCAGTTGAGGGAGCTATTTCTTATCAGTGGTTAGTACCTTCAGGTGCTAGTATTGTCTCAGGTGCGAATAGTAATGAAATTTTGGTATTATTTACCTCAAGATTCAACCGGGGAAGTGTCAAAGTTTTTGTTTTAGGTGCTCAAGGTGTTATATCATCAGGTACATTAACAGTGAGTGGTATAGCTATGCCTGTTGCTATTGTAGGTGCGACTCAGATTTGTACTGCAGGTACTTATGAATATAGTATTACAGCAGTTGATGGCGCTACAAGTTATGAATGGATTTTACCATTAGGTATGACATTGCAAGGAGCTGCAACAGGAACAAGTATCGTTGTATCAACTTCAAGTAGTGTAAGTGGAACGATATCTGTACGCGCTATTTCGTCATGTGGTTCAAGTCAACCAAGAACATTATCAATATCAGGGGTTGCTACGCCTGGTTATATTTATGGAGAGCGAATTATTTGTGGTGCTACTTCAAATGAAGTTGATATAAATGGAAATGTGAATACCATTAATCAAAGTATTTTCACCTATAGTATTGCAACAATGAGCGCTGTTGATAGTTACACTTGGACTATGCCACAAGGTGCTAATGTTATAGCGGGTCAAGGTACAACAACCATTTCGGTTTCATTTGATAGTTCATTTGAATCAGGGAGTATTCGAGTGGTTGCTAATTCATCGAGTTGTGGAACTAGTCCTTCAAGAAGTGTTTTGGTTTCTTCGGCAAGTACTATTTTATCAGGACCAACGAATGTTTGTGGTTCAACTACTGCAACTTATAGCGTAGCAACTGGTAGTGGTAGTGATTTTGTATGGACAGTTCCTCAAGGAATGATTATAGAAAACGGAGAGGGTACTAATAGTATCACTGTTTCAATCCAAAATCCAATAAACTTTACTAACAATAATCAGGTATCCTTGTCTTTCACGACACCATGTGGAGTGTTGAGAAGTTTGATTTTAAAGGTCGATTGTCCAGATTATTCGAATTTGACCAATTGTGGGGGTATAGTAGCATTTAATGAGCGAGTTTATACTCGTTCAGTTTCAGGTGCTAGTATGTATGCGTTTGACATTTATGATAGTACAACAAATGTTTTACTAAATACTTATGAAACACGAGGGAACTTTTTCCAATTTGTTTATGCGTTACCTTCGTTTGAATTTGGAACTACTTATAATGTAAAAGTTAGAGTAAAGAAAAATGGTGTATATGGCATCGCAGGTTCATCGTGTGCGGTAACATTAACTAAACCAGTTACAGCAATCCAAGCATCACAATGTGGTCAAACGGTTACTAACGAAGACCGTATTTATGCTACTTCTGTATGGAGTGGTGTAATGTATGCATTTGATATTTATGATAACGAAGGTAACTTTATAACAACAATAGAGAAGACTTCCAACTTCTTTAGAATGCGAGAATTTGCATCGGTTTATGGGATGTCTTATCAAATAGGTGTTCGAGTAAAACGAGGTAATGGTTCATATGGCGCACAAGGTTCAAGATGTAACATAACAATCGCAATTCCAACCACCTCGCTAGTAGCAAATCAATGTGGAGCTTCGATTAATGTTACTGATCGTATTTATGCAAGATCGGTTGCAAATGTGACGATGTATGCATTTAGAATTTATGCTTCGAATGGTACTTTCATAGCAGAGTTAGAACGTCCTTATAGCTTCTTTAGAATAACAGACATCAGTTATACTTCGGGTGCTACCTATCAAGTAGGCGTAAAAGTGAAGCAAGGAGAAGGAAATTATGGATTGGAAGGAACATTATGTTCGATTACAATTCCAAATGATGAGATAAAACGTGAAGTTACGCCAAAGGATAAGGAAGAGGAAAGTGAAGCATTAGCATCAATGTTTATTGGAGCGTATCCAAATCCATTTACAACAGCATTTACTATTACCCCATTAGAAGGTGAAACAGCTACCTTATTCTATCAAGTATATGATATAACAGGGAAAATGTTAGAGAGTAAATCAGTTGAAGTAAGTGAAGTACATAATCATACCATAGGTGCTGATTATCCTGTAGGGATGTATTTAGTAATTGCCCGACAAGGAGCTACTACACAAACTTTCAAAATGATTAAACAATAAAATAGACTCGTATTTATTTTAACTATAACCGCCTCAATTTGCATTGAGGCGGTTTTTGTTTTACGTTTGTTTAGACCTGAAATAGTGATTCATAATTTCATTTTTATGGAAAACATTCAAGAAAATCGTTCTGTAAAGCAAACCCAGAAAGACTATTCAATGTTTTTAAAGTTTCAAATTGTTCAAGAAATTGAGCAAGAAAAATCTACAATTACTCAAATACGAAAACAATATGGTATTCAAAGTCATGCAAATGTTTTGATTTGGCTCAAAAAATTTAGCACCTTTAATTAGGAGAATCAAACGCTGTTAAATATGCCAAAATAACCCGAACAAAAAGTAGTTTAACTTGAGGAATAAGTTAAGTTATTGGAAAAATAGAAACCTTACTTGATCGTGAAACTTATGTAACTATTAAGAAAGGTATTGTTTTTGACATGGTAATGGATGATATCGCTGAACAGGAATATAAAATTTATATACAAAAAAACTTACTACCTTATCAATCGACCAATTTAAAGAACAACAAACAATAAAGTTTAGCTATATTTTAATTGGTGTAGATAGGTAGGTTTATTATTAAAAATTAAGCTTTTTTCCCGTTAAAACAAAGCTCGGTTAGTTGTGATGTGGTTTTATAAATTAGGTAACAAATGCCAAGAATTGGAGATGAGAATGTGTAATATTTATTAAATCAAGATTTAAGGATTTTAAAAATTGTTTTATTTATTATATAATTTTCGTTACCTTCTTTTGATAAATCCTGTTAGTATATTGTTTAAAAGCATATCACTCCATTAATGTTTTTTCCTATGAATTGATAATTTTAATTCTCCATGTTTTCAGGTTGGTATTCTGGAACAAGCTTTTTAATTGTAAAAACGGTTTCTTTTCTACTCAAACTATGAAAATCTTGTAAATTTTTATTGATTTCGTCAAGTGAAAAACGACAAGGAGATTTTTCCTTGGCAATAACAATTTTTGGATGATAAGTAGGAAGTGTTTCGGAACATTCGGTCAAGACTTCTTCATAAAGTTTTTCTCCCGGGCGTAAACCAGAAAATTCGATAACAATATCTTTTCCAGGAATTTTACCAGCCAAACGAATCATTTTATCGGCTAAATCTACGATTTTAATGGATTTCCCCATGTCAAATACATAGATATGACCTCCATTGCCCATTGCAGCTGCTTCTATGACTAGTTTACAGGCTTCGGGAATAGTCATAAAAAAACGATTCACTTCAGGGTGAGTGACTGTTACAGGACCACCTTGTGCTATTTGTTCTTTGAATAAATGAACAACAGAACCATTTGACCCTAGAACATTACCAAAACGAGTAGTCATTATTTCTAGTTTATTGATGTCATTTTGAGAGTGATATATATTTTGAGCTATCATTTCAGCTATTCTTTTACTAGCTCCCATTATGTTTGTAGGGTTTACCGCTTTGTCTGTGGAAACAAAAATAAACTTTTTGGCATGGTGTTGAACTGCTAATTCTAAACAGTTTTGAGTGCCAAAAACATTTACTTTGATTGCTTGCTTATAATTTTTTTCTAATACAGGAACGTGTTTATAAGCTGCGGCATGAAAAATTATTTCGGGTTTATAAAAATCAAAAATCGGTGCTAATTCTTTTCTATTTGTTACATCAACTAATTCAAAAACACAATTGCAATTTGGAAAGTTTTTATTAAAAAAAAGTTGTATGTCATGAAGGGCAGTTTCTCCTTGGTCAAGTACGATGAGCTGTTTAGGATTGAATTCAGTAATTTGTTTAGCTAATTCAGATCCAATAGAGCCGGCTCCTCCAGTTACTAAAATCACTTTATTCGTAAATTGTTTTAGAATATTTGGATTGTCAATATCTATCGTTTTTCTAAACAATAACTCTTCTAATTGATACTCTTTAAAAGTAGTGTTTGAAGAATTAGCATTTGCTTTTTGTAATAATTCAGGTTTAAAGACCTTTATACCATTTTCGATGCAATCATCAAATAGCTTTTTTTCGTCTATTTCGTTTAAATAGTTTTTAGGTAAAATTATATTTCGAATTTTTTTTGCTCTTAGGTGAACAATGATAGATTTAGAATCTGCTACAACTGGTACACCAGCTACTTTTTTTCCATTTAGTGAGGTGTTGGTATCAAAAAAACAAATTAATCTGTATAGACCTATTGATGAAGAAAGCGGTTCGACAAGTGTTATGTTTGTACTATTTACTCCAATAATTGCTATACTCTCTTTTTCGTGAATTTTATGTTCTTCTTTATGCAGTATTTGGAAGACATATTTGACTAAAATTCTAAATCCAATTAGAGAAAAGAAGGCAAAAAAACTTCCATTTAAAATTGTATAGTATACAAATATAGATTTTTGATAAACAATTTGATATCCAATATTAAGTAAAAATAGAGTTATACTTGAGAAGAATACAGCTTTGAATACTTTTATTACATCTTTATGTGTAGAATAACGAACAATTCCTTGGTAAGTTTTGAATACTAAAAAATAGCAAATAAATACAAATATCATTATGAAAAATCTGATAGGCAGACTAATTCCACTCGTAAAACTTACGCCTAATCCTTTAAAAACTAAATAACTTCCAATACTTACACTACTTATTATCAAAATATCAATAAATAATATAACCCAAGAAGGTAGTATTTGTAATTTTTTCAATAAATCTAAATAAAAAGATATTCTTTTTTTCATAATATATTTAACTTGTATAGTAATTCAAAAAAATAACGAATTTAACTTCCTGCAAATATAGGAATTCAAAATCATTATATAAACCAATGCCATTAAAAGGAGTGTTTTTTTTTATTTTGGTAACTAAAAATCATATTTTTACATGTTAATTTAAAAATTTACAATTTTATAAAATATAAAATTTGGTTGTAAAAAATACATTGAGTACTTTTGTTGCACAATATTTTTAACATGTTAGAAAGTTTAATTACCTCAAAAACTCGTTTAAGATTGTTGATAAAATTTTTTATTAATGTTTCTAATGCAGGTTACTTAAGGGGTTTAGCAAGTGAAATGCATGAAAATACTAATGCTATAAGGAAAGAACTAAATAATTTAAGTAAAGCGGGCTACATTATTAGAGATGAAACAGAGGCTAAAATAATGTATAAAGCGAATACTAACCATCCTTTGTTTTATCTTATACAACAATTAGTTAGGAAGCATGTTGGGTTAGATAAAATTGTTGAACAAATTTTTTCTAAAATGGGTGAAGTTTCAAAAATTTATTTAATTGGGGATTATGCGAATGGTATTGATTCTGGATCTATTGAAATAGTTGTAGAAGGAAATAATTTAAATTATGATTATTTAAATCATTTAGCATGTAAAATAACTAAAGAGATTCAGAAAAGTGTTAGAATTTATGTAGAGGATAATTTTGAGGGTAATGGGTTGTTGATTTTTCAAAAATAAATGTATACAAATTACATTAATTTAAATTATAATAAACAATAGTGCGTTGTATGCACATATAAAAATTAAAAAATATGGCAAAAATTCTCATAACAGGAGGAGCAGGATTTATAGGTTCAAATCTTTGCGAGTTTTTTTTAGCTAAAGAACATGAAGTAATTTGTTTAGACAATTTTTCAACAGGACATAGACATAATATTTCTTCTCTATTTGAGAATAATAAATTTCATTTAATAGAAGGAGATATAAGAGATTTAAAAACTTGTAATGAGGTAGTTAAAGGGGTAGATTATGTTTTGCATCAAGCGGCTTTAGGCTCTGTGCCACGTTCTATAAATGATCCTATTACAAGTAACGATGTAAATGTGTCTGGCTTTTTAAATATGTTAGTTGCTTCAAGGGATGCTGGTGTTAAGAGGTTTGTTTATGCTGCAAGCTCTTCTACCTATGGAGATTCTGAAAATTTACCAAAAGTAGAAGATAAAATAGGAAAACCGTTATCCCCATATGCCATTACAAAATATGTAAATGAATTATATGCTGATATTTTTTCTAAGACATATGGTTTAGAATGTATAGGATTAAGATACTTTAATGTGTTTGGAAGAAAACAAGATCCTAATGGTGCATATGCGGCAGTAATACCAAAATTTGTAATGCAATTAATGCAACATGAAAGTCCTTTAATTAACGGTACTGGTGATTTTTCAAGGGATTTTACTTATATAGATAATGTGATTCAAATGAATGAATTAGCAATGTTAACTACTAATATCGAAGCAATAAATACAGTCTATAATACAGCTGTTGGCGATAGAACAACATTGAATCAACTAGTCAGTTATCTAAAAGAGTTTTTAGCAGAAAAGGATTCAAAAATTGCAACAATAGAAATAACACACGGACCAAATAGAAAAGGAGATATTCCGCATTCATTGGCATCAATAGATAAAGCTCAGAAATTATTGGGTTATAAGCCATCACATAAAATTCGTGAAGGATTAAAGGAGGCTGTTCAGTGGTATTGGAACAATTTAAAATAATAAATAATAGTAATTTAATAGAAATGAAAAAAATTGCCGTAATAGGTTTAGGCTACGTTGGTTTACCTTTAGCAAGATTGTTTGCTACAAAATATTCTGTAGTAGGTTTTGATATTAATAAAGATAGGGTAGATAGTTTACGAGCTGGTGTTGACGCTACATTAGAAGTAGAAAATGACGTGTTAAAAAGTGTACTGCTTGAACAACCAGGAAATGATATTGGATTATTTTGTTCCTATAATTTATCTGATATAGCAGATTGTAATTATTATATTGTAACAGTCCCTACACCCGTAGATAAAAATAATCGACCAGATTTAACTCCTTTGTATAAATCTAGTGAAACGGTTGGAAAAGTGTTGAAAAAAGGAGATATTGTAATTTACGAATCTACAGTTTACCCTGGGGTTACAGAAGAAGAATGTGTACCTGTTTTAGAAAAAATATCTGGATTAAAGTTTAATATTGATTTTTTTGCGGGTTATTCGCCTGAGAGAATCAATCCCGGAGATAAAGAACATACGGTTGAAAAAATATTAAAAGTAACCGCTGGTTCAACCCCAGAAATTGGCCAAAAAGTAAACGAATTATACCAGTCTGTAATTATAGCAGGAACACATTTAGCTCCGACTATTAAAGTTGCTGAGGCCGCTAAAGTAATAGAAAATTCTCAAAGGGATATTAATATTGCATTTGTAAATGAATTAGCAAAAATATTTAATTTGTTAAATATAGATACCCATGCAGTATTAGAGGCAGCTGGAACAAAATGGAATTTTTTGCCTTTCAAACCAGGTTTAGTAGGCGGTCATTGTATAGGTGTTGATCCATATTATTTGGCACAAAAAGCACAAGAAGCAGGGTATCATCCAGAGATAATATTAGCTGGGAGAAGACTAAATGATAGCATGGGTCAATATGTTGCTTCTCAGGTTGTAAAATTGATGATAAAGAAAGGTATAACTGTTAATGGGGCTCAACTTTTGATGTTAGGAATTACATTTAAGGAAAATTGTCCAGATGTTCGTAATACTAAAATTGTTGACGTTGTTAGCGCTTTAGAGGAATATGGCATAATTGTTACAATTTATGATCCATGGGCAAATCCTGAAGAAGTAAAACATGAATATGGTTTAAACATGGATAAAGAATTGACAAGTGAAAAATATGAAGCAATAGTTTTAGGAGTGGCTCATAATGAATTTTTAAAAATGAATTTTGAAAATTTGAAAAAAGATAATGCTATAATTTATGATGTCAAAGGAATTTTAAATAATTGCTCAGATGGCAGATTATAATAGGTGTTAATCTCATTAGATAAAAAAATTTTGAAAAAATACTTAAATAAAATATCCAAAAGCGCCGGAGTTTTGTACGTGTCTTCAGGATTGTTTAAAACATTTTCAGTAACTATTTCTGGAATAATTATTTTACGATGGTTGGATCCCATTGATTTAGGTCAATGGCAATCTTTTTTGGTTTTTGTTGGATATTTACAAATTTTCACCTTAGGGACTACTAGTGGTTTAAATCGTGAAATTGCCTTTTTGATAGGTCAAGATAAGAGAGAAGAGGCTCTTAAAAAATTAAAAACAGTCGGATATTATACAACTGCTCTTAGTTTGGGTTTAATGGTTTTAATTTTATTAATGGGTATTTTTTTTGCTTTTTTTGAAGTTTTTACTTTTGAGTATGCTTTAATGTTTGTGTTAGCATTTTCAACTAGTTCTTTAGGGATTCAAACTTCTTTTTTGGGGGCAACATATAGATCTTCTAGTGCATTTGTTTATTTAGGTAAGGTTCAATTTTTCACAAGTTTTTTATATTTTCTATTATTACCTTTGGTTTATTATTATGATTTGTGGGGTTATATAATTTATCAAGTAGTTGTTGCATTAATGTTATATATAGGTTATTATGTTTTTAGGCCCTATAAAGTTAAATATGAATTTAAATTAGTAGATTTCAAAGAAATGGTTGGTATTGGTATGCCTATGTATATTTGGAATTATCTGGCATCTGTGAGTAGAAGTATTCCTAGATTAATTTTGGTTGCCTTTAGTGGGCCATTAATGGTTGGGCTTTATTCTCCTGCTGGAAGTATTAATAATGCTTTTTTGGCGCTTCCACTTTATATAAATCGGTATTTATTTCCTCAAATGTCACACATTTATGGTAAAACTGGCGATAAATCAAAAGTTTACGATTTTACAATGTCAGCTATTTGGAAATTATTTATATTGATGTCAATAATGGCTACCCTAATTGCGCTAACAATTCCATATATTGTTGAACAATATTTTGAAAAGTATACAATGGGAATAATAGCTGTACAAATAACTGTTTTTTCAGGTGTTTTCTTCTGTTTAAACACCATGATGCATAGCGCTTTAAATAGCTTAAAAAGCTTTAAAGTATTTAGAGTTATAATTACTATGAGGTTCATATTTATTGTTGCTTTTTCTGGAATTGGATATTTGTTATTTGATTCTTTGTTAAATGCAGTATCCTTTGGGGCATTAATGTCTGAGATGTTTAATTTTTTCAATTATTGGAGATTTTTATACTCTACATCAAAAAAAATTAAAGAATAGCAATATATGAAATCACAAGTAAGAAAACACCTTCAATTTAGTATTTTTAATTATTTTAGAATGATTAAAAATAGATTTTTTTTAGGAAAATTAGGTAAAATGGTTTTTATTGATAAACGTGTTGAGTTTATAAGATTTCCTAAAAATATTTATATTGACGATGAAGTAATTATAAAAGAAGGAGCTCGAATTTGTTCATGTAATGAACAAGCCATTATAGCAGTAGGAAAAAGAACAACTATAGGGTATCATACCTTTATTTTTGCCTCAAAAAAAATAGAAATAGGAGACGATTGTCTTATTGCTCCCTTTGTTTATATTGTAGATAGTAACCATCAAATAGAAAAAGGGATAAATATCAATATTCAAACAAATATTACAGATGCAATTAAAATTGGTAATGATGTTTGGATAGCTAGTAACGTTACAATTCTAAAAGGTGTTTCTATAGCTAATGGAGCTGTAATTGCTGCTAATTCAGTCGTGAATTGTAGTGTGCCAGAAAATGAAATTTGGGGAGGTTCTCCAGCAAAAAAAATTGGTGAAAGATGAAAATAGGGGTTGTAATTTTGTCAAGATTTTCTTCTAATCGTTTACCGGGTAAAGCCTTAATGGAGATAGGTGGAAAACCAATACTTCAATATATAATTGAAAGAATTTCTCAAGTTGTCGATACTGAAAAAATTGTTATAGCAACTTCTGTAGAAAATAGTGATGATAAAATTGAGCAGTTTGCACAAAAAACAGGAATAAATTGCTTTAGGGGATCTTTAGATAATGTTGCAGAGCGTTTCTTTGAAGCAGGAAAGAATAAAAAGTGGGATTATATTGTTAGAATTAATGGCGATAATATCTTTTTAGATATAAACATATTAAAGGATATGATTACAATAGCCAAAACTGGAAAATATGATTTTATTACTAATGTAAAAGATAGAACTTTTCCAAAAGGTATGAGTATTGAAATTCTAAAACTATCCTACTTTGAATCTTTATTACTTCAAATAAATAAAGAAGAAAAATATAAAGAACATGTAACTCTATATGCCTACGATTATCCTTCAGGCAATAATTTCTATTATATGAATTCATTATTGCCTGAAGCATCAGGTATTCAGATGGCCTTAGATACCAAGGAAGATTTTGAAAGAACAGAACAAATAATACAGCTTTTTAATGGAGACCATTTTAACTATAATTTATATGAGATATACAATATATGGAAAGAGATACAAAAATAAATAGTCCCTTTCAAGGGAAATTTGGACCACTTTTAATTGCAGAAATAGGAGGCAATCATGAAGGTGATTTTGAATACGCCAAAAAACTTTCTCAACTTGCAATTGATACTAACGTTGATTATGTGAAGTTTCAAATTTACACAGGAGATACATTAGTTTCTCAATTGGAAAGTCCAGATAGGAATAAGCATTTCAAAAAATTTGAGTTGACCAAAGAGAACCATATATATTTAGCAGAAATGGTTAAAGAAGCTGGTATATTATATACTTCATCGGTTTGGGATATTGATGCTATGAATTGGCTTGATAAATATATTAGCTTGTATAAAATTGGTAGTGGAGATTTAACGGCTTATTCTGTACTAAAAAAAACAGCTGAGAAAGGAAAACCTATTATTATTTCAACAGGTCTTTCTTCTGAAAATGAAGTTTTAAAAACAATTGAATATATTCAATCAATAAATTCGGATTATAAGTCAGCTGAAATGTTGGCAGTTTTGCAATGTACTAGTATGTATCCAATACCAAGCGCAGATGCAAATTTAAACGTAATGAAAAGATTAAAAGAGCTAACTAATCTTACAATTGGTTATTCTGATCATACAGAAGGAAGCAAAGCTTTAAATTATGCTGTTGCAATTGGAGCAGAAGTCCTTGAATTTCACTTCACAGATTCAAGAGAAGGAAAGCAATTTAGAGATCATAAAGTTTCATTAACACCTAATGAAATAACTGAATTAATTCAAGAAATTCAACTTATTAATGACTTGAAAGGAAATAATATCAAGAAGCCTGTTTTAATAGAAATAGAAAACGGTCATGTTGAATCATTTAGAAGGGCGGTTTATCCCTCAAAAAATATCAAAGCAGGAGAAGTTTTGACAGAAAATAATTTAACAGTATTACGCCCAAACCATGGGATTGATGCAAGAGATTTTGATAAATTGATTGGAAAAGTATTAAAAAAAGATGTTTTAAAACACCAAAAATTAGATTGGAATTTAATAGAATAATTAACAGATGAAGCGTAATCCTTTATTAACCGTTTATATTACAAATTATAACTATGGAATGTATATACAACAATCTGTAGAGAGTGTATTGTCTCAAACATTTCAAGATTTTGAACTTTTTATCATAGATGATGGTTCTGTAGATAATAGTAAAGAAATTATTGAACAATACAGGGATAATCCTAAAATAAATATAATATATCAACAAAATAAAGGATTAAATGTAACCAATAATATTGCAATGAGAGCCTCTATTGCCAAATATATTATGAGGTTGGATGCAGATGATTTTCTTACGCCAGATGCATTAGAAATTATGGTTTCTGCATTAGAAAACGATATAGATTTAGGATTGGTTTTCCCTGACTATTATTATACCAACGATAATGGTATAATAACTGGAGAAGAAATTAGGCATGATTTTGATAAAGATGTTTCTCTTTTCGATCAGCCTGCTCACGGTGCATGTACAATGATACGCTTAGAAAATTTGAAAATGTTAGGAGGTTATAATGAAAGCTTTACTTGTCAAGATGGTTATGATTTATGGATAAAATTTATAATGCACTTCAAAGTTACAAATATTAATAAACCCCTTTTTTACTACAGAAGGCATGGAAATAATCTTACAGGTAATGAAGAAAGAATTTTATCAACAAGAAAAAAAATTAAAGAAACTTATGTAGAATCTTTTAAGTTAATTACACCTAAAACAATAGCAATAATTCCAGTTAGAAATACATTTATTAATAAGATTAATTGGCCATTACACAAAAATTCAAATAATAAAACTATTTTGGAATTGGCTTTGGAAAAATTAGAAAACTCCAAAAAAATTGATTGGATTGTAGTTACTTCTTCCGATAAAGAAATATTAGATTTTGTCGAAAGTAAGAAGATAAAATTTTCAAAATTACTAATAATTGAAAGACCTTTTCAGTTATCAAAATCAGGAGAAACATTAAATAGTACATTTAAATTTATTTTAGAGTCAGTTACCCAAAAACAAATTATACCAGAGGCTATAATGTCATTTTCATTAGACTATCCATTTGTAACAACAGATATAGTTGATGATGCCATTAATACTTTAACTATTTTCAATGCCGATTCTTTAATAAGTGTAAGACCAGATAATAAAATGTATTTCCAACACATAGGTCATGGTTTAATACCTATTTTAGAACAAGATAAATTCACAAGACTTGAAAGAGAAGCTATATATAAGGGTCAAGGAGGAATTATGTTGTCAAAAGTCGATAATTTCAAAAATAGCGGTAAAATGCTATCGGGAAAAGTAGGTCATATTGTCGTTGATGAAAAAGTTTCTTTTGGTGTTTTTTCAACATGGGATTTTTCTGTTTTTGAAATTATATCTAATAATTTTAATTAATAATAATTTTAATGAGTAAAAGGAATAAAAATTATTTTTTTGTTGTAACGGGATTACAAGTTATTAATTGTGTAGAGTATATTAAGAATTATCAATTAGATAAAGGTTATAATGTATTGTTTGTATGTAACAAAAAAATAAATTCAAGATTAGAAGTATTGTCTTTGATTAAAAACCATTACTTTGATGAAGTTATATTTATGCCTCCAACTTTTTTATTAAATAAAAAAATTGCAAGATATAATTTTGTATTAATAAATCTTATCAGTTTTTTCAAGATATTTTTGTTTAAATTTAATGAAGGGCATTTGGTTGGAAATGATTTAAATGCATTTTACAGATATGCTTGCAAAAAATCTAAAAATGTTACAATTTCATTTATTGATGACGGTTCAGGATCGGTAAATTATAAAGCAGAAAATCCTTTTAAATATTTTAAGAATTATAAAAACAAATTATTATACAAATTTTTAAGAATTAATAATTATGATATATTATTTGATCAGTATTTCACTTCTTATGGTTCTTTTTTTTTACAGAAATTTAAATATAAAATAGTTAATAATAATTTTAATTACCTAAAAAACATATCGTTTTCAAATATAAACGATTACATTATATTTATAGGAGATCCACATGTTGAAAGAGGGTATATATCTGAGGATAATTATTTAGATATCTTAGTTAAAATTAGAGATATGTTTCAAAAAGAAATTATTTATGTACCTAGAATTTTTGAATCAACAAAAAAACTAAAAAAAATAGAGCAAATTATGAGCGTGCAACGAAATGATTTTCCAATAGAAATATATTTATCTTCATTGGAAAAGTTGCCAAATCGAATAATTACTTTCCATTCTTCTGCCTTATTTAATGTTAGAAACTTATTTGGCGAAAATATTGACTATCATTATATAAAACTTCCAAATTATACCAATGAAGTCCATATGAAAAATTTGCAAAAAATATGGAATGATTTAGCAAGTTTTTCTAAGGAAATAGTATTATGTCAAAAATAAAAATATGATTTTTTTAAAAAAAATAAATGATTTCTGTTTGTACTTATTAGTACTTTCTGTTGTTTTTGAATTTTGGAATCCTTTTGATTTAAAAGGAGTACTTTCTATAACAATGGTCGTTTTTTTTATTTATATAATTTCCACTTTACCATTTCTTAATAAACGTTTATCTTTTTTTTACCTGGGGCCTTATATTAAACCTATTTTATTATTTCTACTGATAGAAGCAATATCATCATTTTTAAATATTACTTATATAGAAGAATTAAATGATCTTTTTACTACAAGAATTTTAAAATTTTTATTTTTATTGTTAATTTTAGGAAATCACTTGATATCAAACCCAACAATTCTATTGTATGTTTTAAAAATATATACGTTTGGTATTTTTTTATTAAGTGTTTTATTTCTGTTTGGAATAGGTGTAGATATTGATTTTACAGAAGGTGAGAGTAGGCTTATAATTTTTGGTGAAAATCCAAATAATATAGGTATTAAGGCTGTTATAGGAGCTTTAATTTTGCTTTCATTTATTTTGGAACAAAAATTTAATATAATTTATAAAATTTTTATGGGACTCATGTTAGTTCCTATATTTCCTTTAATTTCAGCAACTGCTTCAAGAGGTGCAGTTTTTACATTTTTCATTGGAGCAGCAGTTATGATTTTGCTTTTAAAGAAAAATTTTAAAGTTAAATTTTTAATAATAATTTTAGCTTCTATTGTAGGAGTATTATTATTTAATTATTTTTTAAGTAATGAGATTTTTTATACTAGATTTATGCAATTTGTAGATGAAGGGAAAACAGGAAGAAATGATATATGGGAAATTGCATTTGGTTTTTTTGTTGATAATCCATTTTTAGGAGTAGGGAGGTCTGGTTTTAAACCTATGATGAAAGAAACTTTTGGTGGGGCAATGGGAGCTCATAATGCTTTTCTTGAAATATTAGCTACAACGGGCTTAATTGGTTTTATCGTATTTATGATTTTTTATTTTAGACTTTTAATCCTTGCACATAATAATTTCAAAAGGACAAAAACAGTGTTAATTTTTTTGCTTTTTTCTGCAATAACGCTCCATATATTTAAAGCGGGGGGAGCTATTTCTAGTTTGTTTGTTTGGTTTGTTTTTGCAATTTTAATAGGTTCAACAAGAATGAATAATCATGTAATAAATTAAGTTATGAAAATATTAATAATATCAGATAATTACCCATCGGAACAACATCCTACTAATGGAGTTTTTGTATACAATTTAGTGCAACAATTTGCAAAACTAGGGCATGAAGTAATTGTTATTGCGCCTTTTCAATTAGTGCCAAGAAAAATAAAATTTAAAAAAGTAGTATATGGTAATGAATTAGCAAAGGTTTACCGTCCATTATTTACTTCTTTATCCACAAAACAAATAGGAAGTTTTAATACCTATACAATTGCTCGTAAAATACAAGTAAATGCAATACAACGTATTATAAAGAAAAATAAAATTGAGTTTGATGTAGTGTATTGTCATTTTATAAAAAATGCATTATTAGGTGTAGAAGCATTAGAAAAATATAATAAGCCATTTATTGCAGCTGTAGGTGAAAATAGAAATATCCAATTAGTACAAAAATGGTATAATAAGAATACATATACGAAATTTTTCAATAAAATAGATGGTTTTATAGCTGTTTCTGAATTGATAAAAGAGAAATTGATAGATATGAAAGTTTCTCAAGATAAAATTATTGTAGAGCCTAATGGGGTGGATTTTGAAGTGTATTATAAAAGGGAAAATATAAATGAGCTTAGAGAAAAATATAATTTACCTCAAAATAAAACATTAGTTATGTTTTTAGGACATTTTATAGAAAACAAAGGGCCTCTAAGATTGGTTAAAGCAGCTGAAGGAATTGAGAACATTGGTCTAGTTATGGTAGGGGAAGGAAAACAAAATCCAGAAAGCACAGATATTGTTTTCAAACAGAAAGTACCTAGAAGTTGTGTTCCTGAACTTTTATCAGCTTCGGATATCTTTGTTTTACCAACGCAGCACGAAGGCTCTAGTAACGCTATAATTGAAGCAATGGCTTGTGGATTACCTATAATTTCATCTGATATTCCTGAAATAAGAGTGCAATGTACTTCAGATTTTTCAATTTTAGTTGATCCAAATGATATTTCTCAAATTAGAACAGCACTAGAAAAACTATTAGTAAATGAACAATTAAGAGATAAAATGTCATTACATGCTATTGAACATGCACAAAAATTTAGTATAGAAAGAAGAACTGAAAGAATTATTAAATTTATAAAGTCGTTTTTATAAATTTATATAAATTAATTTTTTTTCAAACTTTTAATAAATCTTAAAATAATAAAATATGTTATTCAATTCTTATGGTTTTGCTGTTTTTTTGCCTATTGTTTTTCTTTTATATTGGTTTATAGCTAAAAAAAGTATAGTAAAACAAAATTTTTTATTAATTATAGCTAGTTATTTTTTTTATGCTTGTTGGGATTATAGATTTTTATTTTTATTGATTTTTTCAACTATTTTGGATTATTTTACTGCTATTAAAATGTCGCAATCAAGTTCTAAAGTAAATAAAAAATTATGGTTTTGGATAAGTATAATTATTAATTTAGGATTTTTAGGAGTTTTTAAATACTACAATTTTTTTGCTGAATCTTTTATAAATTTTATTAGTTTTTTTGGTTTTGAGGCTAGTTACTTTACTTTAAATATCATTTTACCGGTTGGAATATCATTCTATACATTTCACGGTTTATCGTATGTAATTGATATTTATTACAATAGGATAAAACCAGAAAGAAATTTTGTGGATTATTCTCTTTTTGTATGTTATTTTCCTCTATTAGTTGCAGGACCTATTGAACGTGCAACTCATTTGTTACCGCAAATAAAAAGAAAGAGGAATTTTGATTACTATAAAGCAGTTGATGGTCTTAAGCAAATACTATGGGGGCTATTCAAAAAAATGGTAATTGCAGATAACTGTGCTGAATTTGCAAATTTATATTTCAATAATTATAATGATTATTCTGGAAGTTCTTTAATTCTTGGAGCAATATTTTTCACTTTTCAAATTTATTGTGATTTTTCTGGTTATTCGGATATTGCTTTAGGAACTTCGAGATTATTTGGCATTGAATTGTTAAGGAATTTTTCTTTTCCATATTTTTCTAGGGATATAGCGGAATTTTGGAGAAGATGGCATATTTCACTTTCTTCTTGGTTTAGAGATTATTTATATATTCCATTAGGAGGTAGTAAAGGAGGTATGTGGATGAAAGTTAGAAATACTTTTATTATATTTATTGTAAGTGGCTTTTGGCATGGGGCAAATTGGACTTTTATTGTATGGGGTTTCTTGAACGCATTGTATTTTATGCCATTATTATTGACAAATAATAATAGAAATAATTTTGAAATAGTTGCTAAAGGAAGGTTTTTTCCATCTTTTAGAGATGCTTTAAATATGTTTTTAACATTCACTTTAACTGTATTTGCTTGGATATTTTTTAGAGCAGATAATTTAGAGCATGCTTTTAGCTATATTAAGAAAATTTTTGAATCCCCATTTCTTAACCTTTCGGATATACCAATTTTATCATACGTTGTAATAGTATTAATTATTTTCTTTATTCTCATAGAATGGATAGGCCGAACAGGTGAATATGCACTTCAAAATTTAAAATATAATAATTACCGCTTTTTAGAATGGTGTTTTTATTTTATAATTATTATTTCTATTTTTCTGTTTGCAGGTAAAGAGCAAGATTTTATTTATTTTCAATTCTAAATTATGAAAAAATTTTTTAAAAAGATTGTCTATTTTTCTATTCCATTATTATTTATTATTGGAATATATGTTTATTCATTTAGTTTTGGGAGTTTTGATTTTTATTATGGAAGGGTATCTTCACCAAAACAAAACTCATTAATTATTGGTAACTCAAGAGCAGCGCAAGGATTGGTTCCATCGGTTTTTAATGATGAGTTGATTAATAAAAAGAATAAAATGTATAATTTTTCTTTTGCAGCAAATTATTCACCTTATGGCCCAGCCTATTACAAGAGTATTAAGAATAAAGTAGATGAAACTGTAAAGGATGGTGTTTTTATTATATCTGTTGATCCAGGTTCTATATCTTCTAATACAGATAATCCAAATGATGAAAGTCTTTTTATAGAGAATAGCTCTTTTTTGGCTAATATTGAATGTGTTTCTTGTAATCCAAATTTTGAATATATACTTCATAGACAAGAAACTTTTTACAAGAAACTTTTTTTGAACAAAATTCGAGGTGAAGGATTTTTACATGACGATGGTTGGCTAGAAGTTAATTTAGAAATGGATACTTCTTCAATTAATAAAAGACTAAAACTAAAATTGCAGGAAGAAGGATATTCGGCTAAATATCATTTTTCAAAAAAAAGATATGAGTATTTAGAAAAAACTATAACTTTTTTAAAAAGCCATGGTAAAGTTTATATTGTAAGACTACCTGTTCATAATTCTATTTTAGAGAGACAATTTAAGGCATTTCCAGATTTTGATAAAAAAATATCTTTTTTGGCAAAAAAAAATGGTGTTAAATTTAAGGTGTTTAATAATAATCAGGGAAAATATATATTTACAGACGGTAGTCATTTATATAAAGAATCTTCATTATTAATTAGTAAAGAAATTGCACAATGGATTAATCTTGATCAGTAATTATTATTTATTTAATGAACATAATTTTATAAAAAATGAAAATAATTATCAATGCTGATGATTTTGGTTTTACAAAGTCGGTAAATGAAGCAGTATTCACATTAGCTAAAAAGGGAACATTAACCTCTACAACCGTTATGGTTAATATGCCTTATTGGGAAGAGGTAGATAAATTATTAGAATATCCTAATTTTGGCATTGGTCTGCATTTTAATATAACTCAAGGAAAGCCTATTTTAGATGCGTCAGAAATTTCAACAATTGTGAATAGTGAAACGGGAGAGTTTTATGAATTTAAAGAATTAAGAAAAAGGAGTAAACAAGGAAAAATAAATGTTAATGACGTTTATAAAGAATTAAAGGCTCAAATTTTATTATTAAAACAGCGTGTAGGAGATCGTTTAACTCATATGGATTCGCATCAAGGAGTACATAAATATAAGCCCATTTCAAATGCTTTTTTATCTTTAGGGAAAGAAAACATAGTATTAGGTTTACGTTCACCTCATCATTTGTTTATTACTGATGCTATAGTTCCTGAGGTTGTTGGAATTAAAAATATTTTTAAGTTTGGAATAAAAAGATATATAACAGAATTGTATTATAGAAAATATAATGTTGCTTTTCGCAAATATTATGTAATGCCTGAAGGGGAACTTTTAAATATAAATTTAAAAAAAGTAGATACTTTTGAAGCATTGGAAAAATTAATTGCTTTAGAAAAGTTATATATTGAAATTCCTTGCCATCCAGCTACATCAATTACAGATTTGCCAAAGACAAAATTAACTGATAAAAGACTACAAGAGTTCGAAATATTGAAGTCTGAAAGTTTTAAAAATAGCCTCAATAAGTTTCAATTAATTAGCTTTAAAGATTTAAAAAAATGAAAATAATTATCAACGCAGACGATTTTGGAATGACAAAGTCAATAAATAATGCAATAACAGAATTAATGCATTTAGGAACTATTACTTCTACAACAGTAATGGTAAATATGCCTTATGCAAATGAGGCAATAGAGTTACTTAAAATCCCAAATATTAGTATTGGACTTCATTTTAATTTAACGGAAGGAAAACCAACGTCTTCTATTGATGAAGTATCTTCTTTAGTTGATAAAAAGGGTAATTTTCATTCTAAAAAAGAATTAGAGAGTAGAGCAAAGAAAAATTTAATTAAAAAAGAAGAAGTATTATTAGAGTTGAAAAACCAATATGCAAAGCTTTATGATATTTTAGGAGACAATATAACACACTTTGATTCCCACCAAGGACTTAATAGAATTCCAGTAGTTTTTAAAGCATTATTGGATTTTGGAAAAGAAACTCAAAAGCCAAAAGGAATTCGTTTTTATGTTAAGCACTATATACAAAATTCAGGAAAAGTAATTGTTCCTGGTTTATTTGATATCCAAAAATTTGGAATTAAACGTTTGCTAGTGGAGCAATACCTTAAAAATAATAAAAATCAAATTAATAAATATTTTAAGAGCCCTGAAGGGATGTTGGTTACAAGTTCTCATAATGCTATTGATGTTTTTAAAGCTTTGGTAAAAAATCCTTTGGCAAAATTTGAGAATGCAATTTTAGAGATACCTTGTCATCCATCTATTGATATAACTGAATTAGAAAACACAAAGTTAACAGATGAAAGAGTTATAGAATACCAATTTTTGAAATCAACAGCATTTCTTGAAGCAAAGAAAAGTTTAGATTTAGTTAGTTTCAATTCTGTAGTAGCATAATGGAAAATAAGATAAATTTAGTACATATTAATTCCTATTTTCTTACTAATAAGTTACATGAAGAGTTAGTTATGTCCTTAAGGGATATGAATGCTTCAATTCATCAAACTGTATATATTCCAATAAACAAAAAGGATAAAATAAATAGCGATTATTGTGAATCTAAAAATATTTTATATACAATTTCCAAAGCTTTTTCAAATCTTGAAAGATATTTCTGGCCATTAAAAATGTTATCTATTTATAAGGATTTTAATAAAAAAGTAAAAAATGATAAAATAACAATTACCCATGCACATTCGTTAATATCTAATGGCATTATTTCCTTTTTATTATTTAAAAAGAAAGCTATTCCTTATGTTGTTACAGTTAGAAATACAGATATAAATATATTCATGAAAAAATCTATTTTTTTTAGAAAAATAGGTTTCAAAATATTAAATAGTGCTGAATCAATAATGGTTTTATCACCAGCTTATAAGAACATACAATTAAGAGAATGCTTAACAACATTTCAATTTGAGCAACTGAAAGATAAGATTAAAGTTATTCCTAACGGAGTGAATGATTTTTGGATTAAAAATAGATATTTTGATGAGTCTAAAAACAGTAATTGCATAGAAATTCTTTTCGTTGGTAAGCTTCGTGAAAATAAAAATTGTAGTGCATTAATTAAAGCTTGTAAAATATTAAAAGAAAAAGGTATTGACTTCCAACTTACAATTGTAGGTGAAGGTTATCTTAAAGATAAATTGCAAGAAGAAGCAAAAGGTATAAAAGTTAGATTTGTAGGTTTTATTTCAGATAAGGAACAATTATTAAAAATATATAGGAATTCGAATCTTTTAGTGGTGCCTTCATTTAAAGAATCTTTTGGATTAGTATATGTAGAAGCAATGACTCAAGGGTTGCCAGTGGTTTATACAAAAGGCCAAGGATTTGACGGAAATTACGAAGAAGGAGTAGTTGGTTTTTCAGTAATGCCAAAAGAACATGAAAAAATAGCAGAAGCTATTCAAAAAATAAAAGAAAATTACAATGAAATCTCGAAAAATGCTTATAATCATGCTTTAGACTTTTCGTGGACATACAATTCTAAAATGCTTAATGATATTTATACTAAAATAGAATAAATGAAAATTCTTTATATACACCAATACTTTAAAACTCCGAGAGAACCCGGAGCTACTCGTATTTATTTTATTGTTCAGCAACTTTTAAAGGAGGGGCATAAAGTTACAGTTATTACTCAAAATAAAAAAATAACAGCATCCAATAGAGAAGAAGTCTATATAGACGGTATTAATATAGTTTATTTGAAAAATGCTTATTCAAATGAAATGAGTATTCCTATGCGGATTAAATCATTTTTTAATTTTATGTACAAATCTTCTTTTGAAGTTTTTAAACATAAAAATATTGATTTAGTTATTGCTACATCTACACCCTTATCAGTTGGACTTCCCGCCCTATTATTAAAAAAAATCAAAGGTATTCCTTTTGTTTTTGAAGTTAGAGATTTGTGGCCAGAAGTGCCTATACAAATGGGGGGGCTTAAAAATTCTTTAGTAAAAAAAATAGCTATTTGGTTTGAAAAAACAATCTATAAAAATGCAAGCCATATAGTTGCTTTATCTCCAGGTATGTATGATGGTGTTATTAAATATGTTTCATCTGATAAAGTATCAATGATTCCCAATATGGCTAAGAAAGAACATTTTTGGCCAAGAGAAAAAAGCAAAGATTGTATTAAAAAGTTACAACTTAGAGAAAATTCTTTTAAAGTAATTCATTTTGGTACAATGGGTATTGCAAATGGCCTTCAATATTTTATTGAAGCTGCAAAAATTGCTCATGATAAAGGAATAATGGATGTTGATTTTATTCTTTTAGGAGAAGGAAAAGCAGAAAAAACTTTAAAATTATTCGCTGAAAGTAATAAATTAACAAATGTATTTTTTTACGAAAGATTAGCAATGAAAGAGACAAGTGAAGTAGTAAATGTTTGTGATATTTCGGTTGTCCCATTTCTAAATATTCCAATTTTAAGTACTAATTCACCAAATAAATTATTTGATTCTTTAGCTGCTGGTAAACCAATAATAGTAAATTCAAATGGTTGGACAAAAAAAATGGTAGAGGAAAATAGTTGTGGTGCTTTTGTAGACCCAGAAAATCCAAATGAATTATTTGAACTTATCATGGAATGGAAAAATCATCCTAATTTACTAAAGATTATGGGTGATAATAGTAGAAAATTAGCTGAAACTACTTATGATGAATCCATATTAACCAAAAGGTTTGCAAGTATTATAAATACTTTTAATAACAAGTAACAAGCAATGAAAAATATTCTATATTTAGGTTTTTTTATTTTGAAGACGGATTATAAAGATTTAATAAAATCAATCAATTGTACTTCAAAAAAAGGGTATAACAAACTATTTTTGTGTATAAGAATGGTAATAAACTCATTATGGTATGGTTCTTCATTTGTAGACTATTATAATTTCCAATTCTATAGAAAAAATAAAGAGCAGAAGAAAGAATATGCAACAATGGGTATTATGTATAAGTTTCACAATAAAATGAATCATAAAGATTTTATTGATGAGGTTGATAATAAAAAGACATTTTTCAAAACGTTTAATAAATTCTGTAATCCAGCTTTTTTATATACCCAAAAAGATATGGATATCATCACAACCGTTATTTTGGAACGAATTAATCAAAAAATTGTGATTAAAAATCCAGAAAGTTCGGGAGGAAAGGGTGTGCGAATTTTCCAAGTTCAAAAAAAAGAAAATAGTATAATGATTGGAGATGAAGAACTAATTACTTTTTTAAAAAACCATTTTAAGGAAAATGAATACTTTTATTTTGAAGATTTTATAGTACAGCATGAAAGTATCGCAAATATTTCTCCATCGGCGGTTAATACAATAAGAATGATAACCTTACTTAATGATGAAAATAGAGTAGATATTATTGGTTCGGTATTTCGTATTAGTGTAGATTGTCCTATAGATAATTATTCAGCAGGTAATTTAGCAGCAGAGATTGATAGTGAAACAGGAGTTGTAATTTCAGGAGGTATAAGAAAAAGATCTTCTTGTGATAGTTATCATGAAATACATCCTTCAACAAAACAACAAATTTTAGGTTTAAAAGTTCCATTTTGGAATGAAATAAAGCAATTGGTTACAGAAGCTGCGCATATTGTGCCTCAAGTTAGAACAGTGGGATGGGATATTGCAATTACGCCTAGTGGTCCTATAATCATTGAAGGAAATAGTAAGTGGAATAAAGATACATGGCAAATTCCAGCTGGAAAAGGAAAACTTCATGTGATTAAAAAATATTTATAAAGAAGTAATTAAAAAAATGTATAAAAATATTTTTAAAAGAGTAATTGATTTTATATTAGCTTTGTTAGGGATACTAGTATTATCTCCAATATTTATAATTGCTTTTACAGCACTTTATTTTTCAAATAAAGGGAAACCTTTTTTTAACCAAGAACGCCCTGGAAGATATGGTAATATTTTTAAAATAATTAAATTCAAAACCATGACTGATCAAACGGATGTCAATGGAAATCTACTACCAGATAATCTTAGATTAACAACTGTTGGGAAATGGGTTCGTAAAACATCTGTTGATGAAATACCTCAATTAATAAATGTTTTAAGAGGAGATATGTCACTAGTAGGGCCAAGGCCATTAAGGGTGTATTATTTACCTCTTTATTCTAATGAACAAAATAGAAGGCATGAAGTTAGACCGGGAATTACAGGTTGGGCCCAAGTAAATGGCAGAAATACGTTGAGTTGGACTCAAAAATTTCAATATGATGTTTGGTATGTTGATAATTTAAGTTTTTTTTTAGATGTTAAAATTTTATTTAAAACTGTATTTAAAATTTTTAAAACAAATGAAGTTAATGCAACAGCGGACATTACTATGATTCCATTTGATGGTAAAAATTAATAATATGAAGAAAAGAGCGGTTATTTTTGGTGCGGGTACCTATGGTCAAGTATATTCAAAATACTTAGAAGAATATTACGAAATTCTCGGTTTTATTGATGATAATGATTTGTTGAAAGGGACTGATATTGGAGGATATTCTGTTCTAGGTAATATTAATTATTTATTTAATGCATTAACTAAAGATATAGCTGTTTTTGTTCCAATTGGTAATAACTCTGTTCGAGTTAATTTGCTTTCAAAGATAGAGTCAGAAGGATTTGAGATACCATCTTTTATTCATGAATCCGTATTGCTGGATGCAACAGTTGAGTTAGGAAAAGCAATATATATATTACCTAGTTCTAATGTGATGCCATTTACAAAAATACAAGATTATTCAATGATAAGTATGGGTGTTAATATTGCTCATCATGTTACCATTGAAAAGGGATGTTTTTTTTCACAAGGAGTAAATATAGGTGCGTCAATTTACATAAAAGAATTTGCTTATTTTGGAATAGGTTCTACAGTGATGACAGGTGTTTCTTATATTGGTAAAAATACATTAATCGGAGCAGGAACTTTAATTATTAAAAATGTTCCAGATGAAGTAGTAATGATAGGAAATCCTGGAAAAATTTTAAGAACTAATATAAATCATTAAAATAACTTTTAAATAGTATGAATTTTGAAGTAGTTCTAGAATCTATTGAAGAATTAAATGAGGTTAATTTACCAACAATTAAAAGTGTTGAACTATGTGCAGGGCTTCAATTAGGTGGAATAACACCAAGTTATGCTACAACAGCCTATTTTTGTGAACATGCTGTTCCTGAAGTTCACGTTATGATAAGACCTAGAGCTGGGGGATTTAATTATAATGAATATGAACTTAAATTAATGGTAGAAGATATAAAATTTTTTGCTAAGCTTGGAGTTACAGGTGTGGTATTTGGACTATTAGATGAAAATTTTAAAATTGAAAAGGAGCATACAAAACGTCTTTATTTTGCTGCAAAAGAATTAGGTTTACAAACCACTTTTCATAGGGCGTTTGATTTTGCAATAGATACCGAGCATGCCATACAGTTTTTAGTTGAAACAGGCTTTGATAGGCTCTTAACAGCTGGAAGTAAAAAAACGGTTGATTTTGGAAAAGAAAAATTAAAAAAATGGTCTGATAATTATGGTAATGAAATTCAAATAATAGCAGGTGGAGGTGTTACTTTTGATAATGCAAGGCAATTAAAAAGTGCAGGTTTAAAAACAATACATTTTAATATTAAAGATGCAATCTTAAGTGAAAATTCCAGTATGGGATATGAATATAAGCTAAATTTAAATAAGTTAGTAAATATTTTAAACTTGTAATAAGGTTAATAAGCCTCTTGGATAAATAATTTTGTATGTTGAATTTTTGTAAATTCTTGTTTTTTTGATAAAAATATTTCTAGGACATTTAATTTGCTATTAATACATCCTCAATATATTTTTGTTTCGTTTTAATTTGTAAAATTATATATATTAATAATTTATTCATTTTTTTTAAATAATATATTTGTTACCTCGCAATATCGATTACAGGCATAGAGATTAAATTATTCAAGTGATTTTTAATCGTTCTATAGTCAAATAGATTTTTTTAGTTTGTTTATTTTAATTGAATTATTAACAAAATAATGTGAGTTCGATATAAAATTATTGAAATATTTAGCATTAAAACAATTCTACATAACGGGTAAATATTTCTCTTTTAAGATTTTTAAACTTGTCGCTACAATGAATTTTTTTCAAAATAATTTAACCCTATACAATTTTTTTATACTGTTTCTAGTATTGTTAATGATATTAACTTATAAATTCAACATTCAAAAAGCGTATTGGTTGTGGATTTTTTATTTTATTTTATTTTTAATGTGTACTACTTCATATTTGCCTAAATGTTTAGTAAAAAAGCATGAAAATAAAAACAGCATAATTAATCCGAATCTTATTGATACAAATAAAACTTATTATTTACATGTGTTAGGTGCTGGTTATAGTCTAGAAAAAAGATTGTCAGCTACAAAACAATTGTCTGATGTTACATTGACTCGATTAATTGAAGCAATACGAATATCAAAGTTGTTACCAAATTATATAATTGTTAGTTCAGGATATTCTAGCTTAGGATTAGAGTCTCAAGCATCAGTTGTAAAAAGGGCTGCTGTTGAGTTAGGCATACCTAAACAAAATATCGAAATGTTAACCACTCCATCTAACACTTCAGAAGAAGTTTCTGCTTTTGTAAAACGATTTGGAACTAATAAAAATGTGATTGTAGTCTCCGATGCATTACACTTGTCTAGAGCCATAATGTTATATAAAAAAAATGGAATTGTTGCAATTTCAGCACCTACAAATTTTAAGGTCAAACAAGGAATTAATGATTATAATGGTGTAACATTGCCATCTATATCTTCAATAGATTTAATGAACGAATACCTAAGAGAACAACTCAAATATTGGAAAGATAGTTGGTAATATTAGGGAATTTGATTTTCGATTATGTAAATCTATATTTGTTTATTGTTTTTTGTTAAAATAGAATGCTAAATTTTCATGTTTTACGATTGGATTATATTAATTTTATTTACATTTTTTGTTTTAAATCTATTTAGTAAACTATTTAATTCAATTTCTATCTCCTTAAAAATTAGTTATTAAGACCATTATTGGTTTTCATTTAAATGTTATTTTTTTAAAGTTGTCTTTCTAAAATATTTATTAACAGTAAGTTAATATCTTTATGTAAGTAGAAAAAATATTTTTTAGTAGTTTTGTCAAAAATATTGATAATCATACATGAAAACAAAACTTTACACAAAAGATTGGAACGCGCCACTTCAACCGGCAAGAACTAATAGTTTTTTCTCTTCAAGTTTTACATTGGAGATGGGGTTATGGAACGATTACTTAAATTTTAAAGGCATATTGTCAATTTTGATGGTTGCTTTTTTGTTTTTAAGTAGTCAGTTAACTTTTGGACAAACAACAATTTATTCAAGTAATTGTTCGAGTGCTTCAGCAAATTGGACGTATACAAATGGGACTACAGCCAATTCTGTACAACAGTCTGGCTATTGGCTAATTGAAGCAAATGATGTTATCATTTCTGAGGCGTTTAATGTGAGTAGTTTTAATCAGAATATTACATTAAGCTTTAAGGTTGCTACTTATGGTTCTGGGACAAATAATCCATGTAAGGTTGATTATTCAGAAGATAATGGGGTGACTTGGTCAACTACATCCTATTTATCTGCAACACCTACTTCAACGACTTATATAAATTCTGGGAATATTAGTTTGCCAATTTCAAATTCTAGTCAATTTAAAATTAGATTCAGAAACAATGGGACTGGAAAAGGTGTAAGAGTTGATGATATTTTATTTACAGGACAAGGTGTGGCTTCAACTCCTGAAATAAATAGTGTTCTTGTGGCAAATGCAAACTACAATACAGCATTTAATTACACAATTACAGCAAGTCAGAATCCAACAAGCTATAATGCCACAGGATTACCAACAGGATTGTCAATAAACACCACAACGGGTGTTATTTCAGGTAGCCCAACTCAAACTGGTGTTTTTAACGCAACTATTTCTGCTGCTAATACTGCAGGAACAGGTACTGCTACTTTGGTTATTACAGTGAGTAAGGGAAATCAAACTATTTCATTTGTTAGTATTCCATCAAAAACGTATGGTGATAGCGACTTTATACTAAACGCAACTGCATCATCGAGTTTGCCTATCACTTATACAAGTTCAAATCCTAGTGTGGCAACAGTCACTGGGAATATGGTAACCGTTGTTGGGGTAGGGGCAACAAATATAGTTGCTTCACAAAGTGGAGATGATAATTATAACACAGCTACTGCAGTAACTCAAGAGCTAGTTGTAAACAAAGCGAATCAAACAATAACTTTTGGAACATTAATAGATAAACTAGATTCCGATGCGGATTTTCAATTATTTGCAACTACGTCATCTGGTCTACCTATAACCTATACGAGTTCAAACGAATCTGTAGTTCTTATTTCAGGAAATACAGCTAGTATTGTTGGCCCAGGAACGGTTACAATTACAGCTTCACAAGGGGGTAATGAAAATTATAATGCAGCCATAGCTGTTACTCAAAATCAAGTGATTATAAATACAGCACTTGAAAGTCAAGAAATTACTTTCAATGCATTACCAGCAGTTACTTATGGGGATGTTGCATTTGAATTAGAAGCTACAGTAGATTCAGGATTATCCATTTCTTATACTAGTAGTGATGAAACGATTGCATCAGTTACAGGTAATGTAGTAACAATCCATAAACCAGGAACTCTTACCATAACTGCCTCTCAAGTAGGTGGAGACGGATATAATCCTGCAGCAAGCGTGCAACAAGAATTAATAATCAACAAAAAAAGCTTAACGGTTTCTAATGTAATTGTTGAAGATAAAATCTACAACGGTACAACAACTGCGGGGGTAACATCTTATGTCCTAAACGGAACAGTTGGAAATGATGCAATTGCTTTAAATACGTCAAATGCTGTTTTTGAAAATGCAAATGCTGGAACTAACAAATTAGTCGTTCCAAATTTCATTTTGAATGGAGTAGATGCTGGTAAATATGAATTAGTGCAACCCTCTAATGTAGTAGGTACTATTTTAAAAGCAACTCAATCGATAACATTTAATACATTACCAAGTTATACCACAGCAACACCTTCATTTATTTTAAATGGTACGGCATCGTCTGGATTAACAGTGACGTATTCAAGCTCAAATACTGCGGTTGCTACAATAAGTGGAAATACGGTTACTATTATAGGTGCAGGTACAGCTACAATTACTGCAATTCAGTCAGGTAATGATAATTACAACGCTGCTTCAGATGTCACACAATCTTTGTTGGTTACTCGCGCAAATGAAACACTAGTTGCTTGGCAATTTGGTACGCCTGCTGCAGTGGGTAACGAAACTACATACAATGCTACAACGAACGATAATAGATTAACAACAGCAGTACTCTCAAGAGGTTCAGGTATTTCTACAACAAGCTTAGGTAGGGCATTTGCCGCAACGAGTTGGTTAGCAGCTGCAGGTTCAAATACTAAATCAGATGCAATTACTTCAAATGAATTTTTTGAATTTAGTTTTGCTCCCAAAGCGGGTCAAGCAGTTTCATTAAAAACATTAGATGCTACATTAAGAAGATCGGGAGCTACTGCTCCAAATGCTTATATATGGAGATACAGTCTTAATGGTACTACTTTTAATGATATTGGTTCAGATGTTAACTTTTCAAGTACTGCAGATGGTCAAATTCAAACACAAATTAATTTAGCTTCAATAACTGAATTACAAAATGTACCCGCAGGAACAACTGTGAAATTTAGAATCTATGCTTGGGGAGGTACTTCTTCAACGGCAACTTTTTCAATTGGAAGATATGCATCAGGAGCTACAACAAATAGTTTAGTAGTTTCAGGATATGTAGATCAATTACCAGCTCCAGTTATCACTAGTTCTTTGAATGCTTCAGGAACAGTAGGTCAAGCATTCAATTATACAACAACAGCATCAAACGTACCATCTAGTTATAGTGCAGAGAGTTTGCCATCAGGTTTATCTATCAATACAACAACAGGTGTTATTGCTGGAACACCCTCAGCAGCAGGAACATTCAATGTGAGTTTGTCTGCAACTAATTTAAGTGGTACAGATACCAAAGTGGTAGTAATTTCAATTGCGAAAGCAAATCAAGTAATTACTTTTAATGAACTTTCTGCAAAAACATATGGTGACTTGTCATTTAGTTTAAATGGAACAGCTACTTCTGGTTTAGCTTTAACCTATTCAAGTTCGAATACGGATGTAGCTACAATTGTGGAAAATACTGTAACCATTGTTGGTGCTGGTAGTACAACAATTACAGCGACTCAATCAGGAAACGATAATTACAATTCAGCTATAGAAATAGCTAGAGAATTAATAATAAATAAAGCGGATCAAACCATTACTTTTGAACCATTAGCTAGCAGATTAGATACGGATGAAAGTTTTACATTAACCGCTACAGCTTCTTCTGGGTTACCAGTTTCATTTACTAGTGAAGATGAATCGATTATTGCAATATCTGGAAATGTAGCAACGATTGTTGGTTCGGGTACTGCAATTATTAATGCTACACAGGGAGGAAATACGAATTATAATCCTGCAATATTAATTTCTAGAGAGCAATTAATTATAAATACACAATTGGCTAATCAAACCATTACGTTTGAACCGCTAACAGAAAGTAATTATGGTGATGCCCCATTTGGTTTAAATGCAACAGCAAGTTCAGGATTGGCGATTAATTATACTAGCTCAGATGAAGCAATAGCTTCTATTAATGGAAATATTGTCACACTATTACAACCAGGAACGGTAACTATTACAGCTTTACAAGGAGGTAATACAAGTTTCAATCCTGCACCTGCTTCAATACAAACATTGGTAATTGGTAAAAAACAACTATCAGTAAGTGAAGTAGTGGTGGCTGAAAAAACGTATGATGGTACAAACAATGCACAAATTAATAGTTATCAATTAAACGGCATTGTAAGTACGGATGAAGTATCACTTACAAATAGTGCTGTCTTTGAACAAGTTGGTGTTGGACAAGATATAGCTGTGACTCCTAATTTTGAATTAACAGGATTACATGCAGATCGTTATACTTTAGTACAACCAACTAATGTTTTGGGTACTATTATTAAAGCGAACCAAACTATTACGTTTAGTGCTTTACCATCAAAAGTATTTGGAGATGCGGTCTTTACAATTTCAGCTATAGGTGGCGCTTCTGGACAACCAATTGTATTTACTAGTTCAGATGAATCTATTGCAACTGTTTCTGGTAATCAGGTAACAATTTTAGCAGGAGGTACGGTACAGATTACCGCAAGTCAATTAGGAAATGAAAATTATAACGCTGCTGTTTCTGTTTCACAAGATTTAGTAATTGCGCCTAGAGTGCAATTTATTAATGGTTTTACTAGTTTAGGAACCAAGTATATTTCCACATCACCATTTCCATTAAATGCTACGGCTTCTTCAGCTTTAGAGATTGTATATACGAGTTCTAACACAGCTGTTGCTACTGTTGAAGGAAATGTGGTAACTATTGTGGGGGTAGGGCAAACAGAAATTACTGCTACTCAGGCTGGTAATGCAAATTACGAACCAATTACGCAAGTAAGATCGCTTAAAATAATACCAGACCCAATTGCAGCATGGAATGTTTATGGTTTAAATCAAACCGCTACAGCAACTGCGACATCATTTGCTAATCTAGTAACAAGTAATAATGGAGATTTATTAACCAGAGGAGCAGGTGCTGGAGCAAGTATTGGTGCCAACTCATTTAGAACAACTGGCTTCAAAAATGATGGAATTAGTGTAAATAATACAGATTATTTTCAATTTCAGTTACAACCAACTGAAGGGTATCAAATGAATTTAGCTTCAATTGATGCTTCCTTTGTTGGAACAGCTTCTTTCTTTGCAAATGCTGGTGTAACTTCTCAGTTTGCTTATAGTTTAAATGGTACCACTTTCACGCTAATAGGTAATCCAGTAACTAGTGCAGTTTTAACAATGGATACCGTTGACTTGAGTCAAATAGCTGAATTGCAAAATATTCCAAACGGTACAACAGTAACTTTTAGATATTATGCAAGTGGACAAACCACAACAGGAGGTTGGGGATTCAGTTCGCCAGCACTTGATGCTGATGCGTTGGCAATAGGAGGTTCATTAGTAGCCTTGCCTGCAACACCACAGATTACAGCAGTTCAAAATTGTGATGGAACAGTAACTTTAACAACAGACGCAACAGGAACAATTTTATGGTCTACTGGTGAAACGTCAAATACTATTGTGGTAACATCAGCAGGTAGTTATTCGGTAACACAAACAATTAATAATATTACAAGTAATTCAGGTTTAATTAATGTATCACCTATTTTAATTACTACACCTATTGTTGAAAACCAATCATTTTGTAGCAGTGTTGCTCCAAAAATATCCGAGATTGTAGTAGCAGGCCAAAACATAAAAGTATATGGAGATAGTAATAAAACCATACTTTTAAATGGTGATACCCTTTTGGAGTCAGCAACCTACTATCTTACTCAAACCATAGGTACTTGTGAAAGTGAAGTCGTAGCTATACAAATTACAATAAACCAAGCAGTTACTTACTATGTAGATGCAGACCAAGATGGTTATGGTTCAACAGCAACAGTTTCATTATGTGTTGCTACAGCGCCAGAAGGTTATGCAGCTAACAATACAGATTGTGATGACACCAACAGTCAAGTATGGCAAACAGGCAGTTTCTACGTTGATGCAGATGCAGATACATACGGAGCAGGTCAAGTTGTTTCATTATGTTATGGAGCTACTACACCAGCAGGTTATGAAGCTAACAATACAGATTGTGATGATACCAACAGTCAAGTATGGCAAACAGGTAGTTTCTATGTAGATGCAGATGCAGATACATATGGAACAGGAGAATTAGTTTCAATATGTTATGGAGCTAATATACCAGCAGGTTATGCAGTAAACAATACAGATTGTGATGATACCAATGCACAAATTTGGAGAAGCGCTACATTCTATGTAGATGCAGATTCAGATGGCTATGACAATGGATCAGCTTCAGTTTGTTATGGAGCAAATACACCAGCAGGTTATGCTACAACAACTAATGGTTCAGATTGTAATGATAACAATGTAGACATCCACACAGCAATCACATATTATGTAGATGCTGATCAAGATGGTTACGGTTCAACTACAACGGCTTCATTATGTTCGTTGACAGCGCCAGAAGGTTATGCAACAAACAATACAGATTGTGATGATACCAATGCACAAATTTGGAGAAGCGCTACATTCTATGTAGATGCAGATTCAGATGGCTATGATAGTGGATCAGCTACAGTTTGTTACGGAGCTAATACACCAGCAGGTTATGCTACAACAACTAATGGTTCAGATTGTAATGATGCAAATGCTCAAGTATGGCGTACAGGCAGTTTCTATGTAGACACTGACGGTGATACATACGGAGCAGGTGATGCAGTTTCATTATGTTATGGAGCAAGCACACCATCAGGATATGCGGTTGTAGCAGGAGATTGTAACAATTCAAGTGCATCAGTTAATCCAGGAGCTACAGAGATTTGTGGTAACTCAATTGATGACAACTGTAATGGACAAACAGATGAGGGATGTGGAACACAAGTTCAATCTTCACAATGTGGAGTTGCTGTTGCTTCATTCAGTACAAATGTTTTAGCTGATTTAGTTACTGGTGCTACTCAATATAGATTTGAAGTTAGTAGAGGAGCTACTGTATATGAATATACAAATACTTCATCTAATTTCTTTAGATTTAGTTACTTAACTTCTTTAGGATTTGTAAATACTTATGCTACGACTTATTCAGTTCGTGTAAAATATTTTAAATCAGGAGTTTGGAGTGATTATGGTAATTCATGTAATGTTATCACACCTGATGTTCCTTTGACTAAGGTACAAACTTCTCAGTGTGGTATCACATTAGCATCTTTATCAACACAATTAACAGCAGACGCTATATCAGGTGCTCAAGCATATAGATTTGAGGTTACCAATGGTTCAAACGTAAGAACATTTACCACAGTAAATGGATCTACACGTACTTTCCGTTTAACTGATTTAACAGGAGGTCCTACTTACGCAACAACCTATGCTGTAAGAGTAGCTGTTATGTATAATGATGTTTGGACATCTTATGGTACATCATGTAACGTTACTACGCCTGCTTTACCATTAACTAGCGTTCAAGTATCACAATGTGGTGTTACATTAAGTGCTTTCGATACTCCTATTTATGCTACATCAGTAATAGGTGTAACAGGATATAAATTTGAAGTAACTAATGGTGCAACAGTAAGAACTTATACAGCATTGAATGGATTGAATTATTTTAACTTAACACAGTTGACAGGAGTAATAACTTATTCAACGGTATATAGTATAAAAGTATCTGTCCTTAATAATGGTGAATGGAGTGCGTATGGAAGTTCATGTAATGTTACTACGCCAGACCCTTTAACTAAAATTGCAGCCGTTCATTGTGGAACAACAGCTACATCTTCAACTACTCGTTTTTCGGTAGATGCGATATCAGGTAATCCTACGATTTCAGCTTATCGTTTCCAAGTAATAAGAGGATCAGAAGTTAGAGAGTTTACTACAGCGAATGCAACACAAAACTATTTCCGTTTTTCTGATTTAGGCGTAAGTCCTTATGGAACTTCATATTTAGTTAAAGTTGCGGTATTACATAATGGAGTATGGAGAGCATATGGTGCAGGTTGTACATTGACTACACCAGCTTTACCAGCTACAAAAGTACAAGCATCTCAATGTGGTACAACTTTATCTAGTTACGGTAATACAATTTTTGCAGATGCAATATCTAACGTTAGTAGATATCGTTTTGAGATTACCAATACAGTAACAGGAGCTATAAGAGTAATTACTACAGCAAATGGTACCGTAAGATCATTCAAATTAACAGATATGTCAGGTGGAGCTAATTTTGGCACTACTTATGCTGTTCGTGTAGCAGTAGAAAACAATGGTAATTTTGGACCTTATGGAGTTTCTTGTAATTTAACTACACCTGCCTTACCATTGAGTAAAGTTCAGTCTTCACAATGTGGTATTGTAGGAATTAGTTTTGGGACAAAAGTTTATGCTGATATAGTAGCAGGAGTTACTAAGTATAAATTTGAGGTAACACGTGGTAGTGAAGTTGGATATTATGAGACAACATCTACGACAGATAACTTCTTCCAATTGGCTAATGTTTCAGGAATTACACGTAAATATGCTACAGCTTATACAGTAAGAGTGGCTGTTATGAATAATGGTTTATGGAGTGCTTATGGCACATCGTGTAATGTGACTACTTCATCTTTACCATTAAGTAAAGTTCAGTCATCACAATGTGGAGCAACATTGGCAGGAGGTGTAAATACAACTATTTTTGCTGATGCAGTATCAGGAGTAGAGGCTTATCGTTTTGAAGTAGCCAATGCCAATGCATCAAATCCGTTGTATTTTACCACATCTTCGGGATCAATAAATTCATTTAAATTAAGAGATGTTGTTGGCTTCACTGGAGTTGCAGGATCATCTTATAGAGTAAAAGTGGCATTATTGAATAATGGAGTTTGGAGTTCTTATGGATCAGTATGTAACGTAACGTTACCAGGTACAGCACCAAATACAAGAGAAATAGAGGAGGAACTTCCAACCAATACTACCATCTTTGCAGTGAAAGGGTATCCAAATCCATACAATGCGTATTTCACATTATCGTTAGATACACCGAGCGATGCGATGGTATATGTAAGAGTATTTGATATGACAGGCAAACTAATCGAAGATAGAGAAGTTGCACCGTCATCGTTAGAGAGCTTACAACTAGGCGCAGAATGGGCATCAGGAGTTTACAATGTAATTGTAGCCCAAGATGACCAAGTGAAAACCATTAGAATGGTTAAAAAAGAGTAAGGTAGTAACACAAGTACTGCATAAATCAGTACAAGTGAAACCAACTTATAAACAAGAGGAGGCTGTCGTAAGACAGCCTCTTTTTTTTGGATATATTATAAAGTTTGAGTCTAGATTATTACTTGCTAAACATTAACTTATTATTATACAAAGTAAATACTCAGGGTGTATTTTATCGATTTTTTTTGTATTAGAGCCTTTTTTTTATAAATAATATTTTTTATAAATTATTATTTTGTAACTTTTCCAACATTTTTTAATATTTATTAACAAACAATTAACTTTATGGAAAACAATTATTTTTCGCGAACGAGAAGCTTTTTTGAAGCTTTGTTTGCAAAAAATGTCCTCCTTTTAGCGCTGACGCTGTTAGCTGCTTTAGGGATGGAGGCGCAGACCACTGTGTCGATTGGTTCGGGGAACACGAGAAGTGCCAACCTTCCAATTATTTCTAATTATGGTTATACTTATTCCCAACAGTTGTATCTCGCTAGCGAGTACAATACTGCAGGAGGAACAGGTTTAACCTCAATTAGTAAATTGCGCTTGTATTACAATGGTACAGGAACAGGTACAGCAGCAGGAACATCTCCTGCGACTAGTACTTTTGATGACTGGACTATTTACATGGGTAATACTAGTAAAACTAGTTTTGCTAGTACAACAGATTGGGTGCCTAGTTCGGCATTAACACAAGTGTTTTCAGGAACAGTTACTTTTCCAGCGGCAGGAAACTGGATGGAAATTACGTTTGCTACCCCTTTCCTTTGGGATGGGACTAGCAACTTAGTAGTAGCGGTTGATGAGAATAAAGCAAGTTTTGGCACTTTAGTTTATTGGGGAGCCATTACTACAGGGGTAACCAATCGCGGAATTGTCTATCGTAGTGATGGAACAAATCCTAATCCTGCCACTCCGCCTACAGCAAGTAGCAGACAATCAGGGATTCCATTTGTTCAGTTCGTGGCACAAGCGGCAGCAGGATGTCAAACACCAGCAGCGCAGCCTACGGCTTTAGCGTTTTCAAGTGTAACAGGTACTTCATTGAGTGGTACTTTTACAGTGCCTTCACCAGCCCCAACGGGTTATATGGTGGTACGAAGCACGAGTGCAACTGCACCAACTGCACCTACAGACGGAACGGCACTTGCGGTTGGTTCCACAGCTTTAGGAGCAGGTACATCTGTAGTAGCTAATGCGGCTACAGGATCTTTCACAGATTCTGGTTTGTCAGCTAATACACAATATTATTATTATATTTATGCATACAATTCAGGTTGTGTGGGAACACCACCAAAATATTTAACTACAGCTCCTTTAACAGGAAATGTAATTACATGTATGCCAACACCTTCATCATCAACAGCTACAGCGTTGACCACTTCTAGCTTTACAGCGAATTGGACAGGAGCAGTTTCTGATGCAGGGTATGAATTAGAAGTTTCTACTAGTAGTACATTTGCAACTTTATTAGCAGGTTATCCTGTGACGGTTGTTAATAATGGTACAGGTATTGGTTCTTATGTGGTTTCAAATCTTTCTCATTCTACAGTTTATTATTATAGAGTGAGAGCTACAGGAACTACATGTAATAGTGCTAACAGTGCATCACAAACAGCAATAACTAGTTGTGGTGTTAATACTGCGCCAACAGTTGCTCAAACATTTGCGTCTTATGTACCAGTTTGTTGGTATGAAGCAACGGGTGCTATAGGAGGAACTGTAACAGCAGCCGATGGCGGATGGATGTCCGAAGCAGGAATGGCTAATACAGGAACTAATGCGGCTGTTAGAATTAATTTATACAGTACCAAAAATGATTGGTTGATATCTCAATCTATTGATTTGGGTTCAGGAAGAAATTTTGCGGCTAGATTTAATATGGCTGTTACCAGTTATTTAGGAACAACTGTTCAAAGTACATTAGGGACACACCAAGTAAAAATTGTAGTATCTACAGACAATGGATTAACTTGGTCGGCAGCTAATGTAGTTAAAACATATACAGGTTCAGGGACTTATAGTGCAACAGGTGTAACTGAAACTATTAGTTTAGCAGGTTACACAGGTGTTGTAAGAGTAGGTTTCTTGGCACAAACAACTAGTACTTCACCAGATATTGATTTCCATATCGATAACTTTGAAGTAGTAGCGGTGCCTCCAGTAGTTACTAGTTTCTTGCCAGCAGGAGCTTGTGTAGATAGCGGTGCTTCAGTTACTATTACAGGAGCTAATTTAGCAAATGCTACAGGAGTTACTGTAAATGGTACAGCAGCTACAATTACAGCTAATACAAGTACTTCGTTAACTTTTACACTTCCAAATGGAGCATCTACAGGTGTGGTTGCGGTAACTACTGCTGAAGGATCAGGAGCTAGTACTGCTAACTTTGTAGTGAATGCGTATCCAGTTTTGGAAGATATTGTAGGAGGAGGAGTGTCATTGTGTAAAGACGGAAAGGTTACGTTGTCAAATACCACTTCAGGAGGTGTTTGGACAAGTTCGAATACAGCAATTGCAACAGTAGATGCTGCAGGACAAGTAACAGCTGTTTCAGAGGGAACAGTTACGATTACTTATACTGTAACAGTAAGTGGTTGTGCTACGGCAGAAACTACTTCAATTACAGTAAATAATCCTCCAGTAATCACTGCTCAAGCTAACAATCAAATTGTGTTAGATGGAGCAGATGCTTCTTATGCAATTACAGCAACAGGTACAGGTATTACTTACCAATGGCAAGTAAGCACAGATAATGGAGCTACTTGGAACAATATTGATGGCGCTACGAACTCTTATTATATAGTAGCAGCAGCTTCATCAGCAGACAATGGAAAACAATTTCAATGTGTGGTTTCAGGAACAGCACCATGTACAGCAGCAACTTCAAATGCTTACACTTTATCAGTAGGTTCAGTGAGTATTACTGCACAACCAACCAATCAAACGGTTTGTTCAGATGCGGGTGCTACTTTTGCTATTAGTACTGCAGGTGAAGTTACTTCATACCAATGGCAAGTAAGTACAAATGGTACTACTTGGTCTGATATTGAAGGGGCTAATGCAGCTACTCTTGTTTTATCAGGTTTAACATCTACAAATACAGGTAATAAATACTATTGTATAATTAATGGCGGACCAGCTAATGGTGGAGTTAATTCAGATCCAGCTACTTTAACAGTTTATGATGCGGTAGCTATTGGAACACAACCAGCTAATCAAACGGTTTGTTCTAATAATGCTTCAGTAACTTTTACAAGTGCAGCAACAGGTTCAGGATTGTCATACCAATGGCAAATGAGTACGAACGGTATAGATTGGTCAAATGTAACAGGGGCTACTTCAGCTGCTTATACAATCAATACGCCAAGCGTTAGTTTAAATAATAACCAATACCGTGTAGTAGTATCAGGAACAGCACCTTGTAGTGCAGTAACTTCTGATGCAGCAACATTGACAGTTAATCAAGTGGTAGCAATTACGACACAACCAGTTGCTGTTAATCAATGTTCTACAGTAAGTTCAGCTTCATTTAATGTAGCAGCTACAGGTACAGGATTAACATATCAATGGGAATTCTCTACTAATGGTACAACTTGGAATCCTTACATAGGCGCATCAGCTACTTCAAATACATTAACAGTTGATTCACCAGCTACGTATGCTGGAAATTCGTTCCGTTGTGTAGTAAGTGGAACAGCTCCATGTACTTTTGTAACATCAAATGCAGTAACGCTTTCTGTTTCTCAAATTTTAGGAGGAACATATACAGTAGGTACTGGTGGAAACTATGCTACTTTAACAGCAGCAGTTGCGGCATATAACAATGCACTTTGTTTCTCTGATAACGTAGTATTTACACTTACAGATGCTACATATTCTACAGCAGAAACATTCCCAATTGTTATGAATGAAAATGCAAATGCAGGAGTTTACACAGTAATGGTTAAACCAGCAGCTGGTGTAACAGCAGCAATTACAGGTTCTTCAGCTTCAGCAATTATTAAATTGAATGGTGTTGATAACGTAACAATTGATGGTTCAAATAGTGGTGCTTCAGATAAAAGTTTAACTTTTGAAAACACTAATACGGGTACTTCATCAGTAGTAGTTTGGATTGCTAGTGCATCAACAACAAATGGTGCTACTAACAATACAATTAAAAACACTATTGTAAAAGGTGGAAGTGCTTCTGCATTAGCAGCTATTATGTCAAGTAGTGGAACAACTGCTGGTGGTGTAGCTGAAGCATCTAATACTAACTTAACAATTCAAAATAACTCTGTAATGGAAGCTTATTTTGGTATTGGTGTAGCGGGTAATTCAACCTATCAAACAGGTTTATCTATTGTAGGTAATAGTGTAGGTTCAGAAATTGCAGCTGAAAAAATTGGAGCTGTTGGTATTTTTGTATCAAACAATGATAATCCAAATATTAGAAACAACTACATTTTTAACATAACTACTAGCACTGCAACAGTTAATGTGCAAGCTATTCAAATAGCTGCTGGAGTTATTAACGGAAGTATAATTGCAAACCGTATAGAGAGAATTAGAAATTCTAATACTTCAGGTTATGGTGCTTATGGTATTAACTTCTCATCAGCTACGGGTACTACAGGTACTTTAGTAGCTAATAATATGATTAGTAATATTGAAACAGCTAATTATAGTACAACTTCTCTTACTTGGAATGCTTTTGGTATTCGTGTAGGAGCAGCCGTTCCAAACTTGAAATTCTACAACAATACTGTTAATATGTATGGTAATGTGGCTTCAGGTTTTAATTCTGGTATTTCTGCTAACTTTGTAACTACAGCAGCGGCTGCTAACATTGACATGAGAAATAACATTTTTAGAAATGTACAATCATTCGCTATTAGTGGTTCATCGGCTTACAATGTGTATTTAACATCAGGAACTACATTTGCTGATATCAATTATAACAACTACGTTGGTGCTACATCAACAAATACAACTTATAGATTAGGTTATAATGGTACTACTAACGTAGCTGATTTAGCAGCATGGAAAACGTTTACTACTAAAGATTTGAATTCAGTAGCGATTGCTCCAAATTTTGTGTCTAACACAGATTTACACTTAGCAACGGGTACAAATGCAACTTTAGATAATTTAGGAACACCAATCGCAGCGGTTACTACCGATTTTGATGGTGATGCACGTTCGGCTACTCCAGATATGGGAGCGGATGAGTTTTCTACATTATATTGTGGTGAGCCAGCTGTTGCAGGTACTTTAACAGCAACGCCAGCTTCATTATGTACATCTGGTTCTGCAACTATTGCAGCTTCAGGTTATATGGTAGGAGTAGGAACAACTTACGAGTGGGAATCATCAGTTGATGCGGATTTTACTACACCAGTAAGTATGGGTGCTGCTTCGGCTAATTATGCAAATGTTTCTACAGGAAACATAACAGCTACAATGTACTACCGTTTAAAAGTAACTTGTTTAACAGGTACACCTGTAAACAGTACTCCAATTGCGGTAGCAGTTAATACGCCAGCGGTTACTACAGTTTCTCCAGCAGTTACAATTTGTACAGGAGAAAGCACTGTGTTAACAGCAGCAGGAGGTGTATCATATGCTTGGTCACCAGCTACTGGATTATCTGCAACAGCAGGTGAATCAGTTACAGCTACACCAACGCAAACAACTACTTATACAGTTACAGGTACGGATGCTAACGGTTGTACAACAACCGCTACAGTAACAGTATCAGTAAATCTATATCCAAGTAATATTACAGTTGTACAAGGCTTACCTTCTGTTTGTACAGATGGTGTAATGTCTTTAACAGCTAATGGAGGTACAATTACGTTGCCTTCAACTCCTTCAGCATATATCATGAATGGTACTACAGGTACGTACACTGCAATTACAGGTACTACTTTAAGTAGTTCTGCAATTGGTGATGACGTTGGAGTAGGTAATTTACCAATTGGTTTTGATTTCCCATATAATGGAACAACTCAGACTGTTTTTGCAGCTTCTTCTAATGGTTTACTATTATTAGGAAATACATCTGCAACTATTTCTGGTTTTTCAGGTAATGCTTTAGCTTCTACAGCTAATGCAATTGCACCATTATGGGATGACAACAACACGACAGGTGGTTCTATTACGTATGCAACTACGGGAACAGCGCCTAATAGAGTGTTAACAGTTCAATGGACAGATTTGCATATTGCAGGAGCAGGAAGTTCATCTACTCCAACAATTTCAATGCAAGCGCAATTATTTGAAAATGGAAACATTCGATTTAATTATGGAGGAACTAGTGCAGCATTGTCTTCACCAACTTGCTCTATTGGTATTTCAGGGGCATCGGGTAATTACTTAAGTGTATCTCCACTTTCGCCAATTGGAACTTCAACAGCTTCTTCTACTGCAGAAAATACTTCAGTAAATACAGCTAATATTCCAAGTGGAACAATTATTACGTTTGCTAGACCAATGCAAGTAACCACTATGGTATGGGAGCCAGTAACTGATTTATATACAGATGCTGCAGCAACTATTCCATATACAGGTCAAAATGTAAATGTGGTTTATGTAAAACCAACTGTAGAAACAGAATACTTTGTAACAGCTAGCAATGGCGAGTGTACAAATTCTAGTTCAACTATGGTATCACCATTACCATTACCAGAGGTTACAGCATCAGAAGCTGTTACAATTTGTAACGGAAATGCTACTGAATTAACAGTTTCAGGAGCAGATACCTATGTATGGTCTCCAGCTACTGGATTATCAGCTACTACTGGATCTACAGTAACAGCTAATCCAACAGTAACTACTACTTATACAGTTACAGGAACAGGAGCTAACGGTTGTCAATCTTCAGATACAGTAACCGTAACAGTGAACAACCCTGTGGTAATTACCTATTTATCACCAGAACAAGGTGTTTTACCTGGTCAAACAGCTACAATTTCAGTAACTGCAACTGGTACAGTTTCAGGTTATCAATGGATGATGAGCGACGACGAAGGGGCTACTTTTGTGGCACTTGAAGCAGATGAAATTTTTGAAGGAGTTACTTCAAATACATTATCTATCAATAACGTTGACTTTGATTTCGCTGGTTTACAATTCCAATGTATGGTTTTAGGTACAACACCTTGTGGTGATGCTACTTCTGCACCTTATATTTTAAAAGTAAACAATGTAGGTATTCAAACTCACCCAGTAAGTGCAAGTATTTGTGAAGCAGGTACAACATCGTTCACAACGATTGCAACTTCACCTGACGAAACAGTTGAAATTACTTATCAATGGGAAATGAATACAGGAAATGGATTTGTTGCCATTGCAAATGGTCTTGATGCTTCAGGATTAACATTTGACGGTGTAACAGCAAGTACATTAAATGTTTCAGGAATTACGTTAGCAAATAACGGAATCGTATTCCGTTCTAGAGTAAATGAATTCCTTAATTCTTTTACAGCTACTTTAGCAGTAAACAATCCAGTTGTAGTTACTACATCTCCAGCAAATCAATCGGTTTGTGTTAACGGAGGTACAGCAACTTTTGAAGCTACTGCAACAGGAGATAATTTATCGTATCAGTGGCAAATGAGCACAAACGGTTCTACTTGGTCACCAATTTCAGGAGCTACAACAGCTACTTTAACAGTAACAAATCCTACAGTAAGTATGAATGGTTACCAATATCAAGTAGTAGTAAGTGGTGCAGCAAATTGTACAAGCGTAACTTCTAGTGCAGCTACATTAAGTATTAATAATCCAACAATTACTTCACAACCTACAGCTACAGCTGTATTAAGAGGTAATATTGCTACATTTACAGTGGCAGCTTCGGCAGCTTCTAGTTACCAATGGCAGTTCTCTACAAATGGAACTTCAGGTTGGGCAAATGTGGATGCATTACCAACAGGGGTAACTTATAATGGAGCTGATACAGCTACATTATCTGTATTTACATCTGCAACTACAGCAACGGGTGGTGGTAAATTCTACCGTTGTATAGTAGATAATAATGCATGTTCAGTTACTTCTGCAGCAGCTTTATTAACAGTTAACTGGTTTTGTACACCTGCACCTTCTTCAGTAGATGGTATTGGTATTACAAATGTTACTATGGGAAGTATTAATAACACTACAGTTGCTGAAACAGGTAACTATGGTGATTATACCTCTCAAAGTACAACGACAACTCAATTGTCAACGGTTAACTTTGATATTACGTATGCAACAGGATATACGTATGGTACTAAAATTTGGATTGACTTTAACGATAATGGATTGTTTACCGATGCCGGTGAACAAGTATATTTCGGTTTATCAACAAGTGCTAATCCAACAACATTATCAGGAAGCTTCAACATTCCTTTAACAGCACCACTAGGCGCTCACAGAATGAGAATTGGAGGAACAGATAATGATGCTGGCCCATCTACACCATGTTATACAGGAGCTTATGGTTCTTTTGAAGATTATACAATTAACATTACACCAGCACCTACTTGTGATAGTACACCAGTAGCAGGAACTGCAACAGCAGGAAGTACTTATGTGTGTACTGGATCAGCAACAAATGTAGCTGTAACAGGACAAACAAGTGGTGTATTAGGTATTTCTTTACAATGGTATGCTTCAACAAATAACGTTGACTTTACGCCAGTAGCAGATGCAACAGCAGCTACTTTAGTAACAGCAGCGTTAACAGAAGGCACGTATTTCTATTGTACAGTAACTTGTGCAACTAGTGGTTTAAGTGCTAATTCTACTACTGTTTTTGTGGAGGTTTACAATCCTGCAATTACAGCTACTACAGAAGCAGCACGTTGTGGAACAGGTACAGTAACGCTAGGTGCAGAAGCAAATGCTTCAGCAACTATCAATTGGTATGCTGCTGAAACAGGCGGTGCATCATTAGGTACTGGTACAACATTTACTACACCAAGTATTGCAACTACTACTACTTTCTATGCAGAAGCATTCAGAGGTGGTGCAGTTGAAAATGTAGGTAATCAAGATACAGCTGAGGATGCAGAAGCTAATTTTAGTTCAACTTCTTCATCAGATGCAGGTATCGTATTTACTACATCTAAACCAAATGTTACGGTTAAAAAAGCATATGTATATGTAACAGGTACAGGTACATTAACCTTTACATTGAGAAATGCAGCAGGTACATCTATTGCAACTCATACTGAAAACGTAACTAATGCAAATTCAGGTACTGCCGTAGAAGTTTCGTTACCATCTACTTTCAGCGCTGCTACAGCTGCTGCAGGATATAGATTAACGATGACTAAAACAGGAGTTACTTGGTATTATTTTACAGGTAGTTATCCATACACTTCTAGTGCTGTTAACATCACTAGCGGATGGGGATGGGGAGCAACTACTACAGATGTAAGAGGTATTCATAATATTGATTTTGAAGCAGGTTGTACTTCAGCTAGAACAGCAGTTGTAGCAACAGTAGGTCAAAAACCAACAGCTTCAATGAGTTATGCAACGCCTTTCTGTAGTTCAGCTACAAATGGAAATGTAACTTTAACAGGAACGAACGAATTCCAAAATGGTACATTCGCAGGTTCTGAAGGATTGATTATTGACAGTGTAACAGGTGCTATTGATGTAGCCGCTACAGCAGCAGGTACATATACAGTAGTATATACTATGTTACCAACTACTTATTGTGAGGCACAAACTGCTACAACAACAGTAGTAATTAATCAAGCATTAACTTCAGATTTCTCTTATGATGCAGCAGCATATTGTACATCAGCTACAACTATTACTCCAACAGTAACAGGATCAGCAGGTACATTTACAGCTACTCCATCAGGATTATCAATCAATGCTACAACAGGTGCTATTAATTTAGCTACTTCTGCAGCAGGTGAATATACAGTTACTAATACAGTAAGTGTTCCTGGTTGTGCTAACAGTGTATCAACAGCAGTTGTTACCGTAAACACAGCAGTGGCAATTACTTCACAGCCAGCAAATAGTTCTGTATTGCCGGGAGCAGATGTTAACTTCGCAGTTACTGCAACAGGAACAGGAATTTCTTATCAATGGCAAGTAAGCACAGACAATGGAGCTTCATGGAACAACATTGAAGGAGCTACAGCGGCTACATTAAGCTTAACAGCAGTAGCAGCAAGCGCTCAATATCAAGTGGTTGTTACAGGTGCAGCACCTTGTGCAGTTGTAACTAGTAATGTTGCAACATTAACAGTAAATTCAGCAGCTATTGCACAAAACCCAGTGAACTTCACAGCTTGTAACGAAGGAGCTAACACAGCTACTTTCTCAGTTACAACTACTGGAGAGGTTACAGGATATCAATGGCAAGTAAATGAAGGTTCAGGTTGGTCAAATATCGCTAATGGTGGTATTTATGCTGACGCAACTTCAGCTACTTTATCATTATCAGGTGTAGCTTTAGCAAATAATGGATGGCAATTCCGTTGTGTGGTGAATGAGTCAGTGGTTTCAAACCCAGCTACATTAAGCATTAACACAGCAGTTGCTATAGCAACACAGCCAGAAAATACTACAGCATGTTCTAATGGTTCAGCTACTTTTACAGCAGCAGCAACAGGAACTGGGGTAGCTTATCAATGGCAAATGAGTACTAACGGTACAGACTGGTCAAATGTGGCTGGAGCAACAAGTGCTACTTTAACACTTAATGCTATTACGCCATCAATGAACGGTAACCAATACCAAGTGATAGTTTCAGGTACTGCACCATGTAGTCCAGTAACTTCAAGTGCAGCTACATTAAACGTAAATACAGCAGTAGCAATCGCAACACAACCAGTAGGAGCTACTGTTTGTATCGATGGTTCAGCTACATTTACAGTGGCAGCAACAGGTACAGGTTTAGCGTACCAATGGGAAATGAGTACAAACGGTACTTCATGGTCACAAGTGGCTGACGCAACAGAAACATCATTAACAGTTTCAGGAGCACAGTTAACTATGAATGGTTACAAATTCCGTGCAGTTGTTTCTGGAGCTACAGCTTGTAGCGCAGTAACTTCTAACGAAGTAACTTTAGTAGTAGATCAACCAGCAGCACCAATCTTTACACCTGCTTCGGCAACTATTTGTGAAGGTAATGTTCAAACATTATCTGTAGCTTCTAGTTCAGTAGCACAAAATGGTGTAATTGGAACTGGTTCGGTTTCTAATACAGGCAATACTCCATTCAAAGGATATTGGGGAGGTAATAAAGTTCAGTATTTATATACGGCAGCAGAATTACAAGCATTAGGGTATACTAATGGTACAGTAATTACTTCGTTAGGTATGGATATTACAGCTTTTTCTAGTCCATTTACATTCAATGGTTTCACAGTAAGTATGAAAAATACAGCTTCAACTGTATTAACTTCTACTCTTGAAACAGGTGTAACGACTGTGAAAAATACATCTAATTATGTATTATCAGGTACAGCTCCGTTTACAGTAACTATACCGTTAGATTACCAGTTCACTTGGAATGGTACTTCTAATTTATTAGTAGAGTTCTGTTTTAATAATAATAATGGAGGTGGTTCATCAACTAATTCAGCAAACGTTAAGTCTTCGACTACTGCTACTAATCTGACTACATATTTTTCTTCAGATAGTACACCTACAGTTTGTTCAGCACCAGGTACTGCAACTACTTCAACAACAAGAGCAAATATGCGTTTTGGAGTAAATGGTGGTACTTTAGTTTGGAGTCCAACTACAGATTTATATACCAATGCAGCAGCGACTACACCATATACAGGAGGTCATGCAAGTACGGTATATGCTAAACCAAGTACTACAACACAGTATACGGTTACAGCTACAAAATCTAACGGATGTTCAAATGTGTCAACTGTTACAGTTACGGTGAACCCTAAACCAACATTAGCTTCAGTAGCGCAAGCAGCTGCAGTTTGTGAAGGATCAACGGCTACAATTAACTTAACAGGTTTAATTGCAAATAGTACATTCTCATTTGGTTATAAAATTGGTTCTGGAGCAACAGTAAACGTACCAAGTTTAACAGCTGATGCTTCTGGAAACGCTAGTTTCGATATCAACGTGGTAGCAGCAAACAATAGCCAAACTTTAACTATTACTGCAATTCAAAGTGCAGGTTGTACACAATTATTAACAGTTAATAATACAACTACTTTAAATGTATTACAAAATGTTACATATTATGTAGATGCAGACGGTGACGGTTTCGGAGACGCTACTACTTCAGTAGTTTCATGTCAAGGAGCACCAACAGGTTATGTGTCAAACAACACAGATTGTAATGATGCTAACCCATCAGTTAATACAACTGCAACTTTCTATGTAGATGCAGATGGTGATGGTTATGGGTCTACTACGGCTGCACAATTATGTGAGGCAATTGCACCAGTAGGGTATGCTTCAAACAATACAGATTGTAATGATAGCGATACGTTTGTATGGCAATCAGCAGTATTGTATGTAGATGCAGACCAAGATGGTTATGACAATGGTTCAGCTACGGTTTGTTATGGTGCATCAGTACCAGCAGGTTATGCAACTTCAACAAGTGGTGCTGATTGTAATGATGCTTTAGCTAGTATTCATACAGCAGTTACTTACTATGTAGATGCAGACCAAGATGGTTATGGTTCAACAGCAACAGTTTCATTATGTGTTGCTACAGCGCCAGAAGGTTATGCAGCTAACAATACAGATTGTGATGATACCAACAGTCAAGTATGGCAAACAGGTAGTTTCTATGTAGATGCAGATGCAGATACATACGGAACAGGTCAAGTTGTTTCATTATGTTATGGAGCTACTACACCAGCAGGTTATGCTGTAAGCAATACAGATTGTGATGATGCTAATGCATTAGCATGGCAAACAGGCAGTTTCTATGTTGATGCAGATGCAGATACATACGGAGCAGGAGAATTAGTTTCAATATGTTATGGAACTAATATACCATCAGGTTATGCAGCAAACAATACAGATTGTGATGATACCAATGCACAAATTTGGAGAAGCGCTACATTCTATGTAGATGCAGATGCAGATACATATGGAACAGGAGAATTAGTTTCAATATGTTATGGAGCTAATATACCAGCAGGTTATGCAGTAAACAATACAGATTGTGATGATACCAATGCACAAATTTGGAGAAGCGCTACATTCTATGTAGATGCAGATTCAGATGGCTATGACAATGGATCAGCTTCAGTTTGTTATGGAGCAAATACACCAGCAGGTTATGCTACAACAACTAATGGTTCAGATTGTAATGATAACAATGTAGACATCCACACAGCAATCACATATTATGTAGATGCTGATCAAGATGGTTACGGTTCAACTACAACGGCTTCATTATGTTCGTTGACAGCGCCAGAAGGTTATGCAACAAACAATACAGATTGTGATGATACCAATGCACAAATTTGGAGAAGCGCTACATTCTATGTAGATGCAGATTCAGATGGCTATGATAGTGGATCAGCTACAGTTTGTTACGGAGCTAATACACCAGCAGGTTATGCTACAACAACTAATGGTTCAGATTGTAATGATGCAAATGCTCAAGTATGGCGTACAGGCAGTTTCTATGTAGACACTGACGGTGATACATACGGAGCAGGTGATGCAGTTTCATTATGTTATGGAGCAAGCACACCATCAGGATATGCGGTTGTAGCAGGAGATTGTAACAATTCAAGTGCATCAGTTAATCCAGGAGCTACAGAGATTTGTGGTAACTCAATTGATGACAACTGTAATGGACAAACAGATGAGGGATGTGGAACACAAGTTCAATCTTCACAATGTGGAGTTGCTGTTGCTTCATTCAGTACAAATGTTTTAGCTGATTTAGTTACTGGTGCTACTCAATATAGATTTGAAGTTAGTAGAGGAGCTACTGTATATGAATATACAAATACTTCATCTAATTTCTTTAGATTTAGTTACTTAACTTCTTTAGGATTTGTAAATACTTATGCTACGACTTATTCAGTTCGTGTAAAATATTTTAAATCAGGAGTTTGGAGTGATTATGGTAATTCATGTAATGTTATCACACCTGATGTTCCTTTGACTAAGGTACAAACTTCTCAGTGTGGTATCACATTAGCATCTTTATCAACACAATTAACAGCAGACGCTATATCAGGTGCTCAAGCATATAGATTTGAGGTTACCAATGGTTCAAACGTAAGAACATTTACCACAGTAAATGGATCTACACGTACTTTCCGTTTAACTGATTTAACAGGAGGTCCTACTTACGCAACAACCTATGCTGTAAGAGTAGCTGTTATGTATAATGATGTTTGGACATCTTATGGTACATCATGTAACGTTACTACGCCTGCTTTACCATTAACTAGCGTTCAAGTATCACAATGTGGTGTTACATTAAGTGCTTTCGATACTCCTATTTATGCTACATCAGTAATAGGTGTAACAGGATATAAATTTGAAGTAACTAATGGTGCAACAGTAAGAACTTATACAGCATTGAATGGATTGAATTATTTTAACTTAACACAGTTGACAGGAGTAATAACTTATTCAACGGTATATAGTATAAAAGTATCTGTCCTTAATAATGGTGAATGGAGTGCGTATGGAAGTTCATGTAATGTTACTACGCCAGACCCTTTAACTAAAATTGCAGCCGTTCATTGTGGAACAACAGCTACATCTTCAACTACTCGTTTTTCGGTAGATGCGATATCAGGTAATCCTACGATTTCAGCTTATCGTTTCCAAGTAATAAGAGGATCAGAAGTTAGAGAGTTTACTACAGCGAATGCAACACAAAACTATTTCCGTTTTTCTGATTTAGGCGTAAGTCCTTATGGAACTTCATATTTAGTTAAAGTTGCGGTATTACATAATGGAGTATGGAGAGCATATGGTGCAGGTTGTACATTGACTACACCAGCTTTACCAGCTACAAAAGTACAAGCATCTCAATGTGGTACAACTTTATCTAGTTACGGTAATACAATTTTTGCAGATGCAATATCTAACGTTAGTAGATATCGTTTTGAGATTACCAATACAGTAACAGGAGCTATAAGAGTAATTACTACAGCAAATGGTACCGTAAGATCATTCAAATTAACAGATATGTCAGGTGGAGCTAATTTTGGCACTACTTATGCTGTTCGTGTAGCAGTAGAAAACAATGGTAATTTTGGACCTTATGGAGTTTCTTGTAATTTAACTACACCTGCCTTACCATTGAGTAAAGTTCAGTCTTCACAATGTGGTATTGTAGGAATTAGTTTTGGGACAAAAGTTTATGCTGATATAGTAGCAGGAGTTACTAAGTATAAATTTGAGGTAACACGTGGTAGTGAAGTTGGATATTATGAGACAACATCTACGACAGATAACTTCTTCCAATTGGCTAATGTTTCAGGAATTACACGTAAATATGCTACAGCTTATACAGTAAGAGTGGCTGTTATGAATAATGGTTTATGGAGTGCTTATGGCACATCGTGTAATGTGACTACTTCATCTTTACCATTAAGTAAAGTTCAGTCATCACAATGTGGAGCAACATTGGCAGGAGGTGTAAATACAACTATTTTTGCTGATGCAGTATCAGGAGTAGAGGCTTATCGTTTTGAAGTAGCCAATGCCAATGCATCAAATCCGTTGTATTTTACCACATCTTCGGGATCAATAAATTCATTTAAATTAAGAGATGTTGTTGGCTTCACTGGAGTTGCAGGATCATCTTATAGAGTAAAAGTGGCATTATTGAATAATGGAGTTTGGAGTTCTTATGGATCAGTATGTAACGTAACGTTACCAGGTACAGCACCAAATACAAGAGAAATAGAGGAGGAACTTCCAACCAATACTACCATCTTTGCAGTGAAAGGGTATCCAAATCCATACAATGCGTATTTCACATTATCGTTAGATACACCGAGCGATGCGATGGTATATGTAAGAGTATTTGATATGACAGGCAAACTAATCGAAGATAGAGAAGTTGCACCGTCATCGTTAGAGAGCTTACAACTAGGCGCAGAATGGGCATCAGGAGTTTACAATGTAATTGTAGCCCAAGATGACCAAGTGAAAACCATTAGAATGGTTAAAAAAGAGTAAGGTAGTAACACAAGTACTGCATAAATCAGTACAAGTGAAACCAACTTATAAACAAGAGGAGGCTGTCGTAAGACAGCCTTTTTTTTTTGGTTAAAATATATATGTATTATTTTATAGCAATTGTATAGTTTTTTTATAGGTGTTTATATTTTTTGTGCCATAATTAATTTGTTTATTTGATAAAAATCTATGAATTATGAAAAAAATATTCTTTCTTTTTATGTTGCTTTTCGCTTTGGATTCAACAGCTCAAATTAATTATGAATCTATTATAAAATATAGTAATGGAAGTTTAGTGGACAAAAAGATGATAACTTTGAAATTTTCCATTCACGCAAATAGTCCAAATGGCACAGTTGTTTATAGAGAAATTCAGCATCCACTAACTAGTAATATTGGAAAAGTTACAAGTATAGTAGGTAGAGGTTTACCAGAGGTTGGTTCTTTTTCTCAAATTAATTGGTCGCAAGGTAATTATTACTTAATAGTAGAATTTTTTACTGGTAATAATTCATGCGAATGGATTTATGTACCTTTTTATCAAACAAATCAAACAAATCAATTAATATATACTTGTAGTGGCGAACAAACTTTAACACCATGCCCTTTATATACAAATTTAGTATGGTCAGATGAATTTAATGAGAATGGAGCAGTTAATTCTTCAAAATGGCACCATCAAACTCAACTCCCAAACGGGAATAGTTGGTATAATGGCGAAGTTCAACACTATACAAATAATATTGCTAACTCATTCGCTCAAAATGGAGTTTTAAATATTGTTGCAAAAAAAGAATCCTACACAAGTCAAGGGGTAACTAAACAATATACGTCTGCTAGATTAAATTCAAAATTTGCATTTACTTATGGAAGAATTGAAGTAAGGGCTAAGTTGCCAGCGGGTCTTGGTACTTGGCCTGCAATTTGGACGTTAGGAAAAAACATTATAGAGCCTGGAGGCTTTTGGTCAGCTACGCACGGAACTGTAGCATGGCCAAGTTGTGGAGAAATTGACATTATGGAACATTGGGGACACAATCAGAACTTTGTTCAGAGCGCCTTGCATACACCTTCTAGTAATGGTTCAACGAATAATTTAGGGGGAACTACGGTTTCAACAGCTAGCAGTGAGTTTCATATATATTCTTTAGAATGGACTCCAGAAAAAATGTCGTTTAGTGTTGATGGTCAAATATATTATGTATATAACCCATCTGTTAAAAATGCTTATACTTGGCCGTTTAATTCAGATCAATATATTTTATTGAATTTAGCAATTCAACCTCCAATTGATTCGTCAATTAACCAACGCACGTTAGAAGTTGATTATGTAAGGGTTTATCAATAGTTAATTTTGTACTTTACATATAGTATCGTAACATAAAGAATCAATTTACACTTCTTTTTGTTGTTGATTTTAAGAAGTTTACCATTAATTTAACTATACATCACCTTAACGTTTTTTTTTTAACTGCTTCATTTTATCTTTATTTATGCGAAATGTATATATTTTCCCCCATATTTTTTAACATTTAGCAATATATTTACTTTTTGTATAGTTTATGTATACGAAAACGATTTCGAATAATTTAGTATTTTTTTAGTTTAGTAAAATCTAATTTTAACTAATTAATTATGAAAAAATTTTTATTAATCTTTTACTTAATGTTTTTTACATTGAGTTTTGCTCAGGATTTTTCAGGTACATGGAAAATGACTCCTGAGGCATCTTCTTTTGGGGTTGGACCTTCCCAAGGAAGTATGCAATGGTTTTCAAACTCTACAGCAGTTGTATCACAACGGGCTTGTTTTTTTGATGACGAGTATGTGTTTGGTTCTGATGGTACATTTCAAAATGTATTAGGATCACAAACATGGTTAGAGACTTGGCAAGCTAACCCTGATGGTTGTGGTACGCCAGTTGCACCACACAATGGTTCAAATCCTGCTACATGGGCATTTGATGCATCAAACAACACACTTACTCTTACTGGAGTGGGTGCTTACCTTGGGCTTCCAAAAGCATACAATGGGGGTGAATTAAGCAATCCAGCAAATGCTCCAAATTCAATAACCTATATTGTTTCTGCTCAAACTTCTAGTTCAATGACACTTGACATACTTGTTAATGGTGGAAATTGGTGGCGATTTAAATTAACAAAGTCTGATGCACTTCCTACTTGTAATGATGGGATTCAGAATGGAACAGAAACAGGAATTGATTGTGGTGGAACATGTACAGCGTGTCCAGATAACACACCTCCTGCTCCAGACCCAACAATTGCTGACACTAGTGCAATAACAATTTACAGTGATAGTGGTACTTTAGAAGGAACTGCTGTAACTGTTGATACTTTTAGAACGGGTTGGTCTGGTGCTAATTTAACAGAAGTTTCTCTTTCGGGTAACAATACACTAAAATATACTAATCTTGGTTTTGTTGGAATAGAAGCCACTTCTAACCCAATTGATGCTTCTAATATGAATCGTTTTCATTTAGATGTTTACACACCTACAGCAACCACATTTGCAGTAAAATTAGTTGATTTTGGTGCTAATGGATTATATGGGGGTGGTGATGACAGTGAACACCAAGTAGCATTTTCTACGCAAGTAGGATGGAATAGTAAAGATTTGTTGTTATCTACTTTTACAGGCTTAACAGCAAAAGGGCACATAGCGCAAATTATTTTAGTAGGTACAGGAACTGCTTACGTGGATAATATTTATTTTAAATATGAAGAAATACAAATCCCTACTACACCACTAGTTGCGGCTCCAACGCCTCCGGCTAGAAATGCTTGGGATGTAATTTCGTTTTTTAGTGATGCTTACACAAATCTAGGTGCTGATTTCAATCCATATTGGGGTCAGACTACTATTGTTACTCAAGAACAAATACAAGGAAACGCTACCATGAAGTATGCGAATCTTAATTATCAAGGGGTTCAATTTAATGCAGGTGCTAATGTAGCGAACATGACTAAACTTCATATAGATGTTTGGACTCCAAACGCTGAAGCTTTTGAAGTTTTTTTAATTGGTGGTGGTGAAAATGGATTTACATTATTCCCTACACAAGCAGGTTGGAATAGCTTTGATATTGACATGTCAAACTATGCAGCTAGAACATTAACAAATATTATTCAATTCAAATTTGTTGGAACCCCTTTTGGTTCTAGTACTATTTTTTATGACAACTTGTATTTTTGGAGACCAGAATCTTCATTGCCTCCTCCAACAATTACAAGTTTTACAGTTCCTAGTAAATTTGTAGGAGATGAACCTTTCGAATTGACAGCACCTTCAAGTGATTCTAATGGTACATTTAGTTATACGAGTAGTAATACTCAAGTGGCTACTATAGAAGGGAATATTGTAACAATTATAGCGCCTGGTACTACGGTGATAACGGCAACTCAAGAAGCTTCTTCAAATTATGGTTCAGGTACTATAACTGCAAGTTTAGTAGTTAGTTTCCCTCCGCCAGCAACAGCAGCTCCAACACCAACTATTTCATCTAATAGAGTGTTGTCTGTGTTTAGTGACGCTTATACAAATGTAGCGAATACTAACTTTTTTCCATATTGGGGACAAAATCCAACAGTTATTGGTTCTACAGTTTCAATTGATAATAACAGTACTTTAAAATACGAAAGATTAAGTTATCAAGGTATTCAACTTGAGTCTTCAGTTGATGTTTCAGATATGACTACGTTGCATTTAGATATGTGGACGCCAAATTGTACTTCTTTTGAAGTTTATTTAATTAATCCAGGTATTGGAGAGCAAAAAGTAACTTTAATACCAAGTACTTCGGGTTGGAATAGTTTTGATATTGCTTTATCAGAATATACAAACATAGCTTTAAATAATGTAGGGCAATTCAAGTTTGTTGCAGCTCCTGGAGGTTCAACAGTTTATTTGGATAATATTTATTTTAGCAAACCATCATATGTATATTATGTAGATTTAGATGGTGATGGCTATGATAATGGTACTGAAGAGTTGTTTTCTTCAACAGCACCTCAAGGGTACGCAACAACTACTTTAGGTTCAGATTGTGATGATACTAACGTAGATATCCACACAGCTATTACTTATTATGTAGATGCTGATGGAGATAGTTTTGGTTCTACAACTACTGCTTTATTATGTGAAACAACTGCCCCAGAAGGTTATTCAACAAACAATACAGATTGTGATGATGAAGATGAATTCGTATGGCGTACAGGCAGTTTCTATGTAGACACTGACGGTGATACATACGGAGCAGGTGATGCAGTTTCATTATGTTATGGAGCAAGCACACCATCAGGATATGCGGTTGTAGCAGGAGATTGTAACAATTCAAGTGCATCAGTTAATCCAGGAGCTACAGAGATTTGTGGTAACTCAATTGATGACAACTGTAATGGACAAACAGATGAGGGATGTGGAACACAAGTTCAATCTTCACAATGTGGAGTTGCTGTTGCTTCATTCAGTACAAATGTTTTAGCTGATTTAGTTACTGGTGCTACTCAATATAGATTTGAAGTTAGTAGAGGAGCTACTGTATATGAATATACAAATACTTCATCTAATTTCTTTAGATTTAGTTACTTAACTTCTTTAGGATTTGTAAATACTTATGCTACGACTTATTCAGTTCGTGTAAAATATTTTAAATCAGGAGTTTGGAGTGATTATGGTAATTCATGTAATGTTATCACACCTGATGTTCCTTTGACTAAGGTACAAACTTCTCAGTGTGGTATCACATTAGCATCTTTATCAACACAATTAACAGCAGACGCTATATCAGGTGCTCAAGCATATAGATTTGAGGTTACCAATGGTTCAAACGTAAGAACATTTACCACAGTAAATGGATCTACACGTACTTTCCGTTTAACTGATTTAACAGGAGGTCCTACTTACGCAACAACCTATGCTGTAAGAGTAGCTGTTATGTATAATGATGTTTGGACATCTTATGGTACATCATGTAACGTTACTACGCCTGCTTTACCATTAACTAGCGTTCAAGTATCACAATGTGGTGTTACATTAAGTGCTTTCGATACTCCTATTTATGCTACATCAGTAATAGGTGTAACAGGATATAAATTTGAAGTAACTAATGGTGCAACAGTAAGAACTTATACAGCACTGGATGGATTGAATTATTTTAACTTAACACAGTTGACAGGAGTAATAACTTATTCAACGGTATATAGTATAAAAGTATCTGTCCTTAATAATGGTGAATGGAGTGCGTATGGAAGTTCATGTAATGTTACTACGCCAGACCCTTTAACTAAAATTGCAGCCGTTCATTGTGGAACAACAGCTGCATCTTCAACTACTCGTTTTTCGGTAGATGCGATATCAGGTAATCCTACGATTTCAGCTTATCGTTTCCAAGTAATAAGAGGATCAGAAGTTAGAGAGTTTACTACAGCGAATGCAACACAAAACTATTTCCGTTTTTCTGATTTAGGCGTAAGTCCTTATGGAACTTCATATTTAGTTAAAGTTGCGGTATTACATAATGGAGTATGGAGAGCATATGGTGCAGGTTGTACATTGACTACACCAGCTTTACCAGCTACAAAAGTACAAGCATCTCAATGTGGTACAACTTTATCTAGTTACGGTAATACAATTTTTGCAGATGCAATATCTAACGTTAGTAGATATCGTTTTGAGATTACCAATACAGTAACAGGAGCTATAAGAGTAATTACTACAGCAAATGGTACCGTAAGATCATTCAAATTAACAGATATGTCAGGTGGAGCTAATTTTGGCACTACTTATGCTGTTCGTGTAGCAGTAGAAAACAATGGTAATTTTGGACCTTATGGAGTTTCTTGTAATTTAACTACACCTGCCTTACCATTGAGTAAAGTTCAGTCTTCACAATGTGGTATTGTAGGAATTAGTTTTGGGACAAAAGTTTATGCTGATATAGTAGCAGGAGTTACTAAGTATAAATTTGAGGTAACACGTGGTAGTGAAGTTGGATATTATGAGACAACATCTACGACAGATAACTTCTTCCAATTGGCTAATGTTTCAGGAATTACACGTAAATATGCTACAGCTTATACAGTAAGAGTGGCTGTTATGAATAATGGTTTATGGAGTGCTTATGGCACATCGTGTAATGTGACTACTTCATCTTTACCATTAAGTAAAGTTCAGTCATCACAATGTGGAGCAACATTGGCAGGAGGTGTAAATACAACTATTTTTGCTGATGCAGTATCAGGAGTAGAGGCTTATCGTTTTGAAGTAGCCAATGCCAATGCATCAAATCCGTTGTATTTTACCACATCTTCGGGATCAATAAATTCATTTAAATTAAGAGATGTTGTTGGCTTCACTGGAGTTGCAGGATCATCTTATAGAGTAAAAGTGGCATTATTGAATAATGGAGTTTGGAGTTCTTATGGATCAGTATGTAACGTAACGTTACCAGGTACAGCACCAAATACAAGAGAAATAGAGGAGGAACTTCCAACCAATACTACCATCTTTGCAGTGAAAGGGTATCCAAATCCATACAATGCGTATTTCACATTATCGTTAGATACACCGAGCGATGCGATGGTATATGTAAGAGTATTTGATATGACAGGCAAACTAATCGAAGATAGAGAAGTTGCACCGTCATCGTTAGAGAGCTTACAACTAGGCGCAGAATGGGCATCAGGAGTTTACAATGTAATTGTAGCCCAAGATGACCAAGTGAAAACCATTAGAATGGTTAAAAAAGAGTAAGGTAGTAACACAAGTACTGCATAAATCAGTACAAGTGAAACCAACTTATAAACAAGAGGAGGCTGTCGTAAGACAGCCTCTTTTTTTTGGTTAAAATATATATGTATTAGGTTAAAAAAAAATTATTAACACGAAAACGTTTTCGTATTTTTTTTTTTTTTTTTTTTTTTAATTTTAAAAAAAATTAATTTATTATGAAAAATTTTAAAATTATTCTCTTTTTTATTTTATTCTTTGGTAAATTATCCATTAATAATATTTATGCCCAAAATATTTATAATTTAGAGCCTATTCAAGTAGTGGGTCAAATGAATGGTTATAATACTGCCCCAATTTTCAATACTGAATATAGAAAATTATCTACCAATTCTTTTAACCCTGTTGATGGTAGAGGGCAGTGGAAAAGGACTTTCTCCGTTTTTCAGAATGGTGGAAATTTTATTAATTTGAATATGAATGGAGGCGCTGGTAATGGTTTTCTTTTTATATCAGGTCCTTCAAATAATCGATGGCAAAATAAATGGGTTTTTTCTAGTATTGCTCAAGGAACCATAAATCAAGTTAATAATATAACTGCTTATAATTATGGTAATGATATGGGACTTAATTTGAGTCAACAAGGTTATTATACTTTTGTTTTTAATGACTGTGGATATACAAGTTTAAATTCTAAGTATTTTGTGAGTTTTACAACAGAATATCCCATATCTGTTTCAAATAATGGTCAGATAGTTACTGGAAATTATTGTGTTGTAGATATTAAATCAAATAAATCTCCATCTATAGAGGAAAAAATTTATGTAAGGTACAGAATTGGAGTTAATGATTTTACTTCTCAAACTCAGATTATTCAAGCTTCTGGAAATGATATTAATTGGATTGCTAATATTCCATTTCAAGATTGTAGTCAGCCAATTTATTATTATGTATTTACTAGTACAAGAACGTTATCGCAACTTATAAATGATACTGAAATTAATAAATCTTTATCCGTAATTAATTTTGATGATAACTCTGGTTCTAATTATCAATTTTCTCCGCAACCCAATTATTTTTATTCAGATGCTGATGATGATGGTTATGGATTTGGCTTACCTATCGCCTTGTGTGAGGTAATTGCGCCAGCAGGTTATTCTACAAATAATATCGATTGTAATGATGCAGATGAAACTGTATGGCAGTCAGGATTATTATATGTAGATACAGATGGAGACGGCTATGATAATGGTTCCATATCAGTTTGTTATGGAGCTAATACACCATTAGGATATGCAACAACAACAAACGGTACAGACTGTAACGATTCTAATTCAAACATTCATATAGCCGTAATGTATTATGTAGATGCTGATGGTGACGGATATGGTTCAACAGTAACAGCAATGTTATGTGAATCAACACCTCCATCAGGTTATGCATCGAACAATACAGATTGTGATGATACCAACGTAGATATCCACACAGCTATTACTTATTATGTAGATGCAGATGGAGATGGTTTTGGTTCTACAACTACTGCTTTATTATGTGAAACAACTGCACCAGCAGGTTATGCTACAAATAACACTGATTGTGATGACAAAGATGAATTCGTTTGGCGTACAGGCAGTTTCTATGTTGATGCAGATGCAGATACATACGGAGCAGGTCAAGTTGTTTCATTATGTTATGGAGCTACTACACCAGCAGGTTATGCTACAACAACTAATGGTTCAGATTGTAACGATAACAATGTAAACATCCACACAGCAATCACATATTATGTAGATGCTGATCAAGATGGTTACGGTTCAACTACAACGGCTTCATTATGTTCGTTGACAGCGCCAGAAGGTTATGCAACAAACAATACAGATTGTGATGATACCAATGCACAAATTTGGAGAAGCGCTACATTCTATGTAGATGCAGATTCAGATGGCTATGATAGTGGATCAGCTACAGTTTGTTACGGAGCTAATACACCAGCAGGTTATGCTACAACAACTAATGGTTCAGATTGTAATGATGCAAATGCTCAAGTATGGCGTACAGGCAGTTTCTATGTAGACACTGACGGTGATACATACGGAGCAGGTGATGCAGTTTCATTATGTTATGGAGCAAGCACACCATCAGGATATGCAGTTGTAGCAGGAGATTGTAACGATGCTAATGCATTGGTTAATCCAGGAGCTACAGAGATTTGTGGTAACTCAATTGATGACAACTGTAATGGACAAACAGATGAGGGATGTGGAACACAAGTTCAATCTTCACAATGTGGAGTTGCTGTTGCTTCATTCAGTACAAATGTTTTAGCTGATTTAGTTACTGGTGCTACTCAATATAGATTTGAAGTTAGTAGAGGAGCTACTGTATATGAATATACAAATACTTCATCTAATTTCTTTAGATTTAGTTACTTAACTTCTTTAGGATTTGTAAATACTTATGCTACGACTTATTCAGTTCGTGTAAAATATTTTAAATCAGGAGTTTGGAGTGATTATGGTAATTCATGTAATGTTATCACACCTGATGTTCCTTTGACTAAGGTACAAACTTCTCAGTGTGGTATCACATTAGCATCTTTATCAACACAATTAACAGCAGACGCTATATCAGGTGCTCAAGCATATAGATTTGAGGTTACCAATGGTTCAAACGTAAGAACATTTACCACAGTAAATGGATCTACACGTACTTTCCGTTTAACTGATTTAACAGGAGGTCCTACTTACGCAACAACCTATGCTGTAAGAGTAGCTGTTATGTATAATGATGTTTGGACATCTTATGGTACATCATGTAACGTTACTACGCCTGCTTTACCATTAACTAGCGTTCAAGTATCACAATGTGGTGTTACATTAAGTGCTTTCGATACTCCTATTTATGCTACATCAGTAATAGGTGTAACAGGATATAAATTTGAAGTAACTAATGGTGCAACAGTAAGAACTTATACAGCATTGGATGGATTGAATTATTTTAACTTAACACAGTTGACAGGAGTAATAACTTATTCAACGGTATATAGTATAAAAGTATCTGTCCTTAATAATGGTGAATGGAGTGCGTATGGAAGTTCATGTAATGTTACTACGCCAGACCCTTTAACTAAAATTGCAGCCGTTCATTGTGGAACAACAGCTGCATCTTCAACTACTCGTTTTTCGGTAGATGCGATATCAGGTAATCCTACGATTTCAGCTTATCGTTTCCAAGTAATAAGAGGATCAGAAGTTAGAGAGTTTACTACAGCGAATGCAACACAAAACTATTTCCGTTTTTCTGATTTAGGCGTAAGTCCTTATGGAACTTCATATTTAGTTAAAGTTGCGGTATTACATAATGGAGTATGGAGAGCATATGGTGCAGGTTGTACATTGACTACACCAGCTTTACCAGCTACAAAAGTACAAGCATCTCAATGTGGTACAACTTTATCTAGTTACGGTAATACAATTTTTGCAGATGCAATATCTAACGTTAGTAGATATCGTTTTGAGATTACCAATACAGTAACAGGAGCTATAAGAGTAATTACTACAGCAAATGGTACCGTAAGATCATTCAAATTAACAGATATGTCAGGTGGAGCTAATTTTGGCACTACTTATGCTGTTCGTGTAGCAGTAGAAAACAATGGTAATTTTGGACCTTATGGAGTTTCTTGTAATTTAACTACACCTGCCTTACCATTGAGTAAAGTTCAGTCTTCACAATGTGGTATTGTAGGAATTAGTTTTGGGACAAAAGTTTATGCTGATATAGTAGCAGGAGTTACTAAGTATAAATTTGAGGTAACACGTGGTAGTGAAGTTGGATATTATGAGACAACATCTACGACAGATAACTTCTTCCAATTGGCTAATGTTTCAGGAATTACACGTAAATATGCTACAGCTTATACAGTAAGAGTGGCTGTTATGAATAATGGTTTATGGAGTGCTTATGGCACATCGTGTAATGTGACTACTTCATCTTTACCATTAAGTAAAGTTCAGTCATCACAATGTGGAGCAACATTGGCAGGAGGTGTAAATACAACTATTTTTGCTGATGCAGTATCAGGAGTAGAGGCTTATCGTTTTGAAGTAGCCAATGCCAATGCATCAAATCCGTTGTATTTTACCACATCTTCGGGATCAATAAATTCATTTAAATTAAGAGATGTTGTTGGCTTCACTGGAGTTGCAGGATCATCTTATAGAGTAAAAGTGGCATTATTGAATAATGGAGTTTGGAGTTCTTATGGATCAGTATGTAACGTAACGTTACCAGGTACAGCACCAAATACAAGAGAAATAGAGGAGGAACTTCCAACCAATACTACCATCTTTGCAGTGAAAGGGTATCCAAATCCATACAATGCGTATTTCACATTATCGTTAGATACACCGAGCGATGCGATGGTATATGTAAGAGTATTTGATATGACAGGCAAACTAATCGAAGATAGAGAAGTTGCACCGTCATCGTTAGAGAGCTTACAACTAGGCGCAGAATGGGCATCAGGAGTTTACAATGTAATTGTAGCCCAAGATGACCAAGTGAAAACCATTAGAATGGTTAAAAAAGAGTAAGGTAGTAACACAAGTACTGCATAAATCAGTACAAGTGAAACCAACTTATAAACAAGAGGAGGCTGTCGTAAGACAGCCTTTTTTTTTGGGTTATAACTTGGCTTAATTATTTATTTTACAATAACAATCTTAAATCTAAAAAGATTGGATATTTTTACATAATGAAAAATATGTCTTACTTGTAAAAATTTTAAAATAGTTGTTATTAAATAAAAAATTTATCTTATGAAATTAATTAAATATTCATTTTTTATATTATTATTTTCTTTTATGTCAGTAAGAGCTCAAAATAATTTATTTTCATTCACTCAAAGCGGATTAACTAAATTTATTATTCAAGAGTTTAAAGACGTAAAACAGAAAGAATTGTATGAAAAAACCATGAGTTGGTTAAATCTAAATAAACAAAAGAGTAAAATTCAGCTAAACGATACAAAAAAAAACGAATTCATTTGCTTTGAAGAAGTGAAATCAAGAATTTTATGTGATAAGTATTTGGAAGATTTGAATTGTTATGATATCAGATCCACCATTCTAATTTCTTTCAATAATAATAGCTATAAGTTCGAGGTAGTTAAAATGGAAATACTAATACAAACAAATACGGAAAGAAAATGGATGGATTTTTCAATTGAAGCGGATCATCAAAATAAGTATTTTAAAAAAAATGGGATGATAAATGCTAGATATAAAATGTATCCTAGTACGATAGAAACTATTTTTAATTCATTTAATGAAAATTTGAAAAATTATATTGTTAATTCCCATTGAGTTTTCAATTTATAGTATGTTTACTTCAGTTGTAAGGAGTTTATAACGATAAAGAGTGTAAAAAATTGAAAAAATCAAAAAGAATTTAAAACAGGTTAATGATTTTTTTAAATAGAGAGTGTTAATTTTTTTCACAGAGCTGCATCGGTATTTTTTGAAATAGATTGCTTTTAAAAAGTTATACAGAGTCCGAAGCTTCGGAAGCTACGTTATTCATAATACAAACTAAACTAATTAGATGGTTCATGCTGTCAAGCATCTCTTGAATATGTGATTACTAAAAAATGAACTTAGTTTTAGTAAGATTTCGAAATACTGAAGCCATAGTTTTCACCCTTTTGCCTTCAATCATCTCAGTAAACATAACTAATAAATCTAATGAAAAAAAGTAATTCCACCCCCATCACTTCGATTTTTCATAAAATTACCCCAGCTATTTTATTAAAAATGTATCTAGAACTACTATAAACAAACTCTAAAAATAATATATTTGCATAAATATAATAATATGAATCCATCTAAAATATGGTTATCTTCTCCACACATGGGGGGTAACGAACAAAAATATGTACAAGAAGCTTTTGATGCGAATTGGGTAGCACCTTTAGGGCCAAATGTAACAGGTTTGGAAAATGACATTCAAAATTATTTAAAAGAAGGTGCAGAAGTAGCTGCCTTAAGTTCTGGGACTGCTGCACTACATTTAGCACTTATTTTAGCAGGTGTTACAGCAGGTGATGAGGTAATTTGTCAGAGCATGACTTTCTCCGCCTCTGCCAACCCTATTTTATATTTAGGAGCAATTCCAGTTTTTATCGATAGTGAAAAAGAAACTTGGAATTTGTGTCCTATAGCCTTAGAAGAAGCTATAAAAGACAGAATTTTAAAAGGAAAAAAACCAAAAGCAATCATAGGAGTACATTTGTATGGTATGCCTTTCAATGTAGAAGCAATTGTTGCGATTTCAACAAAATATGAAATACCTCTCATTGAAGATAGTGCTGAAGCGCTTGGAAGTACTTATAAAGGACAAAAGTGTGGTACGTTTGGCGCATTTGGTGTGCTTTCATTCAATGGAAATAAAATAATCACCACTTCAGGAGGGGGGGCTTTGGTTACTAAGACCAAAGAGAGTAAAGAAAAAGCGGTCTTTTTCGCAACACAATCAAGAGATAACGCACCACATTACCAACATTCAGAAATTGGTTATAACTACAGAATGAGTAATATTTGTGCGGGTATAGGAAGAGGTCAAATGGAAGTAATTGACACAAGGGTATCCCAACGTAGAGCAATGCATTCATTTTACCAAGAGATATTTAAAGAGAATAACGTAGTTACGGTGTTCAATGAACCGTCAAATGACTATTTTTCTAATCATTGGCTAAGTGCTATAGTGTTAGGGTCGTATGAGCAACGAGAAGCATTACGTTTAGCATTGGAGGCATGTAATATTGAGTCTAGACCTTTGTGGAAGCCAATGCATCTGCAGCCTATTTTTGAAAAGTATCCGTATTATGGGGCAAAAGTATCTGAAACATTATTTGAAAAAGGATTATGCATGCCTTCAGGTTCCAATCTAACAGATACAGATAGAGATAGAATTGCTGAGGTTATTGAAGTGTTTTTTCCAAGGTGATTCGTGTGTTTTAAATGTTTACCATTGGGCACTCAAGGTACGTAATAGGTACAGATTTATATTGAAGATTTTAGAAGATAAAATTTAAATAGGGAATTACGTAGAATGTTGTTTACACAAACAAGAATAGGTTATAAAGGAATTCCTTTTACAATTTATAAGTTTAGAACCTATACAGTAGAGGGAGCTAAACAAACTTTTTATGGAAGTATTTTAAGAAAAACAAAGTTAGATGAATTACCCCAACTGTATAATTTATGTAAAGGCGATATGGTTTTAGTCGGTCCTAGACCCGATATTCCAGGTTATGCCGATACGTTGGAAGGAGAGGATGCAATTATATTAACGGTAAAACCAGGAATAACAGGATTAGCCTCACTAAAATATAAAAAGGAGGAATTTTTATTGCAATCTAAGAAGCATCCTCAACAGTATAATGACGAAATCATCTGGCCTGATAAAGTACGTATTAATAAATGGTATATTCAGCACAGAACTATTGTTATGGATCTTATAATATTATTTTATACCTTTATTCCTTTGCCTTTTAATGTGGATAAGTTTATTGAAAATTATAAATCATAAGCTCAAATTAAAGAACAAATTCAGTTCTTGGACTAAAACAAAGTATAACGTCTTAATTTTCAGATGATTTGTAACTCTCTCAGCACAAAGCAAGTCAAAAAAAATCGAAAATTCTCTGTGCAAAATAAAAAGTGCAATGATTTGTGTTACTTGTGTCTTTAGTGGTTATAATAACTTAATATTAAAAAATCCAACTAAATGATTCCAAATTACATCATTCATACTATTTATGCTTTCTTATTTAAAATATTTTTCATTCAATTAAATTATACTATATTTGCAGTTAAATTTGATTTTATGAAAAAAGTGGTTGTGCTACAACTGATGGCTTTAATATTTGTTATAACATCGTGTACGGCAAAGAAAGAAATTCTGTATTTAAATGACTTAAAAGCCAATGAGAATAGTAGTTTTCAATGGTCCGATGTAATTATACAACCAAATGATATTATAAGTGTAAAAATAACTGCAGATGATATGTTATTAGCAGCTCCTTATAATTTAAACCCGGCCCAACAACAAAATTTACAAAATACTCAGTTAATGTTACAAGGGTATTTAGTTTCTAATGAAGGTAAAATAAATCTACCAGTATTAGGTGATTTTGAGGTTAAAAATTTAACTTATACCCAATTAGAGTCTAGGATTCAAGGGGATTTAATTTCGAAAAAATTATTAAAAAATCCAATTGTTGTTTGTAGAATATTAAACGCAAAAGTTACTATTTTAGGAGAAGTTAGGAATCCTGGTACTTATACTTTCTTTGAGAATAATTTAACCGTTTTACAGGCTTTAGGTCTGGCAGGAGATTTGAATATTAATGGTGTAAGGAAAAACATTAAAGTTATTCGTTTGGAGAATAATCAGCAAAAAATCGGCGAAATTGACTTAACTAAAAAGAATTGGATGAATTCTCCTTTTTATTTTATAAAACCTAATGATGTTATTATTGTAAATCCAAATACTGCTAAAGTTAAATCAGCAGGTATTATTGGTAATGCAGGAACTTTACTAGGAACAATATCTGTTATTTTATCCTCATTTTTAATCATTAGAAGTCTTTAATCTCTCATAAATGAATAATAATTTTCCAAAAAATAACGAAATTAATAATAATCAATTTGATTTAAAAGAAGAGTTTTATAAATATTTGCCTTTTTGGTATTGGTTCGTTATAGGTTTATTCTTTGCTTTAATATCAGTAAAGATTTACTTGAGATATCAAAGTGATATTTATGAATCTAAAACTATTGTAAAACTATTGGATGACACTAATTCTGATTTTAAAATGCCTTCTAGTGGTGTTAATTTCTTTATGCGAAGCAAAATCAATATTGAAAATGAAAAGGAAATTATTAGGTCTAATCGCTTATTAACCAAGGTAGTTAAAGAGCTTCAGTTGTATAATCAATTTTTTACAGAAGGTAAAGTAAAAAATTCTGAAGAATATGGAATAAAAAATCCAAGTATTGAATGGATTGGAAGTGAAGAAAAAACAAATTCATTTAAAGGATTGTGGAAAATAACTTATGATAGTAAAGGGTATTTTTGGGACAACGATAATAAAAAAAGAGAATACAATAAAATTTATGACATAGAGGGAATAGCGATGAGGGTTATTCCTCCTATTGAACTGCATAATAATGTTAATACACTTTCAATTAAAAAGATTTCTTTAAATGATGCAGTCACTCGATTAAAAGCTAATATCGAAGTAAGTTTAGTAGGAGAGGAAAGTGATTTGTTGCAAATTACTACAAATGGTCCAATAATAAATAAAAATAATGCAATTTTAAATACTTTAAATGAAGTTTTTGATAGAGATGGTAGAGAAGATAGGCAACAAATTTTTAAGAAAACTATTGAATTTGTTAATGCTCGTTTCGAATATTTATTCAAAGAATTGGATACTATAGAATTGAATAAAGCAGATTACAAAAAAGAGCAAAAATTATCATTTCTTGAGGGAGATAGCCAATCTTTATTAGGAACAAAGGGAGTGACATTTTCTGAATACGAGCAAGCTAAAACGCAATCCTTGTTAAGTGATATTATTATTTCAGCCTTAAAGGAAGTTAATGATAATGAATTGTTACCTACTAATATAGGTTTGGAAGAAATGAAAGTTAATGGTTTAGTTGATGAATACAACAAAGTAGTTTTAGAAACCCAAAAAATAATTACAAGCGCTGGTGAAAATCATCCAAGTGTTCAAAAGTTAATAGAAGTTCAAAAAAACTTGAAGAGTAATGTTAGGTATTCTCTAAATGCTTATCAAGATGTTTTATCAATTAAGATTCAGGCTATAGACAAAGTAAAAGCTATGCAGGAATTTCAATTTGCAGCGTTACCTTACCAGGAAAAAACAATACGTTCTATAGAAAGACAACAAAAAATAAAAGAAACACTGTATTTATTATTGTTACAAAAAAGAGAAGAAGCCAGTATAAATTTAGCTATAACAAATCCATCTATTAAAATTGTAGATGAAGCGATTTCAGAATCAAATCCTCATTCCCCAAAAAGGGCATTGTTTTATTTAATAGCCACTTTTTTAGGATTATCAATCCCTCTTGCTTTAATTTTTTTGTATTATTTATTTGATAGTAGAATTCATACTAGAAAAATGATTGAACATGTATTGGACGATATGCCTATTATTGCTGAGATTCCCTTTATAGAGGAACAAAGCAAAATAGTCAAGAAAAATGATCATTCTGTGTTATCGGAAGCTTTCAGAATATTGGTGGCTAATTTGAATTTTATTATTCCTATGAATAGTAAAAGTGCACCAGCAATTTTTGTTTCATCAACAATAAAAGGAGAAGGTAAAACATTTATTGCAACTAATTTAGCCCTAACATTAGCTTCTTTAGGAAAAAAAGTAATTATAGTTGGTACAGATTTACGAAATCCTCAATTACATAAAGCGCTAAAAACTAAGAAAGAAAAAATTGGATTGGTCAACCTTTTAGTGCAACCTGAGTTAAGTTTTAACGATTGTGTTTGTCATGAAGAGATAAATGATATTCCACTAGATATTATTTATTCAGGGGTTATTCCTCCTAATCCTACAGAAATTTTAGCAAACGGTCATTTTGAGCATATTTTGGCCGAACTAAAACAAGTGTATGATTATGTTGTTATTGATACTGCTCCTACCTTATTAGTTGCAGATTCTACAATAATTACAAAATATGCAGACACAACGCTTTATTTAATTAAAGCAAACTATACTGATAAACAAATTTTACCATATATTAATAATTTAAAACACCAAAATAAAATTAAAAATACAGCAATTGTATTTAATAATATTGGTCAAAATGAAGGATATGGAAAAGGGTATGCTTATTCATATCAATACAATTATGGCTATGGATATGGTTATAATATGAGTACTTTATTACCAATTCGATTCGCTAAATTTACTCGAATTTTTAAAAGTATGCTTAAAAAGAAGAAGTAGAGAAAATACGATTTGATTGAATAAGTCCCTCAAGTTGTTTGCAATTTGAACCGGCAATTTTCAAGGGCACTTCTTTAGTAAACAGAATGTGCTCTATTCTATGGGTGTCAGTACCCATAAAGTCGTACATTTCTAAATCAAGTAGTTGTTGGCAAAGTTTTTTTACATCATTTCCATAATACCCTAAAATGGATAAGCTATTCATTTGGAAATATAAATCAAAATTTTTTAAGCGCTCGAAAGCGGAAAGATTATTTTTCCAATACAAATATCGTTCAGGATGTGCCAAAATTAATTTAAAACCTTTTAATTTTAATTGGAACAGTGTTTCCATTATCCGTTCAGATGGTGCAAAAAGCATAGAAAATTCAACCAATACATACCCCCCTGTTAAGGTTACTAAAGTTTTTTGTTCCATCAGATGTTCTAAATAGACATCTGCAAGATATTCACTTGCAACATTCTTAATAAACAAAGAGTCAACACTACTGCAATAGTTTGCATAGGCAGTTGTAAGATCAGCTGTGCTATTGTTCCATAAACCTGGATAGGTGTGTGGTGTAGCTATTGCTTCTGTGATGCCTAATTCTTGCATAGCATTACAAAGGCTTATCGTTTCTTCTAATGATTTTGAGCCATCATCTATTCCCCAAAGTAGGTGATTGTGGATGTCAATAAAACCATTTTCCCACAAGTCTTTCCAGAAAATTTTTTTCTTAGAAATCCAAAACATTTCGGTGATTTTAAAATTAATAGTCAAAAATACAATTTAATACTACAATTTGTGTTTACAATTAAAATGTTTTTTTAAGTTTGCATCAAATTTATTTTAGAGATGTACTTAGTATATAGATATTTTCAAATCAATACAGAGGAAATGAATTTTTAAATTTTTTTAGTCAATAGAATAAATTTGTAACCTTAAATAAAAAAAACGTAATAATTCATTTGTTGCTATTTATAATGCATTAATGAAATAAAAAAAAAATAAGCCATAATGAAAAATAAATTATTTTTAGTAGTAGTGTTTTTAATAAGTAGTTCTCTAGCGGTAGCTCAATTCAATAGAAATAATATGTCGGTTGAATTAAATTACGGTTACAATGGCGCCATACAACCTTATAACAAGCAATTTCAATCCAATTTTTCTGGATTTAATCATTTTGAAGTAGGTCTTCGATACATGTTTTCAGAATATTTGGGAACAAAAATAATTTTTAAATCCGATAAATTTGTAAATGATCCAGGAGGTAATATAGGGATTCAATACAATTCTTTGGGTGCAGGTTTAGTTTATAATGCTGGAAAAAAATTAGGTTTAACCTATTTTACAAGAGATAATTTAGGTCTTTTGGTTCATTTAGAAGGTTCAATTGGTTTTGCAAACTCATTACAACAACAATTTGAATCAGAAAAAACACAAATAATTGGATTTGGTATTACACCTCAATATAGAATCAATAATAAATTTGCCATCGTTTCTGATTTTACATATAATATCAATTTAAAGCAATTATATGGATTTGATGGCTTTCCAATCAATACTAATAAAGTTTCTGAAAGTGGTAGTTTTTACAACATTTCTATTGGTTTAATTTATTATATTGGTGAAAATAAATATCATTCGGATTGGTATTAAATCCTATATTTGTAATTATTGTATTGGCTTTAGCTAAAAGTTGATATAGAATAAATATCAGCATGAGTAAACCGGAATTTTCAGAAGACAAATGGTTGTATACAATAGAGCCAAAAGATAATTTCTTTTCTTTTCATGTAAATGAGATTTGGCGCTACCGTGATTTATTAATGTTGTTTGTAAAGCGTGATATTGTAACTGTTTACAAACAAACAATTTTAGGCCCGCTTTGGTATTTAATTCAACCTTTATTTACTTCAGTAATTTTTACTATTATTTTTAATAATGTTGCAGGAATTGATACGGGTAAAACCCCTTCTTTTTTATTTAATTTAGGAGGTGTTATGGTCTGGAGTTATTTCACAGCTTGTTTGAATGATACATCAGATACCTTTAAGAAAAATGCAGCTATTTTTGGAAAGGTGTATTTTCCAAGGATAATAGTTCCTTTGGCCATTGTTATTTCTAATTTGGTAAAATTTGGAATGCAGTTTTTTATTTTTATTTTTTTTTATATTTATTACTTAATAGTAGGTGAAATAACAATACAATTTACAACAGCTACTTTTTTTTTCCCAATATTAGTTGCTGCTATGGGAATTTTAGGACTTGGATTAGGAATGATTATTTCTTCAATGGTTACAAAATATCGTGATTTAAGTTTCTTAGTGGGTTTTGGTGTGCAACTGTTAATGTATGTTTCTGCCGTAATGTACCCTATGGCATTGTTAAAAGAAAAATTACCTGATTATGGTTGGTTGATTGTGTATAATCCACTAGCATATATGGTTGAAACGTCAAGATTTATGTTGTTGCATGAGGGGAGTATTTCAATTTCAGGATTGTTGTATACTGTAGGTATAACAATTTTGATATTCTTATTAGGAGTATTAATTTTTAATAAGACCGAAAAGAGTTTTATTGATACTGTGTAAGAGAAATGAGTCAAAAAGATATCATATTAAAAGCCGAAAATATTTCTAAACAATATCGTTTAGGAACTGTGGGTACTGGAACATTGAGTCATGATTTGAATCGATGGTGGCATGCTATTCGAGGAAAACAAGACCCATATCTGAAAGTCGGTGAAATTAATGATAGAAGTTTAAAAGGGAATAGTGAGTACGTTTGGGCTCTGCAACACATTAATTTTGAGGTTAATAGAGGAGAAGTTTTAGGAATAATTGGAAAAAATGGGGCAGGAAAATCTACTTTACTAAAAATATTATCAAAAGTTACTGCACCAACAACAGGTATTATTAAATCAAGAGGAAGAATAGCTTCGTTGTTAGAAGTTGGAACAGGTTTTAATCCAGAATTAACAGGAAGAGAAAACATCTATTTGAATGGAGCTATTTTGGGTATGACCAAAAAAGAAATTACTTCAAAATTAGATGAAATTATTGCTTTTAGTGGCTGTGAGCGTTATATCGATACCCCAACAAAACGATATAGTAGTGGAATGACCGTTCGCTTAGCCTTTGCAGTGGCGGCATTTTTAGAGCCTGAAATTTTGGTTGTAGATGAGGTTTTAGCTGTTGGAGATGTGGAGTTTCAAAAGAAGGCTATTGGCAAAATGAAAGATATATCAACAACAGAAGGAAGAACGGTATTATTTGTGAGTCATGATATGTCTGCAATCGAATCACTATGTTCAAAATTATTGATTGTTGAGAATGGGTATATTGCTTATGATGGCGCAGTTGAGAAAGGAATTGAAAAATATATTACAGGAAATAATAATAGAAAATTTGTTCAAAAAGAAAATGATTTTGGCTATTATATAAAAGATTTTTATATTGAAAAAGAAGCCAGTTCTATACAAATTATTAATGTATGGACTCCTTTTACATTTAAAGGTACTTTAAAATTTGAAAAAGAATTACCCGTGGATTTAAAATTAGAAATTGTAGTTAATAATAGTTTTGGACAACCTTGTACTACACTCTCTACTTGGTTAAATTCAATAGTAATTAATGTAGAGACCAATATTTTAGAGTTCTCATGTTATTTAAAGAATGGACTACCCTTTGCCTCTGGAGAATATTCAATAAGTTTATATGTTATTGGTAATAAAAGGATCGAATTTAGAGATTTTTATTTTTTTGAATTGATTAATAGTTCATACACAGAATATAAATTTCCATTAAAGAAGCAACATGGAAATGTGTTTTCTCCCAATACATGGGATTTTATTTCTAGCTAATTAAATTTCATTGTTATGAGAATAGGAATTAATCCAGCACGTGATCAACTTCTTTCAACATCTGATTTTATACATCAGGTGATTGTACCTGTTTTTATTCCTAATCAAGAAGCATATTATAATGAGAGTCTAAATGTTTTGAAAACATGTTTAGAATCCTTATTTAACACATGTCATAGTAAAACTTATTTTACAATTGTAAATAATGGGTCATGCAAAGAAGTTGCTGCTTATTTAGATGATTTAATGAATAATAAACAAATACATGAATTGATTCATACAACTTCAATTGGTAAAATGAATGCTATATTGAAGGCTCTTGTAGGCAATTCGTTTGATTTAATTACCATAACCGATGCAGATGTTTTATATTTACATGGATGGCAAAATAAAGTATACAATATTTTTAATGCTTTTCCTAAGGCAGGAGTAGTTGGAACAACACCTTTTTCTAACATGTTGAAATATTATACTGCTTCAATTTACATAGATTTTTTATTTTCAAATAAAATGCGTTTTGAAAATGTAGCAGATAAAAGTGCATTAGATAATTTCGCAAAAAGTGTTAATAATCCTAATTTGTTCAATGAATTACAATTAAAAAAAAATTTAATAATTGAACATAATGGTGTAAAAGCGGTTGTTGGATCAGGTCATTACTCAGCTACATATAGAGGTGATTTTTTTGACCAATTGAATGCTACCTATTCTAGTTATAGTTTAGGAGGGAGAAGTGAATTAGATTTTTTAGATTCTCCTTGCGATATGAAGGGGTATTATCGTTTAAGTACAACTGATAATTTCACCTATCATATGGGAAATACTATGACAGATGCAATTAAAATGATTGTAAATACAAGTAAAGTTGATTATCGTGAAATTGATTTTTTTGTTTGTTTAAATAAAAATAAAAAGTATTTTTATCCTTATTGGATAAAGAAAATTCTGGAAAAGATATTATATAGTACTGTTTTTTGGAATATTTTTTTAAAAAGTAAGGGACTCTATAAATAATTAAAAAATGTTTAAAAGACTTATTATATATATATATAAATACAAAATAAAACGCCTAAACTATCTTTTCAGAAAAAGAATGGAAAAACAAGATGTTTTTATTGATACAATGGCAAAAGGTTATTGTAAAGTTCTTTTTTTAGGTAAAAATATTATTCCAGAGCGATGTCAATTTTTAAACAAAGGAATATCAATTGGTTTTGGAACTACTTTGGGAGTAAATAATTGTTTTGCCGGAAAGATTGAGATAGGGAATTATTGTCAAATTGGTGCCGATGTAGCTTTTCACGCTTCAAACCATCCTATTTCTTATTTAACAACTTATATAAATAGTAATCTATTCAATGGTGAATTAAACCAATTTAAAGAGCAGTATGTAATTAAGGTAGGTCATGATGTTTGGGTAGGTCATGGTGTGAAAATTGTTGGAAATGTTATAGTTGGAAATGGTGCTATAATTGGTGCTGGAAGTGTGGTTACAAAAGATGTTGCTCCTTATTCCATAGTTGCAGGAGTTCCTGCTAAAGAAATTAGAAAACGTTTTTCTGAAAGTATTATTAAAGAAATTGAGATGTTAGCGTGGTGGGATAAATCAGAGCAGGAATTAGAAAAAATAAAACCTTTATTTTTGAAAGATTTTACGAATAGACATAGTATTTATGAATAAAACAATAGCCATCATCCCAGCTCGTGGCGGTTCCAAACGCTTACCAGGCAAAAACATAAAGCTGTTGGGAGAACTTCCTTTGTTGGTACATACCATTTTATTTGCGCAACAACATGATTTTATAGCTGCAGTTTATGTTTCTACAGATGATGAAGCGATAAAAAGCGTAGCAATGCAATATGGTGCTTTAGTAATCGATAGACCACAAATGCTTTCTGGAGATTTTGAACCTACCGTTTCCGCTCTAAAGCATGTTTTAGAAACCATTACTCAAGAAGTAGAAAATGTACTATTATTACAAGCTACTAATCCATTGCGACCTCATAACTTACTAAATGAAGCCTTTGTTAGGTTTCAAGATGAACAAGTAGACTGTTTGTTTACGGTTTCGCGTAGTCACCACAAATTAGGGAAAATTGAAAACCATACATTTATTCCATACAACTATGAAGTGGGGCAACGCAATCAAGATTTAGAACCCTTGTATTATGAGAATGGGTTACTTTATATTATAAAAGCATCAACTATATTAAATAATGAAATTATTACAAAAGAATCGTTCCCTTTTGTAGTAAATCATCCTTTTGCCAACGTAGATATTGATACACAAGAAGATTTTGATTACGCAGAATATCTTTTAAAAATACACAACTAATTATTTACTAAATATATGAATCCCTATATAGAAATAGCTGGAAGAAAAATAGGTCAAGATTTTCCTCCTTTAGTCATAGCAGAAATTGGAATTAATCATGAAGGTTCATTACAAGTAGCAAAAGAAATGGTTGATGCAGCTTATAGAGCTGGCGTTGAGGTTGTCAAACATCAAACGCATATTGTAGCAGATGAAATGACTGGAGCTGCTAAGAATGTAATTCCAGGAAATTCCAATGTTTCCATTTATGAAATTATGGAGCGTTGTGCTTTAAATGAAGAAGATGAATTAGAATTAAAAAAGTATGTGGAGTGTAAAGGAATGATTTTTATATCTACTCCATTTTCTCGTGCTGCTGCAGAACGTTTAAAAAAGTTTGATATTCCAGCATATAAAATTGGTTCAGGTGAATGCAACAATTATCCGTTATTAGAACATATAGCTTCTTTTGGAAAGCCAGTCATTTTAAGTACAGGAATGAATACAATAGATAGTATTCAAAAAGCTGTAGATATTTTTGAAAAAAACAACATTCCTGTGGCATTATTACATACCACTAATTTATATCCAACGCCTATTCATTTAGTTCGTTTTGGTGCCATGATGGAAATGCATAAAGTTTTTTCTACAAAGGTTTTTGGATTGTCAGATCATACCTTAAATAATAATGCTTGTTTGGGAGCAGTAGCTTTAGGGGCGTCTATTTTAGAACGCCACTTTACGGATCATATGCGTCGGACTGGTCCTGATATACAATGTAGTATGGATGAGCAAGCATGTAAAGAATTAATTATCAACAGTGCTGAAATGGCCCAAATGCGCGGTGGAACAAAAAAACCAGTATCTGAGGAGCAGGTAACAATTGATTTTGCTTTTGCAACAGTTTGTTCTATTGCAGCCATTAAAAAGGGAGCTATTTTAACTAAAGAAAATATTTGGGTAAAGCGACCAGGAACGGGTGAAATTTTAGCCGAACACTTCGATAATTTATTAGGCAAAACTGCTAAAAGAGACATTGAAAATGATGAGCAATTAAATTTTGCAGATTTTCAGTGATTCGTGAATATAAATTCAAGCACCTATTAGGTCTTACACAAAATTATTAACCAAAAAACTTATATTTGCAACACAAAGCAATAGTAGCATGTCTAAAAAAATCCTGTTTTTAACCGGTACTCGTGCTGATTTTGGTAAAATAAAATCATTAATTCAGATTTTGGAAGAGCATCCTAATTTTGAACCGTATATTTTTGTTACCGGTATGCACCTTCAAAATGAATATGGTTATACATTATTAGAAGTAGAACGATGTGGATTTTCTAATATTCATACTTTTGAAAACCATACGCATGAAACCACAATGGATTTAACTTTAGCAAAAACTATTGAGGGTCTTTCAACGTATATAAAAACCTGTCGACCAGATATGATTGTTATACATGGCGATAGAGTTGAAGCGTTAGCTGGTTCAATTGTTGGAAGTTTAAATAATATTTTAGTCTTGCATATTGAAGGCGGAGAAGTTTCAGGAACTATTGACGAATTGATTCGCCATTCTACTAGTAAAATGAGCCATATTCATTTTGTATCTAATAAACAAGCAAAAAAACGATTAGTACAAATGGGTGAGTTAGATGAATCAATATTTATTATTGGTTCTCCTGATATTGATATTATGTTTTCTTCAAATTTACCTGATTTACCTATAGCTAAAGAATATTACGAAATTGCTTTTGAAAACTACGCTGTGGCGATGTTTCACCCGGTTACAACAGAAGCAAATTGCATGCAAGACTATGCGGATAATTTTGTAGCGGCTTTATTGGCAGATAATCATAATTATGTTTTAGTTTATCCGAATAACGATTTGGGCAGTAAAGCAGTTTTGAAGGCTTATGAGCAATTAACTGAAAATCCTCGTTTTCGAATTTTTCCTTCCTTGCGATTTGAATATTTTTTAACCTTATTAAAAAATGCACAATTTATTATAGGCAATAGTAGCGCAGGAATAAGAGAAGCACCTTATTATGGATTGCCAATTATCAATATAGGTACACGCCAGAAAAATAGAGCTCTGCATGCCGATATTATTAACGTTGATTATACATTGAAAAGTATTTTACAAGCATTAAAAAAGATTGATTCACATGAAGTAAAGCCATCGGCAAATGATTTTGGTAAAGGGAATAGTGCCGAATTATTCTTAAAATATCTATTAAATCACAAAACTTGGCAACTTAACCATCAAAAACAATTTAAAGATATATAATGTTCTTCAATTCCTTATCCTTTGCTGTTTTTCTACCCATTGTATTTTTATGCTATTGGTTTGTTTTTAATAAAAATAAAACGACTCAAAATACGGTTTTAATTGTAGCAAGTTATTATTTTTACTCTTGTTGGGATTGGCGTTTTCTTTTTTTATTGGTGTTTTCAACTTTGTTGGATTACTTTAGTGCAATAATGATGGAACGTAGCAATACTGATAAAAAACGAAAGTGTTGGTTATGGCTCACTGTTGGAATTAATTTAGGATTATTAGGTGTTTTTAAATATTACGATTTTTTTGCACAATCCTTAGCTGATTTGATTAACGGTTTCGGATTTCAAACGAATCCTATTTTATTGCAATTAATTCTTCCTGTGGGAATTTCATTTTACACCTTTCATGGCTTATCGTACGTGATTGATATTTATTATAGACGCATTACTGCAGAACGTAATTTTATTGATTATTCTTTGTTTGTGAGTTATTTCCCATTGTTAGTAGCGGGTCCTATCGAAAGGGCAACGCATTTATTACCTCAGGTAAAAATCAAACGAAATTTCCACTTTGGAAAATCTAAAGAAGGTGTTTATCAAATTATTTGGGGATTAGTAAAAAAAGTGGTGATTGCTGATAGTTGTGCAACTTATGCTAATGCAGTTTTTGATAATTATGAAAGTATGAATTCATTATCACTACTATTGGGAGCCATCTATTTTTCCTTTCAGATTTATGGAGACTTTTCGGGTTATTCAGATATTGCTTTAGGTACTTCAAAATTATTTGGAATCGATTTGTTAAAAAATTTTAATTACCCCTATTTTTCAAGAGATATTGCAGAATTTTGGCGTCGTTGGCATATTTCTTTATCATCTTGGTTTCGCGATTATTTATATATTCCGTTAGGAGGAAGTCAAGGCGGTATGTGGATGAAAGTTAGAAATACGTTTATTATTTTCCTGGTGAGCGGGTTTTGGCATGGTGCCAATTGGACGTATCTAGTTTGGGGATTAATCAATGCGATTTATTTCTTGCCTTTATTGCTTCATAATAGAAATAGATCAAATATGGGTGAAATTGAAATGGGTTGGAACTTTAGTAGCCTTAAAACGGTTCTAAACATTTTAGGTACTTTTGTTTTAACCACTATTGCTTGGATTTTTTTTAGAGCCAAAACCATTTCAGAAGCAACAGGATATATCCAAAAAATGCTGACTGATTTTCATTTTGAAAGTCAGTATTTGACTAACGAACGCTATAATTATGAATTATTGCTGATAGTGCTCGTCTTTGTTGGTGTAGAGTGGTTTAATCGTTCAAAAGTAGAACCGTTTTCTGGAAAATTGAGTTGGATTAAAGTTGCAATAGCAATTATTACTTTGTTAACGTTAGGCGTATATTCTGATTATAAAGAATTTATTTATTTTCAATTTTAATGAAACAGTTTTTAGGCTTTATCGGAAAAATTATACTAGTACTTTTGCTTTCGGCATTTGCATTTGATTTCATTTATACTTTTGTTTTTTCACAATCGAATACTCGAAATAAAGTAGAACAGGTGATCAATTCAAAAAATCAAAATTATGATGTTATTATTTTGGGAACATCTAGAGCAAATAATCATTTTGTTTCTGAATTGTTTGAAAAAAAAGGTTTAAAAACTTTCAATTACGGAATGAGTGGTGCTCATTTGTTTGAAACATCTTTATTATTGAAATTAATGATTGAGCGAGGATGGAAAATTAAAAACATACTATTAGAAGCCGATTTGAATTTGTCCAATGAAAAACGCGATGATGGCACTTTTGGGCGTTTTATGCCATTTATGCATCAATCAGAAATCATTACGCAACATTTTAAAAAAGAACCTGATTTTACGGAGTTGTATTTTGTGCCATTTTATAGATATATTCAATTTGATAGTAAAGTTGGATTTAGAGCTTTTTATAAAACTTTAGCGCAAGAACCTACAAATACATTAGCAAACAAAGGGTATTACCCGTTAGGCACTAATCCAAAAGCTAATATGAAAAATAATATTGAAAGCTTAGAACCTCTTCGTAACCGTTATTTCGAAGAGATTAAGAAAATTTGTAAAAGTAATGGCATCAACTTAATTGCAGTAACCACTCCCATGTGTTCTAAAGTAAAAGGAATGGATTATTTCAAAAAAGTTAAGAAGTTCTATCCTGAAATTAAGGAATATGAGCATGTGGTTCAAGGAGATGAGTATTTTTCTTCTTGTGGGCATTTAAATGATAAAGGGGCAAGACTTTTTACAACAATAATAATAAATGATTTAGTATTACTAAAGAATGAAAAATAATAATAAAATCTTATTTGTTATTCCAGATGGTGTTGGTATTAGGAATTATCTATTTTCTAACATTGTTGTTATGTGTATTGCTAAAGCTAATTTACATTTTTATACTCCTTTAAATGCAGCAGCATTTTCGGAGATTGATACTATTGATAAAATAGAAATTACCCCATTTACTTTTGACAAAGAGAACAATGTTACTCGATTATTAAAAGAGGCTGCAACTTATGGTCGTTTACTAATAAATTCTAAGCTAACTAATAACCCTACCATATTAACTAATTGGAACTATAATCCAATTGGATTTCAGAGAAAAATTTTAAATTTTATAGCTCAAAAACTAGGAGTTTGGGCATCAAAAAAATATGATAGAATTTTAAAGTTTGAAAAAATAGCGCTCAATAATTGGGATAGAAGTTGCATTGAAAAACATAAGGCTCAAATCAAAAAAATTAATCCAACATCACTTTTTATAACACACCAAAGAGTATCCTCATTAATGCCCATTTGTATTGCTGCAAAAGAGTTAGGTATTCCTGTAATAAGTGTAATTTACTCATGGGATAATATACCAAAAGCTAGGTTAGCAGTGCAAGCAGATAAGTATTTAGTTTGGTCGGATTATATGAAAGAAGAAATGAAATTATATTATCCAGAAATTCCGAAAGAAAAAATAGTAGTTACAGGCACACCACAATTTGAGTTTTATTTACAGGAAAATAGAATAATTTCTAAGCAAGACTTTGCAAAAAAATATAATCTAGATGCAAATAAAAAATGGATTTGTTTCAGCGGAGATGATGTAAAAACTTCACCTTATGATCCAGATTATTTATTTGATTTGGCTGAATCAATTTCAAAAATTGAAGTAGCTAATCAGCCTCAAATAATATTTAGGCGTTGTCCTATTGATTTTACAGATAGATATGATGAAGTGCTTTCTCAATTTAAAGATGTTATTTTTTCAATTGACCCCATTTGGAGTGTCCCAAAAGATAATTTAAGTTGGGGAGCCTACTTCCCTAAATTGGAAGATATTTCTATGCAAGTAAATTTAGCAAAACATTGTGAATTTGTTGTAAATTTAGGTTCTACAATGGCATTTGATTTTTCAGTTTTTAATAAGCCTTGTTTTTATTTGAATTATGATGTTGAAAATATTAAAAGTAATTGGTCTGTTAAAACTATATATAATTATCAGCATTTTAAAAGCATAAATGATTTAGATGTAGTGATTTGGTTAAACAATAAAAATGAAATAATTCAAAAGGTTAATTTAGGATTGAATCATGCCGATTTATTGGCAAAGCAAAAACAATTATGGTTTCAAAAAGTTGTTAAACATCCATTAGATAAAGCTTCTTCTTTAATTGCCGAACAGTTAATTATAAAGATGTGAAAATTAAAATTTATTCAGATATAGATAAAATTAAAGATGTTCCAAGTTGGGGATATGTTTTTCCATTGCTAGAATTGCTGCAAGATGAAACCTCAGACTTGTATCAATTTTACGAGTTTACCACAATTGAAACATGTGATTTTATTGCACTACCAGTTACCGTAGATTATTTATTAAAAAATAATGCTCAATATGCTAAGGTAATTTTTGAAAAATCAGATGTTTATAAAAAAAAGATGTTGGTTTTTTCTGCTAGTGATATTGGTAAAACCATCAACCATCCAAATTGTATCACAATTCGATTAGGTGGTTTTAATTCAAAATTCAAGCATACAACATACATTATGCCTCCCTTTATTGATGATCCTTACATTCTTTTAAATAAAAAGATTTCTTTTTTATCTAAAGAGGAAAAAGCATCTATTGGTTTTGTAGGTCATTCAAACGGAAGTTTTATTAAATTGATAAAGGAATTTTTGATTTATTTAAAATTTAACATCAATAGAATGCTTAAAAAAAACTATTTCGATTATCAACCATTTTATCCATCAAGTTATTATCGATATAGATATTTGAAAATTATTGAAAATAATAAAAGCATACTTTCAAATTTTATCTATCGTAAAAAATATAGGGCAGGAATTACTTCAAAAGGAGACAGATTAAGAACAACAATTGAGTTTTATCAAAATGTTTTTGACAACCCTTATACCTTTTGCATGCGAGGCACAGGCAATTTTTCTGTTCGATTATATGAAACACTTGCTATGGGAAGAATACCTGTTGTTATTAATACCGATTGTAAATTTCCTTTTGATGAATTAATAAACTGGGATAATCATTGCTTAATTATTGAAGAGGAAAATGTAAGATTCATAGGCGAAATATTGAATCAATTTCATGCTAAATTTACTGATTCAGAATTTGTTGCTCTTCAAAAAGCAAATAGAAAATTATGGGAAGATTATTTTAAAAAAGATAGTTTTTTTATAAGACTGTGTCAAGAACTTTTAAAAAACAAATAAAAATGCACATCTGTTTCCTAACCAATGAATATCCAAAAGCAGGCTTTCCACATGGTGGTGTTGGTAGTTTTGTAAAGACTATTGCTGAAGCATTAGTAAAAAATGGAGAACAAGTTACGATTGTTGGATTAAATTATAGTGCATTAAATGAAATTGAAGAGCAAAACGGTATCACAATTGTTCGATTAAAAAGGAGCAAAATAAAAGGATTTGCTTGGATATATAATTTTAGGGCTATTGCCAAAACACTATCAAATCTTCATCAAAAGAATCCAATTCACATTGTAGAAGGATCAGAGTTGTCTTTTGCATTTCTTCCTAAAATTAATGGAATAAAATATATTATTCGTTTACACGGTGGGCATCATTTTTTTGCAGAAGCTGAAAAAAGAAACGTAAATTGGTGGAAAGGATTTCAAGAAAAGCGTTCGTTTAAAAATGCCGATGCTTTTATTGCCGTTTCAAATTATGTTAAATCTCATACAGCAAAGTATTTAAGTTATCATAATAGACCAGTAGAAATTATATATTATCCAATTAACGATGAGCATTTTAAACCTCAAAATATTGGAACTGATGACACTAATATCACTTTTGCAGGGACTATTTGTGAAAAAAAAGGAGTTCGTCAATTAATTCAAGCTTTTCCATTAGTAAAAGAAAAGTTTCCAACTGCTATTTTACATCTTTACGGAAGAGATTGGTTTTTTTCAAACGGCAGCTCATATATTAATTTGTTACAGAAAAATGAGTTGCCTAAACTAAGTGATTGGTCGAATGATATTATATTTCATGGAGTTGTCTCTTATCAAGAAATTCCTTTGACTTATGCAAAAGCTACCGTTTGTGTATTTCCATCACATATGGAAACTTTAGGTTTAGTGGCACCAGAAGCAATGGCAATGGAAAAAGCTGTAGTATTTACAAAATTAGGACCAGGACCCGAAGTAATTACGGATGGCGAAACGGGTTTGTTGTGCAATCCACATAACCCAATTGATATTGCTAATAAAATAATATATATTCTCCAAAATCCGCATAAATCCTATGAAATGGGAAAAAAAGCAAGAGTTTCAGTGCTAAAACAGTTTGAAATTACTACTTTGGTTTCTAGAAATATTTCATTTTATAATAGATTACTATAATGAATTGCTTAAGTCTGCTTTTTACCGATTATAAAAAGTATAAGAAATACGGAGGTAATTTTATTACAATTGTATTTTTTACACAAGGTTTTTGGGCTTGTATTCAATACCGATTCGCCCATTCGGTTTATAAACTGCCTATTCCATTACTAAAACAAATTATACAAATTTTGTGTTTGATTTGGCAAAAAGGAATAGAAATATCTACTGGTATATCTATTCCAGCTTCAGTCAAAATTGGGCATTCATTTTACATTGGACATTTTGGAGGAATAATAATTAATGCTAAAGCATGTATTGGAGATAATTGCAATATTTCGCAAGGTGTAACTATTGGAGTATCGGGGCAAGGAAAAAAGAGGGGGGTTCCCAAAATCAAAAATAATGTTTATATAGGGGCTAATACAGTAATTGCTGGAAATATTATTATAGAAGATAATGTATTAATAGGAGCTTGTTCATTCGTAAATAAAAATGTTGCAGCGAATAGTGTAATGGTAGGAGTACCAGCAATTAAAATTTCAGAAAAAAGTTCGGAGGGATATATATAAATGAAGTTAGTTGTTATTTCATCAGCACCAATCTTAAAGATAGGAAAAAATATACACATATATGCTCCCTATGAAAAAGAAATGCAAATATGGGCAAAACATGTTGCCAGTATACAGTTTTGCTGTCCTATTTGGAAAGAAGATAGGAAACTATTATTTGCACCAATTTCTTTTAAAATTGATGATATAATTGAACTTCATGAATTTGAAATTACCACATTTTTAAATAAAATTAAAGCAGTTCCTTTTGTTTTTTTAGCTTTGATAAAAATATTTAAAGTCATGCAACAAGCCGATCATATTCACTTGCGTTGTCCAGGAAATATGGGTTTGATTGGAACAATTGTTCAAATTTTTTTTCCTAAGAAAACTAAAACTGCAAAATATGCTGGTAATTGGGATCCAAAAAGCAATCAACCATGGAGCTATCGTCTCCAAAAGTGGATATTAAGTAATACAGTTTTAACTAAAAATATGAAAGTTTTGGTATATGGCGAATGGGAAAATCAGACAATAAATATCAAACCTTTTTTTACTGCTACTTATAGTGAAAGTGAAATTCAGCATTCGAAAATTAGAATTAAACAGAAAAAAGAGCACGAATCTATAAAATTTCTTTTTGTAGGAACATTGTCCAAAGGGAAGCAGCCATTATATGCTATACAGCTTGTGGAAAAATTGTATAAAAAAGGAAAAAATGTCACACTCGATTTATATGGAGAAGGTGCTATGAGAGACGAAATTGACTGTTATATTATTCAAAATAATTTACATGCAATTGTTACATTAAAAGGAAATCAATCTCATAAGGAAGTTTTAGGAGCCTATCAAAATAGCCACTTTTTGCTTTTGCCTTCAAAAAGTGAAGGTTGGCCTAAGGTAGTTGCTGAAGCCATGTTTTGGGGCTGTGTTCCTATAGCAATTCCTGTATCTTGTGTTTCTTATATGATGGGTAATGGAAGCAGAGGTATTATTTTAAATGAAAAATTAAACGATGATTTGAATCGAATTCTAACTGTTATTAATAATGAAAAAGTATATTTAAAAATGGCTCTTGAAGGACAACTGTGGTCGCAACAATATACAACTAATAAGTTTGAAACCGAAATTAGTAAGTTGTTAAAAGATAAATAATTTCGTTAGCTTTTTACTTAAACAGGTCTTTTATTTTTTAAATTTACATAAAAATTAAATCTAAATGTAATGCCAATTCAAGATTTGAGAGTAATTCAATTAATTGATAGTTTAGAGCCAGGTGGAGCAGAGCGAATGGCAGTTACTATAGCTAATTCATTAGTTGAAGAAGCAACATTTTCAGGAATAGTAGTAACTCGTTTAGAAGGAAGTTTAAAAGATTCAATCAGTTCAAATGTTGATTATCTATACTTGAAAAAAAAACAAATTTTTGATTTTCGAGCTTTAATTAGATTGAGAATGTTTGTAAAAAAAAATAAGATATCAATTGTTCACGCTCACGGTAGTTCCTATTTTTTTGCGGTATTATTGAAATTTATTACGCCATCAATAAAAATATTTTGGCATGATCATTTAGGAAACAGAGTTAAAAATGATAAAGCAAATTTTTTTATAAAAAAAGTTTCCTATTTTTTTAGTGGTGTTTTTACAGTAAATCAAGAGCTTAAAGAATGGGCTATAGATCATTTAAATATGTCTAATATCCATTTTATCCCTAATTTTATTGAAGAAAAAGCAATTGAAAAAGCTATCACTTGCTTAAAAGGAACAGAAGGAAAAAGAATTGTTTTATTGGCAAATTTAAGAAAACCTAAGAATCATTTTTTAGCGCTAGAAGCTTTTGTTAGTAGTGAGATAGCTGCTTTAGGTTGGACGATGCATTTTATCGGGAAAGATAATTTAGATGACTATTCAATTCATTTAAAACAAAAAATTGAAGCTGAAAATTTAGTAAATACAGTATATATTTATGGTTCTTGTAATGACGTTCAGCACATTTTAAATCAGGCAAACGTTGGACTTCTGACTTCTACTTATGAAGGTTTTCCTGTGACTTTATTAGAATATGGCAGGGCTAACATATTTGTAATTTGTTCAAATGTAGGTTATTGTAGTCAGATTATTAAAAATCATGAAACAGGAATTACTTTTGAAACTGGAAATGTAAAAGAATTGGAATTTGTTTTCAGGTCTTTACCAAATAATATTCATTCGAGTTCTATTTTAGCTGATAATTTGAATACTTTTGTTGAAGAGAATTTTTCAGAAAAAATAATAGTTAATAAGCTTGTTTTTAGCTATCTAAATAAGTTATGAAATCAAACGATTCAACCAATTATTTTAAATTTTTGTTGATACATTTAATTATTGGTTGGGTAATATTTGTATTTCCTCCGCTATCAAAATTGTATGCAATTTTTATAATGTTTTTTGGTTATAGTTATGTAATTAAATATAAAAATAAGAATAACGAAGTTTTAATTGTTGCAGCGTATATTATAGGAGCAGAGGTAATGTTGCGAATGACAGACGGGATGTTTATTAACGAGTATGCTAAATACAATGTCATTCTTTTGATGGTTTTAGGAATGATATATTCGGGTTTTTCTAAATATTCTTTTCCGTATTGGTTGTTTTTACTTTTTCTAATTCCAGGAGTATTTTATGGTATTTCACAACTTAATTTTGAGACTAATATTAGAAAAGCAATTGCTTTTAATATTTCAGGCCCTGCTACTTTAGGATTCGCAGCTTTGTATTGTTTTGATCGAGAAATTACTTTTGAACAAATTAAAAAAATGATCTTTGCATTAGGTTATCCAATAGTTGCAATAACATTATATTTATTCTTGTACACTCCATCTGTTAAAGATGTTGTTATTGGTACCTATTCAAATTTTCAAACTTCTGGAGGTTTTGGGCCAAATCAAATGTCAACAATTTTAGGATTAGGAACTTTTGTGTATTTTTTTAATACTTTTTTTAATTCAAAAACTAAAACGATTCTTCTAATAAATATAATCTTAACTACCGTAATTGCTTATAGAGGAATAGTTACTTTTTCTAGAGGTGGCATGTTAACAGGTGCTATTATGATAATTTGTTTAGTAATTTTAGCGTATAATAAATTGAATAAGCAAGGGCAAGCAAAATTACTATTAATTATAATAACTACAATTTTGTTAAGTGGGTTTATCTGGTTATATAGTTCCGTCCAAACGGGTGGATTAATTGATAAAAGATATGCAAATCAAGATGCGAAAGGTAGAGAAAAAGAAAGTAAATTAACAGGAAGGGAGATTCTAATTGAATCAGAGTTAGAAATGTTTTGGGAAAACCCAATTTTAGGGGTTGGTGTAGGAAAAAATAAAGAATATAGAGAGGAAATGCTTGGGATTTCAGCTGCATCTCATAATGAAATTTCAAGAATGCTTGCAGAACAAGGTATGTTAGGTGTTTTTTGTTTATTGATTTTATTTATCACACCATTTATTTTGTATTTAAATAACAGGAATAATATTTTTATATTATCTTTTTATTTATTTTGGATACTAACTATAAACCATGCCGCCATGCGATTGGCTGCTCCTGCCTTTATCTATGCTTTATCACTATTAAAAGTTACATTTGTGGATGAAAAATCAAATTCTTTACCTAGGCAATCAACTGTCTAAACATGGTTTTAATAAAACGACAATTGAAACTTTGGGTTTTCAATTAGAGATGGAAGGTTTAAGTATTTTTTATAGTTCTGATAAAAAATCATTGTCGATTCGGATGTTAGCTATGATTAGCGCCGTTTTTAAATACAGAAAACGTATAGAATACATTTTAATCGATACTTATAGTACCAAAGCTTTTTGGTATTCATTTGTTTGTAGTCAATTGGCACGATTTTTCAAAATTAAATACATTCCAATTTTACATGGTGGTGATTTACCCAATCGCTTAAAAACCAATCCTAAACTTTGTCAAATTATGTTTGCAAATGCCTATCAAAACGTTGCTCCTTCAGCGTATTTGAAGCAAGCGTTTGAACAAAATGGGTATGCAAACATAATTTATATTCCTAATTCAATTGAAATTCAAAAATATAAATTTAAAACAAGAACAGATTTTACTCCTAAATTGCTTTGGGTAAGAGCATTTGACTTGATTTATAATCCTGAAATGGCGGTTAAAGTTTTGTTTGAACTTCAAAAAATATTTCCCAACGCAACGTTAACTATGGTTGGGCCTGATAAAGACGGGAGTTTAAATACTACAAAATTTTTTGCAGAGTCACTTGGAGTTACTGTCAATTTTACAGGACAATTATCAAAAGAAGCGTGGCTAGAATTAGCTTTAGAACATGATTTTTTTATTAACACCTCTAATTTTGATAATACTCCTGTAAGTGTAATGGAAGCTATGGCTTTGGGGTTACCAATTGTAAGTACAAATGTGGGCGGAATCCCTTATTTACTTAACCATAAAACAACTGCTCTATTAGTCAGTGCTAATGATGTTGATCAAATGACTAATTCTATTTTGTATTTGATTACCAACTCTAAAAATACTATGGTTATGGTTCAAAACGCAAGGAGAAAAATTGAAGAAATGGATTGGGAAGTCGTTAAAAGACAATGGATTAGGCTAATAGGGTAGTTTTTAAAGAAGTTTGATTATTATTTTGTTTCTTTGTATACGATAATTGCCCAAATTATGAATTCGACAAAAAAAATACACTTTGAAATCTCTGAACGCAAAATATTATTGCGTGTAATGGATGTTTTTTCGTCCATACTAACTTTAACATTAATAGGGTATTACACAAATTTTCATTATTTCAGAGTTTCAGAAACTAATTTTTATTGGACCATTGTATTAGCATTTTATATTAGTTTTTTTGGTACTATTTTTGAAATGTATAATTTACAAATTGCTAGTAATCGATTTCAAATTTCAAAAAGTATTATTCTTACAACATCTGTAACCGTATTATTTTATTTATTAACACCTTTTTATACTCCGATTTTACCCTCTAATCGTTTGCAAATTTTACTCTTTTTCTTTTCTATTTTGTTTTCGTTATCTATTTGGCGGTATATTTATATTGTCTTCTTAGCTTCTAATCGATTTATGAAAGAAGTAATTTTTGTTTGTAATAGTAAAGATATCAATGATTTATTGAGACAATTAGCAACATTTAATCCTCATTATAAAGTAGTTGGTTATGTAGCTATTGATGAAGTTCCAATTAAAGTAAAAGTAAAGCGAGTTCTACAAGAAAATTTAGATGAATTTGTTCGTAAAAATAATGTGTCTGAAATAGTAGTTTCCACTATAAATAATAAATTAACATCTGTAGATTTGTACAATAAGTTATTGCAACTACTTGAAAAGGGAGTAGTAATTAGAAAATACAATCAGGTATATGAGAATACAACTTATCGTTTACCAATAAATTTTGAAGAGAAGGAATTGTACAAGTTTTTCCCTTTTAGTAGAAGTAATCAAAATAAATTTTTTGTTTTTTACACCCGTTTTTTTGACATTGTTTTTTCAACTCTAGGTTTGATTTTCTTTTTTTTTATTGCCCCTTTTTTATGGATAATCAACCTTTTTGCTAACAATGGAAGTTTTTTTTACACACAAGTACGGGTTGGTAAAAATGGTATTCCCTTTACAATTTATAAAATGAGAACTATGGTGCAAAGCGCTGAGAAAAATGGTGCAGTATTTGCAGTAAGCAATGATAGTAGAATCACTCCTTTTGGAAAGTTTCTTCGTAAATCACGATTAGATGAATTTCCACAATTTATTAATGTACTAAAAGGTGAAATGTCAATTATAGGTCCTAGACCAGAGCGCCCTATTTTTGTGGATCAAATTGCAGCGTCAATTCCATTATATCAAACACGTCACGTAATTAAGCCTGGATTAACTGGTTGGGCACAAGTGAATTATCCTTATGGCTCTAATTTAGAGGATAGTTTGATGAAATTGCGATACGATTTATATTACATCAAGCATCGAAGTTTGTTTTTAGATGTTGATATTGTAATAAAAACGATGAGTACGGTTTTATTCTTTAGAGGGCAATAAAAATAGTTTAGAAAGTTAAAAATTTTAAGAGTTTAAAAGGAAGTACTTTGTTTTGATCTTTTAATTTGTAACACAATTTTTACTATCCAATAAAAATGAAGTGCTATAAAAGGCCAAACAATTTCCAAATGGATTTTAGTAGTCATATAAGCTAAATAGATAAGCAACATTGCTAGTATGATTTTTCCTAAAAGTATTGTTTTATCTCGATTTTCTTTTTTGTAATACCATACAAAAATCAGTAACAGCGGATTGAATAATAAGATGTTGTAATTCCATAAGATTTCTTCGTGTAATGAATACAATCCCACTAAAGAGAAGAAAAGCCCCAATAATCCAGCAAAGATAAAATAGCTCATTTTTATCCATTTTTTATTCAAAAGCACTAAAAATAAAAGCACTGTAATTAATGAATAAATAGAGTTGAACCAATTAAAATGAGTTTCAGGTTTGGTTACTTGAAGAATTTTAGCATCACTCTTCTCAATTTTATTTCCATTTACTTTTGTTGTTGAAATAGCTTCTTTGAATTCATAGGGTAAGAATAGACGCGTTCCAGGTTTGTCAACTTTGGTACCAAATATCAATTGAATGCCTAATTTCATATAAAAATTAGTCATGTACGGATATAAAATTTCTCGGTAAGATTGATTTGATATGTTTGATTTGATGTATTCTTTTCCTAAAATAGTATTGATTTTATCCACAACCATTGTTGTACAATTTCTGTCTATGAATTTGTAAGTATAAAAGCGTTCATCACTGTAAACTGAATGGTTTAATTGTTGAAATAGTCTATTTATTTGATTTGGATTTAGCTGTAATTCTTGCTCAATTATTTCACGATTTTCCACTTGATAGTTGTAATAAAAGTCAATAAAACTTCCATTAGTAACAAAATATTGCAAATCCCCTTTAATGAATCGGCCTATAAAGTTGGGCGTACTAAAATCAAAAGCACCATAATTATAAACCACATCAAGATTGTTTAAACTGTCTTGAATGCGAATGCCAGTATGTCCATACATCGCATAGGATTCTGGTCCTAAACCACAAGTTAAAATACTAACTTTTGCTTGGTTTGAGAGCGAAATATTTTGGGAAAACCCATTAAAAGAAATTAAAATAAGTAGAGCGAAAAGTATTTTTTTTGTCATTTTATAAAGTCTTTCGTCTTGTTTCTTTTCTCTTGCTTCTATAATTATCTAAACAATTCCCAATCTACTTTTAATGAAAATATATTGGAGTACAAAGCTGCACTTTGATCGCCTAGATCGGTTAATGCATAATCTACTTGAATACCTTTGTATTTAAATCCTATCCCAATATTTGGTTGAAAACTAAGTTTTTTAGAATCGTCTATTTGTGTGATTTGTTGAAAATTACCAACGCCGGCTCTTAAATAAACCAAATTAATATAGCCAAATTCCAATCCAAGTGCAGGATCAATACTTATGGTATTTGTTGAAATAATATCATTAGTTTTAGCAAATTGCATGTTTAAATTGGTCGCCGCTAAAATACTGTAATCGTAACGAACTATCCATTTTTTTGACATTCCTAATTGCGCTTTTGGAAGCGTAATTTCACTGGTTTCGGGCAATTCCTGATTTTCGCCCGGAATAGCATCGGCAATTTCTTGAAACTTTTCTTCGTCTATTGTCCAGGTGTTGTAAGTAGTAGTTATGTCGCGAAGCATTAAACCAAATTTCCAATCTTCGTCCTCACTAATGTATTGAATACCTAGGTCTAGTCCAAATCCCCATGAGTTGGCAAAATCTCCAATTACCCTGCGAATTACTTTTGCATTGACACCATAATTTAATCCTTCAATGGGTAAGCTTCTAGCATACGAGGCGGTAAAAGCATAATCTGCGGTAGAAAAAAGTGAAATTCTATTGTAATCAATGTTGCCTTCGCTATCAATTAATTGGGTCGTGTTTAATATGTCATCTACGCCAAAACGTATAACCGATATTCCCACAGCACTTTGATCATCGATTGGCATTGCAAAACCGGCATAATCATATTGTGCAATATTTGCAAAATAGCTAGCGTGCATTAATGAAAACTGTTTGTCTTCTAGTTTTAATAAACCAGCCGGATTCCAGTACCCAGAATTTACGTCGCCGGAATGAGATACCACAGCGTTAGCCATTCCTAATGCAGCTGCATCTACGCCAATATTCATAAAATCATTTGAATATTTTCTAACGGTTTGCCCATAAGCTATGCAGCTAAATCCAAGTAGAAGATATAAAGTGGTCTTTTTCAATGCCAATTTTTTTACAAAGATGAAATAAATTTCTTAAATAGTAAACTCTAAAAGTATTAACTTATTGTATTACATTTGCTGTATATTATTTAAGGCTTTGCATTAGCCGTATTTTAAACCTATTTGTATGCAAATTAAAAAACATATTCCCAATCTTATCACTCTACTAAATCTTACATGTGGATTGTTAGCTGTTATAGCAATATTTAGAGATCAAGAAGCTGAAGCATTTTGGTTTGTTTGTTTAGGTATTTTCTTTGATTTTTGGGACGGTTTTTTTGCTAGAAAGTATAATGTATCTGGTGATTTAGGATTACAGTTGGATTCGTTGGCAGATATGGTTACTTGTGGGGTTGTCCCGGGTTTGATGATTTTTAAATTAATTGAGAATTTACAAATTGATAGTACATCTCCATATTTTTTAACAGAAGATACATGGTATATGGGATTTGTACCTTATTTAGGTTTTTTAATCACATTAGCTTCATGTTATCGTTTAGCAAAATTTAATATTGATACTCGTCAGACAGATTCTTTTATTGGATTACCTACACCCGCAAATGCTATGTTTATTATGAGTTTGCCAATGATAAGATTTTCTTACGAAGATCAATGGGCAGGAATGTTAGTTAAAAATCCATTTATACTTTTAGCTATAACAATAATAAGTGCTTATATTCTAAATGCCGAAATTCCTTTATTTTCATTAAAAATAAAAGAGTTTACTTGGGCAAAATATAAAATGCAAATTTTGTTTTTAATTGGGTCGTTGTTTTCTTTTTCGCTACTAGGTTTCGTAGCCATTCCGTTGATTATTATCAGTTATGTATTGGTTTCTGTAATCAGTAATAAAATGATGGCTAAAGAGTAATGGCTGCCAAAATTTATAGAAAAAAATATCCTTCCAAACAAAAATCCAATTCGATAAGCAAATGGGTTATTAGGTTTTTTGTATTTGTATTTATCTTTTTTGTTCTCTTAGGAATCTATAAATTTAGAGATGGATTTTTATATTATTTAGGGTTTAAAACTGATAAATATTCTCATGAATTGTCTGCTGATGAACGCAAATTAGCAGATATTAGAATTTATGAAGTGTTGCATAAACACGATAATAAAGCCATTGGTTTTGATGTTTCAGAATATCAAAGCGAAATCGATTGGGAGCAAACCTACCATATCGATGAATCGTTTGAATTGTCTTTTGTTTTTATTCGTGCTACCGCTGGAAAAAACAAAACTGATAAAAGATTTAAGGAAAATTGGGAAGCCTCAAAAAAACGTCAATTGATTCGCGGTGCTTATCATTATTATCGTCCCAACGAAAATTCGATCGAACAAGCTGAAAATTTCATCAAAAACGTAAAATTAGAAAAAGGCGATTTACCACCAGTATTAGATATTGAAAAGTTGCCAAGAAAACAATCTATTGATAGTTTGAAAGTAGGATTGCGTCGTTGGTTAAAAAAAGTTGAAAAACATTACAAGGTAAAACCAATTATTTATTCGGGAGAAAGTTATTATACTGATTTTTTGAGAGAAGAATTTTCAGAATACCCGCTTTGGATTGCTAATTATAATTTTTGGCGAAACGATTTAGAATCGGATTGGCAGTTTTGGCAATTCACAGAGAAAGCTCAAATTACAGGTGTTCAAGGTATGGTGGATTTGAATATTTTTAATGGAGATAAAAACAAGTTGTTGTTGAAGTGTATGCGGTGATTTTTAACCACTAAGGTCACAAAGAATGCACAATGCACAATATTCTTTAAACACATAGCCACCATTGTTTTGCTTTCTGTTAATAGTCGTTTCACTTGACATAGATCACATTAGAATAGATGCTTAGTTTGTCATGCTATCAATTATCTCTTGAACCGAAAAAATACTTTTAAAGAAAGAAATCTTAGTGTAACTTCGTGTTAAACTTCGTGAAACTTTGTGTACCCAAAAAAACTACTCTTTATTTAAATTTAATTCTCCTTTACCATGAATGATGGTTGTTTTTGGAGCATCAAAATCAATTTTTGTTTTACGTAATTCGAAATTTTGTCCAAGGTAAACTCGTCTTACCATTTCGTCTGCTACTAATTCTTCTGGTTTTCCTGCCTTTAGAATTCCACCTTCAAACATTAAGTAGGTTTTGTCTGTAATCGCTAAAGTTTCTTGTACGTTGTGGTCGGTGATTAAAATCCCGATATTTTTATTTTTTAATTGGGCTACAATTCGTTGAATATCTTCCACAGCAACTGGGTCGACTCCTGCAAAAGGTTCGTCTAAAAGAATAAATTTAGGATCGGTTGCTAAAGCGCGCGCAATTTCAGTACGACGACGTTCACCACCCGAAAGTAAATCACCACGATTGGTACGAATATGTTCCAATGCGAACTCTGCAATTAATTCTTCCATTTTAGCTTCTTGCGCTTCTTTAGAAAGTGATGTCAATTGCAAAACACTTAATATATTATCTTCGATACTTAATTTTCTAAAAACAGAAGCTTCTTGAGCTAAATAGCCAATCCCATTTTGTGCGCGTTTGTACATTGGGAAGTTAGTAATATCCATATCATCTAAATAAATATTGCCGCTATTTGGTTTTACTAAACCTACAATCATGTAGAATGAAGTGGTTTTTCCAGCTCCGTTTGGGCCTAATAAACCTACGATTTCACCTTGATTTACTTCAACGGAAATCCCTTTTACTACACTTCTTTTTTTATAGGTTTTAACTAAATTTTCTGCTCTAAGCTTCATAGTGTGGTTATGAGTTTAAAAGGTTATGAGTTTAAAAGACATTATGATACAAATAAACAAATAAACAATTTAACAGTTAAACGAATTAATAATAATTTATTTTCTGCCTACTGAATTCTGTTTATTGAACACTTTCTTCAAGTGCTTCCCAAAATTCATAAGCTCTTCTTAAATGAGGAATTACAATCGTTCCGCCTACTAAAGTTGCAATTCCCATGCTTTCCATCATTTCTTCTTTAGTAACGCCATTTTTATAGGCGGTTTCTAAATGGTATTTGATGCAATCATCGCAACGTAAAACGGCTGAAGCTACTAAGCCTAGAAGCTCTTTGGTTTTTACATCTAAAGCACCTTCCATGTAAGCATTTGTATCTACATTGAAAATTCTTTTGATGACTTTGTTGTTGTCAGCTAATAATTTTTTGTTCATTTTTGAACGGTAATCGTTGAATTCTTTTACTAAATCTGCCATTTTTATGCGTTTAATTTTTCTCTTTCTTGACTTCTTACTACTAAAACACTGATTAATATACTAGCTTCGTAGAGTATCATAATTGGAATTGTAACAATAATTTGACTTAATACATCTGGTGGTGTTATAATTGCTGCCACAATTAACACTATGACTAAGGTGTATTTTCGGTATTTTCTTAAAAATTCGGGAGTTACTAATCCTATTTTCGTAAGGAAGAAAATAATAATTGGTAATTCAAACAACAATCCACTAGCAATTGCTGATGTTTTCATTAAGCTAATGTACGAGTCAATATCTATTGAATTGCTGATTTCTGGACTCACAATATAGCTTGCAAAGAATTGAACTGATAATGGTGCAATTAAATAATAGCCAAATAATACGCCAACAAAGAATAAGAATGAAGAAACAATGATAAAAGACACAGCATATTTCCTTTCTTTTTCATAGAGCGCAGGACTTATGAATTTCCAAATTTCCCATAAAATGAAAGGAAATGCAAAAATGAATCCTACAGTTATGGAAGTCCACATGTGCATTGAAAATTGTCCGCCCATTTCTCTGTTTTGGATAGGGAGATTGATTTCTGTTATGCACATTGTTTCTTGCATATCAACATATTTTCCCAATTCACAGAAGAACTGATAGGTAACAAAATCAGGACTTTTGGGGCCAAAAATAATTTCGTTAAAAATAAAATCACTAAAGAAAAAAGCAACAACACCGCCAATTAAAATGGCAGCTGAACTTCTAACTAATAACCAACGTAATTCCTCGAGATGATCTAAAAACGACATCTCTTTTATGTTTTTTTCTGCCATTATACGATTCCTTCTTTTAAAATATCGTGTAAGTGAAGTATTCCTTTGTATTCGTTATTGTCAATTACTACTAATTGGGTAATGGAGTTGTTTTCCAAAATGTCTAAAGCTTCCGATACAAGAACAGTAGAATTGATATTTTTAGGGTTTTTAGTCATAATATCATTGGCTGTTAAATCTGTAAAAGTGTCTCTCGTGTTTAACATTCTACGAATATCGCCATCCGTTACGATACCAATAACCTGATTATTTTCAATAACAGCGGTTACTCCTAAACGTTTTTCCGAGATTTCCATGATTACTTTTTTGATGGATGCATCTGGAGTCACCATAGGTTTGTGAGTAGTATCTAACATGTCTTTTACGCGTAGCAATAATTTTTTTCCTAATGCGCCGCCAGGATGATATACTGCAAAATCTTCACTTTTAAAGTTGCGCATTTCCATTAAACAAACCGCTAAAGCATCTCCTAAAACTAGTTGTGCGGTAGTGCTGTTAGTGGGTGCTAAATTATTTGGACAAGCCTCACTTTCTACATAAGCATGTAAAATGTAATGAGATTCTTTTCCTAAGAACGAATTCTTATCGGCTGTCATACCTATTAAAGTATTTCCAAATCGTTTTAATAAGGGAGCTAAAACTTTTATTTCAGGACTGTTGCCGCTTTTTGAAATACAAATTACAATATCTTCAGGTTGTACCATGCCTAAATCACCATGAACGGCTTCAGCAGCATGTAAAAACATAGAAGGAGTGCCTGTTGAATTCAAAGTAGCAACAATTTTTTGAGCGATTAAGGCGCTTTTTCCAATTCCAGTTACTACAAGTCTTCCTTTGGTGTTGTATATCTCCGTAACACTTTTACCAAAGTCAGCATCTAAGTAGTTTACTAAGTTTTCAATGCTTTGGCTTTCAGAAAGTAAGGTTCGTTTAGCTGTTGCTAAAATGGTTTCAATTGTGCTCAAAATAGAAATATTAAAAAATTTGTATGTATAAAAGAAATTCGTATCTTTATGTTTGCAAATTTAGGTAAAATCATATTAATAGAGAATGAATCCACACGAAATTGATTTACATAAAGAATTAAAGAAATATTTTGGTTTTAGTCAATTCAAAGGACTTCAAGAACAAGTAGTTAAAAGCATTATTACAGGAAACAATACTTTTGTGATTATGCCTACTGGAGGAGGGAAGTCGCTTTGTTATCAATTACCAGCATTAGTGTTAGAGGGTACTGCTATTGTAGTTTCTCCACTGATTGCATTAATGAAAAACCAAGTAGATGCTATAAGAAGCTTGAGTTCTGAATATGGAATTGCCCATGTTTTAAACTCTTCTTTAAATAAAACAGAGATTGCTACAGTAAAAAAAGACATTACTTCAGGTGTAACTAAACTATTGTATGTAGCTCCAGAATCTTTAACTAAGGAAGAATATATTGAGTTTTTAAATGGTGTCAAATTATCTTTTGTGGCCATAGATGAAGCGCACTGTATTTCTGAATGGGGACATGATTTCCGTCCAGAATATCGTAATTTAAGAAATATTGTTCGTCTTTTAGGCGACGTGCCGATGATCGGATTAACCGCAACAGCTACTCCAAAAGTACAAGAAGATATCTTGAAAAACTTAGATATGCCTCATGCTAATACGTTTAAAGCTTCCTTTAATCGACCAAATTTATATTACGAAGTACGAACTAAAACTAAAAATATTGAATCGGATATTATTCGATTTATCAAACAACATAAAGGGAAATCTGGCGTTATTTATTGTTTAAGTCGTAAAAAAGTAGAAGAAATTGCGCAAGTATTACAAGTAAATGGTATTAGTGCAGTTCCTTATCATGCTGGTTTAGATGCTAAAACACGTGCGAAACATCAAGATATGTTCTTAATGGAAGATGTCGAAGTCGTAGTAGCCACCATTGCTTTTGGTATGGGAATCGACAAACCAGACGTTCGTTTTGTAATTCACCACGATATTCCAAAATCATTAGAAAGTTACTATCAAGAAACAGGTCGTGCTGGTCGAGATGGGGGTGAAGGTCATTGCTTGGCGTATTATTCGGACAAAGACATTGAAAAGTTAGAAAAATTCCTTTCAGGAAAACCTGTTGCCGAACAGGAAATCGGTTTTGCTTTGTTGCAAGAAGTGGTGGCGTATGCTGAAACTTCTATGTCGCGTCGTAAGTTTTTATTGCATTATTTTGGTGAAGAATTTGATGATATCAATGGTGATGGTGCCGATATGGATGACAATGTTCGTAATCCAAAAAAGAAAGTAGAAGCACAAGATCAAGTAGTTACCTTATTAAAAGTAGTTCGAGATACCAAACAATTATTCAAATCAAAAGAGGTAGTTTTAGCGCTTGTGGGTAAAGTAAATGCCGTGATTAAAGCCCAAAAAATCGACACTCAGTCTTATTTTGGTAGTGGTGCTGGTTTTGATGAAAAATATTGGATGGCTTTAATTCGTCAAGTATTAGTGGAAGGATTACTTACAAAAGATATTGAAACCTATGGGGTTTTAAAAATGGCTGAAAAAGGTGAAGCATTCATTAAAAAACCAGTTTCATTTTTGATGTCTGAAGATCATGAATATAATGAAGAAGAAGATGAAGCCATTGTAACAGCCGCAAAATCATCGGGAACTGCAGATGAGGTTTTAATGGGTATGTTACGTGATTTACGCAAGAAAGAAGCAAAAAAAATGGGCGTTCCTCCATTTGTTATTTTTCAAGATCCTTCTTTGGAAGATATGGCGTTAAAATATCCTATTTCAATTGATGAGTTAAGCAATGTGCATGGCGTTGGAGAAGGAAAAGCTAAAAAATACGGAAAGCCATTTGTTGATTTGATAAATAGATATGTAGAAGATAACGACATTATTCGCCCTGATGATTTGGTAGTGAAATCTACTGGGGCCAATTCGGGATTGAAATTGTATATTATTCAAAACGTAGATAGAAAGTTAGCGTTAGATGATATTGCCAAAGCAAAGGGATTGGATATGGATGGTCTGCTAAAAGAAATGGAGCAAATTGTTTATTCAGGAACTAAGTTAAATATCAGGTATTGGATAGATGAAATCTTAGATGAAGACCAACAAGAAGAAATTCACGATTATTTCATGGACTCCGAATCGGATAATATAAAAGATGCCTTAAAAGAATTTGACGGTGATTATGATATCGAAGAGTTACGTTTTATGCGTATTAAATTTATTAGTGAGGTTGCGAATTAAGATTAATTTCCAATTTCTGAATAAAAATATAAAATCCAAAGTCTATTTGTTTAATATAGACTTTGGATTTTTTTATTGATTTTTTGTTTAAAATATTTCCCCACGGTGCGGTTTTAAAACATCTCTAAACCTAATCATGTCTTTTTCTTCTACCACAATGAAAGCAATTGCATGTATTTCGTTCAAAACTTCAAAGCCTGTTTTTTCTAACGTTATTTTTTCTTCATCTAAATATTCTTTTAAATGAATATCATGATGTTCAGCAGTTTTAGCAGAAGCTTCTCCTCTAAAATCCCAAATTAGTTTTATTTTTCTTGACATCGTAATTAACTATTTTTCAAAGGTAAGTTTTTACTAAATTTGAAAAAACTATTTGTTATGAAAAGTGTGCTTTTTTTTCTGGTTACTAGTATCGCCTTCTCACAAAATTTAACAATTGATGAAGCAAATCATTTGGCGAGTTTACCTGTAAAATGCTTACAGCAAGAATATCCTAATAAACTAAATCAACTTTTACTGAATGAAACCGAATTACTTTCTCCAAAAGTATTACATCCTGCTTTTTATGGTTGTTTTGATTGGCATTCTTCGGTGCATGGGCATTGGAGTTTAGTTTACTTGTTGTCTAACTTTGAAAATTTAAAAGATAAAGAACTCATTATAGAGAAGCTTCAAATTAATCTTTCTAAAGAGAATATAGCTCAAGAAATGCTATATTTTGAGAAAACACATGAAAAATCTTTCGAGCGAACTTATGGTTGGAATTGGTTGTTAAAGTTACAACATGAATTAGAAATTTCAAATGATTTGTATGCTAAAGAATTGGCTGATAATCTTCGTCCGTTAACTAATTTAATTATCAAACGTTATATCGAATTTTTGCCAAAACTTTTATATCCTATTCGTGTTGGAACACATTCTAATACTGCTTTTGGACTAACAAATGCTTGGGATTATGCCGTTTTTTCTGGTAATATTGCTTTGCAAAACAGTATTAAAGTAAATGCAAAACGTATGTTTTTAAAAGATGAGAATTGTCCTTTTAATTGGGAGCCAAGCGGTACAGATTTTCTTTCTCCATGCATGGAAGAAGTAGCCATAATGCAACGAATTCTTCCTGAAAAAGAGTTTCTTTTATGGGTTAAAAAATTTGCGCCTCAATTATTTTCTAAAAAATGGAAATGGGAAGTCGCAAAAGTATCGGATAGAACTGATGGACATTTAGTGCATTTAGATGGACTTAATTTTAGTAGATCTTGGAATTTGTATGATTTGATACAGCATTATCCAAAAGAATTTTCTCATTTGAAATCAATGGCTGATACTCATTTGTCTTTCTCTTTGCCCTCTATTGTTGATGGTAATTATGAAGGCGAACATTGGTTGGCTTCGTTTGCTTTACGAGCATTTGAAGCAAAAAAATAGTTACAAATGCTTACTTTTGCAAAATAATTCATTTTTAAATTCATTTTATGCCTCGCGAATTTCAATTTCAAGTTTCACCCGAAGTAGCTGCAAGCGAAAGTTTGTTAGCCCAACATGTTGCTAAGTTATTTCAGGTTAGCCCAAAAGAAATTCAAAAAGTAGATATTTTAAAACGCTCTATCGATGCGCGTCAGAAAGCTATTAAAATGAATATCAAGGCGAATGTTTTTTTGATTGGAGAAGAATATAAAGCGCAAAAAATAGAATTACCTGATTATCCAAATGTAACGAATAAGCAAGAAGTTATTGTTGTAGGAGCAGGTCCAGCTGGATTGTTTGCTGCTTTGCAATTAATTGAACTAGGTTTAAAGCCTATCGTTATAGAGCGAGGAAAAGACGTTCGTGGTCGTCGTCGCGATTTAAAAGCAATTAATGTGGATCATATCGTAAATGAAGATTCAAATTATTGTTTTGGCGAAGGTGGCGCAGGAACGTATTCGGATGGAAAACTATATACTCGTTCTAAAAAACGCGGTGATATTGACAGAATTTTAGCCATTTTAGTAGGTTTTGGAGCTACGCCAGATATTATGGTCGAAGCACATCCGCATATTGGAACTAATAAATTACCACAAATTATTCAAGATATTCGAGAGAAAATCATCGAATGTGGTGGGCAAGTACTTTTTGAAACTCGTGTGACTGATTTCGTAATCAAGAACAACGAAATGCAAGGTGTTGTGGTTCAAAATGGTGATGTTATCTCATCTAATAAAGTGATTTTAGCTACTGGACATTCGGCTCGAGATATTTTCGAATTGTTACATAAAAGAGGCGTTCATATAGAAGCAAAACCATTCGCATTGGGTGTTCGAGCTGAGCATCCACAAGAATTGATTGACCAAATTCAATATTCCTGCGATTTTAGAGGTGATTATTTACCTCCAGCACCTTATTCCATTGTAAAACAAGTCAATGGTCGAGGTATGTATTCGTTTTGTATGTGTCCAGGTGGGGTAATTGCACCTTGTGCTACCGCTCCTGGCGAAGTAGTTACGAATGGTTGGTCACCTTCAAAAAGAGATCAAGCGACAGCTAATTCTGGAATTGTAGTCGAATTAAAATTGGAAGATTTCAAACCATATGAGAAATTCGGGCCGTTAGCGGGAATGGAATTTCAAAAAGCCATCGAACAAAAAGCATGGCATTTAGCTGGGCAGACTCAAAAAGTTCCTGCACAACGAATGGTTGATTTTACGCAAAATAAAGTTTCAAAAGATATCTCAAAAACATCTTATGTTCCCGGTACAACTTCGGTAGAAATGGGGCAAGTTTTTCCAGGATTTTTATCGCAAATTATGCGTGAAGGTTTTGTGCAATTTGGAAAAGCCATGAAAGGTTACATGACGAATGAAGCCATTTTACATGCACCAGAAAGTAGAACATCATCTCCAGTTAGAATTCCAAGAGATAATTTTTCTTTGGAACATGTTCAAATCAAAGGTTTGTATCCTTGTGGAGAAGGAGCGGGTTATGCAGGTGGAATTATCTCAGCGGCTATTGATGGTGAAAAATGTGCTTTAAAAATTGCGGAGAGCTTGTAATTCTATATCTTACCAATCTGCAAAAGAAATTCCTATTCCAAAAGTTGTTTGTCTGTGATTGTAATCAATCATAGTTTCTCCATAGCCTTCAAATGCTTGTATTTGACCTCGTAAATGACCTTTTATTGGGAACACATAATTCAGTTGAATACTTCCTCCTTCCAAACTTGTAAATGGATGTGTAATGATTGAGTAAAATTGGTGTTTGTTATAACTGTAAGCAATATTCAATTCTCCATTTCCAATGTATTTGGTAATTTTCGGGTTTTCATCTTCTTTGTCAGCTATTCTTATCCATGGATTTAATGTAACAATCCAATTGTTAATTTCATATCCAGTATGAAAAATAATTCTATTCCAACTTCTAGAGCCAGGAAGATCTTTTCCGTTTGATTGATGGTTTAAAGAAATTCCAATAGATTTGAATTGCCCACTAAAAAATTTAAAATGTATTGGGTATTTAAAAATTAGTTCAGGTTCATAATTTAATTCTCTGAAGGCTCTTGAAATATCGGTGTTGTAGATTTGCCAATGTGCTTTTTGTGTATAGCCTAACCAAATATCACCATTTCCCCACAACAAGTCTTGAATAATTTTTGTTTTAAAACTCAATTGAAATTTAGCTTCTACATGTTTATAAGGAGAACTTTCTGTGGCTGAGTAATCTGGGTTTTCGCTTTTTGGCTGTTTGTTTGGATTGCTTGATATTCTTCCTGCCGTTAAGTAAATAGGTTTGTATGATATTAATCTAAAAGTTCCTTTTTTGTTTGCTTTGTCTAGTTCCCAACGTTGTGAGTAGGTTTTGGTTATAATCGTGGTGTCTTTACTATAGTCTTGTCCGTAGATTGTGAATGATAGTAAAAAAAATAGCCAAGTGAATTGGTGCATGAGTCTTTTTTCTAAAATGAATTCTAATATACAAAAATAAAAGGTTTCTTAAACAAAAAAATCACAGTGAAAACTGTGATTTTAATATTAGATATAAAAGAAATTATATTTTTTTAACGTTTACAGCATTCATGCCTTTTGCGCCTTTTTCTAAATCGTAAGTTACTAAGTTACCTTCTTTAACATCATCTAGTAAACCACTAATGTGTACAAAGTATTTTTCGCCAGTTTCTACAGCTTTAATAAAACCAAAACCTTTAGAATCGTTGAAAAAATCGATGGTTCCTCTGCGTTCTGTTGGCGCTTCTTCTTCCTCGGTTCTTCTTGAAGTACCAATTTCGATGCTTTCTACATCAACAATAATCTTTTTAGATGGATCTGGAGGTGTGCTTGTTAAGTGACCGTTCTCGTCTACATATACATATAAATCTTCTCCTGATAATTTAGGATTTGATTTACGTGCTTCTTTCTTCTCTTGTTTCTCTTTTCGTTTTTTAGCACGAAGTTTTTCTTGTTCTTTTTTGTTAAAGGTTTCTTGTGGTCTAGCCATTAAATTTTAAATAATTTTAATTAATATAATTTTGAAAAGTAAAAGGATAAAAATACACAAGCGGAATAAACAAGAAATTTATAAAGTACTTTTATTCAAAGTATTGCGAGAGGAAATTATTATCATTACCAATAATGCAAAGGTAATCAAAAAAACCTTCCCTTTGCTAAAACTTACTCTTTTTAAGTGTTAGCTGTTTATTTTTAAATAGAATTCAACACAAGTTAAACTTATCACAAACTAAAAAACTAGTTTCCAATCCTTTCTTTTTTCGTATTTTTGACAAGTATTTTCAATGCTATGATAGAAGAACAAGTAATATTAGTCAACGAACAAGATGAGCCTATTGGGTTGATGAACAAAATGGAAGCTCATGAAAAGGCCGTTTTGCACAGGGCTTTTTCTGTGTTTGTGCTGAATGATAAAAACGAAGTGATGTTACAACAACGCGCCCATCACAAATACCATTCACCACTTTTATGGACCAATACTTGTTGCAGTCATCAGCGAGCGGGTGAAACCAATATTGAAGCTGGCAAACGTCGTTTGTTTGAAGAAATGGGGTTTGAGACGGAGCTAAAAGAATTGTTTCATTTTATTTATAAAGCCCCTTTTGATAACGGTTTAACCGAACACGAATTGGATTATGTGATGATTGGTTATTATGATGATGCACCAGTAATAAATTTAGATGAAGTAGAAAGCTGGAAATGGATGCCAATTGAAGCTATTAAAGACGATATGCTTGCCAATCCAAATTCTTACACGGTTTGGTTTAAGATAATATTTGATGAATTTTACCATTATCTTGAAGATCATAAATTGTAAATTCTATTATAGGAATACAGATTAAAGAAATACAATAAAAAACATATTTCTTAAAGTTTAAAAATAATACAACATTCTGAATTCAAATTTCTAAATCCTAAATTACCATGAGAGTAACTGTTTCGAGAAAAGCCCATTTTAATGCTGCACATCGTTTGTATCGCAAGGATTGGAGTATGGAAAAAAATCAGGAAGTGTTTGGAAAATGTAATAATCCAAATTTTCATGGTCATAATTATGAATTAATAGTTTCAGTAACTGGAGAAGTTGACAAGGAAACTGGGTATGTAATTGACACTAAGGTTTTATCCGATTATATTAAAGAACATATCGAAGAAGCGTTTGATCATAAAAATTTAAACGAAGACGTTCCTGAATTTAGCGATTTGAATCCAACAGCCGAGCACATTGCTTATATTATTTGGAACAAACTTCGCATTTTAATCGATGCTGATAAAGAATTAGAAATTATCTTATATGAAACTCCTAGAAACTTTGTAACCTATAAAGGAAACTAATTATGGCAATTCAAATTGGAGATAAATTACCAAGTTTTAAAGCAACTAAACAAGATGGAACTGCTTTTGAAAGTGCTTCCATTCATGAAAAACCCATTGTGATTTACTTTTACCCAAAAGATTTTACGCCAGGTTGTACTACTCAAGCGTGCAGTTTTAGAGATGCGTATCAAGATTTTCAAGATTTAGGCGCTGAAGTTATTGGTGTAAGTGGTGATTCGGTGAGTTCGCATCAAAATTTTCGTCAAAAACATAATTTGCCTTTTATTTTACTTTCGGATACAGATCGTAAATTGCGTAAGTTATTTGGTGTTCCAACAGCACTTTTTGGACTTGTGCCAGGTCGCGTTACTTATGTTTTTGATGCTCATGGAAAAGCAATTTATATTTTTGATAGCATGAGTGCTAAAATTCATATTGCAAAAGCTTTAGATGCTATTCAGAAAGCAAAATAAATTAATTTCATATAAAAGTAACAGCATCAATTTCTTTATTTCGTTAGAATTTTTGCATCTTTGTAATTCATTATTCTGAATATGAAGTTTTATCCTTTAACCTTTACTCCGATACTTAAAGACCGCATTTGGGGTGGGAATAAATTGAAAATCTATCTCAATAAACCTATAGTTTCTGAAACTACAGGCGAGAGTTGGGAAATTTCAACCGTTCCTGGCGATATTAGTGTGGTAAATTCTGGTGTTTTAAAAGGGAAGAATATAAATGATATTATCGATTTATATCCTAATGAAATATTAGGGAAATCCGTTATAGCTCGTTTTGGAAAACAATTTCCATTGCTTTTTAAATTCATTGATGCCAAGGAGGATTTATCTATTCAATTGCATCCTAATGATAATTTGGCTAAAGAGCGTCATGATTCTTTTGGAAAAACCGAAATGTGGTATGTGATGCAAGCTGATGAATCGGCTCGTTTGGTCGTTGGTTTTAAAAAAGATTCTACTAAGGAAGAGTATTTAAAACATTTAGAAAGTAAAAGCTTAGTAGCTTTATTAAATGAATCACCTGTTAAAAAAGGAGATGTTTTCTTTTTAGAGACGGGTACAATTCATGCTATTGGGGCAGGAGTAATGGTGGCTGAAATTCAACAAACTAGTGATATTACTTACCGTATTTATGATTGGGATAGATCAGATGTTACTGGAAAAAGCAGAGAATTACATACAGAATTAGCTTTAGAAGCTATTAATTATGCGGTAACTCCTGTTAAGGTTTCATATACAGAAGAAGTTAATAATAGTATTCAAGTGGTTAATTGCTCTTACTTTATTACAAATATTATTGCCTTACAAGATTGTTTTATTTGGAAAAGAAAAAAACAAGCTTTTACTGTTTTTATGTGTACTAATGGGCAATTTGAAATGGTGGTAAATGGTGAAATTTTGCGATATCGCATGGGAGATACCATTTTAATTCCGGCTTGTATTGAGAATTTAACCATTAAAGGAAAGGCTACTTTATTAGAAATTAGTATTTAACTGCTTGTTTTTTGATTTAATTCAATATGTTTTGATTAAATCCGACGTTTATGTTTGTTAAAAATAATTATTCAATATAGTCTTCTTCGTTTTCGTCTTCTTCGTTTTCTAAACTGTCTTGCATGTAATCTACAACAATTGTTATTATTGTTTTTAAAGTTTCATTACAATTTTTAAACTCAATTTTTTCTAATGCTTCAATTCCATGAATTCTAATTAAGTTGCTTATTAATGCATGAATAAAAGATTGTGTGGCATTATTAACTCCTTTAAAGTCTAAACAGATTGTATTTCCGTTTTTTATTGAAGGTTCAATAAGTGTTGTTCTAACATTTTTTGCTTTGTTTTTGTTTTCAGCGAATTCGCCAAAACGTTCAAAAACACTAATTATCATCATTTAAGTAAATTTTGGTTTTTTGTATTTTAACTTATTTCTATTTTTCACATCTAGTGAATATACATCTCTGATTTGCTTCAATAATTCTTGAAATTCACTCTCTGAATCTAAAGATATATCAAATCCAACTACAGTTCCTTTCCAATAATTTGTTATATTTTTCAATGAACAATTGTCCTCTAACGGATTCGAATTTAGTTTAGTATCATTTTCACCATTTTTATCCTTTTTTAATCTAAAAAGAGCATCTCCAGAATATAAAATAAAAAAATTATTACTCACTTTTGCAATACTTTTTGTAAAAAAAAGACCTGCACCTGCGTTATATTCTGTGCCACCTATTCTTGATGTCGTTCCAGTAATTCCTGGTGTTAATGCAAGTTTGATAGCTTCTAAATTATCTTTTGGTGAGTGAAAATGACTTAATGCCTTTTTTAAACCTATGCCAGTATCAGCAATACCAATTGATACTCTGTTACTTTTTTTACTATATTGAGCACACAAGATTGCGCCATTTAAAGATTGTGAATGTTCTAAAACATTTCTAATCATTTCACTCATTACATATTTAATTGCATCCGCTTGTTTTGGTGGTGAATGTAATAGAGGAACTAATTCCTGTATCGTTTCTGTTAGTTTTGTTGAATCTTTAATTTGAGTTAAAGGAATTATTCTTCCGGATAAATCTCTGTCAACAGATTTTTTATCCATATTTAACATATTTAATAAATTGAATTTTATTAATTGATTTTCCATTTTTGTGTGAGCAGTTAATCTTATGTTTTTGTAAACACCTGGATTTGCTCTCATAACTTCTAAACCTAATGCTCCAATAATTGATAAAACTACAGGGTGAATAGAAATCCATTTAGGATCAAATGAGATATCTAGCTTTGTGTTGTCTTCAATATCAATATTTCTCAAAAAACCCTCAATATTACCTAACCAAGAACTATACGGAATGTGAACTTTCATTAAATCAACTTTTAGATGTTATCAAATATAAATAAAAACAATTAATACTTAATTATTTAGTATTAATAAAATAATTATCTTTGTTTCAAATTTTAAATTTATACAAAATGGCAAGCGTTAAAAACTTGAAAAAAGAAATCAACTACGTTTTAGGTGATATTGTAAACATCGTTTACATTTGGGAAATGTCTACAACAGGAAAACCAACTGAAGCATCTGATAAATTAATTGATGAAATTTACGAAACTTTCGATGCTTTAATGACAAAAGCAAATCAAAAAGACGTTGAGAATAAAAAAGCACATTTTAAACAAATTCGTAAAGAATACGAAGCGGCTGCTAATCAATTTGTTGCAAAAATAAACGAGTTAAATTAAAAAAATTAAGAAAAAAAGTGCAAAAAATATTTGGAAATTAAAAATTCACCCTTATATTTGCACTCGAAATTTGAGTTGCCAGCGTAGCTCAGCTGGCTAGAGCAGCTGATTTGTAATCAGCAGGTCGTGGGTTCGAGTCCCTCCGCCGGCTCAAATTAAAAACCATCACTTAACTGTGATGGTTTTTTCGTTTTTTGGGAGTTTTGGTAAACAAAAAACCACAACTTATTGTTGTGGTTTCTAGTAATCTTACTTTATTATTTTTCAGTAGCTTTTCTTTCTTTTACAAATTCGGTAAGCATTTTTCCGTATTTTGATTTGGCAACTTCAGGAGTCATGCTTTTTTGAATGGTATCTAAATAGGTTATATTGATGTTTGCAATTTCTGATAACGCTAAATACGGTGCTATTGCTGCATCTCCGTGTGTGGTAGCAAAATGAGCAGTATAACGATATTTTCTTGTCAATAGGTTTTTATACGCCTTCTCAATGCTGTCTGTGGTGGTTGTATTGGGTTTTAATTCGTTTTTTAAACGTTTGGCCATTAAAGCTAAATTTTGGTCTCTAAATTTACTGTTAATGCTGTCAAATTTTTCCCATAAATCATGATTTTTAGACCCAGATATTTTGGCATCCGCAAAAAAATGTTTTAAGGTTGTTTCAATTTTAATAGTTCCCGGCTCAGCAAAAAACGGCAGACTATTGTCAATGGAATTTGTTTGTCCTCTGTCTAAAAATAAATACAACATTTCAGGGCTTTCTAGTTGTAAGTGACTTTCAAATTTGGAGTCTCCATTAATTGAAATGCTGTCTAATATTACTAAGGTTGAATCTTGAATTCTTTGTAAATATAATTTTCCTTGGCTTAACCCTTTTATATCTCCTGTAATATGAAGGTTTGCATTGGCATCGCCTTTGTTTTTGTTACAAGCGAATAATGTAATAGTGGCAATAGCGAGTAAAAATATCTTTTTCATCTGTTTGAATAATTTTGAGTTCGCAAAGTAAATAAAAAAATCCTCAAAATACTATGTACTTTGAGGATTTTCAAGTGCAATATCAATTGTAAAATTCAATTTCAAATTTTAAATACTCCTAAAATCTAAAATCAATATTATTCAATCTTAAGTTTAACCTCTTAACCAAGCTTCTCTAACTGCTTTTTTAGCATCATCTGTTGCTTGGTATCCTTCTTGTTTTTCTTTTGGCATTACAACATTTCCTTTTACAGTTTGTTCTTTACCGTCTCTTTTGATTTTTACGGTAACAGCTTCACCATCTTTCCAATTCATACTAGCCATGATTAAATCGTAGATATTGTCTAAGTTATAATCCTTACCGTTGAAAGCTAAAAGTGTATCATTGTTTTTAAGTCCAAGTGTTGTCATGAAAACATTTAATTCAATTTCTGGTAAAATCATGATTTCTTTTGTAGTTGGATTTACCGTAATGTAAGGTTGGCTTTGTCCTTTTAAGAATGGATTTCCAGCTACTTCAAGAGAAGCTTCTGTTACACCCATTTTAGCAAAATATTGTTCGTATGTAATAGGTGTTTCTCCAGCCACGTGATTTTTAAGAAATTCACCTACTGCTGGATAGGTTAATGCGGTAATTTTATCAAATAATTCTTCGTCTTTAAAGGCTTTTGATGTGCCATATTCTTTAGATAATTCTTGCATTAAATTAAGAATTCCTTTTTTGCCATTACTGTTTTCTCTTATTAAAATATCAACACACATAGCAATTAAAGCTCCTTTTTGATACACATTTAAGTATTGATCTTTGTAGGGTGCATTCAATACGTTTTTACTCATTTTTGTAAAACTCATATTGTCGTTCATTTGACGCGATTGTGCAATTTTACCAGCCATTCTTTCAAAGAATTCTTTTTCGTCAATTAAGCCTTGATTTACTTGGAAAAGGTTTGCAAAATATTCGGTAACACCTTCATACATCCATAAATGTTCAGACATTTGCGGATTGTTGAAATCAAAATATTGAATTTCATTAGAATGAATGGTAAGTGGCGTTACAATGTGAAAGAATTCGTGAGAAACAACATCTTTTAATTGTTCTTGTAGCATTTCTAATCCCATCATTTCTGGCATAACTACTACAGTTGAAGTTGGGTGTTCTAATGCTCCAAATCCTTTAGCATCTTTTGCTGCCATATCAGACAAATATAATAAGATGGCGTATTTTTTTGTAGAGTTAATTGGTCCTAAGAAACGTTTTTGAGCCTTCATCATGTTTTCCATGTTTGGCGTAATTTGTTTAGCGGTATATTTTCCTGTTGGAGAATATACACTTATGATAATTTCCATATCATCCACCATGAAAGAAGTAAAATCAGGTTTTGAATACATGATTGGCATTTCTACCAAACTTGCATATTTTGACATTACAAAAACATCAGAAGTTGCACTTGCATCTGTATCTATCATTGCCGAAACACCTAATAGGCTTTCTGGGTGTGTAACAGTTAATTTGTATGGTGTTTCTTCTTTTCCTTTGAAGTATCCAACAAATCCATGTGTGTTTAACATGAAGTTAGTTCCAGCATTAATATTTGTTCCTGAGGGAGAGAAGATGTCTTCGCTTTCGCCAAAACCTGCACCACCTTCGGTATCAAAAGAATCATTAACTAAATAGGTGATTTTTGAAAGTTTTTTAGCATCAAAAATAGTATATGAATTTTCGTCAATTTTCGCTACTTTAATGGTGTTGCCTTTCGCATCAAAAGCTTTTACATTTTCAATAAAACGACCGTAATCGTCTTCTGAATAGGTTCCAGGGACAGTTTTAGGGAAATGGAAAGTTACGGTTTCACTTGTAAAAGTTGGAGGCGTAACAGTTACCATTACTTTATCTTCTTTTACATTAATTAAATCGATAGTTACTGCAACATCGTTTTGTTTAGCAGTCGATTGAGTTGAACTACAACTCCATAAAAATCCTACAAAAGCTAGGGAAAGAATAATTTTTTTCATTTTATCAAAATTGAATTATTGATAAGTAGAATTAATGAAGTTTTTGTTACAATTAGGGCCTATAAATTTTATTTTCAGTAATTTGTTGTTGCAGTTTACACTTGATTTTATCGATGCTATAAGTGCGGAGTTTAGATTTTTAGTTGTTCAACTCCGCGCTCTTATTTTCTTTATGTGGGAAATAATTTTTTATGTAAAAAAAACTCTTGCTGATCAAGAGTTGAATTTTTAGTCGAATTTATTTTTAAAATAGTATTTACTGTCTAAGTCATCGTCTTCTAAAGGGTTGAATTTTAGTGGTTTTGGTTTTGGCTTGCTAGCAATGGCTTTCTTTTTCCAAAGTTCAAAATTGTCTTTAGATAATTTTTCAGTCATAAAGTCTGTTATATCACTTTCTGATAGGCCAAATTTTTCTTTTAACACTTCAAAAGGTTTTTTTTCCTCTTGAGCCATAGCAAAAACTTTTTTTAAAGTTTCATGGTCTAAATCTGAAATTCTATTTTTTTTCATTTTTTTAAAAAATTATTCATTGGCAACACTTGAAAAAGATTCATTTGTTTTACCAACTTGGGCTTCATTTTTAATTTTAAAAGTTATTTTGTTTGATTTTAGTAGATGAAAATTAGTTTCATTGATTTATTGGTTCATACTTCAATATTAATAAAAAAATAAATTCAAAAAATGCCTCAATTGTTTTTTTTTGGATATTTTAAAATTTTATTGAACTTGATGTGTTTTTTTGAAGAATATTTATAGAATGGTTCTAAATGTTAAATTTATTCTATCTTTTTTAGATTGAGTTGCTTTGGGTATTTGGTGTTTATAATGTATTTGACTTCCTTCTTTCATTAGTAATAAACTTCCATGAGATAGATTCAGCGTTAATTTAGCATCGGGATTATTGTTGTGCTTTAGTTGAAATTTACGCACTTCTCCAAAGCTAACGGATGCAATTATAGGATTTCTCCCTAATTCTTTTTCATTATCGGCATGCCAACCGTTACTGTCTTTTTCGTTTCGATATAAATTGGCTAAAACTGTGGTGAAATGCTGTTGAGCAATTGCTTCAATTTTTTCTTTGATATATACTAAAGTAGGATTCCAAGGATTGGGATGCATGGTTATGCCAGAATATGAATAGGGTTTTCCTTCGTTCCCAAATAAGCAAGTTAGTCTGGGTTGCGCTATTTTCTTGCCAAAAATGGTAATTTCATCGTGTTGCCATTTAGTTTCATCGTGAATTTTTTTGAATAGTGCTTCGGCTTCATCATTCGTAAAAAAGTTGGGGTAATATTCAAATACCGCATCGGGTAGCGGTAAAATAATTTTCTCTTTTGGAAACAAGTCGAGCATAAAAAAAGCGATGTTAAAAACACCGCTAATTTACTATTTATTTTTTCTTGAATTGAATATTCATGATTATAATAGCAGTAATTATCAGTACAATTCCAACCCATTGAATTAACAAAACTTGTTCGTTTAATAAGAAATAAGCCATCATTACTGAAACCGGTAACTCTAATGACGAAACAATACTTCCCAATCCAATTCCTGTATGAGGAAATCCTGCATTTAATAGCATGGGTGGAATAATTGTACCAAATAGTGCCAATACGATTCCCCATTTAGTAAAAATTTCAAAGTTAAAAGGCGTTGTTTGCGTATACAAACTAAACCCAAATACAATAATTGCTCCACCTAATAGCATATACAAACTTCTTTGTGCTGACGAAATACATAATGCTACTTTGTTGGCAGTAAACATGGTTGTTGTAAAAGAAGCTGCTGCTAAAATTCCCCAAAATAATCCGTTTGCCCAATCTATTGATGGGTCGTTAAAGTTAATTTTAAAAATATTGATAGCTAAAGCTGTTCCAATTAAAACAATAATTACCGCAATTGTTTTTTGTACTGATGGTGCTTTTTTATCAAGAAACCATTCTAATAATACGCCCATCCAAACCGTCTGCATTAATAATACAATTCCAATGGAAACGGGAATGTATTTAACGGCTAAATAGTAAAATACACTTGTCATGCCTAATGAAGTTCCAGCTAACATTAGGTTAAAAATGTTTTTTGGAGTTGCTTTTACAGCGGTATTTTTGTTTTTTGTTCTTTGGAATAAATTGATGATTAAAATACCAATAATTCCATAGATGAATTGAGACGAGGTTACTTCAGCTGTTGTGAAATTTTCTTGGTAGGCTAGTTTTACAAAAGTAGCTAACATTCCATAGCTTGTAGCACCTAAAGCAACTAAAAAAACTCCTTTAATTATATTATTTTTTGACATCTCCTGATTTTTAAGGGGCGCAAAGATAGGGAAAAAGAAAAAAGGGTATAGATAAAAGAAAAAAGATTTTTTGGATGGTTTAATTTTAGTAAGAATTTAACAGAATACCCTTAAATAAAAATTAAAAATAGGAGTTATGTTATTTTAATCCCATTTTTATGAAACACTTTTTACTATTGATTGCGGTTTGTTTTTTATGTTGTAATAATGCAGAAAACACAACGGAACCCATAAAAAATTATTCAAAATTTCACAACGAATCGTTAGCGTATTGTATAAATAATGGATTTAATGAAGACTATTATTTTTTAGTTGATTTAAGTGTTCATTCAGGTAAAAATCGATTCTTTATTTATGATTTTAAAACAAAAAAAATTATTGATAAAAATTTAGTAACCCATGGTAGCTGCGATCAATTTGAAGAAAATTCAGCTAAATGGGAAAAAGTAAAATTCGATAGTAGAGTTAATAGTCATTGCTCCATGAAAGGCAAATATAAAATAGGTAATCGCGATTATAGTTCTTGGGGAATCAACGTAAAGTATTGGTTGCATGGACTAGAATCAACCAATAAAAGCGCTGAAAAAAGGGTAGTGGTTTTGCATTCTTGGAATGCTGTTAAAAATAAAGAAGTGTATCCAAAATATGCGCCATTGAGTTGGGGTTGTCCTGCTGTTTCTAATGAATTTATGGAAAAATTAGATATTCGATTACAAGATTCAGAAAAACCAGTTTTGCTATGGATAATAGATTAGTGCGTTTGTTTTGTAACAAATTTAGAAAATACTGACTAATTGCAAATAAACTATTCCAATGAAAATTTTTTTAATTTGTTTCTCTTTATTGACTATTCAAGCCATATTTGCTCAACAAGAAACAGCAAAAGACACTACTAAAACAACTGAATTAAATGAAGTTGTGGTTCAATCTAAAAAGAAAAGTATTGAGCAAAAAGCAGATAGAACGATATTTGATTTTTCAGAACAAAGCCATTTGAATTCAGGTTCTGTAATGGAAGGATTAAAAAAATTACCAGGATTAATAGTTTCTGATGTAGCCGGAATGATGTATCAAGGAAAACAATTAGAAGTATTTATGGATGCAAGACCCTTGAATATTTACTCTAATGAGCTTACTTCCTATTTAGAGAGTCTTCCTGCTAATTCTATCGAAAAAGTGGAGATTATCACTCAGCAGGGAGCTGAATTTCCTGCTATTTCGGGCGGTGCCATTATAAATATTGTTACTTCAAAAAACGCAAAAAAATATCTTTCAGCAACCTATTCAAACGGATACAGTTATACAAATTACGATAAATCACGTCATCGATTCAACAATAGTTTATTGGTAAACGTTAAAAATAAGTGGTTTGGTTGGCAAGTGCAGTTGGGTCAAAATTTTAATCAAGGGTATCAACGTACCAATTTTCAAAACGAGAGTACAGTGTTGTCTAAAAATACAACCGATAGAGAAAATCGTTTTTATTTTTTTAAAACAGGTTTGAAATTTGATTTAAAAAAAGACCGATTGTTGGTCAATTATGATTTCACCACTTCAAATAATGATGCGCTCATTGATGCAAGTGGTTTTGGATTTGCAACCAGCGATCATAGTAAAAATAAACTCAACCGAAATGATGTTGCTTTAAATTATCAAAAGCGATTTGATGATATAACCAAGAAATTAGATTTTCGATTTAATGTAAATTCTGTTGCCAATGCTTTTGATTTGAATAATAGAATTTCTGGAAATTCTGTTTTGGATAATGGTTATGATCAACTATTTTATCAATTTAAAACCGATTATTCGCAAGATCTTTCCTTTTTAGAAAAGACTAAGTTTTCAACGGGTGTTTTAGCTGATAAATTAGAATTTGAAGCGCAAAGTTTAGATGTTATCAATTTAGATTATCAACGAACTACTTTAGCCGCTTATTCTGAATTTCAATCTTCCTATAAAAAGTTTGATTTTATTTTAGGAGGAAGATTGGAGTCGTACTCTATTGAAGGAAATACTGATGTAGACAAGTTAATTCCATTTAATCAAACTCGGTTTTTCCCAAATGCAAGCATTCAATACAATATTATTCCACAAGTTTTTGTGAATGCTAATTATAATAAAAAGATTAGCTTACCCAATACTTCCGCATTAAATCCGAACAATACCAATTATCAAAATCCAAATGTTTCCTTTTTTGGGAATCCTAATTTAGAGCCTACCATTTTTGATAATTATGAGTTAAAAATTAGCGCTTTTGAATACTTTTTTATTAGTTATTCTCGTAGCGATGCGAATAATCAGGTAATGAATAGGATAATAGCTGATGGTGATGGTGCTGCAAGTATTTCAGAAAATATCCCTCAAATTACCATTCATAATTTTAATTTTGGATTGCCAGTCCCTTACATGTTGTTCACCAAAGGTTTAAAAGAAATCTTAAAGTTTGATTTTAATCCAGATGAGATTAATTTTTTGTATTTATATGTGGGACATCAAAAGCACAATTTACCAGATGTTAACGGAAAAGGTTTGTGGTTTTTTAATGCCATGTCTCAAATGGTGTTGCCAAGTAAAATTAAGTTTACAGCAAATTACAACACTTCATCAACTGGAGGAAACTACTACTATTATGAAAATAGAGTGCCGTTTAGCCAACAATTTGATGTTACTTTTGCTAAGAAATTCTTAGATAATAATTTATCAGTTTCTGTTTATTGTAATGATATTTTTAATACCAATAAACAAGGCTTTAATGCTCTTGGAACGAATTTAATTTACGAAAGTAAAAATGATTCAAGACGAGTTGGAATTAGCTTAAATTATAAAATTCCAACTAAAAATAAATTAGCAAAAGAAGAAGGAAATATTTTAAATAACGATAAAAAAGAAGATCAGCCAGCAATTGGTAATTAATTACTCAACATCTTCCGACAAATCTTTTAAATGAACTCTAAGAGCGTTTACTGAAATACTAATTTCCCAAAATGAAATACCTAGTGAAATTAATAAACAAAGTAAACTTGCACCAAAAACATAAATTCCTATAGTCTCTTGACTAACATACAAAAGTAACATGGCAAAAACGGATAAGAACAAGCACATTACGCCAAAAAGTTGCATGTAACGAATTAAGGTTAATCGTAAGTTTAAGTTTTTAATTTCAAGTAAAATACTTTTGTTGTGATTGTCTTCATAGTTTTTCTTTAAGCTACGCACAATTTGCGCAATAGTTAAAAAACGATTGGTGTAGGCAAGCAAAATTAGTGATGTTGCTGAGAATAGTAATGCTGGAGTTTCAAGAGAAAGTGTCATATAAAAGAATTTATCAAATATAAAAAAATCCTGATAGGTTTCAAGAGCCTATCAGGATTAAAATTCAAGTTTTAAATATTATTTCAAAGTTTCAAAGCTACGTTTAACAAAAGCTGTTAACTCTTCACCTTTTAGTAATCCTTGTGAAATTTTTGCTAAATCTAAAGCTTGTTTTATTAAAATTTCTTGAGCCGATTTGTCTTCGGTTTGTAAAATTGTAGTGGCTAAATTTGAATTTGAATTCACTACCAAATTATACATATCTGGGAAATTACCCATACCAAACATACCGCCACCGCCCGTTGCGCTCATTTCTTTCATTCTTCGCATGAATTCAGGTTGCGTAATCATAAATGGTGCTGCGTTGCTATCCATTGGCTCTAACTGAACGGTGTAGTTTGCTTTTGGAACAATTGCTTCTAAAACCGATTTTAGATTTGTTTGCTCATCATCAGATAATTTAGAAATAGTTGTTTCGTCCTTCTGAATCAATTTATCAATATGATCGGCATCTACACGAGCAAAAGTTACATTCTCATTATCCGCTTCTAATTTTTGAATCAAATGCGAAACAATAGGCGAATCTAATAACAATACTTGGTATCCTTTTTCTTTAGCAATATCAATGTAACTGTGTTGTGCCTCTTTATTTGAAGCATATAAAACAACTAATTTTCCGTTTTTATCGGTTTGATTCGGTGCAAGAGCTTCTTTTAATTCTGCTAATGTATAATATTGGTCTTCTGTTGTTGGATACAATACGAAATCACCTGCTTTTTCATAGAATTTTGGTTCTGATAGCATTCCGTATTCCAATACGATTTTAATATCGTTCCATTTTTGTTCAAAATCAGCACGATTTTCATTGAATAACGATTTCAATTTATCCGCTACTTTACGGGTAATGTAATTCGAAATTTTCTTCACATTACCATCCGCTTGTAAATACGAACGTGAAACGTTTAACGGAATATCTGGAGAATCAATTACACCTTTTAACATGCCTAAAAATTCAGGTACAATTCCTTCTACATTGTCGGTTACATACACCTGATTTTGGTATAATTGAATTTTATCTTTTTGTAATTGTAAGTCAGACGACATTTTTGGGAAATACAAAATACCAGTCAAGTTGAACGGATAATCTACATTTAAATGAATGTTGAACAATGGTTCTTCAAACTGCATTGGATACAATTCGTGATAGAAATTTTTGTAATCTTCATCACTTAAATCCACTGGTTGTTTTGTCCATGCCGGATTTGGATTGTTGATGATGTTGTCAACTTCTTCGTATTCTGTTTTGTAATCTTCTGGCGCGTCTTCTGGTTTTGGAAGTGCTTCTTGTTTGGTTCCAAATTTAATTGGAATAGGCATGAATTTGTTATACTTCGTCAACAATTCACGGATTTTAAATTCTTCTAAAAATTCTAACGAATCTTCAGCAATATGCAATATGATTTCCGAACCTCTATCGGTTTTATCGTGAGGAACTAATGAAAATTCTGGACTTCCGTCGCATGTCCAATGTGCTGCTGGTTCGTCTTTGTAAGATTTTGTTATGATTTCTACTTTAGAAGCAACCATAAAAGCTGAGTAGAATCCCAATCCAAAATGACCAATTACTCCTGAATCTTTGGCAGAATCTTTATACTTTTCTAAAAACTCTTCAGCTCCTGAAAACGCAATTTGATTGATATATTTTTCCACTTCATCAGCAGACATTCCTAAACCTTGGTCAATAATGTGCAGTTTTTTGCCTTCTTTGTCAATTTTAACTTCGATGATTGGATGGCCATATTCTACTTTAGCTTCCCCAATACTGGTTAAGTGTTTTAATTTTAAAGTAGCGTCTGTCGCATTCGATACTAATTCACGAAGAAAAATTTCGTGGTCGCTGTACAAAAACTTTTTAATTAAGGGAAAGATGTTTTCTACTGAAACATTAATTTTTCCTGATGCCATATTTTAAAATTTTTAGTTAAACAATTATGGTTTCTCTTAACTTCAAAACAAGTACCAAACTGAGTTTAATGACAAATTGACATAAAATTAGTTTTATATTTGCAAAAAAAACTCAGTTATGCTGGCTGTAAAAAACATTTCTTATTCGTATGATAATCAACCTAATTTACACTCCATTTCCTTTGGGTTGACTAAAGGAAAAAATTTAGCTTTGATTGGCGAAAGTGGATGTGGTAAAAGTACCTTGCTAAAATTGCTTTACGGATTATATGATTTAGAGGAAGGGCAAATTTTTTGGAACGAAACAGAAGTGTTGGGTCCAAAATTTCATTTAATACCAGGAATGCCTTTTATGAAATATTTGGCACAAGATTTTGATTTGATGCCTTTTATTACGGTGGCTGAAAATGTAGGAAAGTATCTTTCTAATTTTTTTCCAGAAGAAAAACAATCGCGAATAGCTGAATTATTGGAAATTGTTGAAATGACACAATATGCTGATGTGAAAGCAAAGTTGTTGAGTGGTGGTCAAATGCAACGTGTGGCTTTGGCAAGAGTATTAGCATTAGAACCCGAAGTATTATTACTGGATGAACCTTTTAGTCATATTGATAATTTTAGAAAAAATAGTCTTCGAAGAAAGTTATTTGCGTATTTGAAAGAACAAAATGTAACTTGTATTGTTGCCACTCACGATAGCACTGATGTTTTAGCATTTGCCGATGAGGTTGCTATAATGAGAGAGGGGAAAATTATTGAAAGGGGTATTCCAAAGTTTATTTACGAAAATCCAAAAGACAACTATGTAGCCTCTTTATTTGGAGATGTGAATGAAATTGAAATTAGCGGAAAGCTACAATTTGTGTATCCACATCAATTGAAAGTTTCCATGAGTTCTGATTTAAAAGTGGAAGTTGTAAATTCTTATTTCAGAGGAAGTCATTATTTGATTGAAGCGAAATTTGGGAATCAAATTCTATTTTTTGAAAATGTGTCTGAAATTGAAACTGGAAAAGATGTTTACTTGGAATTATCAAATTCTAAATAAGTCGATCTTAAAATATTAATTTCGTATTTTTGTTATATAAAAAATACCATTTAGAATATGTACCACTCAAAAATATCAGGATTAGGTTATTACGTGCCCGAAAATATTGTAACCAATGATGATTTGTCAAAAATCATGGAAACAAACGACGAATGGATTCAAGAACGAACTGGAATTCAAGAACGTCGTCATGTTATAAGAGGAGAAGATACAACTACTTCAATGGGTGTAAAAGCAGCTATAATTGCCATCGAACGTTCTGGAGTGGCTAATGAAGATATCGATTTTGTTATTTTTGCTACTTTGAGCCCTGATTATTATTTTCCAGGTCCAGGTGTTTTAGTACAACGCGATTTAGGTTTAAGAACGGTTGGCGCTTTAGATGTTCGTAACCAATGTTCTGGATTTGTATATGCGATTTCAATTGCCGATCAATACATCAAAACCGGAATGTATAAAAACGTTTTAGTAATCGGTTCTGAATTGCATTCAACTGGTTTAGATATGACGACTCGCGGAAGAGGAGTTTCAGTAATTTTTGGAGATGGAGCAGGAGCAGCCGTACTTTCAAGAGAAGAAGATTTGACTAAAGGAATTTTATCTACTCATTTACATTCGGAAGGACAACATGCCGAAGAATTATCATTAATTGCTCCAGGAATGGGAAAACGTTGGATAACCGATATCATTACTGATAAAGATCCAAATGACGAAAGTTATTATCCATACATGAACGGACAATTTGTGTTTAAAAATGCAGTGGTTCGTTTTAGTGAAGTCATTAACGAAGGGTTGCAAGCGAATAATTTACAAGTTTCAGATATTAATATGTTGGTGCCACATCAAGCGAATTTGAGAATTTCACAATTCATTCAACAGAAATTTCGTTTAACGGATGACCAAGTATTCAATAATATTCAAAAATACGGAAATACAACTGCCGCTTCTATTCCAATTGCTTTAACCGAAGCTTGGGAACAAGGTAAAATCAAATCAGGAGATTTGGTAGTTTTAGCTGCTTTTGGTTCTGGATTTACTTGGGGGAGTGTGATTATTAGATGGTAGTTTTAGAGAATAGAATTAAGAAAATAGAATATAGATAAAAAGCGTTCTGAATTTCAGAACGCTTTTTTACTTTTGCCTAATGCCTAATTAAAACATTCCACCACCGCCACTAGTTTCATTCGCATCTCTTTGTTTTCTTGCTAAAGCACGGTTTTTTCCGCCACCAAAAATGTAGTTGAATCCAATATAAAACGTTTGACTTTCCCAATAAAAAGCACCTTGTTGTCTAAATGGGATATTACCATCAAATGCAAAACGCATGTTTTCAAAAACATCATTATATCTTGCAGTAATTGTTCCTTTTCCTTTTAAGATGTTGTAGGTTGCTCCAAAATCCATTTTATACATTGCTTTTCTGTCATATTGCAATCCTCGGTCTTTTCCTCTATACATTCCAAACAATTGAAAACGTAAATCTTTTGTAGCGGTAAAACTATTGTTGATTCTTGCATTAAAAGTAGTTACATCTATTTCTGCGTTTTCTAATGCATTTGTACTAGCATTTTGAATCGTTCCTTTAGCAGTTTTAAAATACACATCAGCACTTGCATTCACTGACCACCATTGTGTAAATTTTAAATTTCCCGAAGTTTCTATTCCAAAAGCGTCATTATTATCAAAATTATCATACGATAATATATTTCTGTTCGGGTTATTTGGGTCGTTATAAACGGTTCTTGAAATTTCATCTGAAATGCTTCTGTAAAACACGCCACTTGTTATGGAACCAATTTTTGTGTTTCTCGTATAATTTACTTCAAATGAATTAGTAAACTGAGGAACTAATCCTGGATTTCCTCTTGATTCCATTAAAGGAGTTGTCCATTCTCTAATTGGACTAATTTGTCCAATACTTGGTCGGTCAACTCTTCTTGAATAATTGAAATTAAATGAATTTTTATCGTTTGCTGTATATGTTAAAAATGCAGATGGATATGCTGTAAACAAATCATCAGAAATATTTTGAGCATCTGAAAAACTTGGATTTGTTTCATTAATTGCAAAATCGGCATCTAAGTCAAAATATTCTAAACGAACACCAAGTTGACCGCTCCATTTTCCAATTTGCTTTCCTAGATTTGCATAAGCCGAATAAATATTTCTTCCAAATTCAAACGAATTGTCAGCGCTTGTAAAACTCGGATTAATATCATTAAAACGGTTACCCGAATTTTGAATTCTTGTTTCAACACCTAATTCCAATTTTGTAGTTTCAGTTATAGGGTTGATATAATCGGCATTAAACTGAAAATAATCAGTGGTTCCTTTTACAATATTGGTTCTGTAAAAATTAAAAGTTGGATTCGAAATTGTTTCATCGTACACAGTATTCTCATCATTCACCGTGTGTGAGTAGTTTAATTGAATCTCTAAATTTTCATCTTTCTTTTCAAAATCATGTTTAAAAACCATATCGTAAGTTTGGTTTTTATTGTTTCCTCTACTTCCAAAAAGTTGTGTTGTGTTTCTATTCGCAATTGGGTCGTCATAAACTACAGTAGTCAAACCAGAACCTGTTCCAGATGTAAAACTTTGATTGGTGTAAGCAGATAATGTGCTTTTGTCGTTGATGTAATAATCCATTCCTAACTTTAATAGATGCGAATTGTTTTTGTTTCTAAAATTAAAATCTTGACGATTTTCTTGATTGGTTCTTTCGCTATCTACAAAACCATTATTAGCATTGATTCCGTGATTAAAACCATAATTGGAGTAAAAATTTACTTTCCCAACACGGTAATTCATATTTAAAGCTGAGTTGGTTTTGGGTGTAATTCCGAAAGTAACTCCTGTGTTGATAGAACCATTAAAACCATCTTGCGAATTTTTATGTAAAATAATGTTGATGATGCCGCTCATTCCCTCTGGATTATATTTTGCAGAAGGATTCGTAATCAACTCAATTTGCTTAATGGATGCCGAAGGAATTTGTTGTAACAATTGCTCTACCGAAACATTCGAAGGTTTTCCATCAATAAGCACACGTACATTACTATTTCCTCTCATGCTAATTTCTTTCGTTTGAGGGTCAATACTTACCGTTGGAATGTTATTCATAATTTCAGATGCAGTTGTTCCTGAAGCAATTAAATCTTTTCCAACATTAATTACTTTTCTGTCGATTTTTTGTACCATGTTTGAACGTTCTGCCACAACTTCAACATCTTTTAATTCTGAAACGTCTTCTGAAATAGCTATTGTGCCTAAGTTTTGATTAGCATCAGAAGATAAATCAATGTTTTTAACAACTGTTGTGTATCCAATAAATTGAATTTCTACAGTATATTTTTGCAATGTTAACTTGTTGATGGCAAAATTACCATCTTCAGTGGTTACACCTCCTGTAACAATCTTATCATTATCTTTAAGAATAATGTTTACGTAAGGCAAAGGTTCATTGGTTTTATTGTCAATTACCTTTCCTTTGATACTTCCTGAATTTTGTGCAAATCCAAAAGCAATCGAGCAGAAGAAACATGCAATAATTAATTTAAGTTTCATTTGTTTGTTTTTAATTAAAATGATTGATGATTGTGATTAGTAGACTTCAACATTTGTAAATTGTTACAGCAATTTTGAAAATAATTTTTTAATCAAAAAAAACTATTCACTTATTACTAATCACTAATTAGTATTTATTACCTTTGCGCGTTCTAAAAATCAGGTAAAAATGACATTACATAACACATTAACAACACACATCCAAAAAGCAGTTCTTGAATTGTTCAATATTTCTATTGAAAAATTTGAATTTCAGGCTACTAGGAAAGAGTTTGAAGGTGATATTACTATGGTAGTTTTTCCTTTGGTAAAAGAATTAAAAGGTAACCCAATTGAAATCGGAAATCAGATTGGAAATTACTTAGTAGCGAATGTAAATGAAGTGGCTAAGTTCAATGTCGTAGGCGGATTTTTAAACATCGTGATTTCAGATGCTTTTTATGTAGAATTTTTCAATACGATTAAAAACAACGAAACATTTGGTTTTGTAGCTCCAAAAGAAGGCGAGAAAGCGGTAATGGTGGAATATTCTTCGCCAAATACTAACAAACCTTTGCATTTAGGGCATATTCGTAATAATTTATTGGGTTATTCAGTTGCCGAAATCATTAAAGCTTCTGGAAAAAAAGTATACAAAACGCAAATTATCAACGATAGAGGAATTCATATCTGTAAATCGATGTTGGCTTGGCAGAAATTCGGAAACGGACAAACACCAGAATCAACAGGATTGAAAGGTGATAAATTGGTTGGGAATTTCTATGTGGAATTCGACAAACAATACAAAAAAGAAATTTCAGAATTAATCGCTCAAGGTAAAACTGAAGATGAAGCAAAAAAACTAGCACCATCCATTTTGGAAGCACAACAAATGCTTTTAGATTGGGAAAATGGAAAACCAGAAGTTATTGAACTTTGGAAGACCATGAACCAATGGGTGTATGATGGTTTTGAGCAAACTTATAAAAATTTAGGTGTTAATTTCAATATTCCTAATTATTACGAATCAAACACGTATTTACTAGGGAAAGAAGTAGTGCAATTTGGTTTAGAAAAAGGTATTTTCGAGAAAGATCCAGATGGTTCGGTTTGGATTGATTTAACTGCGGATGGTTTGGATAGAAAAATCGTGCTTCGTTCAGATGGAACAGCGGTTTACATGACGCAAGATATCGGAACAGCTATCCAACGTGTGAAAGATTTTCCAGATGTTGGAGGAATGGTTTACACCGTTGGAAACGAGCAAGATTATCACTTTAAAGTGTTATTCTTAATCTTGAAAAAATTAGGATTTGATTGGGCTGATAGCTTATATCACTTATCATACGGAATGGTGGAATTGCCTTCTGGGAAAATGAAATCTCGTGAAGGAACAGTTGTCGATGCAGATGATTTAATGGCAGAAATGACTACGACAGCGCAAACTATTTCAGAAGAATTAGGGAAATTAGACGGCTATTCTGAAGATGAAAAAGCGGTGTTGTTTAAAACTATCGGTATAGGTGCGTTGAAATATTATATGTTAAAGGTGGATCCAAAAAAACAAATGATGTTCAATCCAGAAGAATCAGTTGATTTTGCAGGAAATACAGGACCATTTATTCAGTATACTTACGCTCGTATTCAGTCAATTTTGAGAAAAGCAGATTTTGATACTTCAATTTCGATTTCGGGATTAGAATTACACGAAAAAGAGAAAGAATTAATCAAGCAAGTGCAATTATTCCCTGAAGTTATTCAAAATGCGGCAGCCAATCATAGTCCGGCGTTGGTTGCGAATTATGCCTATGATTTGGTAAAAGAATTCAATTCATTCTATCAACAGGTTTCAATCTTAGGAGAAGAAAATCACGATAAAAAAGTGTTTAGAGTACAATTGTCAAAATCATTTGGAAACACCATAAAAAATGCATTTCAGTTATTGGGAATTGAAGTTCCTGAGAGAATGTAAGAAGAGTTGCGAGTCTAAAGTTACGAGTTAGAACTTAATCTTTTTTTTTGAATTTGTACTTGAAATTGAAATTTAATAAATGAATACATCAAAATATTTTTTTCAAACTTTAATCGTGGTAATCGTTTCTGGATTGTCTTTTTTGGCATTCAAAACGTTTTTGCCTAAGAAAATATTTACGGAAAGTAAATTAGATTCCAAAAATGTAGTAGTAGACAGTTTACTTTTAGAAGCTATTGCCGAAGATGAAGGTGAAGTTTTAGAAGATTCTATGGCGAAAACCGTTATTGATTACAAAGTGGTAAACGGCATTCAATTTCCGCCAGAAACTTTTGAAGAATATACTGGAAATCAATATTTAGCGACATTTTTTGAAAAACTATTCCAATTAGAAACCAAAAAAGAAGGCAATGTTCGTGTCGCTTATTTTGGTGATTCGATGACGGATGGCGATTTAATAGTAAAAGATTTCAGAACGTATTTGCAAGAAAAATTTGGAGGTCAAGGTGTTGGATTTGTGAATATTACTTCTGAATCGGCGAGTTCTCGTAGTTCAATTACTCACGAATTTTCAGGAAACTGGAAAACACAATCATATTTAAAAGTAAAGCGTCCATCCAATCCATTTGGAGTTAATGGTCATGTGTTTTACGCGAATGATACTTCAAATGTAGCTTGGGTAAAATATAAAGCGAATAAAACAAGATTTGCTTCAGAATTACCTCGTCCAACTTTATTCTACGGAAGCTCGTCGAATAAAGAAGGAAAAGTATTTTATATGTCGGGCGCCGATACCATTGTAAAGAAATTGACACCTAATAAATTGGTTAATACGATAGCTTTATCGGAAGGAAATTTAAAAAGTATCAAAGTGAATTTCAAAAAAGCCGATTCTATTCCTATTTACGGATTCAATTTTGATGACGGAAAAGGCGCTCACGTGGATAATTTTTCGAATAGAGGAAATTCAGGTTTACCAATTGGAAGTTTTGATGTGGCAACCATGCGTGCATTTCATTCGAAATTGGATTACGATTTAATCGTGTTGCAATATGGTGCTAATGTCTTGAATTACGGTTCGTTAAATTACGGATGGTACGAAAAACGAATGACAAAAGTGATAGCGCATTTGAAAGAATGTTTTCCAGGTGTGGCTATTTTGATTGTGTCCACAGCAGATAAATCTACAAAATACGATTTGGAAATGAAAACAGATTCTGCTGTTGTTCCTTTAAATACAGCACAAAAGCGATATGCTATAAAATCAGAATCGAGTTTTGTAAATATGTACACCCTAATGGGAGGCGATGGTTCTATGATTCAATGGGTAGAACAAGAGCCAGCCAGAGCTAATAAAGATTACACGCATTTTAATCATAGAGGGGCAAAACAAGCTGCTAATTTGATTTTTACGCAATTAAATCAAGGCTACGAAATGTATAAAGAGTTAAGAAAAAAGCGTAAAAAGCCCGCTGCTCCAGTGAAAAAAGATAGTGTTATTGTTAATAAAGACTCCGTTTATGAAGAATAGATTATTGATGCTTTTGCTGGGAATTTCATTTTTCGGATTTTCTCAAGACACTTTATTCGTTCCAATGGATTCGGTTTATGTAGATATTGCTGTAGTTGATTCTATCGAAGTTACTTTTACAGGAAATGATATTCACAATCCGAATGCGCTTTTGACGTTTTATGAAAAAATGTACCAATTAGAGCAAAGTAAATCCGGTAAGATTAATATTGTTCATATTGGCGATTCACACATTCAAGCAGATTTGTTTACGGCAAAAATTAGAACTCAATTCCAAAAAGTATTTGGTAATGGTGGTTTTGGATTTACTTTTCCATATAGTGTGGCTAAGACAAATAACAGCGCGCCTATTCGCTATTCTGCTTCAGGAAATTTTCAAAGTTTCAGGAATTTATATGCCGATGAAAATCGTCCTGTTGGTTTAAGTGGTTTTTCCATGGAAGCAAACTCCGATGATTTAGCAATTCAATTGAATGTAAAAGATGCACAATTTAATTTCACAAAAATAAAAGTGATTACACCCCAAAATGTCAATTTGTTTGATGTTTCAGTGTCTCATAAAAATATTGTCGTTGAACGAAAAGTTCCAAAAAAAATCACCCACAAGGTAAAACCAGGAGAAGTTTTAGGTGGAATTGCCGATAAATATAATGTTTCTCTAAAAGCATTGAAAAAAGCAAATGGTTTAAAAAGTGATATGATTCGCGATGGAAAAGTGTTAACCATTCCAAGCAAAGCAACCCAATCAAAAACGAGTACAAAAACGGAATACATTCCAATAGAATTACAACCTTCATTATTTTCAAACGATTATTATTCGGAAACACCTTTAGATAAAATTGCGATTGTTCCCAATCAAGAAATTGACTATTTTGCTTTAAACGGATTGGTTTTGGAAAATAATAATTCGGGGGTTATTTATCATAGTATTGGAGTAAATGGAGCGAAAGCTTCCGATTACAATAAATTTCGATTGTTTAATGAACAATTGCCAGTATTAAATCCTGATTTAGTGATTATATCTTTGGGAACCAATGAAAGTTTTGACAAACAATCGGGTGAGCAGTATTTTGCAAATTTGAACCAAATGATTCAAGGAATAAAAGATAAGAATCCGCAAGCTTGTGTTTTGGTAATGACGCCACCACCATCGGTTTTACACCGAAAATATAAAAATACTTTTATTGAAAAATATGCCGAATTAATCGAAGAAAATGCGAATCTAAAAAATTATGCCGTATGGGATTTACTTCAAGTTTTTGGGGGTAATAAATCCATAAAACGAAATGTAGCAAAAGGCTATATGGCAAGAGATAAAGTACATTATTCAAAAGCAGGATATGAAAAGCAAGGCGAATTGTTTTTTGAGGCTTTTTTACAATCATACGAATTATTTAAATCAACAAAATAATAGTGAGAGCACTTTTTAATTTACAAAATTGGTTTCTTGAAAATGTTGGGAATATCGATTTAGAAACCATGAAAAATTGGTTTTTATTCAATCCAAAACAACCGCTTTTATTCAATAGCGCTTTGTTTCTTGGTTTGTTCCTAATTTTTTATGTGATATATATTTTATCGCGTAAAACACATTATTTTCGAATTACTTATGTCGTATTATTTTCGTTGTTTTTCTATTATAAATGCAGTGGTATTTATTTTGGATTGTTGATTTTTTCATCTGTAGTTGATTATGTTTTATCGCGATTAATTTATGAAGAAGCCAAGCAAGGCTATCGCAAATTCTACATGATATTGAGTTTGTTGATAAACTTAGGAATGTTGGCTTATTTTAAATATACCAATTTCTTCATTGATAATTATAATTCACTTTTCGATGGAACTATGAAGTTTGAAGATATTATTCTTCCCGTTGGAATTTCATTCTACACCTTCCAAACGTTAAGTTACACCATAGATGTTTACAGAAGAGAATTAGAACCCACGAAAAGTTTTATGGATTTTTTATTCTTCGTTTCATTTTTTCCACAATTAGTAGCGGGACCAATTGTAAGAGCGAGTGATTTTATTCCGCAAATTTATGAGAAGTTAAAGTTAACGAAAGAAGATTTCAATCGTGCTTTATTCTTAATTATTGGTGGATTAATTAAAAAAGCAGTCATCTCAGATTACATTTCGACCAATTTTGTGGATCGTGTTTTTGATGCGCCAAATAGTTATACCGCTTTCGAAAATTTGATGGCTTCTTATGGTTATGCGATTCAGATTTACTGTGACTTCTCAGGTTATTCTGACATAGCAATTGGATTAGCTTTATTAATGGGATTCTGGTTACCAGATAACTTTAGAACGCCTTATCAATCAGGTTCTATTACCGAATTTTGGAGAAGATGGCATATTTCGCTTTCCACTTGGTTACGCGATTATTTGTATATTTCAATGGGCGGAAATCGAAAAGGAAAAATCAGAACCTATTTCAACTTATTTATGACGATGCTATTAGGTGGATTATGGCACGGCGCTTCCTGGAAATTTGTTGTTTGGGGTGTTTTACATGGATTGGCTTTAGTGGTTGAGAAATTCTTTGGTCAGTTTATTAAATTTCCAAAAAACATGTTTGTTCGAACCATTCAAGTTATCTTGACTTTCCATTTTGTTGTGTTTTGTTGGTTGTTTTTCAGAGCTAAAGACTTTGCAACGGCATTTCAAGTCATTAAAAACATAGGCAAATTAACGTTCAATTATGATCAATGGCAAACGATTGTATTAGGATATAAAAATGTGTTTTTGTTATTAGTAATCGGAGTGGTTTGGCATTTTATTCCAGTAAAAACTATTGCTTTCATGCAAAAAACTTTTTCAACTATCCCGTTAGTTTTTAAAGCTGTTTTATTAGGATTGATTTATTGGGTAGTTTACGCAACAGCTTCTTCAGGAACTCAACCTTTTATTTATTTTCAGTTTTAGTAACATATGTTGCTTTTGAATTACTTTATGTAATGTAACTTTGTTTTTTTAAAACAAAATGAATAAAAAAGAAATCATCATTACTGCTATTGGAGTTGGAATCGGATTAATTTCTGGATACGCTTATTACCATTATGTTGGTTGTGTTTCCGGAACTTGTTCTATTACTTCAAAACCAATGAATAGTACTTTATATGGTGGCGTTTTAGGCGGGTTACTTTTTAATATGATTGGTGATTTTTTTAAAAAGAAGAAATCCTAATTCCTTTTGTAACAATTGTTACCTGTTTTTTTTGTAGTTTATCTATATTTGTTAAATGAAATTTTTAGTTCACATATTATGCATTTACTTATTGCTTTTGGTGGCTTTGCCATCAGTAAGAGCTATTAAAATGCTTGCTAGTGAAAATTGTGAACAAACTTGTCATAATTTAGATTCTGAATCTTCAGGTTGTGAAAAAGGAAAAATTATCATGAGTTTGAATTTTAGTCCCGTTCAATTTGTAGCTGAATTGGATTTTAGTGCTGAAATTTTATCTCCAGAATTTAATACCGAAAAAGAAAAATCAAACTACGAAAAGATTTTTATTCCAAAATACCAACATTCAATTTGGCATCCGCCTAAATTTTTCATTTAGAAATTTAAAAAGTTTATTTATGGTTCCTGTTTTTTCAGGAGCTTAACTTATAATTTTATACAATGAAAAAATATTTCATGCTGTTATTGTTAATGTTTTTACAATCATCAATAGCACAAACAACATTTGATTATGATGTGGTGTTAATACCAGTAACCGTTTCAGGTTTGCCAGGATTACATTCGTATGCTTTTGCCCAACATAATGGTAAATGGCTTATTATTGGCGGAAGAAAAGATGGTGTTCACGAACGTCAGCCTTTTAATGCTTTTCCTGGAGCGCAAAATAATACGGATTTATATGTAGTTGATATTGCTACCCAACAATCATGGTCGGCTTCAGTGAATTCTCTTCCAACAGGAATTAAAGAGCAGTTACAATCAACTAATATGAATTTTTATCAAGACGGAGATGACTTGTTTATCGTGGGCGGATATGCTTATGCCACTTTGGCTGCCGATCACAAAACGTTCAATAATTTAACTTCAGTTGATGTGCCGAATTTGATAAATGCTATTATAGCAGGAACTCCAATAACATCTTATTTCAAACAAATCTCAAATGATGTTTTTGCGATTACGGGTGGGCAATTAGCAAAAATTGGCACTACTTTTTATTTGGTAGGTGGACATCGTTTTGATGGAAGATATAACCCAATGAACAATCCAACGTTTACCCAAACGTATTCGAATGCTATCCGAAAATTCACGATTGATAATTCGGGAGCGAGTTTGAGTTATGCTAATTATGAAGAAATTGTAGATGCGGTTCATTTACACCGTCGAGATTATAATTTATTGCCTCAAGTATTTCCTGATGGTGAATTAGGATATACCATTTCGTCAGGCGTATTTCAAATTGCGGTTGATTTGCCATTTTTATATCCGGTTGATATAAAGTCATCGGGTTATTATCCGCAAACTCAATTCAATCAATATTTGAGTAATTATCACAGTGGAAAAGCTTGTTTATATGATGCTACGTTAAATCAAATGCACAATTTATTTTTTGGAGGCATGAGTCAGTATTATTATCAAGCGGGTAATTTAGTTCAGGATAATACGGTTCCGTTTGTAAAAACAATTAGTAGAACAACTCGAACTTCATCAGGAGATTTATTTGAATATCAATTACCTGTTGAAATGCCAAATTTAAAAGGAGCTGGAGCCGAATTTATTCCAAATGAATCACTTCCACATTATTCAAATGAAGTTATTCAACTGTCAAATATTATAGCGAATGAATTTGTAATTGGACATTTATTTGGAGGTATACAAAGTTCTTCTCTTTCAGCATTTACAGATAATCAAACTAATTTAACGAGTGCCGATCCAACTGTATATGAAGTGAAATTAGTTAAAAACACCTCATTGAGCACACCTCAAATCGAGGGAAAAAATCCTTTTTCCTTTAGTGTTTCGCCTAATCCAACAACAAATGACACTGTTAGAATTCAGTTTGATATACCGTATTTAGCAAAAGTCAACTATATTTTAACTACTATAGAAGGTAAAATTGTTGAAGAAGGTGAGATCGAAGATGTAAAACAGGGTTTCAATACAATGAGTTTTGATTTGAATTCTATTCAATCAGAATTTGTGATTATTACTTTTATTTTTGATGATAAATTTTATAGATCTCAAAAAGTTATTAAAAAGTAATAACTGTTAAATTAATAAAATATTAAGAGTACTATTTCTAAAATTATATATATTTGTAATAGTATAATGCCAACAAAAAAGAATAAATAACAATTTAAAAATAAATACAATGAAAAAATTAGTTTCTATCCTAGCTGTTGCAGCTTTTATGTTTTCAATGAATGTTAACGCTCAAGAGCCAAAGAAAAAAGCAAAAAAAGAAACCACTAAAACTGAAAAATCATGTTCAACTTCAGATAAAAAATCATGTGGTTCTGATGCTAAAACTGGTGGATGTTGTTCATCTAAAAAAGCTGCTGAGAAAAAAGCTGAATAGTTTTTTGCTAAACAAATTCAAAACGCCTCGATTTTATCGGGGCGTTTTTTTATGTAACATATATTACAAGTCTGTGTAAATCTTGTTACCGACTATGGTTTTTTGGCATCGTACTTTTGTTCAGTAATAAAATGAAAACAAAATGATGAAGAAAATCAAACTAGTAATAGTAATTGCTTTGGGAACTGCCAATTTGTATGCGCAAGATACCTTATCGATTTCAAAAAATGATTTGTTGCAAAAAGTCACTGAAAATAATCTTCAAATTAAAGTGGCCGAAAAATCATTTCAATCCGCTAAAGCGGATTATCGTCAATCAAATGCACTTTTTTTGCCCAATATTAATGTTTCGCATACCGGAATTTCAACAACGAATCCGTTAATGGCATTTGGGTCAAAATTAAATCAGGAAATCTTAACTGCTTCCGATTTTAATCCTGCGTTGTTGAATAATCCTGAAAAAACGCAAAACTTCGCAACTAAAATCGAAGTACAACAACCTCTTTTTAATTTAGATGGTTTATATGCAAGACAAGCCGCTAAAGAAAAAATGGACGCTTTTCAATTACAAACGGAACGAACTAAAGAATATTTAGAATTGGAAGTTTCAAAAGCATACATGCAATTGCAATTGGCTTACAAAGCAGTGAAAGTCTTAGAAAAAGCGAATACAACTGCGCAGGGCAATTTAAAATTGGTTGAAAATTATTTTAAAAACGGAATGTTGCAAAAAACAGATTTGTTAAAAGTGGTTTAACATTTTTGTAGGCGCTAATTTATTACAATCATCCATTACCAAATGGTGTTTAATGGAAGATATTTTGAGAAAAGTATTTAAAATACAAGACTAAAGTTAAATAATTTTTTATAATTTAGCTTTTTAAAAAAAATAAATTATGAAAAAATTTAAATTATTCTCAATTTTATCATTGTTGTTTGTTTTAAATGTAGCTTCAATGTGCTCCAATGATGATAATTCTAATTCAACAGCTAATCCAACACCTGTTGTTAACACGGTAACTTCTGGCACTTGGAGAATTACATTATATGATGACAATGGGGTGAATGAAACAAATAATTATTCAAATTACATTTTTACGTTTAATTCAAATGGAGTTTTAACTGCTTCAAATTCTACTAGTTATAATGGAACATGGTCAGTTACTACAAGTACTTCCAATGATGACAATCCAGATAATGATTTAGATTTCAATATTGCTTTTGTAGCGCCAGCTCCCAATTCTTTCACTGATGATTTAACAGATGATTGGGAAATTGTGAGTTATACCGCTACTAAAATTGAATTAATTGATGTTAGTGGAGGTAATGGAGGAACTGATTATTTGACATTTGAAAAGAATTAGTTTATAATAAATACTAAAAAACCAGCTACAAAAGCTGGTTTTTTTTATAATAATGCTTAACTATCTTTTAATAATACTAACAGCTGTCCCTGTTATAGTTACTATGACATAATTACTGGTTGTCAATTCAATATCCACATTAATTCCCACAACTGCATTGGCATTTAATTTTTCTGCATTTGATTTTAGTTGTTCAAAAGCTTGGTCTTTGATTTCAGAAACACTTTCGCTTATTCCTGCGTAATATTTTTGCATGTTGAAAGTCATTTTCATTTTTTGCATATTTACTGCTGTTCCAGAGACAATACCTCTGTACTCTGCAATGCTAAAACCATCAATTGAATTAGTTGTTGTTAAGATCATGGCTAATTAGTTATATAAATTGATTATGTTTTAATTAGACTAACAGCATTCTATTTTGTTACATAAAAAACCAATGCCTTCCGAATTTAAAATTCAGACAGTTTATTATTCTGAAATTATAATTCAAGAAAACATTTTTTAAGTAAACTACTATTTTGCGACTTTATAACTTTATCTTATCTTTGCACTTCATTACACAAATTCAGAATTATGTTTGATAATTTAAGCGATAAGTTAGATAAAGCGTTACACCTACTTAAAGGTCATGGTAAAATTACCGATGTAAATGTTGCCGATACTTTAAAAGAAGTACGTAGAGCATTATTAGATGCCGACGTTAACTTTAAAATTGCTAAAGATTTTACTACAAGAGTAAAAGAAAAAGCAATTGGTGAAAACGTATTAACTACGTTACAGCCAGGTCAGTTAATGGTGAAAATTGTTAAAGATGAATTGACCGAATTAATGGGTGGTGATGCCGCTGGAATTAATTTATCAGGAAACCCAACCGTGATTTTGATGTCGGGTTTACAAGGTTCTGGTAAAACTACTTTTTCGGGAAAATTAGCTAATTTTCTTAAAACTAAAAAGAACAAAAAACCTTTATTGGTAGCTTGTGATATTTATCGTCCAGCAGCAATTAACCAGTTGCATGTTGTGGGTGGACAAATTGGTGTTGAAGTTTATTCAGAACCAGAAAATAAAAACCCTGTTGAAATTGCTCAAAACGCTATCAAACATGCTAAAGAAAATGGTTTCAATGTTGTAATTGTCGATACCGCTGGTCGTTTAGCAGTTGATGAGGAAATGATGAACGAAATTGCAAACGTTCACAAAGCAATTGAACCACACGAAACTTTATTTGTTGTGGATGCTATGACAGGTCAGGATGCCGTGAATACAGCAAAAGCATTCAACGATAGATTAAATTTTGACGGAGTTATCTTAACAAAGTTAGATGGTGATACGCGTGGTGGAGCAGCTATTTCAATTAAATCGGTAGTAAACAAACCAATTAAATTCATCGGTACGGGTGAAAAAATGGAAGCTATCGACGTGTTTTATCCAAATCGTATGGCGGATAGAATCTTGGGAATGGGAGACGTTGTTTCCTTAGTAGAAAGAGCACAAGAGCAATACGACGAAGAAGAAGCAAGAAAATTACAGAAGAAAATCGCTAAAAACGAATTTGGTTTCGACGATTTCTTGGCGCAAATTCAGCAAATCAAGAAAATGGGGAATATGAAAGACCTTGTTGGAATGATTCCAGGAGCTGGAAAAGCATTAAAAGATGTTGAAATTGAAGACGATGCGTTCAAACATATTGAAGCTATCATTCAATCAATGACGCCAATTGAAAGAAGCAAACCATCTTTAATCGATGTAAAACGTAAAACGAGAATTGCTAAAGGTTCGGGAACAAAAATTGAGCAAGTGAATCAATTGATGAAACAATTTGACCAAATGAGCAAAATGATGAAAATGATGCAAGGCGGTGGCGGAAAAAACATGATGAAAGCCATGGCCGGAATGAAAGGCGGAATGCCAAAAATATAAATCATAGTTTAAGGTTTAAAATTTCAAGTTATGAAAGTTTTAAACCTTAATTTTTTTTAAATATACTAACTATTAGTTTTGGGTATCACACAACTTTAAACCCAAAACACTAAACCTGAAACAAGAGCAAATGCAATTATTAGACGGAAAAAAAGTATCGGAAGATATTAAAAATGAAATCGCTGCTGAGGTAGCTCAAATGAAAGCTAATGGTGAAAAAGTTCCTCATTTAGCAGCCATCATTGTTGGTAATGATGGAGCGAGTTTAACGTATGTGGGAAGTAAAGTAAAATCGTGCGAGCGAGTTGGTTTTGAATCTACTTTGATTAAAATGCCAAGCACAACTTCAGAAACAGAACTTTTGAAAAAAATCAAAGAATTGAACGAAAATGATGCTATTGATGGATTCATTGTTCAGTTGCCTTTACCAAAACAAATCGACACCCAAAAAATCATTGAAGCTATTAATCCAAGTAAAGATGTAGATGGTTTCCATCCAGAAAACTTTGGAAAAATGGCGTTAGATATGTCTACTTTTATTCCAGCAACTCCGTTTGGAATTTTAGAATTATTAGAACGATACAATGTTCCAACCGATGGAAAACACACCGTAGTTATCGGAAGAAGTCATATTGTAGGTAGACCAATGGGAATTTTAATGGGAAGAAAAGGATTTCCTGGGAATTCAACAGTAACAGTTACGCACAGCCATTCTAAAAACATCAACCAAATAACTTCGCAAGCAGATATTATAATTTCAGCATTAGGTGTTCCCAACTTCTTAAAAGCAGAAATGGTAAAAGACGATGTAGTTGTAATTGATGTAGGAATCACAAGAGTTGAAGACGAAACCACCGAGAAAGGCTATAGAATTGTGGGTGATGTAGATTTTGAAAACGTTTCCAAAAAAGCGTCTTACATTACGCCAGTTCCAGGTGGAGTAGGACCAATGACCATTGCAATGTTGTTAAAAAACACTTTGTTAGCAAGAGAACAAAAGAGAAATAGATAATGCAAGAATAAATACTAAGACCTGAAATTTTTCAGGTCTTTTTTATGAAAATTCTTATATTTGAAATTGCTATTAAATTTATTTAATGTTTGAATCATAAAAAAACATGAAGTGTTTATTTTTTACATTGTTTATAGTTAGTTTGGCTTCAGTTCAGGCACAAAATTGTCATATGCTTAAAAATGGAAAATATAGGATTGAATATGATACTAGATTTAAAAATTATCCAAAATATGAATTCGAAATAAAAGGGAATGTTTATTATAAATTTGAAAATGATATAAAGAGATATTTTAAAATTATAAAAATTTCAGATTGTAGTTTTAGTCTTGAAAATGATGAAATTATTGATGAATCAAAACTTACAGATTTACAAAAAATGTTAGTACAGCAAAAGCCTTATTTTGAAATTTATAAAATTGAAGAAAATGAATATTATTTTATTTGTAGAATAGATTTACATGTTCAATGTTATTCAGGTAAATTTATAAGAGAATAGAAAGCTGTTGATTTTTATAAAAGAAAAGCCATTTCAAACGAAATGGCTTTTTTTATTTATCTCTTCTGATAATCCGAAGTAAAGAATAATTCTACTGTTGGGTATTTCTGTTGGGTCATTTGTATAGAGAAATCGCTATCGGCTAAAAAAACCAATTGTCCGTATTTATCATGACCTAAGAATTTTTGTTTTACACGTTTAAATTCGGCAAATTCTACATTTTTAGGATCTTGAGGTTTTACCCAACACGCTTTAAACGCAGGGAAGTTTTCATACGTACATTTCGCACCATATTCATGTTCTAAACGGTATTGGATAACTTCGTATTGAAGCGCTCCTACGGTTCCAATTACTTTTCTTCCGTTCATTTCTAAGGTAAACAACTGCGCTACACCTTCGTCCATTAACTGGTCAACTCCTTTTTCTAATTGTTTCGATTTTAATGGATCTGCGTTATTGATGTATCTAAAATGCTCTGGAGAAAAACTTGGAATTCCTTTAAAATTCATAATTTCTCCTTCGGTTAACGTATCTCCAATCTTGAAGTTTCCAGTGTCATGCAAACCTACAATATCACCAGGATACGATATGTCTACAATTTCTTTTTTCTCAGCAAAAAAAGCATTTGGACTTGAGAATTTTAAATTTTTTCCTAAACGAACATGTAAATAAGGTTTGTTTTTTTCAAACGTTCCTGATACAATTTTAATGAACGCTAAACGGTCTCTATGTTTTGGATCCATGTTAGCATGAATTTTAAATACAAATCCGCTTAATTTTTGTTCTTCAGGTTGAACTAATCTTGTGTCTGATTCTTTAGCTCTTGGTGTTGGCGCAATTTCGACAAAACAGTCTAATAATTCACGAACTCCAAAATTATTCAAAGCCGAACCAAAGAAAACGGGTTGTAAATCGCCTTCTAAATATTCTTCACGGCTAAATGCTGGATATACTTCTTCAATTAATTCTAATTCTTCACGTAAGCGATTTGCTGGTTTTTCGCCAATAATTTTCTCTAATTCTGGACTATTAATGTCGTTAAAAGCAATCGTTTCTTCAATGTTTTTACGACTATCGCCCTCGAAAAGGTTGATGTTCTTTTCCCAAATATTGTAAATACCTTTAAAATCATACCCCATTCCAATAGGGAAACTCAATGGTGTTACGCGAAGTTTTAATTTTTGCTCCACTTCGTCCATCAAATCAAATGCATCTTTACCTTCACGGTCTAATTTGTTGATGAAAACAATCATAGGAATGTTTCTCATTCTACAAACTTCAACTAGTTTTTCTGTTTGTTCCTCAACCCCTTTTGCTACGTCTATTACTACAATAACACTATCTACAGCTGTTAACGTTCTAAACGTATCTTCTGCAAAATCCTTGTGACCAGGCGTGTCTAAAATGTTGATTTTTTTGTTTTGATAGTTAAAAGCCAAAACAGAAGTTGCTACCGAAATCCCTCTTTGTCTTTCAATTTCCATGAAGTCGGAAGTAGCTCCTTTTTTAATTTTATTACTTTTTACCGCTCCAGCTTCTTGAATTGCGCCACCAAACAACAATAATTTTTCTGTTAAAGTTGTTTTTCCAGCATCGGGATGCGATATAATTCCAAAAGTTCGTCTTCTTGCAATTTCTTCTATAAAACTCATTATTCAAAATTTTGTGCAAAAGTAACTTTTTTTGTAGAATTTTCTGTTAATACTAGCGTATAAATGTTGTGGAATAGTATCGAATTGTTATTTTTGTCGATTACAACTTAAAATGTATAAAATAATTATGAAAATTAGTCGACTACTTATTTTTGCTTTTTTATTAGTGTCTTGTTTTTTATCGGCACAAACCAAAGAAGTTTTATTTACAATTGACAATCATGCTTTTTACACTGATGAATTCATAAGAGTGTATAATAAAAATTTAGATTTAGTTAAAGATGATTCTCAAAAAGATTTAGACAAGTATTTAGAATTGTTTTTAGGCTACAAATTAAAAGTTGAAAAAGCGAATAAACTTGGTTTGCAAAATGGGACAACTTATCAAAATGAATTGAAGTCTTACAGAAATCAATTGTCAAAGAATTATCTAAACGATTCAAAAGTAACTAACGAACTTGTTCGAGAAGCCTACGAAAGAATGCAACAAGAAGTTAGAGCTTCGCATATTTTAATTTTGGTTGACGAAGGTGCCTCACCTGAAGATACTTTAAAAGCATACACAAAAGTTTTAGATATTAAAAAAAGATTAGAAGCTGGAGAGGATTTCATTTCGGTAGCGCAACAATTTTCTGAAGACCCTTCAGTTAAAGAAAATAATGGTGATTTAGGTTATTTTTCTGCTTTTAGAATGGTTTATACATTTGAAAATGCTGCATTTAATACAAATGTTGGTCAGATTTCTAAACCTTTTCGTACCCGTTTTGGCTATCATATTGTAAAAGTGGTTGACAAAAGAGTAAATAGAGGAGAAGTTACGGTTGCTCATATTATGATTGTTAAACAAAATGATGCGGCTCAAAATGAAAAAGCAAAAACTACAATTGATGATATTTATAAAAAAATTCAACAAGGTGAAAGTTTTGAAACGTTAGCACAACAATTTTCAGAAGACAAATCTTCAGCTCCAAAAGGAGGTGTTTTACAGCGTTTTGGTTCAGGACAATTGAGTTCTGAAGTTTTTGAAAATGTTGCATTTGGCTTGAATGATAAAAATCAAATTTCAGTTCCTTTTGAATCGCAATTTGGTTGGCATATTGTTAAACTAATTGAAAAACATCCTGTTCGTTTATTTGATGAAATGAAAGTGGAATTAGAAGAGAAAATCAGAAAAGATGAGCGTTCAATGCTGATTACAAATTCTTTGGCTAAAACAATGAGAGCAAAATACAAAGTAACTAAAGATGTAAAATTATTAGCTAAAATTAAAGCTGTAGTTACGGATGAATTTTATTCTCAAACTTGGGTGGCTCCAGAAAAAAACAAAGATGCAAACGGAACTATTTTAATTATTAATAATGATAAAAAAGTAAATTCTAAATTATTTATCGATTTCATTGCTTCTAAACAAAAGGCAAATATTAAAACTAGACCTGTTTCTAAATTAGTTGATGAATTATTTGAAAAATTTATTGATGAACAATTAATGGCTTACTATAATGAAAATTTAGAAAATGAATTTCCAGAGTTTAAAAATGTAATGGATGAATACAGAGATGGTTTGTTATTATTTGATTTAATGGAAAAGGAAATATGGAACAGAGCTAAAAATGACACTATTGGTTTGCAAGATTTCTTTCAAAAGAACAGTAAAAATTACCAATGGAAGAAAAGATATAATGTAGATATATTATCATCAACTGATAAGAAAATTGTAGAAAAAGCTCAAAAATTTTTAGCAAAAGGAAAATCTTTAGATTACATTAAAGAGCAATTGAATAAAGATGGCAAAGTTAATGTAATGTCAAAGTCAGGTTTGTATGAAGAAGATTATGATGTTTTGTCTAATTTTCAAAATCTATCTAAAGGTGTAACTAATATCATTGCCAAAGATCAATACTTTTTTGTTGTTAATGTGACAGATACAAAGCCAGCAGGAGTAAAAGAATTGTCTGAATGTAAAGGGAAAGTTATTAGTGATTATCAACAATTTTTGGAGAATAATTGGGTTGATGAATTAAAAAGTGAATTTACAATAAAGATTAATACTGACGTTTTTTCGAAGGTAAAAAATCAATTAAAAAACTAGATGAAATATTGTTTTCAAATACTAATTTTACTCTTAATGGTTACTTCGTGTGATTACTTTAAAGCACCAAGAAAACCAAAAGCAATTGCGCGCGTAGGTGAAAATTATTTGTTTGAAGCAGATATTTTAGATTTAGTTCCAAAGGGAACTTCAAAACAGGATAGTATCGCCATAGTTAAATCGTTTATTGGTCAATGGGCAACTAAAAAGTTGCTTTTTGAAGCTGCTGAAAAAAACATTGGTAAAAGTCAATTGGATGAATTTAATGTTTTGATAGAACAATATAAAGTTGATTTATATACTAAGGCGTATATAGAAAACTTGGTAATTAGACAAATAGATACTTTAGTTACCGAAGATCAAATTGTAGATTATTACAATAAAAATAAACAATACTTTAAGAATTCAGATGAACTTGTTAAGTTAAGATATGTTAATTTAGTTAAAGAAAATCCAAAATTTGCAAAAGTTAAATCAAAGTTTAGTTCCTTTACCAAGAAAGATAAAAACGAGTTAGAACAGCTTGCAGTTCAATTTAAAAGTTATGCTTTTAATGACTCAATTTGGGTTGATATCAATCAGGTTTATGAGAAAATACCATTTATAAATATTGAGAATAAGCAAAAATATATATCCAGTGGTATGAATTTTCAATATCCTGATTCTAGTACGGTTTGGTTAGTTAAGGTTAATAAAGTTTTACCTAAAAATAGTTCAACACCTCTTGAGTTTTTAAGACCCACAATTAAACAGATTATCATAAATAATAGAAAATTAAAATTAATTAACACTTTAGAAAAAGAGATTACGAATGACGCAATCAAAGACAATAAATATGAAATTTATGAATAAAAAGATACTAGTAATACTGTTATTTGTTACTTCAGTTGTAGCAGTTGCTCAACCTAAAAAGCTTAAAGTAGATGGTGTAGTTGCGGTTGTAGGAGATTATGTTGTGTTAGATTCTGATATTGATTTAGATTATATCACACTTAAAGCGCAAGGTGTAGATGTTAAAGATATTACACGTTGTGAGTTGTTTGGAAAACAGCTTGAAGATAAGTTATATGCACATCAAGCTATTCAAGATAGTATTGTGGTAACCGATGCAGAAGTTAATTCATACTTGAACGAACAGTTAGATGCTGCTGTTGAACAAATTGGTTCAATTGAAAAAGTAGTAAAATATTACAACAAAAAGAATGTAGATGAGTTAAGAAGCCATTTTTTCGATGCTGTTAAAATGAACAAACTGACTTCTCAAATGCAAAAAAAAATTGTTGATGCAGTTGAAATTACACCAGAAGAAGTTAGAAATTTCTTTAAAACTATTCCAGCAGATGAAATTCCAACATTTGGAGCAGAAATGGAAGTGGCTCAAATTGTAGTTAATCCAATTATTGAAGAAAGTGAAAAGAAAAGAGTATTGGATAAACTAAATGAAATTCGTCAAGATGTTTTAAATGGTTCTAGTTTTTTTAGTAAAGCTGTTTTGTTTTCTGAAGATCCAGGTTCAAGTTCAAATGGAGGTTTTTATAAAATGAATCGTAAAACTGCTTTTGTTAAAGAATTTAAAGATGTTGCATTTAGCTTAGCTGAAGGAGAAATTTCTGCACCATTTGAAACAGAATTTGGTTATCATATTATAATGGTAGAAAAAATTAAAGGACAAGAAGTAGAATTACGTCACATTCTTATTTCACCAAAAGTTTCTACGCAAGCCATGAAAGATGCTAAAGAGAAAATAGAACAAATTAGAAATAAAATCATAAATAAAGAAATTACGTTTGCAGAAGCGGCAAAATCATCTTCAGATCAAAAAGAAACACGTAATAGTGGTGGTGTTTTGTTAAATCCAAGAACAATGGAACCTAGATTTGAATTAACTAAAATGGATCCTGTTTTATATGCGCAAGTTTCTGCATTAAAGGATAATGAAATTTCATTACCAATATTAGATGAGGAAAGAGGTGCTGGTAAGTTTTATAAAATAATTACAGTTAATAATAGAATTGAAGAGCATCAGGCTGATTTTTCTAGAGATTATATTAAAATTAAAGAATTAGCACTTAGAGATAAGCAAATCAAAGAAATTGCAAAATGGACAGAAGAAAAAATCAAAGAAACGTATATTAAGATTTCGGATGATTATAAAGATTGTGAGTTTGCAAACAATTGGTTTAAGAAATAAATTAACCAACCCTTTGAATTTTCAGAGGGTTTTTTTAATATTTTTTTCTTAATTTAGTCCTTTAATAATAATGTGAAATATGTCAGACGTAACAATCATTCAGGAATTAGTTCAAAAACAAAAAGCTTTAAAACAAGAAATTGCTAAAGTAATAGTTGGTCAGGATGAAGTAGTGCATCAAATTGTGTTAAGTATTTTTTCTGGCGGACATGCCTTATTGGTTGGTGTGCCTGGTTTAGCAAAAACATTAATGGTGAATACTATTTCCCAAGCTTTAGGCTTAGATTTTAAACGTATTCAATTTACACCTGATTTAATGCCATCTGATATATTGGGTAGTGAGATTTTAGATGAAAACCGCCATTTTAAATTCATTAAAGGACCAATTTTTTCTAATATTATCTTGGCGGATGAAATCAATAGAACGCCACCTAAAACACAAGCAGCTTTGCTTGAGGCAATGCAAGAACGTGCAGTTACGGTGGCAGGTCGTCATTATAAATTAGATTTGCCTTATTTTGTTTTAGCAACTCAAAATCCTATTGAACAAGAAGGAACTTATCCATTACCTGAAGCACAATTAGATCGTTTTATGTTTGCTATAAAATTAGATTATCCTTCTTTTCAAGAAGAAGTTGATGTGGTAAAAGCAACAACTTCCAATCTTAAACCTGTTGTTAATCCTTTGTTTACTGCTGAAGAAATTATTGATTTTCAGAATGTTATTCGTAAGATGCCTGTCACAGATAATGTAATTGAATACGCTGTAACATTGGTGAGTAAAACACGTCCAGATAATCCACTCTCAAATGAATTTGTAAAAACGTATATCGATTGGGGTGCTGGTCCTCGTGCGTCGCAAAATTTAATTTTAGCGGCTAAAACCAATGCTGCTTTTAATGGAAAGTATTCCCCTGATATAGAAGATGTAAAAGCTGTTGCAACAGGAATTCTTCGTCACAGAATAGTGAAAAATTATAAAGCAGATGCTGAAGGTATTACAGAAGAAGATATAATAAAAAAGCTGTTTTAAACAGCTTTTTTAGTTAGTAGTAATTTTATATTTTTTTATTTAAGTACAGAATATATGCTTCAAAAAAGTTTTCGAATTCACATGAAGGTAAACTTCATTTATTAATTTAGTAATGTGTAATAATCTATTTTGAAGCTTTTACGAGTTATTCATTTTTTGTAATTTAAAAAAAATATGAGTTGAAGAAATTGATTTTTCAATTATTTAATTTGTATTCTATTTATTGCTGATTTACTTTTTGCTGATTTATTTAATACTTTGGGATTAAATTATATTTTATATAATATATCTGCTATTATGGTATTTTTTGTTGAATTATTATTAGTAAATAACAATCTTTGCAATTGATTATTCTTTTAATCAGCCTTTTTATTAAAAATTTTTAAATTTGATTAAGATTCATTAAATTTGTAGCATAAAAATAAACACTAATTATATAAAAGTATGTCATTAGATAATAACACAAGTCTTTATAAAGAATATCTTAAAGAAATTGAAGATCGTAAAACTCAAGGACTTCATCCAAAACCTATTGATGGAGCTGATTTATTAAACGAAATCATTTCTCAGATTAAAGATATTACTAACGCTGATCGCGAAGATTCTCTTAAGTTTTTTATTTACAACGTAGTTCCAGGAACTACACCTGCAGCTGCTAAAAAAGCTGAATTTTTAAAAGAAATTATTCTAGGTGAATCTGCTGTAAATGAAATTTCTACTGCTTTTGCATTTGAGTTATTATCTCATATGAAAGGCGGACCTTCTATTAAAGTTTTATTAGATTTAGCTTTAGGAAATAATGAGTCAATTGCTAAAGATGCTGCTGAAGTACTTAAAACGCAAGTTTATTTGTATGAAGCAGATACTGACCGCTTAGCAGCTGCTTATAAAGATGGTAGTGCAATAGCTAAAGATATTTTAGAAAGTTATGCAAAAGCTGAATTTTTTACTAAGCTTCCAGAAGTAGCAGAAGAAATTAAAGTTGTAACTTTTATAGCTGGAGAAGGTGATATTTCAACCGATTTGCTTTCGCCAGGTAATCAAGCGCATTCTCGTTCAGATCGTGAATTGCATGGAAAATGTTTTATTTCACCAGCAGCTCAACAAGGAATTGAGGCGCTTAAAGCTCAACATCCAGATAAAAGTGTCATGTTGATTGCAGAAAAAGGAACGATGGGTGTTGGATCATCTAGAATGTCAGGTGTTAATAACGTAGCGCTTTGGTCTGGTAAACAAGCTAGTCCTTATGTTCCTTTTATTAACATCGCACCTATTGTTGCAGGAACAAATGGTATTTCTCCAATTTTCCTTACTACAGTTGATGTAACAGGCGGTATTGGAATTGACTTGAAAAACTGGGTTAAGAAAACAGATGCAAACGGAGAATTAGTTCGTGATGTTAATGGTGATCCAATTTTAGAGCAAGTGTATTCGGTAGCAAGTGGAACGGTTTTGACTATCAATACTAAAACAAAAAAATTATATAGTGGTGATCATGAATTGATTGATATTTCAAGATCATTTACACCTCAAAAAATGGAATTCATCAAAGCTGGTGGTTCTTACGCTATTGTTTTTGGAAAAAAATTACAAACGTTTGCTTCAAAAATGTTGGGTATTGATATTGTACCTGTTTTTGCTCCTTCTAAAGAGGTTTCAATAGCTGGACAAGGATTAACAGCGGTAGAAAAAATATTTAATAAAAATGCAGTAGGAAATACTCCAGGTAAAGTTTTACATGCTAGATCTGATGTACGTGTTACTGTAAATATTGTAGGTTCGCAAGATACAACGGGTTTAATGACTTCTCAGGAATTAGAGTCTATGGCTGCTACAGTAATTTCACCTATTGTTGATGGTGCATACCAATCGGGATGTCATACAGCTTCAGTTTGGGACAATAAATCAAAAGCAAACATTCCAAGATTGATGAAGTTTATGAATGATTTTGGTTTGATTACAGCTCGTGATCCTAAAGGTGTTTATCCTGCAATGACAGATGTTATTCATAAAGTTTTGAATGATATTACAGTTGATGAATGGGCTATTATTATTGGTGGCGATTCACACACTAGAATGTCTAAAGGGGTTGCATTTGGTGCGGATTCTGGAACGGTAGCTCTTGCTTTAGCAACTGGTGAAGCTTCAATGCCTATTCCAGAATCAGTAAAAGTGACTTTTAAAGGTCACATGGAAAATTATATGGATTTCCGTGATGTTGTTCATGCTACTCAGTCGCAAATGTTACAGCAGTTTGGTGGAGAAAATGTATTCCAAGGTAGAATTATTGAAGTGCATATTGGTACACTTACCGCTGACCAAGCATTTACCTTTACAGATTGGACTGCAGAAATGAAAGCTAAAGCTTCAATTTGTATTTCGGAAGACGATACATTAATCGAATCATTGGAAATTGCTAAAGGAAGAATCCAGATTATGATTGATAAAGGCATGGATAATGAAAAGCAAGTTTTAAAAGGATTAATTAATATTGCAAATAAAAGGATTGCTGAAATTAAATCAGGTGAAAAACCTGCATTGACGCCAGATGCAAATGCTAAGTATTATGCTGAAGTGGTAATCGATTTAGATATTATTAATGAACCAATGATTGCTGATCCAGATGTAAATAATGCTGACGTTTCAAAACGTTATACGCATGATACAATTCGACCACTTTCATTTTATGGAGGAACCAAAAAAGTAGATCTTGGATTTATTGGTTCGTGTATGGTTCATAAAGGAGATATGAAAATTTTAGCGCAAATGCTTAAAAATGTAGAAGCGCAAACAGGTAAAGTTGAATTCAAAGCACCTTTAGTAGTCGCTCCACCTACCTATAACATTGTAGATGAATTAAAAGCGGAAGGTGATTGGGAAGTTTTAAGAAAATACTCTGGCTTTGAATTTGATGATAATGCTCCAAAAGCAGCAGCTCGTACAGAATACGAAAACATGTTGTATTTAGAACGTCCTGGTTGTAATCTATGTATGGGTAACCAAGAAAAAGCTTCTAAAGGTGATACAGTTATGGCAACTTCGACTCGTTTGTTTCAAGGTAGAGTTGTGGAAGATGCTGAAGGTAAAAAAGGTGAATCTTTACTTTCATCTACGCCTGTGGTAGTGTTGTCAACAATTTTAGGAAGAACTCCAACAATTGAAGAATATAAAAAAGCTGTAGAAGGTATTAATTTGACACAGTTTGCACCATCACATAAGTTATTAGTGAATAATTAATAAACTAGTGAATTATATATAAATTAAAGAAAGCCTAAGTCGTAATTGATTTAGGCTTTTTTTATGAATGTTCGTATTCTTTTGAGAAATATATTTGACTTTAAAATAATGTTAAATCTCCCTATTTTAAAGGAGTTTTTTTTAACTTGCAATCCTTAAATTAACTGCAATCCATATAAACTAATTCAAAATGAAGGCTATACAAATTATATTTTTTTTATTTTTCCTAGGTTCTAGCTTTGTTTATTCGCAAAAGACGATTAAGCACACTGTAGTAGAAGGAGAATCTATTTATTCTATTGCTAAAAAATATAAGGTTAGTGAGTCTGATATTTATGAATTAAATCCCAAATCAAAAGGCGCTTTGCTACAATTAAAAACGGTTTTGTTAATTCCAAATAAGAAAAACAAATCAAAAGATAAGAAAGAAGTTGCTTCCTCAAAGAATACAAATTCAGAAATTCATACTGTAGAATCAGGCGAATCACTTTATAAAATAGCAAAGAAATACAATATTACTTTAGAAAAACTAATCGAATTAAATCCAGATATTAAACCGGAAGCTATCCAAATAGGTGATGAAATTGTAGTTTTAGCAAAAAAAAAAATTGCAAAACCTAAAAAAAAGAAAGCTATTGAAGATGTGAAAATAGATGTTCCATCAACTAATAAAGATACTAATTTATGTTTAGACGAATTAGGAAATCAGTTTCATATAGTGCAAAAAGGGGAGACGTTGTATCAACTTTCAAAAAAATATAAAGTTAGTGTTAGAGATTTGGAAGAAATGAATCCTGAAATTGTTGCTAATTTACCAATTGGATATGAAGTTGTTATTAAAAAAGGAAATGTTGAATTAGAAAAAAATCAAAATATTGTGGTTGAAGTTCCAAAAGAAGCTGGTGAAATTTCTTTTGAAAATCTTTCTAAAGTTGAATTTTTAATTGCTAAGGCTTCTCAGTATCTTGGTACTCGTTATAGAGGCGGAGGTACCACAAGTGCGGGCTTTGATTGTTCTGGTTTGATGTTTACTACCTTTAAAAATATTGATATGACATTACCTCGTTCTTCAAGTGCAATGGCTGTAGGAGCAGGTTATAGAATTGATAGAGATCAGGCTCAAAAAGGCGATTTGATTTTTTTTACAACTAATGGAAGAGGAAGTGTTAATCATGTTGGAATGATAACAGAAATAAATGGTGATGAAATTAAATTCATTCATTCTTCAGTTCAAGCAGGGGTTATTATTTCATCAAGCGAAGAACCTTATTATAAAAGACGTTTTGTTCAAATTAACAGAGTTATAGAGAATTAAATAAAGCATAAAAAAACCGTTGTTAAAACGGTTTTTTTATGCTTATACATTTTTTAACTATTTTTTAAAAAAGTAAAAATTTCATCTTTTAAGAATACACGATCTTTTCTAAGTTTTGATAATTCATCATTCATAGCAAGCTCTTCATCTTTTTCTATTTTATAGATTTTTTCGTCTAAATCGGTATATGAATGTAATAAAACCTGAAACTCATCATTGTTATGATATAGATCTTTAATTTGGTCTGCGTATTCAGGGAAATCTTGGTAAATAGGGTGTTTAGTTATCATAATGTGAGTTTTAAAATTTCTATACTCAAAATTAGTAATCAATTCTAAAAAGGTATATGATAATTATCATTTTCGAACATTATTTTTTGTTCTTTGAAATTAATTTTTCGTATTTTTCTATCTGTTCGGGTTGTAATATTTTTTTAATTTCTACATTAAATTTCTCACCTAGCTACGTGAGTAAGTTTCTTTTTTCTAGGTCACTATAACTAACAGCTTCAATTATTTCTTTTGATTTAGCTTGATTCTCTTTGATAAGATTTCGTACTATAGCTTCTTGGAAACCATCTAGATTTAATTTCTCTTTTAGAGATTCAACAGAAGTTTCAACTAGATTTACATTTTTGTTTTGGTTTCCATTTTTATATTGTCCTGCACCAACTCTTCTGTCAACTTGAGCGTTAGTGTTTAAAAACGAAAAACTGATAAGAACTAGAAAGATTATTTTTTTCATATTTTAAGATATTGGTTCCGCATACAAATCAAATTCAGTAGCATCAGTTACTTTTAAATTTACAAAATCGCCTGTTTTTAAGTAATATTTAGAAGCGTCTACTAATACTTCGTTATCTACATCTGGGCTATCAAATTCGGTTCTTCCAATGAAATATTGCCCTTCTTTTCTATCGATTACACATTTGAAAGTTTGTCCAATTTTTTCCTGATTTAAATCCCATGAAATTTGTGATTGTAAATCCATTATTTCAGCAGCACGTGCTTGTTTTACTTCTTGTGGAACATCGTCAACTAAAGCAAAAGCACCCGTATTTTCTTCGTGTGAATAGGTGAAACAACCTAATCGCTCAAATTTCATTTCTTGAACCCAATCTCTTAGAATTTCAAAATCTTCTTGCGTTTCACCTGGATAACCTACAATTAAAGTAGTTCTAATTGCCATTCCTGGAACGCGCTCTCTAAATTCTTGTAGTAATTTAGTTGTTTTTTCTTTTGTAGTTCCACGCTTCATTGATTTCAAAATGTCATCTGAAATGTGTTGCAACGGAATATCAATATAGTTGCAAATTTTAGGCTCACGTTTCATTAAATCTAAAACGTCCATTGGGAAACCGCTAGGGAAAGCATAATGCAAACGAATCCACTCAATACCTTCTACTTTTGCAAGGTTTTCTAATAATTCAGCAAGATTACGTTTTTTGTATAAATCTAATCCGTAATAGGTTAAATCTTGGGCAATTAAAATTAATTCTTTAACGCCTTTTTTTGCTAAACCTTCTGCTTCTTTTACTAATTTTTCAATTGGTTGCGAAATATGTTTTCCACGCATTAAAGGAATCGCACAAAAACTACAAGGTCTATCACAACCTTCCGCAATTTTTAAATAAGCGTAGTTTTTGGGTGTTGTTGTTAAACGTTCACCAAGTAATTCATGTTTGTAATTCGCTCCTAATGCTTTTAATAGAAGTGGTAATTCTGTTGTTCCAAAATATTGATCTACATCTGGGATTTCTTTCTCTAAATCAGGTCGATATCGTTCAGATAAACATCCAGTAACGAAAACTTTATCTACTAATCCTTGGTCTTTTTTGTCAACATATTCCAAAATCGTATTGACCGATTCTTCCTTTGCATTATCAATAAAACCACAAGTGTTAATTACCACAATATTTCCTTCTTCTTCGTGTGCAACTTCTTTTCCGTTGGCTTTTAGTTGTCCCATCAACACCTCACTGTCGTAAGTGTTTTTTGAACATCCTAGAGTAATTACATTGATTTTATTTTTCTTTAACGATTTGGTTCTCATGCTTTTAATTTTGATTCCGAACATTCGGTGGGCAAAATTACATAAAATAATTAGTAGAAGCACAGCGATTTAGAAATTTTTAAGTGTGTGGTTTCGCTGTTTGCTATATCTGTTAAGGCTTTATGTTGCTTTCTTTGAGATTATTCTTTGAGTTTTTGGTATAAAAAAACCACTTCATTGATAGAAGTGGTTTTGTATATGGATTTTGTTTTAAAAATTTATTGAATACGTTAAAGTGATATTATCTTGTACATTTCTAATTCTTGTTGCATCTGTCATGCCTGAAGAAATTAAACTTTGATTGTAATTTCTGTGGGTATTTGAATAGGATAGATCTAATCTGTTTTCGCCAAAATTATATCCTAATCCAGCTGAATAGCCTGTTAAATCTCCCATTGTGGTGTCTACTTTATAAGGACTTTCTTCAAAGCGATAGCCACCTCGAACACTCCATTGTTTGATTTTGTATTCACCTCCAATTCTTATTTCATAGGCATTTTTCATTTCAGAGCTCATTTGTGAATTCAAATCTCTAAAATCATTTTGATTTGTGTTTTTGAATTGAATATTGCTGTAGTCTTTCGTTGCTAAATCAATGCTAATTAATCCTTTTTTATTGAAAATATAGGTTGCACTACCCGTAATTTTACTTGGAGTTCTTAATCTATAAGTTGGAAAGATGAAAATAGGACTTCCAAAATAACGACTTTCATCTCCAGAAGGGACATTCACATTGTCATAAGTATATAAGTCTTGAACTAATTCGTCATTTAGATTGTACCAAGTTGGGGATTCATAAGAGGCTCCTAATCTAAAAGAATTAGTTACTTTGTAAATTGCTCCTAAATTAAATGAGAATCCAGAACCATAAGTGCTTAATTGGTTATCAAACACAATATTGCTGATTGTTGGTTGTGTGTTTGGATTCAGTGGATTGTTATTATTCTCATACAGGCTTGTCGTTACAACATAATCTGTGAAATGAGCATTAAGATTCAATCCTAAAAATAATTTATTTTTATAGCTTGAAGCCACATTTGCAGTTATCTTACCGTTATAACCATTGGAAGTAGAATAAAAATCTTGATAATAATTACCTCCTGGAGAAACATTTGAGACAAACTGATTAGGTGTGGTAGGATGAGGGTTTATAATGTAAGTTTCATAAGCCATTTCATATTGATAATCATTGAACTGAGTATTCGCAACAAAATTCGCTTGATTTACAAAATACTGAGAAATAGAATTATATGGATTTATTCCAGCAGTAAATAAACGATTGTCAAAATTATTGGTGTTGTCATAATTAAGTGCAATCGAGATTTTATTCCAGTCAGAACTACCAGAATTGTCGTTAAAAACAAGTACAGCTCCAATTTGATTTAAGTCTAATGTGCTGTAATTTTCTTTATTTTTTGTTCCAAAATAATTTGCATTATTATTGGTGTTATAGTTTGAAATAGAAGCACTTGCGAAATTATTGCTAAAAAACAACGAACCTGCAGGGTTTATGTTTATAGCTGATAAATCGCCGCCTACTGCTCCAAAAGCACCACCCATTCCTCTAAAACGAGCAGTTCCATTCATATTGTCAACAGCATATCTAAGCGCATCTGATGTTGTCATTTCTTGTGCAATTGACAAGAATGATACGTTGAGTATTATAACTAAAAATAACTTTTTCATATCTTATTGTAAATTAAATTAACCTCTTCCACCTCTTGATCCTCCGCCACCAGAACGACTTCCTCCACCGCCAGATGAACTTCCACCAAAACTTCCGCCAGAACTACTTCTAGGAGAAGAATAATTATTACTTCTAGGTGATGGAGTATTAGTTCTAGGAGTAGAGTAATTGTTGTTTCTTGGTGTTGTAGTAGTATTTTCTCTTGGAGTTACTGAAGGTCTTGTGTTGTTGTTTTCAGTTCTTGGAGCATTTCTAGTGCTGTTAAAATTAGGTCTAGGTGTATCTGTTCTTCTATTAGAATAGTTGTTGGTTCTTCCTGATGAATAGTTATAATCTCTAGTTCCGCCTCTTCTTCCGTTATTGTATATTACATCTCTTCCTCCTCCCCAATTGTTTCCGTAATATCCGTTCCAACCCCAGTTGTTTCCATAATATCCATTCCAACCCCAACTCGGGCCGTACCAAGAATTCCATCCCCAGCCTGCACCATACCATGAATTCCATCCCCAACCCCAGTTAGGTCCGTACCATGAGTTCCAACCTATACCCCAATATGGAGAATACCAGTTGTTCCATCCCCAATTGTTGTTGTAATAATTTATGGTTACATCAGAGGAATTGTTTCCCCATCCTGCATAATTGTTATTGGATTCGTTTCGGTATACAGTTACTATAGTGTCTTGTGTTTGTGAATTATAATTATCTACATCTGTAAAATAAGTATAATCATCTTGCATGTTTTTAAATTGCTGAGCATATTTATTTGATTTTTCAATATTCTGCTCAGTATATTTGTTTTCTGGCTGCGTTGTTGGTCTATCTGAACTGTAAACGCCATCATTATCATAATAAGATGAATTTTGATAAGATCCACACGAAGTAGTTAAAATTGCTATTATTCCCATCAAGGAATAAGCTATTTTTTTTGAATTAAATTGATAAAAAGTTTTCATAGCTCTTTTTTTATTGTTGGACACCTCAAATTTAACTATTTTTGCCCAACAAATTAGTTAAAATTTATACAAACAATTTTTGTGCCAAAATATAAATAATGAGCAAGAACTTAACAACAAGAGCGGAAGATTACTCTAAATGGTATAATGAATTAGTCGTAAAGGCTGATTTAGCTGAGAATTCAGGTGTTAGAGGTTGTATGGTAATTAAGCCATATGGGTATGCAATTTGGGAAAAAATGCAAGCCGAATTAGATAGAATGTTTAAAGAAACTGGGCATAGTAATGCATATTTCCCCTTGTTTGTTCCGAAAAGCATGTTCGAGGCAGAAGAAAAAAATGCAGAGGGTTTTGCAAAAGAGTGTGCTATTGTGACGCATTATCGTTTAAAAAATGATGAATCTCGCCCTGGAAAATTAATGGTAGATCCAAATGCTAAACTAGAGGAGGAACTAATTGTTCGCCCTACAAGTGAGGCAATCATTTGGTCAACATACAAAGGTTGGGTGCAATCGTATAGAGATTTACCTTTATTGATTAATCAATGGGCAAATGTGGTTCGTTGGGAAATGAGAACAAGATTGTTTTTAAGAACGGCTGAATTTTTATGGCAGGAAGGGCATACAGCTCATGCTACACGTCAGGAAGCAATTGAAGAATCAGAAAAAATGATGCATGTATATGCTGATTTTGCACAAAATTTCATGGCAATTCCAGTAATTAAAGGATTAAAGACAGAAACAGAGCGTTTTGCAGGAGCTGACGAAACCTATTGTATTGAAGCTTTAATGCAAGATGGTAAGGCATTGCAAGCGGGAACTTCGCACTTTTTAGGTCAAAATTTTGCCAAAGCTTTTGATGTTAAATTTGCGAATAAAGAAGGAAAACAAGAGTATGTTTGGGGAACTTCTTGGGGAGTTTCAACCCGATTAATGGGTGCTTTAGTAATGACACATTCTGATGATAAAGGTTTGGTGTTACCTCCAAATTTAGCGCCAATTCAAGTAGTTATTGTTCCAATTTATAAAACAGGGGAGCAATTTGATGCAATTTCTGAGCAAGTAAATGCTTTAACGGCTGAATTAAGAAAGTTAGGTATTTCTGTAAAATATGATAATAGAGACACGCAAAAACCAGGATTTAAATTTGCTGAATGGGAATTAAAAGGTGTTCCAGTTAGAATTGCCCTTGGACCAAACGATTTAGAAAACGGAACCTACGAAATTGCGAGAAGAGATAATTTGTCAAAAGAAGTGGTTTCTAAAGAAGGAGTAGCTTCGTATATTCAAAATTTGTTAGAAACTATTCAAAGTGATATGTTTGCTAAAGCATTGGAATACAGAGATACTCATATAACAGAAGTGAATTCTTTCGAAGAATTTAAAGAGTTGTTGGAAACTAAGGGAGGTTTTTTAGCAGCGCATTGGGATGGTACAGCTGAAACAGAAGAAAAGATAAAAGAGCTAACAAAAGCAACTATTAGATGCATTGCTTTAGATAGGGTAGAAGAGGCTGGAAGTTGTATGTTTACGGGTGCTCCATCTAAAGGAAGGGTTCTTTTTGCTAAAGCTTACTAAAAAAAAATAAAAATTTTTATTGAAGGTCTTGCAGAAATCAAAATTAGTTGTATTTTTGCACTCGCATTACAAAATTAATGTAATGGCCCGTTCGTCTATCGGTTAGGACGCCAGGTTTTCATCCTGGTAAGAGGGGTTCGATTCCCCTACGGGCTACATATTGAGAATACAAAAAATTGGTTAATGGCCCGTTCGTCTATCGGTTAGGACGCCAGGTTTTCATCCTGGTAAGAGGGGTTCGATTCCCCTACGGGCTACAAAATTAGTTGTAAATAAGTTTTGTAAAATAATAATTGGTGTCTCGGTTATTATTTTATTAGTTAAAACCAAAGTGTTCGCCTAGGTGAATGTGGGAGGTTTTTCTTTTTTAACTAGTAGTTTATAACAATTATTACAATTAAAAAAAGAACAAAATGGCAAATCATAAATCTGCTTTAAAAAGAATTAGAAGTAACGAGAAAAGAAGAGTATTAAATAGATACCAACACAAAACTACTCGTAACGCAATCAAAGCTATTCGTTTAGCTACTGATAAAGCTGAGGCTTCTGCAAAATTATCAACTGTAATTTCTATGATTGATAAATTAGCTAAGAAAAATATCATTCATGATAATAAAGCTTCTAACTTAAAATCAAAATTAACTAAACACGTAGCTTCTTTATAGTCTACTGTTAGTAAAATATACTAAAGCTCTCATTTTGAGAGCTTTTTTTATATATTACTTATTATGTTATTTCTACTAAAGTATTGATTACTATAGTGTTTTTATCAAAATAAACATTACCTTTGCACCTTCAAAAAATTAATAAATGACTTCTATTAGAAACATCGCAATTATTGCACACGTTGACCACGGTAAAACTACTTTGGTTGATAAAATTATGTACCACTGTCAGTTGTTTCGTGAAAACGAAAATACTGGAGATTTGATCTTAGATAATAATGACTTAGAGCGTGAAAGAGGTATTACTATTACTTCTAAGAACGTTTCTGTAACTTATAAAGGAACAAAAATCAACATTATCGATACTCCTGGTCACGCCGATTTTGGTGGTGAAGTAGAGCGTGTACTTAATATGGCTGATGGTGTTTGTCTTTTAGTTGATGCTTTTGAAGGGCCAATGCCTCAAACGCGTTTCGTATTACAAAAAGCAATTGACTTAGGATTAAAACCATGTGTGGTTATTAATAAAGTAGATAAAGAAAACTGTACTCCAGAAGAAGTACATGAAAAAGTTTTCGACTTAATGTTTGAATTAGGTGCTACAGAAGAACAATTAGATTTTCCAACAGTTTACGGTTCGGCTAAAAACAACTGGATGTCTGATGACTTCAGAAACCAAACAGATAATATTGAGCCTTTATTAGATATGGTTTTGGCAAACGTGCCAGCTCCTAAAGTATCTGAAGGAACTCCTCAAATGTTAATTACTTCTTTAGACTTCTCTTCTTTTACAGGTCGTATCGCGATTGGTCGTTTAGAAAGAGGTGTTTTAAAAGAAGGAATGCCTATTTCTTTGGTTAAAAGAGATGGTAAAGTAATCAAATCAAGAATTAAAGAATTACATACTTTTGAAGGTCTTGGTCGTAAAAAAGTAGACGAAGTAATTGCTGGAGATATTTGTGCAATTATTGGAATTGAAGGATTTGAAATTGGAGATACTATCGCTGATTTTGAAAACCCAGAAGCGTTACAAACTATTGCTATTGATGAGCCTACAATGAGTATGTTGTTCACAATTAACGATTCACCATTCTTTGGTAAAGAAGGTAAATTTGTTACTTCTCGTCATATTAGAGATCGTCTAACAAAAGAATTAGAGAAAAACTTAGCGATGAAGTTAGGTGAAACTGATTCTGCTGATAAATTCATGGTTTTTGGTCGTGGAGTTCTTCACTTATCGGTTCTTATTGAAACTATGAGAAGAGAAGGGTATGAGTTGCAAATTGGTCAGCCACAGGTAATCATCAAAGAAATTGATGGTCAAAAATGTGAGCCAATTGAAGAATTAACAATCGATTTGCCAGAAAACCTTTCAGGTAGAGCGGTTGAATTCGTAACAATCCGTAAAGGAGAAATGTTATCAATGGAAGCTAAAGGTGATCGTATGATTATCAAATTCAATATTCCATCTCGTGGAATTATCGGATTAAGAAATCAATTGTTAACTGCTACGGCTGGAGAAGCAATCATGTCGCACCGTTACATTGGATACGAACCTTTTAAAGGAGCAATTCCTGGACGTAACAATGGTTCGTTAATTTCTATGGAAAATGGAAAAGCAATTCCTTATTCTATCGATAAATTACAAGATCGTGGTAAATTCTTCGTGGAACCAAATGCTGAAATTTACGAAGGTCAAGTTATTGGAGAAAATTCTCGTGGTGATGATATGTGTATCAACGTAACTAAGGCTAAAAAACAGTCAAACGTTCGTTCTTCTGGAAATGATGAAAAGGCTAGAATTATTCCACCGATTATTTTCTCATTAGAAGAAGCGTTAGAATACATTCAAAAAGATGAGTATGTTGAGGTTACTCCAAAATCTATTCGTTTAAGAAAAATTTATTTGACAGAAAACGATAGAAAACGTTTTAAAATATAATTAATATAAATCCCGATGAAAATCGGGATTTTTTAGCATAAAGAAGCATGGAAATTAAATTGAAATACGGAATTGACAATTTGCTTTTCGGAATGAAAGAGCAAGATGTTACTAAAATTTTGGGTAAGCCCGATACACAATATAAAGACGAAGAAGAGAATGTTGTTTTTATGTACAACGCTAGAAAACTTCGTTTAATTTTTTACAAAGAAGAAGCTTTTAAGTTAGGGTATTTGACAACTACTAATCCAATAGTTAAGTTGTTTAATACTAGCTTAATTGGTAAAAATTGGAGTGACGTATTTCCTGTATTGGAAAAACACAAAGTAAAATCATTTGAAACAGATACAGTAGAAGGAATGATGAGTTATTTTAACGAAGAAAATTGGTTGTTTGTCCACGTTGATTACAACGAAATCGTTAAGATTGAAGTAGGAGCTGTTTTTAGTGATAAAGACGAATTTGATTGGAAATTTTAAATTTCGAAATATTAAAAAAGCCGCTAATAAAATTTTAGCGGCTTTTCTTTTTTATTGATTTATTTTGATTAATTCTATTTCAAAAATTAAATCAGCATTCGGTGGAATAACACCACCTGCTCCTCTTTCACCATAAGCAAGATTAGATGGAATATAGAATTTATATTTAGATCCTTCATTCATAAGTTGAACACCTTCTGTCCAGCCTTTGATAACTTGATTTAAACCAAAATCTATAGTTTCTCCTCTTTGTACGCTACTGTCAAATACTTTGCCATCTAAAAACATACCAGTATAGTGTACTTTTACGTTACTTGTTGCTACTGGTTTGTTTCCTGTTCCTTCTTGTAGAACAATATATTTTAAGCCGCTTGGAGTAGATGCTGCATTTGCAAATTCTTTTAACGCTTTTTCTTTAGCTTCCTTTTGCTTTTCAGCGGCCAATTTATCAGCAGCTTCTTTATTTATGAAATAGTCTGCAAATACTTTTTCAGCATTAAATTTTTTTGCTTCTTTTCCAACTCTAATTATTTTAACAGAAATTATCACATCATCTTGTGCAATTTTATCTACCACTTCTTGTCCTGAAACGACATGACCAAAAACCGTATGTATTCCATCTAAATGTGGAGTTGCTTTATGGGTGATAAAAAATTGACTTCCATTGGTAGCTGGTCCAGCATTAGCCATAGAAAGAATACCCTTGTCTGAGTGTTTTAAGTCAGTAACAATTTCATCGTCAAATTTATATCCAGGTCCGCCAGTTCCTTTTCCATCAGGACAACCTCCTTGAATCATGAAATTTGCTATAACTCTATGGAATTTCAATCCATTGTAATATGGTTTTCCTTTAAATTTAGCATCTGCTTTTGGATTGTTTCCTTCCGCAAGTGAAATAAAATTGGCTACTGTAATAGGTGTTTTTTTGTATTCTAATTCAACTACAATTTTTCCTTTTGCTGTGTTGAATTCAGCAAAAATACCATCTTCTGTTTTGTTTTGAGCAGTTGCAAATGTTAACCAACTTAATGTGATTACTACAATTTTTAATAAGTGTTTCATTTTGTAATTATTAGTTTGTTATTTGTTTTCTAAAAGTTCTACTTCAAAAATAATATTAGCATTAGGTGGAATTGCATCTCCGGCTCCTTGTTCGCCATAACCTAAATTGGAAGGAATGTATAACATTAACTTATCTCCATAATTCATTAAGGTAATTCCTTCATTAAATCCTGGGATGAAAGGCAAATTACCAATGGTTACAGGAAAACCAGCATATCCGTTTTGGTTGGCTCTGTTTTGATCAAATTTCCCATGCAATTTAGCTACATCTTCGTAACTAGTATCAAAAAGCTGTCCGTTTTCTAAATAACCTGCATAATGAATTAGAACTTGTGTGCCATTAGCTGGTTTTTTTTCTGTTCCTTTTTTTATTATTTGGTATATTAAACCTGATTTAGTTTTTGTTCCAGTTGCTTTTAAAGTGGTAATTTCTTTAATTTTATTTTCAGTTATTTGTTGAGCTTTTTCTTCAGCTTCTTTAATTTCTTTGGCAACGGAAGAATAGTAGTTTTTGAAAATTTTTACAGCATCAAATTTTTTAGCTGCATTTCCTATTCTTATAATTGTTATTTTTTCAATAATATCATTAGCTTCAATGGTGTTGATTACTTCTAATCCTTCAACAACTTCTCCAAAAACGGTATGCATATTATCTAACCATGGTGTTTCTTTGTGAGTTATAAAGAATTGGCTTCCATTGGTGCTTGGACCTGCATTAGCCATCGATAAAATTCCTGCTTTTGAATGTGTTAAATCGGGATGAAATTCATCTTTGAATTTATAACCGGGTCCGCCTGTACCATCTCCCATTGGGTCACCACATTGTACCATGAAATCAGGAATAACACGATGAAATTTTAAACCATCATAAAATGGTTTTCCTTTGAATTCGTTACTTACGAATGGGTTTTTTCCTTCTGCTAAAGTTACAAAATTAGCTACGGTATTAGGAACTTTTTCAAATTCTAATTTAACAATCATATTGCCTTTTGCGGTTTCAATTTCAGCATATAAACCTTCTTTTAGATTGTCATGTGATTTTGAGCAAGAAATAAAAAATGTTGCAATACTTAAAAGTAAAATTGTGATATTCTTCATTTTAAAATTAGTTTTTAGCTTGAGTATCTATTTTAATATCATTTAAACTTACGGTGCAAATTAAAGGTTCATTGGTGCCTATTTTTTTATCATCGCCATGATAGCCGTAAGCCATGTGAGAAGGAAATAAGAATGTAACTGTTTCTCCTTTTTTCATTAATTTAATACCATCTCGCAATCCCATCATGATATTTTCTTTATCAACGTAATAAACCTGAGGTTTTGTATCGGCAATTGTGTAAATAATTCTGCTTTTTAAATCTTTTATTTCGTAATCAAAAAAAGCAATGTCGCCTCTTTTTGGTGAAGGTGTAAGTTCTTCAACTTTGGTTTCGTATTTGTACCAATAACCTTTGTTTGAACTTATGTAAGATTTAAGAGAATCGTTTTTTATTATTTCGGCAATCAAATCTTCTTCGTCTGCAATTAAAATTTTGTTGCGCTCTATAGATTCTTTTATAAAAGTTCCAGAAGTGTGAGAAATAGGTTTTCTGGCTTGTTGTTGTTGCGAACAGCTAGCTAAGAAAATCATTACTCCAAGAAGGAATAGGTTGTGAATTTTCATTTGTTTATTTTTTTTCTTGTGCTAAAATAGCAATAAATTGTTGTATCGTTTCGTCTAAACTTAAAAAAGATTTTCCTCCAGCAGCATTGATATGTCCGCCACCATTGAAATGATTTCGTGCAAATTGGTTTACATCAAAATCACCTTGTGAACGGAACGATATTTTAATTATTCCTTCTTCTTTATTTTCGATGAAAATGGCCGTAAAATCAATTCCTTTAATGCTTAATCCGTAATTTACAATTCCTTCTGTATCGCCTTTTTGATGACCAAGTTCGTTTAATTCATCTTGAGTTAAGGTGATGTATGTGGTTTTGTATTCAGGAAGCATTTTTAAATTTTGAAGCGCCTTTCCAAGCAACAATAAACGATTATAGCTTGAATTGTCAAAAAGTAAATTATGAATTTCACTGTTGTTGATGCCTCTATCAATTAAATCGGAAACGCATTTATGAGTAGCGCTTGTGGTTTTTGGAAAACGAAAACTGCCAGAATCGGTTACAATTCCAGTATACAAACAAGTTGCTACTGTTTTGTTAAGTAGATTTTCAAGTTCTAATTGATAAATAAAATCATATACCATTTGGCAAGTTGAACCATAGGCAGTATCTGAAAAAGTATAGGTTGCATAACCATCTGGTGCTTGATGATGGTCAATCATTATGCTTTGAGCTGTTAGTGTTTTTAATACATTTTCCATTTGGTCTCCCGTTCGATGAAGTGCATTAAAATCTAATGTAAAAACTAATTCCGATTTTTCTAATATAGTTTTGCACGTATCAAAACTTCGTTCAAAGATTAAAACTTTTTCACTTTCGGGTAACCAAGCTAAAAAATCTGGAAATTCATTTGGAGCTATAACCACAACGTTATGTTGTAATTGTTTTAAGATATGATATAATCCTAGTGTCGAACCCATAGCGTCTCCGTCAGGATTTCTATGTGGTATTATGGTAATTCTTTTTGGTGTAGCTAATATCGATTTTATAGCTTCAATTTCGTGTATTTGCATCATAGTGCGAATATATTATATTGTAGGCTATTCTGCAATAATTATGCCTAACGTTTTAATGAAAAGTGCCCTTTTATGGATTGTCCATTGGTTAATTTGATTTCAAACCAATAATCATTTGAAGGAGATTGATTTCCATTAAAAGTACCATTCCAACCTTCACTTTCTCCGAAAATTTGTTTTATAAATTTTCCATAACGATCAAATATATTAATTGGACTGTTTTCTAAATTACGTTTGTCTAGGTTTTTAATGAACCAAGTGTCGTTATATCCGTCACCGTTTGGAGTGAAATATTTTGGGTAATCTAAGATGTAAAAGGTTTCGAATGCAATATCACAACCTTTTTTATCTTGGACATAAACCTTATATTCTCCAGGTGCTAAATTGGTAAAAATATTAGAATCTTGATAATTGCTTCCGTCTAAAGAAAATTCGTAATCGCCTAAACTAGCACTTGATATTTGAATTGTTGCAGTATTGTTTTCTTGAAAATCGTTGCAAATAATATCTTCAATTAAAGCAGTGCTTGAAGCTTCAACAGTAAAAGTTTTTGTTTTAGAACAATTATTTACATTGGTTAAAATTACTTTGTATGTACCAGCTGAAGCAATTAAGATTTGCTGTGTAAATTGTGGTGGATTTGTATCCCAAGTATAGGAATTAAAGCCTGAGCCAGCATCTAGTATTAGAATGTCATTCTCACATAAACTTAATTCTTTATCAGTAACTATAGCGTCAAAAGTATTAACTTTTAAAAATACAGGATAATCAGTATAACAACCTTGAATATTCATTACTCTAGCGTAAATGGTTTGATTGTATGCGGTTGTATTCGTATAGTTTACTGGTAAAATAGTTGTGCTCGTTTGAGTTTCAAAAAATGAAATTACATAATTAGTTGGTAAATTCGTAAAAAGACTATTTTTAATATTATCTAAATTAAAAGCTGTTTTTCCATCTTGATTTGTATCTGAATCGCACAATGAAAAAGTGTTTTCATCAATAGTTAATACATCAGCATATTCAATTTTAATAGTTCCAGTTGTTTGGCAAGAAGGACCATAGTTGATTTCCACTACATAATCTCCGACAGATGTAATAGTATAAGTTGCATTTGTAGCTCCAGGAATAGCAATACTATCTTGAAACCATTGATAAGCCGTTGCACCAACTTGTGTTGCATCTACCAATAAAGTTTCGTTTTGACATAATGGATTTCCAGAGGAAATTAATCGGTCATCACCTATATCAATTGTGAAATTGAAACTACCGCCACCAAGAAATATGGCCGAGTCAAATCGGTAATTTCCTTCATCTGCTATTACTAATTTTATGTGATAAGTTTCTCCCGGAATTACATCGGCTTGCGCTGTTAACACTTTGGTTTGTCCGTTGTAATTTGTGGGGTGATTGGCATCATTAAAAGCATCAAAATAATTAGCATTTGCTGGGGGACAAATAGTTCCGGGACCTCGAACGGTATTCACTTTTACGGGTGTAGATGTGCCAGGAACAACTGCTAAATTTTCATAAGTGGTAGTGCCATTTCTTTTTAATAAAAAAGCAAAACCATCTGTGAAATTACATTGATTTGATGATGGATTGGATAAATATTGTTCAGATGAAAAAATATAATCAAAACTGATTTTATTTCCTAAAGGGATGAAATCAAATTCTAAAATTGTTGCATTAAAGGTATTGCTTAACCCTAATGCTGTGTTTAAATCTGAATCGCCATCCCAGCCCATACTTCCACCATCATCAGAAAGGTAGGAGTTGGGCCCTGGGGCATTATTAATTTTTCCAGTAGAAAGTATAATTCCATTTTGGAATGGGAAAGTAGTCCCTGTAGCGTCAAAATAGCCAAAACTTTTTTCTCCAGTAGCAAAATTGCCACCCGATACACTCACATTAAAAATGTTAGCACAAGAACTATTGATTAAAATATCTTCGACTAAAGTTTGAGAAGAATATCCTTCATCAACAGAGATGTTTTGTGAATTTCCAAATTGAATTCCCAGTACGAAAAATAGGGCAGAAATGAGATGTTTGATAATTTTCATAGCATCTGCAAAGATACTACAAATCGCGCTTTTTAAGAATATAATAGGATGTTAAAATAAATATAAATGTCCAAACTAATGCAATGCTAATTTCTGAGAAGTGAACGCTATAATCTCTTATGGTTTGTTGACCTCCAATTGTTGTTTCTATTGTTTTTGCAAAACTTAATCTTGTAAAAGGTTCTTTAATTAGATTGCTCAATGATTCTAAAGGAAAAAACTTATAAAGTTTGTCCGCAAAATCAATAGTTTTATTATTTCCATTTAAAATTTCAAACTTTAAAATCCCGTAAGATATTTTTTCAAAAACAAACCATATAAATAAAAATCCTAATGCAAAAGCACTCCTTTTAACTAAAATTCCTAAGAATAAACAGAATGAGAAAAATGCAGCTAGCTTGATAAAAAACGCAACTAAATATTCTAAATCCGAAAAAACAATTGAAAATTCATTATACGATGAAAATGAATATCCCAAAATCAAAGACATGATGAAAACAAAAACGGTTGAAGCTAAAGCAAAACTTCCAACTACTAAAAATTTAGAAAGTATGAATTCCTTTTTGCTTAATCCATCGATTAAATTTTGTTTAAGTGTTCCATAAGTATATTCATTTGCCATCATGGACACAATTATGATGGCTAAGAAAAATTTAAACCAAGCGGCAATATAGGTATTAAAGTGCCATATGTATGGGAAATTAAAAATTCCTTGATCAGCAATGCTAATTTCAAATGTTCCAATATTAAATTTTATTGAAGCAATTAAAGCTATAAAGCTTAATAAAATGAAATAGGTTAGAAGTAAAAATTTACTGGCTTTATTTTTCCATATTTTTTGGAATTCTATAGATAATAATCTTTTCATGATTGGATTAGTTTTTGGTTAATTCTAAAAATTGTTCTTCTAAACTGTTTTTTCTTTTAACAAGATGTTCTAAAACAATTTTTTGTTCAAACAGATACGCGTTTAATTCTTTGGCAGCAATGTCTTGTTTTAAATAAATCAAAACTTTTCCTTCTTCGTCTATTGTTTTTTCAACTGATGGGTGATTTTGAAGTGCCAATTTTAACTGTTCGTTGTTGTCTGACTGTAACTCAAAAAAGCTGTTATTTTCAATCATGTTATGAACCGAACCTTGGTATAACATTACGCCTTTTTGTAAAATTACCACATGGCTACATACTTTTTCAACTTCATCTAACAAATGCGATGCTAATAAAATAGTAGTGCCTTGCGAAGCAATTACTCTAATAATATCTCTAATTTGACGAATTCCTTGAGGATCTAAACCGTTTGTTGGTTCATCTAGAATTAAAATTTCAGGGTCGTTCAAAAGGGCAGATGCAATGGCTAAACGTTGTTTCATTCCCAATGAAAAAGTTCGGAATTTATCGTTTTTACGATCTAAAAGACCAACTAATTCTAATTTTTCATCCACTTTTGCAAAAGAAGTTCCTTTGATTTTACAAACCAATTCCAAATTTTCTTTGGCGGTCATATAGGGATAAAAGTTTGGTCTTTCAATGATAGCACCTACTTTTTTTAAGGCATCATGAGTGGCTACTTTTCCTCCAAACCATTCAAAATCGCCTGAAGTTTTATTAACAACATTCAAAACTATTCCTAAAGTGGTTGATTTTCCGGAACCATTGGGGCCAAGAATACCGTAAACATTTCCTTTTTTGATTTCAAAAGACACGTTTTTAACAGCGTGTAAATGTTTGTTGAAAATCTTATTAAGTTGGGTGATTTTTAAAATGGTTTCCAAATTTGTTCGTTTTTTGATTTAGAGATAAGACGAACAAATAGGTAAATTGTTACGATATGAAATTAATCTGCATAAAAAAATCCCTAATCAAAATTGAAGATTAGGGATTTACAGTTAGTTAGATAAAATTAATATTTTATAAAGTTGTTGATTTTAACATTTTTAGCCTTTAAGTCGTGCATTAAATTATATAAACCAAAGAACGTTCTGTTGATATAGATAAAGTGTTTTGAACCGCGATTACCGTTCATGTTTCTTAATTCGGTGCTTTTAGAATAGCGTTCACCTAAATCGGCAATTTGACCAAAGAATTCATCATCTGAAAAATCAAATTCTTCCACATGAAATGGTCTTGCGAATAAGCTTAACAATTCATGAAACATTTCTGTAAAAAATTCTGTTTCTTCTTTAGAATCGTCGGTTCTTAATATTTCTAATTCGTATAATTTTGATTTAAAGAATTCCGGATTTGCCAGATTTTCTTTCTTCGCTAATTCAAAATACGGTACATAAAAATCATTTGGGACTTCTTTAATACAACCAAAATCTAAAGCAATTAGTTTTGTGTCTTTTGTAATCAAGAAGTTTCCTGGATGCGGATCGGCATGTACTTTTCGTAAATTATGCATTTGAAACATATAAAAATCCCAAAGCGTTTGCCCCAAAATATTTGATTTTTCTGCATCTGTATTATAAGCCGTGAATTCAGACAAATGTTCGCCTGTCATCCAGTCCATGGTAATGATTTTTTCCGATGACCATTCAGGATAATATTTAGGAAAAATCAAATTAGGAATAGTGACACAAGCTTCAGCCATTTCAATACTTTGTTTGACTTCGTTGATGTAATTGGTTTCTTCAATCAATTTATCTTCAACTTCTTTAAAGTATTTATCAGAATCTTTTCCTTTGATATTGAACATTTTAATCGCAATTGGCTTTACCATTGCCAAATCAGAACTGATACTTTCTGCCACTCCAGGATATTGAATTTTCACAGCAAGATTTTTCCCATCCTTGCTCGCTTGGTGTACTTGACCAATGCTCGCAGCGTTTATTGAAGTGGCATTAAAAGTGTCAAATATTTCGTTTGGCTGTTTGCCAAAATAATTTTTAAAAGTTTTATTTACCAAAGGAGGTGATAACGGCGGAACCGAAAATTGAGCTAATGAAAATTTCTCTACATAAGCACGAGGCAAAATACTTTTGTCCATGCTTAGCATTTGAGCTACTTTCAAAGCGCTTCCCTTCATTTGTTTTAAACCATCGTAAATGTCAGAAGCATTATTAATGTTTAGATTTTCTTTGGCTTCTTCTTCGGTTTTGGTGATTTTGTCACCATAATATTTAATGTAATTTACACCAACTTTTGCTCCAGTTTGAATCAGTTTGGATGCTCTCTGAATTTTTGATGTAGGAATACTATCTATAGTTTTCATTTTTGTTTACATTTTAAATGAGGCTTTTTCTTGCCACATAAATTTTCCGAAGTCAATTAAACTTTTTAAAGGTGCAATATCCATTAAATCAAAACTAGTATTGACTGATTTTTCAATGAAAATATCGGTTTTTTCAAAAGAGAGTGAAGTGTCTTCTATCCAAAATTTTAAAGTGAATAAGAATTGGAACCAAGCCATTTCGCTCAAAGTTTTTTCTTGAATTTCGACTAGCTTATCTTGTTTTAAATCGATTTTTTCAATTTCTAACGTATCAAAGAATTGTTTGAAGTGTTTTCTCAATTCGGTTAGTTTAGAAAGACTTTTTAATTTGTTTTTATCTTCTTTTAAAAGTGCAACCGTGAAACTTCTGTTGGCAGTTAACATTTCGAAATAAGTGAAATAAAAACTTAATAATTTAGTTCGTGCATCATACGATTCGAAATCTTCGCTTTTTTCTAACAAATTCATTGTTTGCTGAAATAATGAAGTGAAAAAGGTTTTTTCAATTTGTTCAAACGATGAAAAATTAGCATAAAATACAGCTTCTTCAAAATTGTACTGCTTTGCAAATTTATATACCGAATGTGGCGCTTTGTTATTTTCTAAAAAATAATCAATGTAGAAACCTAAAATATCTTGATGAGTAATCTCTTTCTTCTTTGCCATGACTTTTAAAATTTTATCAAAGGTAAAGAATGTTTAATTTATAATCAAAAAAGTTAAACAAATTTTTTGTTAAAGTTCTTTCAAAAAAAACCTCAAGTACAAGATTGTAATTGAGGTTTAATAATTTGTATGTAAACTGCTTACGATTTCTGCTCTTTATTAAAGTAAACCAAGTAATAATACATTTGTTTTTCTTCGTCCCAACCTTTTTCAACGAATTTCTCCGCGCTTTCAGGGTTGATGAAATCCAATTTGATTTGGATATTCGTGTCCAATTGAATCGTGTTTTTTAACGTACGACGCACATCAGTAACGGCAGCATTTGCAATTGGAAAACTTGAAACGTCTTCGATGCTGTATTTTGCGCCTTTATCTACTTTGTAATTTTTGAATTCTGGAATAAATTCAGGATTTTGCATTACTTCATTTAAGAAAGCGGTTTCTTCAAACTCATCATTTTTAGCAAAGTGATTGATGGCACGATTCATGAACAATACTTCTTGTTGCTTGTCTTCTGCTGGTAAAACCACTTCTTTAGCGAACTCTTGACAGAATTTCAAGTATTTCTTAGTCATGAAGTTTTCATCTTGAAACGCATCTACCGACAAGAAATGTTCTAACCAATAACGTGCATCGTAACGGTTGCTGTCTACAGTTAAAATTTTATAACCTTCTTCTTTTTTATAGTTGAAAATGATACAACCTTTGTCCAACTTATTCAAGTTGATTCCTTGTTGTAAAATCATTTCTAAGTTGCTTTCTTTTTCTTCAAATTGTAAGAAATCGGTTTGTACTTCACTTTTGAAAACTCCAATAGCATCAACAACATTATTATCAATAGAAACGTGTGTAAAATAAGCTACATATACTTCTCCATTTTTAATATGCGGATGATTGGATTGTTCGAAAAGGTGTTTTGTGATTTTTTTTGAAACGTTGTGAATTTCGCTTGGGTTATTAAAAACTTCTGAAGCAAAATTGAACATATCATTGTATTCTAAATCTACTTCGTGCGCAAATTGAAAATAATTTTCTTCTTTTTCTCTAAAAGGTTTAAAGAAATATTCCTTTAACAAAGGCATAATTTCATCATTCAATCCGTATGGATTTTCAGATAAGAAAATGGCTTCGTTTCTACTTTTGTTTCCTACTCTATGAATAGATAGGTTTTCAATATGTGCGTTAAATAAGTTGATCATTATTAATGTGTCAATTCGTCAATTGGTCTATATGCCAATTAACAATGTTAGTATTAAGTTTTTATAATTGGCACATTGCCATATTAGCACATTGGCTAATTATTTAATTCCAATTTTCTTCAAATCCCATGTCTTCAAAACTATCGTCTCCATCAAACATGTCGTAATCTTCGTCGTCTAAATCGTCTTCAAATTCCCCGAACATATCTTCTTCAGATAAATCTCCTCTGAATCCACTTTGTAGAGCCTCGGCTGGAAGTTCACCATGTGAAAATAAAAGAGCAGGATAGGTTTCACCAATTTGTTTGTCATTCTCAATGGCAGCTAATTCCAAGAAGAAAGTCCACATAGAAAACAAATCATACACATAAACTAATTTAGTGTTTTGTTCGTGAACTAAATCGTCTAATCTATATTCAGCCATTGTTTTGATTTCGCCAGGAATATCCCCTGTGTCAAATAACGGAATGCCATCTTCTTCATGCCAAGACCAGTTAGCACCACAGGTATAAAAAGCGCCTACTTCGGTACCGTCAAAACCAAATGCATTGATTAACGCATTGTGTAAATCTTCTAATGAATTGTCGCTTTCGATAGCAATATCTCTAAAAATATCTTCTTCAGCATCGAGAATAGCTCTGAATTTATAAATCATAATCTTGAAATTTTAAGAAAAGCAAAAGTAAGTATTAATTTCAAAAATCAATTACAAAAATCACGTTCAATTTTAAATTTCAGCAATAATAAAAATAGCTTCAACTTTTATATTTTACAATTCATCTTTAAAAATCGACAGTTGGGTTACATTAAGTTTTTTAGGTGAGTTTTTATAGTGAATTTTGTATCAGAAATAAAAGCAAACAAATTATGATGCAACTCATTTTTTATTTAAGTGCAATTATTGCGAAGTCACTTATTTTTTTAACTAATTTTATACTAAACCTTTTGATATGTTTGATAAACTCATAAAAGAATTTCCAAGAGCGATAATTTTATCCATTTCTATCTTTTTAGTTTTACTTGTAATTAAATTAATTACAGGTGTTACCATTCAATTGAATGAATATTTGCTTGTTAATTTGGGCTATACTATTTTGTATGGATTAACTTTATATTATGCCAATGCTTTTTTGTTCATCTATTTAGATTCAATTTTTGAAGTCGAACGGTTTACAAAAAGAAGGATAATCATAGGCTTTTTGGGTTCTTTTTTGATTTCAGTTGTTGTAATTTTTTTACTAAGAATTATTGAAGATGTTATTATAGAAGGTGAGAGTTTTGATGCATTTTTGCAAAATGAAACACTGGCAAATTATTTGGTAACTATTATAATTACATTTTTTGTAACCCTTGCTTTTCACGCTTTTTATTTTTATAAAGCCTATCAAGAAAACAAAGTTAAAGAACAAAAAATTATTGCAGGAAACGCTTCGGCACAGTTTGAAAGTTTAAAAAACCAAATCGATCCGCATTTTCTGTTTAATAGTTTGAATGTATTGAGTTCATTAATCGAAGAAAATCCAGAAAGTGCTCAAAAATTCTCGACTTCGCTTTCAAAAGTGTATCGTTATGTTTTGGAGCAAAAAGACAAAGAATTGGTTTCGGTAGCAGAAGAATTAAAGTTTGCAAAAACCTATATGAATTTATTAAAAATGCGCTTTGAAAACAGCATAACATTTGAAATTCCAGAAGGTTTTGATAACGAAGAAGCAAAAGTAGTTCCATTATCATTGCAATTATTATTAGAAAACTGCATCAAGCACAATATAGTGAGCGAAGCAAAACCGCTTCACGTAAAAATTACTATCGAAAATAACCAGTTGGTCGTAACGAATAATTTGCAAAAGAAAGAAGTATTATCAGACCGAAAAGGCGTTGGATTACAAAATATTGTTAATCGATACGCTATATTAACAAAAAGAACCGTTTTGGTAGAAGAAAACGAAAAAGAATTTAAAATTTTTCTACCCATTTTAACCAAACAAGTAACCATTATGGAAACACAAAATATATACAACGAAAACTTAGCTTATCAACGAGCAAAAGATAAAGTAGAACAACTAAAAGGATTTTATGGCAATTTGATTTCATATTGCATTGTAATTCCAGTATTAATTATTATTAATCTAAACACTTCTAATTTTCAGTGGTTTTGGTTCCCTATGCTAGGTTGGGGAATGGGATTAACCTTTCATGCTTTAGAAACTTTTGGTTACGGAAAATCTTGGGAAGAGCGCAAAATCAATGAATTAATGAATAAAGACGATAATTCTAAAAATTGGAAGTAAACATGGAAGCAAATCAATTTGACATAGAAAAATACAACAAAGCAAAAGAAAGAGTAAAAGAGTTAAAAGGTTTTTACGGACATTTAGCAAGTTACGTTCTTGTAATTTCGTTTTTGACTTTCATTAACCTTCGATTTTCACCAGCACACATTTGGTTTTATTGGCCTATGTTAGGTTGGGGGATCGGTTTGTTTTTTCATGCTGTTGGCGTTTTTAATATTATTCCTTTTTTTGGAAAAGATTGGGATGATAAAAAAGTTAAAGAGATAATGGAAAAAGAAAAAAACACAAAATGGGAATAATTACATACCAATTAAAAAATAGAAATCATGAACACACAAGACGAAATTAAATATCAAGAAGCTTTAAAACGAGTTAAAAAAATTAAAGGTTTTTACACGCATGCAATTGTTTATGTGATAATTAATATAATGATTGTGATTATCAATATTCAAAGTTTGAATGAAGGAGAAACATATTTCCAGTTTAAGAATTTTATGACTGCTTTTTTCTGGGGAATTGGTTTATTAGCGCACGGACTTTCGGTTTTTGTTCCTAATTGGATTATGGGACAAAACTGGGAAGATCGTAAGATTAAGGAATTCATCGAGAAAGAGAAGGCGAATAAGTGGGAATAATCAAATGCTGAATATTGAACAACGAATGTTGAATTTTGAAGTTTTAAAACAATGAATATATTAATAATCGAAGACGAAAAACCAGCAGCACGATTGTTGCAACGTAAGGTTGAAAAATTAGGATTGCAAGCGAATACCATGTTGCATTCAGTAGAAGAATCAATTTCTTGGTTTCAAAACAACGCACATCCTGATTTGATTTTTTTAGACATTCAATTGTCTGATGGATTGTCGTTTGAGATATTTGAGCAAATCAATATTAAAAGCGCAGTGATTTTTACAACTGCTTATGATGAATATGCATTGCGCGCTTTCAAGCTAAATAGTATCGATTATTTACTAAAACCAATTGATGAAGACGAACTTTCAACTGCAATTTCAAAATTCAAAAATCAATTTCAAAAAAATACGATTTCAAGTATAGATTTTGAAGCAATTAAGCGCATGTTAGTCAATCCAGTTGAAAAGGAATATAAAAAGCGATTTTCAGTAAAAATTGGGCAACAGTTAAAAGTGATTTCCATTGATGAAGTAGAATGTTTTTACAGTGAAAACAAAGGAACGTATATTCACACTTTAGACAATCGTGATTATTTAATTGATTCCACTTTAGAAGTTGTAGAAGCTGAAATCAATCCAAAAGACTTTTATCGCGTAAGCCGAAAATTCATAGTTCCGTTGAAAGCCGTTAAAGAAATACAAGTCTATTCCAATTCAAGATTGAAAATTATTTTGCCAACTTACAAATACGATGAGGTTATTGTTGCCAGAGAGCGTGTTGGTGATTTTAAAGAGTGGATTGGTTAATTAATCATAGTTTTTCGAATTCCAATAAGCACAAAAATCAATAGGGAATAAATAATAAAGAAGGGAGCGATTAATTCAATCCAACCAAAAGGCAACATGAAAGCAATAATTAGTAATTGAAAACCTAACCCATAAAGTGAAAGTAACGTCATAAACCAATTAGGAAATGTTTTTACTTTATAAGCTTCAGCGTCTAAAAAGTGAATTATTTTATCAAAAAAACCATAAACAATAGTATAAATCCCAAATAGAATATTAACAGCTTGTTGCGTTTCCCCAGGTAAAGCTCTTGGGGTTTTGTATTCAAATATTTTACTTGTTGCGTCACCACCAACCGATTTATTTCTCAAAATCACATAATAATAATTATAAAGTGTGCCTTGTAATTGAATGCCAATAAAAGCCAATAATGCTAACCAAATTGTAGTTTTAGAAACATAACAAATTGCCATTAGAAACAGAAAGTTCAAGATAATATCAAACACACTATCTAAATATCTTCCCACATACGAAGGCGTGTTTTTTAATCGGGCTAATTCGCCATCAGCGGCATCAATTCCGGATTTTAAGACGATGAAAAAAGCAGCAGCTAAAAAGTATTGGTTTAAAATACAATAAATTGCAAGTAAACCAGAAATTCCAAATAAAATTGTAACATGAATAGCTGTAAAGCGTGTTTCTTTCAATTGAAGGGCGAAGAATCGTCCGAAAGATCTTCCGTAGTCAGACAAATCTAAAAATTTATCCGAAGCGTTTAATTTTGACATTTAAAGTTAATAATAAAGAACTGTGACAATATAGTCGGCAACCTTATTTTGTGAATCTATGTAATGTAAACGTCATGGCAGTCAATAAAAAGAACGCCATAATTTGATGTGATAATCCTAACCAAAGTGGCACATGGAATAACAAGGTAAAAATTCCTAATAAAAACTGGATAAAAACAAAAACTAATAGTGTTTTAACCCCGTTGTATTGTGTTTTATCTAATACAATTTTTTTGCTTTTGATGAATAAGAAAATAATCATTCCAACTACAAAATAAGCAAAAGTTCTATGAATAAACTGCACGCCACTTTTTCCTTCTGTAAATGCTAAAAGCAAATTCGATTGCTCTAATCGAATACTTTCATGGAAAAATTGTCCGTCACTCATTAAAGGCCAATGATTGTGAATTAAACCAGCATTTAAACCAGCAACAAAGCCTCCATAAATAATTTGAATGATTAGAATTGCTAAGGCTATTCGAGCAATTTTTCTTAATTCTAGAACAGGCAATTTTCGTTCAGGATAAATTAAATCTAAGGCAACCCAAAGCGTATAAGCAAACGTTATGAAAGCAAATGTTAAGTGAATCGCTAATCTGAAGTGACTCACATCGGGCATGTCTTTTAAACCACTGGCTACCATGAACCAACCCAAAAATCCTTGGAAAGCACCCATTCCTAAAAGAATGAAACATTTTTTGATGGTTTCTTTATCTAATTGTTTTTTGATTAAGAAATAAATAAATGGAATAATGAATACAACCCCAATAATGCGACCAATAAAACGATGAAACCACTCCCAAAAGAAGATAAATTTATAATCCTCTAATTGAAAATCTTTGTATTGATTTACTTTTTGATATTCTGGAAATTTCTTGTATTCTTCAAAGGCTTCTACCCATTTTTCTTCCGACATAGGAGGGAAGGTGTCGTTGATTAAATGCCAATCAGTCATGGATAAACCCGAGTTGGTTAAACGGGTAATTCCGCCAACAGTAACCATGATAAATAACAAAACACATCCTGAAAGTAGCCAGTAAATAACCGATTTATTTGTTTTCATTTTTTCTTGATATTCAAAAAGCGCTTCAAATTTAATCAATGATTCTTTCTGAAGTGCTTTAACAAATTATAAAATTATACTTTTTTCAATCCTAATTTTTCAGCTCTTTTCAAAACAAATTCTTTTGCTTGTTCGTATTCATTCGGAATTTCTCCTTCTAAAATAGCTTCTTTCACCGCTTCTTTTAGAATTCCAACTTCTCTACAAGGTTTCAAATCGAATAATTCCATGATTTCTTCGCCTGAAATAGGTGGTTGAAATACACGAACACGGTCTTTTTCTTCCACTTCAACAATTTTTTGTTTAACAATGTCGAAGTTCTTATGGTATTTCTGAAATTTCTTTGGATTTTTTGTAGTGATATCTGCTTTGCACAAGGTCATTAAACTATCAATGTCTTCGCCAGCATCAAAAACCAAACGACGGACTGCGCTATCGGTAACAATTTCTTCTGCAATTACAATTGGTCGTGAACTCATCATGACCATTTTTTGCACAAACTTCATTTTGTGATTCAATGGCATGTGCATACGTTCAAATATTTTTTTGACCATTTTTCCGCCTAAAAATTCATGACCGTGAAACGTCCAGCCTTGTTTTTTGTTGAATCTTTTAGTTGGTGCTTTGCCAATATCATGTAATAATGCAGCCCAACGTAACCAAACATCATTGGTATTTGGACAAATATTATCAACTACTTCTAATGTGTGATAAAAATTGTTTTTGTGTGTATGACCTTCCACTTCTTCGACATTATTCAAAGCGGTTAATTCAGGCAAAATAATATCCAACAAGCCAGTTTGATACAAATGTAAAAATCCAATCGAAGGTTTATTAGAAGCTAAAATTTTATGCAATTCATCAACAATTCGTTCGCCTGAAATAATATTGATTCTGTCTTTATTTTTTGAAATTGCTTCTAAGGATTCAGTTTCAATTTCAAAATTCAATTGCGAAGCAAAACGAATTGCACGCATCATGCGTAATGGATCATCAGAATACGTAATGTCAGGATTCAAAGGTGTTTTGATGATTTTATTTTTCAAATCTTCTACACCATTAAATGGGTCAACTAAATCACCAAAGTTTTCAAAATTCAAAGAAAAAGCCAAAGCATTTATAGTGAAATCTCTTCGTTCTTGATCATCTTTTAAAGTTCCATTTTCCACTAAAGGATTTCTGCTATCGTGTGTGTACGATTCTTTTCGAGCCCCAACAAATTCCACATCAATGTCATCATAACGTAGCATTGCGGTGCCATAGTTTTTAAAAACTTGCACTTTTGGATGAAAAGGAATCAATTCAGAAACCTTTAAAGCCAATTCAATGCCGCTACCAACGGCAACAATGTCGATGTCTTTTTTGTGGTCTCTGTTGAGTAATATATCGCGTACAAAACCACCAATCACATAGCATTCCAAGTTAAGTTCTTGTGCGGCCTGTGAAATGATTTTGAAGATGTTATGTTCTAAATGTTGTTTGTAATTCATTTTCTTAGTTTAAAGTTTCAAGTTTAAGGTTTCAAGTTGGAGATAACTTTAAACTTGGAACTTTAAACTTGGAACATTTTTACTTGCGAATCACTTTTACTTGATGATCTAAACCTAATTTAATAATCGTAGAAGGATTTTTGCAAACTTTATCGTGGTGCAAATTTACTACATAGTCGACACCTTTTATAATTTCGGGACTAATTTCTTTGAAAGTTTTTGGTGTAAACATTCCTGAAATATTCGCAGAGGTTGAAACCAATGGTTTTTTCATGCGTTCCATTAGTTTAAAGCAAAAAGGCTCAGTAACAAGTCGAACTCCTAAAGTCTTGTCTTCGGCTATAATATTTTTGGCAACATTTCGAGGATTGTCTAAGATTAAAGTCGTTGGTTTTTCCGATAAGTCTAAAATTTGCCAAGCCACTTCAGGAATTTCTTTAAAAACGTTGTACATCATCCGTTCGCCATTTAGTAAAACAATCATGCTTTTGGATTCTTCACGTTGTTTTAAAGCATAGATTTTTTTTACAGCTTCTTCATTGGTAGCATCACAGCCAATTCCCCAAACGGTGTCTGTTGGATATAAAATAATGCCTCCGTTTTTGATGATTTCGTATGCGTTGTGAACTTGAGTGTTGATGTCCAAAATGGTAGTTATTAGTTTTAAAGAATAATACTTTATTTGATAAGAAAAATAATGATTTTCTTGATAAAATTTAAATTAAAAAATTTATCAAATATAATGTATATATGTTAAACTAAAAAAAATGTATTTTTGAAAAAAAATGTCAATTCTTTTTTTGTAACCCTGAATTTTAAAAATGAAAATACTTTTTCACGAAAATCAACTTTCATATAGAGGTACCTCAAATGCAGTTTATAATTATGCATTATTTAATCAAGAATACTTGAATAATGAATCAATAATAATTCATCAAAAAAACAACAAGAATAATTTTGCTCCTGCAATTGAAAAGTTTAAGAAAAAATTTGAAGTTCATTCATATTCTAATTTGAACGAAATTGAAAAAATTGTTTTGAATACCCAATCGGATCTTTTTTATGCAATAAAGGCAGGAAAAATTGATGGAGTTAATCCTAAAAATTGTAAAACGGCTATTCATTCTGTTTTTAAATATTATGAACCGCATGGTGATGTATATGCTTATGTGTCAGAATGGTTATCTAAAGAAATGACTAATGGTGTGGCGCCATTTGTTCCTCATATGATTTCTATTGAAAAAACAGAAGCAAATTTAAGAGATGAGTTAAATATTCCTAAAGACGCTATCGTTTTTGGAAGACATGGTGGCGACACTACATTTGATTTACCATTTGTTAAAAAATTAATTGTTGAAATTTCTAAAAAAAGAAAAGATCTATACTTTGTTTTTATGGGAACCAATAGCTTTGTATTTAAAAGTATTTTTACACCATATAAAAATATTATTTTTCTTCCAAAATCGCAGGACGAAATTTATAAAGCTAAATTTATAAATACTTGCGACGCCTATTTGCATGCAAGACAACAAGGCGAGAGTTTTGGTATAGCAGTTGGAGAGTTTTCAATCGCAAATAAACCAATTATAACGTGGGCTAATTCGGAAGAAAAATCACATATTGATATTTTAGGTCCTAAAGCTATTTTATACCAAAATGAAAAAGATTTGAACGAAATAATTCAAAATTTTAAAGTAGATAAAACTAATGACTGGGATGCTTATTCAAATGAATTTGCACCAGAACGCGTAATGGATAAATTTAAAAGTGTATTTATAGAGTAACTAAAAATATAGTTTTAAGCTATTGTTTATGCTACCAATTAGATGTTTTTTATTGTTTTTGTTTTAAAGAATCTGAAAGGTGAGCTCCTTTGAGAAGCACAAAGAACAAATGCCAATACTTAGGCTTAACAATGGAAGATAAAAAGTATTTAATTTGAAAGTAAGTGAGTAAAAATTTAAACTTACAGTAGCCGTAATGTTTTCTTATTACGTATAATTGGGAAAGTTTTAGTTCTGTTTTTATTGCTATCGATTTTGGAGTGCTAGCTCCATGATAATGAACAAATTCTGCTTCAGGAATTAGATAAGAATGTTTGTTTAACTTGTTTATTCTTTTACATAAATCCGTTTCTTCGTGATATAAAAATATATTTGTATCAAAGCCACCAACTTTCCAAAAATCTACGGATTTAACCATCATAAAACTGCCAGAAACAAATTGTCCTTTTTGATGGTTAGTGTATTCTTTTTTACGATTTGGATATTTTTTCGGATTCATTTTTTCAAGAAAAGATCTTCCTAATAATTCTTTTGATACGGAAGTGTAATGATCTAATGTTGCCAATATGGAACCATCCTCTTTGTACGCTTTTGGACCACAAACGCCATAGTTTTCATTTGCTTCCATTGCATTCACTAAAAGGGTTAAGCAATCATTTTTAAAAATAGAATCGTTATTGACAAAAGCAAAATACTTGGCATTTGCAGCTTGGGCTCCCATCATATTTCCACCACCAAATCCTATATTTATTTTACTTTTAATTAACTTTAAATTTGCTCTATTTGCATTGTTAACAAAAATATCTACTAGGTTTAAATCATCAGATTTTGAATTATTATCTACTACAATAATTTCATAATTTAGGTTTGATGAAGTTTTATCCCAAATACTTTCTATACAATCAATTGTATATTTTGCAGAGTTGTAGTTAATTAAAATAACCGCTATTGTATTCATTATAAATATTGATTAATGCCTTTTTCTATAAAAGTAATTTTCTTTTCTGTTGTTTCTTTTTCAATAATATGATTTACTTCAATGTGACTTTTATCTTGTTCTTTATGATAAATATGGTAAGCAATGCCAACATTTTTTAATCTTTTTCCCTGAATATCAATATTGTGAAGTCTTTGAATCATTTCGGAATCATCAATTCCCCAACCCACTAATCCTTCATTAAAACCATTAACTTTTATAAAATCTTCTTTCCAAAATGACATATTACAACCTCTTAATTTAGAGGAACGTTTGTCAACCAATTTGACAAAATTCATCAAAAATGGTAAGCGTAACGTTCTAGCTCTTTTTTTAATTCCCGTAGAAAAGAAATGAAAGTAAGTAGTTTTATTCTTAAAGATTTGTTCTAATATGTTTTTTTGAATATTTACTCTCGAACCAAACAAATAGGTTCCTTTTTGTGCATATTTTAAATGATCTTCAATAAAATTTGGATGCATAATAATATCACCATCAATTTCAATAATGTACTCGTTTTTAGCTATTGCTATGGCTTTGTTCATTATTTTTGGCTTTTGATTGCCATTATCTTCGTGCCAAACATGAATTAAAGGAACTGGAAAATCTTTTTGAAATTTTTTGATTAATTCAGTTGTTTCAGGCCTCGAACCATCATCCGCAATTATTATTTCATTGGGTAATACGGTCTGATTTTTCACACTCAAAAGTAATAGCTCTAGTGCATTTGGCCAATTATATGTTGGTGTAACTAAACTAGAAGTTGGTTTTTTATTCATCATCTATAAATATAGTGCAAATTAATATAAATATTTATATTTGTAAAAAAAAGATTATGGTATATGATTGTTTTATTTTTTTTAATGAACTAGATTTATTAGAAATAAGATTAAACGAGTTAAATAATGTGATAGATAAGTTTGTTATTATTGAAGCAAACAAAACATTTCAAAACAACCATAAGCCTTATTATTTTCAAGAAAACAAAGAACGTTTTTCGCAATTTTCTTCAAAAATAATTCATATTAAACTAGATAAATACCCGCTTTTTATTCCAATTATTAATCCATTTACACCTTGGAAATTAGAATTTTTTCAACGAAATTCTATTGTAAAAGGATTGGTAAATTGCAAACCTGATGATATTGTTTTAATTTCTGATGTAGATGAAATACCAAATCCTACAGTTTTACAAAATTTATTAGACAAAGGAATTAATGAAATTTACGGTTTAAAAATGGACATGTATATGTACTTTTTAAATAATCAGTTAATTTATGACGGTGGAAGTTCTATGTCTATGGAAGAAGCTAAAGATGGAATTTGGCATTGTACAGCAGTTTTACCGTATAAATTATTGAAGCAAAAACCAAACAGAATAAGAAAAATCATCATGCGAACAAAACGTAGAGGTGAAGTTTTTAAAATAATTCCAAATGCGGGTTGGCATTTTACTTATCTTGGTGGTGTTTCTAAAATTATAGAAAAATTAGAAGCTTTTTCTCATACAGAATACAATAATGATAATTTTAAAAGTCAAGAACAAATTGAAAGCTTTATAACTTCTGGGAAGGATTTGTTTGGGCGTGATTTACAATTCAAAATGTTGAATAGCTTAGAGTCATTACCAAAATATATTCAAGAAAACGCTACTAATTCTAAATTTAAAGACTATCTTTTTACCAAGTAAGAGCATGAATAATTTTAAAATTGATAGTAAGTTTCATTCCATTAAGGAGTTAATATTAGACAATATTGTCAATTTTAATTCTAAAGGAAAAATTCTTGTAAATGGTCAAAGAAATGCCATTAAATTATTTGATGTTGATGATATTACATTGAATATCAAATCGTTCAAAAAGCCAAATTTAGTCAACAAAATTGCATATCGATACTTCAGAAAATCAAAAGCAAGTCGCTCCTTTGAATTCGCTTCTAAATTAATGGAAATGCAAATTGGAACGCCTCAGCCGGTTGCTTTTTTTGAGCATTTTGATTTAGTTGGATTGAATGAAAGTTATTATGTGTGTGAACATCTTGAAAATGTGTTTGAGTTTAGAGCTATTGTTCAAAATGAAGATTTTACTAACAGAGAAGAGATTATTAGACAATTCACACGATTTACATTTCAAATGCATCAGAATGGGGTTGAATTTTTAGACCATTCGCCAGGAAATACACTAATTAAAGATAATTATAACGGTAGCTATTCTTTTTATCTGGTAGATTTGAATCGAATGAAATTTCATAATACGATTGATTTTCAAACACGAATGAAAAATTTATCCAAGATTACACACAAAAAGGATATGATTGAAGTGATGAGTAACGAATACGTAAAACTTTCAGGCGAACCTGAAGCAGTAGTTTTTGAAACCATGTGGAAACTTACTGCAGATTTTCAATTTCGATTTCACAGAAAAAAAAGAATCAAAAAGAAATTGAAGTTCTGGAAAAAGTAGTATTTTCACTTTTTAATTCTATAGATGCAATTATCAGTAATCATCACCACATACAATTCAGAAGAATGGCTTGCAAAAGTTCTCGAAGGTTACTGTAACCAAACCGAGAACAATTTTGAAGTGGTTATTGCTGATGATGGTTCAACAGAAAAAACCAAATTGATTATTGATACTTTTCGTGAAAAATTTCAATATCCTATTCAACATATTTGGCAGGAAGATAATGGTTTTCAGAAATGTAAAATCTTAAATAAAGCGATCTTAAAAACCAAATCCGATTATTTACTTTTTACCGATGGTGATTGTATTCCAAGAAAGGATTTTGTTGCGCAACATTTAAAAAATAAAGAGGAAGGCTATTTTCTTTCGGGTGGCTATTTTAAATTGCCAATGGAAACTTCTAAAACCATTTCATTAGAAAATATTAAAAGTCAGCAATGTTTTTCAATTTCTTGGTTATTAAAAAATGGGGTTTCAAAGAGTTTTAAATTGTCTAAACTAACAAAAATTCAACTTTTTGCAACTTTTATGAATTGGTTAACACCTACTAAACGAACCTTCAACGGACACAATACTTCTTGTTTTAAGAAAGATTTACTTGCGGTTAATGGCTTTAACGAAGAGATGCAATACGGTGGTTTGGATCGAGAAGTTGGAGAACGCTTATTCAATTTTGGAATTTTATCTAAGCAAATTCGTTACAGCGCAGTTTGCCTTCACTTAGATCACAAAAGAGGTTATGCTACTTCAGAAACCTGGACAAAAAATAATGCTATTCGTAATTTTAATAAAAAACACAATGTTACTTTTATTGAAAATGGATTGTCAAAATATTTTAGCGAATAATCTCAAAAAAGTCTTTTAATTTCTCTTTAATTAATGCAATTGGGTATTCATCAAAGTATTTAAAAGTATGTTCTTTGATGTGTTTTTCGTCAAATTCTGTATAAATTTCAGGTTTCAAATCTTTTAAATGAATTGAGATGTTTTTCTCATCTTCAAAAATTTGCCATGTTTCTTTATCTACACTTGGCGAGAACAATGAAAATGTTGGAATAAACAATGCTTTTGCCATATTAACACTTCCGCCTTCATTTCCAATTAAAGCATCACATTGCGAAAGTAATCCTAAAAACGAGCGCAAATCATTAGCATATAAATCAAAATAAATACGTTGTTGTGTTTCGGGCTGGCATAAATCAAATATTTTTTGAGCTTCTTCTTTTTGCTTTGGAATATAATTAAATAACAAATTTGCATCAGTAGATTGAACCGTAAAATCTAGTAATTCAGCCATTTTTTCAAATGGATAAGTTTTGTACCATTCGCTGCCTGAAATTCCAATCATATAAGTTGGTTTATCGTTTTTTAATGGGTAGGATTGAAGTAATTTTTTTGCCGATTCAATTTCAGAATCTGTTAAAAAAACTTTAGGTTTATAATCGGTAATTTCTTCTTCAATTAGTGGCTTCAACAACCCTAAACGATTAATAATTGCTAATCCAATAGCTGATTTTGTGCCGTTTTTTATACGTTCAAAATTATAATTGTAGAAGATGTTGGAATACCCTTTTTTATACGAAATTTTATATTTTGCTCCTGAAAAAAAAGTGATTAAATTAGTTTCTAATTTGCTATAAGCATCAATTACAGCATCGTATTTTGAACTTCTAATTTTGAAAATAAATTGGAAAAGCGAAAGGTAGTTTTTACGTACTTTTTCTTCTAAAACAATAATGTTTGTTATGTTTGGATTGTTTTTTAATACATCTACACAATTTGCATAACACATATAATCAATCACTGCAGTAGGGTATTTTTTCTTTAAATTATTGGCTAAAATGGTAGAAGTTAATACATCGCCAATGCGTTTTTGCTGTATGATTAATATTTTCATGATATACAATTATTAAGTGGCTAAAATACACAACTACTGCTTAATTTTTGATTATTGCAAACAAATAATTTAATTACATTTGTAAAAAAGTTTTAAAATGGCAATTAGCGGTTTGGTAATCACCTTTAACGAGGAAAAAAATATTGGTAAATGTATTGATGCACTTTTTAAAGTGTGTAATGAAGTTATTATAGTAGATTCGTTAAGCTCTGATAATACAGTTAAAATTGCTGAAGAAAAAGGAGCTAAGGTAATTTCTCAAAAGTTCCTTGGCGATGGTCCTCAACGTACGCATGGATTACCTTTTTGTTCAAATGATTGGATTTTAAATTTAGATGCCGATGAGTTTTTGGACACAGATGCTACTGACTTTATCTTAAAAGGAAAATATTTAGATGGAAATTATGATGCTTTTTCGTTTCGAGTTAAAAACTTTTTAAAAGATGAATTAATTGATTTTTCAGGTTGGTATCCCGATCATAAAGTGCGTTTTTTTAATAAAAAAACAGCAAAGCCTTCAGAAGCAAAAGTGCATCAAAAAATTATTACTACGAATGAAAAAAAAGTAGCAGTTCATATTTTACACTATGGCTGGGATTCGTTTGAGCAAATTGTAGCCAAGAAAAATCAGTATTCCACTTGGCATGCCCAACAACTTTTTGATCAAGGAAAAAGAGTTACTGCAATAAAACCTGTAATTAATGGTTTAACCGCTTTTTTTCGTTGTTATTTTCTTAAAAAAGGAATTTTCAATGGAATTGACGGTATCACAATCGCATTAATTCAAGGCTTTTTTTCACACATGAAATACGCTAAATTATTAAAATTGCAACGCGAAGAAAAATTATTGAAGCGTTAGTTTGTTACCAATCATTCGTTCATTAAAGGATTGGATATAGGCTTTAATAAACGTTTCCATTTCGGTAGCTTTTGCTTTTTCGGTTTTGATTAAATTGGTTTTTAGCAATTCATCTTTCTTAAAATTATACATTGCTAACGATTTTTTTCCGTCGAAAGCTAAGTAATAATCGCCTGAAATGTAATGGTAAATGTTATCTAAATAATACACTACAAAATCTTTTTCAGACAGATAAGATTTTCCATAGGTGATCATTTTACTTTTTATATTCAAATAATCAATTATCGAAGGCATAATGTCAATTTGCTGTAAATTTTTCTGATTTTTTCCTACAATTGATGGATTTGACGGATCGAAAAATAAGATTGGCACTCTGAATTTTCCAACATTTGTTTTGAATTTTTTCTCTGTTGGTTCCGAAGAAGTATGGTCGGAAGTAATTACGAATAAGGTATTTTTATACCAATCTTCCTTTGAAGCTGTTTCAAAAAAGCGCTTTAGTGCATTGTCAGCATAGGCAATACTTTCATGAATTTTTGTAGTTCCTTTTGGAAATTTTCCTTTGTATTTTTCAGGAATAATGTACGGATTATGAGATGAAATGGTGAAAATTGTACTAAAAAAAGGTTGTTTAAATTCGGTCATTTTAGCCGAAAAATACTGCATAAATTCTTCATCAAAAATCCCCCATCTTCCATCAAAAGCTTCCGGACCTACATATTCATTTTTCCCATAATAAGTATCAAAACCAGCAACTTTACAATATTGGTCAAAATTCTGACTTCCGTTAAAAGCACCATGAAAAAAAGCGGTTTGATAACCATTTGCTTTTAAAATTTTTGGCAAACCATATACTTCATTAATAGAATAACTTGATGTAATTAACGAATTGTTCATCAAACTCGGAATACTTGAAAGGGTAGAAGGAACCGCGTCAATAGATAGTTTTCCATTGGCAAAGCCATTTTCGAAAAACAGCGATTTTTCAATTAATCCATCTAAAAAAGGGGTTTGTCCACGTTGAATATTTTCTCTTCCGAAACTTTCTAAAATAATGATAACTACATTTTTTTTATTTGGATTTTCGCTTGATGTAATTTCGGTAATTGGATTGAAAATTTGGTTTAATTCCGTTTCTGAAAAATATTTTGGTGATTCTAATGTTTCTTTTTTACCAATAGTTTTTAGAATACAAAAAGGCGTATTCAATACAATTGCCGATTGATTAATCGATCCATAATTCACAGCATCAACAATTCGCAATGGTTTTTTCTGAAAACCACCACGACCTAACAAGAAAACAAAACCCATTAAAACAATAAATATTCCTGATTGTTTTGCAATTTGTGACCAGTTTGCACTTTGTTCGCTTGCTGATTTTAGATTAGCAATCATTTTCCAAAACCCAAAACCCAAAAGAATTGCTAATAACGGCAAATGCCAAAACTCAACTAAAAAAGAAAAAATTAAGCCGCCAATTTCATTTTCCATTCCGCTTGCTGTAATCATGCCAAAAGTACTTCTTCTTCCGGTGAATTTATAATATTCGAAATCAACAAAATTGGTTAAGATGAAGATGAGATTCACGATGAAAAATCCAATTTTCAAATACTTTTGATAGTTGGGTTTGTATTTAAAATTACCTGGAATAAAATGTAGAAGCGCAAAAACTAAATTAATGTATGCAATTGCCGATAAATCAAAATGAATACCACCTAAAAAACCTTTAGCTGAAATGTTTTCAAAGGCATTTTTATTAAAAAAGTAAAATAACAAACGACAGATTTGGTAAACAAAAAGAACAATAAAAAAACGATTGAAAAATAGTTTTACACTGCTAAAATAGTTTGACATAAAATGGTAATTTTTAGCAAATTTAACTATTCATGCAAAATTTACAATTTATTTACCTTTAATTTACTTTTAAAAGAAAATAAAAATTCCAATCCATAACAATTTTGTCATGAATTGGAATTCAACTTTATACTTTGTGCTTTTACTTCGTACTTTAAATTATACCGCTACATTATATTCTCTCAAAGCATCATTTAAAGAAGTCTTCAAGTCTGTTGAAGGTTTTCTTTGTCCAATGATGATGGCACAAGGTACTTGATAATCTCCCGCTGGGAATTTTTTCGTATAACTTCCTGGAATTACTACCGAGCGAGCCGGAACAACACCTTTGTATTCTATTGGCTCATCGCCTGTAACATCAATAATTTTGGTAGAACCTGTCAAACATACATTCGCACCTAAAACCGCTTCTTTTCCTACGTGAACACCTTCCACCACAATACATCTTGAACCAACGAAAGCACCATCTTCGATAATTACGGGAGCGGCCTGTAAAGGTTCTAAAACTCCTCCAATTCCAACACCTCCACTCAAATGTACATGTTTTCCAATTTGCGCACAACTTCCTACTGTTGCCCATGTATCTACCATCGTACCTTCATCAACATAAGCGCCAATATTTACATAACTTGGCATTAAAATTACTCCCGAAGAAATGTATGCACCATATCTTGCCACTGCATTTGGAACTACACGAATTCCTTTTTCTGCATAATTGCGTTTCAACAACATTTTGTCATGATATTCAAAAATACCTGATTCCCAAGTTTCCATTTTTTGAATTGGGAAGTACATTACTACTGCTTTTTTAACCCATTCGTTTACTTGCCAGCCATTTTCAATTGGTTCAGCAACACGAAGTTTTCCGCTATCTAATAATTCGATAACTTCTTTTATAGCTTTTTGTGTAGGTTCTTCTTGTAATAAAGCACGATTTTCCCATGCTTGCTCTATTGTTGCTTGTAAATTTATCATAGTTTTCAAAATTTGTGTAGCAAAGATAAATCATTTGTTTTAAAGCTAAAATGAATAGTTTAAAGTTTGGGGTCTATTTTGTTAAACAAATGCCTTATTTTTGTAAAAAAAATAAAATGCCAAGAATTTTAGCTATAGATTACGGAATCAAACGAACAGGTATTGCTGTAACCGATGAAATGCAAATGATAGCTTTTGGGCTCACTACAATTCCATCTGAAACTGCAATAGCTTTTTTAAAAGACTATTTTTCAAAAGAAAAAGTAGCCTGCGTAATCGTTGGTGAACCGAAACAAATGGATGGAACGCCTTCACAGAGTGCTGAAATTATCAATGCCTTTGTAGTAAAATTTAAAACAGCTTTTCCTGAAATTCAGGTAGATAGAGTAGACGAGCGTTTTACCTCTAAAATGGCATTTCAAACCATGATTGATAGCGGTTTAAAAAAGAAACAACGTCAAAATAAAGCTTTAGTAGACGAAATTGCCGCAACAATTATGTTGCAAGATTATTTACATTATAAAAAATAGTACTTTTGCATTTTTAAAATTAATACGATTACCATGATTTTACCAATATACGGATACGGAGAACCAGTTTTACGAAAAGTTTGTGAGGACATTACTACTGAATATCCGAATCTAAAAGAAACAATAGCTAATATGTATGATACAATGTATCACGCACATGGTGTTGGTTTGGCTGCTCCACAAGTTGGTTTGCCAATTCGTTTGTTTATTGTTGATACCGAACCTTTTAGTGATAGCGATGACGTTTCTAAAGAAGAAGCGGCTTTAATGAAAGATTTCAAGAAAACGTTCATTAACGCAAAAATCATCAAAGAAGAAGGTGATGTTTGGGGATTTAATGAAGGTTGTTTGAGTATTCCAGATGTGCGTGAGGATGTTTTTCGTCATGACACCATTACTATTGAATATTTTGATGAGGATTTCAATAAAAAAACAGAAGTGTATGATGGGTTAATTGCTCGTGTTATCCAACATGAGTATGATCATATTGAAGGAATTTTATTTACCGATCATTTATCCATGTTGAAAAAGAAGTTAATTGGGAAAAAATTGCAAAACATTATGGATGGTAAAGCAAGACCCGATTATAAAATGAAATATGTAAACAAAAAAGGGCGTTAAGTTATGATTAGTAACTAGCGAAAAGTAAATAACTATTTTAACTAAACTTTTTCACTTTTCACTTTTCACTTTTCACTTTAAATAATATATTTGCCAACCTTAACAATTAAGTAACATGAGTATTCAAAAAATATTAGCAGTTTCTGGAAAACCAGGATTATATGAATTAAAAATTCAAACACGTACCGGATTTGTTGCTGAATCTTTATTAGATGGCAAAAAAATAACGGTAGGAATGAGAGCCAATGTAAGTTTGTTGTCAGAAATTGCAGTGTACACCTATTCTGAAGAAGTGCGTTTAGCAGAAGTATTAAAAGCTATTGCTACGAAAGAAAACGACGGTTTGGCGATGTCTCACAAAGAAGACGATGCGAAATTAAAAGCTTATTTCAGAGAAATTTTACCAGAATTTGATGAAGACAGAGTATATACGTCTGACATCAAGAAAATCTTAAATTGGTACAATTTGTTACAACCTAAAGGTTTCGTTTCATTAGAAGCGTTATCTAAAGAAGTAAAAGAAGAAGAAACTCCAGCAGCTGAATAAGCATTTGAAAAAATATACTTTAAAATCCTGCGTTTTCCACGTGGGATTTTTTATTTTTACATAAACAAGTGCAAAAATCAAATTCAAGAACAATTTCAAACTTGAAACCTGAAACTTGAAACTTGGAACAAAAAACAAAATCATGAACACACGCCAACAACAACTACAAGCTTTCAACCGCCTTTTAGACATTATGGACGATTTACGCGAAAAATGTCCGTGGGATAAAAAGCAAACACTCGAAAGTTTACGTCATTTAACGATTGAAGAAACCTATGAATTAGGCGATGCTATTTTGGACAATGATTTGGAAGAAATCAAGAAAGAGTTGGGCGACGTTTTGTTACACATTGTGTTCTATGCAAAAATAGGTAGCGAAACCAATGCGTTTGATATTGGCGATGTAGCAAATTCCATTTGTGATAAATTAATCGATCGTCACCCGCATATTTATGGCGATGTGGTAGTGGCTGACGAAGAAGAAGTAAAGCAAAATTGGGAAAAACTAAAACTGAAAGAAGGTAAGAAATCAGTTTTGGAAGGTGTACCAAAAAGTTTACCAGCATTAGTAAAAGCCAGTCGCATACAAGATAAAGTAAAAGGCGTTGGATTTGATTGGGAAGAACCGCATCAAGTGTGGGACAAAGTACAAGAGGAACTAAACGAACTACAAGTTGAAGTGCAATCAGGCAACCAAGATAAAATAGAAGCCGAATTTGGCGATGTTTTGTTCTCCATGATAAACTACGCAAGATTCCTAAAAGTAAACCCTGAAGATGCCTTAGAACGCACCAATAAAAAATTCATCAAGCGTTTCCAATATTTAGAAAGTAAAGCCACCGAATTAGGCAAACCTTTAATGGATATGACGTTGGCCGAAATGGATGTTTTTTGGGAAGAAGCGAAGAAGTTGTAGTGGTCAGTGTTCAGTCTCAGTGTTCAGTTTTAACGTTTAGTTTGTCATGCTGAAAGCATCTCTGTTTAAACACATAGTCACAATAGAAATACTTTGTTTATAATTTTAGTCCGAAGCTTTGGACGTTGCACTTTACATAGCGAACATTAGCGATTCGATAATTTAAAAATTTAATTATGTACTACGCAGTAATTTTTACCTCTACCAGAACCGAAGTGGAAGCAGGTTATGCCGAAATGGCAATTAAAATGGTGGAATTAGCCAAAGCCCAACCCGGATATATAGGTATGGAAAGCGCTCGAAGCGAAATTGGAATTACCGTTTCGTATTGGGAAAGCTTGGAAGCCATAAAAAACTGGAAAGCCAATATGGAACATCTAGAAGCACAAGAAAAAGGTAAAACTACTTGGTACAAAAATTACAAAGTAAGAATTGCTAAAGTGGAGAGGGAATATGAGTTTTAAGTAATTTTAACGTTTCGCGGCTTTAAGAAGTTGCGTACTTCATTCACTGTCAATTACAAATATAAACAAAACTTTGATTCAACAATTTCCAATTCTGATAAATCCCAAGCCTAGCAATTTCTTGTAACTACTGTTACCTGTTGTTTATTTTACTGAATTTTTTAAATACATATCCATTATATTCAATTATAGAGTTGTCTTTTTCACTTGCTCCAGGAACTACTAAATAACCGATTTCATCGTCAAGGTCAAAATTTATTTTTAAGATCAAAAGCTCTAAAAATGTTTTTGAAAATAGTTTATTTATCATTTTCGGCATTTGTTTTAAAATCTTCTCGGCGTCAAACATGAAAAACATTTTATTTGAATCCGTGGCATAAACTATTGGGACAATTGTAGTATTTTCAATTCTTTGATTATGCTCAACTGTGCAACTGTAAATTTCTCCACAGTTTAAATAAAAATACGGTTGGTTTAATTCTGCAAGATTCTGAAAATTGTGATTACCCTCACTAATATACAAGGCTATTTCAAATTGTTTTTGATTACAATTTGGGCATTTCAATTTTTCTCCGTCGAAAAAATATTCTTCTTTTTTACAATTCGGACAAATATGATAAATATCCATTTGATTACATTTAGGTTTTAATTAGCAGGTAACTAGTAAATTACATTAAGTAATTATACAAAAATAACAAATTTCTTATAGTGCTTGCTGTAGTTTTTCTGCAGTTTCTGTTAAAGTTATAAACAAGCAAAAAAAATCCCGAGCCTAAACTCGGGATTCTATCTTACATATTTTTAATTTGCTGTAGCTTCTCTTTCCACAATTTCAATTCGTCTTTATGGCGTTCGATACTTTTTTGAACTTCTTTAATAAAAGGATTTTCACCTTTTGAACTACTGCTAATAAACTGAATGTTGTTCTCTAATTGGAAAATTTCGCTTTGTACTTCGTCGATTTTCTTTCTAATAAAGAATTGCTCTTGTTCTAAGGCACGTTTGTCGTCGTTGTCGCTCATTTGCTCTAAACGGTTGCTAAAACGCATCATTTCAGTATCTTTTTTTGACATACTTAATTTTTCAAACAAGGCATCTAAAATTTTATTGAATTTTCCTTCGATGTGTCTGCGGTTAAACGGCACTCTACCATATGTTTTCCAGGTAGCAATGTGCGCTTTTATCGCTTCTAAATCGGCTTTATGTTCTCCCGAAAGGGTAAAATCTTTCAACTCTTCTAAAAACGCTTTTTTCTTTTCAAAAGCTTCTACTTCTTCACCCGTTTCAGCATTTTTAGCTTCGTGCATTCGGTCAAAATACGCATTACACGCATCTTTAAAGTCTTTCCAAATGCTATCTGAATATTTACGAGGTACATGACCAATTTTTTTCCAATCGTCCTGAATTTTCTTCATAATTGGGGTAGTTACACCGAAATCAGTACTTTCTTTTAACGATTTTGCTTTTTCAACTAACTCCAATTTTTTAGTTAAATTATCGTGTTGCTCGTTTTTAATATCTTTATAGAAAACGTTTTTGTGTGCATTAAACGCTCTAACCGAATTTTTAAATTTAGCCCAAGTTTCCTCAGTTACTTCTGCTGGAACTTTCCCTGCTTTAAAGAATGTTTCGCGTAATGCTTCCATTTTCTTAATTTGACCTTGCCATCCACTGTGCGAATCGATTTTCTCGGTTCCCAAAGCTTCAATTTGCGAAATGATTTCGTTTTTAAGCGCTAAGTTATCAGTTTCTTTACCTCTTGCAATTGCAAACAAACCTTCTCTTTTGTCGTGCATTTGTTTGGTAATTTCACTGAATTCATTCCAAATTGCTTCTCTATGTTCACGATCAACTGGACCAATTTCTTCTTTCCAAACGCGGTGTAACAATTGTAATTCACGGAAAGCTTTCATTACATCTTCCTCATTTAATAGGGCTGTAGCTTTCAGTATAATTTGTTGTTTTTGCTCTAAATTGTGTTTCAAATCTATATCACGCGCTTCTTTGTCTAAGTTCATAATGTCGTAAAAACGCTCCGTATGAAAATGATAATTATTCCACAAGATGTTGTATTTATCTCTTGGAATCGCCCCCGCATTTTTCCAACGTTCGCGAATATCATTTATTTTTTTGAACATATCTCCTATGTTAGAATCACCCGAATCGATTAAGTTTTTTAACTCGTCGATTAAGCCTTCACGAACTGCGAAATTTTGCTCTAAATTGTTTTGTAATTGTTTGAAATGTTTGGCTTTGCTTGCTTTGTAAGCGTTGTAAATACCATCAAACTTGTTTTTTAATGGGAAATGATATTCAAAATCTAATCCTTCTTCGCTATTTTGTGCTAAGAATTCCTCTTTTTTCTCTTCAATAAAATGATGGTATTTGTCCGAAAAAGCTTTTCTAATGCCTTCTACATGGTCTTTAATTGCCATTACTTTTTCGTTTTCCACCAATTTTTCTAGTTCATCGGTTAAGGCTTCCATCGACATTGAATCGTACTCCAATACTGGAATTTCGTGCTTTTCTTTTATCGATTCATCTTCGTTTTCTTCTGCATTAGAATTGTCTATTTCCTCTAATACCGATTGACTAATAATGGTAACATCATCTAATTGTTCCATTTGGTCTTGTCCATCTGCGTTGTGCAGGTTATCATGTGTTGCTTCTGACATTGTGTAAATGCTTAAGGTTACTTTAAATTATTAATGTGTGAAGGTACTAAAGCACTACGAAAATTCAAAAAAAAAAATCATTATTTATCTTATTTTTTCTTTGAAACGGATGTTTAAGGCATTTTTGTCATCCATTTTCCCGCTATATGCTTTACAAGATGTCGCTCCTATCGGGGTTAGATAGTTGTCAAAAGGCTTTCTTGGGATTGGTTTTTGAAGTAGTTTTAGTTTTATGCTTTTTCACAGTGAACAAAAAATAAAATGTGTTCTATGCAAAGTGAAACGCCTAAAATCAACGCAAAGTTTTTATAATGTGTCTATGGGTTTAAAAGAAAAATCAGTTATAATCCGTGTTTGAAAACCCGTGTCATCCGCGTGCTAATCTACTCATTCCATATCTTCCAAGCCTTTTCTGCCTGTAAAACTAACATTTCGTAACCATTTTTAGTCATGGCGCCTTGCGCTTTGGCTTTTCTTAAAAATGCGGTTTCTTCTGGATTGTAAATTAAGTCGTAAGCAATATGTTTTTTGGTAAATAAACTGTAATCTATGTTTGGACAATCGTCTACATTAGGATGTGTTCCAACTGGTGTAGTGTTGATGATAATTGTATATTCTTCGAAAATTGAAGCGTCTAATTCATCGTATTTGTATAGAAATTCATCTGCGTTTCTAGAAACAAAATCATATTCAATTTTTAAGCTTCTTAAGGCGTAAGCAATGGCTTTACTAGCGCCACCTGTTCCTAAAATTAATGCTTTTTTGTGATGGTCTTTCAATAAAGGTTTTATCGATTTTTTAAATCCGTAATAATCGGTATTATATCCTTTTAGTTTTTTCTTTTTAGAAATTGTAATGCAATTAACCGCACCAATTTTCTCAGCAGTTTTTGATAATTTATCCAAATACGGAATAATCTCTTCTTTGTACGGAATGGTTACATTTAAACCGCATAACCCTTTAATTTCAGTAATTACTTTTGGGAACTCTTTACTGCATTCAATATCATAATTTTTGTATTCGCAATTGTCGAAATGACCAATTTCAAACTTCTCATTGAAATACTTTTTTGAAAAAGAATAGCTAATGTTTCGGCCAATTAAGCCAAATTTTAACTGTTTTTTTGTTTTCTTTTTCATGGGTAAATTATTTATAAAGTTATAATAATCAAATTTAAAATTATTTTTTAAATATAAACTTAATACAATATCTTTTTAAATAATTTAGAATGTTTATTTCTTAGAATATTTCTTTTTTATTAACTTAATGATAACTGGCGATACAGATACAAGTGTTATTAATAAAATAACCAAATCAAAATTTTCTTTCATCCAAATAACTTGTCCTAAAAAATAACCTAAAAAGGTTAAACTTGTTACCCAAATGCCTGCACCAATAATACAATAAAAAATATATTTATAGTAAAGCATACTTCCAGCTCCAGCGACAAAGGGAGCTATAGTTCTAAGAACGGATATAAAGCGCGCCATAATTATTGCTTTACCGCCATTTTTTTTTAAAAAAGTTTCAGTATGTGTTATGTATTTTTTTTTTAGAAATAGAATTTTCTTTTTCTCTTTTATTAACTCTCCAAATTTATTTCCTACGAAGTAATTTAAATTATCTCCAAGAAGCGCTGCAATAATCAATAGTGGAATTATAATTGACATACTTAATTGTCCAGTAGAAGCAGCAATTACACCAATCGCAAAAAGCAAGGAGTCGCCGGGTAAAAGTGTCATTATTACAAAGCCAGTTTCAATAAAAATAACTAATAATAAATAACGTATATTAAGTAATCGTATTGATGAATTAAGTCTTGTATTACAGTTAAAGGATCGTTTAAAAAGGCAGATAAAAAATCGATAATTTCCATTATAGGGGTTTGGGTATTCTAAATTTTTAAATTTGGGTTATTTGTTTGATAAAACACCAGGCATTAATTATTCTTTTTATGCCTTACTTATTGATTTTGAATGATTTAAATTTTTATGCTTCTGTTACTTTCTTCTTTTTAAAAAGTTTAATAATTATTGGTAAAACAGAAATTATGATAATGGATAAAACTACTTTTTCAAAGTTTGCTTTTACCCAAGGCACTTGTCCTAAGAAGTATCCTAAGAAAGTAATACTAGTTACCCAGATAATTGCGCCTGTAATACAATAAAATATGTATCTGTAGTATTGCATACTTCCAGCTCCAGCTACAAAAGGAGCAATAGTACGAACGATAGGAACAAAACGTGCCATAATAACCGCTTTTCCTCCATTTTTTTCAAAGAAGTGTTCTGTTTGGGTGATGTATTCTTTTTTTAGAAATAGAATTTTCTTTTTCTCTTTGATTAATTCTCCAAATTTATGTCCAACAAAATAATTAAGATTATCTCCTAATAAGGCGGCCACAATTAGCAACGGTATAATAATAGTCATGCTTAATTGTCCTGTTGTTGCTGCGATTACTCCAATAGCAAAAAGCATCGAGTCGCCTGGTAATAAAGGCATAATAACAAATCCGGTTTCTACGAAAACAACCATAAATAAAATGAAATAAATCAGATTGTCATATTCCTGAATTAATGCTTGAATTACAGTTAATGGGTCTTTTAAAAATTCTAATAAAAAGGTTACTAATTCCATTAAATTTTGGCTATTTTTTAAATTTTAAAATTGTTTTTTGTACTTCCGTTCTTTCGTAAATTACTGGAAATAACTCTTCGAACAAAGATAGTTGTTTTAAGTTTAAATTCATTGCGTTGATTAAATGAATACTTCCTTTTTTGTTATTGCCTGATGTGAAATATAATCCTGCTAAACGATATTCGATTTCGTATTCATTAGGTAAAACATTAGTTGCTTCTAAAAGGATGTCAATTGCTGTTTCAAATTCACCAAGATATTGTAAAACATCAGTCCAAAGCGTAAATGTGTCTAAATTGATATCACCACTTTCAAATGCTTTTCGGTATCCATATTCGGCTTCTTCAAAAAAATGCAAAGCACTATTTACAGCCGCAAAACGTTTCCAGTATAGCGAATTATCTCCGTCAATGCCAATAGCTTTGTTGACATAATATAAGGCTTTTTGAAAATTCTTTTGACGAATGTAAAAATCAGTTATTGCAATCCAACCTTTATCGAGCAGCGGGTCTTCGTGGACTGTTTTTAAATAATAATTCAGTGCGAATTCGGTATTTCCCAATCGTTCGTAACATTTTGCTACACGAAGCAATACAAATGATGAGGGATCGTCTAATTCTAAGGTAATATTATAGCAGTCAATGGCATCTTGATATTTTTTTAGTTTTTCGAAGGATTTTGCTTTTTCCATGTACGCACCTAAAAAAGTTTCGTCAATCAAAGTAGCATATTCAAACGCCCAAACTGCTTTCTCATAGTTTTTTAACGCGTAATATTGTCTACCAAGCTGATGCCAAGCCACTTCGCTATACGGATTTTTATCAATAAATTTATTTAAATAAACAATAGCTTCTTCGTTCTGATCTAAGAAATCAAAACAATAGACTACATTATAAAGTGCTGAATAATCTTCAGTATCTTCGTCTAAACATTTGATGAAATTATCTTTAGCCAATTCTAAATTATCCATGAACAAATATTCCATTCCAATCATCGAATATACATCAGCATAATCATCGGTATATTTTAAAGCGATTTTTAAAAACTCAATAGCTTTTTCGTGTTCGTCTCTTTTAGAATGTATGTTGGCTTTTTGAATGTAGATTTCTTCGTTGGTAGGTTCAATAGCGTATAACTCGTTTAATAACTTTTCAGCAAAATCGAGTTTGTCTTCGTAAACCAACATTTCTACCTGAACTAATTTTAATCCTGTAGATTTTGGGTGTTGTTCTAAACCTAATTTTAGCGCTTTTTTGGCCAAATTTAATCGACCAGTATCCATGTAATGAAGAATAATATCTTCAAACTCTTCAGAATCAAAGAAAAAAACTTTATTGGTTTTTAACATCGATTCAAATTTAGATAAGGACAAGCTGTTTTCTTCTTCTTCGTGACTCAAATTCATAGCGCTATCTTTTATGATTTATCCTTAATAAAGGTACTTATATTTGAAGCAAGCATTTGATTGAAATGGATTTGTTTTAAACAATTTAATTAACAATTTACAATGTCAAAAAACAATGTCAACCTAAACTGATAAAATCATCTATCATTTACTTCATTTCTTTCTCAATTTCATTTAATACCTCAATAATAGTGCCACATCCTTTTGCGATTTCGTCATTGCTAATGGTTAATGGAGGTGTAATTCGTACGGCACAACCTTCAAATAGTAACCAGAATAAAATTATGCCTCTTTTATGGCAACGTAAAATCACTTCATTAGTTATTTCCGGAGAATCGGTCATCGCAGCAAGCATAAGACCGCGACCACGAATTTCTTTAATTAATGGATGCACTAAAAGGCTTCGGAATAATTGCTCTTTTTCTAATGTTTCGGTCATTAATTTGGTTTCGGTAACTTCTTGTAATGTTGCTAAACATGCTGCCGCAATGACAGGATGTCCGCCAAAAGTAGTTATGTGTCCAAGTTTAGGATCATGACTTAGTAAATCCATCATTTTTTCAGAAGCGGTAAAAGCACCTACTGGCATGCCGCCACCCATTCCTTTTCCCATAACCACTACATCTGGAATGACATCGTAGTTTTGGAATCCGAATAGTTTTCCGGTGCGACCAAATCCGGGTTGAATTTCGTCTAATATCATGATAGCACCAACTTCGTCACAACGTTGGCGTATTTTTTTAAGAAAATCATTTTGAGGTTCAATAAAACCAGCGCCACCTTGAATTGTTTCTAACAATATTCCAGCAGTTCTTGTAGTTATTTTTTCTAAATCAGCTTCATTATTGAACGTAATAAAATCTACATCAGGAATTAAAGGGCGGAAAATTTGTTTACGTTCTTCAAATCCCATCACACTCAAACTTCCCATAGTATTACCATGATAGGCGTTGTGACATGAAATCAATTGACTTCTTCCTGTAACTCTTCGAGCTAATTTTAGAGCACCTTCAATAGCTTCTGTACCCGAATTAACTAAATACGTTTTTGTAAGTGGGTAGGGAAGGTGTTGTGCTAATAATTTACATAATTCAGTAGCTGGATGTTGGGCATATTCACCATATACCATTACATGAGAATAGGTGTCTAATTGTTTTTTGATAGCATCATTTACACGCTTTGGTTGATGCCCTAATGTGCAAGCAGAAACTCCAGCAACCATATCTAAATAGGCATTGCCTTCTGTGTCGTAAATATAAGAACCCTTAGCATGAGAAATTTCCATAGCTAATGGGTGAGGTGAGGTTTGTGCTTGGTATTTAAAAAAATCGTCAATCATTTTAATCTGCTTTAGGTTTATAGCAATGGCTCAAAACTTTGTTGTGAATTACTAAACAATATTTTGCACAAAACTTATTGCTTCTTCACAGTTTTCTTTTTTGAGTCTGCTTTTTTCTCAATTTTCTTTTCTTTCGCTTTTTTGTTTTCGTCGAAATCTAAAGTTTCTGGAAGAATTTCCATTGGTTTTTCAGCTTCTTTTGCTTTCTTTTTGGCGTCGATTTGAATTTTATCGTCTAATGCAATTTCTTCTGCTGGGAAAATATCATCTTTTGATAAGATGCGTTCATCACCACGCCAAAGGAAACCTCTTAGTTTTCGTGCGTTTTCTGGAAACTCAGCTTCTGGATAAATAAAACTATCTGTTTTTGTAAAGAAAGTAATTGAATTGATTTTGTTAGCCTCTAATTCTAAATTGATTTTACTACAAACCGTTTTGTTGATTCCTATGAATTCGTTGGCATCGTTGTACATGTAATAAATGACTTCCGCATTTTTCACGACATCGACTTCTTTTAGTTTACTTTCAATAAATTTTCCAAATAAATTTTGCCCTTTAATCTGATTGTAGCCATTTTTACTAAGACTATCTTTTTGAATAATAAAAGCATTGTTGAGAACTTTTAGCGAATCTAATTTTTGGGTTTTGTTATTTCCAATTAAATGCATAATGTCACCCGTCATTTGATTCTCATTGTTCCAAAGAATTGGGCGTCCAATTAATTTTGTTAGTTGTGTTTTATTGTTTGAATGGAGAGAATCACATTTCCCACTCATATCACTTTTATAAAATCGAACATTGTTAAAAGCACGAATTACACGATCTTCTTGCGGACCCGAAACAATGATTTTTTTACCATGCATGTACATTGTATCTTTTTCCACCAAGGTTTTCACTAAAGCTCTTTTGGTTAAAATCATTGAGTCTTTTTTGGTAGCGGCATTTCGGTATAATTCTGCATAATGACCTGTAGCAATTACGTTGTTAATTGTATCGGTGATTTTTACATTGTTGATACCTCTCGAATAATTTTTCTTTCGGTCATAATACAAATCATCGCCTTCGATTATTTTATTGTCGAGCGTTATTTTGGAATTTTTGGATAGTTTTCCAACGTCATTTGTGGTATCGTAGAATCCGTTTTCGGTATAAATTATGTTTTCTTTGCTAGTAATAGTTGAAGGTCCAAAAACATAGGCGTGACCTGAATTTTCGTAATAATCTAAATTATTGGTTTTGATTGTGCTTTCTGGATTCGTAACCGTTACTGCGGTTGTAAATTTGTATTTTTTTTGGTCCACATAATAGCGTCCTGATTTACTTTTCAACGTATTTTCTTTGTTGTGAATGGTACCGTAGGTATTGTAAGATGCTACTTGATTTTTCTTATCAAAATAAACGGTATCGGTAGTCAATGTAGATTCTGGCGAACGTAAAACCACATCTCCCGTAGCAAAAGCAAGTTCTTTATCACCATTGTATTCTGTATAACGGCTATTCATAGTAATGGTGTCGCCTTGATTCATTTGAACGTTTCCAAATGCTTTTATGTAATTTTCATCTTTAAAATGATAGGCTTTGTTGCAAAACATTTTTACACCATTGTGTATGATACGAACATTTCCAGTAAACACAATTGCGCCTGGAATCTCGGTTTGATTCATATCAACGAAATCTGAGTTTTCAATGATGATTTTTTTCTTTTCCTGCGCTACCGAAAAGGTAATTGAAAGTAGTAAGAAGGCGATATAAAAAAATGTGTTTTTCAATTCGAATTTATTTTGAGCCAAATTTAAGTAAAAAGCAGAAAGTCGGTAGCGAATTAAGATTTTTTTATCAGTTTGGAGTATAAAAAAACGCTTTCAATAGAAAGCGTTTTGGTAATTATTTTGTGATAGTTTGTTTTCTGTCTGGTCCAACCGAAATAACTTTGATTGGTACTTCGACTTCTTTTTCAATGAATTCGATGTATGTTTTTAATTCTTGAGGTAATTCATCATACGTTGTCATGCCAGTTAAATCAGCTTTCCATCCTTTCATTTCTGTGAAAATTGGGGTTACATTTTCTGGTTCAATATTGTATGGTAAATGTTGAATTTTTTGACCTTTATAGTTGTAACCTGTACAAACTTGTAAGGTGTCAAATCCTGAAAGTACATCGCCTTTCATCATGTATAATTGTGTTACGCCATTTACTTGAACGGCATATTTTAAAGCCACTAAATCTAACCAGCCACATCGACGAGCACGTCCAGTAACTGAACCAAACTCATTTCCTACTTTTGCCATTGTTTGCCCAGCTTCTTCAAAATCTTCTGTAGGGAAAGGTCCGCTACCTACACGAGTGGTGTATGCTTTGAAAATTCCGAAAACGTCTTTTACTTTGTTAGGCGCAATTCCTAAACCAGTACAAGCACCAGCTGCTGTTGTATTTGAAGAAGTCACAAATGGATAAGTTCCAAAATCAACATCTAATAAAGAACCTTGCGCTCCTTCTGCTAAAATTGATTTTCCTTCTTTTAACGCTTTGTTTAAATATTCTTCACTATCAATGAAAGTTAATTTTTTTAAGTCTTCTACTGCTGCAAAAAACTCATCTTCCATTTCTTTAAGATTGTATTGTAATTCTACATCGTAGAACTTAATCATTGCTTCGTGTTTGTCAGCTAAAGTTCTGTATCTTTCTTTGAAATCTTCTAATTCTAAATCACCTATACGAAGACCATTTCTACCGGTTTTGTCCATGTATGTTGGGCCAATACCTTTTAAAGTAGAACCAATTTTTGCTTTTCCTTTTGATGCTTCTGAAGCAGCATCTAATAAACGGTGCGTAGGTAAAATTAAGTGTGCTTTTCTAGAAATGAATAATTTAGCAGTAACATCCATATTGAATTTTGCTAAACCTTCAATTTCTTTTTGGAAAACTACAGGGTCAATTACAACACCATTTCCAATAATATTGATGGCGTTTTTGTGGAAAATTCCAGAAGGAATAGTTCTTAAAACGTGTTTGATTCCATCAAATTCTAGAGTGTGTCCCGCATTTGGTCCACCTTGAAAACGTGCAATAATATCGTATTTTGAGGTAAGAACGTCAACGATTTTTCCTTTTCCTTCGTCTCCCCATTGTAATCCAAGTAGTAAATCTACAGTCATTGTGTTGTGTTGTTTGTTGTTGTTGAGGCGTTGCATTGCAACGTCTGTACTTAATTAATTTATTCTATTGTTGTTGTTTTTTTGTGCCGTAGAAATAAAGTGAATGGGTTTGAATATCAATTCCAAACATTTCTTCCATGGTTTGTTTTATTTGTTGAATTCTTGGGTCACAAAATTCGATAACTTCGCCAGAATCAGTTAAAATAATGTGATCGTGTTGTTTATCGAAATATGATTTTTCATAATGCGCTTGATTTTGACCAAATTGATGGCGACGAACCAGACCGCATTCTAATAAAAGTTCGATAGTATTATAGAGTGTAGCTCTACTTACGCGATAATTTTTGTTTTTCATTTTGATGTACAAAGATTCGATATCAAAATGCTCGGTTGCACTGTAAATTTCCTGAAGAATAGCAAAACGTTCTGGTGTTTTACGGTGTGCTTTTTCTTCTAAATATTTAGTAAAAACATTTTTTACAATTTCCTGATTTTTGTTTTCCATTGTTTTGGTTAATGAAATATTCGCAAAGATAGTGTTATTTTTGCATTGTAAAAAAGTCTAAATTTAATAGATGGTATTTTAGTTATTAACTTTTGTTAATTATTATAAACCCTTATTACCTTATCAACTCCATCCACTTTTTTGATGTTTTCTATCAGTTTTTTAAGGATCGTATTATTTTGAACTACAACAGCTACTTGTCCATAAAAAATTCCAGCTTCACTACTTAAAGAAATACTTTGAATATTAACATTCATTTGGTTTGAAATAACTTTGGTTAAATCATTAGTTAATCCTAAAATATCCATTCCAGTAATTTTTAGAATAGCTTTAAATTCTTCTTGTGAAGAGTCTATCCATTTTGCTTGAATAATTCTGTATGCATAGTTAGACTGCATTCTTATAGCATTTGGACAATCTTTTTTGTGTACTTTAATTCCTTCATTAATACTTACAAAACCAAATACTTCGTCTCCTGGGATTGGGTTACAACAGCTGGATAATTTATAATCAAGTTTATCTTGTTCTGAACCAAATACCAGTAAATCGTATTTTTTACTGATTTCGTTTTTGTTTATTTGTTCTGATTGGCTGGTAGGCGAACGCTTCATGGTTTTCTTAAAGAAATTAACCAAAGTGTTGCTTTTTTGAGCTGCAAATTCTTTTAATTGTTGGTTTTCGATTGCGCCAATTCCGGCACGATAATATAAATCTAAACTAGTTTGAAATTTAAAATAATTAACTAATTCATTGGTTGTGTTTTCGTTAAGTGTAATTTTTAAATGGCGTAATTTTCGGGTAAGAATTTCTTTACCATCTTCGGCAATTTTTTTGGTGTTCTCGTTTAGAACATTTTTAATTTTATTTTTTGCTCTAGAGGTAGTAACATAATCTAACCATTGCGAAGTTGGTTTTTGATTTGCGGAAGTAATAATTTCCACCTGATCACCACTATTTAAAACATGGTTCAAAGGAACTAATTTTCCGTTAACCCTTGTTCCTCTAGTTTTTACGCCTATTTCCGAGTGAATACTAAATGCAAAGTCTAATGAAGTAGCTCCTTTAGGTAACGATTTGATTTCGCCCTTTGGGGTAAATACATAAATTTCTTTAGCATATAAATTCAGCTTGAAGTCTTCAACGAAATCAACTGCATTGGCACTAGAATTTTCTAAAGCTTCTTTTAATTGGTTCAGCCAAATTTCTAATCCATGTTCTTCTGTTGCACCGTTTTTATATTTGTAGTGCGCTGCATAGCCTTTTTCTGCAATTTCGTCCATGCGTTCGCTACGTACTTGAATTTCTACCCAACGTCCTTTTGGTCCCATTACGGTTATGTGCAATGCTTCGTAACCTGATGATTTTGGTGATGAAATCCAATCGCGTAATCGACTTGGAGATGGACGATAATGGTCTGTTACAACGGAGTAAATTTTCCAAGCAATAAATTTTTCATCATGTTGATTGGCTTTATAAATTATGCGTAAAGCGAATTTATCATATACTTCATCAAAAGTAACGCCTTGCATCTTCATCTTTCTTCGTATAGAATAAATAGACTTTGGTCGACCTTTAATTGTAAATTCAATTCCTTCATCAATCATTGATTTACTCAAAACGTCAGAAATAGATTTGATATAGGAGTCTTGCTCTTCTTTGGTTTCTTTAATCTTACTAACAATATCGTTGTAAACTTCGGGTTCGGTATACTTTAGTCCTAAATCTTCTAATTGTGTTTTGATGTTATATAAGCCTAGACGATGAGCTAGTGGTGCGTAAATGTATAAGGTTTCGGAAGCAATTTTGGCTTGCTTGTAATCAGCCATACTTCCCATAGTTTGCATATTGTGTAATCTATCGGCAATTTTGATAATAATTACTCTTACGTCATCATTTAATGTCAATAACATTTTACGGAAATTTTCCGCTTGCATTGAAATTTCCTGATCGGTTTTAACTTTTGCTATTTTGGTTAGTCCTTCAACTAATTGCGCAATTTTTGGATTGAACATTTTTTCAATGTCCTGAACAGTAATATCCGTATCTTCAACCACATCGTGCATTAATGCAGCAGCAATGGAAGTAGCTCCCAAACCAATATCACGGGCCACAATTTTTGCAACAGCAATAGGATGGAAAATATAGGCTTCACCCGATTTTCTTCGTTGGTCTTTATGAGCATCAACAGCTACATCAAATGCTTTACGGATGATTTTTTTGTCTTCAGCTGTAAGGGTTTGATAACTGATGCGAAGTAATTCTTTATATTCTTGCGCAATGGCTTTGTTTTCGGCTTCTAATTCAATCTCTGTCATACATTTTCTTTAACAACCTAAAAGTATATTATTTTTTCTAATTGTGCAATAGAGAAAAGAATAAAGAACAAAGATTTGAAGTTGAATTTTGAATTTGTTATTGAAATTGTCTTTGTCTTTTGGCTTCGAATAACAAAATTGCGGCTGCAACGGAAACATTCATGGAATCGATTTCGCCTTGCATTGGAATGATGATGTTTTTGGTGCTTTCTGTTCGCCATTTTTTGGATAAACCTGTAGCTTCTGTTCCTACAACTAAAGCAGTAGGAGTGGAGAAGTTTTGTGTATGATATTCAGTAGAATCTTGTAAAGTTGCCGAATAAATATTAATGTTATTTGCTTTCAAATACGCTATAACTTCTTCTGTAGTTCCAACAGCAATTTGTCGAGTAAACAAACAACCTACACTGGAGCGAACGATGTTTGGATTGTATAAATCACTTTTTGGATTGGCGATAATAACCGCATCAATGTTTGCGGCATCAGCAGTTCTTAAAATAGCGCCTACGTTTCCTGGTTTTTCTAATGATTCTCCAATTAAAATCAATGGATTTTTAGAAAGTTTTAAATCGGCTAAAGCTAATGATTTTGTTTTCGCAATAGCTAAAATACCTTCAGTAGTATCGCGATAGGCTAACTTTTGATAGACTTCTTTTGAAATTTCGATAAGTTCAACTTCGATCGATTTGAGAAGGTTTTTTATTTCTCTTTCCGATTGTATTTCTGGTAAAAATAGAATCGTTTCTAATTCATAGCCACCTTTTAGTGCTAATTCAATTTCGCGTTTTCCTTCAATTAAAAAAGTGCCCGTTTGCTTACGAACTTTTGCCTTTTCCTGTAATTGAACTAACGATTTTATATACGGATTTTGAACCGAGGTGATTTGTTTCATGAAATAGAAATTATATTGCAAAAATACAAAAAAGCCTCTCATTTACTGAAAGGCTTTTGGTGTTATTTTTTTTGTTGTTCGAATTTTCCTTTGTATCGTTCGTACAATTCGGTATGGTGACTTTCTAAACTGATTTGTCTTCCATCAATGAAAGCGAAGGAAATAACATTCGTTTTCATATCTAAAGCATCATCTTCAGAAATAAATAATGTGGCACTTTTTCCAGATTCTAAGGTTCCGTATAAATTGTCAATTCCTAATATTTTAGCTGAATTACCAGTAATTAATTGCAACGCTTGTTCTTTTGAAAGTCCCCAAGCAGCGCAAGTTCCAGCGTAGAAAGGAAGGTTTCTAGTTTGCATACGTTCCATGTCGCCTGCATTTTGTAACCCAACTAAAACACCTGCATCAACTAGTAATTTAGCATTTTTATAAGGTAAATTTACATCTTCGTCTTCTAATAAAGGTAAATCGTGCACTCGTTTTAATAAAACAGAAACGCTGTTTTCTTTTAATAAATTAGCTACTTTAAAAGCATAATAACCGCCAACAATCGTCATCTTTTTGATGTTGTTCTTCTTTTTGAATAAAACCGCATCAATGATTTCTTTTTCGCCATTTGCATTTACAAACAAGGTTTTTTCGCTTGATTGTAAACCTTTCATAGCTTCATATGGAATATCTTTTTTAGCATTTTTACTTCCTAAATAAGCAAAAGCATTGTCGAAATACTCTTGAATTGCTTTTACTTCCGGATCGTAGTTTTTGTTCATTTCGATTCCTCCAGGTTCAGCCCACCAACCAGCTCTCGAATAACTTCTTGGCCAGTTTAAGTGAATTCCATCGTCAGTTTTGATAGCAGCGTCTTCCCAGTTCCAAGCATCTAATTGAACAATTGAAGAAGTTCCAGCAATTCTTCCGCCTCTTGGTGTAATTTGAGCTAATAAAACGCCGTTTGGTCTTGTTGTTTCTACTAATTTAGATTCAGCATTGTAAGCAATAATACTTCTTACGTGTGGATTGAAATCACCAATTTCACTTTCATCATCTGAAGCTCTAACCGCATCAATTTCTACTAAACCTAATGTTGAATTTGGTGCAATGAATCCAGGATAAACATGTTTTCCAGAAGCTTCTATCACAATATCGTGTTTAGCTGGTTTCATTACAGTAGCATCGCCAATGTTGGCAATTTTTCCATCAATAATCGAAATTAAACTGTTCTCGATTACTTTTCCGTTTCCTAAATGCGCTTTTGCACCTATGATTAAAATCGATTTGCTTTGTTTTGGTGCAGGCGTTTGTTGGGCAAAACCAAACAAAGAAATAAATAAAAGAACTATATATTTTTTCATCATTAATTGTATTTGTAGTGAGATTCTTTGCAATATTCTCCTAAAGTATCACAGTGGTAGTGACCGTTTTCTTTTTTCTTAGGTAATTGTGTTTTCATTCCTTTGTTTTTAGCGTCTAATAAGATGTTAATCAAATCGGCTCTTTCTTTTTGAATTTGGTTCAACACTTCTTGCTCTTTTTCTAAATCGTAGAAAATGATTCCGTCTACTAACGTTTTTTCAGCTCTTGTGTAGATTGATAACGGACTGTCTGACCAAAGTACCACATCCGCATCTTTTCCTACTTTAATACTTCCCACTTTGTTGTCGACTTGAAGAATTTTTGCAGGATTTAAGGTTACGAAGTTCCAAGCTTCTTCTTCCGTTACATTTCCGTATTTAACTGTTTTAGCTGCTTCTTGATTTAAACGTCTTGACATTTCAGCATCATCTGAATTGATAGAAACTTTTACACCTTCATTCATCATTATAGAAGCATTGTAAGGAATTGCATCGTTTACTTCGTATTTGTAGGCCCACCAATCAGCAAAAGTTGAACCAGCAACGCCGTGAGCTGACATTTTATCTGCTAATTTATAACCTTCTAAAATGTGAGTGAATGTTTGAATTTTAAACCCGTAACGCTCAGCTAATTTCATCAACATATTGATTTCTGATTGCACATAAGAGTGACAAGTAATGAAACGTTTTTTAGCTAAAATTTCGCCTAAAACTTCCAGTTCTACATCAAATCTTGGCATAACTTTGTTTTTACCTTTTCCTGATTTGTAGGCATCCCAATCATTCTTGTATTCAATAGCTCTTGTGAAATAATCTTCATAAACTTGTTCCACACCCATACGTGATTGCGGGAAACGGTTTCGTGAAAAATCGCCCCAGTTGGATTGTTTTACGTTTTCACCCAAAGCAAATTTAATGTATTTCGGAGCATCTTTTACTAACATTTCATCTGGAGAATAACCCCATTTTAATTTGATGAAAGCTGCACGACCTCCAATAGGATTTGCAGAACCATGTAATAAGTTTGCAGAAGTAACACCACCTGCTAAATTTCTGTAAATATTGATGTCTTCTGAATTCACAACATCTTCAATCGTAACTTCGGCAGATGAATTTTGACCTCCTTCGTTTACTCCATTTGAAATAGCAATGTGTGAATGTTCGTCTATGATTCCAGCAGTTAAATGTTTACCAGTTCCGTCCACAACTTTTGCTCCAGAAGCAGGTAAGTTTTTACCAATTTTGACAATTTTACCGTTTTGGATTAAAACATCGGTTTCTTTTAGAATTCCCTCTTTTTCACCTGTCCAAACCGTTACATTTTTGAATAAAATGGTTTCTTGTTTTGGTTTTTCGTCATTTCCAAAAGAAATATTAGGGAAAGTTACCGAATACATTGACGGCACTTTTGGTTCGTCTTTTTTATCATCTTTCTTTTTATCTTCTTTAACTTCTGTCGCTCTTTTAGTAGCAGTCCATGAAGTTTCGTTTCCATTTTCTAAAACGGCTTTTCCTTGCATCATGTCTTTTACGAAAGTTCCAGAAAGTCTAACGAAATTTGCTTTTGTAGTATCTTGATTTTTAATTACCAAATTCACCCACGGATCATTGAACTGAATTTTTGTTCCAAAGTTGATGCTATCTTTAACTGCTTTTGCTTCGAATTTTGAAGTTTCGCCTTCGATTATTAGTTCGAATTTGGTATTGTCGAAAACTAAATCATAAGTTCCTCTAATGTCTGTTGGGTTAATTTTATCGATGATATTTCTATTTCCTTGCACCCAGTTTTCTAAGATGTTGCTTTTGTCTTCAAAAATATCACCTGAAACAATAATAAAGTTCGCTAATTTTCCTTTGGAAATTGAACCTACTTTATCAAATTGATTGACCAATTTTGCTGGTGTTTCGGTTAAAGCTAATAGGGCTTTGTCTTTAGGTAAACCATATAATACGGCCTTTCTTAAATTAGATAAAAAGGATTTTGTGTCTTTTAAATCGGAAGAAGTAAGAACAAATGAAACATTGTTCTCTGATAAAATTTTCAAGTTGAAAGGTGCTTGATTCCAAAATTTCATATCGCTCAAGCTTACTTGTTGTGCTAAATATGGATCAGAAACGTCATAAGCATCAGGGAAATTCAATGGAATTATGAAGGTAGCTCCTGTTTTTTTAATTTCGTTAATACGTTCAAATTCATTACCTCCACCTTTGATTAGGTATTTTACTCCGAATTCATCGCCTAATTTATCCGCTCTTAAAGCGTTTAATTTATCACCAGCGTTGAAGATTTGAAGTAATGATTTATTAGCATTAAAAGCTTCTAACGATAAATCTCTGTTAGTTGCGTTTCCTTGTGCATACCATTTAGCATCATTAAATACTTGGCGAATTAAAGCCATACTTCCCATCATAGAAGACGGATAGCTTTGTTTGGTGAATTTGCTTCTACTGAATTTGAAATGTTGCGAAACTTTATCTTTTACAATTCTATCTGCATTGGTTCCAAAATCATTTAAGGTCCAAAGTAAACCTGTTCCGGCAATTACGCCATCATTGTGGTGACTTAAAATTGTACCAAAACCAACTTCTCTTAAACTTCCAGCTGCTTTTTCATCATAGTTTAAGTTTTCATAAGCATTGTATTCTGGCTTTATATGATCGTTCCAGTAATAGCCTTCGCGGTTGGTGTCATATTGTGGGGTGAAATTGCCATTAGGTCTTGGAGTAGGTTTGCTAATACCAAATTCGCTATATAATTCAATGAAAGAAGGATAAATTGTTTTTCCTGTGGCATCTACTATAGTAGTGCCTTTTGGAATGGAAACATTTGTTCCAACTTCAATAATTTTGTTTTCTTTAATTAACAGTGTTGCTTTTTCAATTTTTTGCGTAGCTGACACATAAATTGTAGCGTTTGTAATAGCGGTAAAGTTCTTGAAACTTTGTTTTACGCCATCATTTTTAGGAAAATATTCTTGCGAATTCACTGAAAAGGAAAGCAAGAATACTAACAATAATGATAAGTATCTCATGATTTTTAGTTTAGTAAAGCATAAAGATAAAAATTATCTTCAATTATAATATTCTCTATGGCTTATTTAAGAAATTTTAACTTTTGTTGTAAGTAGGTTATTTATTGATATAGAGATATCCAGTTAGAGGTTCAGGATAATTTGGGTCATTCAAATAAAGTATGTAATAATACGTGCCATCTGGAGCAATTGTGCTACTTACGCCATCTTGAATATAGCCATCCCAATCTGGTTTATTATTGTTTCCAGTCCATAAATGTTTTCCCCAACGGTTGTAGATTAATAATTCAAAATTCACAAATACATCTCTTAATCCATCAATGAAAAAAGTATCATTCGTGGTGTCATTATTTGGTGAAACGGCATTGTAAACAATAGGAGGGCAGTTTTCGGTGAGTAATAAAAAAGAGGTAATGGAGAAGCAACTATTGTCTATTCTAATAAATATTTCTTTTGGTGTTGTAATTGCTTCATAATTTGAGCTATTTGTTATAGGATTAATGTTTTGTACGGCATCATTATAAGATTCATGAAATGAAACAATATCAGAAAGATTGGTTTTAACTAATTCTGAGTAATTTGAAAAGTCAAATAATCCTCTTGTTAATCCTAAATTACAACTAGTTAAATTTTCTAAGGGATTAAAAGTGGGTGCTACAGTTAGCTCAATTTCTATTTGGAAAGAGTTATTGGTTTCAATTAATTCGGGTCTAATTCCGCTTCCATTTCCAGTATCGTCAACCACAGCGGTTAATGTAAATGTTAAAGGAATTGTAGTAGGAATGGTTAATGTTATAGTTCCGTTTTCGCTTCCACCTATTGGAATTATACTTTGAGTATAAGTTGTAGTAATAGCTTGTGTTCCAATATAAAATGTTATTGGTGTATTTGCTTGTAATATTTCTGTACTGTTTAAGTTTGAAACGGTAAAATCAATTGTAACTTCTCTAGAATTACAAGTGGATGTTGGGTTTTCTAAAACTATGGTTGCATCGGGTAGTTGACTATTAAGTTTGGTAACAACAGTATTTAACATTACATAATCTTGTCCTGATTGAAGTGAAACTGTTGCAGAAGTTGTTCCAGGGACAATATAATTTTCAATAGAATAAACATCTAAATCCATATTGTATAGATTTGTAGCGTTTGTTTCGGTGTTGGTTCCGTTAAATGCGTTATTACTCGGATTTATGGGGTTACTTAATATGTTTGTAGTTCCATTGGCAGAAAAACTTAATCGTTCACTTACTTGAATAAAGCGATCACCTTCCCATGCAATAAATCCAATTTTTGCCCCAGTATTACTAATTAGATAAAGATTGTTTAATTGAATTGTCATGTTATCAATTAGTGGAGGAATTGCATTAGGATTTGGCGAAAGTGCCTCTAAACCTTGATAAATATTGATTTGATTCAACGTTAGGCTAGGGTTTTCATAAACCACTAAAATTGCCCAACCTGCAAATTGAGTAGCATTTGAAGCATAGGTTGAAACCAAACTATTAATGTCAAAATCTGATAGAGTGTACGTGCCATTACCCGTGGATTGTACAAAAGTTGTAATATCTTTAAACGCACTAAAGTATGTGAAGTTACTAAAAGTTCCATTTACAGTACTTAATTGATCAGGCGAAATATCTATGCCGTTTAATTTTATTTGTGTGTCTCCAGCACCACTTCCGGCCCAATACAAATATGCTCTTTCAATTCTATCATTTGATGATAAAGTAAGATTAGCAGAAGATTGGGTATATAAAAAGGTAGGAGAGAAATTAGTATTTTCAGATGGGTTTAATGTGTTTCCAATAAAAGTAAAATCATATCTTCCATTTATTTGCGTAAACAGAGATATATCCTGTGCTTTTATTAAAGTTGGAAAAAGAATTTCTAACAAAAAAATGAAGTAAAGTAATTTTTTCAACATATTGATTTTGTGAAAATTTGGTTCTAATTTACTATAATTTTTTTTAAAATCGCATTTTTAAAATCGTAACACCAAAAAAATTAGTAATTTTCCGCTTTAAAAACAAATTTTGAAAAAATATTGCATCCAAAAATATTGTTCAGATAATTATCATTTGTGGAATGAATTTGTAGCTCATGCAAAAAATGCTACCTTTTTGTTTCATAGAGATTTTATGGAATATCATAGCGATAGATTTCAAGATTTTTCGCTTCTAATTTTCGATGAAAAGAATACACTTAAAGCTATTTTACCTGCTAATAGAGTAGAAGATGTTTTGCATTCACATCAAGGATTGACTTACGGAGGATTGATTTTAAATCAAAACTCAAAAATGCAAGATGTAGTTGAAATGATGTATTCTTTATTGAAGTTTTTGAATGAAAATGCAATTTTATCTTTTAATTTAAAGCAATTACCAAATATTTATCACGAATCACCTTCTGATGAAATGGAATATTTGAGTTTTATATTAAACGCCAAATTATGTAGAAGAGATAGTTTGTCTGTTATTAATTTAGAAACTGATTTCGAATTTACAAGTAGTAGAGCAGAAGGAATAAAAAGAGGAACTGACTTAAAATTAGAATGGAAAGAAGAGCAAGATTTTACTTCTTTTTGGAATAAAATATTGATTCCTAATTTAGATCAAAAATTCAAGACAAAACCTGTTCATTCATTAAAAGAAATAACATTTTTAAAATCTAAATTTCCAAATAATATCAGACAATTTAATGTTTATAATCAAGGAAAAATTATTGCAGGAACTACCGTTTTTGAAAGTGATTTTGTGGCACATTCACAATATATTTCGGCAGATGATTCAAAAAACACCACAGGTAGTTTAGATTTTTTACACAACAGATTAATAACTTATACGTTTCGTAATAAAAAGTATTTTGATTTTGGAATTTCCAATGAGAATCAAGGACAAAATATCAATCAAGGATTGTTGTTTTGGAAAGAAGGTTTTGGAGCAAGAACAATAGTTCAAAATTTCTATGAAATTGAAACTAAAAATTATCCACTTTTAGAAAACGTTTTAATATGATACATTTCCTTAGTTTAAAAAAAATAAACCAATCTTTTGAAATTGCTTTTCAAGACAAAATGAAGCAATTTTTAGAAGGTGGCTTGTACATTTTAGGAAATGAAGTAAAACAGTTCGAAGCTAATTTTGCAACTTATTGTGGAACCAAGCACTGCATAGGTGTAGGGAATGGTTTAGATGCTTTAGTGCTGATTTTTAAAGCGTACATTCATTTAGGAAAACTGCAAAAAGGCGATGAAGTTATTGTACCAGCAAATACTTATATTGCAAGTATTATAGCTATTTTACAAGCTGATTTAGTTCCTGTTTTGGTTGAGCCAAAATTAGATTCATATACTATTAATCCTGATGAAATTGAAGATAAAATAACTTCTAAAACTAAAGCTATTTTACCAGTTCATCTTTACGGGCAATTATGCGAAATGAAAGCTATTAATGAAATTGCTAAAAAGCATAATTTATTGGTTATTGAAGACGCAGCTCAAGCTCATGGTGCAGAATGGAATGGAATTAAAGCTGGAAATTTTGGAGATGCAGCTGGATTTAGTTTTTATCCAGGTAAAAATTTAGGTGCTTTAGGCGATGCGGGTGCCATTACAACAAACGATGATGAATTAGCTGAAGTTTTATTTTCTTTAAGAAATTATGGTTCTAAAGTAAAATATGAAAATGAAATTTTAGGAGTAAATTCAAGATTAGATGAATTACAAGCGGCTTTCTTAAATATCAAATTAAAACAGCTGGATTCGGAAAATGATTTTAGAAGAAATTTAGCAAAACGGTATCTTTCAGAAATTAAAAATGATAAGTTGATTTTACCAACCTACGATTTTTTTAAAAATCATGTATTTCATTTATTTGTCATTCGAACTTCCAATCGATTAGGATTACAACATTTTTTAAAAGATAACGGAATTGAGACCATGATTCATTATCCAATTCCACCACACAAACAAAAAGCTTTATCAGATTGGAACAATTTATCGTTTCAAATCACTGAAAAAATCCATGATGAAGTTTTGAGTATTCCGCTGAATTCGAGTGTAAGTAAAACTGAAGTTGATTATATAATTTTTAAACTCAATTCATATAATGAATAAATTAATTGATAAACTTTATTCAAAAGAATTATATAAAATTTTTTCAGTAAGTGGTGTTAGAATTTTAATTCAATTAATTGTCGGGTTTTTATCTACTAAAGCCATTGCATTTTTTGTAGGAATTGCAGGAATGGGTGTAATTGGTTTAGTAAAAACATTTGCCTCTTTTTTTAATAATTTTCTTTTATTAGGAACCCAAAATGGAATAGTTACAAGTTTAGCTTCTAAAAGGAAAATAAAGAATGAAGAAATATTTATAGTTAGTTTGTTCTGGCTATTTTTATTTTTGTCTACTTTTATTTCAATTATTTTTTTTATTTTTTTTGAGAAAATAAATAAATACTTTTTTGTAAACCAAATTCAAAGTGATTGGATACTTTTTTTATTTGTTATTAGTATTCCATTTCAAGCTATATCACTTCTATTTAATGCTGTTTTAAACGGAAAAAGTGAATATAAAAATGTTGCTTCTATCGGAATGATTACAAATGTACTCACATTAATTGTTTCTGTTTTTTTAATGCTTATATACAACCTTCAAGGAGCAATTATTGGTTTATTATTTACTTCAATAATAATGTTTGTAATTTCTTCCTATTTTTTTTTAAAAATATATTCTGTTACAATTTTCTTTCAACCTTTTCAGTTTGTAAAACAAGAAATTCAACCTTTATTAAACTATAGCTTAATGTCATTAGTTTCAATTATTATGTCATTTGCTTTTTCTTATTATATGCGAATAACGATAATTGATAAATTTTCATTAGAATATGCAGGATATTATGAAGCAGTATTAAGAATTTCAGGGTTCTATATGATTTTTATAAATACTTTTGTATCTTTTTATTATTTACCAGAATTAGCAAAATGCAGTTCGAAAGTTGAAGTTATGTTGTTAACTAAAGAGTATTATAAAAAAATATTTCCTCTTTTTGTAATTGGTTTAGTTATTCTTTTATTAGGTGTAGATTTTTTTGTACCATTCTTTTTTAATAAAAGTTTTTTGGTAATTACGCCATTTGTCAAGTATCAAGTTGTTTTAGACATAATTAAATCTATATGTTTAATTTTAGGTATTCGTTTTTTTGCTTTTGGAAAAACAAAAGGATTTTTATTAACTGAAATTTTTTCATTCACCATAAATTTTATTCTCTTTGTAATAGCAATGCATTTTTTTGATTTTCGTGGCGTATGGTATAGTCAAATAGCCAGTAGTTTTCTTTATTTCATTATATTGGTTGTTTTTTTTAAGATGTATTTCAAAAAAAATAAGTTATTTTAGTTATGATAGATAATTATTTAGTATCCATTTTTATACCTGTTTATAACGGAGAGAAATACTTAAATGAAACCATACAGTCAGTATTACATCAAACGTATTCTAATATTGAATTACTTTTAGTAGATGATTCTTCTTTAGATAATAGTTATCAAATTTTAAAAGATTTTGCTTTAAAGGATAATAGAATAAAGGTTTTTAAGAAAGAAAATGGTCAAATAGTTGCGAAATCATTTAATTTCATTTTACCACATTTAAATGGGGAGTATTTTTATTACTCTTCACAAGACGATCTTTTTTCTAGCGATTTAATTGAAAATATGGTAAAGAGACAGAATGAGACTTTTGCAGATACTGTTTTGCCAGATTTAGAATATTATTTCGAAAATAAAAAAGTGAATAAAAAGATTATAGGTTTAAATTTGGATAGAAGTGTAATTTTATCAGGAGAGCAAGCGTTAATAGAATCTTTAAATTGGAATATTCATGGTTTTGCTTTATTTAAAAAGAGCTTAATGAATAGTGAATTTTTTCCTGAAGATGCTTTTGATTCAGACGAGTTTATAACTAGAAAATTGTTTTCAAAAAGTAATAAAGTTGTTTTTTCTTCAGGGACTTTTTTTTACAGACAAGATAATTTAAAAGCAATTACAAAAATATTTTCTAAGAAAAATTTTTATGTTCTAAACACTTTAGAAAAGTTGTATCATTTATTAAAAGAAAATAAAATAGATAAAAAGTATGTATATGAAACACAATTTAATTTTTTGCGTGTTTACATGAAATTAGCTAGTATATATAGTTTTTATAATTTTAAAACAGAAACAGATAAAACTGAAATAAAATTATTTTTGTCATCATTCAAAAAGACGAATTTTAACACAAATTTTTATTCAGAGAATATTATTTACGCCGTAAAAAATGCAAAAGTAAAATTTATATTATTTTTAATGATATTTAGAATACCATTGCTCTTTAATATTGTTTTAAATTTATATTCAAAGAAGTATAAAAAGCAATTTCAATAAATTTTAAAGACTTTTAAACTTAACTTTTATTCCAAATAAAAAAAGTTTGAAAAGTAAGATAAAGTTTCTAGCTTTAAAAAATTTATACATTTCAAATCGTATTCTTCCAAGTAATAGTTGATGTTCTTTTTTTGATTTATTTAATTGATAAGCATTATTTAAAATTTTCAAAGTTGATAGATTCAGTTGCTTTGTTTTTGAGTTGTTTTTAAATAAAAAATGAGCACTTAATGAGTTTGGCGTTTCTCTTTTACATGCCAATACTTTATCAATATATTCAAAATCAAATACTCTTGCGGCTCTAACCCATAAATCTAAATCCTCATAGGCTAAATTTTCATCATAATAATTTAATTTTTCAAAAACTGATTTCTTAATCATTGATGAAACCGAACAAATTTTAGTTGTTCTTGCGATAACCATTTTGTATATGTCGCCACTTTCTGGATGGTCTTCTTCTGTGTAATAATTCCTTATAGAATTTCCGTTTTCATCGATTTCAATTAAATTTCCGTATACAATTCCAAGGTTTTTATACTTTGAATTTTGAAAAGTTTTTATTTGGTTTTCAATGCAGTTAGGTAGTAAAATATCATCTGCAGCTAAATCGATAAAATAATCACCTTTAGCATGTTTTACTGCGTTATTAAAAGTTTTAGTATTTCCTAAATTAATTACATTTGGTATAAATAAAATGTTTGGGTGTTTTTTCAGCCAATTATCAATTACTTTTTTTGAATTATCCGTGCTACAATCGTCTGCTATAATAAGTTCAATATTGGTATAGGTTTGGTTCATAACCGAATCTAAAGCTTCTTCAACAAAAGGAGAATGATTATAAGAAAGGCAAATGACACTAACTAACGGAAAATTTTGCATATTTTAAACAGAAGAGTTTTATATTTGTTACGAAAGTAAATAATAACTATGATTGAGCAAAGTAAAAAATATAAAATTGCTATTGTTGCCTATAACTTAGATTCTGGGGGATTGGCAAAAGTGATTGAGAATGTTTTTCTTTTATTCAAAGTAATTAGTTTTTTTAATGTTGAATTATTATTATTAGATGACATTAAAAGCTCTAATCTGGATGGAAAAGTAGTCTATTTTGGAGATTTAGCAAACATAAAATCCTCCTTTTATAATAAAATTAATAAGTATATTCAATTTAATAAATATATTAAAAAACAGAATTTTGATTTTATTATTGATTTGCGCTACAGGATAAATCCTTTAACTGAGTTACTTATTGTAAAATTAATTTATCCAAAAACGAAATTAATTTATAATGTTCATAGTTCTAAACTAGAAACATATTTACCTAATAACACTTTTTTGACTAATTATTTATATGGTAAAGCGTATAAAACTGTATGTGGTGCAAAGGAAAATGAAAAGTTGGTTATTCAAAAGCACCATTTCAAAAACACCATAACTATTTATAATCCAATTGATTTTGAAGATATTAAAGTTAAGAAAGAGGAATCTATTGATTTTAATTTTGAATATATTTTAGCAGTTGGACGATTTGTTGAATTAAAGCAATTTTATGAACTAATTATAAGTTATGCAAACTCTATTTTACCTCAAAATCAGGTAAAGTTAGTACTTGTTGGTGAAGGAGAAGAACTTTTGAGATGTAAAGAATTAGTTTTGTCTTTAAATTTAAATGAAAATGTTGTATTTGTGGGGTTTTCTAATAATCCATATAAATATATGCAAAACGCTAAATTTTTAGTATTATGTAGTAAGTGTGAAGGATTTGGACTTGTTTTGGCAGAAGCTTTAGCTTGTATAACTCCAGTAATTAGTTTTGATTTAGTTTCGGGTCCAAATGAAATAATAGAGCATAGAAAAAATGGCTTGTTAGTGGAAAATCAAAATTTTGAAAAGCTTACAGAAGCAATAAATATATTGTTTTTAGATAAAGAACTATATACAACTTGTAAAATTAATGCGTTAGAAAGTGTACAAAAGTTTTCTTTTGAAGAAATTAAGAAAGAATGGTTAAATTTACTGCAAATACAAGAATAATGAAAGCCAAAATTATAAATATTCCAAAAATAGAAGATCCAAGAGGTAATTTATCCGTTATCGAAAAGGAAGTGGTTCCGTTTAAAATCAAACGTGTTTATTATTTGTATGATGTTCCAGCTGGCGCAGAGCGTGGAGGGCATGCACATAAAAAATTACAACAATTTTTAGTAGCGCTTGCTGGAAGTTTTGATGTAGTTTTAAACGATGGAAAAAACAAACAAACAATTACTTTAAATAAACCTTTTGAAGGCTTGTTAATAACAAACGGAATTTGGCGTGAATTGAAGAATTTTTCTTCGGGAGCGGTTTGTTTGGTAGTGGCTTCTGATGTGTTTGAAGAAGAAGATTACATTAGAGATTTTGAAGAGTTTTTAGCGATTTCGACTAATTAAATTTTCATAAACGTTTACTAAATCTGAAAAATGTTTTGCAAAGGTTTTTGTAACTAAATAATTTTGAATGTTGTTTTCTAATTCTGTTTTTAAACTTGGATTAGAAAGAAGTGCAATCATTTTTTCTTCTAATGCTTTCTGATTTTTGAAAGGATATGTCAAACCAACACAATTTTGTTCGATTTCATTTTTAATTCCAACTAAATCACTTATAATTATAGTTTTACCAAAGGATAAACTCTCTATTATTACATTGCCATACGCTTCTAAATATTCACTTGGAATTACCGAAAATTTCGAATTAGTATAAATAACTTGAAGCTCTTCACGAGACTTATTCCCTAAAAAAGAAACATTTTTCAAGTTGTTGTACATCGTAAAATTCTGAAGTTCTTCTAATTGATTTCCTTCACCAACAATCCATAATTGTTCATTTGGAAATTGTTTGGAAATATTCTGAAACGCTTTTAACAAGGTTAAAACTCCTTTTTCAGGAACCAAACGCCCAACAAACAAAATATAGTTTTCTTCTGAATTGGAGTTACGTTTAGGTTCAATTAATATTGGATTTGCAAGAGTTTGACCTTCTTTTTGAAAATGTTTAGCAATAAATTGTGTTAAATTTTCTGAAGGTGTTAAATAGTAATCAATGTGCTTTTTAATAATACTTTTGTGATACGACTGTTTAAAATGTAATAACGTATCAAACAAAATATTTCGTTTGGGTTGATGATGTAAAATACATTCTAAAGCGCTTTCATGTTTTAAAAGAACTTCGTTTTTATCATTCAACATATAGTTTTTTGGACAGATGTAATAATAATCTCGAAACGAGTACACAATTGGTATGCCTTTCAATTTTGCATATTCCATGAATTGCGGAGTTACTGGTGCTCCAATACTAAAGCAATGAATTATATCAGGTTTAAAGGCTTTAATTTCCTGAATAATTTCTGCTGTAATTTTTTTGTGGTAGAATTTTTCAATCCAATTGGTCTTGATTTTTTCTTTGCCAAACCATTTAAAAGTTAGGTTAGAATTATTTTTTTCGGCATACTGAATCAATTCATATAAATAATGTTCAACTCCACCAAGTCGATTCTCACTATTAAAATTATTGATAATCAGTATTTTCATCCAATATAAATTTTACTAAAATAAGTCAATCGAAACACATTGAAAACAAACAAAGACGGATTGTTTCCTTTAAGTTGATTCTCTAAAAATTTCCCAAAAACCGAATACAAAACAGCTAGTAAATACGTAATTTTAAAAGTATGTAACTTAGAAACTAAGTTAACCATTTTGCTGTATTCTTTTGTAATAAGTTGTTTTTTATATAGTAAGTGTAAATTATCTAACGAGTTCTTTGTTTTTTCAACATAAACTGCATTCGTGTCAATATCGTCATGTTGAACTGGATTATGAATATGTTTGATTTTAGTATTCATTTTTTGAAGTTCAAAAGAAAAAAGCGTATCATCATGACCATATTTTTTAAAAGAACTATCAAATTTAATGCGATTAAAAACCGATTTTTTTATCAAAGTATTATTGAACAAAGTCGCTCGACACACATTTTTATTTCTTTGGTCAACCGTTTGATCTTCCATGAATTTCCCATATTTCCAACGAAGTAATTGTTGTTTTGACGGTGCTTTTTCAGCGTGAATTCTTCCACCATATACTACTTCGTAATCAGGAATTTGATTAACGTAATTTTTTATGAAATTAGGAAAAGGTAATACACAATCGCCATCTAAAATTAGTAAATTTTCATATCGAGATTGACTAACTAAAATATTTTTATTTTCACGATAACCTACATTTTTCTTCAAAGAAACATAACTACAATGGGATAATAAATTGATTTTCTCGTTCTCTAAATTATGAATCGAATTTGAAGCATCGTCTTGCGTTAAAATCTCAAAATCTATTTCTAAATCAACACATTGTTGATGAATCTCTTTAACTAAATGCAAAAGATTGTAATGGTATATCGTTATTAAAATAGACAGCATTATACCGTTCTTTGAACCACTTCAAACATTTTACCGCCTTCAAATTTTAATGTTTTTGAAGGGTATTTTAAAACCAATGCATAATCATGAGTAGCCATTAAGATGGTTTTTCCGTTGGCATTAATTTTTCTTAGCACTTCCATAATCTCAACACTAGTTTGTGGATCTAAATTTCCAGTTGGTTCATCGGCTAAAATTAATTCAGGATCATTCAGTAAAGCTCTAGCAATTCCTATGCGTTGTTGTTCTCCGCCAGAAAGTTGGTGTGGCATTTTAGATGCAAAACCTTTCATGCCTACTTTGTCTAAAACTTCTTCGATTTTTACATCCATTTCTTCTTTAGCTGTCCAACCAGTTGCTTTTAAAACAAATAAAAGGTTTTCTTTTACGTTGCGGTCAGAAAGTAATTTGAAATCTTGGAACACTACACCTAATTTTCTTCTCAAATAGGGAATGTCATTTTCTTTTAAAGTATTTAAATCATAATCAACTACGCTACCTTCGCCTTCAATTAAAGCTAAATCAGCATATAACGTTTTTAAAAAACTACTTTTACCCGAACCGGTTCTTCCAATTAAGTATAGAAATTCGCCATGTTTTACTTCAATATTAACATCGGTTAAAACTGGATTTTTTTCTTGATAAATCGTTACGTTTTTTAAAGATAGAACTGATTGCGACATAAGTTAATTTTAATTTAAAAATGTAAAAGTAATAACTTAAACGGCTGTTTCAAAATTTAAAGTTAATTTCGATTAAAAATAGTAGTTTTGGTTGAAAACTATGTTTAAAAATTGTACAATAATATGTTAATAGCCTTCGTTATTACTTGTAATAAGACTTATATTTGGAACTTATAAATAACGAATCAAATGATAAAGTATTTAAAACTTTCTTTTTTAGTTGTTTTCTTTTCAGGAACACTTTTAGCCCAACAATCTTTTGTCTATACGCACGAATTGACAGAGTTTAATCGAGCAGTTGAATTATATAAAGATAAACAATATCAAGCAGCACAAATTTTATTCGACAAAGTAAAATCCAAAACCGATAATATGGAAGTTGAATCGGATTGTGCCTACTATTTTGCGAACTGTGCTATTCGTTTGGACCAAATAGGAGCAGATGTTTTGGTAGAAAGTTTTGTAGAAGATTATCCTACGAGTACAAAAACGAATCAAGCCTATATTGAAGTAGCGCATTATTATTTTGATCAAGGAAATTATCCAAAATCATTAGAATGGTTTGATAAAGCCGATTCAAATAATATGTCACAAGCCGAAAGAGAAAAATATAATTTCCAAAAAGGATATGCCTATTTCACAGCGAAAAACACAAAAGAAGCTACAAAATACTTTAATCAAGTAGTAAATTCAAAGACTTTTGGAAGTCAAGCGAAATACTATTTAGGTTACATGTCTTATGAAACCGATGATTATAAAAGTGCAAATCAATATTTCGATCAAGTTTCCGACCAAGAAAAGTACAAAGAAAAAATGGGGTATTTTCAAGCGGATATGAATTTCAAGCTTGGGAATTTCCAAAAAGCCATCGATTTAGGTTTGGAGCAATTACCAAAATCAAAAGGAGAAGAAAGAAGTGAATTGTCTAAAATCATTGGAGAGAGTTATTTTAATTTAAAACAATACGACAAAGCACTTCCTCATTTGTTAGCTTATAACGGGAAAAAAGGAAAATGGACGAATACCGATTTTTACCAATTAGGGTATACTTATTACCAACAAAAAGATTACGAAAATGCTATTTCGCAGTTCAATAAAATCATTGATGGGAATGATGGTGTCGCTCAAAATGCGTATTATCATTTGGCGGAAAGTTATTTAAAAACGGATAAAAAACAACAAGCATTAAATGCATTCAAAACAGCTTCTGAAATGGAGTTTGATTTAAAAATTCAAGAAGATGCCTATTTGAATTATACCAAATTGAGTTATGAAATAGGAAATCCATACAAATCGGTTCCTGAAATCATGAATGCTTATTTGGATAAGTATCCAAATTCACCTTATAAATCAGAGATTAATAACTTGTTGATTAGTTCTTATATCACATCCAAAAATTATAAAGAAGCACTTTCGTTATTAGAGAAAAATAAATCGCCAGAAAATAAATTAGCGTATCAAAAAGTAACATTTTACAGAGGTTTAGAATTGTATACCGATGGCGATTACAAAGGTGCTTATGCGTTATTTAAAAAAACGTTAGCTGAAAATAAAGATGCAAAATTCACAGCAAGAGCTACTTTTTGGAAAGCGGAAACCGAGTATAATTTAGACCAATTTGAAGAAGCAAAATTGAGTTTCAAGCAGTTTTTAAATTCATCTGAAGCTTCAAATACACCTGAATACGCAAATGCAAATTACAACTTAGCGTATTCGTATTTCAAGTTGAAAGAATATGAAAATGCAATTCAGTATTTCGATTCGTTTACCAAATCTATTAAAGATGATAAAATTCGATTAACAGATGCCTATTTACGTTTAGGTGATTGTAATTTCATGGCAGCAAAATATTGGCCAGCTATGGATGCCTACAACAAAGCGATAGACATGAAGAGTGTTGATGCTGATTATGCGGCATTTCAAAAAGGAATCAGCTATGGATTTGTAAGCAAACCCGATCGTAAAATTGAAGATTTAGAAAAATTCGCAAAAACATATCCAACGTCTCAATATGCCGATGATGCATTGTATGAATTAGGAAATACTTACGTAAATCAAAATCAGAACGAAAAAGGAATTGCAACGTATGATAAGTTAATCAACGGATATAAATCAAGTTCGTATGTAGCAAAAGCCATTTTAAAACAAGGTTTAATTTACTATAACTCAAGCAAAGAAGATTTAGCTTTAACGAAATTCAAAAAGGTTGTAGCGGAATATCCAAACTCGCCAGAATCTATTGAGGCGGTTTCAACAGCGCGTTTAATTTATGTAGATAAAGGTCAAGTGGATGATTATGCAGCTTGGGTGAAAACTTTATCATTTGTAGAAGTTTCAGATGCAGATTTGGATAATGATACTTATGAATCTGCCGAAAAACAATATTTACAAAACAATACCAAACAAGCTATTTCAGGATTCTCAAGTTATGTGAGCAAGTTTCCAAACGGATTGCATGCATTGAAGGCGAATTTCTATTTAGCGCAATTGTATTTTGCAGATAATTTAGAAGCTAATTCAGTGAAACATTATGAGTTTGTAGTTTCAAAACCAAGAAATGAATTTACGGAGCAAGCGCTAGCTCGTTTGTGTCAAGTGCATTTGAAAGCTAAGAATTACGATAGCGCTCTTCCCGTTTTAAAACGATTAGAAACTGAAGCAGATTTCCCGCAAAATATCACGTATGCGCAATCTAATTTGATGAAATCGTATTACGAAAAACAAGATTTTACTAATGCCGTTGTGTATGCAGATAAAGTGTTGAAAAACGACAAAATCGATGACAGAATTAAAAGTGATGCGCAAATTATCGTAGCGCGTTCGGCAATAAAAACAAACGATGAAGCTAAAGCAAAAGAGGCGTATGCTAAATTGCAAAAAATTGCAAAAGGTGAATTAGCTGCAGAAGCTTTGTATTACGATGCGTATTTCAAAAACAAAGAAGGCAAGTTTGAACCTTCGAATGTTGTAGTGCAGAAAATCGCTAAAGATTACTCAGGGTATAAATATTATGGAGCGAAGAGTTTGGTAATTATGGCGAAAAACTTCTACGGATTAAAAGATAGTTTCCAAGCGACTTACATTTTAGAAAGTGTAATTGAAAACTTCAAAGAATATACAGATGTAATTGAAGAAGCGCAAAAAGAATTGGATTTCATCAAAGGAGAAGAAGCAAAACGTAATTCATCAATCACAAATTAATAAAAATTAGATAATTGTCATACTGCCCCGAAGTTTCGGGATTGTTTCAGTATCTCATTTAAAAAAATAGAACATGAAGAAATTAAATATAATCGCCTTAGTTGTAGTCGTATTCGGTATCCAATTTTCTTTTGCTCAAGTAAAAGATGAAAATATTGGTTCAGAAGTGGTAAATATCGTAAAACCTTATACGCCCACTATTTCAGATGCTTTCAAAGTAAAAGAAACACCTGTTTTGGAAGATGAAGAAGAACAAAAAAAGTTGCCAATTCAGTACAATATTTTCTCATTTCCGGTAGCATCAACATTTACACCAGCAAAAGGAAAAGCAGCAGGAGTAGATAAAATCGAAAAAGAAAAATTATACAACAATTACGCAACTTTAGGTTTTGGAAATTATCCAACTATCAATGCTGAATTGTTTATTACACAAAATTTAAGCCGAAGCAATTATGTGGGCGGAATGTTACGTCATTTATCGTCTCAAGGCGGAATCAAAGATTTGGTTTTAGATGATAAATTCTACAACACCAGTTTAGATGTTACGTACGGAGTTCGCGAACGCGATATGAGTTGGAATGTTGATTTAGGAGTGAAAAATCAAATTTATAATTGGTACGGTTTACCTACAGAATCAATTGTTTTTGATGATGCTACAATTGCAGGAATCGATTCAAAACAAACGTATAATACGATTGCACTTGGCGGAAAAATGAGTTTCAAAGACGGAATCTTTAATGATGCTAGCATGCAATTCAAACGTTTTTCTGATGGATTGGATTCGGGAGAAAATCGCTTTTTTATTAAGCCAAATTTCGATTTCGATGTAATGAATCAAAAAATAAAAGCTGATTTCGTAGTGGATTATGTGGGAGGAAGTTTTGAGAGAATGTACGATGTAGATTCGGAATTAAAATACAGCACTATTATTGCAGGAACAAAACCAAGTATTTTGTACCAACAAGATGATTTATCAGTTCAAATTGGAGCTGGAGTGTATTATGCAACTGCAAAAATCAATGGCGAAAGCGACGGGAAAATTTTTATTTATCCAAACATCAAAGCGTCTTATAAATTAGTAGGTGATATTCTTGTTGCTTATGCAGGAGCTGAAGGTGATTTAGAGCAAAATTCGTATGCTGATTTCGTAGATCAAAATCCGTTTGTGTCGCCAACGTTATTTATTGCGCCAACGGATAATAAATTTGATTTGTATGTTGGTATGAAAGGAAAATTAGCCAATTCTGTAGCCTTCAATGTTAGAGCTTCGAATAAAAATCAAGCAGATAGAGCATTATTTGTTAGCAATGGTTTTGATGAAACAGGAACGAATACAAACGGTTATGCTTATGGAAATTCATTTGCAGTGGTGTATGACGATTTAAACACGCTAAGCATTTTCGGAGAATTGAAAGCTGATTTTTCTAAAAACGTAACTTTCGGAATCAACGGAACCTACAATAATTACTCAACCGATTCGCAAGCGGAAGCATGGAATTTACCACAATTAAAAATTGGTTCAACCGTAGATTTTGATATCAATGAAAAATGGTATGCAGGAGCCAATGTGTTTTTTGTAGGCGAAAGAAAAGATTTAGTTTCAATTCAAGATGATGTGTTGGTTTTTCCAGCTACTTTTTCACAACAAGTGGTCACATTAGATAGCTATTTCGATTTGAATGCACACGTGGGTTATAAGTACAATGCAAAATTAACTGCTTTCTTAAAAGGAAACAACTTAGCCAATCAACAATATAATCGCTGGGCTAATTTTCCAGTACAAGGAATTCAGGTGTTGTTAGGTGCAAATTATAAATTCGATTTCTAAAACTTCAATATTCAACATTCATAGTTCCAAGTTAAAAATGTTGAATATTCAATTTTGAACAATGAATTTTGAAGTTTACTAAAGTGATTTTATAAGTTTTTTCAATACTATATTCGTGAATAAATATCTCTTTCTTATTGTTTGTTTTAGTTTTTTGAATTGTAAGAATTCGGAAAATAAAATTGTGAATACTGCTGAGATAAAATTTAATAATTTGAATTTCTTTGATTTTGATAATGTTGAACATTATTCTAAAAATATAAAAGATGACGATATTTTGCACGAAATGCAAAGATTAGATGGTATTGATAAGCATTCTGAAGAATATAATTATCTAAATCTAATTGCGTATAATTATCCTAAAGATGTTAATGACAAAGAATTTATAAGTAATTTGGTAAAATACAAATTTTCGAAAATACAAATTGATAATAATATCCATAAAGACATAAATAAACTTTTTAGTACATCAAAATGTGAAGGAGGTTATCCTTCAGCTTGTGCTCCAGTTTATAGAAATATTCTTGTTTTTTACAAACAAGATAAGATTATAGGAATAGCAAAAATTTGTTTTGAATGTGGACAAAGCTATATTTTAGGTTCTTCTAATGATGTAAGGGATTTTGGAAGCTGTGGAGAGTATGGTGATTGTATGAAATTTTAAAAGGGAAAAAATAATACTCGCGTTCTTAGCGCCTTCTTAGCGAACTTAGCGGTTAAACCATGACATTCAAACAAAAAATAAAATCCCATTACCAATACCTATTATCTGAAAAAATAAACGAATTGCGTTTTATGATTTCCGATTTAGCTCAAGATGCGCAAAACGATGCGAAAGGTTCGGCTGGCGATAAGCACGAAACCGCTTTATCGATGATGCATTTAGAGCAAGAAAAACTCAATCAAAAATTAGCAGAAATCATCGGTCAAAAGAATAGTGTTGATAAAATTGATGCGGATGCAATTCACACCAAAGTTGCTCTGGGAAGTTTAGTTCAAACCAATGAAATGTTGTTTTACATCAGCGCTGCTTTACCAAAAGTCCAACTCGAAAATAAAACGATTATTGCCGTTTCACCACAATCACCATTAGGAAGTCAATTAATGGGAAAAAGTCTCGGAGATGAGGTTGTGATCAATACCAATCGATTCCAAATTAAATGCATCGAATAAAACAAACGCCACTCTCTCGAGTGGTTTTTTTATGATTTGTGACCAAAACAAATTAAAAACAGTCTTTCTGATTGATAATACAATTAAAAAAGTATATTTTAGTTTAAAATTATAACTAAAATTAGTTTTAAGATTTATTATTTAAACTTATATATTCAATTTTGCTTCATCAAATTAAGTGAATCTAAAATATCACTTAAACTTATCAACTCTTAAACTAAAAAGTTATGTGTGGAATATTAGCCATTATTGGAAAAGGAAAGGAAGAAACATTAGTGCAGCAATTATCAAAAAGAATGAGTCATCGTGGTCCAGATGAAAGTGATATTCATGTAACGGAGAAAGGGCACATTTTGGCGCACGAGCGTTTGTCAATTGTCGATTTACATACAGGAAAACAACCGATTCAAGGAACCGATTCCGCTTGGATGGTGCATAATGGCGAAATATACAATCACAAAAAATTAAGAGAAACAACTTTAAAACATCATACATTTAGGACTACATCCGATTCAGAAGTTATAGTGCATTTGTATGAGGAGTTTGATTATGATTTCTGCGATATGTTAGACGGAATTTTCTCATTAGTCGTTATCGATGGAGATGATTATATAGTAGCTCGCGACCCGCTTGGAGTTAAACCTTTGTATTACGGAATGGATGAAAGAGGTCGTTTGTATTTTGCTTCAGAAATGAAAGCTATTACCGACCAATGTAAGTCGTTTTCAACTTTTCCTCCTGGACATTATTATACTGAAAAAACAGGTTTTGTAAAATATTATAAACCAGAATGGGAAGCGCATGAAACCGCAGTTGAAAAATTAGATTTACAAGCTTTGCAATCAAGTTTAACACAAGCGGTAGAAAAACGATTAATGTGCGATGTGCCTTTTGGAGTATTGCTTTCGGGTGGATTAGATTCATCGTTAATCGCATCAATAACGTCAAGATTGTTAGAAGGAACTGGACAAGAATTGCATTCGTTTTCTATCGGATTAGATGCTTCGGCACCCGATTTAATTGCTGCAAAAAAAGTAGCGGATTTCATTGGAACTACGCATCATGAAATTCATTTCACAGTCGAACAAGGAATCGAAATTTTAGATAAATTGATTTGGCATTTAGAAACGTATGATGTAACGTCAATTCGTGCTAGTACACCGATGTATTTCTTATCGAAAGCAATCAAGGAAAAAGGAATCAAAATGGTATTATCAGGTGAAGGAGCAGATGAAATTTTCGGAGGCTATTTGTATTTCCGAAATGCGCCATCCGTATTAGATTTCCAAAAAGAAACCATCGAACGCGTTCAAAAGCTATTTACTGCCGATTTACTTCGTGCCGATAAATCAACCATGGCGCACGGATTAGAAGCAAGAGTTCCATTTTTAGATAAAGCATTTTTGGATTTAGCCATCAAAATTCAACCTGAAGAAAAAATGCCAAAATCGTACGACGGAATTGAAAAATATATTTTGAGAAAAGCATTTGATACACCTGAAAAACCCTTTTTGCCCGAAGAGATTTTATGGCGTCAGAAAGAACAATTTTCTGATGGAGTAGGTTACAACTGGATTGATACTTTAATTGAGTATTGCTCAAGCCAAGTTACAGATGATGAATTTGAAAAAGCAAAACAGTTTTTTCCTTACAATACACCTGTTACAAAAGAGGCTTTTTATTACAGAAGCATATTTCATAAACATTTTCCACAAGAAAGTGCTGCTCAAACGGTTCGTAAATGGATTCCAAAATGGCAAGAAAACCAAGATCCAAGTGGTAGAGCCAATGCTGCTCATGTTAAGGCAGATGTGTCGATTTCAGTGGAATTGGAGAAAATTTAGTTTTGATTTTTTAAATTTTTTGGTTTGTTGATTTTTAAAAGCCTCTTTAATTGAGTTTTAAAGAGGCTTTTTGTTTTTATTCTATTTCGCTAAAATCAAAAAAAGTGCAAAAATTCAAAATAAGCTAGTTTTTATTCGATTTAAGCGCTTTTTGTTTGAAATTAACAAATGTTAATAACTTAGAGGTGAGTTCGATTGGTTTTTATTTCTTCTTTTCTTCTAATTAGTTATATTTGTTGATATAAAAATACTTTATTTAGCACAAATATTATGAGTGAAGAAAATAAGAAAAGTGGTTATTCTGCGGATAGTATTCAGGCCTTAGAGGGAATGGAGCACGTAAGAATGCGACCTTCCATGTATATTGGAGATACTGGAGTTCGTGGATTACACCATTTAGTGTATGAAGTGGTTGATAACTCTATTGATGAGGCGTTAGCTGGACATTGTGATACTATTTATGTAGCAATAAACGAAGATAATTCCATTTCAGTTGAAGATAACGGTCGTGGTATTCCAGTTGATTTACACAAAAAAGAAGGCGTTTCTGCACTAGAAGTTGTAATGACTAAAATTGGAGCAGGAGGTAAGTTTGATAAAGATTCTTATAAGGTTTCTGGAGGTTTGCATGGTGTTGGGGTTTCGTGTGTTAACGCACTTTCTGACCATTTACGTGCAACGGTTTATCGTGAAGGTAAAATCTATGAGCAAGAATACGAAAGAGGTAAAGCGTTATATCCAGTAAAACAAATTGGAACGACTGATAAAAGAGGTACTATGGTTACTTTTAAACCAGATGCTACTATTTTTACCCAAACATTAGAATATTCATACGACACATTAGCGGCTCGTTTACGCGAACTTTCTTTCTTAAATAAGGGAATCACCATTACTTTAACTGATAAAAGAAATTTAGCAGAAGACGGTTCTCAACCAGTTGAAACTTTTCATTCTAAAGAAGGTTTAAAAGAATTTGTTAAGTTTTTAGATGGAAATCGTGAACCTATCATTACTCATGTAATTAGCATGGAGCATGAAAAAGGTGAGATTCCTGTTGAGGTTGCTTTAATTTACAATACAAGTTACACCGAGAATATTTTCTCTTATGTAAATAATATCAATACACACGAAGGAGGAACACATTTACAAGGTTTCCGTATGGGTTTAACGCGTACGTTGAAAAAATATGCGGATGCTTCTGGTTTGTTGGATAAATTAAAATTTGAAATTTCAGGAGATGACTTCCGTGAAGGTTTAACAGCTATTATTTCGGTAAAAGTGCAAGAACCACAGTTCGAAGGTCAAACCAAAACTAAATTAGGAAATAGAGAAGTAGTTTCTCCAGTTTCTCAGGCGGTTTCTGAAATGTTAGAAAATTATTTGGAAGAAAATCCAAATGATGCTAAAATCATAGTTCAAAAAGTAATTCTTGCTGCACAAGCACGTCATGCTGCTAAAAAAGCACGTGAAATGGTGCAACGTAAAACCGTTATGGGTGGTGGAGGATTGCCAGGTAAATTATCAGATTGTTCAGAACAAGATCCAGAAAAATGCGAAATTTTCCTTGTAGAGGGAGATTCGGCAGGAGGAACAGCTAAACAAGGTCGTGATAGATTTTTCCAAGCAATTTTACCTTTACGTGGTAAAATTTTGAATGTGGAAAAAGCAATGCAACACAAAGTATTTGAAAACGAAGAAATTCGTAATATTTTTACCGCATTAGGAGTTACAATCGGAACCGCTGAAGATTCAAAAGCTTTAAATTTAGAAAAATTACGTTACCACAAAGTAGTGATTATGTGTGATGCCGATGTCGATGGTTCTCACATCTCAACTTTGATTTTAACGTTCTTTTTTAGATATATGAAAGAACTTATTGAAAAAGGTCACGTATATATTGCAGCTCCACCTTTATATTTGGTTAAAAAAGGAAACAAAAAAGAGTATGCTTGGAACGATGTTCAACGTGATGTTGCTAATGAAAGAATGGGAGGAAATGCTGCTATTCAACGTTATAAAGGTCTTGGGGAAATGAATGCAGAACAATTGTGGGACACGACTCTTAATCCAGAAAACAGAACGTTCAGACAAGTTACAATCGATAGTTTGGCAGAAGCGGATAGAGTTTTCTCAATGTTGATGGGTGATGAGGTACCGCCTCGTAGAGAGTTTATTGAAAAGAATGCCTCTTACGCTAAAATTGATGCGTAAATCGGGTATAATAATAGGATTATTTGCTGCTTTCTTTTTTACACAAAAAAGTAAGGCTCAGACTGTAAATGAACAAATAGGGTATCTGTTAACAGATGCCCTTTTCTATTCGGGTCAGTATATTACTCCTGCAACAGATGCAGCGGTTTATCAAGCTTCTTCATCTTGGATGAATTCGGCAAAGAAAAAAGAAAAATGGAAAGTTGATTTAGGTTTACATGTAAATACTTTTTTTGTTCCTAAAAAGGATAGAGAATTTCAAATAAGTAATGATGATTTTCTATTTTTTGAAATAGAAAATGCAGAAACCGCAGTTGTTCCTTCTACTTTAGGAAATGATAATCAAGTTTATTTGGTAGGAGATTTAGATGGTCAACAAGTGCGATTTAAAACTCCTGAAGGAATTAATCAAGAAGTAGTGGTTTATCCTTATTTGCAAGCGAGCGTAGGATTACCTTATGGATTTGAATTTGTAGGAAGATATTCAACTCGAACCAAACTTAAAAAGGGCGATTATCAGGTATATGGATTTGGTTTAAAGCATAATTTTAGTCAGTATTTTTCAAAGTTAGAACAAAAGAAAATCAATATTTCATTGCTAACGGTTTATTCAAATGAAGAAATCCGATTTGATTTTTTAGATGTCCAAACGGCAACTTTTGGTAATTTAGGATTGGATAGATTTAGTAGTAAAATTAATACTTATCATTTTCAACTAGCTGTTTCAAAAGGAATTAAGGATTTCGAAATTATTGGAAGTATAATTACTAATGTGAGTGATTTTAATTATAAGGTATATAGTGATAGTTCTGAACCTTCAGTATTTTTAGATCCAATCAATAAGCTTATTCCACAGCTTGAAGAAACCAAATGGAATGCAATAGGTGAAATTTCAGGTAGATATCAAATAAGCAAATTTTATCTGCAAAGTTCAATTGCTTTTGGTAAATTTGTCAACGGAAATATGGGAGTTCAATATCAATTTTAATTTAATAATTTTAAATATACACAATAAAATGAAAGTAACTATAGTAGGTGCGGGAAACGTAGGTGCAACATGTGCAGACGTTATATCGTACAGAGGAATTGCAAGTGAGGTTGTATTAGTAGACATTAAAGAAGGTTTTGCCGAAGGTAAAGCTATGGATATTATGCAATGCGCTACAACTACTGTGTTTAATACACAATTGAGTGGTACAACTGGTGATTATTCTAAAACTGCAGGAAGTGATGTAGTAGTAATTACTTCAGGTATTCCAAGAAAACCTGGAATGACCCGTGAAGAGTTAATCGGTATCAATGCTGGAATTGTTAAGTCGGTTGCAGATAACGTTTTAACACATTCTCCAAATGCAATTATAGTAGTAGTGTCTAATCCAATGGATACTATGGCCTATTTAACATTAAAAGCTACAGGATTGCCTAAAAATAGAGTAATTGGAATGGGTGGTGCTTTAGATAGCTCTCGTTTTAAATATTATTTATCAAAAGCATTAGATAAACCAGCTAATGATGTTCAAGGTATGGTTATTGGTGGTCATGGTGATACTACAATGATTCCATTAACACGTTTAGCATCTTACAATGGTGTTCCGGTTTCTAATTTCTTATCTCAAGAAGAATTAGATAAAGTAGCTGCTGACACTATGGTGGGTGGTGCTACATTAACAGGTTTGTTAGGAACTTCAGCTTGGTATGCACCAGGAGCTTCTGTGGCTTATTTAGTTGATAGTATTTTAAATGATCAAAAGCGTATGATTCCATGTTCAGTATTCTTAGAAGGAGAGTATGGACAAGAAGATATTTGTATGGGAGTTCCATGTATTATTGGTAAAAATGGTGTTGAGAAAATTGTTGATGTGCAATTAAATGAAGCTGAAAAAGCATTATTTGCTAAAAGTGCAGATGCAGTTCGTAACATGAATGCAGATTTGAAATCAGTATTGTAATTTTATCTTAAAAATAAAATACAAAAACTGTCAATAAATTGGCAGTTTTTTTTTGTTATGACATTTTTTATGAACACAATAAGATTGCATTTTTTGCTGTAAATTAATAAGTTTTAAACAATAAATGAAGGATTGTGAATTACTTTTTTTTGTTGTAAGTGTTTAATTATTAGGTAATAATAAGGATTTGCGATTAAAATTTATTAAAAAGGCTATTTTAATCCAAAATAAAATTGCTTAATCTTATTGTAAATTATATATTTGTCCGTTTTTATAATATAGAATAAATAAATTTTAGTATAATGCAGAATAGAGGACTTATTAAATTTTTCGCAATTATCTTTGCTTTGGTATGTGTATACCAACTTTCTTTTACTTTCGTAGCAAATAGTATTGTTTCTGATGCAAAAGCTTTTGCAAAAGGAGATGCTGCTAAGGAATTACGTTATTTAGATTCTATAGGAAAAGAAGAAGTATACTTAGGACATACTTACAAAGAAGTTACCAATAACCAAATCAACAAAGGTCTTGACTTAGAAGGTGGATTAAACGTAATCCTTCAAATTTCAGTTAAAGATGTTTTGAAAGGATTAGCTAATGATTCTAAAAATCCAGCTTTCCTAAAAGCACTTGCTGATGCAAAAGCAAACCAACAAGGAAATCAAGATTATATTGATGCTTTCTTTGAAGCAGCTAATGCAGCAAATGTGAAATTGGCTGCTGCTGATGTTTTTGGAAATAGAAACTTAGATGAAGTTATCAAGTTTGATATGACCAACAAACAAGTTGAGCCAATCATCAAACAAAAAGTTCAAGAATCAGTAGAAAGTGCTTTCAAAGTATTAAGAGAGCGTATCGATAAATTTGGTGTAACTCAACCTAATATTCAATTATTAGGAAATTCTGGTAGAATCTTGGTAGAATTGCCAGGCGCTAAAGATGTTGATCGTATAAAAAAATTATTGCAAAGTACTGCTCAATTAGAGTTTTGGGAAACCTATAAAATTGAAGAAGTTGGACAATATTTAATGTCTGTAGAAGATGCATTAAAGAAAACAGAAGTAGCTGTTAAAGCGGCACCAACTAAAACAACTGGAATAGATTCTTTATTAACAGATAAAGCAGATACTACAGCTGCAAATAATAGTCCTTTCTTAGGTAAAATGTTAGCTCCAGGTCAGCAAGGTGCTCCACATGTAGGAACATTTGCTACTAAAGATACTGCAGTTATTAACGGGTATTTAAAAAGAGCAGATATTAAAGCTTTATTACCAGCTAATTTAACTAACATTAGATTTGCTTGGGGAAAAACCAACGAAAAAAATCCAGATATTACAGATTTATATGCATTAAAAGGAACAAGAGATAATGTTGCTCCTTTAAGTGGTGGTGTTATTGTTGATGCAAAAGATACTTTTGATCAATTAGGTAAACCAGCCGTTTCTATGCAAATGAATGGTAACGGATCAAGAAAATGGGAACAAATTACAGGAGCAGTTTCTCAACAAGGAAATGCTATTGCAATTGTTTTAGATAATATCGTTTACTCTGCACCAGGTGTAAGTAAAGGAGCGATTACTGGAGGTCAATCAGAAATCTCTGGAAACTTTACAATTGAAGAAACAAAAGATTTAGCAAACATCTTAAGAGCAGGTAAATTACCAGCTGCAGCAGAAATTGTTCAATCAGAAGTAGTAGGGCCATCATTAGGACAAGAAGCTATTGATAATGGTATGTTATCATTCGTTATTGGTTTTGCTTTAGTATTATTATGGATGGTAGTTTACTACGGTAAAACTGGATTCTATGCTAACTTAGCTTTATTAGTAAACATCTTATTCATTTTTGGAACATTAGCAAGTTTTGGTGCGGTATTAACATTGCCAGGTATTGCAGGTATCGTTTTAACAATCGGTATGGCGGTAGATGCTAACGTAATCATATTTGAAAGAGCAAAAGAAGAATTAGATAATGGTAAATCGGTACAAGAAGCTACTGATTATGCTTTTACTTGGAAAGGTGCGATGTCATCTATTATTGATGCTAACGTTACTACAGCGATTACAGCTATTATCTTATTAGTGTTTGGAACAGGGCCTATTCAAGGTTTTGCTACTACTTTATTAATTGGTATTTTTACTTCTGTTATCACTGCAGTTTTTGTAACTAGAATGTTCTTAGATTGGAGTTTAAACAGAAACGAAAAATTAGCTTATTCAACTTCGTTAACTAAAACTTGGTTTAAAAACTTAAATATCGATTTCTTAGGGAAAAAGAAAATTGCTTATATAATTTCAGGTCTTTTAGTAGCATTAAGTATTTTCTCATTAGCAACTAAAGGATTAAATCAAGGGGTTGACTTCGTAGGAGGAAGAACGTACCAAGTACGTTTCGATAAAGCGGTTTCGGCTCCAGAAGTTACAGCTGATTTAGTAGCTGTTTTTGGAAGTGCTGAAGCTAAAATTTATGGAGGTAATAATCAGTTAAAAATTACTACTAAATATAAAATTGAAGACGAAGGCGAAGGTGTAGATAAAGAAGTAAACCAAAAATTATATGAAGGTTTAAAGAAATATTTACCAGCTGATTTAACCTATGAAAAGTTTGCCAATTTATACGAAGGTAAAGAAATTGGTATTTTATCATCTGCTAAAGTAACAGGAACTATTTCAAAAGATATTAAAACAAACTCTTTATGGGCAGTTTTAGGTTCATTATTTGTTGTATTTGTTTACTTAATGATTAGTTTCCGTAAATGGCAATTTGGATTAGCTGCTGTTATAGCAGTTGCGCATGACGTAATTATTGTATTGGGTATTTTCTCATTTTTCTATACAATCTTACCATTTAACATGGAGATTGACCAAGCGTTCATTGCTGCAATCTTAACCGTTATTGGATATTCGTTGAATGATACTGTAATTGTATTTGATAGAGTTCGTGAATACCTAGATTACAATTCCTCACCAGATTTCAAAGGATTAGTTAACAAAGCATTAAATACTACTTTAAGTAGAACAATCAATACTTCTGCAACAACATTAGTTGTGTTAGTGGCAATCTTCATTTTTGGAGGTGAAACTATTAGAGGTTTCGTATTTGCTATCTTAGTGGGTATTTTAGTAGGAACTTATTCTTCATTATTCATTGCAACTCCAGTGATGCAAGATACAATTGGTGAAAAAGAAGGTCGTAAAATGGCTGAATTTAAAAAAGAAGACTAAGTAATTAGTTTACATTATATTGAAAAGTCCTGATTTATTCAGGACTTTTTTTATATTTATAATTCTAAAATGATAAATTATGAAAGCTAAACTTTTTTTATTTGCTCTTGTGTTCGTAGTAATGTCTTGTAATAAGAATAAAGTATTTGACGAATTTAATCGTGATTTTACAGATAATCGTTGGGAAAGCAAAGATGTGAAGTCATTTGAATTTGAAAATATGCAATCTGAGGAAGTTTGTGATGTCAAATTACACATTGGTCACATAAGCGGTTTTCAATTCAAGGAAGTGCCTTTAGAAGTCGAAATTTCAACTCCTGATGACATGGCAGAAACACTCCCTGTGGTTATGAAACTTATTGATGAGTCAGGAAATGATATTGGCGATTGTACAGGTGATGTTTGTGATGTGTTCCAATCTATTAAAACTTTTGAAAAACTTGAAAAAGGTAAATACAAAATTAGTATTAAAAGTAAATTTAAAGGACCTTATCTGCCAAATGTGTTAGGAGTAGGAATTGTAGTCGAGAAACAAAAATAAAAAAAGCAGTTAGAATTTCTAACCGCTTTCTTATGATATAATTTATTCCACAGTGTCTAGTTTGCAGCTTCAACTGTAAATCCTTCCTTACGCAATAATTTAATTACCCCTTCTTCTCCCGCTAAATGTCCCGCACCAACGCCAAAAAATGTTGGTTTAGCTTTCATAGTTTTTATCATCACGGGAATCCAGTTTTTGTTTCTATTGTTTAACAAAACATCTTGATTATCTGAAGTAATTTTGTTATCTGAATCATCCATCATTTTAAGCATGCCCTCAATGTCTTTACTTTGATAGATTTTCATCATTTTTTTTAGTTCATCTTTGTCCTTTTGTAAATCACTTTTAGCCATTTTTACTAATTCATCGGCCTGAACTTGGTAGGAAATCGCATCAAATACTTTCATTTGGTCTTCCACAGTTTCTAGTCCAAAGATTTCTTCTTTTTGTTCCTTGCTTACTTTCATCAATTCATTTTCAACCGATTGAAAAGGGCAATCAATCATCTTTGGGTACAACATTGTTGTTATAATAAATGGTTTAAAACTATCAAACATTTTTGCCGACATGTTGATGTTTTTTTTGAGAAATTCATCAACTGTTTTAAAATCATCCGCATTTAATAAAGTAGACAATTTTGTGCCATCTTTCATCATCATGTGTTTCATCATTTGCATTTGCAATGATTTTTCATCCATGTCGAGTTCTAAAGACAATTGTTCTGTTTTTCCAAGTGCTTTTATTGTATTTTCATCCAAAGTAGCATCACAAGTTATATGAATGGTTCCATATAAAAATGAGTCTTGTTGTAGACCATTACCCGATATTTTCCAAAGTAAACTTTTTTCTAATTCTTGAGAAAATGACAAACCTGTAAGTAAGGTTAAAAGAGAAATGAATAGCTTTTTCATTAATAATCTATTTTTTGGAGTTCATTGTAATTTTTCTGAAGTCTTCGCATTAAAATACCATATAAAACGCGGTAAAACAGCCAGATTAGTCCAATGAAAACAGTAATTATAACAGCATAAATAACAATCATTATGCAATAAAAAATATTTGGATCTACATTTTGAGAAACTTTATCTATCATTCTCCGAATATTTGGATCATACATAAATTGAAAAATAAAGACCAAAATAAATGAAAAAGCGGTCATCCCTAAATTATACCAAACATAGTATTTTACAGTTTTTCGAGTTTTTAATATGCTTTGCATCAATTGTTTTACAGTGTCTGTAGTATTGATTGCTTTATAATTTTTGAAAAACAAGTAGATGAAAAATAAAATAACACCATAATTTACAAATGCAATTATAGGCATTGCAGTATCTAAATGATATATTTTTAAGGTTTTAAAATACTCTTCATCTGCAGAAAAAACAGATATACTTGTCCATAGTAAAAGCTCTAGTATGCTAATTACTACAATCCATTTCACGATAGAAGAGGATCGCTTGTGGAGCATTCTGTAAATTTCTTTTTCTCCTATTTGTTGGAATGAACCTTCTTGTTTTTTCCAATCTTTTTTTAATATTTCTAATTCATCCATCTGTTACGGATTTAATATTTTTTTTAATTTTCCTTTTACACGATTCATTTTTACCCGTGCATTTACTTCACTAATCCCTAATGTTTCAGAAATTTCAGTATAATCTTTATCTTCTAAATATAAGAAAACCAAGGCTTTTTCAATATCGTTGAGCTCGCTAATGGCGCTGTATAACAATTTTAATTTTTCTTCATCTTCAAAGTTATATTCCTCCTGAGTCACCTTGTGAAAGGCATTATCAAACTCAATGGTGTCAACGGTACGTTTCTTTTTTCGATAAAGGGTTATAGCTGTATTTAGCCCTACACGATATGCCCAAGTAGAAAACTTAGAATCTCCTCTAAAGTTTGGAAAAGCCTTCCATAATTGAATGGTAATTTCTTGAAACAAATCGTTATGTGCATCTGAATCAGTAGTATATAACCTACAAATTTTGTGGATTATATTCTGATTTTCTTTGAGTTGTTGCACAAAAAGTATTTCCGATTCTGATTTCATAAATAATAAGTAGTTTTTTGCACAAATTTGTTACAAGTTTTCATACCCAATCGCTAATCCTACAAACTTACTATAACCTTCCATCCCGTCTTTTTGTTGGTTGGCTTTTAGGAAATTATCGTAGAAATATTCAAAAAAGCTATTGATAGGTGTTTTGTATTGATTCCAGAAGATTTTGTTCTCTTCAAAGTTTTTTAAAACACCTTTGTTGATTTTATCTGCAAAAGGCTTCGAACTTCCTTCTTCTAAAGCTTCTAAATTATTCAGCGCATAACGCAACGCAAAACTGTATGCTGAATATTGGAAATACAAATCGTCATTTTTAGCTGCCGTTATAAATCCGATGAAATTACATTCGCTTTCGCTTCCAATTCCTATTTGATGCGCCATTTCGTGGCAAGTGGTTAAAGGTGAAGTGTATTTAGGTTTTAAATAATTCACTTGCGCTTCATTGGTAAACGGATTCAAATAACCACCAAATCCCATATAACTCAAAGGATAACTAAACAACGATGATTTGATGCTTTTTACTTCATAACGGAATTCTTGTAAATCAATTGGAATATTTTCATAGCCTTTCAAAGCCAAATTATAAATTTCGTCATGCGAATACGGAATCACAACCGCAATAGAATCATTTTTTGTGATTTGTAATTGTAATTCATTGGTTTTCAATAACATTTTTTCTGCAAACGTTTTTAATTGTTCTGCCGAATATTCTTTTTCAATCTGTAGTTTTTCATGTAACGGAATTCGGTAGTAGTTCATTCCCCAAAGAATATGAAAGAAAAAGTAAAAAACAGAAACCCAACTCAATATAGCCAATCCGTTATTTTTCCATTCTTTGAAAAAGCCAGTTCGGTGCTTCCAAATCCATCGTAATAATAGTAAAATCAGGATAAAATAAATCACATCACCAAGCGAAAATGGTAACCAACCCAATGCTTTTCTTGACAAGAAAGCCAATTTCGGATAAAAACCTTTACTGTACCAGGTTTCTACAAAATCAGGAAATAAACCAATCGTTTTTACAACGATGATTTGGATTATTAAAAGAAGAGGAAGTATGAATTTTCTTTTCACAGCGTATTTTAAAACGTAAATATAATCACAAATCAATTTGTAAAGAAATTAAACTTTGTAACTTTGTTATCTTAAACTTGAAACTTGAAACTTGAAACTTGAAACTTGAAACAAAAAAACACAAAAAATATAATGAGCCAAGAAATTAGAAATCTGGAACCAAAGCCACTTTGGAACAAATTTGCCGATTTGAATGCGGTACCACGTCCGTCTAAAAAAGAAGAGCGTGTGATTGAATTCATGAAAAACTTCGGAACCAGTTTAGGATTAGAAACGTTTGAAGACGAAATCAGAAACGTTATTATTCGCAAGCCAGCAACGCCAGGAATGGAAAACCGCAAACCAATTGTTTTGCAAGGACATTTGGATATGGTGCACCAAAAAAACAACGACACGAATTTTGATTTCGACACGCAAGGAATCGATATGTATGTCGATGGTGATTGGGTTCGTGCAAAAGGGACTACACTTGGTGCTGATAATGGGTTAGGAGTTGCGATGATTATGGCGATTTTAGAATCTACTGATATTAAACATCCTGCAATTGAAGCTTTATTTACAATCGATGAAGAAACTGGAATGACAGGCGCTTTGAACTTAAAAGGCGGTGTGTTACAAGGTGAAATTTTATTAAATTTAGATACCGAAGAAGATGATGAAATCGATATCGGTTGTGCAGGTGGAATTGACGTAACTGCAACAAGAGGTTATAACGAAGAAGAAACGCCTGAAGGCTCTGTGGGTTACACGATTACTGTGAAAGGTTTACACGGTGGACACTCCGGAATGGATATTCATAAAGGATTAGGAAATGCCAACAAAATCATGAACCGTTTGTTATTTGACGGATTTGAGAATTTTGGATTGCAAATTGCCGAAATTTCAGGAGGAAGTTTGCGTAATGCGATTCCAAGAGAAAGTGTAGCGAAAGTTATTATTGCTGAAATGTATGACGAAGCGTTTGTTTTTGACATGCAAGAAGTAATTGGCGACATCAAAACCGAATTCAAAACGATGGAACCAAATTTAACGATTGAAATTGTTAAAAACGATACGATTCCTACAAAAGTAATGGATTTAGGTGTGCAAGAAGGTTTGTTACGAGCGATTTATGCTGCACACAACGGCGTTTACAGAATGTCGGCTGATATGGAAGACTTGGTAGAAACTTCTAATAATATTGCACGTATAATTGTAAAAGACGGGCAAATTTCGATTCAGAATTTAACGCGTTCATCGGTAGAAAGTTCTAAAATGGATTTAGCAAATAGCTTGCGCTCGGCGTATGAATTATTTGGTTGCGAAGTAGAATTTGGAGGAAGTTATCCAGGTTGGACACCAAATGTAAACTCTGAAATTTTAGACGTTTTGACTTCAATTTACGAAAAACAAAACGGAGATAAACCAAAAGTAGTCGCGTGTCATGCTGGATTAGAATGTGGAATCTTAGGAACGAACTATCCAAACATGGACATGATTTCTTTTGGACCAACCATTCACGGAGCACACAGTCCAGATGAAAGAGCATCCATTAAATCGTCTCAGAAATTTTGGAAGTTTGTTTTAGAAATTTTAGAGAATATTCCAGAGAAGAAATAAGAGAATAGAAAATAGAATAAAGAGGAAATCCCGAGCTAGCTCGGGATTTTTTTTGTGCTGGGGCGAGCATCTTACTCGTAACTATTTTTTATCAGCTTTACATTGTGTTCACAGGTATGACGCTAGCGATAGCTAGGTAAAGCAAACCGCTGATATAAGCTGGCCTATAATTTATGTTTTAGAATTACTTTTAAGTTTGTACTGGTTCGATATGTTTTCTCTGGAATATATTTTGGGACTAAACATTTAACCGAATTATTAAACCATTTAGTTTCAAATTCCGTTCCACCAAATAATTTTCCAGCTATTGTGTCTGTGTAAAGTATTGTGCTATCAGATTTGGATTTGGAGTAAATCGTCGCCACAAAATGTCCAGAATCAATTGTTTTCTGATTAAGATTTATAAATTCTTCTGGTCTATTTTTTTTGCAACTTTGTAAAAGCAAACACAAAATAATAGTTAAAATTGAATAGTGAAGTATCTTCATTTTCTCTCGTTTTACAATTTTTGTGAGGCTTACTTATAATTTGAAAATATGCTCATTTTTTTTCTGTTTATTTGACCATGTCCAACTGTTTTTTAGTTAGATATACTCAACTATTGCTGCGTAATAGTTTTAATGAAATCAAATATAATAAAATATTTACAATTTCTAAAACAAAAAAGGCTCACTTTCATGAACCTAATTTTTTCAATTCCAAATTATTCCGTTTTTCAAATCGTTATAACCTAACATTTCGTTTATGTTTTCGAAGTTGAGGAGTACGAGCAATTCGTACAATTCCAATCGGGTAATGAGAATAATGAAATTGCTTTGCAATGTAGGAATAGGGATTTTCTTTTTATAAATCGAGTGTTTGTATTCCTTTTCCCAATAGTCGATATCAATGCGTTTTAGGTAATTTGCAAACCCAATTAATTCATCTTCGGTAAGGCTAAAGTTGAGGTTGTTGAAGGTTAATTGGTAATTGCCACAACCTTTCAAGAAAATCAGCATGCCGTTTTGGGTTTGTTTTAAAATGGAATAATTGCAACACATAGTTTTATTTTTTATTTCGTTTTCCCCACCAAATAAAGAATCCGGTAACTGGTAATGATGCACAAACTAAACTAATAATCAACCCTAAAATCTTGCTCCAAATCCCAAAAATGGCGCCAATGTGAATATCGTAATTTGCAGCAACCGCTTTTTCACCCAAGTTTTTGTCGTGATGCGAATGTTGATGTAACAATTCTCCTGAATTTTCATCAAAAATCAAACTATGATTCACATGATACGAGTAGGAGAGTTGCTTCACAAACACATCATAATTCGGATGTTCGTGGTCGTCTAAATGTTCGTAACCAAAATCCAAACTGTATTGAAACGCATCAGGATATAATTCTTCGACTTTTTTCCCAATTTTATCCAACGTATGCTCGTTTCTTATTTCGATAGGTGCTTTGGTTTGAATGTGCGAAAAATCAGGATACGTTGTGCTTCCGCCCGAAAATACGAAGTATAAAATCGCTTGAATGAAGAAAAACGCATAAAACAATCCCGTAAAGGCAACCACAAAAGCTAATGACGACACGTAAAATCCTAAAATGTTGTGCAAATCGTAGTTTTTGCGTTTCCAACTTTTTACGTTTTTCCATTTAAAAGCAAAACGCTGTTTTCTCGCGTTTTTGTATTTTGGCCACCATAAAATAATGCCCGAAATCAGCATGAAAACAAAAATCAATGTTGGAATACCACACACATACGTTCCCCAATCGGTTTTCAGCATAAAACTGAAGTGAATCGATTTGATGATATTGAAAAAATCAGTTGTTTCATCATAAACACCGCGAATTTCGCCCGTAAACGGATTTACATAAACCGATTTGTAAACAACATATTCTTTGTAAAAGTTCCAACCTTCCGGATTTCTTTCGTAGTAATAGAAAATGTAGCTTCGACTTTTATCAATAGGAATAGTTACCCAGTGAATGGGATATTTTTCATTGGTAAAAGCATCTACTTTTTGCTCTAACACTTTAAGCGAAAGCGGTTTTTTGTTGGCGATATTCGATTCGTGATGATAAATAGCATCTTTTCGAAGGTAATTGGTGATTTCTTCTTGAAACACATAAATCGCACCCGTAATAGAAATGATAAAAACGATTAAACCCGTCGATAAACCTAACCAGAGATGTAATTTTCTAATGCCTTTTTTGAAACTTGATTTTTGCATGTGATTACGATAAAAACTCCCCACCGAAATGAGGAGCTTACTTTAAACTAAACAGAAAATAAACTTAAAATTTGTATGTAACACCAGCCGTAATGCTTCGTAAACGTTGCGGAGTAACGGTTGACCAACCCGAATAATATTTCTCATTCAACATATTATTCAATTTTAAGGATACGTTAAACTTGTCGTTGTCATATGATAAAGCCGAATTTAATACAGTGTAATCAGGTAATGCGAAAGTTCCTGTGTTGGCTCTGTTCAAAGTTTTGTATTCGCTAGCGTAGTTTCCACCAAAACCAATTCCGAAACCTTTCAATTGTCCGTTTGTTACGGTGTAATTTGCCCAAAAATTCACTAACGTTTCTGGACCAGCTTCTTCAGGACGTAAGCCTAAATAACCGTCGCTAGGAGATTCTTTTGTAACTTCCGTATCATTATGACTAAAACCAGTAATAACGTTTAATCCTTTAATTGGATTGGCAACGATACTTACTTCAACACCTTTGCTTTCTACTTCACCACCTTGAATCGAGTTGTTGATGTTGTATGGATCCGTTATTACGCGGTCTTTCACACGGATGTCATAATAACTTACCGATGCCGAAATAATATCTTTGTACAAACTTGTTTTTAAACCTACTTCAAACTGATTCGCTTGTTCTGGATCAAATTCTTTGGTTCTTGGATTGCTTCCGTCTAAATCGGCAACAGTTGTTGGAGCAACGTTTTGGAAACCATTCATGTAATTTCCAAAAACAGAAACTTTGTTTTCAACGATTTGATACACCGCTCCAAATTTTGGAGATAAAGCTACTTGACCTTCTGTTTCAACACCATCATATTGTGAAGTTTTTCCGTCGAAATAATCTAAGCGTAAACTTGCCATCACAGATAATTTATTGGTAACATTTAAAACGTCAGAAACGTAAGCACTCATGATTTCTTGATTGGCTTCGGTATTTCCAGCAAAGCTTCCCGTTAGAAGAGCGTCAGTTCCTGCTTGCGTTAAAATTCCAGTATCGGTGCCATTAACTAAAGAAACCGTACCATTAGTAACCCAACCAGAACCATTATTAATCAATCTCGAATTGTAATAATCCAATCCTGCAACCAAACGGTTTCTCATGTTTCCGATTTTGAAATCACCAATGAAATTTTGTTGGATATCGGTAGTATAGAATGTTCCATCTGCTTTTGAAATATAACGTGTGAATTCATCACCATTTGCCGAATCCCATAAATATTGATAGTATCCATTTGTTTTAGTTGAACTTTTAGATAAAACCGTTTGCGAAGTCCAATAGTTTGATAGTTTATACAATGCTTGCATTTGCATATTGAATGAATTGTTGTTCATGGTTAAATCATTCGAAGTAAAAGATCTTTTGTAGTTTCTGTCAAATAATTCCATTGAATCAAATGAAAGAGGAGCGTAACGACTCAAGAAAATCATGCTCGATTTTGCTGATGTATTTTTATAAAATTCGGTATTTACTAAGAAAGTCAATTTGTCGTTTACTTCATATTTTATAGAAGGCGCTAAAAAGAAGGTATTCGAAAATCCAGCATCTTGAAACGATTCTTCTGTGGTGTAAGCGGAATTAATTCGAACAGCGGCTTTCTCATTAAGAGGAAGGTTTACATCTGCGGTAACGCGATTGCTACCATACGTTCCGTTGTTGTAACTGATTTCACCACCAAACATTTGATGCGGTTTTTTAGTCACCACATTAATTAATCCACCATACGAAATAACGCTACTTCCAAACAATGTTCCAGATGGCCCTTTGATGACTTCAATGTTGTCGATGTTAATTGGGTCGATTGTTGTGTTAGTTAAGGATGGTAAACCGTTTGTCATCGTTGGTTGAACCGAAAAACCTCGCATGGAGTAATATTCAGCACCATCGCCATTACGACCAGTAGATTCCCAAAGTCTAGTTACACCAGTTGCGTTTTTAAGTGCATCGTTAAAATTCGTAACCACTTGTTCCTTCAAAAGGTTAGCTGGAATGGAATTGTACACTTGCGGATTTTCGATATCCTTTAAAGGCATTTTAGAAACAGTTGTACTGCTTTCTTTTTTGTACTTGTTTTCTCTCGTGCCTTCAACGGTAACTTCTTTTAAAACTTTTGTTGAATCCGCTTTTTCTTGACTAAAACCTAGTAGCGATGACAACAAAAGTGTTGTTAATACTATTTTATTCATTTTTATTTAGATTTAATTAAAATAACTTCGCAAAAATATTAAGTCGAAATGAAACTACAAAATTTATTTAGACTTATTTTAAATAATATTTATAAGGAATTGATTTTCAGGTAAAAAGTTTTATTCCGAAGTTTCAGAACTTAAATTTTTAAACTTTAAACTAAAATTGTAACTTTGCACTCCAAAATAAATAACAGTTATGTTAGATAGATTACAATATGTTAAACAACGTTTCGACGAAATATCAGATTTGATTATTCAGCCTGATGTGATTGCCGATCAAAAGCGTTATGTACAATTAAACAAAGAATACAAAGACCTAAAAGGTTTGGTTGAAAAGCGTGAAGAATATATAACTCTTGACGGAAATATAAAAGAAGCAAACGAAATTATAGCGGATGGTTCTGATGCTGAAATGGTTGAAATGGCCAAAATGCAGTTAGACGAAGCGAAAGATCGTTTGCCTCAATTGGAGGAAGAAATCAAATTTATGTTGATTCCTAAAGATCCAGAAGATGCGAAAAACGTTATGGTGGAAATTCGTGCTGGAACGGGTGGGGATGAAGCGTCTATTTTTGCAGGTGATTTATTCCGTATGTACACTAAATATTGTGAAGCAAGAGGTTGGAGAACTTCTGTGGTAGATATTAGTGAAGGAACTTCAGGTGGTTTTAAAGAGGTAATTTTTGAAGTTACTGGTGAAGATGTTTACGGAACTTTAAAATTTGAAGCAGGCGTACACCGTGTTCAACGTGTACCTCAAACAGAAACACAAGGACGTGTGCACACTTCGGCTGCAACGGTAATGGTTTTACCAGAAGCAGAAGAATTTGATGTTCAAATTGATATGAATGATGTTCGTGTAGACTTTTTCTGTTCGTCTGGTCCTGGTGGTCAGTCGGTAAATACGACGAAGTCTGCGGTTCGTTTAACGCACATTCCAACAGGATTGGTAGCGCAATGTCAGGATCAAAAATCGCAACATAAAAATAAAGACAAAGCATTGGATGTACTGCGTTCTCGTTTATACGAAAAAGAATTAGCCATCAAACAAGCGGAAGATGCAACAAAACGTTCTTCGCAAGTAAGTTCAGGTGACCGTTCAGCAAAAATTAGAACGTATAACTATTCTCAAGGTCGTGTAACCGATCATAGAATTGGTTTAGACGTTTTTGATATGGATGGAGTGATGAACGGAAAAATTCAAAAATTTGTTGACGAACTTCAGTTGGTTAACAACATGGAGAAATTGAAAGAAAACGAAGTGTTCTAAATTAGGAACTTAATTTATACAAAAGATGCCAAGCTAAATAAATAGTTTGGCATCTTTTTTTGAATCAATTACTACCTATTCTTTAGCTTCTGAATTTTCTTCAGATTTTGAACTTATTCTATTTATTTTTAACATCGGAGCAAATTTGAATTTGATTGATGCAATTTTCATGTTATCTGAACTTGATAAACCTTCATTTTCTACCGTATTTTTTCTGGTATCTAATGCTTCATAATACAATTTAATTTCATCCCAATCTTCTCTTGAGTACACATCTTTGTTTTTTTCTACTGTAGTTGTAAAATTTTCATAGACTCTTAAAATATTGTTTTTATTAACCCAACTAAATGCCATATCGTCTCCAATATCTTCACTGCCAAATAACGCTGTTCTTACCACCGATTTTGTGCTTTTTTTAGGTTGTTGAGCTAAATAACTAGCTTTATACAATTCATATTTGTCGCTAGAAACTATAATTTTACCTTTTAGTTCTTCGCGGTTTTCAAGTTCTAATAATGCGTTTTCGGCTACTAATTTTCTTTTTTGGTGATCATTTTCAATACTATCCCAATTTGTTTTTAAATCAATAACAGCAACATTATTTAGTGAATCTACGAACATTTCATAGGCAACAATTTCTTTTTCTGCATTAGTTTGCTTTTCATTCTTACATGAAATTAAAGCAGCTCCAGTTGCAAGGGTAATAAGTAAAATTTTAAATTTTTTCATTTTTGAGTATTTATTTGTTAGAAATTTTTGAAATTAATTGAGTTACCGCAAACTGAACGCCATAACCTAGAATTTGTTTGAATGGATTTTTGGATGTGCCAACTACCAATCTTTTAGTTAGATAACCACCTAAAACGCTGGCAATGTTAGTATATAAATTGTCCTTGTTAGTAGCGGTTTTATAAAATTCGCTAATACCTTGATTAACAATATTGGAAACGGTAAAAGAATTATGAACTATGAAATATTGTTCTTTTAATTCCATGAATTCCTTAGTTCGTTTTGTTTTTAAAGTAGCAATTTTAGCATCGAGAATATCGGTTTGTTTAAGCGCTTTCATCCCTATATATTGTTTGTATTACTTTCATTTTCAGCGATAATCTTATCTTTTAACAGCTTTGAAACAATTAAATTATCGATTGGAATTTTAATTAACGTTTTTCTAAAAACAAAAACGATTAGGGCAACTATAAAATAAAATCCAGAAATAAGGAAAAATCCCATAGCATAATCATTTAAGAGTTTACCAATTAAAAGACTGATTCCTATGTTAATAAACAATATAAACATAGCCACTATGATTACCATAGAAGTTATTACAGCTAAAGATGATATTACATCTGATGTTTTATCAATTGTGTTTAATTGTAATAATTCAAAACTAGTTTTGGTATATTTTTCTGCTTTATTATAAAGTAGTTCAATATCAGTGGCTATGTTTTCCATTGCTTTTTTATCTTGTAATTTCGTTACTCATTCGTTCTAATTTCGATTTTCCTTCTTCAATAACTTCTTCTGCGTTGGAAGTAAAATTGGAATATTGATCTTCCACCGAAGCAATAAAGTCAGTAAAACTTCCTTTTAAATTATCTTTTAAATCGGTTCCTTTCTGTGCAATTTTTCTTCTTGTATTGCTACCTTTATCTGGTGCAAATAAAACACCCAATATTGCACCAATTGCTAATCCACTTAACACTCCTATAACCACGTCTGTATTTTTCATCGTATTATTTTTTAATGATTTATATTTCTCTCCCTTTGATTAATCTAAATAATATTGCAATTATTGCGATTACTAATAAAATGTGGATAATATTACCCGCACTGTAAACAAAAAAACCTAATGCCCAAAGAATAACAAGCACAACTGCCACGGTGTATAATAAATTTGACATATCTTTATATTTTAAAGGTTACAATTTGATGGGATACGTATTAAATCCCTTCTTTTTTACTTAAACAAAGGTGTAACTTATTGAATACATTTGTGTTACATAGCAAATCTTAAATGTTATATATTTCCCACTTTTATTGAAATATTGTTACTTTGAGTTTCCAAAACTTTGAGTTAACTTTGCCAAACTACTAACACTAAACATCACACCGTTTTGACAACACAACAACTTCAAGACCAAATTCAAGCTAAAAAATCATTTCTTTGTATTGGTTTGGATGTTGATTTGAATAAAATCCCAGAGCATTTATTACAAACCGAAGATCCAATTTTTGAATTCAATAAAGCAATTATCGATGCTACGCATGATTTGTGTGTTTCTTATAAACCCAATATAGCATTTTATGAAGCTTACGGTATAAAAGGTTGGCAATCATTAGAAAAAACAATCAAGTACATCAACTCCAACTATCCAGAAATTTTCACCATTGCCGATGCTAAACGAGGTGATATTGGTAACACATCGTCTATGTATGCCAGAGCTTTTTTCAATGATTTGGATTTTGATTCGGTAACCGTGGCGCCTTATATGGGAAAGGACTCGGTTGAACCTTTTTTAGCATTTGAAGATAAGCATACAATCATGCTTGCCTTAACATCCAATGAAGGCGCTTTTGATTTTCAAACGCAAAATGTAGAGGGAAAAGAATTGTACAAAGTTGTTTTGGAAACTTCAAAATCTTGGAAAAACGCACATAATTTAATGTATGTAGTTGGCGCAACAAAAGCCGAATATTTCACTGAAATTAGAAAAATAGTTCCTGATAGTTTCTTACTGGTTCCGGGTGTTGGCGCTCAGGGGGGAAGTTTAGCTGAGGTTTGTAAATACGGAATGAGTAAAAACGTAGGTTTGTTAATCAATTCTTCAAGAGGAATTATTTATGCTTCCAACGGAACAGATTTCGCAGCAAAGGCTAGGGAAGAAGTTTTGAAATTGCAATTAGAAATGCAATCTATTTTAGGGTAAATATTGAATATTTACTATTGAAATCATGCAGCTCACAGACCAATTAGGAACTTCACATACATTCGATACTCAACTTGTTCGAATTGTCTCTTTAGTGCCCTCGCAAACCGAATTGTTATACGATTTAGGGTTAGAAGACAACATCGTTGGAATTACCAAATTCTGCGTGTATCCTGTTCATTTTAAAGCTACAAAAACTATTGTTGGCGGGACTAAAAACGTCAAATTTGATAAAATAAAAGCGCTTCAGCCTGATATTATTATTTGCAACAAAGAAGAAAATACGAAAGAAATTGTCGAAGAATTAAGTGCAATTTGCCCTGTTTGGGTTACTGATATCTATACGATTGAAGATAATTTACAAATGATTTCCGATTTTGGTCAATTGTTTAACAAACGTACCGAAGCTCAAAAATGGATTGATAAAATTAATTTTGCTTACAAAGATTTCAAGCAATTTGTTGAAGATAAACCGACTAAGAAAGCTGCTTATTTCATTTGGGCGAATCCGTATATGGTTGCTGGAAATAACACATTTATTAACGAATTGTTGCAATTGAATCGTTTCGAAAATATTTACAAAGAAAAAGAAGGACGTTATCCTGAAATTGAATTGAAGAAAATTCGATTAGAAGGGGATCCAGATTATGTGTTTTTGTCTTCTGAACCTTTTCCGTTTAAGGATGAACATGCGTTTGAAATTGGATGTTTTACGCATCATGCCAAAACTGTTTTTGTGGATGGCGAGATGTTTTCGTGGTACGGAAGCCGATTGTTAAAAGCTTTTGCTTATTTCAAAGTACTCCATGATAAAATTTAAAATTTGTTCAACTCAAAAGTCTCTTGAAAAGCTTACATTTGAAAAAAAATAAAGATTTGATTTCCTATACAATTTATAAAAATGAATCGAGTTCAGAGTGGGTTACTTTTGTTCATGGAGCAGGAGGAAGTTCGTCTGTATGGTTTAAGCAAATTCGTGATTTTCAGAAGCATTTTAATGTTTTGCTTTTGGATTTAAGAGGTCATGGCGATTCAAAAGAACCATTGAAATCGGCATTTAAGCAGCAATATACGTTTAAAGCCATTGCCGAAGATATTGTTGAGGTAATCAATCATTTAAAAATAGAATCGTCTCATTTTGTGGGAATTTCATTGGGTTCCATCGTCATTCGTCAATTGGCAGAAATGCATCCTAATCGAGTGAAAAGCATGATTTTAGGCGGTGCCATTTTAAAAATGAATTTCCGTTCTCAAGTATTAATGCGCTTGGGTAATATGTTTAAATACGTGTTGCCTTATTTGGTTTTGTACAAGTTTTTTGCGTTTGTGATTATGCCAAAAAAGAACCACAAACAATCACGCTTACTGTTTATTAATGAAGCGAAGAAATTATACCAAAAAGAATTTATTAAATGGTTCAAACTCACTGCTGAAATCAATCCTGTTTTGCGTTGGTTTCGCCAAAAAGAACTGAACATTCCCACATTATATGTTATGGGACAAGAAGATTATATGTTTCTACCCACAGTAAAGCAAGTAGTTGCCAATCATGTAAAAACGGCCGAACTTTTCATCATTCAAAATTGTGGTCATGTAGTGAATGTAGAGCAACCCGTAATTTTTAACGAAACGGTGATTGGGTATTTGAAGGGAAGGTAGGTTGATTAGATTTTTTAAAATCCTTTTAACTTAACTCTTTTTCGTTTGAAAATTTTATCATTGTGATAATACTCAATTCTTCTTTTATCAATATTGATTATTATTTTTTCTGTTTTTTCAGGAATTTTGAATCTTACATGTGGGCCAGTAAATGATAGTTCGAATTCTGAATTAAAATTAGTTACTATTAGTTGAGCCTTGCCATCAAAATCAGTGGTAGTTTCATTTATTTTTTTTGCTTCTCTTTCTACTATATTCGCTCCCGCTATTGGATAATCTTTTTCATAATAAATTTCAAAATATATAGTCTTTGATTTTAATTGTGAAAATGAATTTATACAAATGAATATTAGAATAAGAGTAAAGCAGTTTTTTATTTTTTTCATTTCTTCTATAAGTTAGTATACGTTAATTAGTAAATTCAATTTTCATTTCTCAAATATAAATAATAATTATAAAATATCTTCAAACAAAAAATCCCCAATTGCTTGAGGATTCAGTCTATTTTTTAGTTTTACCTGAGTTGAACTTAAAACGTTCTACAGGGTTTTCTGGCTTTTGTTTTTTGTCGGAAGGTTTACCTTGTCCAAATGGTTTATTAGCAGGTGCGCCTTTGGGTTTAAAAGGTTTTTTTTCGCCTTCTTTTTTAAAATCTGGCTTTTTGTCTTCTTTGTATAAGGAAGTTTTGTTCTTTGCAATTTCGCTTAGTACTTCTCTTGGGTTTTTAGGTTCTTCCTTTGTACCACGTAAATGAATAATTAATCCATTTAAAAAATTTCGCAATAATTGATCGCCACATTCCATGTAGTTGGGGTGGTCTTCACTTCTAAAAATATCAGCTAATTCGCCTTTAGAAATTCTAAAATTAACCAAGTTTACAATTTCAATAATTTGGTCGTCACGCAATTGCAAGGCAACACGTAACTTTTTAAAAATATCATTATTATTCATTCGTATCTATTTTATTATTCTATTTCAAATTCTAAATTTAAAACAGCCAAAGGTACGCTTTTCCAAATTCTTTCGCCCATAATTTTTCATTATGTTTACCACCTTCAACTACACGAGATTTGGTTAAGTGCATGCAGGAACAACGTATGGTATTAACTAAACCAATCATTTTATTCATGTCGGCAACCATTGTTTCACTTTCGCTATCTCCACAAAGAAAGTATAGTTTGTTTTTCATCTTTTTGGTGTTTTCTGTAAGAGTATACACTTCAGGATTAATCCAAAAAGCAGGCGAAAATACAGCCGCTTTTCCAAATACTTTCGGAAATTTTAAAACAGCATAATAGGAAACCAAACCACCTAATGAACTTCCTGCAATGGCAGTATCCATCTTGCCTTTTTTAGTTCTAAAATTGGAATCGATGTAGGGTTTTAGAGTAGTAACAATGAAATCTAAATACGCATCTGCTTTTCCGCCACCGTATTTTTCATTTGAAAAAGGTGTGAGCTCTTCGGTTCTTTTTTCATTTCCGTGTTCAATTCCCACAATAATAACTTGGGCTTGTAAACTGTCTAAGGTTTCATCAATATGCCATTCTCCAGCATACGATGTTTTAGCATCAAATAAGTTTTGAGCATCGTGCATATAAATAACAGGAAATTTCTTTTTTGATGTTTCGTAATTGTGTGGCAAATACACCCAAATTTTCTTTGTAGTTTCTAATTGTAACGCTTTGATGTCAAAAGTAGTTACAGTTCCTTGCGACCATCCAGAAACGTATGTTAATAAAAAAAAGAAAGAAAAGAGTAAATAGTGCTTTTTCATTTTTATATTTGATATCATCTAAGACCTAAAATTACAATTTTGATGGACAGTTACCAAGAAAAAATAAGTTTATTGCAAGAAATGATTGCTTTTGCCTTAATTGATGGCGAATTGCATGATAGGGAATATGATTTTCTAGAAATTATAGCACAAGAACTCGAAATTGAAAAAGAAGTGTTTTTGCAATTGTTTCAAAATATAGCTGAAATCATTGTTATTAAAGATGAATTCCACCGTATTTGTCAATTTTATCGTTTGGTTTTATTAATGCATTGTGATGGTGTGCTCCACGAAAGAGAACAAATAAAAATCAACGAAATTGGTATTAACATGGGATTAAATCCTTTTGCCATGAAACGTGTATTGCATTTGATGAAAACTTCGCCTAATAGAATGGTACCAAGCGAAGTTTTATTAGCTGTTTTTAGTGAGCAGCACAACTAATTTTAGCAGGGAACTTCATCAAAATTAATCATCCAATTGATGCCAAATTTATCGGTGAACATCCCAAAGTAAGCTCCCCAAAAAGTTTTTTCCATAGGCATGATGATGTTGCCACCTGTTGAAAGTCCATTGAATAATTGATCCGCTTCTTCTTTACTATCTGCATTGATTGAAACTGAGAAATTGTTTCCAAAAGTAACGTCACCACTAAATGAAGTGCTGTCGCTTGCCATTAAAATGGTTTCTTTACTAATTGGTAAACTCACATGCATTATACGGTTGCCTTCTTCTTCACTAGTAGGGCAATTATCATCAGCTGGTACATCTTTAAATCGGCCTAGATAGCTAAATTCGCCACCAAAAACAGATTTATAAAAATTGAATGCTTCTTCAGTATTACCATTAAATGTAAGATAAACGTTTACGGTTGCCATGATTTTTTAAATTAAATGTTTTTTAAAATTGTTCAGAATTGCTTGCCAACCATTACGTTGTAACGAGATGGAATGGATATATTCAGGTTCAAAAATTTCCGTAAGAATTACTTTTGATTCTAAGAGTTCAAATTTCACAACTACTTTTCGACCATCCGTAATTTTGTAAACTATTTTTTTATGTGTTTCAATAGCTTCATATGTTCCTTCAAAGTCAAAAGCAATTGGTTCTTCTTTTGAAGCCATAGTATATTTAAATTTCCCGTTTACTTGTAATTTGTTTTCTGCTACTGGACAATGCCAATCGTCTGAAGCAAAATTCCATTTAGTAATGTGTTCAGGTTGAGTAAAAAAGTTCCAAACTTTTTCAATAGGTGCTTTAATTGTGGTACGAACAGTAATTGATTTTATAGTTGGATTTTCGGCTATAGCCTTAATGTTTTCTAATGCTTTTGGAAAAGTACCCTTAAAAAAGTCAATATAGTGCTCAAGCGTATCTAAAGTTACTAACAGTAAGGTTGTTCCATTTATTTCAGTTAATGTATAACGTTCTGTATTGCCTGTCCATTGTTTAGTTTCTTCATCCAGAGGTACTTCTTTATAATTTTGAATGTTTCCAATGTGCGAAAAGACCATAGATTCAAATTCATTATTTTCAATAATTTTTGAATACATTCCGTCACCTAGAGGCGATAAAAAGTGGATTTTACTACCTAACTCCCAACTCGAAAGGGCATACGAGCCATTACAAAAAGCAGTGGTCCAATTTTCGTAGTTTTCGTTGTCCCAAAGGGAATACCAAACTTTTTCTTTCGGTGCTTTAATAGATATTGTAAATTCTAATTTTTTCATTTTTAGTATGAATTAAATGAAAATTAAAGTTACGTTTTTTTGGAATACAATTAATTGCCAAACTGAGATTCATTTGCTTTTATATAATTTACAATAAGTGTAACCACATCTTCTTCAGTTTCATTGGTAAAGAAAAGCTCGTCTAAATCTTCCCAACCTGAAATTGTGTTTTCGTCAGCTTTTTCTATAGCAGCAATGCGAGTTTCTAAGTTGGTATCGTATCCTTTTGGAAAAATTTTAACGGCATTTGAAATTAATTCAGCCGTTTTTATTGCATTTATTTCTTGGTAAGAAGTAATAATTTCTTCTACAAAATTTCCAGATTCTGAAGAAAAGAAGAATTCAAATCCGCCTTCTCCCATAGCACCTTCAAAAATATCGATAAAAACAAATACTTTTTCTTCGTCTGTTAATGATGAAAAGTCTTCGGTTTCTTCTTTTTTATCCCAAATTAATGTCCCAACAGCTTCAATGATGGCTACTTCGTCTTCTAGTTTTAAAATGTTGTTAATTTTGCTCATAATTTCTTGATTAACGTTTAATATTTTTGTCATTCTGAACTCGTTTCAGAATCTAATTTTATTTTACAGTGAAGCTGAAACGAGTTCAACTTGACAAGTTTAGAGAAAATTACAATTTCCCCTGCAATGCTTTTATTTCATCACGCAATTTGGCAGCTTGCATAAAGTCTAATTCTTTAGCGGCTTTTTCCATCATTTTGCGCAGGTCTCTTATTTTCTTTTCTATTTCGGGTTTTGAAAGGTATAAACTTTCTGGTTCTGCGGCTTTCAATGCTTCTTTTTCAAAATAGCCTGTTGAAACCGAATTACCACTTAATGCACTTCCTAAACTCTTGTTCAATGCTTTTGGCGCTAGGCCGTGTTTGGTATTGTAATCAATTTGTTTTTGTCTTCTGTAATTGGTTTCGTCAATGGTTTTTTGCATCGAATTCGTGATTTTATCAGCATACATGATTGCTTTTCCATTTACATTACGAGCGGCACGCCCAACGGTTTGGGTTAACGAACGATGGCTTCTTAAAAAACCTTCTTTGTCTGCATCTAAAATAGCTACCAAAGAAACTTCTGGCAAATCTAATCCTTCTCGTAATAAATTTACACCAATTAAAACATCAAATATTCCTTTTCGCAAATCTTGCATAATTTCCACACGTTCCAACGTATCAACGTCTGAATGAATATAACGACAGCGAATAGCAACTTTAGTTAAATATTTTGCCAATTCTTCTGCCATACGTTTGGTTAACGTAGTAACTAAAACACGTTCGTCTGCTTCGCATCGCAATTGAATTTCTTCTATTAAATCATCAATTTGATTGGCGCTAGGACGAATTTCTATAATGGGATCTAATAAACCTGTAGGACGAATAACTTGTTCTACATAAACGCCTTCCGTTTTTTGCAATTCATAATCGGCAGGTGTAGCTGATACATAAATCACCTGATTTTGTAAAGCTTCAAACTCTTCAAATTTCAACGGACGATTGTCCATGGCAGCAGGCAATCGAAAACCATATTCCACTAAGTTTTCTTTACGACTTCTATCACCTCCATACATGGCATGCACTTGCGAAATCGTAACGTGACTTTCATCTACCACCATCAAAAAATCATCTGGAAAATAATCTAATAAGCAGAAAGGCCTAGTTCCAGGTTCTCTTCCATCTAAATAACGCGAATAGTTTTCAATTCCTGAACAATAGCCTAATTCTCGAATCATTTCTAAGTCAAAATTAGTGCGTTCTTCTAATCGTTTGGCTTCTAAATGTTTTCCAATTTCTTTGAAATAATCCACTTGCTTCACCATGTCTTGTTGGATTTCCCATATAGCATTTTGCAATACATCAGGTGAAGTCACAAACATATTGGCAGGATAAATCGTTAGTTTTTCATAACGTTCAATCACTTGTGAAGTCCTAGGATCGTAGGCTTCAATTTCTTCAATTTCGTCTCCAAAAAAGTGAATTCGGAACGGTTCATCGCCATAGCTTGGAAAAATTTCAACAATATCGCCTTTAATTCTGAAATTTCCTGCAGCAAAATCGGCTTCAGTTCTCGAATATAAACTTTGTACCAGTTGATGTAATAATTTGGTACGTGAAATTTGCTGACCTGTCTCTAAATTAATGACGTTTTTTTGAAATTCAACGGGATTCCCAATTCCATATAAACAAGAAACAGATGAAATTACAATAATATCTCTTCTTCCCGAAAGTAGGGCAGAGGTAGTACTTAAACGTAATTTTTCTAATTCTTCATTAATAGATAAATCTTTTTCAATATAGGTTCCTGTAACAGGAATAAAGGCTTCGGGTTGATAATAGTCGTAATACGAAACAAAATACTGCACCGAATTATGTGGAAAAAACTGCTTAAATTCTGAATATAATTGCGCTGCTAAGGTCTTATTATGTGCTAAAATTAAAGTTGGTCGTTGCACTTCTTGTACAACATTAGCAACAGTAAATGTTTTTCCAGAACCTGTAACTCCTAATAGCGTTTGGTATTTTTCACCATTGAGAATGCCTTTTGAAAGTTTTTCAATAGCTTGTGGTTGGTCACCAGTAGGTTTGTAATCAGATACGACTTGGAATTTCATTTAAGGCTTTAATTTTGAAGGGTTTTGGCTGTTTTCCCATACGGCTAAAACAACAATATGTTCTTGAAAAATTTCGTAGAAAAGGTAATGGTTGTCAATTAACAAGCCTCTAACTCCAATTTTATTTGTTTTTTTGACAATTTCGGGTTGTTTAAGCAATAGTTTAATTTCTTTTTGAATTTTTCTATGTAATTTAAGAGAATAGGTTTTGCTTTTATTGTGATAGTTGTAAAATTCATAAAGGTTTTTTAAATCAATTTTTGCTTTTGAAGACCAAACAATTATTCTTTCAGCCATTTTTCCATTTCTTCATTTAGAATATTATTGTTCTCGAAATTTCCTGAAAGATATTCATTTTTTGATGTTTCTAAGCTGCTTTTTTGCTCGTCGGATAGTGTTATAATTTGGTCTGTTTTAGATTCAATTAAAATTGTTAATGCCTCCAAAAACTTCTTGTCGTTTATGAGGTCAATTTTAAATTTTAGAATATTTTTTAGTTCCAATGTATTCATAGCAAAACATTTTTACGAAGATACAAAAAAAGTTAGTCCCAACATTCCATCAATAGCAAATCACCTTCAATGTGTTCTATTGAAACAATGCCGTCTTCGGTTACATGATTGCTGCTTCCGGTACGATATCCAATGGTTAGTACTTCGTTATTTAGTGGATAAAATAAGTTTTTTGTAGTTATTCCACTCACTTTTCCAATCGGAATTAATGATAAAACGGTGTTAGCTGTATACCATTTATTATATGTTAATGGCAGTAAAAAAACTTTAGAATAGTCATCTAGTACTACAATTTTTAACGAATTGCGGTAAGCTACAATATTTGTGATGTTGGTTATGGTGTGATCAGCACGTTTTCCGGTTGCCCAAATAACGTTTACGGCTTTATGGCCTTTTTCGATGAGGTAATCAAATGCTTTTTCTAAATCGGTTTTGTCTTGATTAGGGGCGTAAACAATTTCTAAGGGATATTGTTTTTCTAAATAGTAGTTTGGATCAAAGCCTCGATCAAAATCGCCCAATAATACATCCACTTTGATACCAAGTTGTAGTACGCGTTCAATAGCTGAATCTAAAACAATTACTAATGGCGACCATTCTAATAATTGTCCTATTAATTCTTCACTACATGCTGCACCATTAGCAATTATTAATGCTGGTTCTTGATCGTCGCGAACAATATGGTGTGATGACATTTCGATTTTGAAATTAAAGAGTACGAATTTAGAAAAAAATTATTCAACGGTGTAACTCATTGTATCGGTTTCTGATAATCTAAAGAATCCTAAAGCGAAATTATTAAAATTAGTTTGATTTACAATGTTTCCTCTAACCGTTGCTGGCGGCGTTTGAAAAGGACTTCCACCATTAGTACCTGCAATTCCTAATAAAACATTCATATAATTGTAATAGTTTTGGGAAATGCCATGTAACGTGAACTGTAATGTGTCGTCTGTTTTCATGTCTTCATTTGTATATAATCCAAACATCTGATTTCCTTGAAAAAAGGCATCGTCTATTACATCATATTCAGGTAATATGGTGAATGAGGTATTGTATTCTTCAAGATATAAATTATTGACTAATCCATTGTCTTGATAAAAGAATTTTACTTCTTTTTCATTTCCTGTAAAGCCACCATCTTCGGTTTGTTGCACAGCATCAATGGTTGGAACTTCTATTAATGATTCTGTAGCAGTATAAATTTGACTGTTTAGACTAACAGTTAATGTATAAGATTGTCTTATTTCAGGATTAAAATTTGTACATACATAATTGCCGGTACCCGGATTTTCAATAAAATCATATTGAATTCCATTTCCATCAGTAATAAAAACAGTTGCACCACTAACAGTTGGAATTGTTGAAGAATAAAAACCAGTTGTTGTGGTTAGTTTTATGGTTTGCACATTTCCAAGCGTCCCTTTTTGCCATTTTATAGAAGCATCGATTACTAATCTTGGCGCAGCCGTAGTTAAGTCTATATCAACGACATCTTCACAACTAAATAATGAAAATGAAATAGTTGTTGTTAAAAGAAATAACGTTACTATTTTTAATAATTTCTTTACCATAATTAAAATTTAAAATTATAGGTTACACTTGGTACGATACCAAAAATAGATAAACGAACGGCTTCATTATTACCTGAATCTTGATTTTGTCTAAAACTAATTGAAGCAGCGTTTTTTCGACTGTAAAGGTTGTAAATTCCAAAAATCCACTCACCATACCAATTTCGGTTTTTATTTTTTTCAGGAACTAAAGTTGCCGATATATCTAAACGATGGTATGTTGGTAGTCTGTTTTCATTGCGTAATCCGTAAGTAGGAACTGTAATACCTTGATATTGATATTGGCCATTAGGATAGGTTACCGGCTGTCCAGATTGCAATGTGAAAATACTACTAAAACTCCACTTTTCATTTAACTTATACATGCTGGTGATAGAAATATTGTGTAATTTATCCCAACCTGTTTTATACCAATTTCCATTATTAATTCCGGTTTCAACTGCTGTTCTTCCGGGTGTTCTTTGTTCGGAACGAGAAAGAGTATAGGAAATCCAACCATTAAGTTTTCCATTATTTTTACGAGCTAAAATTTCTAAACCATAGGCTCTAGCTTCTCCATTTAAAACCACTTGTTCAATATCGTCATTAGCAATTAAATCGGCACCATCTATATAATCTACTCTGTTTTTTAGTTTTTTGTAGAAAGTTTCAACTTCAAGAGTATAATCATCATTCTTAAAGTTTTTAAAATATCCAAAGGCAACTTGATCTAAAATTTGAGGTTTTAAATAATCGTCACTTGGAGCCCACACATCTAATGGCGTTGGAGATTGTGTGTTAGAAATTAAATGCAAATATTGCGACATTCGATTGTAACTTGCTTTAATTGAGCTGTTTTCATTTAAGCTGTAAGCAACTGAAACACGTGGTTCTAAATTGCCAAATTCAGCAATTGTTTCATTTTTTCCATAGGATTTTGTTCCCGTTGGAGTTCCTTTTTCATAAATTTGAAAATCTTCATTATAAACAACAGCCTGATTATTTGCGTATAAATTAATTTCTTCGTCACCTAATCGATAAAATTTACTGTAACGTAAACCATAGTTAATGCTTAATTTATCTGTAATTTGTTGCTCTACATCAACATAAACAGCAGGTTCAAAAGCATATTTTTTTGCTAATTGATCAGGATTAATTCCCGAAGTGTCATTTGTTGGTTCAATTTTACCAGGATTAAAGTCATGATAAATAGCATTTGCTCCGTAAAAAAGTTTTACTTTATCAGAAATATAATGTTTAAAATCATATTTTAAATTGTAATTTTTAATTCCGCTATCCCAGTTAAATCCTATAAAATCTAGTTTTAATCCATAGTAGTAATCACTGTAAATTAAAGAAAGATTGGAAAAAAGTTTATTTGAAAATAAATGATTCCAACGTAAATTAAAAACCGAATTTCCGTACGTGTTTACAAAACTTTGATTTAAGCTAAAAACATCTCTTCCAAAATAGCCTGAAGCATATAAATTATTGTTTTCGTTAAGTTTATAGCTTAGTTTAGTGTTCAAATCATAAAAATAGGCTGAATTTTTATTGTCGGTTAATTTTAAAAATAAATGTGCATACGAACTTCTTCCAGCAAATAAAAATGAACCTTTATCTTTTACAATCGGACCTTCAGCTAATAATCTACTAGATATGATACCAATTCCTCCACTCATATGAAAATTCGTACTATTTCCATCTTTTTGGTAAATTTCTAGCACAGACGCTACTCGACCACCAAATCGTGATGGGATTCCTCCTTTATATAATTTTAGGTCTTTAATTGCGTCGGTGTTAAAAACAGAAAAGAATCCAAATAAATGTGACGTATTGTATATCGTTGCTTCGTCAAGTAAAACTAAGTTTTGATCTGCAGAACCTCCTCGAACATTGAATCCTGATTGACCTTCTCCAGCATTTGTTACTCCAGGTAATGTTAAAATAGATTTTATAACATCGGTTTCTCCTAAAATTGCTGGCATTTGTTTTATGGTATTAATCGATAATTTATTAACACTCATTTCAGGTTTTTTTATGTTGTTTCTGTATATATTTTTGGTAATTACAACTTCATTCAGTTCTAGCTTACTTTCAATTAGACCAAAGTTTTTCTTTGTATTTTGATTGATTTCTATCTTTTCCGTGATAGTTTCAAACCCTATGTAACTAATTTGAACAGTATATGTTCCTTTGGGTAACGAAATGGAATAAAAACCATACTCATTTGTATAAGTTCCAATGTTCAGTTCAGCGATGTAGACCGAAACGCCAATTAATGTTTCATTAGTGTTCGTGTCTGATGCAACTCCGCTCAAGATCATTTTTTCTTGTCCAAATCCAAGAAGCGAAAAGAAGCATAAAAACCAATAAAGTTTTTGTTGTAGCATTGTTTTTGGTATAGATTTTGTTGCACAAATTTCACAAAAATAAAAGGCAATTGTTTAAAACATATGTTAATTTATAAATAAAAATCAATTATTGTTTTAATTTTACATCTTTCAATAGTTTACAGATGAGATTCAAATTATTTACTTTACTTTTTCTGTTTCATTTTGTGTCACTTTTGGGACAAAAAGAGAACCCTTTCAAGACTTCTAAATTGAAGATTGATTGGGATGAGCCTGCAAAAGTAGATACCAAATCAAATACAATTACTTTGCCTTATAAAAGTATTTTTGATAAAGATGATAGTTACTTAAAACGCTATTCTGTTCTTAATCAAAAAAAAGGGGAGGAAAGTGTGTTGATTAAGAAAAATGAATTTAAAAATCCAGGTGATGCAATTAAAGAAAAACTGAACAAAGAAACTCAACAGGGTAGTTGGGATGATGTATTCTTTGGGAAGTTTAAAGTAACAACATCTGTTTTAAAAATAATGACGCGAGATCACATGGATCCTGATGGTGATAAAATTAGAATTTTATTAAATAGTATTGTTGCATATAATGTTATTTTTCTAGAAACTGAATTTAAAACAACTTATATTGAATTAAGAGAAGGAGAAAATAGTATAGATATTGTTGCTTTAAATCAAGGATTAGCGGGACCAAATACAGCAACATTTGCTTTATATGATGGAAATAATAATTTAATTACAAAAAACGATTGGAATTTGAATACGGGAGTATCAGCAAAGTTTACAATTGAATATGTAAAACCACTTGATAAGAAATAAAAAAAGGCGTTTTGTTAAAACCGCCTTTTTGTCTATAAATATTAATCTTCTTTAACCACTTTCGCTTTCCAAACAAAGTAAAATCCAATAATAATAAAAGGAATACTCAACCATTGCCCTGTTGAAAGTGCATTAAAGATTGTGTATTGCTCAAAACCACCTTGACTTTCCTTCACAAATTCCACCACAAAACGAATTGACCAAAGTAATATTAAGAACAAGCCAAATAAGTAACCAGCTTTGTTTCTTGCTTCTGTTTTCCAATATAAAAACATCAAAATAGCGAAAACAAAAACATAGCAAATAGCCTCGTATAATTGTGCGGGATGTTTAGGCGTTACAGCTGTTAAATATTCTACAAATTGAGGGTTTGTAGCAATTGCTTGATAAGCTTCATTTTTATCTCCGATTTGGGTTAATTGCATAGCTTCATTCGGACTATATTTGTCTCTTAAGAATTTAATTCCGAACGCAGAACTAGTTTCAGTTCCAACGATTTCAGAATTCATGAAATTCCCTAAACGAATAAAAATCGCACCTAAAGATACTGGAATTACAATTCGGTCTAAAATCCATAAAAATGAACGCTTGATGACTCTTCTTTGAATGTAAAACATAGTGATAATGATACCAATTGCCGCTCCATGACTCGCTAATCCTGCAAAACCTGTGAAATGTAAAGTTGGTTTTGTGCTAATTGGTAATAAAATACTCAATGGATCTTGGTAAAATAATTCAGATTGATAAAACAAAACGTGTCCTAATCTTGCACCAAGCATTGTAGCCACCAAAGTGTACACAAATAATTTATCTAATGAGTCAACCGATTCGTTTTCTCTCATGAAAATAGGTTTCATCACATACCAGCCTAATCCAAAAGCCAATACCCAAGAAAGACTATAAAAACGTAGTAAGAAAAATCCTAAATCAATCCCTTCCGAAGGATTCCAAACCATATTGAGTGTGTGAATCATAATAATGAGTAAATGTTTAAAGGGTAAAAATAAATAATAAAATTGGTAAACATGTTAAAATTCCGATAAGAAATTTTTTCAAGAGCAATGACAATTTCAAAAATCAACTTCAAACCACAAACATGAAACAAATAATTAGGAACACAGATTAAAGAAATTTAAAAAAATCAATTTCAATTTCAATCTCAAAAATCAAATAATTGAAACGCTCTGTGTATCACTATTCAACACAATCAAAATCAAAAAAAAGCTCTGTGAACCTCTGTGTAATTAATCATGGCACCGGATCATAACCACTTCGTCCCCAAGGATGACAACTAAAAATGCGTTTCAAAGCTAACCAACCACCTTTAAAAACGCCGTGTTTCTGCAATGCTTGAATGGTATAACTAGAACATGTTGGTTCAAAACGGCAAGTAGCGGGTGTGAAAGGGGAGATGCCAACCTGATAAAATCGCACCAATAAAACAAACGGATAAATCACCCATTGTTTCAGTGTTTTTGGATATTTCGATTGGTGTTGGCTACACATGATTATTGATTGATAAAAATAACTACAATCTCTGTCAAGCTGAACTTGTTTCAGCTTCTAAAAAAAAGTTTCTGAAGATAAAAGAGATTCTGAAACGAGTTCAGAATGACAGCGATAATATATATTTAAAAACTAAAACTAGTTCCTTCTTTTCCGTCTTTTAATTGAATGCCTAATGCTAATAATTGGTCACGAATTTGGTCCGATAAAGCAAAGTTTTTGTTTGCTCTAGCTTCGTTTCGCATCCCAATTAACATTTCAACAACGCCACTTAATTTTTCAGTAGTATTGGAATTTCCTGAAGTAGCTTCATTACTAATTCCTAACACATCAAATAAGAAACTTGAAATCGTATTTTGTAATAACTTAATATCTTCCGCAGTTAACGATTCTTTTCCGTCGTTTACCAAATTGATGTAACGCGCGCCTTCAAATAATTGAGCAATTAAAATTGGGGTATTAAAATCGTCATTCATCGCATCATAACAACTTTGTTTCCAACTTGCAATATCTAAGGTAGAAGTTTTGCCAGCTTTCAACATCGGAATTAATTTGTATGATTCCATCAAACGAGAATAGCCTTTTTCGCTGGCTAACATGGCATCATTAGAAATATCTAAAACACTTCTATAATGTGCTTGTAAGAAACAAAAACGTACAATATTAGGTTGGAAAGGTTTTTCGAAAAACGTATTTTCACCCGTAACCAATTCCATTGGAAGAATATAGTTTCCAGTCGATTTACTCATGCGTAAACCGTTCATGGTTAACATATTGGTGTGCATCCAAAAATTAACTGGTGAATGACCATTACAAGCTTTTCCTTGTGCTACTTCGCACTCATGATGCGGGAATTTCAAATCCATTCCACCACCGTGAATATCAAAAGTTTCGCCTAAGTATTTCGTACTCATTGCGGTACACTCTAAATGCCAACCAGGAAAACCTTCACCCCAAGGCGAGTTCCAACGCATAATGTGTGCTGGAGAAGCATTTTTCCAAAGGGCAAAATCTTGCGGATTTTTCTTTTCGGTTTGTCCGTCTAAATCACGGGTATTAGCAAAAAGTTCTTCAATGTTACGGTTACTCAATTCACCGTAATTCATTCCTTTTTGGTTATAAGCAAACACATCAAAATATACCGAACCATTGCTTTCATAAGCAAATCCGGTATCAATTAATTTTTGAGTTAACTCAATTTGTTCTAAAATATGTCCCGTTGCTGTAGGTTCAATCGTTGGCGGAAGAAAATTAAAGGTATCCAAAACCTTGTGAAAATCCACCGTATATTTCTGTACGATTTCCATAGGTTCTAATTTCTCCAAGCGCGATTGTTTCACAAAACGGTCGTTATCCACATCGCCATCATCGGTTAAATGCCCTGCATCGGTAATATTTCTAACGTATCTAACTTTATATTCTAAATGCAATAAATATCTAAAAATTACATCAAAACTCATAAATGTACGCACGTTTCCTAAGTGCACATTACTGTAAACAGTAGGGCCGCAAACATACATCCCAATATTCCCTTCATGAATAGGAGTAAAGGTTTCTTTTTCGCCCGAAAGCGTATTGTATAATTGCAACGTTTGATTTTTATGTAATTCCATTATGCTATTTTTTGAAGCTATTCCTGCTATTCATTACAAGTCCTAGCCTAAAAATCTGTTTTTCTACATTTTAAAAAGTGCTTCTTAGGTCGCATTTTTAAAACAACAAAAGCTACATTTTTATTGCTCCGGGCTTTTCATTACTATCAGGGCTAATTTATTTAAGATTTTTAGGTTTTGGGTTTCAAATTTCATGTTTTAAGTCAGAACTTCTAACTCCCATTTCCCAACTTAAAACTGTGTATCTAATTTAATATAATCTAAAAATTCTCTACGAACTTTATCTTCTTTGAATTTTCCGCCATATTCTGCTGTAACAGTACTGCTTTCAATATCACGAATTCCTCTCGAATTTACGCACAAGTGTTTAGCGTCAATTACGCAGGCTACATCTTCAGTTCCTAATACTTTTTGTAATTCTTGAACTATCTGAATAGTTAAACGTTCTTGAACCTGAGGTCTTTTAGCATAAAAATCTACAATACGATTCATTTTTGATAAACCTACTACAGTTCCATTTGAAATATAAGCCACGTGTGCACGACCTACGATTGGTAATAAATGGTGTTCACAAGTAGAATAAACAACAATGTTTTTTTCTACTAACATTTCACCATATTTATATTTATTATCAAAGGTTGAAGAACTTGGTTTTTTAGTAGGATTTAAACCGCCAAAAATTTCTTTAACAAACATTTTTGCTACACGATTAGGCGTTCCTTTTAAGCTGTCATCTGTTAAATCTAAACCTAATGTGTTTAAAATATGTTCTACATCTTTTTTAATCAATTCAATTTTTTCTTCATCAGAAATAGCGAAAGCATCGTCACGCATGGGTGTTTGAGTACTTGTTGCAATGTGGTTGTTTCCTATTTCGTCTTGAAAATCCTCGTTTTGTATCATTTTAACAATATGTTTTTATAGCAATTTAAAAAGTATTGCAAAGATAAATAATAAACTTTAAAAAATATTTTTAAATGTTAATTATTAAAAAAAATATTAGTTAAGATTAAAAATTTGTTAAATTTGTAATTCAGTTAACTAAATTATCAAACTATAAAAATGAAAAAATTACTACTCTTAGGTTTTATTCTTTTTTTTAAATTAGGATACTCTCAAGCTAAATTGAATCCTAATTCTCTTATTTTAAAAAGAATTAAACTTGAAAAAATTAATGACGCTAAATTTGATTACATTAATAATGCTGAAATTTCTTGGGATTTTTCATCAGTTGATTTACAGAATAATCAAGTTTCAATTGAAGTGATTACAATTTATGATTGCTTTAATGAAGAAAATGCGTCTGATTTTAAAACTCAATTTTCAATATTAAATAAAGATAATTTTTCTGTAAAAGGTAGTCATCAACTTATACATTTAGAATTAATGGCTAAATGCTTTAAGTGGCGTGTTGTAGTTAAAGAATCTACTAGTGAACAAGTTTCTGAGTGGTCATATTTTTCATTTCTAAAGTAGTTGATTATGAAGTTATTTTTTAAAATTATATTTCTATTGAGTTTTAGTTTGACTTTTGCTCAATCACCAGATTGTTCATCTGCTTCTGCAATGTGTTCTGGTCAAGGGGGGCCTTACGTTAATACACATCCTGGAACCCCAGGCGGAAATCAAACAGGTTATGGTCCAATTACTGGATGTGGAGGTAGTAATAGTCATGGAAATAACGGCTCCTTGGGGTCAACACCACGACCTGCATGGTTTACCATTCAAATCGGTCAGTCTGGTCCTATAAATTTAAATTTGCAACAGTTTAATAACTCTGGTACTGGAATTGATGTTGATTTTGCGCTTTGGGGTCCATTTCCAAATAATAATTTGGCTAGCATATGTAATAGTCTATCTGGTTTTCCTGGTACTACTTATACTGGGCCATGTAACCTTGTAGATGCTAGTTTTTCAGGTGATTTTGATGAAACTATTCATTTTCCAAATGCTCTTGCTGGTGAAACTTATTTGCTTTTAGTTACAAATTATAGTACTCAGTCAGGTACTTATTCGGTCAATCAAGTTGGCGTAACACCATCGTCCGGACAGATAACTTGTGATATAGTTTGTGGTGTTAATTTAGGTCCTGATAGAATTTTATGTGGCTCTGCAACTAATGTTTCTTTAACGGCAACCTTTTTACAAGCACCTTCTACACCAGGGTCTCCTATTTATTCGTGGTATTTAAATGGGGTTTTACAATTTACAACGCCAACCAATACAACAATCGTAACTCAGAATGGTACATGGGGCGTAAGCGTAACAAGACCTGGTTGTTCTGATATTGCAACAGATGATGTTATTGTAAATATTATAGGTTCTGTCCCCTATAACAATATAGGTCCTTATTCAAGTCCAGCTGGTGAGTGTAATCCGGTATTTGATTTATCCGCCTATTTAGATGATTTAGTAGCGCCTAATAATCCTGCGGGTTTTACTTTTATCTTTACGGATGGTATGACAGGTCAAGTTATTACAGATTTAGCAAACTATACTACTAACGATGATACAACAATTATTGTAGAAATATTTGCAGGTTCGTGTTCTGAAATAACAACTTTTGAATTATTCGTTGATTGTGTTGTTGCTAGTTGTGATGTCGATTTAACTTCTGATCCAGCAACAGCTAATCAAACTATTTGTTTAAATGATCCTATATCTAATATTACATATCAAACGGCTGGAGATGCAACGAATGTAACAGCTACTGGTTTGCCATTAGGTCTTACAGCTGTTTATAATACTAACATATTAACAATAAGTGGAGTTCCAACAGAAACAGGAACTTTTAATTATACTGTTGAAACGGTTGGTTGTTCTCCAAATTTAACATTAACTGGAGTAATCACTATTAATCCAAATCCAACTTTTACTTCATTAACAGCAAATGGTCCAATTTGTGTTGGTGCTGATGCTGTGTTTAATCTATCTGGTACACCTGGTGCTAATGTTTTTTATACAATTAATAGTAATCCAATTCAATTTGTAACTTTAGATACTTCTGGTAATGGAGTAATTAGGATTACTGGAGCTTCAGCGGATGTTGTAATAATTTTAAGTGAAATCGAATTAGGTACATGTGATATTAATTTGGTGAATACGGCTACTGTTTTTATTTCTCCTACACCTGCAGTTCCTGCTATTAATACAACCGGACCTACTTGTTCAGTAGATGGATTTAGCACAATTACAAATTATGATGGTACGTTAAATTATACTTTTAATCCAGCAGGTCCTTCAATAGGAGTAAGTGGATTGATTTCAGGAATGGTATTAGGTACACCTTACACTATTACAGCAGGTAATGGAACTTGTACTTCGTTAGCGTCTAGTCCATTTACAAGTGTTGCTACTTTGTCAGTTCCAGCTCTACCGGTAGTCTCGATTACAGCACCAACATGTTTAGCAGATGGATTTAGTACAATTACAAATTACGATGGTACATTAAATTATGTATTTAACCCAGCTGGACCTACAGTTGGGGCAGGTGGATTGGTATCAGGAATGACATTTGGGACATCATATGTTGTTGCAGCTTCAAACGGAAGTTGTTCATCAGTAGATACAGCATCGTTTAGTGTTGATTCAATTTTACCTACGCCCGTAGCGCCAGTTGTTAGTGAAACAGCGCCAACGTGTTTAGCGGATGGATTTAGTACAATTACAAATTACGATGGTACATTAAATTATGTATTTAACCCAGCAGGTCCAACTATTAATGCTTCAGGATTAATTCAAGGAATGGTTTTAGGCACTAGTTATTCAGTTACAAGTACCAATGCCTCTTTGTGTACATCCTTAGTTTCGAATAATTTTGTTAATAATCCAATGTTATTAACCCCAGTTGTACCAACAATATCGATTACAGCACCAACATGTTTAGCAGATGGATTTGCTACAGTAACAAATTACGATGCAACATTAAGTTATGTATTCACGCCAGCTGGACCTACAGTTGGGGCAGGTGGATTGGTATCAGGAATGACATTTGGGACATCATATGTTGTTGCAGCTTCAAACGGAAGTTGTTCATCAGTAGATACAGCCTCTTTTAGTGTTGATTCAATTTTACCTACGCCCGTAGCGCCAGTTGTTAGTGAAACAGCGCCAACGTGTTTAGCGGATGGATTTAGTACAATTACAAATTACGATGGTACATTAAATTATGTATTTAACCCAGCAGGTCCAACTATTAATGCTTCAGGATTAATTCAAGGAATGGTTTTAGGCACTAGTTATTCAGTTACAAGTACCAATGCCTCTTTGTGTACATCCTTAGTTTCGAATAATTTTGTTAATAATCCAATGTTATTAACCCCAGTTGTACCAACAATATCGATTACAGCACCAACGTGTTTAGCAGATGGATTTGCTACAGTAACAAATTACGATGCAACATTAAGTTATGTATTCACTCCAGCTGGACCTACAGTTGGGGCAGGTGGATTGGTATCAGGAATGACATTTGGGACATCGTATGTTGTTGCAGCTTCAAACGGAAGTTGTTCATCAGTAGACACAGCCTCTTTTAGTGTTGATTCAATTTTACCTACGCCCGTAGCGCCAGTTGTTAGTGAAACAGCGCCAACGTGTTTAGCGGATGGATTTAGTACAATTACAAATTACGATGGTACATTAAATTATGTATTTAACCCAGCAGGTCCAACTATTAATGCTTCAGGATTAATTCAAGGAATGGTTTTAGGCACTAGTTATTCAGTTACAAGTACCAATGCCTCTTTGTGTACATCCTTAGTTTCGAATAATTTTGTTAATAATCCAATGTTATTAACCCCAGTTGTACCAACAATATCGATTACAGCACCAACGTGTTTAGCAGATGGATTTGCTACAGTAACAAATTACGATGCAACATTAAGTTATGTATTCACGCCAGCTGGACCTACAGTTGGGGCAGGTGGATTGGTATCAGGAATGACATTTGGGACATTGTATGTTGTTGCAGCTTCAAACGGAAGTTGTTCATCAGTAGACACAGCCTCTTTTAGTGTTGATTCAATTTTACCTACGCCCGTAGCGCCAATTGTTAGTGAAACAGCGCCAACGTGTTTAGCGGATGGATTTAGTACAATTGCAAATTACGATGCTACATTAAATTATGTATTTAACCCAGCAGGTCCAACTATTAATGCTTCAGGATTAATTCAAGGAATGGTTTTAGGCACTAGTTATTCAGTTACAAGTACCAATGCATCTTTGTGTACATCCTTAGTTTCGAATAATTTTGTTAATAATCCAATGTTATTAACCCCAGTTGTACCAACAATATCGATTACAGCACCAACGTGTTTAGCAGATGGATTTGCTACAGTAACAAATTACGATGCAACATTAAGTTATGTATTCACGCCAGCTGGACCTACAGTTGGGGCAGGTGGATTGGTATCAGGAATGACATTTGGGACATCATATGTTGTTGCAGCTTCAAACGGAAGTTGTTCATCAGTAGACACAGCCTCTTTTAGTGTTGATTTAATTTTACCAACACCCGTAGCGCCAATTGTTAGTGAAACAGCGCCAACGTGTTTAGCGGATGGATTTAGTACAATTACAAATTACGATGCTACATTAAATTATGTATTTAACCCAGCAGGTCCAACTATTAATGCTTCAGGATTAATTCAAGGAATGGTTTTAGGCACTAGTTATTCAGTTACAAGTACCAATGCATCTTTGTGTACATCCTTAGTTTCGAATAATTTTGTTAATAATCCAATGTTATTAACCCCAGTTGTACCAACAATATCGATTACAGCACCAACATGTTTAGCAGATGGATTTGCTACAGTAACAAATTACGATGCAACATTAAGTTATGTATTCACGCCAGCTGGACCTACAGTTGGAGCAGGCGGATTGGTATCAGGAATGACATTTGGTTCAGGTTATGTTGTTGCAGCTTCAAACGGAAGTTGTTCTTCCGTTAACACTACTTCGTTTGTTGTAACTCAACAATTACCATTACCAACAATAGTTAGTGTTACTAATAACGGACCAATATGTTTGGGAGGAACGGCAATATTTACGATAACTGCTACTCCTAATTCTCAGGTGATTTATAGTGTAGATGGAAACCCAACTCAAACAGCTTCTATTAATGCTTCAGGTGTTGGAATTGTAAATGTTACAGGAGTTACAGCAAGTACAACATTAACTACAATTAGTGTTTTTGATGGAATATGTTCGTCTAACTTTTCATTAACTTCTACAGTTAATTTATTTGCAAATACAACTATTTCATTAGTTTCAAATTCTGGAACGGATGGTCAAACACGATGTGCTGGAGTTACTATTGATCCTATTCAATACCAAGTTACAGGTACAGCGACTGGAGTGGTTGTTACAGGTTTACCAGTGGGAGTTACATATGATTATAATGTTGCTACTGGATTGTTAACAATTGCAGGAGCTACAAATATCGCAGGAGTTTATAACTATTCAATTATTACTTCTGGTGGTTGTAACCCTCAAGCAAGTGCTTCAGGTTCAATAACTATTACAGGTCTTCCTGTGTTAAGTTATTTGGTTACGGATACCATTTGCGATGGTAGTACTTTAGATTTTGTTTTAAACAGTAGCTTACCAAATACGTCATATATATGGAGTGCTACAGTTTCAAATATTTCAGGTTCATATAGTACAACAACTAATGGGGATGAGACTAATATAAATCAAATCGCTACATTAACGGATTCTGAAAACATTGGAACAATAACTATGGTTATCATTCCAATGGCTAATGGATGTTATGGTGTGGCATCAAATCCTATTGTAATCACAGTTAATCCAATACCATTAGTTGAGAGTGTAAGTGTTGCGGATAGTTCAGTTTGTTCAGCAACAAATACAACCAACAATGTGCATGTTGATATTGTAGGTAACATAAGTGGTATTACCTATAGTTGGACAGCAATAACAAGTGGTGTAAATGTTATAGGAGGTCCTACATCAGGAACAATTATCGCAACATCAACAACAGCAATGATTGATTTACAAGTAGTAACAAGTAATCCATTAGTGGCTGGAACAATTTATTTTGAAGTTACACCAATTCGAAATGGTTGTCCAGGTAATTTATTAACAAGTGGAATAGTTACCGTTAATCCAAATCCAGGTTTACCAATTTCATCACCAGTAAAAACAATTTGTAGTGGTAACAGTACAGATTTAATGATTGATGTTTCTCCACTTATTATAGGAACACAATTGACATGGGAAGTGTTAACGGTTGTAAATGTAACAGGCGCAACACCTGGAACAGGCATAGCTCCATCACCAATTAATGATGTATTAACAGCTACAACCAATACACAAGGTTATGTTATCTACCGAGTACGATCTACTTTAGGAGATTGCCAAGGCGGTTACACAGATTATAGAGTGAATGTAAATCCATCCCCACTCCCAATATTAACAGATGGAAACATTTGTATCACGGCAACAGGAGAAGTATATCAGACATATACCTTAACTACAGGTTTAAATGATGCAGATTATGATTTTGAATGGTTTGACAGCAATGGTACTATTATCGCAGGCGCAACAAATTCAACATTAGTAGTAGATGCAGCAGGTACTTATAGTGTTATTGCAACCAATTGGTTAACGGGATGTTCATCTGATCCTCTTTTAGCAAGTGCTACGGCAACGGTCACTGCAACAACTCCAGCAACATCAATGACGATAGTTCAAAGTGAGTATTTTAGTGAAAATGCAACTATAATAGTAACAGTTCCAGATGGTTCAGGAACATTAATGTATTCGTTAGATGAAGGCGCACTGCAATCATCAAATGTATTTACAGGAGTGAGTGCAGGGGAGCATATAGTTACAGTAATCGATACAGAAGGATGTACTTATATGACACAAGAAGTAATGGTAATAGATTATCCAACTTATTTTACACCAAATGGAGATGGAATCAATGATACATGGAATATCGTTGGATTAAATCAGGCAGATGCGAAGTTGTACATTTATGACCGTTATGGTAAATTATTGAAACAATTAAGTGCAACACAAGACAGTAATGGTTGGGATGGTACACACAATCAAGAACAGTTACCATCAACAGATTACTGGTTTACATTAGATTATACAGAAAATGGAGTTGCTAAACAGTTTAAAGCGCATTTCTCTTTAAATCGATAGAAAATAAATCCATATAATTTAAGCGGTACATTTATTTGTGCCGCTTTTTTTATTAAAATGATTTTTTGTTAAATGAAGTTGTGGCTAAAATTTAAAATAGATAATAAAATACCAACATAAAGTTAAATATTTTTGAGAGTAGTTTGAAAAAGTGTATTAAAATTTAATTTGAGTACTTTTGGTATTTTGTAACTTTATGAAAATCAATGTCATGTGAAATTATAGCATAAAAAAATATGGTGTGTTATAGTTTTTTAAAGATATTTCGTATTATTGTAATGAATAATTTAAAATTAATTAATCGTAATGAAGAATATCTTTGCTTTTGTGTTTATATTAATAAATACTCTATTAGTCCAAGCTCAACAACCAGCTAATAATAATTATAATTTGCCACCTGGGGTGGTATTAAATAAAAAAGGAGTTGAAAAAAAGGACTTGTCTTATAAATTGAATTTAGAAAATTTTAACAATAATCCATTAGCTGATAATTTCTTAAGAAAGTTTTCGACAGATGAAATCATTCAAATGGAAAATGATAAAGGTGAAGACTATTTTTATTACAAAAATGCAAATGAATATTTCATGTCTCTATCAAATAAAGTTAGAAAAATTTTCACACATGATGAGCTTTGGTATATCTATATGTTTGATCAAAGCTTAAAACATAAATTAACGAACATAAAATAAAATAGTAATATTTTTAAAAATTTAAATAAAGGTTATGATTAAAAAACAATTTTTACTTTGGTTTTTTATATTTTTTTCTATTAGTTTATTTTCTCAAACTTATACATTGAATAACGGTTCAAATGGTACTATTACTACATGTTCAGGAACATTTGTTGATAATGGAGGAAATGTTGCTGATTATGGCAACAATCAAAATAGTACAATTACATTTTGTCCATCTACTCCAGGAGAAATAATTAAAGTTGTATTTACTTCTTTTTCTACTGAGGCCTTTGCGGGTACTTGTACTGATTATTTGGATGTTTGGTATGGAAATACTGTAGGTGCCCCTGGTACAAATAACGATAGATTGTGTGGTAATGTTGGTAATACTACTTTTGTATCTACCAGTCCAGATGGATGTATTTCATTTCAATTTATTTCAAATGGTAATGTTAATCAAGCTGGGTGGTCTGCAACTATTTCGTGTGTCACACCCTGTACAAATCCAATAGCGGCTTTAACAGATTCATCTCCAGTTAACATTTGTCCATCAACAGCTACTAATCCTGGACCATTAGCTGTTAGTTTTAATGCAAGTGCTTCAACGGCATCTGGTGGTTTTTCAGTTTCTTCCTATGAATGGGCATGGGGTGATGGTACAAGTTCTATAACAACTACACCTACTACAACACATACTTATTCTGGGCCAGGAATATATTCAGTTAGTTTGATTGTGCGAAACAATAATACAGATATTTACCCTCTTGGTTGTCAAAGTACTAATCCAGCAACAAGAGTTGTAAGGGTATATCCTCCACCAAATTTCACAGGTTCTTCTCCTACAACAGTTAATGTTAATTGTGGTGAATCACTAAATTTGAATGGATTAGTATCCTCACAAACAATATCATCAATTCCATTAGCAGTTTCTCAAAGTACAATTACATTGGCAGATGCTGCTGGTGTTAATTATGATTCAACAATAGATATTTCAGGTTTTTTTCCTTCTGGATCAATTGTAACACCAAGTTGTTACCCAACAATTACCTTTGATTTAGAACATACACATTCGGGAGATTTAGAAATAACATTAATTTCTCCTACGGGACAAAGTGTAATGATATATGATCAGCATGGTGGTACAAATGACTTTGGAATTTGTGCTAATCCTCTTGATAATGGTGTTGCTGGCTGTCCTGCTACTTACACAGTTGTGAATTCTGGTGGTGTGAATTGGACGGCTGCCGGTGTAACTACCACAGCACCTGCAAATGGAGCTTGTACTTATACCGGAGCTTGTGAAGTGGGAAGTAATTATATTTCACAGACTTATAATTCTACTAATCCATTTACTGCTTTAAACGGAGCTGGTTTAAATGGTATATGGACACTTCGTGTTAGAGATAATTTAAGCGCGGATGATGGAACTATTTCAGGATGGTCGTTAACATTTCCAACTTCATGTTATACTAATTCAGAATTTGTAACTCCAGATATTGCTACTTTAACATGGAGTACAACAGGAGTTGGACCCGCTGTACCTTCACAAACAACAACATCTGTTGCTGTTATAGATCCAGGTCCAGGAGGTTGTCCTACACCTGGAACATGTATTGGAAATAAATTAACAAATAATGTTACTATTGGCCCGTTTTTAAATTCTGGAACTTTTTCATATGCTTTAACTGCTGTGGATGAATATGGGTGTAATTATGTTAGAAATGTAGCAGTTAATGTGGCTACTTGCCCTTGTTTACTAAATTTAACATCACTTTCAAATACAAACAATCAATCTGTTTGCTTAGGAAGCGCTATTGTTCCTATTACTTATAATTATGGTGGTGTATCTACAGGAGCAACAGTTACTGGATTACCCCCTGGTCTTAATTTAAATATTAGTGGGGGTTTAATAACTATTTCGGGTACCCCAACAGCTATTGGTACTTTTAATTTTACTGTTAATTCAACGGGTTGTTCTCCAAATATATCACTAACTGGAAAAATCATTGTCCAAACAGCTCCATCATTGACAAGTATTACAAATAATACTCCAATATGTTTAAACTCAACAGCTACATTTAATTTAGTTGGTACTCCAAATGCAATTGTTTCATACAATATTAATGGCAGTTCATCACAAAATGTTACTTTAAATCCTAGTGGAATCGCAACAATTTCTATTCCTTCGGTTGGTTCAAATACTAATTTCAATGCGATATCAATTACTAATTCGGGTACTATAATTACTGGCAATGGTTCTTCTGCTTCAGGAGGGCCTAATGCAATAAGAGCTACGGGACCCATCAGTAATTTGGGAGCAGCAGCTGGTAATCCAAATTGCGCGTTAGTTAATAGTCTAAATCCAAATCTTACAATTACATTACCACAAATAGTACCAATTGGAACTACAATAACTATTAGTTTGGCTCGTGACAATACTTCTGGAGAAGTTACTGTTGCTTCTGGAGGTGCTTCGTCTATCTTTAATTCAGGTATAAATGATTTTTTAGAACGAATTATAATTACAACAATAACACAAACTAATGTTGTAACAATTACAAGTAGAGCAGGTGCTGTATGGGTTGATGGTGTTGAGTTTGCTTTTACCCTACCTGGGTGTACTTCTTTAATAACTAATACTAGTACAGTTAATATTTCAACACCAGCTGTTCCAATAATTGCTACAACAGCTCCTACGTGTTTATCGGATAGTACATCAAGTATTTCTAATTATATTGCAACCAATACGTATGCTTTCACTCCTTCAGGTCCAACAGTTGGAGCAACAGGTGCTATTACAGGAATGGTTATTGGTACAAGTTATACAGTAACAGCATCAAATGCAAGTTGTATATCAGCTTCATCCGCATCGTTTAGTACAGCAGTACAATTAACAGCTCCATCTGTACCTATCATAACAACTACTGCTGCCACATGTTTAGCAAGTGGAACCACTACAATTAATAATTACACTTCAGGAATCAATTATGTTTTTATTCCAACAGGACCCATAGTAACTGGAACCGGTACTATATTAGGGTTGACTAATGGGACAAGTTATACGGTAACAGCATCAAATGGAAGTTGTTCCTCAGTAGTTTCAGCAGCGTTTAGTAATACTGAGCAGCTAGCCACTCCAACTGTTCCAACTATAGCTTACGTAGCACCAACATGTTTAACAGATGGATCATCGAGTGTTTCTAACTATAGTGCAACCAATACGTATGCATTCTCTCCCTCTGGTCCAACCGTAGGTGCAGCAGGTGAAATCATAGGTATGGTTCTTGATACAAGTTATACAGTAACTGCCAATAACGGTATTTGTGTCTCAACAGCTTCAGCGCCCTTTAGTAATGCATCACAGCTAATAACACCTGTATCGCCAGTTGTTAGTGAAACAGCGCCAACGTGTTTAGCGGATGGATTTAGTACAATTACAAATTACGATGGTACATTAAATTATGTATTTAACCCAGCAGGTCCAACTATTAATGCTTCAGGATTAATTCAAGGAATGGTTTTAGGCACTAGTTATTCAGTTACAAGTACCAATGCATCTTTGTGTACATCCTTAGTTTCGAATAATTTTGTTAATAATCCAATGTTATTAACCCCAGTTGTACCAACAATATCGATTACAGCACCAACGTGTTTAGCAGATGGATTTGCTACAGTAACAAATTACGATGCAACATTAAGTTATGTATTCACGCCAGCTGGACCTACAGTTGGGGCAGGTGGATTGGTATCAGGAATGACATTTGGGACATCATATGTTGTTGCAGCTTCAAACGGAAGTTGTTCATCAGTAGATACAGCCTCTTTTAGTGTTGATTCAATTTTACCTACGCCCGTAGCGCCAGTTGTTAGTGAAACAGCGCCAACGTGTTTAGCGGATGGATTTAGTACAATTACAAATTACGATGGTACATTAAATTATGTATTTAACCCAGCAGGTCCAACTATTAATGCTTCAGGATTAATTCAAGGAATGGTTTTAGGCACTAGTTATTCAGTTACAAGTACCAATGCCTCTTTGTGTACATCCTTAGTTTCGAATAATTTTGTTAATAATCCAATGTTATTAACCCCAGTTGTACCAACAATATCGATTACAGCACCAACGTGTTTAGCAGATGGATTTGCTACAGTAACAAATTACGATGCAACATTAAGTTATGTATTCACGCCAGCTGGACCTACAGTTGGGGCAGGTGGATTGGTATCAGGAATGACATTTGGGACATCATATGTTGTTGCAGCTTCAAACGGAAGTTGTTCATCAGTAGATACAGCCTCTTTTAGTGTTGATTCAATTTTACCTACGCCCGTAGCGCCAATTGTTAGTGAAACAGCGCCAACGTGTTTAGCGGATGGATTTAGTACAATTACAAATTACGATGGTACATTAAATTATGTATTTAACCCAGCAGGTCCAACTATTAATGCTTCAGGATTAATTCAAGGAATGGTTTTAGGCACTAGTTATTCAGTTACAAGTACCAATGCCTCTTTGTGTACATCCTTAGTTTCGAATAATTTTGTTAATAATCCAATGTTATTAACCCCAGTTGTACCAACAATATCGATTACAGCACCAACGTGTTTAGCAGATGGATTTGCTACAGTAACAAATTACGATGCAACATTAAGTTATGTATTCACGCCAGCTGGACCTACAGTTGGGGCAGGTGGATTGGTATCAGGAATGACATTTGGGACATCATATGTTTTTGCAGCTTCAAACGGAAGTTGTTCATCAGTAGATACAGCATCGTTTAGTGTTGATTCAATTTTACCTACGCCCGTAGCGCCAGTTGTTAGTGAAACAGCGCCAACGTGTTTAGCGGATGGATTTAGTACAATTACAAATTACGATGGTACATTAAATTATGTATTTAACCCAGCAGGTCCAACTATTAATGCTTCAGGATTAATTCAAGGAATGGTTTTAGGCACTAGTTATTCAGTTACAAGTACCAATGCCTCTTTGTGTACATCCTTAGTTTCGAATAATTTTGTTAATAATCCAATGTTATTAACCCCAGTTGTACCAACAATATCGATTACAGCACCAACATGTTTAGCAGATGGATTTGCTACAGTAACAAATTACGATGCAACATTAAGTTATGTATTCACGCCAGCTGGACCTACAGTTGGGGCAGGTGGATTGGTATCAGGAATGACATTTGGGACATCATATGTTGTTGCAGCTTCAAACGGAAGTTGTTCATCAGTAGATACAGCCTCTTTTAGTGTTGATTCAATTTTACCTACGCCCGTAGCGCCAGTTGTTAGTGAAACAGCGCCAACGTGTTTAGCGGATGGATTTAGTACAATTACAAATTACGATGGTACATTAAATTATGTATTTAACCCAGCAGGTCCAACTATTAATGCTTCAGGATTAATTCAAGGAATGGTTTTAGGCACTAGTTATTCAGTTACAAGTACCAATGCCTCTTTGTGTACATCCTTAGTTTCGAATAATTTTGTTAATAATCCAATGTTATTAACCCCAGTTGTACCAACAATATCGATTACAGCACCAACGTGTTTAGCAGATGGATTTGCTACAGTAACAAATTACGATGCAACATTAAGTTATGTATTCACTCCAGCTGGACCTACAGTTGGGGCAGGTGGATTGGTATCAGGAATGACATTTGGGACATCGTATGTTGTTGCAGCTTCAAACGGAAGTTGTTCATCAGTAGACACAGCCTCTTTTAGTGTTGATTCAATTTTACCTACGCCCGTAGCGCCAGTTGTTAGTGAAACAGCGCCAACGTGTTTAGCGGATGGATTTAGTACAATTACAAATTACGATGGTACATTAAATTATGTATTTAACCCAGCAGGTCCAACTATTAATGCTTCAGGATTAATTCAAGGAATGGTTTTAGGCACTAGTTATTCAGTTACAAGTACCAATGCCTCTTTGTGTACATCCTTAGTTTCGAATAATTTTGTTAATAATCCAATGTTATTAACCCCAGTTGTACCAACAATATCGATTACAGCACCAACGTGTTTAGCAGATGGATTTGCTACAGTAACAAATTACGATGCAACATTAAGTTATGTATTCACGCCAGCTGGACCTACAGTTGGGGCAGGTGGATTGGTATCAGGAATGACATTTGGGACATTGTATGTTGTTGCAGCTTCAAACGGAAGTTGTTCATCAGTAGACACAGCCTCTTTTAGTGTTGATTCAATTTTACCTACGCCCGTAGCGCCAATTGTTAGTGAAACAGCGCCAACGTGTTTAGCGGATGGATTTAGTACAATTGCAAATTACGATGCTACATTAAATTATGTATTTAACCCAGCAGGTCCAACTATTAATGCTTCAGGATTAATTCAAGGAATGGTTTTAGGCACTAGTTATTCAGTTACAAGTACCAATGCATCTTTGTGTACATCCTTAGTTTCGAATAATTTTGTTAATAATCCAATGTTATTAACCCCAGTTGTACCAACAATATCGATTACAGCACCAACGTGTTTAGCAGATGGATTTGCTACAGTAACAAATTACGATGCAACATTAAGTTATGTATTCACGCCAGCTGGACCTACAGTTGGGGCAGGTGGATTGGTATCAGGAATGACATTTGGGACATCATATGTTGTTGCAGCTTCAAACGGAAGTTGTTCATCAGTAGACACAGCCTCTTTTAGTGTTGATTTAATTTTACCAACACCCGTAGCGCCAATTGTTAGTGAAACAGCGCCAACGTGTTTAGCGGATGGATTTAGTACAATTACAAATTACGATGCTACATTAAATTATGTATTTAACCCAGCAGGTCCAACTATTAATGCTTCAGGATTAATTCAAGGAATGGTTTTAGGCACTAGTTATTCAGTTACAAGTACCAATGCATCTTTGTGTACATCCTTAGTTTCGAATAATTTTGTTAATAATCCAATGTTATTAACCCCAGTTGTACCAACAATATCGATTACAGCACCAACATGTTTAGCAGATGGATTTGCTACAGTAACAAATTACGATGCAACATTAAGTTATGTATTCACGCCAGCTGGACCTACAGTTGGAGCAGGCGGATTGGTATCAGGAATGACATTTGGTTCAGGTTATGTTGTTGCAGCTTCAAACGGAAGTTGTTCTTCCGTTAACACTACTTCGTTTGTTGTAACTCAACAATTACCATTACCAACAATAGTTAGTGTTACTAATAACGGACCAATATGTTTGGGAGGAACGGCAATATTTACGATAACTGCTACTCCTAATTCTCAGGTGATTTATAGTGTAGATGGAAACCCAACTCAAACAGCTTCTATTAATGCTTCAGGTGTTGGAATTGTAAATGTTACAGGAGTTACAGCAAGTACAACATTAACTACAATTAGTGTTTTTGATGGAATATGTTCGTCTAACTTTTCATTAACTTCTACAGTTAATTTATTTGCAAATACAACTATTTCATTAGTTTCAAATTCTGGAACGGATGGTCAAACACGATGTGCTGGAGTTACTATTGATCCTATTCAATACCAAGTTACAGGTACAGCGACTGGAGTGGTTGTTACAGGTTTACCAGTGGGAGTTACATATGATTATAATGTTGCTACTGGATTGTTAACAATTGCAGGAGCTACAAATATCGCAGGAGTTTATAACTATTCAATTATTACTTCTGGTGGTTGTAACCCTCAAGCAAGTGCTTCAGGTTCAATAACTATTACAGGTCTTCCTGTGTTAAGTTATTTGGTTACGGATACCATTTGCGATGGTAGTACTTTAGATTTTGTTTTAAACAGTAGCTTACCAAATACGTCATATATATGGAGTGCTACAGTTTCAAATATTTCAGGTTCATATAGTACAACAACTAATGGGGATGAGACTAATATAAATCAAATCGCTACATTAACGGATTCTGAAAACATTGGAACAATAACTATGGTTATCATTCCAATGGCTAATGGATGTTATGGTGTGGCATCAAATCCTATTGTAATCACAGTTAATCCAATACCATTAGTTGAGAGTGTAAGTGTTGCGGATAGTTCAGTTTGTTCAGCAACAAATACAACCAACAATGTGCATGTTGATATTGTAGGTAACATAAGTGGTATTACCTATAGTTGGACAGCAATAACAAGTGGTGTAAATGTTATAGGAGGTCCTACATCAGGAACAATTATCGCAACATCAACAACAGCAATGATTGATTTACAAGTAGTAACAAGTAATCCATTAGTGGCTGGAACAATTTATTTTGAAGTTACACCAATTCGAAATGGTTGTCCAGGTAATTTATTAACAAGTGGAATAGTTACCGTTAATCCAAATCCAGGTTTACCAATTTCATCACCAGTAAAAACAATTTGTAGTGGTAACAGTACAGATTTAATGATTGATGTTTCTCCACTTATTATAGGAACACAATTGACATGGGAAGTGTTAACGGTTGTAAATGTAACAGGCGCAACACCTGGAACAGGCATAGCTCCATCACCAATTAATGATGTATTAACAGCTACAACCAATACACAAGGTTATGTTATCTACCGAGTACGATCTACTTTAGGAGATTGCCAAGGCGGTTACACAGATTATAGAGTGAATGTAAATCCATCCCCACTCCCAATATTAACAGATGGAAACATTTGTATCACGGCAACAGGAGAAGTATATCAGACATATACCTTAACTACAGGTTTAAATGATGCAGATTATGATTTTGAATGGTTTGACAGCAATGGTACTATTATCGCAGGCGCAACAAATTCAACATTAGTAGTAGATGCAGCAGGTACTTATAGTGTTATTGCAACCAATTGGTTAACGGGATGTTCATCTGATCCTCTTTTAGCAAGTGCTACGGCAACGGTCACTGCAACAACTCCAGCAACATCAATGACGATAGTTCAAAGTGAGTATTTTAGTGAAAATGCAACTATAATAGTAACAGTTCCAGATGGTTCAGGAACATTAATGTATTCGTTAGATGAAGGCGCACTGCAATCATCAAATGTATTTACAGGAGTGAGTGCAGGGGAGCATATAGTTACAGTAATCGATACAGAAGGATGTACTTATATGACACAAGAAGTAATGGTAATAGATTATCCAACTTATTTTACACCAAATGGAGATGGAATCAATGATACATGGAATATCGTTGGATTAAATCAGGCAGATGCGAAGTTGTACATTTATGACCGTTATGGTAAATTATTGAAACAATTAAGTGCAACACAAGACAGTAATGGTTGGGATGGTACACACAATCAAGAACAGTTACCATCAACAGATTACTGGTTTACATTAGATTATACAGAAAATGGAGTTGCTAAACAGTTTAAAGCGCATTTCTCTTTAAATCGATAGAAAATAAATCCATATAATTTAAGCGGTACATTTATTTGTGCCGCTTTTTTTATTAAAATGATTTTTTGTTAAATGAAGTTGTAGTTAAAATTTAAAATAGATAATAAAATACCCCCAAAAAGTGTTTAACTTTTTGAGGGTAGTCTATAAAAGATTTGTTATAATAATTAAATTATTTTTTATTGTAAGTTGTAATAGCTTCCTTTAAAATTTGAACTGATTTGATTAAATCATCTTTCTTTAATACATAAGCAATACGAACCTCGTCTAAGCCTATATTTGGCGTTGAATAAAATCCTGCTGCAGGTGCTACCATTACAGTTTCACCTTTGAAATCATATGATTCTAATAGCCATTGAGCAAATTTATCAGCATTATCAATTGGTAATTTAGCAATGCAATAGAAAGCTCCTTTTGGGGTTGCTACTTTTACACCTTCAATTTTGTTTAATTCGGAAATTAAAGTATCTCTTCGGTCTTTATATTCAGAAATTACATCGTCAAAATAACTTTGTGGAGTTTCTAATGCAGCTTCACTTGCAATTTGAGCATATGTAGGAGGGCTTAAACGAGCTTGAGCAAATTTCATTGCAGTAGCCATTACTTCTTTGTTTTTTGAAACAATACACCCAATACGCGCTCCACACATACTGTAACGTTTGGATACAGAGTCAATCATAATGGCATGTTCTTCTAATCCAGGAACATTCATTACAGAATAGTGTTTGTCTCCATCGTAGATGAATTCACGATATACTTCATCAGCAATTAAAAACAAATCATGTTTCTTAACAATTTCAGCTAATTTTAAAATTTCATCTTGTGAATATAAATAACCTGTAGGGTTACCTGGATTACAAATTAAAACTGCTTTCGTTTTAGGCGTAATTAGTTTTTCAAAAGCTTCAATTGGAGGTAGCGCAAATCCTGTTTCTATTCCAGAAATTACAGGTACTACTTTTACTCCAGATGCTGTAGAAAATCCATTGTAATTTGCATAAAATGGTTCTGGAATAATGATTTCATCATTTACATCCATTGTACTTCCCATTGCAAATAGTAAGGCTTCAGACCCTCCAGTTGTAATAATAATATCTTGTGTGTCTATTGGTAAACCATGGTTTTTATAGTATTGAGAAAGTTTTGTTCTATAGCTTTCAAAACCTGCTGAATGACTATATTCTAACACTTTAATGTCTGCATTTTTTACAGCTTCTAAAGCTACATCAGGAGTTTTTATATCGGGTTGACCAATATTTAAATGATATACTTTATTACCTTTTTTCTTAGCAATTTCTGCATATGGTACCAATTTTCTAATTGGCGATTCTGGCATTTGTTGCCCTTTTATGGAAACTTTTGGCATGATGTGTTTTTTAAAGATGTGCAAAATTGCATTTTTTTTTGTTATAATAATGAAACAACTGATTAAAAAATGTTAAATCATTTAATTAAACTATTGTTTTTTGTATCTTAGAATAAAAATCAATGTTGAAATTATTTTTGTTAAGAATTCTGATTTTAAGCTCTGCAGTTTCTGTAGCACAAAATTCTGTGTCTTGGAATTCTAAAAGAGATAGGATAAAAATTCCTTTTGAACTTTCTCATAATCTAATTATAGTAGATGTTGTTTTTAATGATGTTAAATTAAAAATGATTGCGGATACAGGTGCATCTAAAAGTATTGTATTTAGTATACCAAACAATGAGTCTATGGTTTTAAAAGAAGCTGATTTGATAACAATTTCTGGGGCTGGAATTAGTGAAAAGGTTGAGGGGTATTTGTCAACAAACAATAAATTACAAATAAGGAAATATAGCGATAATGATTTTGAAGCAATTTTTGTCTTTGATAGGGATATTAGTTTAGTAAATAAGTTAGGTATTCCAATAAATGGTATTTTAGGAAGTTCTTTTTTTAAAAATTACCTTATTGAAATTGATTATCAAAAAAAGAATATAATCTTATATAAATCTTCTTTAATAAAATTAAATGATGACTATATACATTCAAAAATTGAAATTAATAATGATAGACCTTATATTTTTTTAAAAACCAAACTTGAAAATAGTGAATTTGATTTAAAATTGCTTTTTGATACGGGATTAGGCGATGGGTTATGGCTTTTTGAAAATGATAGTATAAAGTGTAATTCGTCTTTCTTTTCAGATTATTTGGGTAAAGGACTTTCGGGCGATATTTATGGAAAAAAATCTAGAGTAGAAGAAGTTAATTTTGAAAATAATGTTCTAAAAAACGTTTTAGTTTCTTATCCAGAAGTAACTTTTTTTGATAAAAACACAATAATTCAAAATCGAAATGGATTGTTAGGAGGTGAAGTTATTAAAAGATTCAATTGGATTATAGATTATAAAAGGCAGATGATTTACTTTAAAAAGAATAATTTATTCTATCGACCATTCAATTATAATATGTCTGGTATTGAAGTACAGCATATTGGATTTCAATTTGTTAAAGAAAAAGTAGAGAATGCCTTTTCTACTAATGTTATTAATTTTGATAAAAATGCAGCAGCTGATACTTATTCAGATTATTTTAAATTTGAATTAAAGCCAAATTTTGAAATTTATTCTATACGGAAAAATTCTCCAGCCGAGCGTGCTGGATTACAAATAGGTGATGTCATATTAAAGCTTAATAATTATTCTTCTCAAAATCTAACAATACAAAGGATAGTTGATTTATTTCATTCTAAAGAAGGGAAACAAATAACAATGAAAGTTGACCGTAAGGGAGAAATTAAAACCTTTAAATTTTATTTAGAAAAAATCCTATAAAAAAAGCTCCAAAAAGTATCTTATTTTTGGAGCCTGTTCATTTTTTTCTTTATAAATTAGGAAACGTTTTCTTTTTTACTAAAGGACTAACTTCTTCCTTAACAATAACAGTACCTTTAATTCGAAGGGGCACCATACCATTTGGTTTGTTTATAGCGTTACTTTCAATAGTAATTGTTTTGCTTATTGGACCTGGATTCATATTATATTGTACCTTAATTTGACTCTTTCCTCCTGGTGGAATTGGTTCTTTTGGCCATTCAGGAACCGTACAACCACAGCTAGATTTTGCGTTTCTAATTAAAAGAGGTTCATTACCAGTATTTGTAAATTCAAAAATTCGTATCCCATCGTCTTTTCCTTTTTCCACTTCTCCATAATTAATGGTTTCCTCTTTAAACTCAATCTTAGGGCCATTTTGAGCAAAGGAAGATATTCCAACTAGTAAAGTTAAATAAACAAGTATTTTTTTCATCATCTTATAAATTAATAGGTTGTTGTAAAAATAATTAAATAAAAGTAACCAACAAACTACTCTTAACATTTTTTTTATTTTCGTGATATAGTTACTTTTGCATTTAGTATTGCAAAAAACATACCCAAGTTATCTTGCCTAAATATTTATCTAGCGAATCGTTCGGGATTTATCAGTAATCCATTTTCCCGCTGTCCGCTATACAAGGTGCCGCTCCCATCGGGGCTAAAAGGCTAACTTTAGGAGTTTTTGTATTCGTTGTTTCATCATATTTAAAGCAACAATCTAGTAACAACAAACAATAAAACACAATAATGATTCCTGCACAATTCAACGCTAAAGAAGTAGAACAAAAATGGTACGCGTATTGGATGAAAAATAATTATTTCACCTCTAAACCCGACCATAGAACGCCATACACCATTGTAATTCCGCCACCAAACGTAACGGGAGTCTTACACATGGGACACATGTTGAATAACACTATTCAAGATGTATTAATTCGTCGTGCGCGTTTAAAAGGGTTCAACGCTTGTTGGGTGCCAGGAACAGATCACGCCTCAATTGCAACCGAAGCTAAAGTAGTGGCTAAGTTAAAAGAAGAAGGCATCAATAAAAACGATTTAACACGCGAAGAATTCTTAAAACACGCTTGGGAATGGACTGATAAATACGGTGGAACCATTTTAGAACAATTAAAACAATTAGGTTGTTCTTGCGATTGGAGTCGTACTAAATTTACGATGGATGACGACATGTCAGCATCTGTAATTCATTCATTTGTAGATTTATACAACAAAGGTTTGATTTACCGCGGTTACCGAATGGTAAACTGGGATCCTGAAGCAAAAACTACCTTATCTGACGAAGAAGTAATCTTTGAAGAACGTCAAGGAAAATTATATTTCATCAAATACAAAATTGAAGGTTCTGAAGATTTTTTAACCGTTGCAACAACCCGTCCAGAAACCATTTTTGGAGATACTGCAATCTGTATCAATCCAAATGATGAACGTTTTTCACATTTAAAAGGTAAAAAAGCAATCGTTCCAATTTGTGGTAGAGTTATTCCTATTATTGAAGATGAATATGTAGATGTTGAATTTGGAACAGGTTGTTTAAAAGTAACGCCAGCTCACGATACTAATGATAAAACGTTAGGTGATAAACACAATTTAGAAATTATCGATATTTTCAACGAAGATGCTTCTTTGAATTCATTCGGATTGCATTACCAAGGAAAAGACCGATTTGTGGTTCGTGAAGAGATTTCGAAAGAATTAGAAACTATCGGAGCTTTAGCAAAAACTGAAACGCATTTAAATAAAGTGGGGACTTCTGAAAGAACCAAAGCGGTAATCGAACCAAGATTATCAGATCAGTGGTTCTTAAGTATGGAAGAATTAGTAAAACCAGCCATCAAAGCTGTTTTAGAATCAGACGAAATCAAATTATATCCAAGTCGTTTCAATAACACCTATGCGCATTGGTTAAACAACATTCGCGATTGGAATATTTCGCGCCAATTGTGGTGGGGACAACAAATTCCAGCGTACTATTTTGGTGACGGAAAAGAAGATTTCGTAGTGGCTGAAAACATCGAAAAAGCGCTTGAGCTTGCAAAAGAAAAAACTGCTAACTCAACTCTAACCACTGCTGACTTACGTCAGGATGCTGACGCACTTGATACTTGGTTCTCCTCATGGTTATGGCCAATGGCTGTTTTTGGTGGTGTTTTGAATCCAGAAAGCGAAGATTTTAAATATTATTATCCTACCAACGATTTAGTTACGGGTCCAGATATTTTATTTTTCTGGGTAGCACGTATGATTATTGCTGGTTATGAATATGCAGGCGAAAAACCATTTTCAAACGTATATTTAACAGGATTAGTTCGTGATAAGCAAGGCCGTAAAATGTCGAAATCATTAGGAAATTCTCCTGAACCTCTCGGACTAATTGAAAAATTTGGTGCAGATGGTGTTCGTGTGGGATTATTATTGAGTGCTTCGGCAGGAAATGATATTTTATTCGACGAAGAATTATGCAACCAAGGAAAAGGTTTCTCTAATAAAATTTGGAACGCTTTCAAACTAATCAAAGGTTGGGAAGTAGCGGATATTGCACAACTAGAATCTTCAAAAGTTGCCATTGAATGGTACGAAGCGAAGTTACAACAAACCTTAGCCGAAATTGAAGATAATTTTGATAAATACCGTTTATCTGATGCGTTAATGGCAATTTACAAATTGGTTTGGGACGATTTTTGTTCGTGGTTCTTAGAAATGATTAAACCAGGTTACCAACAGCCAATCGATCGTGCTACGTTTGACAAAGCAATTGAAATGTTAGAAGCTAACTTGAAATTGTTACATCCGTTCATGCCGTTTTTAACGGAAGAAATTTGGCATCATATTGCTGAAAGAACCCCAGAACAAGCGTTGATAGTAGGAAAGTGGCCAACAGCAAAAGCATTTGATCAAAAATTAATTTCCGATTTTGATTTCGCAACCGAAGTTATTTCTGGAATTAGAACCATTCGTAAAGATAAAAATATTCCGTTTAGAGATGTAATTGAGTTACGTGTGATGAATAATGAAAAAGCATCAGTCTATTTTGATTCGGTGATTCAGAAGTTAGGAAATGTTACTACTTTAGAATATGTTTCTGATAAAGTAGACGGTGCTTTATCGTACCGTGTGAAATCGAATGAATATTTTATTCCAATTACAGGAAACATCGATTTAGAAGCTGAAGTAGCTAAATTAACTGAAGAGTTAAACTATACTAGAGGTTTTCTACGCTCTGTACAAGGCAAACTTTCGAATGAAAAATTCGTGGTTGGAGCACCAGAACAAGTAATTGCCAATGAGCGCAAAAAAGAAGCCGATGCTTTAGCAAAAATTGCCATGATTGAGCAAAGTTTAGCCGGTTTGAAATAATATTTTTTTATAAAAAAATCCCGAGCATAAACTCGGGATTGATTGTTTTTAATGTTCTTTTATTTTTTCTACCGCTGTATCTAAAACACGAGTTACTTTTTCTAAAGCCTCAAAAAATGCTTTTTCAACGGTATCTCCATGAGCCGTTACAGCAATAGGTTTTTTTTTCTCTACACGAGCTTCAATAACGACTTTTTTATCGTTTGGACTAGATTTACTTGCATTTTCATCCGTAACATGAACTTCAATTCGCGTTACAATTTCGTCAAATCGTGCTAATTCATTTTTAATTTCGTTGGTAAAGAATTCTGAAAAACGGCTTCCGCCTTCAATATTTTTGTCGGTATGAATTTGAACTAACATAGCATTAAGGATTAAATTAATAATACCTAAATTTACGAATATTCTACTCTCAATAAAGTTAAAAAAGTCCTAAATCTAATCTTCTACATACTCCAGAATATCACCAGGTTGGCAATTTAATGCTTTGCAAATTACTTCAAGTGTACTAAAACGGATAGCTTTAGCCTTTCCATTTTTTAAAATAGATAAATTTGCTAAGGAAATATCTACCTTTTCCGAAAGTTCGTTGAGCGACATTTTTCGTTTAGCCATCATCACATCTAAGTTTACTACTATTGCCATAATTTATACGGTTAATTCGTTTTCTTCTTGAATTTCGATGCCTTTTTTAAAGATAATCGCGATAATATAGATAACACCTCCCATTAAAATAAAAGCTCCGCTGTCTGCCCAAAATTGATTTAAGTTATCGGGAACAAAACCGTGATGCATCAAACTTTTAACTATTTGTCGGGCAACATGACTTAATACTCCAATTGAAAGGGTGAAATAACTAATAAGTAAAATTTGTTTTGACACAAAAGTATTGAACGGTTTTGACAAATTCATTTTGTGCATGAGATGAATTACGGCATAAAATAGCACCGCTTTTAAAATAGAAATGATAAGTATAAAGCTATAAACACCATAAAAAGTTAATTTACTACTTTGATACATTTCCATTAAGTCTAACTTTTGATACAGATTTCTAATAATTTCAGGGTTATAGATACTGAAAAAGAAATTAACGAGTAAGGCTCCTGCTTCAATAGACAATCCTACAAAAATAAGCCAAGCTATGGCATATAAGCCCCAAAATACGAAGTTGTTTGTTTTTGACATAAGTATTAAGTTTAAAATTACTCTGCAAATTTCAATAAAAATTTAATTTATTTAGATAAAAATAACAGAATACCAAAGTTCTTGGTTTTTAGAATAAAAAAAATCCCGAGTGAATTCACTCGGGATTAAGAATTATATGATTTAGGATTACTCTTTTTTACTACCACTAATTATTCTTGAAATCAATCCTTTTTGAGTGGTACATTCGGCAAGTAAAACACCGCCAAAATGCAACACCATAAATCCAAGTAAATAGTACAACGAAAGAACATGTATTTCTTCCATTGGGTCTTTTAAATTTTTAGGGCCAAACTCAATAAACAAACCAGTTATTAACGAAATAGCAGTACATACATAAAATACAAGATAAACCCAAAATTGAAATTTGGTTTTCGAGTCTAATTCTGCTTTAAAAGGAGAAGAAAATTTCATTTCTCCAAAAAATGGTACAGCCAAACGAATGCAGTACAATCCGGTTAATACATAACCAAAATAGATATGCCAATTCCACATCGGTTTTCTGATTTTTTTAGCTAACAAAATGGCTTCGTCTTCCGATAAAGCGGTATGTCCATTATCCCCTAAAAAATCCTGAATTATTCCAGCCACATGGTTTTTTTCCATCCATGTTTTGCGTAAAAAAATAGTTAGCAACAACAAGATAAACGTAAGGGCAATTAGCCAATGTAGAATTCTGTATACTTTTGAATAGTTTCGAGTTTCCATAATATAGTTATTAAGTTACTCAAATGTAAGCATAAGTTTCCATGAAATTAATTCTGATTTTTAAATCTTGCTTAATTTTTCATTCTTTAATTTAAATAATCTCAAAATAAATAGATTTAAAAATTTGTTTCTGTAATATGCTAATTTAGTCATACGATTATTTATAATCCAATTTAATTATTCCATTAAAGTAATTATCTTTGATAAAATTAAAAAAAGTCAAATGAAAGCTAAAATTGTATTCTTAACATTATTCCTTTTTCAAACTATTTCACTGTTTGCGCAAGACATAGCCTCTTTAAAAGCAGAAGCACTTAAGTCATACAAGGCTAGTGTTAATATGAATTTTGAAGATATTTTTGAAACTACTTATCCAAAAGTATTTGATATTGTTTCGCAAGAGCAAATGAAAACCATGTTTGGTCAAATGATGGAAAACGAACAATTTTCAATCAAATTAGTAGAAGTTGAACCTGATTTTTCGTATGGAGAAATCAAAAAAATAGAAGCAAAATTGTTTTGCTTGGTTAATTATAATAATGTGATGGCTATGAAATTTAAACAGCCCATGGAAGATGCAGAATCTATGATAGATATTTTTAAAAGTTCGATGGGAGCTGATAAAGTATCGTATGATAAATTAACCAATACCTTTCGTATAGAAATGCGTTCTACATTGATTGCTGTTTCTGATGATTTGACCAAAAACAAATGGAAGTTTTTAAATAAAGACAAAGAGAATAAAATGTTTTCTATGATTTTTAATGACAAAATTGTAAAAGCTTTAGGATTATAACATGAACGAAAATAACATCACCTATACTGAGTTTTTCAACCAAGTTAGAGCAAGTATCGCTGAAGGTACTTTTGCGAAATTAACACTAGCTAAAACCGTTGGAAAGCCCGAATTACAAAATATTTACGTAAAAACCATCGTAGAAGACAATATCTTAAAATTGTCGATGACGTATAAAATTTACACTACCGAAAAGCAAGAATTAGTAAAAATCTGCAAATTAGACAATTTAGAAGCGGAGCTAATTCCGCATATCAACAACCCGTTTTTATCTGCTTTGTTATTTACTACTGAAGCTGATATTACAATGAAATTAAACAAAAAGCGCGTAGCCAGTATTATAGAACAAGCACCAACTTTTAAAAATGCGGATGCGAGTTTGATGGAGTTTTTGAATAAGTAGTTGAATTAATCATTCCCATCAGGAAATATCTTCCCTGGATTCAATACATTATTGGGATCAAAAATCGCTTTGATGCGTTCCATTAATTCCAAATGTACTTTTGAAAACGCAATATCCATGTAGTTTTTTTGCACCAAACCAATACCGTGTTCACCAGAAAGTGTACCTTTTAAACCAACCGTTAATTCAAAAATTTCACGAATTCCTTTTGGAACTTCAGTTTTCCAATTGTCATCGGTCATGTTACCTTTGATGATGTTTACATGCAAATTGCCATCGCCTGCATGTCCATAACACACCGATTGAAAACCATACTTCGAACCAATTTCTTTGATTCCTTTTAATAATTTTGGTAATTCATATCTTGGTACAACGGTATCTTCTTCTTTATAAATCGAATTTGCTTTTACCGCTTCCGCAACAGAACGGCGCATTTTCCAAAGCGCATTTTTTTGTTCCTCGGTATCGGCAAATAATACTTCGTCGATTTCAAATTGTTCTACTACTGCCAAAATTTGTTCGGCTTCTTGCATCAAAATTTCTGGATAATTTCCATCTACTTCAATCAACAAATGCGCTTGAACGTTGTCTTTTACTTCCACATTCAACCCATCGACAAATTTCAATGTCCAATCAATGGCATCACGTTCCATAAACTCTATAGCACTTGGAATAATTCCCGCTCTAAAAATAGCCGAAACCGCTTCACAAGCTTGCTCCGCTTTATAAAATGGAACCAAAAGCAAAACGTTGTGTTTATTTTGAGGTAATAATTTCAATACAATTTTAGTTACAATACCTAAAGTTCCTTCACTACCAACCATCAATTGCGTAAGATTATAACCCGTTGAATTTTTCAAGGTATTAGCACCTGTCCAAATAATATCACCTGTCGGTAAAACAACTTCTAAATTTAGCACATAATCTTTCGTAACGCCATATTTCAAAGCTCTTGCACCACCAGAATTTTCAGCAATGTTTCCACCAATATAACAACTACCCATACTACTTGGATCTACGGGATAAAACAAGCCTTTTTCGGCAACAGCTTCACGTAAAACTTGTGTAATTACACCAGGTTGAGTTGTAACTTGTAGGTTTTGTTCATCAATTTCAATGATTTGATTGAATCGTTCCATTGAAATTCCAATGCCACCATAAATCGATAAGGCTCCGCCACTTAATCCCGTACGCGCACCAATTGGTGTTGTCGGAATTTTATACGTGTTCGAAACTTTTAAAATTTGCACAACTTCTCCCGTATTGGCAGGTTTCACCACGACATGAGGCGGAAAACTTAAATCTTCCGTTTCGTCGTGTCCATATGTTTTACGAGTAGCTTCATCAGTAAAAATATAAGCCGAACCTACAATGTTTTCAAGCGCAAGTAATATTTCAGAATTCATAGTGTACAATTGAAGTGTAAAGATAACAAAATGTCAAATATACGCTTACTGATTTTATTACTATAAATTTTGTATTTTTACAGAAAGCAATTATCTTTTGAAAACACCAAATAAACAATCGGCACTTTCAGAAATTCACGGCGTTGCTCAACCCGAAACGTTGAGTGCGGTTGTAGCAACTCAAATTCAACAATTCCGAAGAAAACAACCTTCGGCAGAAGAGCTGATTGCTGGAATTTTAAAAGGAGATAAAACCGCTTTAAGTCGTGCAATTACTTTAGTCGAAAGCACAAATCCTGAACATTTAACCAAAGCGAATGAGGTAATTAAAGGTTGTTTGCCACATGCAAATAATTCGGTTCGAATAGGAATTACAGGAGTTCCTGGTGTCGGGAAAAGTACATTTATTGAAGCTTTTGGAAAATATTTAACTTCCATCGGAAAGAAAGTTGCAGTTTTAGCAGTTGACCCGAGTTCGTCAATTAGTCACGGAAGTATTTTGGGTGATAAAACCCGAATGGAAGAACTGGTTAAAGATGAAAATGCCTATATTCGACCAAGTGCTTCGGGCGATACATTAGGAGGTGTTGCTAGAAAAACGCGAGAAACTATTATTTTGTGTGAAGCTTGTGGATTTGATACAATTATCATTGAAACGGTTGGAGTAGGGCAAAGCGAAACCGCCGTTCACAGTATGGTCGATTTCTTTTTGTTGTTGAAAATTTCAGGCGCTGGCGATGAATTGCAAGGTATCAAGCGCGGCATCATGGAAATGGCAGATACTATCGTAATCAATAAAGCCGATGGAGATAATATTGCGAAAGCTAAATTAGCAAAAACAGAATTCAATAGAGCATTGCATTTATTTCCAGCCAAATCTTCAGGTTGGATTCCGAAAGTAACGACTTGTAGTGCCTACGAACAAACAGGAATTGATGCGATTTGGGAAATTATTTCCGAGTATTTTGATTTGGTAAAAGCAAATCATTATTTCGAAGAAAAACGTCAAAATCAAAACCAATTTTGGATGATGGAAACCATAAACGAACAATTGAAATCACACTTTTACAATCATTCGAATGTTATTCAACTCTTAGAAAAAAATAAAAAAGCCGTGCTAAACAATGAAATTTCACCTTTTGCAGCGGCTGTGAATTTGTTGGAACAGTATTTTAAGAATTGAAAATTAATTCAAGTAGACAAATAAAAGCACCAAATAATAAAATTATTATAAAGATTCGACTCTGAATGATATTACTTTTTGTTATTGCTTCATCTAATTCCTTTTTTCTTCTTACAGATACATTCCATTTGTTAAGTTTATACATAGAAAATGCCAGTGAAAGTAAAAGACAGAGATAGAAAAAAATTTCCCAACTTTTTGACTGAAATTGTATAATTGAAAGAAACATTACTATCTAATTAATTTAATATCTAAACACTTTTTACTGAACACTTAACACTCTATTCCTGCTCGTAACGTTCAATTTCTCTATCGTAGAATTCTCCAGCAATGGTAATTAAATGTTCCATTTCCGATTCTAATTCTTTTTCGTCTTCTTCTTCGATGTCTTCTAAAAATTCTACTTCATCATCTTTTAAATTGATTACAAATCGTGGATATTCTAAATGGATTACGAAAATATCTTCAGGAAAATCGGTATTATCTCCGATAACAAATTTTGGTAAGTTCATGTTTTTAAATTTAGTTGAGACAAGTCATGACTTGTCTGTACGTTATTAATTTTTAATCAGTTTTTTTGTCAAATAATTAAAGCGAATATACAAAAATATCGCTGCTGCTGTTAATCCAGCTAAAAGTCCAATCCAAACGCCAACGGCTTTTAATTCGGTTTCTAATCCTAAATAAATGGATATTGGAAATCCAATTCCCCAATACGCTACAAACGTAATATACATTGGAATTTTCGCATCTTGCAAACCACGAAGCGCTCCTAAAACCACCACTTGCAGGCCGTCAGAAATTTGAAAAACAGCTGCCACCAAAAGTAAATTAGCTGAAATTGCAATTACTTCTAAGTTTTCAGTTAGGTTTTTTACATCGTTGATGTCTACGAAAATGTATGGTAAAGTCGTATGTAAAGCAACAAATAGTAAAGCAAAAACAATTTCAATCACCACAGCTAATAAGAAAATTGATATGGCTACCTTTCTTAAGGTTACATAATCATTTAATCCTTTTTGGTTTCCAATACGAATCATAGCAGTTACGCTTAATCCCATCGCAAACATGAAAGTTAATGAAGCCAAGCTTAACGCAATTTGATTTGCAGCCTGACTCGTTGTTCCAATCATTCCACACAACCAAATGGCTCCAGTGAACAAAGCCACTTCAAAGAACATTTGCATGGCAGAAGGCATTCCAATTTTAATAATTTTTTGGTTGACTTCTTTCTTGATTTCTTTTAAGCTAAACCCTTTAAAATACGGATGGAATTTTGGTTTTAGATTCATTATGTAATGCATATAGCCTAACATTACAAAACGAGAAGCAATAGTTCCAATGGCTGCTCCAACGATACCTAATTCTGGAAAAATCCAAATTCCGTAGATAAGAAAATAGTTGATAACCACATTGGTGATATTTCCAATAATGGTTGCCCACATAGAATATTTAGTTTCACTCAAACCGTCTGCAAATTGTTTGTACGCTTGGTACATAATTAACGGAATCAACGAAAAACCAACTATATCTAAATATGGTTTTGCCATTTCTACAACAGCTTCGGGTTGTCCCATGTAAGCAATTAGTGGTTTCGAAAAGAAAATCAATGTAAACAATGCTACACCTAAAATCGTACATAAATACAATCCATGATGAAAAGCTGAACGACCGCCAGCGACATCATTTTTTCCATCTGATTCCGCTACTAAAGGTGTAATGGCTGTTGAAAATCCAATCCCTAATGACATCGCTATGAATACAAAGCTGTTTCCCAATGACACCGCTGCCAATTCGGTTGGACCTAATTTTCCGACCATAATATTATCTACAATTCCCACAACGGTATGGCCTAACATTCCTAAAATAATAGGATAGGCAAGTTTTAAGTTATAGGAAAATTCTTTGGTGTAGTCAGAAAAAGTCATTTTGGTAATTTTGAGGCAAAGGTAATAATTTGAAAAGGATTTAAAGAAAAAACCTGACAGGATTCAAAATCTTGTCAGGTTTAAATATTGTGAGTTGAATTTATTTTTTTATATGAGAATTTATAGTATCACTTTCTATAAGTCCATCTCGTAAACGAATGATTCTGTGCGCGTAAGCTGCAATATCTTCTTCGTGTGTTACTAAAATTACCGTGTTGCCATTGGCGTGAATTTCGTTGAATAAATTCATGATTTCCACCGAAGTTTTACTATCTAAGTTTCCAGTTGGTTCATCGGCTAAAATGATAGAAGGTTTGTTCACCAAAGCTCTAGCCACCGCTACACGCTGACGTTGACCTCCTGAAAGTTGATTTGGTTTATGATCCATTCTGTCGTTTAAACCTACTTGTGTCAACACTTCTGTAGCACGTTCAACACGTTCTGATTTAGAATGACCTGCATACACCATCGGTAAAGCTACATTATCCAAAGCCGTTGTTCTTGGCATTAAGTTGAACGTTTGAAAAACGAATCCAATTTCTTTATTACGAATTCCTGCCAATTCATCGTCTTGCATTTCGCTCACGTGTTTTCCGTTCAAAATGTAAGTTCCAGAAGTTGGTGTATCCAAACAACCTAAAATATTCATTAATGTTGATTTTCCAGAACCTGAAGGTCCCATTAAAGCTACATATTCGCCTTTATTGATTTCTAAATCGATGCCTTTTAACACATAAACGATTTCGTTTCCTAAAGGAAAATCTCTTTTGATATTGGTTATTTTGATTAACGGATTTGCCATAATGAAATTAGAATTTAGAAGTTTGAATTCAGAAAATTGACTTCAAAACTATCTATAAGTAGAAAAAGAAAGGAATTTGTTACAATTTTATGCCGATTTATCGGAATTAATTTAAAACATTATGAAGCCATTGCCCAAATAAGTATCCAGATTTAGCAATATAGATTATACCTAATACTACAACTATCGGGAGTAAGATTTTGAATAGTTTCGATTTAAAGAAAGATTGATTTTCCATAATAACCAATTTATAGATGTTTGATTATTAGTACAAAAATATAAATTTTGTTACAACTAAAATCGAATTCTTTCAAACAAATGCGAACTAACCGTTTTATTCGGATTGATGATAAAATGTTCTTTTTCTTGTTTGGCTCTAAAAAACACAATTCCCCATTGAAAAGTATCAATTGTCACTGAAACTTTAGGATGTTTTTTTATGATTTTCCAAGCTTCTTCCATGTCGGCTGACCAATGAATATCATCAAAAATCCAAACAGAATCATTTGAAATCGTTGGAAGTAAGGCTTCAAAATAAGCTAAAGTCGCCTTTTTGGAATGGTTGCCATCGAAATAAACCAAATTGAAGATTTGGGGTTTCGAGTTTAAAGTTTGCTCCGCCAGTTCGCTTTTTAAGCTCGAGTCAGGTTTGAAGTTCTCAAAAAATAAATTAAATTCTGTATTAACAAACTCAACAGTATTATTGGGAAACTTGAAACTTGAAACTTGAAACATTTTTTTGGCAATAGCCAACGTATTCGGACATCCTTCTAAAGTGATAATTTCTGCATTTTTATTTCCCAATGAAAGAGCTGAGGTTGCCAATCCTAACGAAGTTCCAATTTCTAAAACGTTTTTTGGTTGAAAATAGCGAACAATTCTAAAAAGTAATTCGGCATTTTTTAGAGTAATTCCAGCGGTTTGTGCAATTTTTGCAATTTCTCTGGTATTCGATTTAAAAACTCGTGAACCTGCACCAAAATCAGTAACTTCAATCGTGTTTTTATTTTCTAAAAGCGATTTTCTATACGATTTTAAGGTTTCGTATTCTGGATACTTTGTGTTGTCATAAAAACATTTCGTAACCAAATCAAACACAAATGGCGAATGCACTCCATGTTCGTTTTTGGAATGGAAAAGGAATTTTATGTAGGATTTAATTATAGTCACAGTTTTCAGTCACAGTTTTCAGTCACAGTTTTCAGTCACAGTTTTTCCTGCGTACTGAGACTGAGACTGCAAACTAGTTTTTATTCCATTTTCGAACTCAACTCAAACCAACGTTCTTCTTTTTCTTCTAAAGATTTGATGATTTTTTGTAATTCATTTGCTTTTGCTTCAATTTTATCATCAGTTACTTTACCGTCGGCGAATTCTTGTTCGATTTGTTTTTTGTTGTATTCTAAATCTTTGATTTCTTTTTCAATTTTATTGAATTCTTTCTGCTCATTGAAATTTAAACCAGCTGAAGTAGTATTTTTTTCTTTCCAACTTACTTTTTCAGTACTAACCGAATTTAAATTTTTTGGTTCAGCCGAATCTTCATAACTTCTAAAATCAGAATAATTTCCTGGGAAATCTTCAATTTCACCTTCGCCTCTGAAAACAAATAAGTGATCCACAATTTTGTCCATGAAATATCTATCGTGACTCACTACTAACAAACATCCTGGAAAATCCAATAAGAAGCTTTCTAATACGTTTAAGGTTACAATATCTAAATCATTCGTTGGTTCATCCAGAATCAAGAAATTCGGATTTTGAATCAAAACTGTACATAAATACAAACGTTTCAATTCGCCACCACTTAATTTTTCTACGAAATCGTATTGCTTTTTCGCATCAAATAAAAAGCGTTCCAATAATTGCGAAGCAGAAATAATTTTTCCTTTCGTCAACGGAATATATTCGCCATATTCTTTAATGATATCGATGACTTTTTGTCCTGGTTTTGGATTGATACCACTTTGCGTGTAATACCCAATTTTAATCGTATCACCAATAATCACTTTACCCGAATCAGGTTGAATGGTTTGGGTTAAAATGTTTAAGAAAGTCGATTTTCCTGTTCCGTTTTTACCAATAATTCCAATGCGTTCACCACGTTGAAACGAATAGCTAAAATCTTTTAAAATGGTTCTATCAGGGAAATTTTTGTTCAATTTTACCATTTCGATAATCTTGCTTCCCATACGCTCCATGTTGATTTCGAGCTCTACTACATTTTCTTTTCTACGGCTTTCCGCTTTTTCTTTAATCACGTAAAAATCATCTTGGCGTGATTTTGATTTGGTAGTTCTAGCTTTTGGTTGACGGCGCATCCAAGCCAATTCTTTTACGAATAAGTTTTGTGCTTTGTCGATACTCGCATTTTCAGAAGCCAAACGTTCTTCTTTTTTCTCTAAATAATACGAATAATTGCCTTTGTATTGGTATATTTTTCCGTTGTCTAATTCGATAATTTCGTTACAAACACGTTCCAAAAAGAAACGGTCGTGCGTTACCATAAACAACGTGATATTTTCTTTTGCAAAATAATCTTCTAACCATTCAATCATTTCTAAATCCAAGTGATTGGTTGGTTCGTCTAAAATTAATAAATCAGGTTTACTAATCAAAATAATCGCTAATGACAAACGCTTTTTTTGTCCACCCGACATGTTTTTGACTTTCATTTTCAAGTCTTCTAACTTCAGTTTGTACAAAATTTGCTTGAATTGCGTTTCAAAATCCCAAGCATTGTGGCGGTCCATATCGTCAAAAGCTCTTTGATACGCTTCTTCATCATTCGGATTTTCTAGGGCTTTTTCGTAGCGTTCAATGACTTTCAGAATTTCATTATCCGAAGCAAAAATATTTTCCTCAATGGTCAATTCGTCTTGCAAATTATTGTTTTGCGACAAAAACGCCATGTTGATTTCTTTTCGAATCACCACTTGACCTGTATCAGGCTCATCCAAACCATTAATCATGTTCATAATGGTGGTTTTTCCAGAACCGTTTTTAGCGATAAAAGCTATTTTTTGGTCTTTATTAATTCCAAAAGAAACGTTGTCAAACAACACGCGTTCGCCATAGGATTTTGAGATATTTTCGACTGATAAGTAATTCATTCTTTTAATTTGTCAATTAGACAATATGGCAATGTGCCAATCGTTTTGCAAAAATAGGCTATTGTAATTGATGGTACAATGTTTTGGAATAAATAAAAAGCCATCATTTCTGACGGCTTTGGATTACTTGTTTTTATGAATTTAATCAATTGTAATATTAACAGTTTTTGCTTCTCCTTTGTTAAAAGTCATACCAACAGCTTTCTTTTTATTTACTCCGCCAAGACTATAATGTGCTGAAAAATGGTAAGTTTCTTGATTTTCATTTGGAAAAAAGGTTCCTGTATATTCTAAATTACTAAATGTGGATTTGCCTTCTGGATTAGAAATCACATTTTGATTTGAAAAGAATGAATTGTCTCCGTCAACTTCCCAGCTATCTTCTGAATAACTATAGACTGTTATTCCTGAAACAGGTTGACCACTAGCATTTTTTAAAATTACCGTTGCATTGGTTACAGTAGTAGTGTTGTCATCATCTTTAGAACACGAAGCAAAAATCAAAATACTGATGCTTAATAATAGAATTTTTTTCATTTTGAATAGTTTAAAATTTTCCAAATATATAAAATTCGGATAAAACTCCGTAACAAGAATTGATTTTTTTTCTTTTAGTTGGTTTTATTTGTTAAATGCAAAAACAATTGGAAGAAATAAAAGCTATTCTGATTAAAAGAATTTATGATCTCTTTATTGAAAAATATGAAGGGAATAAATCTAAGTTTGCAAAAGACGTTGGGTGTGATGAGAAAACAATTCGACTTATTTTTGATCATAATCAAGGAATGACAATGAATTTATTCTTTAAAATTTCAAAAGCACTAGCCGTTGAGCCTTCAGAATTAATCAAAGATTTGAAAATAAAAGAATAATATTCTATATTATTTCCTAACTTTGTGAAAATGCATTTTATGATTTCCAAAAAGAAAAATAAAATAGAAGAACCAGCAGAAGCATACGAAGTAACTCCTAAAAGTGAGGTATCTTCTGAAGAATTACATCCTGTTTTGGTTCAAATGCTTGAAATTGGACTCAAACAAATTGAATTGGGGCAAACAAAGCCTCATGAACAAGTTATGGCAGAAATGAAGAAAAAATACAATTTCAAGTAAATAATGTATTCGATTCATTGGTCAAAATTAGCAGAAATTACTTTTTCTGAAGAAATGGATTTTATTTTTGAAAAATGGAATCAAAAAGAAGTTGATAAATTTGGACTTTTAGTTCAAAATTGTCTTCAATCAATTTCTGAAAATCCAAAAATTGGAAAAAATGAATCTGAAAATCAAGTATATTCTTTTGTGATTTCAAAACAGACAACTATTTACTTCAAAATTTCAGAAATAGAATTAAGAATTGATTTGATTCTATTTTGGAACAATAAGAAAAATCCAATTTTACTTGATAAATATCTAAACTATTAAGATTTAATTCTTGTTATATTTGTACAATGCAACTATCCATAATCATTCTCAACTACAACGTCCGCTATTTTTTAGAGCAATGTGTTTTTAGTGTTCAAAAAGCATTGGAAGGCATTGATAGCGAAATTATAGTCATTGATAACGCTTCTTCTGACGATAGTTGCGAGATGATGAAAACCAAATTTCCGCATATCAAACTAATCGAAAACCAAGATAATTTAGGTTTTCCAAAAGCAAATAACATCGGAGTTGCTCAAGCAAATGGTGAATACATTTGTATTTTGAATCCAGATACGGTTGTTGCTGAAGATACTTTTTCTAAAATACTGAACACTAAAAACTGGCAACTGAACACTGGAATTATAGGTTGTAAATTAATCGACGGTGCTGGAAATTTCCTTTCCGAAAGTAAACGTGGCGTTCCAACTCCTTGGGTAGCTTTTACTAAGATTTTTGGATTGTATAAAATTTCAAATTATTTTGGAAAATATTATGCTCAGCATTTGTCCGAAAACGAATCTGGGAAAGTGGATATTTTAGTTGGTGCTTTTATGATGATGAAACGCGAATTATATTTAAAAGTTGGCGGGTTTGATGAAAATTGCTTTATGTATTCGGATGATATCGATTTAAGTTATTTAGTTTTGAAAGCTGGAAAATCGAATTATTACTTTCACGAAACTTCGGTGATCCATTATAAAGGAGAAAGTACCGTTCGAGATGGAACTTATATGAAGCGTTTCCGTCAAGCGATGCAATTTTTTTATAAAAAACATTTCAAAAAATCTTGGTTTTTTGATGTGATAATGCAAGCGGGAACTGTTGTTTTTAGTTTGTTGAAAAAGAATCAGCAGAAGAATGAAGTCCGAAATATTGACGAATACATTGTTTTTACAAAAGAAAATTTGAAGTTAGAACTATCAAAAAAAACGACTTATTTATCTGATTTTAATCATTTTGAGCATCAATCTCAAAAAAATATAGAAATAATATTTGATACCACTAGTTTTAGTTTTACTGAAATTATTACTTTTATGAAGTTAAATAAGTCTAAAAATATAAGTTTCAAGAATTATATTTTAAGTTCTAATTATTTAATAGGAAGTAATAATTCTAATGATAGAGGGCAAATAAGATTGTTGTAAAAAATTATTGAATTCTCTGTATATTGATTGAAAAATTATTATTTTTGCAAATCAAATAGAAAAAAACAACTTTAGTTTAAAGATATGGCAAAGTTTGAATTGAAATTACCTAAAATGGGTGAAAGTGTTGCTGAAGCAACCGTAACCAACTGGTTAAAAAAAGTTGGCGATAAAATTGAAATGGATGAAGCAGTTCTTGAAATAGCTACTGATAAAGTAGATAGTGAAGTGCCTTCGGAAGTTGCAGGAACACTTGTTGAAATTTTATTTAATACCGATGATGTAGTTCAAGTAGGACAAACTATCGCTATTATCGAAACCGAAGGTGGTGCTGTTGCATCAACTCCAGATGTTAAAGCAGACACTCCAGTTGCAGTTGCTGAAGTTGCTAAAGAAGTAGAATCAGCAAAAGAAACTGTTGCTCCAGCAGATTTTTCAACATCGGATAAATTCTTTTCGCCATTAGTAAAAAATATTGCAAAAGAAGAAGGAATATCTTTAGCCGAATTAGAGACAATTGCTGGTTCTGGTAAAGATGGTCGCGTAAACAAAGAAGATTTATTAAATTATATCAAAAATAGAGGAAGTCAAACTAGTGTTCAGTCTTCAACTTCAAGTATTCAGTCAACTCCTGTTGCTCAAAACTCGAAACCCGTAACTTCAAACCCGCAACCGGTTTCTGTAAATGGTGGGGATGAGATTGTGGAAATGGACAGAATGCGTAAGTTGATTTCGGGTTACATGGTAGCTTCGGTTCAAACTTCGGCTCACGTACAATCGTTCATTGAAGTTGATGTTACTAATATCGTAAAATGGAGAGATAAAGTGAAAGCTGCTTTCGAAAAGAGAGAAGGTGAGAAGCTAACTTTTACTCCAATTATGATGGAAGCGGTTGCAAAAGCTTTGAAAGATTTCCCAGGAATGAATATTTCAGTTGATGGTGATTTTATTATTAAACGTAAAAATATCAATTTAGGAATGGCTGCTGCTTTACCAAACGGGAACTTAATTGTTCCTGTAATTAAAAATGCTGACCAATTAAACTTAGTTGGAATGGCAAAAGCAGTAAACGATTTAGGAAACCGTGCTAAAGCAGGAAAATTAAAACCAGACGATACGCAAGGCGGAACATATACAGTTACAAATGTAGGAACTTTTGGTTCTATTTTTGGAACGCCAATTATCAACCAACCACAAGTAGGTATTTTAGCTTTAGGAGCCATTAGAAAAGTGCCTGCGGTTATTGAAACCCCAGAAGGTGATTTCATTGGAATCCGTCAAAAAATGTTCTTATCACACTCTTATGATCATAGAGTAGTTGATGGAGCGTTAGGAGGAAGTTTCGTGAAACGCGTTGCAGATTATTTAGAAGCTTTTGATGTAAACAGAGATTTCTAATTTCAGATAAATTATAAATTAACCCGATACTGAAAAGTGTCGGGTTTTTTGTTATTTTTGATTTATTAAATCCATCTTATGAAATTTTTGTATCCATTAATTTGTATCTTATTCTTAACTATTTCTTGTAAAGAAGCAATTAAAAATGAAAGGAAATTTGTAGCAGAGCAAACTTTTGAAGAAATTCAATTCGTAGAACCAAAGGTTAGTAATAGCTTAGTTGTGAATAGCAAAGAAGATTTGTTAGGTTATTGGGTGGGCGATTTTAATGCTAATTTATCGGATGAAGAAATGGATACAATTTATGGAAACGAAAAATATTCAAACTTAATTACTAGAAAAATCACATTTTCGATAGATGAAATTAAAGGTGATTCTATCATTGGACATTCAATTTCTGCTGGAAATATTAGTCCGTTTAAAGGTGTATTGTTTGAAAATACATCCGGTTTTACAATGCAAGTTGATGAGTTCAAAAAAGCAAAAACCGATGGAAATTTTTCAATTCAAATTAAAAAGACCGATTCTGTTATGAAAGGAAATTGGGAAGCTTACAAACAGTCTGAATTAATGATTTATAAACGAAATTTTGATTTAAAGAAGAAACTTTTTGTTTATGATAAAGCACAAAACTTAGACATGACTTTCTTTGATACAGATAAATCAAAAGAATATGTTTATGCTACAGATACAATTGATGGGAAGGTTGAAGAGTATATTGATAACGAATATTATGCAACTACAGAAAAGTTGTTCGAAAAGAACGCTTCAAATGAAGAATTAACTTCTGATTTCGTTTCCAATTTATCAAAAGCCGATATTTTTATTCTCAGAAATTCAATTTTTGCCCGTCACGGATTCGCTTTTCGCGATAAGCAATTGCGTGTTTATTTTGAACAATTTGATTGGTATATGCCAGTTTTTGGGGATATTAAAGATGAATTAACCGAAATCGAAAAGAAAAATATCGATTTACTACTTCGTTATGAGCAAAATGCGGAAGAATACTATGATACTTTTGGAAGATAATGTGGATTAAATATTCAAAATATCTTTTGTGGATTGGATATATTTATTTTTCATATCTACTTTTATTGATAACACTTCAGTATATTCCATATGATACTGATGTAGCTTTTTTACGAATTAAACAAGAGGTAATTGTTTTAAATCATTACAAAATTGCTTTTTTCACACATGTGTACACGAGTATTTTTTTGATGATTTTTGGTGCATTTCAGTTTTCAAATTACATTCAAAGAAAATACATAAAATTACATAGAATTTCAGGAAGAATTTATGTTGGAATCCTTTTGTTGCTTTCTGGACCAAGTGGTTTGGTAATGTCATATTATGCAAATGGTGGGTTGTTGGCACAAGTTTCTTTCTTGTTATTGTCAACTTTTTGGATGTTATTTACTTTTTTGTCTTTGTATTTTATTTTGAAAAAACAAGTGATTAAACACCAAAAGTTTGCTATCCGTGGCTTTGCATTGACCTTATCTGCAATTTCACTTCGATTGTTCAAATATCTATTAGTCTTCTTTTTTGAACCTTTACCAATGGATGCCTACAGTATTGCCGCCTGGTCTGGTTGGACTTTTAATTTATTGGTTGCCGAAATAATTATTTACTATAAATTTTCAAGAATTAGTAAATAAAAAAAATCTTCAATTATCTTTGTAGGATATATAATTACTATGGAATTAAAATTAACACGCCCAATCTGCTTTTTCGACCTTGAAACCACTGGAATTGATGTAGCAAGAGACCGAATTGTAGAAATCTCAATATTTAAAGTTTACCCCAACGGAAATAAAGAAAGCAAAACTTGGTTGGTAAATCCTACGATTCCAATTCCGCCACAAACTACTGCTGTGCACGGAATTACCGATGAAAAAGTAGCCAATGAGCCAACTTTCAAAGAATTAGCAACGCAAGTTCATAACATGATTAAAGATTCTGATTTGGCTGGATTTAATTCGGACAGATTTGATATTCCGCTTTTAGCCGAAGAATTATTGCGTGCTGAAGTTGATTTTGATATGAAAAACCGAGTTTCTGTCGATGTACAAACCATCTTTCATAAAATGGAAGAAAGAACGTTGAGTGCGGCTTATAAATTCTATTGTGGGCAAAGCTTAGAAAACGCACACAGTGCCGAAGCAGATACAATGGCAACGTATGAAATCTTAAAATCACAATTGGATCGTTATGAGAATTTAGAAAATGATATGAAATCGTTATCTGAATTTACAACGCGAAAAAAATCAGTTGACTTTGCTGGATTCATTGCTTTGAATAATGAAGGAAAAGAAATTTTTACTTTCGGAAAACACAAAGGTGCTTTGGTAGATGATGTTTTTGATAAAGAGCCAGGTTATTTTGGTTGGATTCAAAATGCTGATTTTCCGTTATATACCAAAAAAGTTTTGACGGCTATTAAATTGAGAAAGTTAAATACTAAATAGTGTAACTAGTAAAAAGTAATTAGTAACTAGTTGCTAATTACTTTTTATTAATCATTAAAACCATGAAAATAATTTGCATTGGGCGTAATTACGCTGATCATATTTCAGAACTTAATAATGAGAGACCAACAGAACCAGTAATCTTTATGAAACCTGATTCTGCTATTTTACCAAATAAAAACCCATTTGTAATTCCTGCTTTTAGTAATGATATTCATCATGAAGTAGAAATTTTGGTTAAGATTTGTAGAGTAGGAAAACATATTGATGCTAAATTTGCTCATAAATATTATGAAGAAATTGGTTTAGGTATCGATTTTACCGCTCGAGACGTGCAAAGTAAACTGAAAGAGAAGGGATTGCCTTGGGAAAAAGCTAAGGCATTTGACCATTCAGCGGTAATTGGAAACTTTATATCGAAAAAAAATTATTCTTCGCTAGAAAATATTAACTTTGAGTTAAAATCAAATCAAGTCACAGTTCAAGAGGGTAATACAAGTTTAATGTTGTGGAAAATTGATGAGTTAATTGCATATGTTTCTCAATATTTTACACTAAAAATTGGAGATATTATTTTTACAGGTACTCCAAAAGGTGTTGCCAAAGTTACAGAAGGTGATGTTTTAGAAGGTTTTATAGAAGGAGAATCGATGTTTAAAATTCAAATTAGGTAATTATGGCTTTACAATACAATTTAGCAAAAGTTTATGAGATTTCTGAAAATGATATTGAATTTGCTTTGCAAATCGTAACATTATTTTTTGAAGAAGTTCCAGCAGAAATTAAAGCCATAAAAATTGCGATAGAAGAAAAAGATTTCGATAAAGCCTATGCTTCATGTCATAAAATCAAACCTACATTAGATTTATTAGGAATGGATTTAGCTTATGAAGAAAATCTTCAAATCATAACTTGGGCTAAAGCCGAAGGTAAAAGAAAAGAAATTAAAGAAGTATTCAAGTCTTTAAAAGATAGAGTAGAATTAGCAGTAAAAGAAATAAAAAAAGATTTTAAACTGTAATTCTATTATAATTAAACTTCCCCAAAAACCATAAAATATTCAAATGAAAGCTGCTATAGTAACCATTGGCGATGAAATTCTTATTGGCCAAATTGTTGATACGAATTCTTCCTACATCGCTAAAGCGTTAGATAAAATCGGTATTGCAACGCATGAAATGTTGTCAATTTCAGATGACAAACAACATATTTTAGACACCTTCCATTCGCTTCAAAATAAAGTAGAAGTTATTATTGTAACTGGGGGATTAGGCCCTACAAAAGATGATATCACTAAAAAGACATTTTGTGATTATTTTCAAGATAGTTTAGTTGAAAATGAAGCTGTTTTAGCACATGTAAAATCAATTATTGAAGGGTTTTATAAGCGACCAATTACACAAATTAATAGAGAACAAGCATTAGTTCCAACCAAAGCAAAAGTGCTTTTTAATCAAGTAGGAACTGCGCCAGGAATGTGGATGGAAAAAGAAAATACTGTTTTTATTTCGCTACCAGGTGTTCCTTATGAAATGAAATACTTGATTGATAATGAGGTGATTCCAAATTTAGTTCAAAAATTTGAGCGCCCCTATATTGTCCATCAAACCATTATGACTTATGGTCGTGGGGAAAGTATGATTGCGGAGCAAATTGAAGATTGGGAAAATAATTTGCCACATTTTATTAAACTTGCTTACTTGCCTAGTCCAGGAAAAGTTAGGCTAAGATTAACTGCAAGAGGAGGAAATGAAGAGTTGTTAAAAAATGAAATAAAACAACAAGTTGAAAAACTAGATTTATTAATTGGTGATGTAATTGTTGGATATAATGAAGATGAACCAATCGAGGTTGTTTTAGGAAGATTGTTAACGAAAAATAATCTTACAATTTCAACAGCCGAAAGTTGTACGGGAGGAAAAATTGCAGCAACTTTGACGGCGGTTTCTGGAGCTTCAAATTATTTTAAAGGAAGCGTAGTTAGTTATGCTACTGAAACAAAAATAAATGTATTAGGAATTGATATTGAGTTTGTTGAAAAATACGGAGTTGTTAGTACAGAAGTAGCTTCAGAAATGGTAAAATCAGTTCAAAAAATAATGACTTCCGATTATGCAATTGCTACAACCGGAAACGCAGGACCAACAAAAGGTGATGCGCAAGCCGATTTAGGCATTGTTTATGTTGCTATTGCTACGCCAAATGCTGTTTTTGTAGAAGAATTTAATTTTGGTCAACCACGTGAAAAGGTTGTTGATAGGGCGGTTAGTAAAGCATTGGAATTAATTTATAAAGAAATTTTAAAAAAATAATAAAAGATAGTTGTGTATATGAAATCGATTTTGTTTCTTTGCACCCTGATTTTAGATAACGAAATAAAGCTGAATAATAATGTCAAGAGTTTGTGAACTTACAGGTAAAAGAGCAATGGTAGGGAACAATGTTTCTCACGCTATGAATAAAACAAAGAGAAAATTCTCTGTTAATTTAGTAAAAAAACGTTTTTACATTCCTGAAGAAGATAGATGGGTAACGTTGAAAATTTCAACTGCTGCATTAAAAACTATTAATAAAAATGGAATCGCTGCTGTATTGAAAAATGCAAAAGCTAACGGATTTGTAAAATCTGTATAATCCGCAATAATATATATCAAAATGGCAAAGAAAGGTAATAGAATCCAAGTTATTTTAGAATGTACAGAGCACAAAACTTCAGGGGTTCCTGGAACATCTCGTTACATTACTACTAAAAACAAAAAAAATACTCCAGATAGATTAGAGATTAAAAAATTTAATCCAATCTTAAAAAGAGTAACTGTACATAAAGAAATTAAATAAGATAAGTCATGGCAAAGAAAACCGTAGCAACGTTACAAACAGCTTCAAAAAGATTAACCAAAGCTATTAAAATGGTTAAATCTCCAAAAACTGGCGCTTACACATTCGTTGAATCTGTGATGGCTCCTGAATTAGTTGATGAATTCTTGAAAAAGAAATAATTCATAAAAAACAATTATATAGAAAAGCTACTTTCGTTTGAAAGTAGCTTTTTTATTTTTACATTTGCTACTATAATTATTTGAAGCCAAACAAAACGCTTTTTTTAATCTGTGTTCCCGCTTTCCGCACTACATGGTAGTTTGCTGCAATCGGGGCTATGGACAATCAAAAGGCTACTGAATTCTGTTTTCAATCAAATAATTGTAATAAATCAAAAAATCATCTCAAATGAGTTTTTTTAAAAAAATATTTTCTTCATCAAAAGCAGAACCCGTTTTAAACGAACAGGAAAAGCAATCATTGGATAAAGGTTTAGAAAAATCAAAAACATCTTTTTTCTCTAAACTTACCAAAGCTGTTGCTGGAAAATCAAAAGTTGATGCTGAAGTTTTAGATAATTTAGAAGAAATATTAGTTTCTTCTGATGTTGGGGTTAATACTACCCTGAAAATCATCGAGCGTATTGAAGAACGCGTTTCAAAAGACAAATACCTTGGAACTGATGAATTAAACGGAATCCTAAGAGAAGAAATTGCAGGTTTGTTATCAGAAACCAATTCAGGGGAAGCCACTCAGTTTGAAATTCCAGCAAATAAAAAACCATATGTAATCATGGTGGTTGGTGTTAATGGTGTTGGAAAAACTACGACAATAGGTAAACTAGCTTATCAATTTAAAAAAGCGGGTTACAACGTAGTTCTAGGGGCAGCAGATACGTTTAGAGCAGCAGCTATCGACCAATTGCAAATTTGGGCTGATAGAGTAGGTGTACCTATTGTAAAACAACAAATGGGGAGTGATCCTGCATCAGTAGCGTTTGATACGTTACAAAGTGCGGTGGCTCAAAATGCTGATGTTGTTATAATTGATACAGCGGGTCGTTTACACAATAAAGTTGGTTTAATGAACGAGCTTTCAAAAGTGAAAAAAGTAATGCAAAAAGTGGTGGAAAATACACCAAATGATGTACTTTTGGTTTTGGATGGGTCAACTGGGCAAAATGCATTCGAGCAAGCTAAACAGTTTACTGCAGCAACGGAAGTTTCTTGTTTAGCAGTTACTAAATTAGATGGAACCGCAAAAGGAGGAGTAGTTATTGGGATTTCTGACCAATTTCAAATTCCGGTTAAATATATTGGGGTAGGAGAAGGTATTGAGGATTTACAAGTTTTTAATAAATATGAATTTGTAGATTCATTTTTTAAATAAGATATATATTAGAGATGGAACTTTTAAAATACAAAACAGTTCGGTTGTTATTAGCAGCTATAATTATGGCTTTAATTGCCATACCTTTTAGTGATTATGATTTTATATTCCTTACCTTACGGTTAGCATCATTTGCAATATTTATGTACTTGTTAATTAAGTTTACGAGTGGTAAAAAGAAAGTAAAAAAATAAAAAATAAATGCTGTTAGTTGATAACAGCATTTATTTTTTGCCAAAGTACTTCATCAAAATCTGATAAAGCAAAGTTACTTCCATCTGCTGCGTCTCCCATTCTAATAATTACTAGTTTTCTGCTTGGGATTACATATATTTTTTGATCATTTTTACCTAATGCACAATACATATCATTAGGGCCAGATGGTATAAGTGAACCGTTCAACTGAATTTGGCTTTGCGGCATATGATAGCTTGCCTTTCCATTCAGCCACCATAGATATCCGTATGCCAAGTTGATGTTTTGAGAAGTAGCACTTGCATTTTCCATATAAACTTGAGGAACAACTTGTGTGTTTTCCCATTTTCCTTTATTTAATGCTAATAAGCCAAATCTAGCCATATTTCTAGTTGTACTCCAATATACACTCAAGCCTCCATCTTGAATCCAAGCACCGCCTGTCATGCCTATTTTATCTCTTAACTTAGTATTGAAATAGTTTGTCCATGTTTGACCCGTAGAAGTTGCCACAACGTCTTGTAGTTTAACGTATACGTTATGATAGGCCCAACGCGTGCCTGCATTTGCAACGTACTGTAAGTTTGCTGGAGAAACATCATCTCCAAGTGCATCGTTTAAACCAGAGGTCATGGTTAAAAGATGTTTGTTTGTAATTAAATTTTCTTTGATAAGTGGAGCACTTGTCCAACCTGTTCCAAGATAATCAGAAACTTTATTGTTAATATTTAAGAATCCTTCTTGTTCTGCTATTCCAGTGACTGTTGCAGTTAATGTTTTTCCAGCACTTGCCCAATACCATGGAGTGGTTGCAGTATGACCATTAAAATAATTTTCCATTACAATTTTTCCATTATGTAATATGATAAAGCTTTTTGTATTCTTCAATTCTAAATAATCTAATAGAGGTTGAACTTCGGATTGATTCCAATTTAAACTTTGAATAGTCTTGGTTTCCCAATTAGTTGATCCTATTGGAGGGAAATACATTTCTTCTTCTGGAATGGTTGAAGTTGAGGTTTCATCAGAGCTACAACTAATTAATACCATTGCTAACAAAAAAGTAATAATTTTTTTCATAGGAGTAAAACGTTTATATAATTGTTAGACAATAAAAGTAACGAATAGTTTAATTCAAAAAATAAATAGTTGTAATTTTATACCATAATTAAACTATACACAATGAAAAAAATATTTTTATTTATTGTTTTTGGCCTTTTATTGTCTTGTAAACAGACTATTTCTAAAACTGATTTGAATAATTTGAATGGTTATTGGGAAATTGAAAAAGTAGAACTTCCTGATGGAGATAAGAAAGAATATAAGGTAAATGAAACTATTGATTTTTTTAAAATTAAAGACGGAAAAGGTTTTAGAAAAAAAGTTATGCCTCAATTAGACGGCACCTATTTAACTAATGATATTCAGGAAGATATTGTTATTGCCGTTAAAGATGGTGATGCTACAATTAAGTATAAAACTACTTATGCTAGTTGGAACGAAGAAATTATCGAGTTGACAAAAGATAAATTAGTTATTAAAAACCAACAAGATTTTGAATATCATTACAAAAGACCGGTTAAATTTTCGATTAAATAAGTATGGCAAAGCGATTTAATGAAGAAAGCCCTATTAGTGATGTATTGAAACAATTTATATCTCAAAATAAATTGGAAGCGGGTATGGATGTTGTAAATGTTCGAGAGGCTTGGAAAAATTTAATGGGAAATGGTGTCAATAATTACACAACCGAAATTCAATTAAAAGGTTCAGTACTTTATGTAGCCTTATCTTCGGCAGTTTTGCGAGAAGAATTAAGTTACGGAAAAGATAAAATCATCAAAATGATTAACGAAGAACTTAGAAAAGATTTGGTAACGAATTTAATTTTGCGATAAAAAAATCCCGATTCATTGAATCGGGATTTTATATTTTTATACATAATCGACTATACTGTCAACTGCGAATGAGCACTGAATACTAAAATTGCTCTCTTCCAGAAAAATGGAAAGCACCTTCAATAGCAGCATTCTCATCAGAATCAGATCCGTGAACTGCATTTTCACCAATTGAAGTAGCGTATTTTTTACGAATAGTTCCTTCAGCAGCATCTGCAGGATTTGTAGCTCCAATTAAAGTTCTGAAATCTTCAACAGCATTTTCTTTTTCCAAGATTGCCGCCACGATTGGTCCTCTTGTCATAAATTCAACTAATTCTCCGAAAAAAGGTCTTGCAGCATGAACAGCATAAAATGCTTGAGCGTCAGCAATTGTTAATTGTGTTAATTTCAAAGATACAATTTTGAAACCACCTTCATTAATCATGTTTAAGATACCACCAATATGTCCGTTTTCTACAGCATCTGGTTTAATCATTGTAAAAGTTCTGTTTGTTGCCATTTTTTATGTTTTTTGCAAAGTTACTATTATTAATAGGTTTTGCAAGAGTTTTTAAATTATTTTATAATTGATTTAGCAACTCTAAAACCATAAAATTCATGCGTTTTATTTGGTTCAGTAGAAATTCTGTTTGCAGGTCTTACGTAGTTAGCTTGGCTATCCCAAGATCCACCTCTAACGCTTCTTCTATTTCCCATTTCAGGTCCTCTTGGGTTATCTCCTTTTTCTAGTTTGTAGAAATCTTTGTTATACCAATCCCAACACCATTCCCATACGTTTCCGCTCATATCATATAGTCCTAATTCATTAGGTAATTTTGTTCCTATTGTATGAGGAGTTCCAGTGCTATTTCCTTTATGCCAAGCAATATCGTCTAATGAATTACTTCCACTATATTTAAATCCTTTAGAAAGTGTTCCGCCTTTTGCAGCAAATTCCCATTCTGCTTCAGTGGGTAATCTGTAACCATTAGCTTTAAAATTACAAATAAAGTTAGGACCTTTTTTAGAATATACTGGTTGTAATTTTTCTTTTTTACTTAACCAATTACAATAGGCTATTGCTTCATTCCAAGTTACACCATTTATTGGATGATTGTCTTGCCAGCCCCATGTTGGTTTTGAAGGCATTTTCATTTTATTAGCTTTGATGAACTGTTTCCATTCCCAAACGGTTACTTCAAATTTGCTAATTTCAAAGGTTGTTAGGTTAACATTGTGTTCTTTTTGTTCGTCAATATCGGCTAATCCATCAGAATTTTTGGAACCCATTTTGAAAGTTCCTCCTTCAATTTTTATTAATTCAGAGTTTAAAATAGTGTTTTTGAATGCGAATAAAGATAAAATTGCAATTAATAAGGTTGAATAAATCGTAATTTTTTTCATAAGTTGTGTTATTAATTTAGGGTATGCAAATATAACATTATTATAACATTGTTTGTAAAAAAATGTTATAATAATGTGATTGTGTCTTGTTTTAATGTTAAAAAAATAAATATATTATTTTTTGTTGGATAAAAAAGCTTTTTATTGATATTTTATAATATGACAACAGAAAAATGTTGTTCTAAAGGTTGTAGTTGGTTTTGTAGTTGATTTAAAAATGAATCGAAAGAATCAATTTCTTCACAAAAAGAACTAAAATTTGTCGTTCTTTCTTGCAATCCTTGGTTTGGAAAAAGTTGATTTTGAATTTGTATAATTCGTTCTAGTTTTTCATTATGAATTCTTTTTTCTGCTTTTAAAAGTCTTTTTTCTAAATTATCTAATCCTTTTAATTGCTTTACTTCTTGCGCTTTAACTGCTCCAAGGAATGAAGGATCTGTTTCGTGCGCGATTTCATTTACTACTTCAAATTGTCTTTTTAAGGTTTCTTTTTGTTCTGAAAAGTCAATAGTAAATTTAGAAAAATCCTTAGTTTTATTATTTAAAAGTGTTTTTTGGTCTAAGAAAATATCTTTCCAATGTAAGTGTAATTTATCTAATTTAGACTGTTGTTTTTTAGTTACTAAAAGCACTGAATTACGAACTAAAAGTACTGGAAACGTAATTTTATGGACTTCAAAATTTGATTTTAATTCTAACCAATAAGCAATTTCACCACCACCACCAATATAACATAAATTAGGTAAAACGACTTCTTGGTATAATGGTCTTAAAATAACATTAGGGCTAAAGTTTTCAGGATTATTCTCTAGTTCGGTTAGTAACTCGCTTTCAGAAAAAGATAAAAGAGTATTATTGATTTTATAATTTCCATTTTCATAAATAATACGCTCTCTTAATTGATCTTGAATATAGAATAAATTAATTTCTCGAGGATTTACTTGAATCGAATATTTTTTTATTAGCGGAAGTGTTTCATTTACTTTTTTAAATGAAGTTTGATGTAATAATTCGTTTTTGGCATACGGAATAAATATTTTTTTTAGTTCTGAATCATCTCCATCAACAATAACTAATCCTTCTTTTTGAAATAGTTTATAGGTTAAATATCTTGTTGCATCTGCTAGATTGTCATGTTCAAGATATGATTTTTGGAATAAATCTCTCAAATAATTGGCATTATTGCCTAAGCCTAATTCGAAAGAAAAAGCATCAAAAACGTTATCTAACCCTTGAGTATTTAATCTACCAACAGGTCCATTACTTTCTTTTTCCCATCGGATTTTCTTTTCTTTAAAATTAAAAAAATTAATTTCTTCAAAATCATGATCTTCGGTTGCCATCCAATAAATAGGAACAAAATTATTTTCAGGATAAGCAGCTTTTAGCTCTTTAGTTAAATTAATTACTGTAATAATTTTATAAATAAAGTATAAAGGGCCCGTAAGTAAATTTAACTGATGGCCAGTTGTAATTGTAAAGGTATTAGGTTGATTTAAAAGCTCAATATTGTTAGTAGTTACTTCCGAAATGTGAAAATTAGTATGTTGTTTTTTTAAAGCATCTACTAAAATTTTTCTATTTTCAATTGGAAAATTTTCTCCTTTTTCTTCTAACTGAAATTTAAAGTTTTCTATAGTTGGGAAGCGATTGTATAACGATTTTAATTCAGATTTTTGGTCTAAATAATCAACAATTAGCGGAATGAAATAGCCTGAATTTTGATACGTTATACAGTCGTTTGGCATTTTAGTTATTTTTTTGCTAAAATACTAAAAATCTTTGTTCCTAAAACGTCTTTAACAAGGAGTTAGTATTTAAAAAAAGAGTTATTTTTGCTAAAATTATTCACATTGAAAAACCTCCTTCTAATCACACCACCTTTTACCCAACTGAATACACCGTATCCAGCAACAGCTTATATTAAAGGTTTTTTGAATACCAAAAATATTTCGGCGTTCCAAATGGATTTAGGGATTGAAGTGATTTTAGAATTGTTTTCAAAAAAAGGTTTAGAAAGTTTGTTTCAAGTTTCAAGTTTCAAGTTTGGAGAATTTGGACCAAATTCACAGCGAATTTATGCGCTCAAAGACGAATACATCAAAACAATAGATTCTGTAATTGCTTTTCTTCAAGGAAAAAATCCATCGTTAGCTCGACAAATTTGTGCTGGAAATTTTCTTCCAGAAGCATCACGATTTGACCAATTAGACGATATGGAATTTGCTTTTGGTAGTATGGGAATGCAAGATAAAGCCAAACATTTAGCCACCTTATATTTAGAAGATTTATCGGATTTTATTGTAGAATGTGTTGATGAAAATTTCGGTTTTAGTCGTTATGCAGAGCGTTTGGGAAGAAGCGCAAATTCGTTTGATGAACTTTACAATCATTTACAAAACGAAAGAACTTTTATAGACGAAATCACAATCAAAATTTTAAATAATAGAATAGAAGAAGTTCAACCAAAATTAGTTTTAATTTCAGTTCCTTTTCCTGGAAATTTATACAGTGCTTTTCGTTGTGCACAGTTTTTAAAAGCTAATTTTCCAAATGTGAAAATTGCAATGGGTGGCGGATTTCCTAACACGGAACTTCGTGAATTAAAAGACCAACGTGTTTTCGAATTCTTTGATTTTATTACGTTAGATGATGGTGAATTACCAGTTGAATTGCTTCATAATTTTATTTGTCATTCTGAACTTGTTTCAGAATCTGAATTTAAAAGAACTTTTCTTCTAGAAAACAACCAAGTAGTATATAAAAACACCACCACACGTCACGATTACAAACAAAGTGAAGTAGGAACACCAGATTATTCTGATTTATTGCTAGATAAATATATTTCGGTCATCGAAATTGCCAATCCTATGCACAGTTTATGGAGCGATGGACGGTGGAACAAGCTCACGATGGCACATGGTTGTTATTGGGGAAAATGTACATTTTGTGATATTTCTTTAGATTATATTAAGTTATACGAACCCATCGCTGCTAAAATTTTGGTAGACAGAATGGAAGAATTAATCGCTCAAACAGGCGAAAACGGATTCCATTTTGTAGACGAAGCAGCACCGCCAGCTTTAATGCGTGAAGTAGCGCTGGAAATCATTAAACGTAAATTAGTAGTCACTTGGTGGACAAATATTCGTTTCGAAAAAAGCTTCACCGCTGATTTATGTTTTTTATTAAAAGAATCCGGTTGTATTGCGGTTTCTGGCGGATTAGAAGTGGCTACAGATCGCCTTTTAGAATTAATCAAAAAAGGAGTTACCGTAGAGCAAGTAGCAAAAGTTACCCGAAATTTCACTGAATCTGGTATAATGGTACATGCATATTTAATGTACGGTTACCCAACACAAACCATTCAAGAAACAGTAGATAGTTTAGAAATGGTGCGTCAATTGTTTGAATTAGGTGTTTTACAAAGTGGTTTTTGGCATCAATTTGCTATGACAGCGCATTCTCCTGTGGGAATGTTCCCTGAGGAATTTGGGGTAATTCCAGAACAAAACAAAATTACATTTGCTAATAACGACATTAATTTTAAAGATAAAACGGGAATCAATCACGATAAGTTTAGTTTTGGATTAAAGAAATCATTATTCAATTTCATGCATGGAATTTGTTTTGATTATGATTTGCAAGATTGGTTCGATTTTAAAATTCCTAAAACAAAAATTGCACCTGATTTTATATCTAATTGTTTAGAAAAAGAGCAAAATTTCACTACAAAACCAAATGCAAAAGTCGTTTGGTTGGGAAAAAATCCGCAAGTTGAAACTTTTACCAAATCTAAAAAGGGAAATTCTTGGGAAATGATGAAATTAACGTTTCATAACAAAACGCATACATTTGATATAGTTTTAAATAAAACAGAAGGAGAATGGTTAGTTTCTGTATTAGAATTACTTTCAATTCAAGCAGAACATAAAATCACTTTTTCACAATTAAAAGCGAATTTTGAGAGTGAATTAGCTGATTTTGAATTGTTTTGGTATGGTAAACCTGTTCAAACTTTAAGGAAATCAGGGTTACTTTTGTTATAATTTAGCTATATTATTTTTACAAATTTTATGAGATTTATCATTTACGCAAACGTTTTCTTTTTGTAAGTTTACGTCAACTAAAAACAAACTCATATGGATGTCAATTATAGACTTTTAGTAAATAATACTACTTCGTTTGAAGTTACTGAAAGTGAAAGCACAAAATTAAACGCTGTTAAAGTTGCTGAAAGTAATTTTCATGTACTTAAAGATAGTAAGCCTTACAAAGCTGAAATAGTTTCAGCAGATTTTATTTCCAAAAAATATACGGTTAAAATAAACAATAATTCATACGAAGTTGTTATTTCTAATGCTTTAGATGAATTAATCAAAAGTATGGGAATTGAGCGAGGAAAAACTAAAGTGGTTAACGCTATCAAAGCGCCAATGCCTGGTTTAATTCTAGAAATCAGTGTTGAAGTTGGTCAAAGCGTAAAAGAAAACGATCCTTTATTAATTCTTGAAGCTATGAAAATGGAAAATAGTTTCCTTTCGCCACGTGATGGAGTTATCAAATCTATTGCGGTTGAAAAAGGGAATGCGGTAGATAAAGGACAATTATTAGTTGAATTTGAATAAAAAGTTTAAAGTTTCAAGTTATGGTTTTCAATTTTATATAGTGACTCATTTTAACTTTGAATACAAACTTTTTCAACCTGAAACCTGAAATAAAAATCAAGATGAAAGAAATTAAAAAAATATTAGTTGCCAATCGCGGAGAAATTGCTATTCGAGTAATGAAAACCGCCAAAAAAATGGGTATTAAAACCGTAGCTGTTTTTTCCACTGCCGATAGAAATGCTCTTCACGTAAAATATGCTGACGAAGCCGTTTGCATTGGTGAAGCAGCTTCAAGTCAATCCTACTTACGTGGTGATAAGATTATCGAAGTTTGTAAAGATTTAGGTGTTGATGCAGTTCATCCAGGTTATGGATTTTTAAGTGAAAATTCTTCTTTTGCAGAAGCATGTGAAAAAAATAATATCATTTTCATCGGACCAAAATCGAAAGCCATTGAAATGATGGGAAGTAAATTAGCAGCCAAAGAAGCGGTTATGAAATATGATATTCCCATGGTTCCTGGAGTAGATCATGCAATTATTGATGTAGAAGAAGCTAAAAAAACAGCAAAAGCAGTTGGTTTTCCAATTTTGATAAAAGCATCTGCTGGTGGTGGTGGAAAAGGAATGCGTGTGGTTGAAAAAGAAGAAGATTTTGAATCACAAATGAATCGTGCAATTAGTGAAGCAACTTCTGCTTTTGGTGATGGTTCTGTTTTTATTGAAAAATATGTAACCAAACCACGACATATCGAAATCCAAATTATGGCTGATAGTCATGGAAATGTATTGTATATTTTTGAAAGAGAATGTAGTATTCAGCGTCGTCATCAAAAAGTGGTGGAAGAAGCACCTTCGTGTATTTTAACTCCTGAAAAACGTAAAGAAATGGGCGAAGCTGCTGTTAAAGTGGCTCGTGCTTGTGATTACCTTGGAGCTGGAACAGTTGAGTTTTTAATGGATGCCGATCATAATTTCTACTTTTTAGAAATGAATACACGTTTACAAGTAGAACATCCAGTTACAGAAATGATTTCGGGATTGGATTTGGTTGAATTGCAAATCCGTGTGGCTCGTGGCGAAGCATTAGATATTAAACAAGAAGATTTAAAAATTCACGGGCACGCTATGGAACTTCGTGTATATGCTGAAGATTCTATGAATGATTTCTTACCAAATGTAGGTTTTTTAAGTACTTATAAATTACCTGAAGGCGAAGGAATTCGTGTGGATAACGGTATTGAAGAAGGAATGGATGTGCCAATTTATTACGATCCAATGCTTTCCAAATTAGTAACTTACGGAAAAACTCGAGAAGAATCTATCGAATTAATGATTAAAGCCATCGATAATTATCATGTAGAAGGCGTAGCAACAACTTTGCCTTTTGGAAAGTTTGTAATGGAGCACGAAGCATTTCGTTCTGGTGATTTTGATACCGGTTTTGTAAAAGCCTATTATGATGCAGAAAAACTAAAATCAAAATTAGATATTGAAGCAGAAATCGCAGCAATGATTGCATTACAAAAATACCTTGAAGACCAAAAAGTGTTACGATTACCAAATTAATTGGCACATCGACAAATTGTCTAATTGACTCATTGGAAGAAAATGGAAGATAAAATAAAAATATTAAACGATAAAATAGCTTTAGCCAAATTAGGTGGAGGCGAGAAACGAATAGCTTCGCATCATGCTAAAAAGAAATTAACTGCAAGAGAGCGAGTAGAATACCTTTTAGATGAAGGTTCTTTTGAAGAAATTGGTATGTTAGTAACTCACAGAACAACCGATTTTGGAATGGAAAAAGAAATCTATTATGGTGATGGTGTAATTACAGGTTATGGAACAATTAACGGTAGAGTTGTCTATGTATTTGCACAAGATTTTACGGTTTTTGGAGGTTCTTTATCAGAAACGCATGCTGAGAAAATCTGCAAAGTAATGGACATGGCTTTGAAAAGTGGTGCACCAATGATTGGACTAAATGATTCTGGTGGTGCTCGTATTCAAGAAGGAGTTCGTTCATTAGGTGGTTATGCTGATATTTTCTACAGAAATGTACAATCATCAGGAGTTATTCCGCAAATTTCTGCAATACTTGGGCCATGTGCTGGAGGAGCTGTTTATTCGCCAGCAATGACTGACTTTACCATGATGGTGGAAGGAAATAGTTATATGTTTGTTACGGGTCCAAATGTGGTAAAAACAGTTACAAACGAAGAAGTAACATCGGAAGAATTAGGAGGAGCAAGCACGCATTCAACTAAATCGGGTGTAGCGCATATTACATCTCCCAATGGCGTAGAATGTTTGGAAGATATTAAAAAATTATTGAGCTATGTTCCGCAAAACAACAGAGAAACAACTCCTAAAATACCATATGTTTTAGGTGATGAAAAACGAGAAAAGTTAGATGCAATTGTTCCAGATAATGCGAATAAACCTTATGATATGCATGATGTTATTGCAAATATCATAGATGAAGATTCGTTTTTTGAAATTCACAAAGATTTTGCCGAAAATATCATCGTAGGTTTTGCCAGATTAGGTGGAAGAAGTATTGGAATTGTGGCTAATAATCCAAAATTTTTAGCGGGATGTTTAGATGTTAAATCATCTATTAAAGGTGCACGATTTGTCCGTTTTTGTGATTGTTTCAATATACCATTATTAGTATTAGAAGATGTACCAGGTTTCTTGCCAGGAACCGACCAAGAATGGAACGGAATTATTGTTCACGGAGCTAAATTATTATATGCATTTAGCGAAGCTACTGTTCCAAGAGTTACTGTGATTACTCGTAAAGCGTATGGTGGTGCTTATGATGTAATGAATTCAAAACACATTGGTGCTGACATGAATTTTGCATGGCCAGGAGCTGAAATTGCAGTAATGGGAGCAAAAGGAGCTTCTGAAATTATTTTCAAAAAAGAAATTAGTGAAGCTGCAGATCCAGCTGCTAAATTATTAGAAAAAGAAGCAGAATATGCAGAGTTATTTGCAAATCCATACACAGCTGCACAGCGCGGATTTATTGATGAGGTTATTTTACCTCATGATACGAGAAGAAAATTACTAAAAGCTTTTAGTATGCTAGAAAATAAAGTGGTTGATACACCCAAAAGAAAACACGGTAACATTCCGTTATAATAAGAAAGACCGACTAAATGTCGGTCTTTTGTTTTTTTAATTTGGAATCAACATAATTGGCTATAAAACCTAGTTTCATTCGATTTAGCATTTTCTTTTCAAATTCCCAAAAGAAAGTGAATTGACCGAAAATAAATCCCATTAAAACGAGTAAAACTTGATAGATAGGGAAAATTAGTACGATGCGTAAAACTCTATACAACCAATGAGGTTGAAATGTTTCAGGAATACCTATTAAGGTTAAAAATGGTTTCGCTAATTGTAACGAACTGAATCCAGTAATTGCAAATACGATAAAAATAACTATTAATTGCAAATTTGTGGTTACGTTCCAGCGTTCTTTTAATTTCTTCATAATTTAAATTCTTGGTGAAAATCCACCGAGTTTTTGATTGTTTTTGAGTTGGAAATAAACTAAATAATTGTAAAGCATATAATTAACTTCGTAACCGTAATTAATATTAGTTTCATAATTAATTGTCATTTCATATAAATTTTGATTGTATTGTGAAGATAGCATTGCTCTTCTGTTCCATTCCAATACCCAAACTCTGTTTCTCGATTCTAAATATGATTTAGAATAATAATTTCTTGGTTTTGCGTTACTATTAAACCAAGAAGAAAACCCAACATCAATTATTAAAACCTCGTACTCAATTTCTTTATTTGCTATGCGAATTGTATCACTTTCTAGTTGTGATTTTTCTTCAATTTTTTTCTTACTCTGAGAAGCATTACAAGCAACTAGAATTAAAAATCCACTAAAAAGAAGTACAATACTACGTTTCATAGCTTAAAATTAAGAGTATAAAGATAAAAAAAAGCACCAAATAAATTGATGCTTTTAATCATTAATGATAGTTTTAATTGTTTTTCAACAAACTTATAATTTGTTCTGCTAATTCAGTTCCAATTCTATCTTGAGCTTCACCTGTAGCGGCACCAATATGTGGTGTTAATGAAATTTTTGGATGCATTAAAATTTTAATTTCTGGAGTAGGTTCATTCTCAAAAACATCTAAACCAGCGAATAATACTTTGTTATTGTCTAAAGCTTCTACAAGAGCAACTTCATCAATAACACCACCACGCGCACAATTTACAATTCCTACACCATCTTTTAATTGAGCAAATTCTTCTTTTCCAATTACATATCCATCTTGAGCAGGAACATGTAATGTAATAAAGTCAGAATGTTTAAAAATATCTTCTAAAGGTTCTGTTTTTATATCAACATTAATAAATTGACCATTGTAAAAATCTACACGAATAATAGCTTCGCTCACAAATTTATCAGCAGCAACTACTTTCATTCCTAAACCAAGAGCCATTTTAGCAACTGCTTGGCCAATACGACCAAAACCAATAATCCCTAAAGTTTTACCTCTTAATTCAACTCCATTTGCATAGGCTTTTTTTAATCCTTCAAAATGGGTGTCGCCTTCTAGTGGCATATTTCGGTTAGAATCATGTAAAAAACGTACCCCAGTAAATAAATGTGCAAATACTAATTCGGCTACACTTTCAGAAGAAGCAGCAGGTGTGTTAATTACATGTAATCCTTTTTCACGAGCATAAGTAACATCAATATTATCCATTCCAACACCACCACGACCAATGATTTTTAGTCCTGGACAAGCATCGATAATGTCTTTACGCACTTTTGTTGCACTTCTAACTAAAATAACTTTTACATCGTGGGTATTGATGTAGTTAGCCACTTGTTCTTGTGCTACTTTTGTTGTAATTACTTCAAAACCTCCTTTTTCTAAAGCTTTGATACCGCTTTTTGAAATTCCGTCGTTTGCTAATACTTTCATTCTATATATTTTTATTCTACTAATAACTAGTTACTAAATTTTATTTTCTAATTCTTTCATTACATCAACTAACACTTGAACACTTTCAATTGGTAGAGCATTATACATGGAAGCACGATATCCACCTACCGAACGATGTCCAGCTAAACCTGAAATACCTGCAGCTTTCCACATACTGTCAAATAATGCTTCATGTTCTGGATTTACTAAAACAAATGTTGGATTCATATTTGAACGATCTTCAGTTGCAGCAACTCCTTTAAATAAAGGGTTTCTGTCGATTTCTGAATATAATAAAGCTGCTTTAGCTTCATTTATTTTTTCAATTGCTGCAATACCACCTAATTTTTTTAACCATTGTAAAGTTAAAAGTGAAGCATAAATTGGAAACACTGGAGGTGTGTTATACATGCTCTCTTTTGAAATATGTTGTTGGTAGTCTAACATACTTGGAATTGTTCTTCCAGTTTTGCCTAAAATTTCTTCTTTAACAACAACTAGAGTTGCGCCAGCGGGTCCCATATTTTTTTGTGCTCCAGCATAAATTAAATCAAATTTTGAAAAATCTAAAACGCGTGAAAAAATATCAGAACTCATATCGCAAACTAAAGGAACATTTACAGTAGGAAACGATTTCATTTGTGTTCCAAAAATGGTGTTGTTACTCGTACAATGAAAATAACTTGCATCACTTGGAATTGAATAATCTTTTGGAATATGATTGTAGTTTTCTGCTTTAGATGATGCAACAACTATAGTTTCTCCAAAATGTTTTGCTTCTTTAATAGCACTATTTGCCCATGTTCCAGTATCTAAATAAGCAGCTTTTCCATCTACTTTCATTAAATTGTATGGAACCATTAAGAATTCTAAACTGGCTCCACCCGCTAAGAATAAGGCTTGATATCCTTTGCCTTCTAATCCTAAAAGTTCTAGAACTAAGGCTCTCGCTTCATCCATTACTGCAACAAAATCTTTGCTTCGGTGTGAAATTTCTAAAATTGATAAGCCAGAATTATTGAAATCTAAAATAGCTTGCGCCGATTTTTCAAAAACTTCTTGAGGAAGTATGCATGGACCAGCACTGTAGTTGTGTTTTTTCATTGTTGTGGAAGTAGTTATTTTTGAATATTTTTTTAAAACGACAAATTTCGTAAATAACAAATAAATATCATCCTTTAATTTGATAATAATTCTATAATATTATTAACGAAAACGTTTTATTATTAGGTAATAATTATTAAAAATGAAATTATATTTTTGATAAAAAGGCTAAAGTATCAACATTGTCTGCGTAATCCCAAAGTTTAGGCTGTTGTGTTTGTCCAAAAGCAACAGAATTTTGAGCAAAACAATTAGAGACGATGCATTGAATTTGTTCAGTTTCAGTTAGTAATCGAGAATTTAATTCCTCTAAATTATCATAGAATTCATAAAATACAGAAGAAATAGGGGATGCGTAACTACTATCTTCTTTGATTGTTAAAAATTCATTATCTAATAATTGAAAGTTACTCATTAAGAAAACCGCTTTATTGTAATCATAATTATTAGCATATTTTTCATATTTGATTACATCGCGGTATTCATACATCGCTTTGAAGAAGTTGTCAAAATTATAACCTTTAGGAACAAAAAGTTTAGAAACATTTCTACAACCTAATCCAAAATATCTAAAAATATCTTCGCCTAATAGCACTAAATCTTCAAATGATTCTTGTCCATTTAAAATAGCTACAGAATTTCTGTTTTTACGAATAATACTTGGTTTATCTTTAAAGTAATATTCAAAATATCTAGCGGTATTATTACTTCCTGTTGCAATAACAGCATCAAAACCTTCTAATTTACCTTCAACAAACGTTATTTTTGAGTTAAGTTTTGGTTCTATAGCAATCAAATATTTTGCTAAAAATTTTAATAAATATTGATCGTTTGAGGATGTTTTTACTAATACGTCATGACTAGAAATTAATACCGAAAGAAAATCATGAAAGCCTACTAATGGAATATTTCCAGCTAAAACTAGTCCTACTTTTTTTGTGGTTGTATTGGAGAAATCATATGGATTTATCCAGTTATTTAAGTTGTCTTCCGTTAATGCTTTTGCCCATGATTGAATGCTAAAGTAAACGTGTTCAGGGGTAAACCAGCCATTATGCGATTGTGAAAGAGTTATTAAATCTTCAAAATCGTGAAAGAACAAATCGTTTTGTAAAACCGAAGCGTTTTTTGTATTTCTGTCTTCAGAAAATTGACGCAAGAAATTTCCTAATTCAACAAAACTCGATTTTATTTCAATTTGTAACATTTGTAACTTGTTTATATTTGGTTTACATTGTATTTTTGTAGCGCAAAATTAATCATTATATTAGAATATCAAGTTTTTCTGAATTCTAATTTCTAAACATAAAAGCAAACATGGCAATTATAATAACAGACGAGTGTATCAACTGCGGGGCTTGTGAGCCTGAGTGTCCAAATACAGCAATTTATGAAGGCGCTGATGATTGGAGATGGAAAGATGGTACAAAATTAAGCGGAAAAGTAATTTTACCTGATGGAACAGAAGTTGATTCCGATGCGTCTCAAACTCCAATTTCTGATGATATTTATTACATAGTTCCTGGAAAATGTACCGAATGTAAAGGGTTTCATGAAGAACCACAATGTGCTGCGGTTTGTCCAGTAGATTGTTGTGTGCCAGATGATAATCATGTGGAGAGCGAAGAAACGTTATTAAACAGACAATCATTTTTACATAACGAATAATCGTTTTTAAAATCAATAATCAAAGAGAATTTTCAATAGAAAGTTCTCTTTTTTGTTTTATAGCCATAAAAAATAGGATTAGAAGTGTGTTTTTGACATTTTTTCGTTAAATTTGATAGATAGCAAATTTTTATGATAAAAAAACTTACTTTTTTATTCTTGTTTTTTTCTTCGATGGTTTTCTCACAAAGTATCGAATATACAATTATTGTAAAAGATTTTGATACAGATTTGCCTATAGAAGAAGTTACCATAACTGCTTTAAGAACACGACAAGGATTTTTAACTAATAAAGATGGGAAAGCATTTGTTAGTTTAAGTAAAAGTTCTGATTTGGAATTTATTCATTCGTCTTATAAAACCATTGTTATTAAAATAGCCACATTAAATAAAAATGAAAATGTGGTCTATATGGAGCCAAATACGCAACAACTTGAAGAATTCATTATTACTAAAGATCATCCCCAACAAATTTTAAAGAGAATTGTTGAAAATTCTAAAGATAAAATGACAATCCCGATGAATTTAAAAATCTATTTACGGGAGTTTTATAAACGCGATAGTGAAATAGTTTTTTTTAACGATGGATTGATTAATTTTCAAATACTTGGAAATGAAAAAAATATTAAAACAGATATTTTAGTAGAACAAAATAGAGCCGTTGGAGTTTTAGATGGAGACATTGATTCTAATATTTTAGGATATGATTTAAACAATATTATTGAAAATTATTATCAGTTTAAATATTTAGATGAAGTACTTGATAATAGTGCTAAGAAAACATATGATTTTTCCATTAAAACATATCCTTCAAATGAAGATTATTTAGTGATTAAAATTGTTCCATTTCCAGAATATCAAGGGATTCTATCCGATTTTATTATTGTGTATGATAGTAATAAAAAAATAATTGTTGAGTTGAGTTCTTATGTTTCCTCAGAAAGACTTCAAAAGTATAAAGAGAGCATGTTTGCTAGTCGAAAAGTCTATAAATTAGAATTTAAAAACACATTTCGATTGGATGGTGATGTTTACTATTTAGCCAATTCAAAAGAAGTAATTGGTTTTGAAAAACGCTACAAGAAAAAAGATCGAAGAATAGAAGTGAAAAATCACATGGTTATTACAGATTTCGATAAACAGCCTTTTGAATACAACGATAAAAATATATTTAAAGGAAAATCTCTAATCAATAAGAAAACTTCTTTTTTTACGAATTATTGGGATGTTGAATCAGGTTTTGTTTCTACTGCAGAAGAGAAAGCGGTTATAGAAAGTCTAGGAAAAGCAAAAGAAGATATTCAAAACGAAGAGCAAAATCCTAAAGAATAATTAAGCAATCTAAATGAACTCCTTTTATTTAATACTTTGATACTAATTAGGATTAAAGTATATTTGCGCACTTTTAAAAAATACATTCAGAATGAAAGCAGGAATTGTAGGATTGCCAAATGTTGGAAAATCAACTTTATTTAATTGTTTATCAAACGCTAAAGCGCAGAGTGCTAACTTTCCGTTTTGTACTATAGAACCAAATATTGGTGTGGTAAACGTTCCAGATCCACGTATTGCTCGTTTAGAGGAATTGGTGAAGCCAGAGCGTGTTCAAATGGCAACAGTAGATATCGTAGATATTGCAGGTTTGGTAAAAGGAGCAAGTAAAGGAGAAGGTTTAGGAAATCAATTCCTAGGAAACATTAGAGAATGTAATGCTATTATTCACGTTTTACGTTGTTTTGATAACGATAATATTGTGCACGTTGATGGTAATGTAAATCCAATACGCGATAAAGAAACCATCGATATTGAATTGCAATTAAAAGATTTGGAAACAGTTGAAAAACGTTTGGAAAAAACCAATCGTGCTGCCAAAACTGGAAATAAAGAAGCCCAAGCTGAAAAAGCATTGTTAGATAGAATTCGTGAGACTTTGATGGAAGCAAAATCGGCTCGTACGGTGGTTCCTCAAAATCAAGATGAGGTGGATATGATGGAAGAATTCCAATTAATCACCACAAAACCTGTTTTGTATGTTTGTAACGTAGACGAGGCTTCAGCTGTAAACGGAAACAAATATGTTGACCAAGTTCGTGAGTTAGTAAAAGATGAAAATGCAGAAGTGATTATTCTTTCAGTAGGAGCAGAAGCAGATATTACCGAATTAGAAAGCTACGAAGAGCGTCAAGTGTTTTTAGAAGACATGGGATTAACAGAGCCAGGTTCGGCTGTATTAATTCGTGCAGCGTATAAATTATTAAAATTGCAAACGTATTTTACGGCTGGTGTTAAAGAAGTTCGCGCTTGGACTATTAACATCGGAGATACAGCACCAAAAGCAGCAGGAGTTATCCATACCGATTTCGAAAAAGGATTCATCCGTGCTGAAGTGATTGCATTTGAAGATTTCTCTAACTTTGGTTCTGAAGCTAAAGTAAAAGAAGCTGGAAAGTTAAGAGTAGAAGGAAAAGAATACATTGTAAAAGATGGTGATGTAATGCACTTTAGATTTAATGTGTAATATCTAGTTTACTAATAAAATAAATTCAACTATGGCATTACAAGAAGAATTTGAAAAACAAGGACTTTGGCTCTTTAGATATAGAGGTGTTTTACCTATCATTATTTTGGTAATAGGTTTTGTGCTTTTTATTCAAACAGAATTAAATCCTGATTCTTTTTTTCTAAAAAATTCCCCATACGAGATTTATTTTGAAATGTTTTGTCTTGCAATTGGACTCTTTGGCTTATTCATTAGAATTTGCGTTATTGGGTTTACACCTAAAAACACTTCGGGTAGAACTGTAAAAAATCAAGTGGCTGATACTTTGAATACAAAAGGAATGTATTCTTTAGTAAGACATCCTTTGTATGTGGGAAATTATTTCATGTGGCTTGGACCCGCAATTTTATCTGGAAATTTTTGGTTTGTTGTGGCATTCTCCCTTTCCTATTGGGTATATTATGAAAGAATAATGTATGCAGAGGAGCAGTTTTTAAGAAATAAATTCGGAAGTATTTATACCGATTGGTCTAATAAAGTACCAGTATTTGTCCCTGATTTTAAAAATTTCATAAAGGCTGATTTGTCCTTAAGTTGGAAAAAAGTAGTGCGAAAAGAGATTACAGGTATCTTTGTTTTATTTGCTATTTTCTTTGTTTTCGATTATGTTGGGATTTACCTAAAAAATGATGAAGCACCAAATCCTTTTCTATTATATGGTATGATATTTTTATTAATTGCCATTGTAATTATTAAAATTATTAAGAAAAAAACCGATTGGTTAAAACAAGAAAATAGGTAAGTTTAGTTATAAAATATTTTGGCATAAGTTTTGTCTTGCTATTTTAAACTAACAACCATGAAAAATTACCTAATTCTTTTAGCGGGAACGCTTTTATTTACATCTTGTAAAGAATCTGCTATAGAAAATAGTTTTATCTATTTTTCTGAAGCCCAGCCCACCAATGTTGATGCTATAATTGAATTTCCTAAAAAGTTTGTTCGAACGTATACAATGGATTATTCGCATCGTTTGGTAGTGGAGCCAAAATGCGCTTATATTAAAGAAATTGAAACCATTACCTCTTTAAAATCAGAATTGGATTCTATTCCCGAATTAGAATTTCGAAACAATCAAGTTTATGATAAATCTGAAAGTAAAGCTTATAAAACGTTTATAAAAGGCGATACAATTACGTTCGAAATAGAACGTTTAGATACTATTTTTTCCTTTGCAGAAAATGAAATAGCGAAACAATATAAATCTTCGTTAGTTTTAAATAAGGAAGTAGATGGGAAATACCAAACCAGTATTCTGAAATTATCTACTATTGGAGTAAGTCATACTCAACTAGCAACCAAAAAAGATTTTACTAAATTAAAATCCGAACTTAAAATTCCATTTGTTACTGAAATGAGTAAAAACGATACACTTCACGTTGTTTTAACGCCATCTCGTGCCGATTTTAGAAAGTTATTACGAAAAGAAGGTTTTGAGTACGAAAGCAATTACTTGTTTAAATAAAAAGCTATGAAAATCATCAAAAAACTGCTGAAATATTTAGCGATTTTCATTCTATCATTGTTGACGTATTTGTTAATCGTAACGTTGTTGTCTTTTGTTTCGGTAAATGAAGATTTTGCTGAAAACCATCAAGAAATTCCAATCTACATTCTAACAAATGGCGTTCATACAGATGTTCTTCTACCTATTAAAAACGAACATTATGATTGGTCAAACCAACTGAAATTTGAACATACTAAATCAAAAGATACTACATATCAATATGTTGCTTTGGGTTGGGGTGATAAAGGTTTTTACTAAGAAACGCCCACTTGGGCAGATTTGAAAGCAAGTACAGCTTTGAAAGCTGCTTCTGGATTGAGTACAACGGCAATGCATGTAACCTTTTACAAAGATTTGAAAGAAAGTAAGTCTTGTAAGAAACTTCAAATTTCTTCTGATAATTACAAAAAGTTGATTCTATTCATTAATGAATCTTTTAAAACCAAATCAGGTGAATTTTTAAAAATTGAAACGGATGCAGTTTACGGAAAACACGACGTTTTTTATGAAGCCAACGGAAGTTATTCGTTATTTTATACTTGCAATTCTTGGGCAAATCAAGCCCTAAAAGCAGCCAATCAAAAAGCTGCTCTTTGGACAATTTCAGATAGTGGGATTTTTAGACATTATGAGTAGTTAGAAAATCTTTTTTTCCTTCTCTTTTTTCTATCTTCTTAACCATATTTTGTCAATAACTTATCGGTTTTTCGCTTCTAAAATTTGGAGATAAATGCTATATTGCACAAAATCCAAATTCTGTCTATGTTAGAGCAAAATCAATATACCGAAGACAATATTCGTTCCCTCGATTGGAAAGAACACATTCGTATGCGTCCTGGTATGTATATCGGAAAACTAGGTGATGGTTCTTCGCCCGATGATGGTATTTATATTTTATTAAAAGAAGTATTGGATAACTGTATCGATGAATTTGTCATGGGTGCAGGAAAAACCATTGAAGTTACCATCAAAGACAAACTCGTTACGGTGCGCGATTATGGTCGAGGCATTCCGTTAGGAAAAGTCGTTGATGTAGTTTCCAAAATGAATACAGGTGGAAAATATGATTCCAAAGCCTTTAAAAAATCAGTAGGTTTAAATGGTGTCGGAACAAAAGCCGTAAATGCACTTTCCAATTATTTCCGTGTAGAATCGGTACGTGATAATCAACAAAAAGCAGCGGAATTCTCTGCCGGAAATCTAACCTTAGAAGAAGACGTTCAAGAAACAACCAAGCGTAAAGGAACCAAAGTTTCGTTTATTGCCGATGAGGCGATTTTCAAGAACTACAAATACCGAAATGAGTACATCATCAAGATGCTCAAAAATTACTGTTATCTAAATACGGGATTAACCATTTATTACAATGGCGAAAAGTATTTTTCAGATAACGGTTTAAAAGATTTATTAGAAGAAGCGATTCATGAAGACGATATGGTGTATCCAACGATTCATTTGTTGGGCGACGATATCGAAGTGGCAATTACGCACAGTAAATCGCAATATTCAGAAGAATATCATTCATTTGTCAACGGACAAAATACCACGCAAGGAGGAACGCATTTAGGTGCTTTTCGTGAAGCAATTGTAAAAACCATCAAAGAGTTTTACAACAAGCCTTTTGAAGCGTCTGATATACGTAAATCGATTGTTTCAGCGGTTTCGGTTAAAGTGGAAGAACCTGTTTTCGAATCACAAACTAAAACCAAATTAGGTTCAACCGATATTGGTCCGAATGGTCCTTCAGTGCGTTCGTTTGTAAATGATTTCATCAAAACTAAGTTAGATAATTTTTTACATAAAAATCCAGAAGTTGCCGATGCGTTATTGCGTAAGATTTTACAAGCTGAACGCGAACGTAAAGAACTTTCGGGTATTCGAAAATTAGCCAAAGACCGCGCTAAAAAAGCCAGTCTTCACAATAAAAAATTACGCGATTGTCGTGTGCATTTAACCGATGCGAAAAATCCAAGAAGTTTAGAAAGTACGCTTTTTATAACCGAGGGAGATTCGGCTTCGGGTTCGATTACGAAGAGTCGTGATGTTAATACACAAGCGGTGTTCAGTTTACGTGGTAAGCCTTTGAACTCGTATGGAATGACTAAGAAAATCGTATACGAAAACGAAGAATTCAATTTATTGCAAGCCGCATTAAACATCGAGGAAGATATGGGCGATTTACGTTACAACAATATCGTAATTGCAACCGATGCCGATGTCGATGGTATGCACATTCGTTTGTTGTTGATTACGTTTTTCTTGCAGTTTTTCCCTGAGTTGATTAAAGATGGACATTTGTATATTTTACAAACGCCTTTGTTCCGTGTGCGAAATAAAAAAGAAACGATTTATTGCTACAGCGAAGAAGAACGAGTAAACGCCATAGAAAAGCTAAAACCAAAACCAGAAATCACCCGATTCAAAGGATTAGGAGAAATTTCGCCAGATGAGTTTAAACATTTCATTGGGCAAGACATTCGATTAGATCCTGTGATGTTAGATAAAGCCACTTCTATTGAAACTTTGTTAGAGTTCTACATGGGTAAAAATACCCCAGACCGACAAGAGTTTATCATCAACAATTTGAAAGTGGAGTTGGATGTTGTGGAGAAGAATTAATTGTAAATTTTTTGTTATTAAAAATGTTAGGATGATTAATTTTAAAGAAAAAATAAGTATTGATGAATTTGACGGCAAACGCTTTCAGGTAAGAATTGTTGAAGCTGAGAATGATAATAAAGCTGTTTTGACTCATTACTTACATAATATACATAATGGTGTTTCAAAGTATTATAAAGATTATGCTTTAATAGCTCTTTCTGAATATATTTCTTATAAGCAAGAAGAAGAAAATATTCAAATTTTTGAAGAAGAAGCTTTACAACAATTATTATTTGAAGTTGAAAATGTTCCTTTTCCAACTCCCAAAAATTATAAATTTAAGTTTATTGATTTATTTGCAGGAATTGGCGGTTTTAGAATTGCTATGCAAAATTTAGGAGGTAAATGTGTTTTTACAAGTGAATGGGATAAAGAAGCAAAAAAAACATATAGGGCTAATTTTGGTGAAGTACCATTTGGCGATATTACTAAAAATAGAATTAAAAAGTTTATTCCTGATGATTTTGATGTTTTGTGTGCTGGTTTTCCATGTCAAGCATTTTCAATAGCTGGAAAAAGAGGCGGTTTTGATGACACAAGAGGAACTTTGTTTTTTGATGTTGCAGAAATAATTAAAAAATACAAACCAAAGGCGATTTTTCTTGAAAACGTAAAAGGTTTAAGAAATCATGATAAAGGAAAAACACTTGAAACAATTTTAAATGTATTAAGAAATGATTTAAATTATTATGTTCCAGAACCAAAAATTATAAATGCAAAAGATTTTGGTGTTCCTCAAAATCGTGAAAGAATATATATAGTTGGATTTCGTAAAGATTTGAAAATAAATGAATTTCAATATCCTGAACCTACTAATAATAAAGTAACTTTTAAAAAAGTAAAAGAAGAGAAAGTTCCTCCAACAAAGTATTATCTTTCAACTCAATATGTTCAAACTTTAATCAATCATAAGGCTAGACATGAAAATAAAGGAAATGGGTTTGGTTATGCAATAATTCCTGACGATGGAATTGCTAATGCAATAGTAGTTGGAGGTATGGGAAGAGAGAGAAATTTAGTTATTGACCACAGGATTGTTGATTACACTCCTACGACTCATATAAAAGGGACTGTAAATAGGGACGGTATTCGTAAAATGACACCACGAGAATGGGCAAGATTACAAGGTTTTCCGGATAATTTTATTATTCCTGTAGCTGACGCTTCGGCATATAAACAGTTTGGAAATTCGGTTGCAGTTCCAGCGATTGAAGCAACAGCATTAAAGATTTTAGAAACGGTTAAATTGATTTAAATGGGATTGTTACAAAATTTAGGTATAGTAAGAGGAGATGATACTTTAGCAGGAAAAATTTTTGAAGATTTGTTTCCTAGTTTTTTTGAGGTTGAGTATGTTAAGCCTGTAGATTATGTGAAAATTTATTGGGATGCTTATCTTGTTTTTAGAGAAGGTTCCAATTTAAACGAGCAACAACAAAGAAGTGTCAATGGAAAAATATTTGAATATATTCTTGCGACATTATTAATAAGAGAGAATATTTTACCGATTTTTTTAAGTTCTAAAGTTGCTTTCGTTCCTAATATTAGTTATGATTTAATGCTTTACTCAACCGATAGAGGGCCAATTTGTTTAAGCGCTAAAACCTCATTTAGAGAAAGATATAAGCAAGCAGATTTAGAGGCTATAGCCTTAAAATATGTTCATAGAAGGTCATTATGTTATTTACTAACATTAAGTGAAAAAGATGCTAATGATGTAAATAAAAAGCAAATTATTGGTGATGTTATTGGTCTTGATAAAGCTATTTTCGTATTGAGTGAAGATTTTAATGATTTAGTAAATGAATTGAAATCATTTAATTTAACCGAATCACCAAATGTAAATATAATTGAATCAACACAAATAATTACTCTTAACAAAGTTAATTCAGTTCTATAATGAAAGACGAAGAAGAAGATAACATCATTCCAAACGAAGACGAAAATTTCGATAATCAAGACCAATCCACAAACGAGGAAGGTTTTGACGATATTCGTGTTTCTACAGGACATCATTTTTACGAAAACAACGAAAACCCAGAAGACACCATTACCAAAGTTACAGGAATGTACAAAGATTGGTTTTTGGACTATGCTTCGTATGTAATTCTAGAACGTGCAGTTCCAGCGATTGAAGACGGTTTTAAACCGGTGCAACGTCGTATTATGCACTCCATGAAAGAGTTAGATGATGGTCGTTACAATAAAGTAGCCAATATCGTTGGGCACACCATGCAGTATCACCCTCACGGAGATGCAAGTATTGGTGACGCCATGGTGCAAATTGGTCAAAAAGACCTAATCATCGACATGCAAGGAAACTGGGGAAATATCTTAACAGGAGATAGTGCCGCTGCTTCCCGATACATCGAAGCCCGAATTTCAAAATTTGGTCACGATGTGTTGTATTCGCCAAAAATCACCGAATGGGGAATGTCATACGATGGTCGTCGTGCCGAACCGATTAATCTTCCGGTGAAGTTTCCTTTGTTGTTAGCACAAGGTGCAGAAGGTATTGCCGTAGGTTTATCGACCAAAGTGTTACCACACAATTTTAACGAATTAATAGATTCTTCTATCAAAATATTAAAAGGGAAACCTTTTACCTTATTTCCCGATTTTCCAACCGCAGGTATTGCTGATGTTTCCAATTATAATGATGGATTGCGTGGCGGTCGTGTGCGTGTGCGTGCAAAAATTGGGCAGTTAGACAAACAAACGTTGGTGATTACCCAAATTCCGTTTTCAACCAATACGTCAACATTGATTGATAGTATTTTGAAAGCCAACGAAAAAGGGAAAATCAAAATTAAGAAAATTGAAGACAACACGGCGGCTGAGGTTGAAATTTTAATTCATTTGCCAGCTGGTGTTTCTCCAGATAAAACTATTGATGCATTGTATGCGTTCACGGCTTGCGAAACTTCGGTAGCGCCTTTAGGTTGTGTGATTGCAAATCATAAGCCATTGTTTATTGGAGTTTCTGATATGTTGAAAATTTCGACCAATAGAACGGTTGATTTACTGAAACGCGAATTGGAAATTCAGTTAGACGAATTAGAAAATAAATGGCATTTCTCTACGTTAGAAAAGATTTTCATTCGTGAAGAAATGTATATTGACTTCAAATTGTATTCCGACAGAGAATCGTTGTACAAATATATGTATGATCGATTTGAGCCGTTTTTAAAATCATTTGTTCGGGATATTAGCGACGATGATTTGCAAAAATTGACGCAAATCCCAATGATTCGTATAACACGTTTCGACTCGGATAAAGCCGATGAAGCGATTTCGAAATTGGAAGCCGAAATGGAACAAGTGAAATATCATTTGGATCATATTATTGATTATACGATTGATTTCTTCCAAAAACTAAAAGACAAATACGGAAAAGGGCGCGAACGCCAAACCGAATTAAGAAGTTTTGATAATATTGAAGCAACGAAAGTAGTTTTGAGAAACACAAAACTATATGTGAACAAAGAAGAAGGTTTCTTTGGAACCGGTTTAAAGAAAGACGAATATGTTGCCGATTGTTCGGACATCGATGATGTAATTGTATTCCTTCGTGATGGAAAAATGATGGTAGCGAAAGTAGATGATAAAAAATTCGTTGGAAAAGACATTATTCACATCGCTGTTTTTGATAAAAACGACAAACGAACGATTTACAACATGATGTATCGTGATGGTAAAAATGGTTCCACTTTTATCAAACGTTTCAATGTTTCGGGTGTAACTCGTGATAAGTTTTATGATTTAACTCAAGAAAAACCAGGTTCAATGGTGTCTTATTTCTCTGCCAATCCAAATGGAGAAGCCGAAGTGGTTACGATTTTATTACGCCAAGTAGGAAGCGTGAAAAAACTGAAATGGGATGTTGATTTCTCGGACATTGCTATCAAAGGAAGAGCTTCTCGTGGTAACACGGTGACCAAATATCCAATCAAAAAAATCGAGTTAAAAGAGAAAGGAATTTCAACTTTGCGTCCAAGAAAAGTTTGGTTTGATGATACCGTACAACGCTTAAATGTCGATGGAAGAGGTGAGTTGTTAGGAGAATTCCGTCCAAATGATCGTTTGTTGATTGTGAACCAATCCGGAAAGTTGAAGACCATTATTCCAGAATTGACTACGCATTTCGAAGAAGATATGATAGTGTTGGAAAAATGGAATTCAAATAAACCAGTTTCGTGTATTTATTATTGTGGCGAAAAAGACCGTTATTTTGTAAAACGTTTCTTAGTTGAAAACGAAAACAAAGAGGAAATTTTCATCACTGAACACGAGAAATCGCAATTAGAAATTGTTTCAACCGATTGGCGTCCGGTCGCTGAGGTTATTTTTGCTAAAGTAAAAGGAGTTCAAAAAGAAAATCAAGTGGTTGATTTAGAACAATTCATAGCTGTAAAAGGAATCAAAGCGTTAGGAAATCAATTAACTACGGATAAAATTAAGCAGGTTAATCTATTAGATCCACTTCCGTATGAAGAAGTTTTAGACGAACCAGAAATAGCAACCGATGAAATTTCTGAAGAAGGAAACGATATTCAAGATTTCAATATAGAATTAGACGACGACGGACAAATTACGTTGTCTTTAGAGTAATAAGATGACCTGCAAGGTTTTTATAACCTTGTAGGCTTTTTTATTGATTTTTATCATTTTTCTTCCCAAATAAAAATTTTAATTTCGCACCCAAACAAAACACAACAATATGTCAACATTTCCATCAGACATTGAAATTGCTCAAAATGCAACGATGTCTCACATAAAAGAAATCGCTAAAAAAATCAATATTGAAGAAGACGATTTAGAATTCTACGGCAAGTATAAAGCCAAATTACCTCTTCATTTGCAACAAGAAAACCCTAAAGGGAAACTGATTTTAGTTTCTGCCATGTCGCCAACCAAATATGGGGAAGGAAAAACTACAATGTCTATTGGATTAACAGATGGTTTGAATTACATTGGTAAAAAAGCAATTGCCGTTTTACGTGAACCTTCATTAGGACCTGTTTTCGGTTTAAAAGGAGGAGCAGCTGGTGGTGGTTATGTTCAAGTGTTACCGATGGAAGATATCAACTTACATTTTACTGGTGATTTTTCGGCAATTGAAAAAGCGAATAACTTGTTATCGGCTGTGATTGATAACAACTTGCAAAACACGAAATATTCATTAAATCTAGATCCAAAATCAATCGCGTGGAAACGTGTGATGGACATGAACGATCGTTCACTTCGTCAGATTATTATTGGTGTTGGTGCGAAAGCTAATGGCACTATGCGTGAAGATGGTTTCAATATTACACCAGCTTCAGAAGTGATGGCGATTTTATGTTTGGCAAAAGATTTAGAAGATTTGAAATTTCGATTAGGAAATATATTCGTTGGAAAAACTTTAGAAGGAAAAGCTATTTTCGCTAGAGATTTGAATGTAGTAGGAGCAATGGCAACCTTATTGAAAGATGCGATCAAACCTAATTTAGTTCAAACAATTGATGGAAATCCTGCAATTTTACATGGCGGACCGTTTGCAAGTATTGCGCAAGGTACAAATACAGCAATTGCAACCAAAATGGGATTATCTCTTGGAGATTACGTTGTGACAGAAGCTGGTTTTGGTGCTGATTTAGGAGCAGAGAAGTTTCTACATATCAAATGCGAACAAAGTGGTTTAAAACCAGATGCGGTCGTTTTAGTAGCAACAATTAGAGCGATTAAACATCATGCTGGATTAGCGGCGGAAGATTTTAAAACAGAAAATGTAAGCGCGATTGAAAAAGGCTTTTGCAATTTAGAAAAGCACATCGAAAACATTCAAAAATTTGGAATTAATCCAGTGGTTTGTGTGAATGCTTTTCCAGATGATACACAAGCTGAATATGATAAATTAAAAGCATTATGTGCTACTAAAGGAGTTACAGCAATTGTAAGTACAGCTTTTGTTCATGGAGGAAAAGGTTCTGCGGAAGTAGCTGAAAAGGTGGTAGAAGAAATTAATAAAGGAAATGCCAATTATAAACCTTTATATCAACCATCGGACAGTATTGAACATAAAATAAATTCAGTTGCTAAAGAAATTTATGGAGCGAATTCAGTAGAGTTTTCTCCAAAATCTAAATCACAATTAAAGATGATTAACGATTTAGGTTTTAGTCATTTTTCGGTTTGTATGGCTAAAACACCAGCGAGTTTTTCAGACAATGAAAAGTTAATTGGTCGCCCAACGAATTTTGATATTACGGTTCGTGAATTTGAAATTGCGAGTGGTGCTGGATTCATTGTGCCTTTGTTAGGTGAAGTAATGCGAATGCCAGGTTTACCAACAGTTCCAAACGCAGAACGAATTGATATTGATAATAACGGAGTGATTACAGGATTGTCTTAAACAGTATCTTTTATAAAATAAAAATGTCCCGATATTTATCGGGACATTTTTTATATAATCATTTTATAATTAATTTTTCTTACGCATCTTCATATTGATAAACTCATTAGCCAATGAGAAGGTAATTGCAAAATACAAATAACCTTTTGGAACGGCTCCTACGTGTTGACCCGCTAATTCAGCATTGGATAAATGCATACTTTCGGTAATCAACATAAATCCGATTAAGATTAAAAATGATAATCCTAAAATTTGAATGGAAGGATTTGCATTTACAAAATTTCCAACAGGAACCGCGAATAACATCATAATTCCCACAGATATTACTACAGCTGTAATCATAATTAATAAAGCGCCTTCGATTCCGTTTGTCATACCAACTGCGGTTAAAATACTGTCGACAGAGAATATAATGTCAATTAATAAAATTTGACCAATAACGCTTGCAAATGATTTGGTAGCCGAAGTTTTCAATTCTTTTTCTTCTTCACCTTTGTGGTCTACTTTTTCATGAATTTCTTTAGTACTCTTGTAAATTAAAAACAGTCCTCCAAGTAACAATATCAAGGCTTGACCTGTAATGTCAGCAGAAAACCATCCAAAATCAAAGCTAAACCAAGGTGCTTTCATGGCAATTAAAATGGTGATTCCAAAAAGCAAGGCAATACGCATAAACATGGCTAAAAATAGCCCAACTCGTGTTGCTTTTTTTCGTTTTTCTGGCGGTAATTTTCCGGTAACAATCGAAATAAAAATGATGTTATCGATTCCTAAAATAATTTCTAAAAAAGTTAAGGTTAACAGTGCTATCCATGCATCGGGATTTAAAAATACTTCCATTTTTTGTTTTGGTTTTAGAACTAATTATACGTTGACTAGTTTAGTTTTGTTACAGTACCACGTTGTTTTTTTGAATCACCAACAAATGAATATTCAAAAGTGTATGAATTAGTAGTAGTGGTCAAAATTTTCATTTGTACAGGTTTTTTTTCTTCTCTGTTTTTGGGATTATTGTTTTGTATAATGTATTCACAATCATTCGTCCATCGTACTTTAAAAGTATCTATTTTCCCTTTATAGCTTTCAATTTGAATAGAATCATTTCGTTCAAAAGTACTTGTGAATTTTTTACCTTCAATTTCCGTTTCCGAAATAAATTTTCCTGTTTTAAAATCTTTACAATTACGTTCCTGATTGTAACAAGAAATTAGTAACGTAAGTAGTAATAAACTACAAATAAAATATTGTATTTTGAATTTCATATTTGCTTTTTGAAATTGATATTTTTATTACTTTTGTTTATCTCCATCAAACATGCTTTTTACCAAGGTCGTAATTCCTTTAAAAATTAAAAACATAGCCGCTAATGCAATTATAATTCCTAATCCTAAAACATAAGGATATAAAGGGCTTTCTTGGTTTTTAAAAGAACTATTAATAATTATTGGACCAAGAAATAATAAAGGCAAAGCACTTGAAAGATATTTTACTCCTTTTGCTAATATGTTTTTATCTGTTGCCATTATATTTTATTCTTGAAAAAATTAACTGCGTTCCTCACACTTCTGTGGGTTTCTAGAAGTTTTCCTGCTTCTTCGTAATTAACTGGAATTTCATCCATAATCATTCGCGTACCTCTATCAATTAATTTGGTGTTGCTCAATTGCATATCCACCATTTTATTTCCTTTTACTTTACCCAACTGAATCATAGTTGCAGTAGAAATCATATTTAAAACCAACTTCTGAGCCGTTCCTGCTTTCATGCGACTGCTTCCAGTAACAAATTCAGGACCAACTACCACATCAATCGGAAATTTAGCTGTTTTTGATAACGGACTTTCTGCGTTACAACTAATACTTCCCGTACTGATGTTATTTTGATTACACATTTCTAAGCCGCCAATTACATAAGGAGTAGTTCCCGAAGCGGCAATTCCAACAACCACATCATTTTTATTGATATTCCATTGTTGTAAATCTTTCCAAGCTTGTTTTCTGTCGTCTTCGGCAAATTCTACTGCTTTTCTAATGGCAGTGTCGCCACCTGCAATAATTCCAATTACCAAATCAAAAGGAACTCCAAAAGTAGGTGGACATTCTGAAGCATCTACAATTCCTAAACGTCCTGAAGTACCTGCGCCAATATAAAACAAACGACCACCTTGTTTCATTTTCGAAACAATTTCAGTCACTAAAGTTTCAATTTGAGGTAATGCTTTTTCAACGGCTAACGGAACAGATTTGTCTTCGTTGTTGATATTCGTCAACAATTCAGTAACCGACATTTTTTCTAAATGTTCGTATTTGGAAGCTTGTTCAGTGGTTTTGGTAAAGTTCATGCGATTATTTTAGAACGTGATGTGCTAAAACATTTTGCACATCATACACATTAACAGATTTATTAAATTGTTTCACAACACTAGGATGTGCTTCACTGGAAACCCAAATTTTCAATTCGGCCTCTAAGTCAAAAGTTCCAGCTGTCTCTATACTGAAACGTGAAATGCTTTTGTAAGTAATCGATTTGTATTCTATTTTACTGCCTGTAATTCCTTGTTTTTCAACTAAAATTAATCGTTTGTTGGTAAAAATAAAAGTATCGCGAATTAGTTTGAAACCTAACTCAATTTCTTCACCTGTAATTAAAAGTTTACCATACTCTTTTACTAAAGTTTCCTGATTTACAGCACCTGCATTGCCAAGAAGCGCAGAAAATAATCCCATATCAATTGTTTTAAATATTGTTCAAATTTAACTAAAAACTACATACATTTTATGTAGCGATATCTTTTAATGCGAATGTCCCATTTCAATTATATATGCTAATACAAAACCAAATACAATCATGGTAATTTTAGCCAAATTGAATTTATGTCCTTCGTTGCTTTCAAAAATGATAGTAGACGAAATATGAAATAAAATCCCAACTACCACTGCCGAAATTTCTTTTGAGTAATGTTGGGCAAAATGCATTTGTTCTGCTAATAAAGTTCCTAGTGGTGTCATTAATGCGAAGGAAAACATGAAAGCAAAAATCATCATTTTATTCATCTTCGCATTTACGAAAAACAAGGTTAAAATAATGGCAATAGGAAAGTGGTGAACCGCAATTCCGTAGGATAAATTGTTGTTTTCGTGAATTGGAAAACCTTCTAACAAGGCATGAATACACAAACTAATAAACAACAACCAAGGAATTTGATGCAATTCGTTATGTTCGTCGGTGTGTACGTGAACGTGACCGTGTTCTGCACCTTTTGAGAAAAATTCCAATAAAATTTGGAACAATATTCCAATCATAATAAAAACGCCAACCGGTAAAGTAGCGTGTGCATCTTCTCCTTCGTGAACATGATTGTTTCCTTCACTAAATAATTCAGGAAGTAAGTGTAAAACGGTTAGCGATAATAAAAAAGCACCACTGAACGCCAACAATAATTTGATGTTTTTTTTCTTTTGAGGTTTTAAAAATAATGCGATTAAAAAACCTAAAATAACAGCTGAAAAGGTGATGATATATTGCATTATTTAAAAATCATAATTAAACGTTCCGATTGAGTTTTAAAGAATTTTCGCAATTTATAATCGCCAAAAATATCCAAAAGATAAATGCCCGCTTCCTCCATCATTTTTTCGAAATCTTCTAAACGAAGTGCTTGCACTTTTTCGGTGAAATGAAACTTTTCACCTTTATCTTCAAAATCAATTTCTTTGTATATGTGTCCGTCTTTCAAATAACGTTTGATGTGAAAATCAATTCCGTCTACCGATTTTATTTCATCGGCAACCAAATTTTCCAAAACATAATCCACATTCATAAAATCGATAACCGCAAATCCTGTTTCGGTTAAACTGTTGTGAATGGCTTTAATGGTTTTGTAATTATCGGCATCGTCTTCAAAATAGCCAAAACTCGTAAACAAATTAAAAATAGCATCGTATTTTTCGTTACACGTTTCACGCATATCGTGCACTTTAAAATGTAGTTTTTCATTCGTAAATTCAGACGCTTCTTTAATGCTGTTTTCAGATAAATCGGCACCCGTAACATCAAAACCTAACGAATTTAAATAAATCGCATGACGCCCTTTTCCACAAGCTAAGTCTAAGATTTTAGCGTCTTCTGGAAGGTTTAAATAGTGAGTTAAATTGTCCATTAACAATTGTGCTTCTTCGTCGTTGCGTTCCTTGTATAGAATGTGATAATATTCGGTATCAAACCAAGATTCGAACCAATTTAAAGGTTGTTCGTTGTTTATTATTGGTTGTTTATTATTGCTATCTGACATTAATTCTGAATTCGTTTCTTTGAAGTAGCAAATTTAATGTATTTTTGCACAAGAATATCTTAATTATTGCAATTGCAATTGATTTTTGCAATTGAACTTGAAATTGAAGAATGGAAAATTATAAAATGACGGCCAAAACCTTCTTTGGTTTTGAAGAAATATTAGCTAAAGAACTACAAATTCTTGGTGCACAACAAGTGGAAATCGGTACACGTGTGGTGAGTTTTAAAGGTGATAAGGGATTTATGTATAAAGCCAATTTGGCACTTCGTACCGCTTTAAAAATCTTAAAACCTATTAAAACCTTTAAAGCACATAACGACAAAGCCTTGTATGAAGGAATCAGAGCTATTGATTGGTCGGATTACTTGACTGAACATAATACGTTTTTAGTAGAAACTACATTGCATTCTGAAAACTTCAATCACAGTCAGTTTGTGGCTTTAAAAACAAAAGATGCGATTGTAGATCAATTTAGAGATTTGAACGGAAAGCGTCCAAGTATTGATAAAGATTTCCCAGATTTACAAATTCATGTGCATATAGATAGAGATAATGTGACGGTTTCTTTAGATTCTTCGGGAGCTTCGTTACACCATAGAGGTTATCGTACTGCTACAAATATTGCACCAATCAACGAAGTTTTAGCGGCTGGTATGTTGATTTTAGCAGGTTGGGAAGGAAAAAGTCATTTCTTAGACCCAATGTGTGGTTCAGGAACTATTTTAGCCGAAGCAGCTATGATTGCTTGCAACGTTCCAGCGAATATTAATCGTAAGGAATTTGGTTTTGAGAAATGGAAAGATTGGGATGCCGAATTATTTGATAATATTTTAGAATCGTTATTAAAGAAAACACGCGAATTTCATTATACGATTACAGGCTATGACAAAGCGCCAAGTGCGGTTGCTAAAGCAAAAGACAATGTTAGAAACGCCAATTTAGACGAATATATTACGATTACCAACGAAAACTTCTTCGATTCTAAAAAAGAAACCGAAGGACCGTTGCACATGGTGTTCAATCCGCCTTATGGAGAGCGTTTGGATATTGATATGGAACGTTTTTACAGAGAAATTGGTGACACCTTAAAACAAAATTATCCCAATACTAATGCTTGGTTTATTACAGCCAATTTAGAAGCTTTGAAATTTGTAGGCTTGAAACCAAGTAGAAAAATTAAACTTTTCAATGGTAAATTAGAAGCCCGTTTGGTGAAATACGAAATGTACGAAGGCAGTAAGAAAGGAAAGTATATGAATACTGACGAATAGATTGTAGTAATTAGTAAAAAGGGATAGCCATCAATTTAACAATTAAACATTATAAACAATGACAAAAAAAGTAAAATCATTCTTATATAATTTCTTAGGATTCGTAGTGATTTATTTACCGACATTATATTTAGTTAGTGAATTCACGCACTTGAATGGAATATGGATACCAATGACTGCTTTTATGGTAGCTTTGCTTTTAGCACCAAAGTTTCAAGCGATAAAAACGCACAACGGAGAAAAAATCTTCATGAAGTGGCTTTTTATTAAAGGTGTAAAAGAAATTCAATAACAAAATACCGAATGTGAGTTCGGGATTTTGTGTGTTATTAAGCTATAAAATGGGTTACTTTTGTTTTTTATGAAGTCTTGGATTGTTTAATATTAAATAACCGATACAAATTGCTAGTATTAATATTGAAATCCCTAACTCTGTTTCAAAACCTATATGTTTTACATCCATAGTAATTACTTTTCTAGCTATGGCTGTTAATGCAATTAATAAAATTAGTTTGACTTTTCGTAAAATATTTTCATTGTTCCCTTTGAAAGTTTCCATAATTTCTAATGCAATGATGATATTAAAAAATAATGGAACTCCAGTAAGTGCTATTGATTTATTTTCAATTGAAGCTTTGGTTACTTCTTCGTAAAATAACGTAACAAGATCAAAAACTTCATAGGCTACAAATAAAAGTAATAAAAATGATAATATGTAGTAAATTGTCTTTTCAGTGGAATGAATTATTTTATCTAAAATGTTCATAGGCTTTTAGTTTTTAGTTGTTTTTTTCTTTTTTGATTGCAAGGGAGTTACATCTTTTATGACATTTTCTTTAAGTACATCATCATCAATGATTTGTTCTTTGATTGCTGAAAAATCTATTAATTTAAGGTCAATTTTTCTAACTTGTCTATTCCACATGGTATGATAATAATAGACTTTTTCTTTTAAGTCACACGAAGATGTGATTTGAGTTGCGCTAACAATATCTGATGGTGTTTTTTCTGAAGGCATTTGAGCACCAAGTGGAATATTGAAGTTGTCAAGTATTCTAAAAGATTCAAATACAGCATCAATTGAGGTACTTAATGGACGGCACGAAGCTGTAAAAGCAGCTGCTCTAACAAATCTTGATGGGGGAGTAAAATCACCAGGCAAACCTATTAATCCAGAACCTCCACCTAACGGATTTAATTCGTAGTTACCAAATACTTTTTGTTGATTGGGTGAATTTGAAAGATTTAAATAATTTCGTTGATTAATAAGATGCCAATCATATGTTGGAGAATTAGTAATAACCCCTAAGTACGGATCGTATATTTTTACCTCACCTTTATTTACAATTTCAATTATTTTGCTACTTCCACTTGGATCAACTATTTTAAAATGAAAAGGGAGTGCTGCGCCACCAAAATCTTTGTTTTCAACATTAACCACAATAACGTTGTTAAGTTGCGTAATTACTTCATCTACGGTTTTAAAAGAAGACAGCATCCATTGCATTAAATCTCCTACACTCATAGATTTAGAAGCTTTAGTTTTGTCATAAACTGCATATTCTGCGAAACCCGGTAAATAATAAACACCTACGTATAAACCTTCTTCATTGACACCATCTGGGCCATAAGGTTGTCCATAAGCGGTAAGGGTTACAAAACCATATTTTCCCTTCCAACTTTTGCCATTTGTTCCTTCAGGAGTTTGTGCTTTGAATTCTTTATTTCTGGGAACTACTAATAGTTGATTGTGTTGTGCATCATTCAATGCCCATTCTACGGTTCTAGCTACAACAACACCGCCATCTTTTGAGAGTAATGTAATACCAGTACAAGCATAAATAGGGGATGAAATTAACGAAACAACAATAATTGTTATTATACTATTTCTAATGAAGTAATTTATTTTCATGTGATTTTTATTTTGTTGTTTGATTACAGGCTATTGTAATATTCAAATATAATATTTTTAATTTTCTATATTGCTATATTTTTAACGATTTTATTGGGTTTTTATCGAGTTCTTGATTTGAAGTTGAAGTGGAGATTAGCTTATAAAGAATTGTTTAAACAACTTGATATAAATAAAAATTCCTCAAGTGATTGAGGAATTTTTATTTATTTTTTGGTTGGTTCTATTTCTTTTTTCTTTTTGTAAATAGGTATGAAATAACTTAGTGTGTAGTTAAATCCAGCTCCAAATTTTCCATCGTATGTTCGATTATACCCTGGAATGAACAGATTGTCAAAATCTGCTGGTTTTTTGTTGGAAACTAAATAGTTCAATCGTACAGAAAAACCTAAATATAAATTATTGAAAAGTTCGGCTTTAATACCACCAATTACTTCAACCCAACTGGCATTTAAATTATCAAATTTTGCTCCAGAAGTAATGATTGTTTCCCCATAATAATTCGTGGGATCATAAATTTTATACGTATTTAAAGTATGACTAAAGCTACTAACACCATAACGCATTCCAACGTATATCATGTTTTCCATATCGAGCCAGTTTTCAAAAGAATTGTAGTCAAAACCTACTTTAAAATAGGTTCCTTTCGTGGTGAAATTCAGGCGGTCGTCGTCAATTGTTTTGTCTTCGTTTCCAATTTCACCGGCAACGTAAAACTTTTTAGTTAATCGGTAATCTCCAACCACTTCCAGCCCTCTGTAGTCTTTTTCATAAAAAGTTCTAGCAATTTTATGTAAATCAATACCTAAGCGTAAACCATAACGCTCTGGATATAAAACTTTTGTAGTGTCTTTGGTTTGAGCATTTCCTAATAACGAAACGCAGACCAAGCTCAGACTAAAAATAAATTTTAACATGTACTTCATTTTCGGTTTCTATATTAGATTGTATGATGTCAATATCTTGAATCCAATATCCTGAGACAGGAAATGGAGTAGGAGTAATATCAATTAAATTAAAAATTGTTTTATATCCACAGGCACGAGAAATATAAACATCATCTTTTGTGTAATTAAAAGTAATGACATCTATATTAGCTGCAGCATCACCATAATTAAAGATGAATTCAAATGCTGAAGTTTCTGAAAATGTTTTTAATGGAATAGCAATTTTATTCCCGTTTGCTAAATACCTTGCAGGAACAGTTTCATCCATGTCTTCATTAAAAACTACTCCGTTATCTGTATTCAATTCCTCTACTCTAAGATTGGTAACATTCTTCAAAACAGTAGGATTAGCCGCATCATAAAACTCAATAATTAATCGAGGTGTTACAGGCGTTCCATCCACGCAGATATCATCTTTTTCACAATTCCAAAATGAAACGGCTAAAAGTAAGGATAGGGTTATAAAAGCTATTTTTTTCATATTATCTTTTTTCTAAAAGAACCACATTTTCCACATGATGTGTTTGCGGAAACATATCCACAGGACGTACACGAACTACTTTGTATTTTTCGTCCATCAAAGCCAAATCACGAGCTTGTGTTGCCGAATTACAACTTACATACACAATTTTTGGCACATCTGTTTTCAATAACATTTCTACCACATCTTTATGCATTCCATCTCTCGGTGGATCGGTTATGATAACATCTGGTTGTCCGTGTTGGTTAATGAATTCATCGTTGAAAACGTTTTTCATATCACCAACATAAAACTCACAATTAGTAATGTTATTGCGTTCGGCATTCGCTTTTGCATCAATAATTGCTTCAGGAACGGCTTCAACACCAATAACTTTCTTCGCTTTTTTAGAAACGAATTGAGCAATTGTTCCGGTTCCTGTATATAAATCGTAAACCGTTTCATTTCCTGTTAAACCTGCAAATTCTCTAGTGATTTTATACAATTCATATGCTTGGTTAGAATTGGTTTGATAGAATGATTTCGCATTAATACTAAAATGTAAACCTTCCATTTCTTCCAAAATATAATCGCGCCCTTTGAATAAAATAATGTCTTGGTCATACAATGTATCATTCAATTTTTGATTGATAACATATTGTAAAGAAGTGATTTGAGGAAAACGTTCCGCCAAGAAATTCATCATCAATTCGATTCCGTTTTTATCGTTTTCATAAAACTGAATCAGCACCATGATTTCACCAGTTGAAGCAGTACGAATCATCAAAGTTCTTAATAAACCTTCCACAGCTCTTGCATTGAAGAACGTAAGATTGTTTTCGTTTGCAAAACGTTTGATTTCGTTACGAATTTCGTTCGATGGATCTTCTTGTAAATGACATTTTTCAATATCTAAAATCTTATCCCACATTCTTGGAATATGAAAACCTAAGGCATTTTTATTGTCAAATTCAGTTCCCGATTGAATTTCCGCATCGGTCATCCATCGCGCATTCGAGAAACCAAATTCCATTTTATTTCTGTAGAATAATTGCTTTTCGGAACCTAAAATTGGCTCAAGATCAGGTAATTCAATCTTACCTATACGTTTCAAGTTATTAAATACTTCCTGATTTTTATAGAACAATTGTTGGCTGTACTTCATATTTTGCCATTTGCAACCACCACAAGCACCGAAATGCTCACAAACTGGTTCAATTCTATGTTCTGAAAATTCGTGAATTTTTATAGCTTTGCCTTCGTAATACGCTTTTCTTTTCTTCATGGTTTGTACATCTACCACATCGCCTGGTACTACATTTGGAAGAAATATTACTTTGCCATCAGGCGCTTTTGCCACTGATACACCTTTTGCACCTGCATCAAGGATTTTTACGTTTTCGAATACGATTTTGTCTGTTTTCTTTTTTCCCATGACGCAAAAATAAGAATTGTTGGGTGGATTTGATAATATATTTTACTTTTATGCCAAATTTTAAAAAATGAAAACCCACTTAGCTTTATTACGCGGAATTAATGTTTCAGGACACAACATGATTAAAATGGATTCTTTGAAAACTGTTTTAGAAAACGCGGGATTTCAAAATGTACGAACTTACATTCAATCGGGAAATGTTTTTGTGGATTCAGAAGAAGAACATGGCGCTAGTGTAGGGTTTAAAATTAAACAAGAAATTTTTAAAGAATTAGGTTTAGAAGTTCCTATAGTGGTTGTCTCTAAAGAAGATTTAAGTGCGTGTTTAAAAAATAGTCCATATCTCCACGAAAAAGAATGCGATACCAAAAAATTGTATGTGGCTTTTTTGTCCAAAGAATTACAAGGAAGCGCCATTAATGATTTAAAAATAAGTCAATTCAAACCTGATGAAGCCGCTATCGATAAAAGTAGAATTTACATCAAATACGCGGTTGGAGCAGGAAAAACAAGATTAGACCAAAAATATATCGAAAAAAAACTCAATCTTGTGGCCACCATTAGAAATTGGAATACGGTTTCGACGTTGTTGGAAATGTTTGAATAGTTGATGGATGATTGGTGATGGGTGATTTTTTCCATCTTCTAACAAAATTTACTACTTTTGTAATCGGTTGATTTCTCACCATAAAGAAGGAATTGCGATGTAACAATCAATAAAAAACATTTTATGTCAGTTTTAGAAAAAATGAGTCCAGCTGAAGCTATTGAATTAGAAGACAAGTATGGTGCACACAATTATCATCCACTACCAGTAGTTTTAAGTAGAGGAGAAGGAGTTTATGTTTGGGATGTGGAAGGAAAGAAATATTATGATTTTCTTTCAGCTTATTCTGCAGTAAACCAAGGACATTGTCATCCAAAAATTGTAGGAGCAATGGTAGAGCAGGCGCAAACATTAACCTTAACATCAAGAGCATTTTACAACGATAAATTAGGAGTGTACGAACAATTTGTTACTAATTACTTCGGATTTGATAAAGTATTGCCAATGAATACAGGTGCTGAAGCAGTAGAAACCGCTTTAAAATTGTGTAGAAAATGGGCTTACGAGAAAAAAGGAATCAACGAAAATGATGCTCAAATTATTGTTTGTGATGGTAACTTCCACGGAAGAACTACTACAATCATTTCATTTTCAAACGATGAAAACGCAAGAAAAAACTTTGGACCTTACACAGCAGGATTTATAAGCATTCCTTACGATGATATTGATGCTTTAGAAAAAGCAGTGAGTTCTTCAAAAAACATTGCAGGGTTTTTAGTTGAACCAATTCAAGGAGAAGCAGGAGTTTATACACCAGCTACCGATTTTCTTAAAAAAGCGCAAGCAATATGTAAAGCTAATAATGTATTGTTTATTGCCGATGAAGTACAAACTGGAATTGCAAGAACAGGTTCGTTATTAGCGGTTTGTGGAAATTGTACATGTGAAGCAAAATGTGAAAAACAAGCTACTTACACTCAACCTGATATTCTAATTTTAGGAAAAGCATTATCAGGTGGTGCTTATCCAGTTTCGGCTGTTTTGGCAAATGATAGTATTATGAATGTTATCAAGCCAGGACAACATGGTTCAACTTTTGGAGGAAATCCAGTGGCAGCTGCGGTTGCTATGGCGGCATTAGAAGTAGTTTCTGAAGAAAGTTTGTCTCAAAATGCTAGAAAATTAGGAAAAATCTTCCGTGATGAATTAGCAAAATTTATCGAAACTTCAAACATTGCTACTTTAGTAAGAGGAAAAGGGTTGTTGAATGCTGTTGTAATTAACGATACCGAAGAAAGCGATACAGCTTGGAATATTTGTGTACGTTTAGCAGAAAACGGTTTATTAGCAAAACCAACACATGGAAACATCATTCGTTTTGCGCCACCTTTAGTAATGACTGAGGAACAATTAAGAGATTGTGTTTCGATAATAATTAATACGTTAAAAGAATTCGAAAAATAATATGGAACAAAATTTAGAATTAAATCAATTGGCTAAAGACGCTTTAAAAGAAGGCGCAAAATGGACTTTTTTCTTGTCAATTATGGGGTTTATTGGTGTAGGTTTAATGGTGCTTGCTGCAATTGTTATGACTATAACATTATCAACTTTACCAGACGAAGTTAGTAGTTTTGGTTTTTTTGGCGCAATGAAAAATTTCTTGTCATTATTTTATTTGTTAATGGCTGTGCTTTATTTTTTTCCGATTTATTATTTGTATAAATATTCTTCAAATGTAAAAACTGCGCTTCAGTTTAATGATAGTAATTTATTAGCAGATGCTTTTGTGAATTTAAAATCACATCACAAATTTTTAGGAATTTCTATTATAGTTATATTTTCTTTGTATTTACTTATAATTATTGGTGCTGTTATCACGATGGTTGGTTCAGCTGCTTTTTAATAGAAAGTAAAAGAATCAAAAAAGCCATCTCATATTTTAATAATGAGATGGCTTTTTTATTTATAAATTATTTGGTTAGTATTACATACCGCCCATTTGTTTTTGAAATTCTGCCATAGTAGTTTTTGTAAAACCTTCTCCAACTTTAAATGCTTCCGCAGGAACATCTTTTGAAAATTTAATAGCTTTCATAACCATGTCTCCTTGCGCAGTTTGAGTTGTGATTTCCAATGGATAACCAGCAAGTTTTATGTTTGATTCAGGGGCTACCATTTGTGGTGCAATAGCTTCTGTTATATAAAAAGTACTTTTTGTCCCATCATTCATGTTTACGGTAGCTTTATAACATTTAAAACCTGCAATTTCTTTTGTGTCTTTTTTATCGTAAACAATGTCTTTTGCATTTTCAAGATTACCAACGCTATTACTTGCTTTACTTGCATCTTCACCAGCATCTGTAATTTCGTATTTCATACCCATAACTTCAACAGTCATTTTTGAGTCTTTTTTGTTTTCATTAGGAACGATAGTTTTCATCAACATCATGCCGCCCATCATACTCATGTCGGTAGCTTGCATTTTTTCGTCAAAATGAACTGTAATTGTGCTTTCACCCATTGCTGCCATTTCTTCTGTTGCGTTTGGCATTGTCATACTATAAGTTACTGAGCCTTTTTTTAATTGTGTTTGTGCATTAACAGTAACTCCTACAAATAACAAGGTTGTTAGTGCAATTTGTGCGATTTTTTTCATTTGGATTTGTTTTTTGTTTCGTAAAAGTAATAAATTATTTTATTGTAGTATAAATATAGATGAATATTAATTTTAATTAAAATTTTAAAAATTCAATAAAAAAAACCGAGCTTTGCTCGGTTCATTCTATATTTAATTTTTCTTTATAAAGCTTTCGGAGTATTTCTTGCCTTCTAAAGTTTCAATGAGTAAGATGTATAGACCTTCTGATAAATCTGAAACTGAGAAACTTGAGTTAGAAAGTTTTACTTTTTTAATTTCTTTTCCTAATGTAGAAATGATCGAAATATTTTTAATATTGAGCATTTCGATATTTGCAAGTGTAATTATCTCACTACTTGGATTTGGATGTAAAATAATTTGTGAGTTTCCATTGTCTACTAAACTTAATGGACTTGAACCTTCAATAATATGTAGTGATTGATTGATTGAAGGATTATTTATAACATCAACTAATCCAGAGGGCCATCTAATTATTACTTGTGAGATACTATTTGCTGTTCCAATTCCAAAATGAGCATTTAACGAACTCATGTATCTAAAACCTTCACCACTTCTGATATCTCTAATTTGTTTGCCCCATGTACCATAAATTTCAACTCTAGCTCCAATTCCATTGCTATTACTTTGAATCCCTTGTAAAGAAAATTTAATCCAATTATTTCCGTTTGGTACCGCATATCGTATTGTTGTACCGTTTTGAATATCTAAAAATCCATCATTATTCAAATCTCCAACAGCTCCAACACTAATTCCAGTATAATTAATAGGTGAAAATGTACTATTACCTTGATTAAACATAATTTTACTTCCTCCTCCTAAAACGTCAACAAAACCATCGTTATCAAAATCATATGCTATGTTATCAATATTAGTAGATGTATTAGTATCCCAACCCGAGCCTAAGGTAATATTAGAAAAAGCCTCTTCTGTAGTATTGGTAGTGTCAAGATTATTTCTAAAATATTTGTGTAAACTTGCACTAGCAGTTATTATAATATCCATGTCCCCATCATTATCAAAATCTGCAATAGCTGACGACCAAGTTTGAATAGGAGTTACATTAATACCTGCAATGGCAGAAATGTTGGTATAAATATTATTTCCGTCATAACGATACAATTCACATGGAGGTCCAGAACATTTAGACACAAATACATCACTATCCCCATCATTATCAAAATCAGTAAAAAGCGTTGCATAATTCCCTGTTGAAGTTGCAATACTCATGGAACCAGCGGTAACAGTTGATTGATAAAATGACAAATTACCATTTCCATTATTTAAATAATAACAACTAGGAGCAATATCATGGCAAACAAAAATATCTAAATTACCATCATTATTTAAATCAGAAAAGTTAGTTCTTTGAGAAAATATATATTGTCCAGGTGTATATGTTGTAAAGGCTGTTCCATTACTATTTGAGGTTAAGATTGTAGCCCCACTTCCATTTCCTAAAACAATATCATTATAGCCATCTTTGTTGTAATCTCCTGCAGCCATACTCCAATATGGTAATAAAACAGAACCTGTTAAAGGATGATCGGTTATTGTATATGTTCCAGGGGTGTTTGCTTGATAATGAATTCTCATATTAGCAGCACTAATACCTACGATATCATCTTTAAAGTCACCATTCATATCTACAACACAAATATTATACGAACTATTAATAGTAGAAATACTCTCTGTAGTATAGGTAATTGGAATAATAATAGGAACTTCTGTTATAGTAAAATCAAATCCTGTAGCACTCCATTTGTTATCCCATACAATATAATAGGTAACTCCAGCAGCTACTTCAAATGTTTTTACTGAAAGGTTAGAATTAGTATTCCCTGAATTACAAGCAATTATTCCTGAATTATCATCATTAGTGATACATGTTAATCCCGTTGTACAATTACCTGTATACACACTAAAATTAGTGTCTTTGCATATATTAGTTATTAGGTCTGATGAAACGGTAACCATCGCATTAGTAGATGGTGTATATGAATACCATTTAGATAAAGTAGTTGAGGAACAAGCGGTATTAATATTGGTTTGGTCAATTGCATTAACTGTTGTAGTACCAGCAGTTATAGCCGTTGCAGCAGCACATGGGTTATATCCAGCGGGAATTTCACTAATTTGAAAATTAAAACCTGTAGAAGCCCATCGATTATCCCAAACAATGTAATAAGTAGTGCCAGCGACAGCATTAAACGACGCGCGAGATAAGTATGTGTTAGAATTTGTAGTACAAGAAATGGTTCCTGAATCATCGTCAGCAACTACACACGTTAAGGCAGCACAAGTGCCACTATAAATACGTAAACGAGTATCTAAGCAAATATTTTCTACTAAATCAGAAGTTACTGTTACTATAAAATCTTCGGAAGGAGTATAAGCATACCATTCAGCAGCAGTAGTTGATGTATTTGTATAAGTACAAGTAACTTGTGGCAGTTCTGTTCCATTAACTGCACTAATATTGTAAACTCCAGCGGATGTAATTGGTGATGCAGTTGCACAATTATCTTGTGCTAAAATAGTTCCAAAACACAATCCGAATACTATTAAAAAGTAATTTTTTTTCATATTTTAAATATTATTATCGACAATCTTCTAATGAATTAATCCATTCTTCTATAAGTGACACCCCTTCAGTATGAATAATAGTTCTTCCATGAAGTGGCATTCTGTATGTTTCATCAATCGAATTTACTCTATGATATAACATTGATTGATTTGTTCTTCTTGGAGTAATAATCTTACTTAGTTCTGGGGAAAAATCTTGCATATCTTGTGTATCTACACAAACACCCATATTGGATAAATTGTTGTTTGTTTCAGAAAATGCAAATCGCATTGGTCTGTAATCACAATGACCATTTTCTTTATGACAATGTGCACAATTTATATCAAAATACGATCTCACTCTTTTTTCTAAAGAATTATTTATGTCGTTGTAATTTACAGTAGTATTTTCTTCGGAAGGAAGATTAAAATTATTTTCTAAAATACCTAGATTAATCCATTTTGTAAGTTGATTTACAGTTTCTGAACCATATGTGTATGTTTTATTTAAATTTTGTGGTTTAATGCCTATTGGAATGTTGATTTGATTATATACTCCATTGATATAACTTTTGGTTTTATGGCAAACAATGCATTGTGCTTCGTTTGGAATTCGGTATTCAACATTTCTAGTAACATTGTTTTCATCTCGCCAAGAAACATTTTTCACACTGCTATTTAAATCTAAATAGGCTTCTGTTTGTTCTTCATTCCATACATAATCTGCAAATATCCAACCATCAGATTTTCTTATCATTATGCGTGTTTCAATTATTTTAGTTGTGTTTGAAGGGAGTACATTATCATAATAAAATGTTTTAATAATTGCCGCTCCTACAGGTAGTTCTAAAATTTTATCATCACCATTATAAGTTGCTTTGGTTCCGTTTGGTAACCAAATAAATCTTTTTTTATGGGCATAATCAGTAAATAGTGAAGAAATTGGTTCGTAAGGAATAACATCTAGTGAAGGAATTTGATTTTTCATTTCACCTTCAAAAAAATGATAGTCTGATAGATTTGGATAAGGAACTTGGGTTAAATCTACAGTAACAGGAGAAACTGCGATATATTCTTCATCATCATGATCTGTACATGAAAAAATTAAAATAATTGAAATGGCAAAAAATAATAAAAAAGCGTATTTTTTTGTCATATTATTAGGGGTTTATTTGTTTATAGTATGACAAATATAACTTTTTTTTTAAAATGACAATATATTTTTCAGAACGTTATATATTGTTAATCAGGTTTTCAGAAATTTCAACATTATAATTTTTAAGGTTTTCTAATGATTGAGCCGATTTATAATCAAAGTTAATTTCTAATTCTTTATGCTTTTTTTTATTATTTATTCGATTGACTCCATCGTAAAATCGTCTAACTTCATTCATGTTGGATAAAATTAAACGAGGAACTTTTACATTATTTCCGTTTTCATCTTTGGCAACCATAGTAAAATAACTCGAATTACAATGTTTTTTTATTCCAGTTTGAATGTGTTCTGATGTAACTCGAATACCAACAATCATTGAAGTTTTTCCAACGTAATTAACTGATGCTTTCAGAATGACTAATTCGCCAATTTCAACAGGATTTAAAAAATCAACTGTGTCCACAGATGCAGTTACACAATAGCAACCCGAGTATTTTGAAGCACATGCAAAAGCAATTTGGTCCATTAATTTTAGTAAATAGCCACCATGAATTTTACCACTAAAATTAGAATGCGAGGGTAACATTAATTCCGACAAGGTAATTTTTGATGCTTCAACTGTATTTACGGTTTCCATATATGTTTAATTTTCTAGAGTAACTTTGGTAATAAAATAGCGAGTGTCGCCCCACCAAAAGAAAGTTTTATAGCGTTCTTCAAATTCTAAAGTAACTTTTTTGCCCTGCCATTTTTTCATTTCTGCTATTACTACATCTTCATTTTCCATTACTGAAAATGCAAAGATTTGAGCTCCTGATATTCCTTGACTCAATTCGCCTTCCCAAGTTTTCACAATAAATCCTTTGTGACTAATTTTGATTAATTCCCCAGAACGTACCCCTTCGCTGTAAGGAATGTAGTAAATAAAGGAAAAATAGGTCACTGAGATTAAAGTAAGTGATAAGGCGATGTAAAGCAATATTTTTCGAAACATAGTTTTTTTTATTCGTTTTCGTTTTTAGAAAGTAACGCAATTTCGCCAGATTCTTCAGCTCTTTTTAAAACAGCTTCTGGAAGTGATTTTTTAGCTTTGGCTCCCATTTTTTTCAATTTTTCAACACTGTTTACCAAATTTCCTTTACCATCAACCAATTTGTTCATAGCGTTTCCGTATTCTATCTTGGCTTCATCCATTTTCTTGCCAATTTTAATTAAATCGGCAACAAAACCTTCAAATTTATCATACAATGCACCAGCCTGACGCGCAATTTCAATGGCATTTTCTTGTTGTTTTTGATTCGTCCACATGCTATCAATCGTGCGTAATGTTGCCAAAAGGGTAGAAGGCGTCACAATCACAATATTCTTCTCAAAGGCTTTGTTGTACAAGGTTGTATCTTCATTCAACGCTACAGCAAAAGCGGATTCAATAGGGATAAACAACAATACAAAATCGGGACTTTCCATTTGGTATAAATCCTGATAATTTTTGTTACCCAATTGTTCCACATGACGATTAATAGAAACTACATGTTCTTTTAAATGCTGATTTTTCAAGCTGTCATCTTCTTCATTGATGAAACGTTCATAAGCCGTAAGCGTTACTTTTGAATCGATAATCATTTTCTTGCCATCAGGAAGATTGATGATAACATCTGGAAAAACTCTATTTCCGTCTTCAGTAGTGTGACTTTGTTGAACGAAATATTCTCTATCTTTTTCTAATCCCGATTTTTCTAAAACACGTTCCAAGACCAATTCACCCCAATTTCCTTGCATTTTGCTATCGCCTTTTAGCGCTTTGGTTAAATTGATGGTTTCTTTACTCATTTGTTCGTTCATTTCACGAAGTCCCAATATTTGCTGACGTAAAGCAGCATGATAATCAATGCTTTCTTTGTGCGTGTCTTCGACTTTCTTTTCAAAAAGTTGAATTCTGTCTTGTAGAGGCGACAAAATATTTTTAAGATTCTCTTTATTTTGCTCGGTGAATTTCACCGTTTTCTCTTCTAGAATTTTATTAGCCAAATTTTCAAATTCTTTGGTAAATTTTTCTTGAAGTTGCTCTACTTCTTGCTTTTGTTCTTTATTACGTTCTAAAAGATTATCGAAATCATTTTCTTTTTTGGCTAAATGAATGGCTAACGATTCTTTTTCTTTTTGAAGGTTTTCTTTTTCAGAACTAAGTTGTAAAAGCGATTTTTCAAACTGATTTCTTTCGGTTTGAAACTGGATTTTTAATTGTTCTATTTGACCTAAAAAACCATTAATTCGTTCTTCTAAACCTGATTTTTCGGATTGTGACTGGGCAGTAAAAAGCATCTTTCCAAGGAAAATTCCTATGGCAAGTGCAACAATAAATGTAATTAAAATAAGCATTGATTCTGGCATAAATGAATTGTAAAATGTAAAAATACGGAATTAAATCAAACTTCAAATTTGAAAAATGTATTTTTGCAACAAATATTTAGCATGCATCATCATTTCCTTATTCATAAGCCTTATGGCTATTTGTCGCAGTTTATATATGAACTAAAAAGACCTAAAAAATTACTTGGAGAATTGTATGATTTTCCCGAAAATACCATGGCAATTGGTCGTTTAGATGAAGATTCTGAAGGTTTACTTCTGTTAACAACAGACGGCATGATGAGCGAAATCGTCCGAAGTAAAAAAGTAGAAAAAGAATATTATGCTCAAGTGGATGGAATTGTAACCGAAGAAGCCGTTGAACTACTTAGAAATGGTGTAGAAATTGGTTTTCACGGAAAAAAATACATTACCAAAAAATGTAAAGCATCTATTTTGGAAACGATTCCAGATTTAGGCGAACGCGGTAAAAAGATTCGAGATGAACGTCACGGGCCAACTTCTTGGGTTTCGATAACTTTAACAGAAGGAAAATTTCGTCAAGTGCGTAAAATGACATCAGCTGTTGGTTTTCCTACCTTACGATTGGTTCGAGTGCGTGTGGGAAACATTCATTTAAATGATTTAAAAGCAGGTGAAGTTCTCGAAGTTAGTGGTTTTGATTTGTAATTTATTTGATTTTAAACTTACCTATAGTTGCATCAAAAGTCAAATGTTCGTTATCAAATAACGTATTGAAAATCTCAGTTTGAATCAAATTACAAGGTTGGTTTTGAACTATTTGAGTTGGTGTAAATATAATCATTTCATCACTCATTTGAATCGCTAAATCGATGTCATGTGTAGAATAAAGGATGGTTTTACCCGTTTCGTGTGTGAGTTTTTGCAACAATTTCAATAAAGTTGCTTTGTGCACTAAATCTAAATGGGTTGTAGGTTCGTCTAAAATAATTACGGAAGTGTCTTGTGCCAAAGCGCGTGCGATCAAAGCAATTTGCAACTGACCATCACTAATTTCGTCTTGTTTTTTATGAATTAAATGTTGGATTTCTGTTAATGTAATCGCTTCTTCAATTTTAGTTTTGTCTTCTTCAGATAAAGTGCCTAACCAATTGGTGTAAGGTTGTCTACCTAAAGCGATGATTTCGTATACGGTTAAATTACTTGGTGGCAATTTTTCAGTTAATACGATGCTTAATTCTTGTGCTAAATCAAGTGGTTTGTAACTTTGAAGCGATTTATGGAGTAAAGAAACTTCGCCTTGTAAAGGAGGAATAATTCCTGTTAATGTTTTTAATAAAGTAGATTTCCCAATTCCGTTTTCACCTATTAAAGCAATTAATTTGCCTTTTTCTAAACCAAGATTGATGTTTTGAGCAATAGTAATTGTTTCCGATTTGGTTTTGTAGCCAATCGAAAGGTTTTTGGTTTGTATGGTGAAATTTTGTTGGGTCATTATGAAATACAAAAATAGGTTTTACCACATAGAAACATAGTTTTTTTTAGAGAGTTTTATTTAGAAACTAAAGTTTTGTATAGTTTTATTCTTTTTCAAACTTTTGAAATAGGTTTTACCACATAGAAACATTGATTTTTTTAAGAGTTTTATCTAGAAACTAAAGTTTTGTATAGTTTTATTCTTTTTCTAATTTTTTAAAATATTCGTTTACAAAAGTTTTTTGACCTTCTCGGAATATATTGAAACAATTAAAGTTAATTATAATTCCTTTTGGGACTTTTAATAAGTTCATATAATTTAAAACTTGAGCATCATGAATTGGTTTTATTTCAGAAACAGACTTTAACTCGACTATTAAGCAATTTTCAACGAATAAATCACAACGGAATTCAATATCAAGTTCTTTTCCTTTATAAACTACAGGAACTTTAAATTCGGAAACAAAATTTATATTTCTATTGGTTAATTCCTCTATAATACATTGTTGATAAACACTTTCTAATAATCCACTTCCCATGTTTTTATGTACTTCAATAGCCGCTCCAATAACTTTAAATGTGAGTTCGTCTAAATATTTCTGTGTCATATTTTTTTTAATTTACCACATTGAAACATAGATTAAAATTATTTCATTTACTCTATCTGTAAAAACAAGTTTTCTATAATAATCTCAACATAAAATATACCTATGTATCTATGTGGTTTTATTTTTTTTGTTTTAATTTAAAAACGTTTCTTTCTAACTAATAACCAAATCACCACAGGTGCTCCAATTACTGATGTTATTGCGTTTATTGGTAATGTAATATCATTTCCTGGAACTTGAGCAATCGTATCGCAACACAACATAACAATCGCACCAAGCAGAAGCGTACTCCAAAACAACACAAAATGATTACTCGTTTGAAACAACAATTTCGCCATATGTGGAACCGCCAACCCAATAAAAGCAATCGGACCTGCAAATGCGGTGATGCTTCCTGCTAAAATACTGGTTGCTATAATAATTAAAAAACGGGTTTTTTTATAGTTGATTCCTATACTTTGAGCGTATTTTTCTCCTAAAAGTAATGCGTTTAAAGGTTTTATAACCATAAAGCTAATAACTATTCCAATGAAAACAAAAACAGATAAAAGTGAAATTTCATTCCAAGATAAATTTGAAATACTTCCCATCGACCAAAAAGTGAATTTCTGTAATTTTTCAGCCGAAGTAAAATACGACAAAACTGAAACAATCGCGCTGGTAAAACTTCCAAACATTAATCCTACAATTAAAATGGCCATGGTGTCTTTCAGCTTTTGTGAAATTATTAAAACGGCCATAAAAACTAAAAAGCTACCTAAACTTGATGCTAAAATCAATCCGTAATTCGATAAAAAGAAAGTAGAAAGAAAAGTAGGTAAAAAGCCTGTTCCTAAAATGATAAAAGCCACTCCTAAACTTGCTCCAGAACTCAATCCTAAAACATAAGGTCCAGCTAATGGATTTCTAAACAACGTTTGCATTAATAAACCACTCATTGAAAGTCCAATTCCAACTAAAATAGCTGTTATGGCTTTTGGAAAGCGGAAATTCCACAGAATAATTTCCCAACTTTTCTTACTCATTTCTTGCGATAAAAGTCCGTTAACCACTTCTTTCAAAGGAATAGAAACGGAACCTAAGCTAATATTAACCAAAAACAAAAACACCATTGCTACAAGCAAGAGTATAAAAAGAAGGTTTTGTTTTTTGGTTAATGGCATGCGCTGAATTTTTGGCTAAATTACGTTTTTTGGGATTTTAAACACATAGGCACATAGAAAAAATTAAAGTAAATTACTGTTAAAGCTATTTCATTACCACATAGCTATGTTGACTATGTAAAGTGAAACGCCTAAAATCGACATAAAGTTGAGCTATGTGACTATGTGTTTCAATTTGAAGCTAGGTTTCAATTTTACTTTAACTTTTCAAAAAAGAACAATTCATGATTTGGCAACACTTCAGGGTGTAAAATCTTTACAATATCTTTTAAAACTAAATCAGGTCTATTTTGCGCTAATTCGTAATAAATTACGCCACCTGTTTTGCCTTTTTTAGTACTAAACGAATACACTTTTTTGTTCTTAACTGCTTTGAAATGAATGTAATTTGGGTTGTTATCTAAAATTTCTTGTATCGAAGTAAATTGTCCTGGACCAATCCAAAAATCAGCGTCTTTTGCTTTGTCTAAAACACTTTCGAAGGACAAAGCTAAACTTCCGGTTCCTTTAGAATCTTTCCACAAATAATTTCCGTTGCCTTCTTTTAAGAAATAGGCTGCCCAACTATCGCCTTGCGGTAAAAACCATTGGTCTTCGTAAATAGCTCCTGCAAAAATCTTAGGTTGGGTTTTAGTGTTTTTAGCTAATGCTATTACCGAATTGTATTCTTTCTCAATCGAATTAAAGATTTCTGTCGCCTTTTTGTCTAAATCATATAAAGCACCAAAAAACTTAATCCATTCGGCTTTTCCCAAAGGTGTTTTTTCGGTCCAATCGCCGTTAAAGATTATTTTCTGACTGTTTTTTTCTAAGTTTTTGTAGGTTTTTAAATCGCCATCCACACTAAATCCTACGATTACATCAGGTTGAATGTCTAAAATAACTTCTGTATTTAATCCTTGATTGGAACCTAAATCCCTCACTTTTCCAGCATCGATTATTGCTCTTGTTTTTTCAGAAGAAATATATTGTGTGGTTGGAAAACCAATTAAAGTATTTTCTACTCCTAATGATTCTAAAGCTGGAATATGAGTTGTTGAAGTAACGATTACTTTTTTAATTGGAACTTCAATCGAAGTAAATTGTTGTAAGCTATCTGGAATTTGAACACCTTTTTTATGAAGTATATATGTATAATCATCTTTAGCTTCAGGATAAGCGTTAGAAACTTTTACAACCGAAAAGCCATCGTATTTTTCAATAGAAAATCCTTCCGCATGTTGAATATAGTTTTGGACTGAATTAGAAAGACTTGTTGAGTTTTCCGATTCTTTACATTGGATAAATCCTAAAAATAAAACAACTAAAAAGATATAATGGCGCATGAAAATGTTTTTTGCAAAAGTAGTTTTTTATTTTCTGCTCGCAAAGATGCAAAGGTTTTTTCATGTAACTTTGTGTAACAAATAAGACAGAAAGAAACTAATAAAACCACTAAATTTGTCATAAAAAAACATGAGAACAGATTCAAATGCTTTCCTTTATGCAGTAGCAACAATTATTTTAGCACATTTTGTAATTGGCTTTATTTGGTTGTGGCGTAAGATGAATAAGAAGAAGTAAGTTACAATTTAAAATTTATTGGAATAGCGTAAATAACTTTAACAATTTTACCTCTTTGTGTTGCAGGAATAAAATTGGGTAATAAATTAATTATTCTTTTTGCTTCTGCTTCAAAAAGTATTCCATATTCATTTCTTAAGTTCGATTTTACTCTTTCAACTGATATTTTTCCGTCTTTTTCAATTTCAAATGTAACGAAAACTCGAGCTTCAATTTTATTTTCTTTCGCTTCTTCAGGATATTTTAAATGTTTTTCAATATGTTTTTTAATTTCTTCTTGAAAACATTCTCTTTGCAAGTTTTTTTCAATTTTTTCGCATGAACCAAAAAGCGGAACTTGTTCAACTACTGCAAAAGGGATTGCCGTATTTTCAAACTCTAAATCTCTAACTGTATCTGCTTCTTGGACTAAAACATTTTGAGGATCTGAAACTTTAACTTCACGCACTTCAATTTTTTGAGCTTGTGTAAATGTAAAACTAAAGATGAACAAACTTAAAACTAAAATTCTCATTTTGAATTTATTTAAAAATATGAAATTCAAAGATATAAATTAAGATTGTAAACTTTTAAAAAATACTTACCTTTGCCCTCGAATTTTGGTTGTTGTTTCTGAATTTTTCAAAACAACATTAAAAGGGAATTAGGTGTAATACCTAAGCTGTACCCGCAACTGTAAGCTATTAAGCTTGTTATTATCTACAATACCATTGTTCGCCTTGGCGAATGAGAAGGTTGATAACAAGACGCAAGCCAGGAGACCTGCCACATTCATTGAGTAACAAACTTTCGGGAAAAAAAGTTTGAGTATGGGTAAATTCTGTGCTTTTCTCCCAAATTATTAATTATTGATTGAAGTGATTGGTTTAAACACATAGTCACATAGTGTTTAGTTTATTTTAAAGGCTGTTTTAGAAAATGATTTTTACACATAGCACTATGTTGTCTATGTTAAATGAAATGCCTTTTTATGTTCTATTTCATCTACGATTCTATGTGTTGAAAAAATTATTTCAGCATGTTTTTATTAACCCTAAAATGAACAAAAAGTTTATTGGCTTAAGTGTATTTACACTAGCTACTGCTTTTGCGTATGCACAAGAAACAGATACGCTAAAGGTGACCAATCTTAAAGAAGTGGTCGTTTCGGACACTAAATTTGCGCAAAGCAAAGAAAAATCAGGTAAAATTATTGAAGTCATTACATCGCAAGACTTAGAAGCAAAAAAAGGTCAAAATTTGGCTAACGTTTTGAGTCAAGTGGCTGGAGTGGAAATCAACGGGAATCAATCGTTTGGTGGAAAAAATTTAGGCTATTACATTCGTGGTGGTCGTAATCGTCAAGTTGCGATTTACATTGATGGTGTTCCAGTAACAGATGCTTCAGGAATTAATTTGGAGTATGATTTACGTTTGATTCCAGTGGAACAAATCGAGAAAATTGAAGTAATGAAAGGCGCTTCAAGTACGTTATACGGAACTGGAGCAGCAACTGGAGTTATCAATATTACGTTAAAAAAATCAGCAAAAAAAGAAATTTCAGGGAATGCGTACATGAATATGGGAACGCAAAATACTTCGGAAACTTCAAAAACAAGTGCACAAGATTTCAATCAGGGTGTATCGCTTAACGGAACCATTAATAAAGTTTCGTACATGACCACTTTAAATAGTACGGAGACCAAAGGAATGTCGGAAGCAGCAGGAGAAAATTTTGAAGAAGATTCATTTTCAAGAGTAAATGTGTTACAGAAAATGGGTTTCAAGGCGAATGATCAATTAAGTTTTGAGTTTTTTGGAAATTACGACCGAATTAAAAATACGTTTGACAATTCGTTTGATGGTTTTATTGCAAATTCTGATGATTTGAACAACAATAGTTTTTCGGAACAATTTAGAATTGGTTTTTTGCCAAAATACAAATACAATAAAGGAGAATTTGCAATTAATGCAGGAGTATCTACTATAGATAGAACAATAAATATCTCAAATTCTTGGTCTGGAACAGTTGATACATACAACTATACTGGTAGAACGGCATCTATCGACGCTTTTAATAAATACAATTTCAGTAAACAAGTATATTTAGTGGTTGGCGCTCAATATCAATATTTCGATATGACGCAAAAAGACGCTTATACCGATGTAGCAAGAGAAGGAGCAAAGTTCAATTTATTAGATCCTTATGCAACTGTTGTGTTTAATTCTGAATTTGGTTTGAACATTAACGCTGGAGCTCGTTTCAATACACATAGTGAATACGGAAATCAAGTAGTGTATAATTTCAATCCGAGTTATTCATTTGAGAACTTACCTTTGAAAGTTTTAGCTTCTTATAGCACAGCTTTCATCACGCCAAGTTTATATCAATTATATGGTCCTTATGGAAATTTAGATTTAACTCCAGAAGAAAATGCTACGGCAGAATTAGGTTTTGAATCGCAATTATTAGACAAGAAATTAACCATTAATGCAGTTGGTTTTTATAGAGAAGAGGGAAATACGTTTGGATTTTACACCAATCCAGTAACTTTTGTATCAAACTATATTAATATTGACGCCACTTTCAATGCAAAAGGAGTAGAAGCAAGTATTCGATACAATTTATCTGAAAGATTTAATATCGGAGGAAACTATACTTTCACAGAAGTTGAAAAACAATTAAACCGTTTAATTCCCAAACACAAAGGAAATGTAGATTTGAATTACAAATTTAAAAGAGGAACATTTGGAATCAATTATCAATTTGTTGATAAAAGAAGTGATGCTTATTATGATTCGAATATTTGGGCAACACAAGCTGTTAATTTAGCAACTTATCAATTGGTTAATTCTAATATTTCATACGAGTTGCTACCAAATCGTTTGCAAATATTTGGAGCAGTAACTAATATTTTAAACGACGATTTTCAAGAAGTAATTGGTTATAATACCAGAGGAAGAAATTACAAATTAGGTTTGAATTTTCTGTTTTAGATAAAGTTTAATTATTTGATTTTAAAAGGTTTTGGTATTTATTTATCAAAACCTTTTTTCTTTTTGTAACAAAAATAAATTACATTCGTCTTCATTATAAACCAACTAACTAAAATGAATCAAAACGAGTTTGTACAAATAATTACTCCTTTTAAGGATAAGTTATTTCGTTTAGCGAAACGAATGCTCGTGAGTACGGAGGAAGCAGAAGATGCTACTCAAGAAGTTTTGGTAAGGTTGTGGAATAAAAACAGTTCTTTGGAACAATATAATAGTGTGGAAGCCTTGGCAATGACGATGACCAAAAATTATTGTTTGGATCAACTAAAAAGCAAGAGAGCTACTAATTTGCAAATTGTACATAACAATTATCAAGACAAGCAAGCTAGTGTTGAAACACAAATTGAACATCAAAATACGTTGCAGTGGGCCGAAAAGTTAATAAACAATTTACCCGAACAACAACGATTGATATTACAACTAAGAGAAATTGAAGAATACGAATTTTCAGAAATTGCTCAAGTATTAGAAATGAATGAAACAGCGGTTCGAGTAGCTTTATCAAGAGCACGAAAAACCTTAAGAGAACAAATAGAAAAAACACATAATTATGGAACTCAAGTTAGTTGAACAATTATTGGAAAAATACTTTCAAGGAGAAACTACAATAGCAGAAGAAAAACAATTAAAGGCCTATTTTTCTTCCAATGATGTGGCGCCACATTTGGCAAAATATCAATCGCTGTTTGGTTACTTTGAAATGCAAAAAGGAACGCAATTCGAGCAAAAACTTCCATTAGAACCCAGAAAACAAAGAACTGTAAAATGGATGGGTATCGCAGCAAGTTTTGTTGTACTTTTTGGATTGGCAACCTTCTATTTTTATCCGTCTGAACCTAAGAATGAAGATTTAGGAACGTACGATAATCCAGAAGAAGCCTTTGCCGCGACACAGAAAGCATTGTTAATGGTTTCAGAACAAGTAAATATTGGCATGGAAAGTGTAGTCTATTTAGAAGAATACGAAAAAACAAAAAAAACAATTTTTAAATAAGAGAAAGAATGAAAAATTTAGTAGTAGTTATAGCGTTTTTATTGGCATCAACGGTTTCTTTTGCTCAAAATACAGCGTTTGATAAATATGAAGACAATCCAATGATTCAATCGGTTATTGTAAATAAAACGATGTTTCAAATGATGAGTAAAGTTAAAGCTGATCCAAAAGATAAAGAATTACAGCAATATTTTAATTTACTAAAAAAATTAGACAACTTAAAAGTGTTTACAACTAGTAATGCAAAAATTAGTGCAGATATGAAAGCAACTGTAAATAGTTATTTAAAATCGAACCCTTTAGAAGAATTAATGCGTGTTAATGGCGATGGAAAAAACGTAAAGATTTATGTAAAATCAGGTGCTAACGAAAATATTGTTAGAGAACTTTTAATGTTTATTGAAGGTGCGAATATGAAAGATGCTAGTACAGTTGTTTTATCTTTAACAGGTAATTTTAGTTTGGATGAAATTTCTATGTTAACAGAAAAAATGAGCTTGCCAGGTGGTGATGATTTGAAAAAAGCTTCTAAAAAATAAGCCATGAAAAAGTTATTATTGCTAGTTTCTGTTGTGATGTTACTTTGCAGTTGCGAAGACAAGCCTTCACTTCAAAAGTATTTCGTAGAGAATACAGAATCTTCTAAGTTTATTGCTGTTGATTTAGCTCCTAGTATTATTAAAACCGATAAAATGGCATTGTCTGAAACAGAAATAGCGGCTTTAAAATCGTTTGAAAAAATGAATATTTTAGCTTTTAGAACTGATTCTACAAATAGTGTTGGTTATGAAGAAGAAATAAAAGAAGTAAAAACCATTTTAAAAGATGAAAGCTATCAGCAATTAATGAAAGCAGGTTCTGGTAATGATGGTGCTGCTATTTATTTTGTGGGCGAAGATGATGAACATATTGAAGAATTTGTAGTCTTAGTAGGTAAAAAAGAAAATGGATTTGCAGTAGTACGTGTTCTTGGAAAAGATATTAATCCGACACATATTATGAACATGCTTAGTTTGCTCCAAAAATCACAAGTTAATTTAGATCAATTGAAACCACTTCAACAATTAATGAACTAAAAAATCCCGTAGAATAGTGTCTAACTTTGTAAGGTAGTCGAGAAGTAGAATTTTTTAGTTCATTGAAATAAACTCTTTTATTTTTTGAATTACAGCTTCATCACCTAAAATTTTACGATGGCCTAATCCTTGCGTAATCATAATTTCAGGATTTTTCAAGTGTTTTTGAATATTGTAAGCTGCTTTAACTGAAACATCATCATCATCTATATCATGAATAACTAAAACAGGAATGTTTGTTTTTTCTGCAGCTTTATATGCTGAATAATCATCCATTTTCCCACCATATTTTGCTTCAAAATGATCTCTTAGTTTAATTCCAAAGACAGGCTTAAGTTTTAATTTACTTATAAAATCATCAATAATGTCTTGAATAATATCGCCAGAACCTATAGTGATAGCTTTTTTTACGTTAAGATTTTGTTTTATCGCATTTAAAACCGACATACCGCCTAGTGAATGCCCAATAGCAAATTCAAACGGTCCAAACTGTTTTTCAATTTCTAAAATCGAAGCAATAAATTCAATCATAATTGATGAATTTCCTTTCGATTTTCCATGAGCCGGAGCATCAAAACTAATAGTCATATAGCCCATTTTTACTAATTCATCTGCAATTTTAACTAATTGCGTTCCTCTTCCAGACCAACCGTGCACTAATAAGATTTTCTTATCACTTTTTCCATATTCATACACTACAATTTCTTTTTGAATTTCGGGAACTAGTATGCTTTTTTGGACACTTTCGTGTTCCATATGAAGTTCACGCTTCGGTAATTTATGTTTTATGGGGGTTGTAAAAAGTTTAGCTGCAAATTTAATGGTAAGAGGAGTAGAAATAGCTTGTAAAAATTTAGCTGTAAACAAAATAGCTTTTGGAATTTCTATGACTTGAGATTGCTGTTGTTTCTTTTTGGGCATTTTGTAAAATTTTACGCAAGGTACAACATATATAAAATAGGTGTAAAAAAAGAGATTATAAAAAATAGTTAAAAAAGACATGAAAATTGGATTTAAGCAACAAGTGAAAATTAAAAAGACGTAAATTTGTGAAAAATAATTACGATGAATTTAAAAATTAAAATTGTTGGACTGATAGCTTTTGCATTTGTAGTTTCTTGTGCAAAAAATCCATTTACAGGGAAAAGTACCTTGGCATTAGTTTCAAATAGCGAAATTTTACCTTCTGCGTTTCAACAATACAATCAGTTTCTCTCTGAAAATAAAGTAATTACTGGTACATCAGATGCGAAAAGAGTAGAAAATATAGGCTCTAAAATTAAAGTTGCTGCTGAACGCTGGTTAAATGCAAATGGGAATGCAGGTTATTTAGATGGTTATGCTTGGGAATATAAATTAGTTGAAAGTAAAGAAGTCAATGCATGGTGTATGCCAGGAGGAAAAATTGTTTTTTATACTGGAATTATGCCTATTTGTAAAGATGATGCGGGTATGGCAGCAGTTATGGGGCATGAAGTAGCTCACGCCTTAGCTAATCATGGGCAACAACGTATGAGCGCAGGAGTTTTACAACAAGCAGGAGCGCTTGGTGTTGGTCTAGCAACAGGAAATAAATCAGAAGAAACGCAACAATTAGCCATGACAGCTTATGGCGCAACCACTCAATTTGGAGGGATGTTACCATTTAGTAGAGCTCATGAAAGCGAAGCAGATATGATCGGATTAACATTGATGGCAATTGCTGGTTACAATCCTGATATGGCTGTAGCATTTTGGGAAAGAATGGCTTCTCAATCTGGAGGTCAAGCACCGCCAGAATTCATGAGTACGCACCCAAGTAATGCTACACGAATTGCAAAAATTAAGGAGTTAATTCCACAAGCAAAAGCAGAAGCAGCTAAGTTTGGAGTTACTTTTAAATAATTAAAAAAATACTATTATATTTGAATCCCGACACTGTCGGGATTTTTATTTTAAAATAATCGCTATGCAAAAACTTCTTAAAGGAGATTCTAAACTTCTAAACGCTTGGGCTTTTTATGATTGGGCAAATTCGGTTTATGCTTTGGTAATTTCGTCTACTATTTTCCCGTTGTATTATGGCGCTTTGTTTCGTCAAAAAAACATTGAAGAAATTGTATTACTTGGTTTTTCGGTTAGAAGCGAAGCTTTAATAAGTTATGTAACAGCAATAGGATTTCTAATCATTGCATTTATATCACCATTATTATCTGGTATTGCTGATTACATGGGAAATAAGAAGTTTTTCTTGAAACTTTTCTGTTACATTGGAGCTATTTCATGTATTTCATTGTATTTCTTTTCACTTAATACAGTTGTTTTAAGTTTGGTTTCTTATTTGTTAGCTTTAATAGGTTTTTGGGGAAGTTTAGTTTTTTATAATTCGTATTTACCCGATATTGCTCACAAAGAACAACAAGATAAAATCAGTGCAAAAGGATTTAGTTTGGGTTATGTTGGAAGTGTTATTTTATTATTGATTTGTTTAGCGATGGTGATGTCAGTAGAGAATGATGCTGAAAGACTGCAAATGATGAAATATTCATTTTTATTAGTTGGAATTTGGTGGATAGGTTTTAGTCAGTATACTTACCATTATTTGCCAAATAATAAGAATGAAAACAAACTGCATAAAAATGTAGTTTTTAATGGTTTTAAAGAATTGCAAAAAGTTTGGCAACAAATTAAACAATTGAAATCCTTAAGACGTTATTTAGGAGCTTTTTTTGTGTACAGTATGGCAGTGCAAACCATTATGATTATTGCCGCTTATTTTGGGGAAAAAGAAGTGCAATGGGGAAGTGATAGTAAACGAACAATAGGATTAATAGTTAGTATTTTATTGATTCAATTAGTGGCTGTTTTAGGTGCTTGGTTAACATCAAAACTAGTTACACATTATGGAAACATATTTGTTTTAATTGTATTAAATTTTTCATGGATTTTAATCTGTACCTATGCGTATTTTGTAGTTACGCCAAATGATTTTTATATAGCTGCAGTATTCGTAGGATTGGTTATGGGAGGAATTCAATCTTTATCGCGATCAACGTATTCAAAATTTATTCCTGAAGATTCTAAAGACACAACCTCATTTTTTAGTTTTTATGACGTAGCAGAGAAAATAGGAATTGTAATAGGTATGTTCACTTATGGTTATATCGCCGATGTTACAGGCAAAATTCAAAATGCCATTTTATTTCTAATTTTATTTTTTATAATAGGTTTACTTTTATTACTCAGAGTACCAAAAAAATAAAATATCTTTTTATATTTGAAAACTTTTAAAATATAATTATGAAATCTATAAAATCAAGCGTAAAATTTTTAATTTTATCAATAGCATTAGTAACTGTTTCTTGTGATATCGAACCAATTGATCCAGCAATTGATATTTCTGCAAGTTCATCGGTTACAGGCACCTATTATATGACCGCTTTTAATTCTTCAATTCCTACCGATTTGAATGGAGATGGTACTGCTTCAACTAATCAAATGGATGAAACAAATTGTTTTAATGGGGGTTTTATTACTTTAAACGGTGATAATACTTTTGTTGCAAATAGTAAGGGTATTGATATTAATATGGATGGAGCAACTTCAACAATTGAATGTTTTGATGAAGGAAATTTTACAGGAACTTGGGCTTTATCGGGTAATCAATTATCTATAACTTATTTAGATGAAGGCGTTGAATATACAGATGTTGCTACTTTATCTGGAAACACAATAGTTTCAACAGTTCAAAATGGAGAAGTTGTAGGAACTACTTCAGGTGGAGAACCAATTTATTTAACATCTAATCTCCAAATAGTTTTCACGAAATAAACAATTGATGTAATAAATTTTAGATCCCGATTGTTTCGGGATTTTTTTATGGCATACATCTTGAACTATAACTTTTGAATTTGCTGTTTAAGGTTAATTTATGATTTGATTATCAATAAAATAAGCTTGTTATTTGTAATTTTAAATAGTTGATAATAATTTAATATACTGACAAAAAGACCATATTTATACATATGCCACATCACAAAATATTAGCGATTGACAATTTGTCACTTCAGGAAATGGATCCCGATTCAGAATTGATTCCTTTAATGACGCCGGAAGATGAAGAAGAAATGAATAATGAGGCTTTACCTGAAGATATAGCCATTTTACCTTTACGAAACACTGTTTTATTTCCTGGAGTTGTAATTCCTATTACCGCAGGAAGAGATAAATCAATTAAATTGATTAATGATGCCAATGCCAAAGGAAAAATTATTGGTGTAGTGGCGCAAATTGATGAAAACGAAGAAGATCCATCACCAAGCGATGTGCATCATATTGGAACAGTGGCCCGAATCATGCGTGTTTTAAAAATGCCTGATGGAAATACAACCGTAATTCTTCAAGGGAAAAAACGCTTTGAAATTGAGAATTTTACGCAAGAAGAGCCATATCTTAAAGCTAAAATTAAAGAGGTTACGGAAGAACGTCCAAATAAAAAAGATTTAGAGTTTAAAGCGATTGTAGAATCAATCAAAGAATTAGCTATTCAAATTATTAAGGAAAGTCCAAATATCCCTACTGAGGCTACTTTTGCTATTAAAAACATTGAAAGTAATCCGTTTTTAATCAATTTCGTTTCTTCGAATATGAATCTTTCAGTAGAAGAAAAGCAAAAATTATTATCGATTCCTAATTTAAAAGATAGAGCGCTTGAAACCTTACGTTTTATGAACTTAGAGCTTCAAAAGTTAGAAGTTCGTAACGATATTCAATCCAAAGTTCGATTTGATTTAGACCAACAGCAACGCGAATATTTCTTACAGCAACAAATGAAAACCATCCAAGAGGAATTGGGAGGTGTTTCGTATGAAGCTGAAATTGAAGAAATGCGCGCCAAAGGATTAAAGAAAAAATGGGACGATAAAACAGCAAAACATTTCGAAAAAGAACTATCTAAATTGCAACGAACCAATCCAAATTCACCCGATTTTGGTATTCAACGCAATTATATCGAGTTGTTTTTAGAATTGCCTTGGAACGAGTTTACAAAAGATAATTTCGACTTAAAACGCGCTCAGAAAATTCTTGATAGAGATCATTACGGTTTAGAAGAAGTAAAGAAACGGATCATCGAACATTTAGCAGTTTTGAAATTGCGTAACGATATGAAATCGCCAATTCTTTGTTTGTACGGACCTCCAGGAGTGGGAAAAACTTCCATTGGAAAGTCGGTTGCCGAAGCTTTAGGAAGAGAATACATCAGAATGTCGTTAGGTGGTTTACGGGACGAAGCAGAAATTCGTGGTCACCGTAAAACTTATATTGGTGCTATGCCAGGACGAATTCTTCAAAATATTAAGAAAGCAAAAACATCAAATCCAGTGTTTGTTTTAGATGAGATTGATAAATTATCGACCAGTCATAATGGCGATCCATCATCGGCGTTGTTAGAAGTTTTAGATCCAGAGCAAAACAAAGAATTCCATGATAATTTCTTGGAACTAGGATACGATTTATCAAAAGTGATGTTTATTGCAACATCCAATAGTTTGTCAACCATTCAACCTGCACTTCGTGATCGTATGGAAATTATCGAAATGACGGGTTATACAATTGAAGAAAAAATCGAGATTGCAAAAACACACTTATTACCAAAACAATTAAAAGAGCACGGATTAACCGCAAAAGATTTACAAATTGGAAAAAAACAATTAGAAAAAATCGTAGTTGGTTATACGCGTGAATCAGGTGTTCGTGGTTTAGAGAAAAAAATTGCTCAAGTGGTGCGTCATGCCGCAAAATCAATTGCAATGGACGAAACCTACAACGTAAAAGTTTCGGATGCCGATATTTTAGAAGTATTAAAATCGCCTCGAATGGAACGCGATAAATACGAAAATAATGATGTAGCGGGTGTAGTTACTGGATTAGCTTGGACTTCTGTAGGAGGCGATATATTATTTATTGAATCCTTAATTTCGAAAGGAAAAGGAGCCATGACCATGACTGGGAATTTAGGAACGGTTATGAAAGAATCGGTGACAATTGCTTTGGAATACATTCGTGCAAATGCTGAATTTTTAGGCATAAATCCTGAAGTTTTAAACAATTACAACATTCATATTCACGTGCCAGAAGGTGCCACTCCAAAAGACGGACCAAGTGCTGGTATTGCTATGTTAACCTCAATGGTTTCTTCATTTACTCAAAAAAGAATCAAGAAAAATATTGCGATGACAGGTGAAATTACCTTGAGAGGAAAAGTATTACCTGTTGGTGGTATCAAAGAAAAAATCTTAGCTGCCAAAAGAGCCAATATCAAAGAAATCATTTTATGTAGAGAAAACAAACGTGATATTGAGGAAATTAAACCAAACTACATTGAAGGTTTAACGTTTCATTATGTGGATAAAATGAGCGAAGTATTAGATATTGCCATTACCCAACAAAAGGTAAAAAATGCAAAATCATTGGATTTTAAAAAATAAATACTAGGAATTTAATAGTATACCAATAAGAACTCTCATTAATTCATTTATTGAGAGTTCTTTTTTTGTTTACTATCTGATATAATTTTATCTTCGCAGTTGCGTTATAAGTAAGATTAAAACCATACAATGCGAAGAAAAATTGTAATTCTTTTATTATTTCTACTATCGACTACTACTTTTAGTCAAATAGGAGGTAAAAGTGTATATCAGTTTTTAAACTTAGCACAATCACCAAGACAAGCTGCATTAGGAGGAAAAACGGTTACAGTCGTTGATTACGATGTAAATCAAGCGTTTTATAATCCGGCTACAATTAATGCAAAAATGCACAATCGATTATCTGCAAATTACGGAAGTTATTATGGCGAAGTGTCCTACGGAACGGCTGCTTACGCGTATACTTATGACCGACATTTACAAACCTTTCACGCAGGAATTAGTTACATCAATTACGGAACTTTTGAAGGAAGAGACGAATTAGGCAACCAAACATCCGATTTTACTGGAAGCGAAGCCGCTTTGTCGTTTGGATATGCTTATAATTTGCCATGGACAGATATGTATGTGGGTGCCAATGCAAAATTAATTTCATCTACCTTAGAAAGTTATAATTCATGGGGAGCTGCTGTAGATTTAGGATTTTTATATGTTGATTATGATAACGACATTAATTATGGTTTAACGGTTAGAAATTTAGGATTTCAAATCAAACCTTATGAAGATACCAATGAAAAACTTCCTTTAGCTATAGATGCTGGAATTTCACAATTGATGGAAAATGTTCCCATTCGTTGGCACATGACCTTTGAAAATTTACAACAATGGAATATAGCTTTTTCAAATCCAAACAGGGCAGAGAGTAACTTAGATGGAGGTACTACAGAAGAAAAAGTGTCTTTTTTTAACAATGCTTTACGCCATTTAATTTTAGGAGCAGAATTGTTTCCAGAGAAAGGCTTTAATATTAGATTAGGGTATAATTTTAGAAGAAGTGAAGAGTTACGAATTTTAGAGCAACGAAATTTCTCTGGAATTTCCGTTGGTTTTGGAATTCGATTTGGAAAGGTTAAATTTGATTATTCGTATTCAAGATATACCGTAGCAGCCAATACCAGTTTGTTTGGATTGATGATTGATTTGGAGTAGAAAAGAGTGATTAGTGAAAAGTAATTAGTGATTAGCTTAAATGAACTTCATTATTCATAAAGTAATACTTAAAAAACTTTTATGACTTATATGTTTTAAAATTATTAGTTTAGAAAAATATTAAATAGAAACTAGCGCCATAGCGTTTTCGTGACAAAATATGAAAAAAATTACCATAGCAATAGACGGTTTTTCGTCGACAGGAAAAAGTACATTGGCTAAGCAATTGGCTGCAGCATTAGGTTATGTTTATGTAGATACCGGTGCAATGTATCGTGCTGTAGCATATTTTGCGATGCAACACAACTTGGTTTCTGAAACACATTTAGACAAACCCAGTTTGATTGCTCAATTGCCAACGATTAATTTGCGTTTTCAATTCAATCCTACTTTAGGATTTGCTGAAATGTATTTGAATAACGAAAATATTGAAATGCAAATCAGAACCATTGAAGTTTCACGCATGGTGAGTAAAGTGGCCGAAATTTCTGAAGTGCGTGCTAAATTAGTAGAACAACAGCAAGAAATGGGCAAAGACAAAGGTATTGTGATGGATGGAAGAGATATTTGTACCGTTGTTTTTCCAGATGCCGAATTAAAATTATTCATGACAGCAAGTTCGAAAACTAGAGCACAACGCCGTTTTGATGAATTAGTAGAAAAAGGACAACACGTTACTTTTGAAGAAGTACTTCAAAACGTGGAAGAGCGTGATTACATTGATACTCATAGAGATGATTCGCCACTTGTAAAAGCGGTTGATGCTATTGAAATTGATAATTCATCACTTAGTAAAAAAGAGCAATTTGAATTGGTTTTGAAGTTGGTGAAGGAGAAGTTGTAGGCTTAATTTTTTCCTTTCGACGAAGGAGACTTGAACGTAGCGAATAGATTAAATAAATTATATAACCAACTAAATGAAAAAGTTTACTTTTTTAATTTCAATTATCTTTTTAACGACATTTAATTCATGTGGTCAAAATAAAATTAACACTCCAAATACCGCTATGAGTAAGTTTGAAGAATTTATTTCAAAAGAAAAGTTTTTACCTGATTCGAAAATATTTTATCCGGGAATTGGAGACGAAAAATTGAAACCAATATTAACCGAATTGATAAATGAATCGGCTAAAGATTTTCAAAATGTTGCGAGTAAAGGAATTGCTTCTGATAATGAATACCAAAATGCAATTGAAAAAGGCTTAAAAAGATTCTCAAAAATATATTTAGAATTAGATACAGAAAATCGCGAAAGAATATGCACTTATTACGAAGAGCTAATGGATATCGTTGGATTAGAAAGCTCTGAAGGTCTACTTAATGAATTTATGTATGATTTTGATTTTTCTGAATAAAAAATTTGTTTCAGCAGCTATTTACATCAATAGCTATTTCCCTTGCTTCGCTTTCTCCTTAGCTTGTTTTTTGAAATAGCCTCTAAACAAAAAATTGTGTTTTAAAGCTTCTAAATCTTCATTTAATTTTATACTAGCTTTGTTTACATTTGTAATAGTTGAGTCAATTTGTTGTACAAGTTTAGGATTGTTTGATAAATAATTTATAGCTCCTTTACCTTCTTTGATGTTGGTAATAGTAGCATTCAAATTGGTTACCACTTTATCAATTTCAGTACTCGATTTTTCCAAATTGGTAATTATAGTTTTCATTTGTGATGCCACTTCTTTATCTTTTAAAACGCCAATTACATTGTCTTTTTGATTCAAATCAGCAATCATTTTATTTAAATTAGCTACAGATGCAGTGGTTCCTTTTGTGGTTTCCTTTAAATAATTCATTGTAGCTTTTAAATCTTGCGCCATTAATGAATCTCGAAGAAGTACACCAACGGTTCCGTTTCCTTTGTTGATTTCATGCGTTATTTTTAATAAGTCGGCAGTTAAAAGTGCTGCGTTTTTGTTGGTTACATCTAATGTTTTTAGCATTTCATCAGTGCTAGATTTACTATAAGATTGAATAATATCGCCAGGAATAACAGCATTTTCATTTCCTTTTCCTGGAATAATATTAATAATCATATTACCTACTAATCCGTCAGAACCTATGGTGGCTATGGCATCTTTTTTAATGTGTATTAGCATTTTATCTTCAATGGCCATTGATACATTTATAGTTGTATCATTCACCATTTCAATGCTCTTAACGGTTCCAATATCCATTCCGGCATATCTAACGTTATTTCCTACTTGTAAGCCGCTTACATTGCCAAAAACCGCTTTTAGGTTACTTGTATTACCAAATAAATTTTGCTTATTTCCCACAAAATAGATTGCTGCTAAAAAAAATAGCGAACCTATAATGATAAATAAACCCAATCGTATTTTTTGTCGATCTGTTTTTTCCATACTATTTTATTTAAAAAAGGCTTGCACTTTCGGATCGTTTGAAGCGTTTAATTCATCAAAAGTCCCTTCAATATAGTTAATTCCATCTATTAATAAAACCATTCGATTTGCGATTGCTTTGGCACAATCTACATCATGCGTAATGATAATAGAGGAAGTATTGTATTTTTCTTGAATGGATTGCATCAAAAGTATAATTTCTTTTGAAGTTATTGGGTCTAAACCTGTTGTAGGCTCGTCGTATAAAATTATTTTTGGTTTTAGTATTAAGGTTCTAGCTAAGGCAATTCTACGTTTCATACCGCCAGAAAGTTCATTTGGCATTAAGTCAATTGCGCTTGCTAAACCTACACTTTCTAATGCTTCCATAACTAACGGAGTGGTGTCATCAATTTTGCCAAATTTTTTGGTGTGTCTTCGTAATGGGAATTCTAAATTTTCTCGAACTGACATTGAATCATATAAGGCACTTCCTTGAAAAAGAAAGCCAATTTCGGTGCGAAGTTCGTCAATTTCCTCGCGTTCAAGCATATTAATCTCTTTGTTCATTACAAAAATAGAGCCACTATCGGGTGTTTCTAATCCAATAACACATTTAATCATCACCGATTTTCCAGAACCTGATTTCCCCATTACTACCAAGTTTTCTCCTTCGTTTAAAACCATATGAAAGCCATTTAAAACGGTGTTGGTTCCAAAAGTTTTATGCAAATCTTTTATTACTATTATGGGCTCTTTTTTTGTTTCCATATTACATGTCATAAAAAATGTTGGTTACAAAAACGGCAATAAAATCAATTACAAATAGGAGCATAGAGGTATAAACAACTGCTTCATTGGCTGCTTTTCCAACGCCAGCCGTGCCTTTTTTACAATAATACCCTTTGTAGCAACCTATTAATCCAATGGCAAAACCAAAGAAAAATGTTTTTAAGGTTGCCGGAATAAGATCGCTAAATTCTAATATATTAAAAACTTGATTAAAGTAAAGTTGAAACGATACATTGTCTTTTACATTTTCCACTAAATAGGAACCATAGATAGCCAACACATCGCCAAAAATAACTAACAGCGGCAACATTAGACTAGTAGCTAGAATTCGGGTTATGACTAAATATTTAAACGGATTGGTGCCTGAAACTTCCATAGCATCTATTTGTTCGGTAACTTTCATAGAACCTAATTCGGCTCCAATACCCGATCCAATTCTTCCCGCGCAAATTAAAGCGGTGATGATTGGACCAATTTCTCTAATTATAGAAACACTCACCATGGAAGCCATCCAAGAAACAGCTCCAAACTCTTGCAAGGTAGGTCGCGACTGTAACGTGAAAACCAATCCAATAATAAATCCCGTTACCCCAACTAAAAATAGTGAACGGTTACCAATATAATAGCATTGGCGTAAGAATTCTTTAAATTCGTAGGGTGGAAATAGAAATTCTCTAAAAAATCGACCTGCAAAATAAGATATTTCGCCAATTTCTTTTAAGAAAGATTTTATCATTTCAATTATGTTTGCGAAATACTGTTTCATAATTTTTTGATGATAATTTTTGTAAAGTACTTACCAAAGGTAGTGATTTTTTATAACAAAATAAGGCTCTTTAACGCCTAACTTGTTAAAAAAAATCCGATTTGAATTCAAATCGGATTTTTTAATATTTATTTTATGATATCTATAATTATAGTTCTATTATAAAATCGTTCTTCAGGATATTTATTTTCAAAAGGTGCTACTTTTTCGTTTTCACCTTCACCATAGATTTTAAATTGAAGGGTTCATTTCCTCATTAAAAGTAACCGTGATTACTTGATTAAGAGGTATGTTTGTAGCCGCTTTATCTGGATTTTTATCAATGATCATTGGGCACATCCCAGCAGTCTCTTGAAAATCATCTTCTGCGCAACAAATAATTAAAGTAGCTAAAACTATCGCAATAGTTACTAGAACGTTTTTTTGTTTCATTGTTTAAATATTTATGAAACAAAGGTTAGTCAATTTTAGCCTTTAAATGTTATACTATTTAGGTTATTAATTACATAAATCAAGGATCTAATTGAAATTTAATGAGTTAATTTTTTAGAAATTTATACCGTTGAAACCATTATTTTTGTGCCATTTACTGCTTAATTATTTGAATGTACTGTTTTAAAAAATAAATTCTCTAGGGAAATTAATCAATTTCCCTAGAGAAATAAATAAATTTTTGTACAGAAAACATATAAATTCTCTAGAGAAATTGAAATAAAGATGCAGTTTTATAGTATATTTTTTACTATAAAACTGAATCATTTTTGTAACCACACTAAAGGATTATTTTGAATTGTCTTGACCATAAAAAAATACATTTTTGTGTAAAACTATTTCATTACATGATACTATTTTGTTTATGTAATTATAGCTTATTCAACAATAATTTTTTTATTTTCATTAAATGAATTCGACTTGAGGTTGATAATATAAACACCTTTTTTAAAATGATTTACATCAATTTTTTGTCCATTTTGAATCGTGCCTTTTTGAACCGATTTTCCTATTAGATCAAAAATTTCGTATTCAGAATCTGAGTTATTGAAATGTACAGTCAACATGTCTTTAGTTGGATTAGGATGAATAGTAATTGAGTTTAAAAAATTTTCAGTATTTCCTAATATTCCAAAACGGGTTAATGCATAATCATAATTGTCGGCTTCAATTTCTATAATTGTGTTTTGTGGTAAAGCTTGATTTACGAGTTGATTGGTAATTGTATTGTATCTATATAATCTTTGTTGGTTATCTAAATCAATAGCAATAAAAACCAATGTTTCAGTTGCTTGATCATATGTTCTGTTGAAAACCTGAAGTCCTGTAACTTCTACTATATTTACTAAGTTAGAAACCTCTCCAGTTTCAGAATTTAATATACCTACATTTAAAGTAGAAGTACTGGTGTTTGAATTAAATTGTGGGTATATGATATAAATATTATTTTGTTCATTACTGTATTCTAAGCCAATATTTCCAATGATATTTGGTCCAGACAAAGGGGTAACGTTATAAGAGAAGCCATTAGTTGTAATTGTCGATTTGACTAATTTTTTTACATTTTCATCTTGTGTAATAAAATAGAATATTTTGTTGTCTGAATCATAGCAACTTCCATCTGGAAATAGAATTCCTATATCATTACTATTATAATAACCCAAATTTGTAGATAACTGTGTTGTTGGATTGTAACGATTTAAATAAACATTATTTTCTTGATCAGAATCATAAGAATAGAGAAAACCATTTTGCATATCAACTTCTCCCGATCCATTATTAACACTAGTTACTTCGTTTAATGTAATAGTATTATTTTGAGTGTTATATTTTAGCAACTTACTAACGTAGTTATTATTTTCATTTAGTAGAATCCTTGAATAGTACTCTCCATTATTAGAATTATATATTGAAGAGCCTCCCAAAACACCGACATAATCAACGGGAATTACATTTGTAAAATTTGTTTGACCAGCATTCCATTTGACAAGGTTATCAATAGTTTGACCATTAGAAGTAAAGCCAATTAATTTAATTACTTCTTGAGAATGCGAACAATGTATTGAAATGATATGCAATAATCCAATAACTAATATATATATATACTTTTTCATACGTTAATTATTTATAATAGTTACAAATTTATTAATTTGTTTTATGTTATTTAATAAAAATTAAACAAATTTAACATAAATTAATTTTCATATCATTATTTACTTTATGCTTTGAGGAATATGATTAAATAAAAATCCGACCTGCTTTCACAAATCGGATTTAATCTATATTTTAAAATCTATTTTCTTTGTTCTAAAGACTACAAGTGAATCACTTCACCGTAAGCATCAGCTACAGCTTCCATCACCGCTTCACTCATGGTAGGGTGTGGGTGCACTGCTTTTAAGATTTCGTGTCCTGTAGTTTCTAATTTACGAGCTACAACAGCTTCTGCAATCATATCGGTAACGCCGGCACCAATCATGTGGCAACCTAACCATTCGCCGTATTTAGCATCAAAAATTACTTTTACAAATCCGTCAGGCGTTCCTGCTGCTTTTGCTTTTCCTGAAGCTGAGAATGGGAATTTACCTACTTTGATTTCGTATCCTTTTTCTTTCGCTTGTTTTTCAGTCATACCCACAGAAGCAATTTCTGGAGTTGCATACGTACAACCTGGAATGTTTCCGTAATCTAACGCTTCCACGTGTAAACCTGCAATTTTTTCCACACATAAAATACCTTCTGCAGAAGCAACGTGCGCTAAAGCTTGTCCTGGCGTTACATCACCAATAGCGTAGTAACCAGGAACGTTAGTTTGGTAATATGCGTTTACTAAGATTTTATCTCTATCGGTAGCAATACCTGTTTCTTCTAATCCGATGTTTTCGATGTTGGTTTTAATTCCAACTGCTGATAATAAGATATCCGCTTCTAAAACTTCTTCTCCTTTAGCGGTTTTAACGAATGCTTTTACTCCGTTTCCAGAAGTATCAATTCGTTCCACAGAAGCGTTGGTCATGATAGAAACGCCTGCTTTTTTCATAGAGCGTTCCATTTGTTTTGAAATATCTTCGTCTTCTACAGGAACAATGTTTGGCATAAATTCTACAATCGTCACTTCTGTTCCCATTGCGTTATAAAAATGTGCAAACTCAACTCCAATCGCACCAGAACCTACAACAATCATTTTCTTTGGTTGCTCAGGTAACGTCATTGCTTGGCGGTATCCAATTACTTTTTTACCATCTTGTGGTAAGTTTGGCAATTCGCGAGAACGCGCTCCTGTTGCAATAATGATATGATCTGCAGTATATTCAGTTACTTTTCCGTCAGCAGCTGTTACATCTACTTTTTTACCTGGTTTTACTTTTCCAAAACCATCAATCACATCAATTTTATTTTTCTTCATTAAGAATTGAACACCTTTGCTCATTCCTTCTGCAACGTCTCTAGAACGTTTTACAACAGCGTTGAAGTCTTTATCAAATGCGGTAACAGTTAATCCATAATCGGAAGCATGTTTTAGGTAATCAAAAACTTGAGCCGATTTTAATAATGCTTTCGTTGGAATACAACCCCAATTTAAACAAATTCCACCCAAATTTTCTTTTTCAATAACGGCTACTTTAAAGCCTAATTGTGATGCTCTAATAGCAGTTACATAACCACCAGGACCACTTCCTAAAACTATGATATCGTATTTCATTTTTATAAAGTATTTCAGTTTTATTTATAAGTTGCGAATTTAAGGAAATAAAATTAAATAAACTTCAAAATTCAAATTCCAAAATTCAAATAAATTATAATTTTAGGAACACAGATTTAATAAATTTTAAAAATTACTAAAATTTATTAAATCTGTGTTCCTAAGAAAAAATGTTAGTTCAAGTTATGTTTGACAGCATGATAAACTGTGACTGCGACTGAAGACTGCGACTAAGATAACTATTCAACTTCAACAGCAAACTGTGAATCATACAACTTCTTGTAATATCCATTTGCTTTCGTTAATAATTCTTGATGCGTGCCTTGTTCCACGATTTGACCTTTGTCCATTACGATTATTTTGCTAGCATTTACAATGGTTGCCAAGCGGTGAGCAATAACAATAGAAGTTCTGTCTTTGGTAATGGTTTCTGTAGCTTTTTGAATTAATTCCTCAGAATGCGTGTCTATCGATGAGGTTGCTTCATCTAAAATTAAAATACTTGGATTACTTACATACGCTCTCAAAAAAGCAATCAATTGGCGCTGTCCTGAAGATAGCATCACGCCACGTTCTTTTACGTTGTAATCGTAACCTTCCGGTAAGGTCATAATGAAATCGTGCACACCAATTTTTTTAGCTGCAGCAATTACATCTTCTCTCGAAATGGCTTCGTTATGCAAGGTGATGTTGTGATAAATGGTATCCGCAAACAAGAAAACATCTTGTAAAACAATGGCAATTTGTTTGCGAAGACTTTCTAAAGTATATTCGTTGATGTTTCGGTTATCAATAGTAATTTCACCCGAATTAATTTCGTAAAAACGATTCAATAAATTAATGATGGTCGATTTTCCAGCACCTGTACTTCCAACTATGGCTATGGTTTCACCGGGTTGTACTTGAAGATTAATTCCTTTTAAAACTTCTTCATTTGCAATGTAGCTAAAACGTACTTCTTTTAATTCAATTAATCCTTTAAAATGACTAACTGTTACAGTCCCGTTTTCTTGAACATTTTCATCTTTTTCCAAGATTTCAAATACTCTATCGGCTGCAATAATTCCCATTTGCATGACATTAAATTTATCCGCAATTTGGCGTAAAGGGTTAAATAACATGTTGATTAACATGGTGTATGCAAATAAATCACCAACAGTTGTTACAGTATCTCCATTCATTATTGAAATACCTGCATAAAATACAATGCCCCCAAGGGTTAAAGAGGAAACAATATCGGCAATAGGGAAGAAGATGGAGTTATATAAAATATTTTTTAACCATGCCACATTGTGTTTTTGATTGATTTCTTTGAATTTTTCTAATTCAATAGCTTCTCTATTAAACAATTGCACAATTTTCATTCCGGTTAATCGTTCCTGAACGAAAGTATTTAGATTGGCAATTTCGTTTCGAACATCATTAAAAGCCACCTTCATCTTCTTTTGAAAAATATCCGTTGCGTAGATTAAAACAGGCATGGCTAATAGTACAATAATGGATAGTTTCCAGTTCATGAAAAACATGATACCTAAAATAACAATCATTTTCAGTACATCACTCACAATCATAAACAATCCTTGACTAAAAATACTAGCAATCGATTCAATGTCTGAAACCGAACGAGTTACTAGTTTTCCAACGGGCTCATTATCAAAATATTTCATTTTAAATGAGGCAATATGATGGAATAATTTTTCACGAATATCTTTTATAATATCTTGTCCTAACCAGTTGGCCCAATATGTAAAATAAAATTGAGCTACTACTTCTAGTAAAAGAACTGTTGCCATGATAATTACATACAATAATAAACCATGTTTATCTTCGGGTTTGATGTATTGGTCAACGGTCTGTTTTAGTAAATACGGGCGTGCAGCGGCAAAAATTGAAAGTAAAATAGCCCAAACAATCACCCAATTGAACCTTTTTTGGTAAGGCTTCGCATAGTGCAATACTTTTTTTAGTGAATTGGATTTGATGAACTTCATTTATCTATTTTCTATATACTTTGTTCTATTTTTCTAAAATCTATTTTCTGTCTTCAATATACGGATACCTAACATTAACTAAATATAAGCCGTGTGCTGGCACTGAAAACCCTGCTTTTCCTCGGTTTTTACTTTCTATGATACTGCGTAAATCGGATACATCAATTTTTCCTAACCCTATGTTTACCATAGTTCCTACAATTGCTCTTACCATATTGCGCAAAAATCGATCGGCAGTGATGGTAAAGATAAGCTGATTTCCCGATTGTTTCCAATGTGCTTCCGAAATTTTACAATTAAACGTATTAACATCGGTATGTACTTTAGAGAAACACTCAAAATCAATGTATTCAAATAAAATTTTACACGCTTCATTCATTTTTTCTAAATCCAATGAATGGGAGTGATACCAACTTCCATCACTAATAAAAGCATCTTTAAAAGTATGCATGTAATATTCGTAGGTTCTTGATGTGGCATCAAAACGCGCATGAGCCTCTTCGGACACTTTAAAAATACGAAATACTACAATCGATGGCGGTAAAAATGAATTCAATTTATGTGACCAATAATCAGAATCTAATGCTAATTCGGTTTCAAAATGAGCGTACATTTGCTTAGCATGTACACCTGAATCAGTTCTACCGGCACCTACAATCGCTATAGTTTCTCTGAATAAAGTAGAAAGTGCTTTTTCCAAAGTTTCCTGTACCGAAGCGGCGTTAGGTTGACTCTGAAATCCGTGGAAGTTTTTTCCGTTGTAAGCAAATTCTATGAAATATCTCAAAATATAGTGGTCAGTGTTCTGTATTTAGTGTTCAGCTTTTTTAATAAGATGCAAATTTACAAAATTCAAAAGTAAAGTTCCTTCCAAATTGTGATAATAAAAACTTAATTTTGTCATATGAAGAAAATTCTATTGTTGTCTGACACCCATAGCTACATTGATGATGCTATTTTGAAATACGTCAACCAAGCTGATGAAGTTTGGCATGCAGGCGATATTGGCGATTTAGCAGTTACAGATGCCATTAAAAAGTTAAAACCACTTCGAGGGGTTTATGGCAATATAGATGATGACAAAGCGCGAATGGAATTTCCATTAAACAATCGTTTTTTCTGTGAAGGAGTAGAGGTTTGGATTACGCATATTGGTGGTTATCCTGATAAATACAACCCTGCAATTCGTGCTGAAATTACTAAAAATCCTCCGAAGTTATTTATTTGTGGACATTCTCATATTCTAAAAGTGCTATTTGATAAAAAATTGAATTTATTACACATGAACCCAGGAGCTTGCGGAAAATATGGTTTTCATCAAGTAAGAACCTTGTTACGTTTTGAAATCGATGGCGATAAAATACAGAGTTTGGAGGTTATTGAACTAGGGAAGAAGTAGTGTTTAGTATTCAGTCGCAGTTTTCAGTTTAAATAAACAAAAAAATCCGAAACTTTCGCTTCGGATTTTTTCTTCGCACTAATAAACTAAGATGATAGGTTTATCGTAATCGATCAACAGATTTTACGAGATCTTCGTCCTTTTTTATTGCCTTGTTTGCCAAGACTAATAAAACGATAGAAATTGCAGGAAGAAACATCCCAATACCCTTCTCTGAAACAAACGTTTCTCCGGATAAGTTTAGCGAGCGATACACAAAAAATCCTAGTAAAATAAAGTTAAATATCATGTTCAATCTGTTTAAAACAAATTGATGTTGTCTCTTTTTAAAATTAAAAATACTATAAATAGCTAAAACGGTTGACAATACAAACAGACTAATATAAATAAGTGAAGAAGTAAAAAAAACGTCGACTTTATTTTTATCTGTCCATAATTCAAAAACAAAAGGTAGTCCACCAGTAACAATTGCGCTGGCTAACATATAAAGTGATTGAATGCGTTGTAACATTATTTTCTTTTTTGATAAAGCAAAAATAGTATTTCTTTTTAATTTAAACTATTGTTATTTCCAAATTTATTCGTACTATTGCATAGTATTAGTCGTAAGTACTTCATTCTGCGACACCTTACACTACAAAAAAAATCTTATCATTTTTTGTTTTTAATCAACCAACAATTTTATTCAAAATATATCCATGTTTGATATTGAAGTATTAAAAGAGATGAAACTCTCTGATTTGCAAGAAATTGCAAAAGTAGCTAAGATTAATAAATACCGTTCGCTTAAAAAAGACGATTTAGTATATCAAATCTTAGACTTACAAGCAGCCAAACCCGAAGTTATAAAATCGGAAATTCCTATTGAGAAATTGGCTGAACAACCCAAAGAAAAAAGAGCAAGAATTCTTCCGAAAAAAGAAGTTAATCAAGCGCCAAAAATTAAAAAAGACTTGTTTTCGCAGCCCTTGAAAGAATTACCAGAGGAAGTAATTCCAGTAAAAGAAGAAGCTATCGAAGAAATTAAAGTAGTAGAAACGAAAGAATTTGCTTCGAAACCAAACAATAAATTACCTCGCAAAGATTTTAAAGACAAAAAACCTTTGCCACAAAAAGCAGTACGAGAAGAGGTATCTAAAGTAGAACCAATTGCTAAAGAAACTCCAGAAGCAGCTGAAACGGTTCAAAACGATAAAAATTTGCCCAAAAATCCAAATTATAAGGCAAACCAAAATAATCCCAATCATCCTGACTACAAAAAGAACGTTAGTAATGAAGGAACGAATGGGAACAACGGAAATTCCAACAAAAATCCCCATCAAAATAAAAAACCTAATTTTAGAGAACCAGATTATGAGTTCGATGGAATTATTGAAAGTGAAGGTGTTTTAGAAATGATGCCGGATGGCTACGGATTTTTACGTTCGTCTGATTATAACTATTTGGCGTCACCAGATGATATTTATTTGTCTACCTCTCAAATTCGTTTGTTTGGATTAAAAACGGGTGATACTGTAAAAGGAGTGGTGCGTCCTCCAAAAGAAGGTGAAAAATATTTTCCTTTGGTGAAAGTATTAAAAATCAACGGCCATGACCCACAAGTAGTTCGTGATAGAATTTCGTTTGAGCATTTAACACCAGTTTTCCCAACAGAAAAATTCAATTTAGCGGATAGAAATAGTACTATTTCAACTCGTATTATTGATTTGTTTTCTCCAATTGGAAAAGGACAACGTGGAATGATTGTTGCCCAACCAAAAACAGGTAAAACCATGTTGTTGAAAGATGTTGCAAATGCTATTGCAGCCAATCATCCAGAGGTTTACTTGATTGTTTTATTAATTGACGAACGTCCTGAAGAGGTAACCGATATGCAACGTAGTGTGCGTGGTGAGGTAATTGCTTCAACTTTTGATAGAGAGCCACAAGAACACGTTAAAATTGCAAATATTGTGTTAGAAAAAGCAAAACGTTTAGTAGAATGTGGTCACGATGTCGTGATTTTATTAGATTCAATCACTCGTTTAGCTAGAGCATACAATACTGTACAACCAGCTTCTGGAAAAATATTAAGTGGTGGAGTAGATGCGAATGCGTTACAAAAACCAAAACGTTTCTTTGGAGCAGCTCGTAATGTAGAAAACGGTGGTTCGTTAAGTATCATTGCAACTGCATTAACTGAAACTGGTTCTAAAATGGACGAAGTTATCTTTGAGGAATTCAAAGGAACAGGTAACATGGAATTACAGTTGGATAGAAGAATTTCTAACAAGCGTATTTTCCCTGCTATCGACTTGGTTTCTTCAAGTACACGTCGTGATGATTTATTATTAGACGAAAATACGATTCACAGAATGTGGATCATGCGTAAATATTTAGCCGATATGAACCCAGTAGAAGCTATGGACTTTATTCACGATAGATTTAAGAAAACACGAAACAACGAAGAATTTCTAATTTCGATGAATCAATAAAAACAAAAACTCCGATGAAAATCGGAGTTTTTTTATGATCTTTATTTTTGATACTATCAAAATGTATTTGAAATTAAAATAACTTCTTTTGCTAACGCTCGCATCACGCTCCTTTATATATATGGATGAGTTTAACGCTCGCATTAACATTGTTTAATATTAGTCTACTTCAACCTTTCTAAAACTCCTTTTCGTTTTACAATATTCTTGTAATCCCACTGAATTGCTTTAGCTTTTTGGAGCCAATTTTTTAAATCTGTAGAATTGATTTCATCTGCTGAATTATAAAAAATAGAAGCATCTTCAAATTTACCACCTAACACATTCAGTTTATCTTCTTCAAATGATTTTCCACTCCAAAACATCAATCGGATTCCTGGTTTTTGTTTGCTATACCCCACAATTGGATTATCTTCTAAAAACCAAACCGGATGGGCGTGCCAAATTTTACTTTCAGCTTCAGGTAAATGAAAGCTAATTTGTTCAGCTAGTAAATTACAAATCAATTGTACTTCTGCTGATTGTGAGTTATTATAAGCTTGCACATCTAAATTCATAAGAATTTTGTTTAAATCAAAAATAATAAAAACTCCGAGAAGTATCGGAGTCTTTAACTACTATATTAGAAATACTTATTTAAGAAATTTTAAAATCTGTGTAAATCAGTTAAATCTGTGTTCCAACAAAATTAAAACCCATTCACAATAGCTAAAAAATCATCAGCTTTTAAAGCGGCTCCACCAATTAAGCCACCATCAACATCAGGTTTTGAGAAGATTTCTTTGGCATTGTCTGGTTTTACACTTCCTCCATATAAAATAGTTAGGTCGTCAGCAATGGCAAATCCGTATACTTTTTCTACTAAAGTTCTGATGAATTTATGCATTTCTTGTGCTTGCTCTGGAGAAGCTGTTTCTCCGGTTCCTATCGCCCAAACAGGCTCATAAGCTAAAACAATATTTGCCCAATCTTTCTTTTCTAAATGGAACAATCCATCGCGAAGTTGATTTTCAACAATAGTAAAATGATTGTTAATTTGACGATCTTTTAATTCTTCACCAAAACAGAAAATAACACGCATTTCGTGTTTTAATGCGGTGTCTACTTTATTTGCTAACAAAGCATCGGTTTCATGAAAATACGCACGTCTTTCGCTGTGACCTAAAATTACGGTGTTCACGCCAATATCAGTTAACATTCCTGCGGCAATTTCACCAGTAAAAGCACCACCTTCTGCTTGGTGCATGTTTTGTGCGGCTACGGTAATTTCGTTTCCATTTGTAATTTCAACAGCTTTAGATAGGTTTACAAAGGTTGGTGAAACAATTATTTCAGCACTTGTAGTTGTTTTTTTTGCAATAATTTCTTCTAATAATGCAACAGTTTCTTTTTGATTTTTGTGCATTTTCCAGTTTCCAGCAACAATATTTTTTCTCATTATTTTAACGATTCTAAAGTTTTAATTAATTTTTCATCATCGGCTTCAATTACTTTATAAAGGGCAATTTTTCCAGTTTTATCTACAATCATGTATCTTGGAATCCAATCCAAACTAATCGATTTACCAAAAACACCTTTCATTCCATCTGAAGTTAAGTAATGTTCTCCTTTTACGTCATATTTGGCAATACCTTTTAACCAAGCTTCATACGTTTTATCCATAGAAATGAATAAGTAAGTAGCATCTGGATATTTTTCTTGCAAGGCTTTTACTTTTGGCATTCCTTTGATACAATCAGAGCACCATGAAGCCCAAACATCGATTAAAATCGTTTTTCCTTCGTATTTTTTAAGAATTTCTGCAAACATAATCGGTTGGTTTTCGGTAGTAACCATTACGTTTTCTAGTCCCTCTTTTTTAAAAGTAGTTTCTTTTTTTTGAGCACATCCTAAAGTGCTGATTAGCATTGTAGCTAAAACGAATATTTTTTTCATAGTTTATTTTTTTAATTCCGAATACGGTTTTTTTATTAGTTTTTTGAATTCGGTACCATTGAATTTATTATCACTAATTCCGTCGTAATATTTGAATTCGTTGCCATTCCATAGATATTTCACACCCGGTGTATCTCTTCCAGTTCCTAATTCAGTCCAAAACGGAATTACATCAATCATTTTATAAGGAAATTTAGTGCCTGCAAATTCGAAGAATGTCGGAATTTTCTCTGGTTCTTCGTTCATGAAAATTACGAAAACAGGAGGGAAGTTCTTGTCTTTTTTACGCATTTCGTTCAATTCTTTGGCAGTATCCATGCAGTGATCGCAACCTGGAACAAAGTAGCACAGAATCTTTTTATCAGTATCAATCCCTGGGAAGTATTTTTCGTAACCCGATTTTACTTTCTTTGGAGCGTCTTCGGTTTTCTTTTCTTCTATTTTTTTAATGGTGTCTTTAGTTGTGGTTGTAATAGGTTCTTCAATAGTTAATAAGGAAGTAGAATCTACAACAACGCCTAAATTTTCTTGAACTTCAGAAGTTGGTTCTTCAATAACTTCTGCAACTGGACGAATTGGCGCTAACATGAAAAGGGCTAAAATACAACCCAATCCAACCGATTTCAACAGCCAAAAGTTCGATTTTCCATCAGCAGGAGCCAATTTGAATAACCAAATTAATAATCCAATTGCAATGATGTTTTTAATGATTGCTTCCACGGGTGTCATGGGAAGTAATTCTCCAAAACAACCACAATTACCAGCATTTCCACTTACAAAAGTGGTGTAACTTAAATGTATTACAAAAACGGCTAACAATAAAATGGTTGCTGGAATCGTAATTTTTTTCAAGTAATCTTTTAGCAGAATAGAAATTCCTAAAGCAAATTCAATCCCAATTAAAATTCTTGAAAAATAGGGTGCAATGCCTTCCGAAAACCCTAATGGATACAATTGTTTCACTTCAAAAGTGGAGATTGCAAAATAGGGAGAAGGATATAATTTAGCTACTGCAGAAACAATAAATAAGGCTGAAATGATGAGGCGTAAAATCCAAATTATGTTTTCTTTCTTCATGTTCAATTTTTAATTTTTATAAAAATACAACTTACTAAAAAGCTATTGTGTTAACAACTTGTTATTTGTTTTCCATTAAAATTAAGGCAAAAACCGAATAGTTAATCATGTCTTGATAATTCGCATCAATACCTTCAGAAACTAATGTTTTTCCTTTATTGTCTTCGATTTGCTTTATGCGCAGTAACTTTTGAATAATTAAATCGGTTAAAGAACTGATTCGCATATCGCGCCAAGCTTCACCATAATCATGGTTTTTGTTCTCCATTAAGCTTTTAGTTGTAGCGATTTTTTCATCATACAATCTAATTGCTTCATCGGCCGATAAATCAGGTTGTTTGGCAATTCCTTTATCCATTTGAATTAAAGCCATAGCAGAATAATTGATAATTCCAATGAACTCTGAAGTTTCATCTTCGTCTACTTTGCGTACTTCATTTTCTTGCAAACCACGAATTCTTTGTGCTTTAATAAAAATTTGATCAGTTAAAGAAGGTAAACGTAAAACACGCCAAGCAGTGCCATAATCATGTGCTTTTTTTGAAAATAAATCGCGACAAACCGCTATAACTTTATCATATTGTTGAGAAGTATTCGACATTATTTACTGTATATTTGTGTGAAATTTTACCAAAAGTAATGAATTAAGTCAAAAGTGAAAAGTCAAAAGTAAAAAGATATAGAAATAAAATGACAATCAATTGTAATAGTAGACTTATCGATTTAAACTTGCCAAAAGTAATGGGGATTTTAAATGTGACACCCAATTCGTTTTATGACGGAGGTAAGCACAATGAAATCAATTCGATTATGCATCAAGTAGATAAAATGCTGTCGGAAGGTGCTGATTTTATTGATATTGGCGCGTATTCGAGTAAACCAAGTGCCGAATTTGTTTCGGAAGAAGAAGAAATCAAACGTTTGGTTCCAATAATTAAAGAATTGGTTGATCATTTCCCATCTATTGTTTTATCCGTAGATACTTTTCGAGCAAATGTTGCTAAGGTTGCAGTGGAACATGGGGCAGGAATAATAAATGATATTTCGGCGGGTTTATTAGATGAAAAAATGTTGGAAACCGTTGCTGATTTGAAAGTGCCCTACATTATGATGCACATGCGAGGCAATCCGCAAACTATGCAAAGTCTAATGAATTACGAAGATATTGTAAAGGAAATGATTTTCTATTTTTCGGAACGCATTCAAAAGGCGAGAAGTTTCGGAATTTCAGATATAGTGATTGATCCTGGATTTGGCTTTGCTAAAACGTTAGAACAGAATTACGAAGTGTTACATAAAATGGAATTGTTTTCAATGTTAGAATTACCATTATTAGCAGGAATTTCAAGAAAATCGATGATTTATAAAGTGTTAGAAAATTCGCCTCAAGAAGCTTTGAACGGAACTTCGGTTTTAAATACGATTGCCTTACAAAAAGGAGCTAAAATCCTAAGAGTGCACGATGTAAAAGAAGCGGTGGAATGTATTAAATTAGTAAGTAAATTAAAATAATGATTAAGAAATTAGTTGCTATTGTTGCCTTGATGGGTTTGTTTTCTTGTAATAATGAAGAAGTTTTATTGCCACAAGAAAGTGTTTCGGTTATGAAAGATATAACGGATCATTCACCAATTTACATGTTCTTTAAAACGGAAGAAAATCCAGATGACAAAGAAAAATTAGACACCATCATTGAGGTTAATCGTAAAAATTCGATTTCTTCTACCAATTGGGTTTTTAATATCGACAAACGTTTGCCTTTGAAATTAGTCATTCCAGAACTAATGGAATTGCAGGACAAGAAGAAAAGTAGTTCGCATTCAAAATCAGGAACAATGAATGTTTTTACTTATTCAGATAGTGTGGCAAAAAATTTAGCTTTTTTTCCATTTACAGATGTTCAATTTAAATACAGCAAGCATTTTTCTAAATTTTTCATTAAAAAACACGCCGAACATTATAGAAATTATCACAATTTCACGGTAAATTTTAATAAAGACAATAAAATTACAGTGGATGGAAACGATATTTCGCGTGAAGAATTTATCGATTTTATCAAAGAATTTGCCGATTTTACTAGTGATGGTAAAATTACGATGCTGCACTTGAATTTTGATAACCGCTTAACGTATGACGAATACATTCAAAATAAAATTTTGGCATGGAAAGCAACAAACAATGAAATTCAATTGTCTTCTTTTGAGTTTGTGTATGATGAGAAGAAATTGCCAGAATGTGGGTGTAAGTTGTAGGTTGGGAGTAGGAAGTAGGGAGTTTTCAAAATGAGTAAATAGGTTTTATGAAGTACATTTTTCTTTTAATTTTATTATCAAATTTTAATTCAATTGCTCAAGTTACTGAGGGTGAAATTTTATTTGAAAATAATATCAAGTTACATTGGACAATAAAAACTTTTAACGAAAAGGAACATCAAATTAAAATTTGTAAAAACGATTTTGGTGTTCAATATATTTGTGCAATTGATAATGCTATTTGGTATGGCTCAGATATTCCTGTAGATAAGCCTAAAAATCAATTGACTAATTTGGTTTTAGAAATTGGAAAAAATAAGATTATTTTGGATGTCTCATCAATGTTTAATCCAAATTTCAGTGGCGAATTATCAAAACATCAATTTAAAATTGTAAAAGAAGGAAATCAATATATTTTATATGGTTTCTTTTCTGATGGAGCAGGAACTTATACAGCACATTGGAAAATTGTTGATACTATTACGATAAGAGCAGTTATATCTAATTTAGAAGAATATTTTTCTTGGCAAAATTAACGACTTAAAAACTCCCAACTTCCTACTTCCAACTCCCTACTGATGATGATACGGTTCATTTCTCAAAATCGTAAATCCTCTATAAATTTGTTCGATTACAAATAATCGTACCATTTGATGTGAAAACGTCATTTCTGATAACGAAACTTTGCCTTGTGCTTTTTGGTAAACAGTTTCGCTAAATCCATACGGACCGCCGATTACAAATACTAACGTTTTAGTTCCAGCATTCATTTTCTTTTGTAAAAAGTCCGAGAAACCAACACTGCTCAAGGTTTTTCCGTTTTCATCTAGTAAAATTAAATGATCGGTTGGGGTGATTTTGGATAAAATCAATTCGCCTTCCTTTTCTTTTTGTTGGGCTTCCGATAAATTTTTTACGTTTTTGATATCCGGAATAATTTCCAAATCAAATTTCACGTAAAACGACAATCGCTTGGTGTAATCATCAATTAAGGTTTGTAACGATTTATTATCGGTTTTCCCAATAGTTAAAAGGCGGATGTTCATAGGATTAGTTTTTGCAAAAATAATAGCGTAAAACGAAAAATCACTCTTTTTAGGAGTGATTTTCTATATTATTCAATTTTCTCTACTTCTTTAAAATCGACTTCGCAAGCGTAAGAGAAAAGTTTTTCTTTCTTAATGATATCAGCAGTTCCTTCAGGAAGCATTTCTTCCCAACCAGTTTCGCCTTTACAAATCATTTTAAGTATTTTTCTGGAGAAAATATCTAAGTTCTTTTCTTCGTAATCTTTAATGTCAATTACTTTTCCGTTGAATTTAAAGAACTTATACAATTCTTTCATTCGTGGGTGTACTTTTAAGTTTTCAGAAGTAACAACATTTCCATTGTCATCTTTCATCGGATATAAATACACTTTTAAATCGCGATAAAATAATTTACCAAAGGCTTCTAAAATTCCACCAGATAAATGACGGTAATATTTTTCATCGAAAATTTCCACTAAATTATTAACACCCATGGCTAATCCCATACGCGCTTTAGAATAATTTGAGAAATATTCTACTACTTTGAAATACTCTTGGAAATTAGAAATCATTACGTTTTTACCTAAATTACAAAGTAATTCGGCTCTATCTAAGAAATCGCGTTCGTCAATTTCTCCTTCTGCTTTTAAGTTGGAAAGCGTAATTTCAAAAACAACAAACGTATTTTCTTCTGCTACTTTATTTTCTTTAATAAACATGTTGTATGATTCTTCATACATATCCATATTTACTTTAGTAACGGGTCTAAAACTTCCTCTTAAAGCTAAGATGTTTTTCTTGTATAAAACCGCTGCTGGAAGTATGTTTTTTCCATCAGGACCAAACATTACGGCATCTGTCATGCCATTTTTAACCAATTGCAAACTCATCAAACGATTGTCAACATTAGCAAAACGTGGACCTGAGAAATTTACCGTATCAATTTCTAATTGATCTTTATCTAAATGGTCGTATAAATAACGAAGTAATTTTTTTGGATCGTTGTATTTGTAAAAAGCGCCGTAAATCAAGTTTACCCCTAAAATCCCTAAGGTTTCTTGTTGTAATTTGGCATCATTTTCTTTAAATCGGATGTGAAGAATAATTTCGTTATAATCTTCATCGGGTTCAACTTGATATACAATTCCTACCCAACCATGTCCTTTAAATTGTTTTGCAAAATCAATCGTAGCTACGGTATTTGCGTAACTAAAGAACAATTTATTAGGATGTTTGTCTCGGCTTAAACGTTGTTCTACAAGATTAATTTCATGTGTTAACATTTTACGAAGACGACTTTCAGTTACATAACGACCGTCTGCTTCTTCGCCATAAATAGCATCGCTAAAGTCTTTGTCATATGCTGACATTGCTTTTGCAATAGTACCAGAGGAAGCTCCAGCTCTAAAAAAGTTACGCACTGTTTCTTGTCCTGCACCAATTTCAGCAAACGTTCCATAGATGTTTTCATTAAGGTTGATTCTTAATGCTTTATCTTTAATGGAAGGGATTTGCTCAATCTCTTTATCTCCGCGAACTTTAATATCTGTAACCATGGTTTTTATTAAAATAAATTTGAGTAAATTGTTAAAACAACGAACTCCTCTTGCAAAGTTAATCATTTTATAAAAACTACCATAATTATTGTTATTTTTGTGCAAAAGATAAAGCAGTGAAAATTTACTTTTTAGGAACCGGAACCTCTCAAGGAATTCCAGTAATTGGAAGTCATCATTCCGTTTGTTTGAGTACAGACAAAAAAGACAACAGATTACGTGTTTCGGTATGGGTTGAAACCGATGCAAATTCTATTGTGATTGATTGTGGTCCCGATTTCAGACAACAAATGCTCAATTCGAAATGTCCTAAAATTGATGCTTTGTTATTTACTCATGAACATGCCGACCACACTGCGGGTTTAGATGATATTCGTCCGTTCTTTTTCAAACAAGGCGCAATTGCAATTTATGCACACAATAGAGTACTTAAAAACTTGGAAAAAAGATTCGATTATATTTTTGAAACCGAAAATAAATATCCAGGCGCTCCATCTGTCACAGAAAATGAAGTGATTCAAAACATCCCGTTTATTGTAAATAAAGAAGAGATTATTCCAATTAATGCTTACCATGGTTCATTGCAAGTTTTTGGATACCGCATTCAAGATTTTGTGTATTTGACCGATGTTAAAACAATGGAATCATCTGAAATTAAAAAAACAAAGAATTGTAACATTTTAGTTGTTAATTGTTTGCGAGAAGAATCACATGCAACACATTTTAATTTAGAAGAAGTTTTACATTTCATATCTTTGGTGCAACCAAAAACAACGTATTTGACACACATTAGCCATTTGTTTGGTTTTCACGAAGAAATTCAGAAAAAACTACCCGAAAATGTTTTTGTGGCTTATGATAATTTAGAAATAACGATTTAACCTTATATAATTGAAAAGAATTATGAAAAATGTAATATTATATGCTTTAATTTTCTCTTTATTGTTTAATGTATTTCAATACATTAACTCTACTAAAATTTTAGAAGCTAAAGATAAAGAAGTGGTTAAAGTAAAAGACCGTCTTAAAATATCTAGAGATTCTGTGTTTACTTTGGCCAATGCAAATTATTTTGCCTTAGAAAGTGACCAAGATGCACAAGAGTATTTTTATTCCAATGGTTTAGATTATCAAAAAACAGCAATTAAAGTTAAAGAAGACTTAATTACTTTAAACGAAAATAAGAACGGAAACAAGTTGGTACCTTATGAGCCCATTAATGGAAAACCATTTTTGATCAATACATCTAAAGTATTAAATCATAGATGGATTATTGCAGAATTTTCAAATGGTGATTTTTGGGGGCAAATTCTCGTAAAATATTTTGTTTCGGAAGGAAAGACTACTGAATTTGAGACTGTAGAAACAGTTCTTTATGAAAAACAAACGAAAGAGTAATTTAAATACAAATCAATGTCTACTACCGCTACTAAAACCCAATTAGAATGTTATTTTGAGCAATTTAGAAACGACATAATTGGTATCAATCAAAATTTTAAATCACCTTTTGGCGACAAAAAGATTATATATACTGATTGGACAGCCAGTGGAAGATTGTATCGTCCAATAGAAGACAAATTAATAAATGATTTTGGTCCTTTTGTAGCCAATACCCACACGGAAACTTCCGTTACAGGAACTGCTATGACAATGGCCTATCACGAAGCACGTCATATCATCAAACATCATGTAAATGCTTCTCAGACGGATATTTTAATTACTGATGGAACCGGAATGACAGGTGTGGTGAATAAATTTCAACGTATATTAGGACTACGAATTCCAGAAAATTTAAAAGAATTTACAGCAATTCCAAGCGAGTTGAAACCAATCGTTTTTATTTCACACATGGAGCATCATTCTAACCAAACCTCATGGTTAGAAACCATTGCAGATGTAGTGGTAATTCCTGCAGATGAAAATGGGTTGTTTTGCATCAACCAATTAAAGATTTTATTAGAAAAATACAAAGACAGAAGTTTTAAAATAGCATCAATTACATCTTGTTCAAACGTAACCGGAATAAGAACACCATATCATGAAGTGGCAAAACTAATGCATCAAAATAGCGGAGTTTGCTTTGTGGATTTTGCTTGTTCGGGTCCGTATGTGAATATAAACATGCATCCAGAAGATGCTGAAAGTTATTTAGATGCAATCTTCTTTTCACCACATAAATTTTTAGGAGGACCTGGTACTTCGGGTGTTTTGATTTTTAATAAAAATTTATATAAAAACAACGTTCCAGATTGTCCTGGTGGCGGAACAGTAAGTTGGACAAACCCTTGGGGTGAGCACAAATACATTGATAATATTGAAGATAGAGAAGATGGTGGAACTCCAGGTTTTTTACAAGTAATGAAAACCGCTTTAGCAATTCAGTTGAAGGAAAAAATGGGTGTTCAGAATATTTTAGACCGCGAACATGAGTTGGTGGATTATATTTTTTCGGAATTAAATTCAATTGATAATTTACATATTCTTGCCAATCAACATCAAGATAGGTTAGGGGTTATTTCATTTTATATTGATGACTTACACTTTAATTTAGGCGTAAAATTATTAAATGATAAATTCGGAATTCAAACCCGTGGTGGTTGCAGCTGTGCAGGAACTTACGGACATTATTTGTTACACGTAGATCAAGAAACTTCGCACGATTTGGTTTGTAAAATTTCATCTGGAGATTTAATTCAAAAACCAGGATGGATTCGCATGTCAATTCACCCAACGACTACTTCTGAAGAGATTGAATTCGTGTGTAACAATATTAAGGCACTAGCTGCCAATCACAAAGAATGGGGTGTAGATTACGAATACAATCCAAAAACCAACGAATTTGTTCATAAAAATGCCAAAAATGACATTCAAGAAATGGTTCATAATTGGTTTAAGGTATGAAAAAAAGGAAAGCTCAGTAATTACTTGAGCTTTCCTTCTATATTTTTCCATCTTTTATGCGTCCAAAAGTAATATTCTGGAGCTTCATGAATTTGATCTTCAACTAGTTTTAAGAATTTGTCTGTAATTTCATAGTTTGGAACAGATTGAACATCATCTGAAAGCACTTCAAAACTGGCCTCATAATAGCCTCTTTTTACTTTCTTTACTCTTAAAAAAATCACATTCATATCAAAACGTTTCGCAAGCATTTCTGCTCCTGTATGAACAGGAACAATATGCCCCATAAACGAAGCCGAGTGATGGGCTGAATTTGGTCGAGGAGATTGATCGCTTGCAAATCCATAAAGACTCATTACATTGTTTTTATAATTTTCTGTTATTGTTGGAATTGTTTCTTTGGTCGTAATCAATTCTGCTTTAAATTTTGAGCGTATTCTTTTTACTAGCTTGTCAAAATGTGGATTCGCTAATTTTTTATAAATTCCAAATCCTTTGCAGTTGATATAATAGTTCATAGAAACTACCCATTCATAACTAGCATAATGAGCGCACATTAAAGCAATGCTTTTATTCTTTTTTTCCAAATCATAATACACTTCCATGTTGCTAAAAGTAAAACGTTTTTCAATTTCTTTTTGCGAAATTGAAATCGTTTTAATCATCTCTAAAAACATATCACACAGGTGGATATAAAATTTCTTTTCAATAGCTAGGCGCTCATTATCAGACAAATGAGGTAAAGCTAATTTGATATTATTACGTACTATTTTTTTTCGGTAACCAAAAACGTTGTAAGTTAAAAAACAAACAAAATCAGAAAACAAATAAAAAATACGGTAGGGTAGTATGGATATTATCCACAAAAAAGGATAGATAATTAGGTAAATTAATAACTGCATTCGTATATTTTTTTACAAATATACTTTTTTAGTTCTAAGTAAATTTGACAAAGTATTCTTAAATTTACAAAAAATACATTTCATGAATATTATTTTATTAGTTGTAATTGTCATAAATGCTCTAATTAGCTACAAGGCAATAAACGATACTTACTTTTTTAGAAAATACGAATTTCACATCGGAAGTATCAAATCAGGTGAGCAATTACGCATAATAAGTTCGGGTTTTTTACATGTTGATTTCCAACATTTGTTTTTTAACATGTTTACCTTGTATTTTTTTGCACCCTATGTTATTTTTAATCTTTCCACCATGTACTTTCTATATATTTATATGGGAAGTTTAATTGCAGGAAATTTATTGACTTTTTATTTTCATAAAAATGATTATTCGTATCGAGCGGTTGGGGCTTCGGGTGCTGTTACAGGTGTGATTTTTAGCGCTATTTTACTAGAGCCTAATTTGTATATGTATGGATTTATTCCAGGTTATGTTTTTGGATTTGCTTATATGTTGTTCTCTATATACGGAATGAAAGCTAAAAACGATTCTATTGGGCATGTGGCGCATTTTGGTGGTGCTATTGGTGGTTATGCAATTACGTTAGCAAGATATCCACAACTTATTACCACAGAACCATTAACGGTTGGGGCATTATTAGTGCCAATTGTAGTTTTGTTCATTCTCCAAAAATTAAATAAGTTGTAAAAGTTACTTAATTTCACTTTTTGGCACAATACTTCAATTTTTATTAAGTTTAAAGTTGGTTTCAATATTCTCTAAATATATTGCAACTTTCACCACAATTAAAAATTAATAAACTTACATTTTTATAACAATAAACTCACTACGTCTATTTTTTTGATGTTCTTCTTCGCTACAAGGAATATTATCAGAACAGTTGTTTAGTAACTGTGTTTCCCCATATCCTTTTGCGGTTAATCGATTTCTTGCAATACCATTTTTGACAATAAATTCTAAGGTCGAATTTGCTCTTTTGTCAGATAACTGTTCATTATATTTGTGTGTTTGTCGGCTATCGGTATGCGAACGAATAGCAATAGTCATAGCAGGATACTGGTGCAAAACTTGAATGATTTTTTCTAAATCTTCCGCAGCATCGGGTCGTATATTCCACTTGTCTAAATCAAAATAGATAATACTAATATTAAATAGTTTAGCTAAATCAGTTCCTACTTCAATAGGGAATACGTTGCGTTTTAATTCAAGATCTAATGTTGAAGTTCCTATTGTTGAAACTGCATCAAAAGACTTTTCATTGGTGTCATAAGTTTCTTTTGAAGCTCTAACATAATATTTTTTATTGCATTCAATTTTAAATTGATAAATCCCTTTTTCGGAAGAAATAGTTTCTGAAATAATGGTCATTTTATCATCAAAAAGCGTCACTTTTGCATTAGGTAAAATTTCTTTTGTCTCCACATCGGTAATAATACCCGAAATAATATGTGTGCAAATTTTAAATGTATAAATATCATCAAAACCTTTGCCACCATCTCGATTTGAGGAGAAAAAACCTAAATTTTCACCATTCACTATATAGCCAAAATCATCTTTTGTACTGTTTACTGGTTTGCTGATGTTTATTGGCTTTTCAAATGATTTTCCATTTGCTTTTGCTTCAAATATATCCAAGCCTCCCAGACCTAGATGTCCATCAGATGCAAAAAACAAATTATTATTGGCATCTATAAAAGGAAATGTTTCTCGCCCTTCGGTATTTATGGTTGGACCTAAATTTTCGGGTGTCCCAAATTTTCCGTTTTTATCAATAGAAACTTTATACAAGTCTGAATTTCCATAACTTCCCGGCATGTTTGAAGCAAAATATAGTATTTTTTCATCGGGACTTAAAGCAGGATGTGCTGTTTTATAGTTATCATTTGAAAAGGGAAGTTCAGTAATGTTCGTCCATTCATTATTTACAAGCTCTGCTTTGTATATTTTCTCTAAAATTACTTTGTCATCACTTTTTCTCTTTTTACCATCGTTATAATTGTTTCGGGTAAAATACATTGTTTTTCCATCTTTGGTAAAAACAGGAGAGGATTCATTAAATTTTGTATTAATTGTTTTGGAAAAATTTTCTACTTGCTCTAATTTTCCTTCAGCATTCATTAAAACAATAAATAAATCAGTGAAGGTTTGTTTAGTCCAATCGTGAATTTTAGTATATTGGTTTCCGTCACTTCTTGAAGACGTAAATACTATTTTGTTTCCAAAAAAGGAAGGACCATAATCATAAAACTCTGAATTTATGTTGGTCGTATCTAAAATATATTTGCCTGTATTGACATCAATATCATTTAAGTAATTTTTATTTTGAAGGAATAATTTTCCTCTTGAGTCATTTGTTTTAGCGGCAAACAATTCCATGTATTGATTTGACTTCTCATAATTTCCAATTACCTTTAAAGTTTGAGCATATCGAAAGTAATATTCGGGTGCTACTTCTTCATTTAAAGCAAATAAAGCATCGTAGGATTTAGCAGCCTTATCAAGATTGCCATTAAAATAATAGGCATTTCCTAATTTTTGAAATAAATCAACAGATTTGTAGCCTTTCTCAGCCACTTTTTCATAAATTTCTATTGCATCAATGTATGCATATTTTTCATATTTTTTATCTGCTTTAGCAAGTTTTACTCCTTGTCCAAAGGAACAGCAAGTGATACTTAAAATATATAGTAGCGTATAAATTGTTTTCATAGGTTTAAGATTAATTCTCATTTTTAACATTTAGAAACGCTTATAAGTTGATTGATTAGACCACATAAAAATTGAAACTTAAAAAAAGCGAGGGGCTGAAACTTTGACTTTATTTGTAAATTCATATCGTAAAAACACTTCATGCGAGCCAAAATTGTAGTTGGCTAGTTTTGTGGTTTCCAAATCATAACCATAACCTATAAACCAAGAATTTGAAATTTGGAATCCAGCTAGTGCACTCACAGCAGCATTCCATCTATAAGCGGCACCTAGTGTTAGTTTGTCAAAAAACAAAAAATTTGCGGTTACATCCGCTTGAAGTGGCGCTCCTTCTACAATTTTACTCAAAAATGCCGGTTTAAAATCAATGTTTTCGCTAAGTGTAAACACATGTCCTGCAATAAAATAATAATGCATTTTTTGTTTGGTAATTTCTATATTATTATCGTTGTAACGATAGCTTTCAAATAAGGTTGGAACCGATAAACCAAAATAGGTTTTATTAGAATAGAGGTAGAGTCCAGCTCCAATATTTGGTGAAAATTCGGTCTTTACATTTTGAAATTGAGGATCAGCAGGATTAAATATTCTCAATTTATTGACATCTAAATGAAAAAGATTTGCGGTTGCTTTTAACCCGACCGCTAATTTGAAACTTTCCGAAATTGCTACGAAATAAGATAAATCTGCCGAAATTTCATTTTCCGAAACGGGGCCAATTTCATCATTAACAAAATTTAAACCTATCCCAAAATTTGAATCGCCCAAAGGTGTATTTATTGAAAAATTATTGGTTACTGGAGCACCATCTAGACCAACCCATTGATTTCTATGCATTAAAAAAACAGAAAGTGTTTCTCTTGATCCTGCATAAGCTGGATTTACTAGAGTAGTATTATACATATATTGGGTATACTGAGAATCCTGTTGAGAATAGCAAAAAGTATTAATAAATATGATAAAAATTAGATATGCAGATTTTTTCATTTGACTCTTTTTTAGTCTAAATCTATTTTTTTAATTTGAATTGTCTAATATAAGAAATAAAACATTCAAGTTAGCAACTTCAATTAATTAATTCAAAAGCATTAACTTTGTGAACAATAGAATAGGAATATCAATAATAAAGTTATGGCAGGAAATACTTTTGGTAAGTTATTAAAATTAAGCACTTTTGGTGAATCGCACGGAGAAGCTCTGGGAGGAATTTTAGATGGTTGTCCTGCTGGGCTAACATTAGATTTTGATTTTATTAATCTTGAAATGAAGCGAAGAAAACCAGGTCAATCTTCCATAGTGACACAAAGAAAAGAAGAAGATGAAGTGCAGTTTTTATCCGGAATTTTTGAAGGTAAAACTACAGGAACTCCAATAGGTTTTATTATTCCAAATACGAATCAAAAATCAGATGATTATTCTCATATAAAAGATACTTTTCGTCCGAGTCACGCCGATTTTGTCTATGAACAAAAATATGGAATTCGAGACTATAGAGGTGGCGGTAGAAGTTCTGCTCGTGAAACAGTAAGTAGAGTTGTTGGAGGGGCTATTGCAAAGCAAATTATACCCCAAATTAAAATTAATGCATTTGTTTCTTCAGTTGGGGATATTTTTATTGACAAACCTTATCAAGAATTAGATTTTTCTACAATTGAACAAAATCCAGTACGTTGTCCTGATATGCAGGTAGCAAAACGTATGGAAACTTATATCAAAGAAATTAAAAAACAAGGCGATACTATTGGAGGAACAATCACTTGTGTAATTCAAAATGTACCAATTGGTTTAGGAGAACCAGTTTTTGATAAATTACATGCCGATTTAGGAAAAGCAATGTTATCAATAAACGCAGTTAAAGGGTTTGAATTTGGTAGTGGATTTTGTGGCGCTAGAATGAAAGGAAGTGAACATAATGACGCCTTTAATCCTGATGGAACCACTAAAAGTAATTTATCTGGTGGTATTCAAGGCGGTATTTCTAACGGAATGGATATTTATTTTAGAGTTGCTTTTAAACCTGTAGCAACATTAATACAAAAACAAGAAGTGCTCAATACTAGAGGAGAAATAATAGAACAACAAGGCAAAGGTCGTCATGACCCTTGCGTTGTTCCTAGAGCCGTTCCTATTGTAGAAGCAATGGCTGCATTAGTAATTGCGGATTATTTTTTATTAAATCGTTCACTACGTTTTTAGCTAATTTTATTTCTTTAAAGAACCCTTAGTAGCGTTATTAATTTAGTAATATGTTAGATTTCTTTAAAATAATTTATTAAAAAAATACTGATTATATAAGCCATTTAAGCGATTTTGTTATAAATTTGCCGAGTGAAAAAAATAGTCTTATTAATCAGTATTTTTATTCTGGCACGACCAGCTATTCCATTTTTGGAGTACATTGTTAATTACGACTATATTGTAAAAGAGCTTTGTGAGAACAAAGAAAAGCCAGCACTTAAATGTAATGGTAAATGTCACTTAATGAAAGAACTTGCTAAAACAGCTGAAGACGACAAAAACACTTCATCCGATAAAAAGCAAAATGTAAAACAAGAAATTGAAGTTTTGTTTTACCAAGATTTCAAATCACTTTCATGCAGTAATTCTTATGTTTTCACAAACAACAAAATTAATTCTGTCTATCAGAATTTGTATGCTTTAACTGCAATACAGTCAACTTTTCACCCACCCACCTTTTTAGTTTAATTTTTTTATTATTGTTTCTTAACAAAGAAGCAATAGGATTTTCTATGTCCAAAAAAATGGATAGCTTTTGCTATGCATACTACAATCATATTATAAAAATATCAAACTAAAAAAATATCAAAAATGAAATTACAATTAAAAAATATTGCCATTGCAATGGTTGCTGCTATTGCCCTAACTTCATGTTCTAATGATGATAATAACGAAATTACAGGTGAAGGAAATTTAAAATTAGAATTCGATAATGTATATGGTGATGCTGATTTTGCTTTCAATACTGCCTATACAAATTCAAATGGTGAAGTTGTTAAAGCTACAAATGCAATCTATATTGTAAGTAATATTGTTTTAACAAAAACAGATGGTTCTACTTATACAGTGCCAAAAAGCGAAAGTTATTTCTTTGTTAATGAAGCAGATGCTGCAAGTACGTTATTAAACTTACCAAACATTCCAGCTGGAAATTACAATAAAATAACTTTCGGAATCGGAGTAGATGCTGACCAATTCAATGCAGGAGCATCAGGTCAAGGAACTATGTGGACCGACGCTCAAGCATTAGGAATGACATGGTCTTGGGCTGCTGGTTACAAGTTTGTTAAATTTGAAGGAACATATACTTCTTCTACTGTTACTACTGAAACTTCTTATATGGTTCATACTGGAAAAACAGGTGATGTTTACAATTATGCACAAGTAACTTTAGATTTACCAGAAAATGCTTTAGTAAGAACAAACATTACACCACAAGTACACATTATGGCCGATTTAAAAAAGATTCTTGATGGAACAACTGTTATTAATTTAACAGATGGCGCTATGGTTATGGGTGGAACTAAAGTACAAAATATTTCTGCAAATAATGTACCTACAATGTTCGAAGCACACCACGTTCACAACGATTAATTTCATTAGAAGCTAATCCAGCTGTACATTTTCAAGTCCACAGGAAAAACAAAAATTTTGTAAGCAAAAAAAGGAGCTTCTTAAGTCGCTCTTTTTTAGCAACAAAATCAATTTGTTTTTCCTTTGCGGGCTTTTCATTTCCATCTGGGCTAAAACATAGTAGTATGAAAACAAAATATTTAATTCTGTTGGCAATTGGTTCTTTAATCAGTTGCTCCTCAGACGATTCAGATAATTACCAAAATATTCCAATAGACTACCAAGTTCCCTCTAATTTTCCGCCTTTAGCTTATAATATGGTTAACAATCCATTAACAGAAAAAGGGTTTGAATTAGGAAAAAAAATATTTTATGATGGTCGCTTGGCTTCAGATGGCGTAATTTCGTGCGGCTTTTGTCATATTCAAGAAGATGCATTTACGCATCACGGACACACGTTTAGTCACGGTGTTGGCGATGGTATTGGTACTCGTAATGCACCGCCCATTCAAAACATGGCGTATCAAACCCAGTTTTTTTGGGATGGAGCGGCAGATCATATAGAATTATTATCTATGGCGCCCATTTCTAACGAATTAGAAATGAATGGCAATATAATCGATATCATTGCTATGATGAAAAACGATTCAGAATATAAAAAATTATACAAACAAGCTTTTGAAGATGGAGAAATAAACTCCGAAAACATGCTGAAAGCTTTAGCACAATTTATGACGATGTTAACGTCTTCGAATTCTCGATTTGATAAATATCGTAGAAATGAAACAGGCGGCACTTTAACAAGTGAAGAACTTGCAGGGTATGCACTATTTAATCAAAAGTGTGCTTCTTGTCATGCCACTGATCTATTTACTGATAATTCATTTAGAAACAATGGATTGCCAATAAATCCGTCAATTAATGATGTTGGAAGATATCGCCTTACCGAGTTAGAGCAAGATAAATACAAGTTTAAAGTACCTAGTTTGCGTAACATTGAAAAAACAGCACCTTATATGCATGATGGAAGATTTTATACGCTAGAGGCTGTTCTGAATCATTATTCATCAGGTGTTTCAAATACTCAAAATTTAGATGCGAGTTTAAATAATTCGGGAACCTTAGGAATTCCACTAAACGCAACCGAGAAAACACAGTTAATTGCTTTTTTAAAGACACTAACTGATACTGAATTTTTAACGAATCCAAAATTTGCCGAATTTTAAAATGAAAAATATAGTTACCTTCTTTTTAGTCATCACCTTTCAGTTTGGCTTTGCAACAGAAATCGATAGTTTAGACCTAAACCCATTTTTAAAATTACCTCAATTTTCTAATTCTCTTTTAGAAGATTGCGATGCTTGTGGTTGTTCGGCAAGTGGTGGAAGTATGGGATTTGCATCCATGTTAAATACAAATTTCATAGGTATTCGCTATTTTAATCAATCCTATAAAAGTACTGACGGCTTGTATTCTAATTCTCCTTGGTACAACGAAAATTTTAATACGCTTCAACTTTGGGCTCGAATTCCTGTGGTTAAACGGGTTCAAATTTCAGCGTTAATTCCGTATCACTTTCACAACAGAGAAACAAATTCTGGCACTCAAAACATCAGTGGGTTAGGGGATATCACAGTTTTAGGAATGTATCAATTATACCAAACGCATAAAGACAGTACCCTTTTTATCCATTCTTTACAAGCAGGGGCAGGATTGAAAATTCCAGTAGGTAAGTTTGATGCAACAAATAACGGAAGTGTTAATCCAAGTTATCAAGTTGGAACAGGAAGTTGGGATTATCTTTTAGCGGCAGAGTATGTAATCAGAAGACAGAAATTAGGACTAAATACGTTACTAAATTATGTTATTAAAACAGAAAATGATAAGTATTACCAGTTTGGAAATCAATTTAATTACGCCGGAACCTTCTTTTATTCACTCAAAAGGAATGCGTATTCGATTGTTCCACAACTAGGTTTTGCTGGCGAAGTGTATGAAAGTAACTATCAATTAGGTCAAAAAGTACGAAATACGTCAGGCGATATTTTTTTAGGTAAAATTGGTTTTGAAGTAGGAAAAAATAAATTATCGCTGGGTGTAAATGTCATGCTTCCCATTGCTCAAAATTTAACAGGCGGCAATGTTGAAGCTAATTACCGTTGGAGTTTAAATTTTAATTATAGCTTATAAACTAGTATCTTTTTAATTTTTACAAGCCTCAAAATGGTATCCATTTTTGAGGTTTTTTTTGTTGCCATCATTTAGAATACCTCCTAAAAATATAAATCATACCATAATCTATATAATAGTTTATAGCTATTATTACCTTAATATTGCTATAAGTAAAATTTATAATTGAATAAGTAATAACATTAAAAAGTTAAAATAATGAATTCATTTTACCCCTAACTTTGAAAAAAGAAAACAAATAAAATAGTTTAATATGAAAAAAGTTTTACTAACAACCAGTTTATTTCTTGGGTTATTTTCGCTAGCTCAAGAAACAGCTACTTGTCCGGTGACAGGAAAAACTATGAGTGTAAACAAAGAAAACACTTCATCGGGGCCTAGTGCGGAAGATTACCATGCTTCAAATGGTACTGCACAGACAAAATCGGCTACTCCATCTACAAAAGGGAGTAGTAATGTTGACAGGAATAAACAATGGTGGCCTAATCAATTGAATTTAAATGTATTGCGTCAGAATTCTGAATTGTCTGATCCAATGGGAGCTCAATTTAATTATGCGAAAGAGTTTCAATCGTTAGATTATGAAGCGCTTAAGAAAGATTTGCGCGTATTGATGACTCAATCACAAGAGTGGTGGCCAGCCGATTTTGGTCATTATGGTGGATTGTTTATTCGTATGGCTTGGCATAGTGCGGGAACTTATAGAACTGGGGATGGTAGAGGAGGAACTCGTGCCGGACAACAACGTTTTGCTCCACAAAATAGTTGGCCAGATAATGGGAATTTAGACAAAGCACGTCGTTTGTTATGGCCTATTAAACAAAAATATGGTAACAAAATCTCTTGGGCTGACTTAATGATTTTAACTGGTAACGTTGCTTTAGAAGACATGGGCTTTAAAACGTTTGGATTTGCCGGCGGTAGAGCGGATGTTTGGGAACCAGAATCACATGTGTATTGGGGACCAGAAACTAAGTGGTTAGATGACAAACGTTATTCGGAAGGAAGAAAATTAGAGAATCCGTTGGCAGCCGTTCAAATGGGATTAATCTATGTAAATCCAGAAGGACCTAATGGAAACCCTGACCCCGTATTAGCGGCTAAAGATATTCGTGAAACGTTTGGAAGAATGGGAATGAATGATGAAGAAACGGTGGCATTAATTGCAGGTGGACACACTTTAGGAAAGACGCATGGTGCAGGCGATGCAAAACACGTTGGGGCAAACCCAGAAGCAGCAGGTATTGAAGAGCAAGGTTTTGGATGGAAAAGCGATTACAAATCAGGTAAAGGTACAGATGCTATTACATCAGGTTTAGAGGTTACTTGGACTTCAACTCCTGCAAAATGGAGTCATGATTACTTAACGTTCTTATTCAAATACGATTGGGAATTAACTACTAGTCCGGCAGGAGCAAAACAATGGATTGCAAAAACAGATGATAAAATTATTCCAGATGCTTTTGATAAAAACAAAATGCACAAGCCTTATATGCTAACGACTGACTTATCGTTACGTTATGACCCTATTTATGAGAAAATCTCAAGACGTTTCTTAGCTGATCAAAATGCGTTCAACGATGCTTTTGCTCGTGCATGGTTTAAGTTAACGCACCGCGATATGGGTCCGAAAACTACCTATTTAGGACCAGAAGCACCTAAAGAAGATTTAATTTGGCAAGATCCAATTCCTGCTGTAAATCATAAATTAGTGAATGATAAAGAAATCAAAGGCTTACAGTCACAAATTTTGGCTTCGGGATTGTCTATTCAAGATATGGTTTCTGTGGCGTGGGCTTCGGCATCTACTTACAGAGGATCTGACAGAAGAGGAGGAGCAAATGGAGCAAGAATCCGTTTAGAGCCACAAAGAAGTTGGGAAGTAAACAACCCAATTCAATTGAACCGTGTATTATCGGCTTTAGAAAAAATTCAGTCCGATTTTAATGCGAAATCTAAAGATAAAAAAGTATCCTTAGCTGATTTAATTGTATTGGCAGGAAATACAGGAGTAGAGCAAGCGGCTAAAAATGCTGGATATTCTGTTCAAGTAACCTTTACACCCGGTCGTATGGATGCTTCACAAGAACAAACTGATGTAAAATCATTTGCGGTTTTAGAACCTCAAGCGGATGGTTTCCGTAATTATTTAAAAACAAAATATACAGTTGCTACAGAAGAATTATTAGTGGATAAAGCACAGTTGTTAACTTTAACAGCACCAGAAATGACCGTTTTAGTAGGTGGAATGAGAGCTTTGAATGCGAATTATGATGGTTCTAAACACGGCATTTTTTCTTCTACAAAAGATAAATTAAGTAATGATTTCTTTGTAAATTTATTAGCAATGGGAACAACATGGAAAGCTACTTCAGATGCACAAGAAGTATTTGAAGGTAGCAATATGAAAACAAACGAAGTTAAATGGACCGCAACTCGTGCCGATTTAATCTTTGGTTCTAATTCAGAACTACGCGCTATTGCTGAAGTGTATGCTCAAAATGATAACAAACAAAAATTTGTAACTGATTTCGTAGCTGCATGGACTAAAGTAATGAACTTAGATCGTTTTGATGTTAAGAAGTAATTGTTTTAATCCCCCCAATTTTAAAAGCCTGTAGACGTAATGTTTGCAGGTTTTTTTTATGGTTGTTTGGTGGGTGGATGGAGCGAGTTTTGTGGTTTGGCGTTGCACTTGATTTGGCACGCGGATGGTACTGATTTGCTTGCGAAAAACGCTGGTGGTGGCGGATTTTTATTTTAAACACATAGACACAATAGTTTTACTTTGTGTTGATTTTTAAGCGTTTCACTTTTCATAGTTTACAATAGGCTACACGCATTTTTTGTCATCCTATGTTTGCAAAAGGAAGTTCTTTGAAAATTTTATAAATTTATTTCAACAGAAGAAAGAGAAAGATAAAAGCTATATTTTGTCATTGGTCAATTAAGACTGTTCAGCATGCTAGTTCCTTTCTCTCTCTGCTTTTGAACTTGGACAGTTCATTGGTCATAAAGACCGTATTTAGGATTGATAAGTCTCAAGCAGATTTCTTCCGTTTACTTTAATTTCCTTAAAAACAAATGTATGAAAAAAAGTAACAATTATGTTGGAATTGACATCTCAAAATTAACTTTTGATGTCGCTATTTCTAGTTATGATGACAAGTACAAGTATTTTAAATTTGCTAACAATCATGAAGGTTTTATGATGTTTTTAGAACATTTAAAGGTCTCTGAATCAATTTGTGTGATGGAAGCTAGTGGTCCATATTATTTAAAATTAGCCACTTTTTTGTCAGAGCAAGCAATAGATGTTTGTGTGATAAATCCATTGGTAATTAGGAGGTTTTCTCAAATGCGAATGAGTAGAGCAAAAACAGATAAAAAAGATGCTATGCTTATTGCAGAATATGGAAAAACCGAAAATCCAGGTATATGGAAACCTGAAGCAAATCATGTTCTAGAGCTTAAGCAAATGCAAGCCTATCTAGAACAATTAAATAAAAACAGAACTGGATTTGTAGTTCAAAAAGAAGCATTTAATCAAAATCCTATTAAGAGTGAAACACTTGAAAAAAGTATCAATTCTGTTTTAGAAACCATAGAACAAGAGATGAAAAACATTGAGAAAAAAATGGAGTTAATAATTAAAACACATCATCAAGAAATGTTTAGTCAACTAAAAAGTATACCAGGAATGGGAACTAAAACATCTTTGCTATTGATTGTAATATCTGGAGGCTTTAGTAAGTTTAATAATCATAAGCAACTTGCTTCATATGTTGGAATATCGCCAAGAATATTTGAATCAGGAACAAGTGTTAAGGGTAGATCGAAAATTTGTAAAATGGGAATGAGTAAAATAAGAGCAATGCTTTATGTATGTGCATGGTCAGCAAAAAAATGTAATAAGAGTTGTAAAGAATTATACGATAGATTAGTAGAAAAAGGAAAATCAAAAAAGCTAGCTTTAATTGCAGTAGTAAACAAATTATTAAAACAAGCTTTTGCAATTGCAACAAAAAAAGAATATTATTCAGTAAAAATTAACTAAAATAAATTTGGAAATAAACACAGTTCATGCTGATAAGCATCTCTTTTTTAAACACATAGCCACAGTAGGTTTTGTGTTCGTTGTGCTTTCTTTGTGCTCTTTGCGGTTAAGATTTGCACAGAGTTTCACCGAGTTTATTTTTAAGTGGATTGCGTTGAGAGAGTTGCACAGAGTGGGCGTTGCACTTTATTTGGCACGCGGATGTTACTGATTTGCTTGCGCAAAACGCTGGTTGTGACGGATTTTTAACCACATAGGTACCTAGTTTTTACACAGAGCTACACGGAGTTTTATTGGAAGTGGATTGTGTTGAGGGAGCTACACAGAGGCGTTACACTTTTCATAGTTCATAATAGGCTACACACCTAGTTTTTACACAGAGCTACACGGAGTTTTTTTTGAAGTGGATTGTGTTGAGAGAGTTGCACAGAGGCGTTACACTTTTCATAGTTCACAATAGGCTACACACCTAGTTTTTACACAGAGCTGCACGGAGTTTTTTTTGAAGTGGATTGTGTTGAGAGAGTTGCACAGAGTGGGCGTTGCACTTTGTCTCGTCCTAAAATAAGTTTACATATTTACACTTAATCCTAAAATAGATTTACAACTCATTTTTAGTCCTGTTATTGGTTTACAATAATAGGACTTTTTATATAATAATTCTTCCATAATTTTTCTGTTTTTAAATTATTTTGATGTACTTGATTTGGAGTAAGATTTCCTATGCTCATATGAGGTCTTTCATTATTATACAATTCAACAACTGTTTTCAATAATTCTTTAGCTTGTTTAAGATTATCTATTTGATAATCATTTAAATATTCTTCTTTTATTATGCCATTAACTCTTTCTGCAATTGCATTTTCTAATGGATCTCCGTTTTCTGTCATACTAATTCTTATGTTATTATTTTCTAGAAGTTTTACATATTTATCGCTACAATATTGAATTCCTCTATCTGAATGGTGCGTGAGTTGAAAATGGCAATCTGGTACCTTTCTTAGACCAGAGATTGCCATTTTCAACGCTTCCATTGTTTCAACAGCTTCCATTGTCTGTGCCACATGTGAACCAATGATTTTTCTTGAATAAGCATCTGTTATGAAGCTGATATAAACAAATCCTGTTGCTATTTTCCAATAAGTTATATCGCTAACCCATAATTGATTTGGTTTAGTAGGAATTAAATTACGTATCAAATTTGGATACTTTTTAAATCGATGATAAGAATTGGTAGTAATTGTTTGTTTTTTTCTACGCTTTACTAAAAGATAATTTGCAGATAAAACATCGAATAATCTATCTCTACCCATTTTTATTTGGTGTTCTAATAGAAAGGGTTGAAGTAATTCGTATAACTTTCTCCCTCCTATATGACGATGATTATTTCTTATTTTTAGCACTTCAGATATAACTAATTCATCTTCAAAAACATATTGTTCTTGATGCCAAAAGTGTTGATAATATGCTTGTCGTGTTACACCAAGTAATCGGCAAAACTTGCCTAAACCAATCTTGGGATAATGGTTTTTCATCTCCTGAATTACTTGGTATTGGACTTTTTTACGATATTAATTTTAAACTCTTTTTCAGCAATTTCTATTATTTTACGATAAGTCTCAGCTAAAAGTTTTGCCTCTTGAAGTTCTTTTTCTAGCTCTGTAATCGACTTTTGAGAGTCTATTTCTTTAATAACATTTTTAACTGATTTCATGTCTGGTAAAGATACAATTCTTGATTTTATATTATCATATCCTCTTTCTCTTAACCAATAAGTTAGTCGAGAATTACCCAAATCATATTTTAATTCAACCTCTCTTTTGGTTAATGAACCACTTAAATATTCATTACATACAAATCTTTTAAATTCCTCGGAATATTTAGATTGCCATTTTGTCGAAAATTCTTTTGAATATCTTTCCATATTTTTACACTTTTGTGTAAACCTATTTCAGGACAAGACACTTTATTTGACACGCGGATGTTACTGATTTGCTTGCGCAAAACGCTGGTTGTGACGGATTTTTAACCACATAGGTACATAGTTTTTACACCGAGCTGCACGGAGTTTTTTTGTAGAGGATTGCGTTGAGAGAGTTGCACAGAGGCGTTACACTTTTCATAGTTCACAATAGGCTACACACCTAGTTTTTACACAGAGCTACACGGAGTTTTATTGGAAGTGGATTGTGTTGAGAGAGTTGCACAGAGTGGGCGTTGCACTTTATTTGGCACGCGGATGGTACAGATTTGCTTGCGCAAAACGCTGGTGGTGACGGATTTTTAACACATAGGCACATAGTTTTTACACAGAGCTACACGGAGTTTTATTGGAAGTGGATTGTGTTGAGAGAGCTACACAGGGTTCGAATTTTCGGATGGTGTGCTTAAATTTAGTAAGGGGAAGTTGTGGATTTGCTTGCGAAAAAAGCTGGTTGCAGATTTTATTTGTAGGTGGAAACAATATTTTGGAACGAATGCTTTGTTTGGGAAACGAAATCTTATGATGCGAATTTATAATTTGGTGGAAGACGAAAAGGTTCAAGCTCTTCTATGGGAATGCCTGTGTATTTTGCATAATCAGTGAATGTGATTTTGCTCCCTTTTACTGTTTTTTTGAAGAATATACGCATGTCGCTCATCTTTTGAGAAGCGGTGCGTTGTGAACATTCTTCTATACTTATAATGTCTTTAGTGGTGATGCAGATTCTTAAAATGGTTTTTGACATGGCTGATATACTTAAGTTTGACTGTTTTGTGATTTAATTTTCCCATGATAATTTGAATTTGTTAGTTAATGTGACTTTAGTTAGCTGAATTTTACTTTTTGCTAACTTTATATTTACAAATTTAGGAATATATTAACAAGTTGTTTCTTGAACTTTTTAACAATTGGGGTAAGTTTTCAACAATTGAAATTGTTTGAAATTGCTCTTTTTTGGATGTTTTTGGTCTAAAAAACTCTTTTTTTGTCAACTTTATGCCATTTTTTGCCACTTTTTGTAGTTTTGTTAAAAATGAGAAAAATCGATTTTACGATGGTTGTATTGTATAATGACTTAGTTTTCTTTTTTCTTTTTAGGTATCTTTTTCTTTATCTCTGCGATAGCTCTAGGATATCTATACTATACTTCTGGCATACACTCGGCATACACTCTTGATACATTCTTCATACACTCGGCATACACTAGAGGTGCTTTTTAGTGCTTTTTACTGTTTCTTATCTTATTTTGTAATTATTTTATTTTCAGTTGGTTAGCTTCGTTTTTGTGCAATAATGGCAATTGTTGTTGTTTTTTGGTTATTTAATGAAAAAGAATGCAATAGTTTTCCTTATTGGCAGTATTTGCAAGGGCTTCTTAGAGACGCGGTTACCTTTGTGTCATAATTAATCATAAACAATTTTTATCATGGCTAGACTGAAAAGCTTGATCAAATTAGAAGGTTCGATGGAAGATCTTACTTTCTACAAAGGTACCGATGGGTACTTTGTGCGCACCAAAGGTGGTGTGAGTAAAAACCGAATTATGAACGACCCAGCGTTTGCTCGTACTCGAGAGAACGGGGCTGAGTTTGGCAGTATTACTGCATCGGGGAAATTATTGCGAACGGCATTGGGGCCAATGTTGTTTCGAGCGAAAGACAGTAAACTGACGAGTAGGCTTGTGAAGGTTATGGCACAAATTAAAAATTTGGACAGTGTGAGTGCTCGTGGAGCGCGTAATGTAGCGGAAGGATTGAACAGTTCTTCCTCTATTTCGATTTTTGAAGGGTTTGATTTTAATGCACGAGCTACCTTAGGGAGTGTGTTGAATTCGATTGTTTCGGTTGATACGGCAAATGGGGCGGTTCGAATTTCGGCCTATAATCCTTTGGAGCAAATGCGTAGTCCTGAAGGGGCAACCCATTTTAGTTTGCAAGTAGGTTTTTTGCGCATTGATTTTGCTACGGGGGTGTATGATTTAACTCAAAGTCCTGAAGAAGTGTATCCTTTGACAAATGGGACTATTTCGCCAGTATTGACTCCTGATAGTGAGCCGACAGCGACGGGTACTGGAATGCATTTTATTTTGATTGAGTTTTTTCAGGAAGTAAATGGTGTGCCGTATATGCTGAATAATGGTGCTTTTAACGTGTTGCATTTGCTGAAAATGAGTTAGTTTGAAGTAGTGTTCAAAAAAGGCTGACTCAATGAAACACCCTGCTAGTGATAGTGGGGTGTTTTTTTTGTTAAGTTATTTTTATTATATCACTCTCGTTTACCATGCAATTCATAAAAGCCCTTTATTTACTTTAAATGGATAAGGTGCAATATATTTTTACTGATTTAAAAATACATATTATTAAGGATTGTTTAACTCCGTTTTTTTTATTAAATTTGGGAAAATAGAATTTAGCAAATAAAAATATATGAAAGCAAAACCATTTTTAAAATGGGCTGGAGGCAAAACCCAGTTAATCACCGATATAGAAAAAGCTTTACCAAGAGAATTTACTTCACAAAAGTTTACTTATGTTGAGCCTTTTGTTGGAGGAGGTGCTGTTTTGTTTTGGATTTTGGAAAATTTTCCTAATGTAGAAAAGGCAATTATTAATGATATTAATGCTGACCTAACCAATACTTACAAAGTCATAGCTTCAAATCCAAAAAAACTTATAACGGTTTTAGAGAAATTTCAAACAAAGTTTCATTCTTTTGAAAATGATGCAGAAGGAAGAAGAGTTTATTATAATGAACAAAGAACACTTTTTAACTCTCGCTCTAAAGATGCTATAACTCAAGCAGCTTTGCTAATATTTTTAAACAAAACATGCTTCAATGGTTTGTTTCGCGTAAATAAAAGTAATGGGTTTAATGTTCCAATGGGAGATTCAACGAAGCAAACTATTTGTGATACGGAAAATATTATGGCAGTTAGCAAAGTGTTACAAAGAGTAGAAATCTTAACTGGAGATTTTAAAGAAACCTTACAACATGCAGAACATCCTGCCTTGTTCTATTTTGATCCACCTTATAAACCTTTAAGTCAAACTTCTAGTTTTAACACTTATACCAAAGATAATTTTGGTGATAATGAACAAATTGAATTACGTGACTTTTGTAAAACATTGGACACATTAGGTCATTATTGGATGCTTAGTAACTCTGATGTAAAAGGAAAAGACATGACCGATACCTTTTTTGATGATATTTACGAAGAATTTAATATAAACCGTGTATATGCCAGAAGAAGCATTAATGCTAACGGCGATAAACGAGGCAAACTAACTGAATTATTAATCACTAATTATGCCTATGAACAAGCTTTGTCAATTGCTTAATTTAGAAAGCGACGATATTTTATTTACCCAAATTACTAGTAGTTTCAAAGAGAAAGGAATTTTGCTTTGGGACTATTTTGTTAATTGGGAGAAAGTACATAAAAACATTAAACCCATTGAAAAAGAATTGAACCTTCTAAATGTTTTGATTGGGAAAGAGGATGTTGAAACAGAAGTTTATAATCTAATTAAAGAATATCCTCAAGTTATTAAGGCTTTTCCTTTTTTGATAGCCTTTAGAGATACAAAAGTTTCTATGCTTTCAGATGTTACTGAGTTTTTGTATAAAGATTATGATTTTAAACATAGAGTTATCACTGATGAAGATTGTGAAGACTTAACTACTTTTTTTATGCAGTCTGGTTTAGGTGATTTGGTAAAAGATAAACGAGTTAAAAACCTTGTAGATTATGTTACCGGTGTAGAAGTAGGTTTAGACAGCAACGGAAGAAAAAACCGAGGCGGAACCATGATGGAAAACATCGTAGAAACTTTTGTAAAAAGTACTTGTGATGAGTTAGGTTATGAATACATGACACAAGCCAATGCTAAAAAGATAAAAACTCATTGGAACATTGATATACAAGTAGACAAATCTTCTCGTAATTTAGATTTTGCTATCAATAAAAACGGGAAATTATATTTTATTGAATGTAACTTCTATGGCGGTGGTGGATCTAAACTAAAATCTACGGCTACAGAATATGTAAAAATGAATGAATATTGGAATGCTCAAAACATTACTTTTATTTGGGTAACCGATGGTGCGGGTTGGAAATCAACACTAAAACCATTACGAGAGTATTTTGATAAAGCTGATTATTTGTTGAATTTGGAAATGTTGAAGAATAATATATTTTTAAATATTTTGAGATAATGAATAATCTTAATTTAAATAAATATTTTGTTTTAGATGAAATGAAAGAAATTTTTAAAATAAAAATTTCTAAAAGTAAATCTAAAGGTATTGACAAAAAATCGTTTAATTCTTATAATGTATTAGAAAAAGAAAATTTGTTTTTAGATATTAAAAAACAAATTAATGAGAAAAAATATAAATTTAGTCCATACTTGGAACTACTTAGAATTAAAAGAAGAGATACAAATCCTCGAATGATATCAATTCCTACGGTAAAAGATAAAATTGTATTAAGTATATTAAAAAATATTTTACATGAATATTTTACAGAATCAATTAATAAAGACCAACCAAATAGTTATATAAAGAAAATTAAGAATTTCATAAAAAAAAATCAAAACTCCGAATTATTTTTTTTAAAAACAGATATTAGTCAATTCTACGATAAAATTAATCGTGAAAAATTAAAGAAGAAAGTTAAAAACAAGATAACAGATCGTTTTTTTATTAATTTATTAATTAGTTCTATTGAAAATCCTACAGTTCCTTCTAATTATAAAAAAACTGACACGGATTATTATAGAAGTAAAAAAGGTGTTCCACAAGGGCTACCAATATCAAATATTTTGGCTCAGATATACCTTAATGATTTTGATGTTTTAATGATTAAATACATAGATAATGACACTCTATATCTAAGATACGTAGATGATATTTTAATAATATCTAAAACAAATTGTGATGAAAAACTTGAAAAAATAAAAATTTTACTTAAAGAAATTGGTTTAAAAGTAAATCAAGCCAAAACTTATGTTGGAAAATTAGATGACACTGTTGAATTCCTTGGTTATCAAATTAGTAAAAACCCTATTTCAATAAGTAATAGAACAATTGAAAACCAAATAAATAAAATAGCGGGTAAAATAACTTGGTTTAAAAAAGGAGTTATAAATAAAAATGCAAGACCAGATAAATTTAAGGAAGACATAAAAGGATTTGAAAATTTATTTATAAAGGAAGTAAATGAAATTATAACAGGTACAAAAAGCGACGATAAAAATTATGGTTGGCTATTTTATTATATAGAAGTTGATGATATAAAAGTTTTTCATAAGCTTGACAACATAATTTCTAATATGATAAAGAGAATACCTTATTTTAAAAATAAAGCCCCAAGTAAATTAAAAAAAACTGCAAAAGCTTATTTTGAAATTAAACATATTCAGGATAGTGATTATATCTTTAATTACAATAAATATAAAACCGCAAAGCAAAAGGAAAAATTGCTTAAAGAAGTTGCTCAATTAGATGATAATAAAAAATATACTAATGAAGAAATAGAGATGCAATTTGAATATTATAAAAATAGAAATATAAATAATTTAAAAGAAAATTTTGAATATTAATAATAGGGTTGGCTTGCAAGCATTGCTTGTAGACTTTCTTAATTGAAAGTATAAGTAGTATAAAATTATTTTAATTTCCTTTTGGAAAACTAGATCTAGATTTATAGCCAACCCTTAATTTATAAATTATAAAAATGAATTACGCAGAAAGTTTATACCAAAAGATATGGAAAACTAAAGGAACAAGATTTATAGCTCATAAAAGACTAGAAATTCTTAACCAATTTTCTATTTATGCAATATCTTTAAACTCAATATATGTAATAATATTGAGTTTATTATCAATGAGCCATTTTAACAAATATTCGAAATTAAATCCTGATTTTTTATCAATAATAACACTTTTTTTATCGATATTAATTATTGTAATTAGTATCATAGAGAGTTCAAAAAATTATAAGGCAAAAGCAGAATCTCATCATCAATGTGGCAAAGATTTGAATAAAATCTATGAAAGATTAATTCAAATTAAGAGCTCGTATGATACTGATAGTAATTCTAAAGCAGAAATTGATAAATTGGGATTAGATTATCAAAGTATTATTGATAAATATCCTGAAAATCATTCGAGTATTGATTTTAAAAAGTTTTTAATAATTAATAAAATTGATCCATATAAAAATTATTCTAATTTTAATCTTTTAATTATTTGGTTTGAACTCTATATACCTATATTAGCAACAATAATTATTCCATTATTTATTATAATATTTTGTGTTATAAAATTATAGAATATAAATGCTGAAACCATATTTCAAATCCGAAGACAAAAACTTTTACCTTTTACAAGGTGATTGTAAAGAACTTTTACCTCAATTTGAGCATAAGTTTGATATGGTTTTTGCTGATCCTCCGTACTTTTTATCTAATAATGGTTTGTCTATACAAAATGGGCAAATTGTTTCCGTGAATAAAGGTACTTGGGATAAATCAGAAGGGTTTGATTTTATCAATGATTTTAATCGTACTTGGTTAAAATTAGTTAGGGATAAATTAAAAGATAATGGAACTATTTGGATAAGTGGCACCTATCATAATATTTTTTCAATAGGTCAGTTATTACAAGAATTAGATTTTAAAATCTTAAATGTAATCACTTGGGAAAAGAACAATCCGCCACCTAATTTTTCATGTCGTTTTTTCACGCATTCAGCTGAATTGATTATTTGGGCGCGTAAAAAAGAAAAGGTACCACATTACTACAACTATGAGTTAATGAAGCAACTAAACGGAAACAAACAAATGAAGGATGTTTGGAAATTACCAGCAATTGCCAAATGGGAAAAATCGTGTGGCAAACATCCAACACAAAAACCATTGTCTGTTTTAACTCGAATTATTTTAGCATCAACCAAACCTGGCGCATGGATTTTAGATCCATTTGCAGGAAGTTCCACAACAGGAATTGCGGCTAATTTAGCCAATCGTCGTTATTTAGGTATTGACATGGAAACTGAGTTTTTAGAAATCAGCAAGAATAGAAAAATAGAAATTGAAAATCCAAAAATAGTTTTAGAATACAAACGAAAAATAAGAGGTTTTGAAACTAAAAAGCAATTGGAGTTGTATTTATTAGAAGAACCTAAAACTGAATATTCATTAGATTTAGAATTGTAGAAATGCATTTATATTTCTTCCGTTCGTGCGCGAAACGAAGTTCAACGGAGTGAAACAGTGGCTTCGAGAGCCTCAGCCACCGTTTCGAGAGCCTCAGCCACCGTTTCGAGAGCCTCAGCCACCGTTTCGAGAGCCTCAGCCACCGTTTCGAGAGCCTCAGCCACCGTTTCGAGAGCCTCAGCCACCGTTTCGAGAGCCTCAGCCACCGTTTCGAGAGCCTCAGCCACCGTTTCGAGAGCCTCAGCCACCGTTTCGAGAGCCTCAGCCACCGTTTCTCATGACCTTTTGCCTTCGAGTGCCTCAGGCAACGGTCTAGATTAGTTCTAATGAAAATTGTAATAAGAGTGGTTTTAGATGGGGGCTGAGGTTCTCGAAGCCGCCATTTAATTGATTAATTATGAAAGGATATATGTATATTTTACTTTGTGCTGACGGTAGTTATTATACAGGTAGTACTATAGATTTAGTACGAAGATTAGAACAGCATCAAAATGGTGAAGGTGCTAATCATACCAAAAAGCGTTTACCAGTTACTCTTGTTTATTACGAAGAATATCCAAGAATTGACATTGCTTTTTATCGTGAAAAACAAGTTCAGGGATGGAACAGAAAAAAGAAAGAAGCCTTAATTGAAGGTAAAAGTGATTTGTTGCCTGAACTAGCAAAAGCATATAGGGATTTGGAGAAATAGTGGCTTCGAGAGCCTCAGCCACCGTTTCGAGAGCCTCAGCCACCGTTTCCTGTTGTTGCCTGAGGCACTCGAAGGCAACAACAAGGACAGCAAGACGGATAAAAAAATTAAAAAATGGAAAGTGTAAAATCAAAAAATTTGGATAATAATAAAAAAGGGTTGTATATTTGCAGCAACAGTACACACCACGCTACCCATTAGAACAGCGTCCCAGGGTGTGTCTTTTGCTTTTATAGCGATAATTTCACACCCCAAAATAAGTAGTAGTACTTGCTTTGGGTTTTATATTTTAGGTATGTTTGATAAAAATGCTACTTCAATTTCACAACAAATTGAAATTTTAAAAAATAGAGGTTTAACGTTTAAAGATGAAGCTTTTGCAGCGCATCAGTTGGCTAATATTAGCTATTATCGTTTAGGCGAGTATTGGTATGTAATGCAAGATGATAAAGTGAACCACACCTTTAAACCCAATAGCAAGTTTGAAGAAGTAATAGCATTATATAATTTTGATAGAGAACTCCGCTTTTTACTTTTCGATGTAATAGAGCGAATTGAAATTAGTTTAAGAACCAAGTTGATTTATCATCTTTCACACGAGTTTAATCCGTGGTGGTTTCAAAATTTTGAATTGTTTGAAGATAGCAAAGCATTAGTAAAAACCTTATCAAGTTTAGAAGAAGAACTAGAGCGAACAAAAGAAACAACAATTAAAAATCACAATTAAAAATCACAATAAAAAGCATAAAGATGACAAGCGTTTTCCTCCAGCATGGAAATCATTAGAACAAACAAGTTTTGGATCGCTTTCTAAATTATACGGTAATTTAAAAAATACTATTAAGTCTAAAGATGTAATTGCAAAAGAATTTGGAGCTGTTAATCATACATATTTGCCAAGTTGATTGCAATCTATTACACAGATTCGCAACTATTGTGCACACCATTCTAGATTATGGAATAAAAACTTGCCTTCCACCTTAAAATTATTATCAAAACCGCCTTACAAGTGGATAACTGATGTGCCAAATCAAAATGATTTTCAATATTTGTACATTCATTTGTGCATTATGAAGTATCTTTTGAATAATATAGAACCTGAAAACCAATTTACAGCGCGATTAAAGATATTATTTGAAAAATACCCAAATGTTGATCCAAAAGCTTTGGGCATAAAACCAAAATGGGAAGAGGAAGAATTATGGAAATAGATTATAAAAACCAATGTAAACCATGCAAGAACAACATCACAATAAGATACAACTTCACGAAATTAGAAGCATAGTAGAGCTAGCATTTCCAGTTATGCAAGAAGCTATTTTACATCATCGTTTTGCGAAATTAAGCGCTATGCAAGGCAATGAACCCGAGTATGAGTTAATGAAACAAAATTTTAAGTATTTAAATCATTTGAGTATAGCAGTACTTTCTATGTATCGTCACAAAGACGTTTATCTTTCCTTTGATTATTTTATGAGCTTGTATTTAGATCGAAATTTCAGCGAACGTAAATCGTTTTATTGGTATGAGTTAAAATCTGTTTTGTTTATGGCTAATTATTTTAAAGAGGTAAAAACTTTCAAGGAATTTGAACAAAAAATTAAGCAAAAATCATTTCACGATACGTTAAATAAATACAAACGCAAAGATGCTATTGATAAAAGTAGTATTCAACGCACAGAAAGTTATTATCAAATTCATGTTGCCAATAAGCAATTAGAAATTTCGTTTTAATATAGTAAGCCCCCTCGTGCGCGAATCATTTCGCGTTCGTTAAGATAGTAAGATGCTGAAACGAGTTCAGCATGACAGAGAAGATTAAAAGATAGAATTAAAATGCAAAAATATTCCGTAAACCAATGCTTAATCGAAATGCTTTTAACCTGGGTAAAGTCGGGTGAAATTGCGATACCTGAAATTCAGCCCCGTTCGTGCGCGAAACGAAGTTCAGCGAAGCTAATCCTTTCGCGTTCAGTAGTAAAACAATAAATGAAAAGCACTATATTATAACCGAAATAAGTTTCGGAATCAAAAAACAAAAAAGAACGATTAATGAAAAAAACTTACATTTTATTACTCACATTGTTATCTTTAGGTTTGCATGCTCAAACCTATGGAGAACTCGTTACAATTAAATGCGACACAACTGCTTCTAAAATAGATTTAAAAACGTATATGGATACTTATTTTGTAGAAGAATATGTGAAACCAGACAGAGAAATGACTAAAGCTTTTGATCCTGTTTTTTTTGGAGATAAAAGCAAAAGGATGCATACAATTATACTTAATATTTTTTGTAGTACCAGAGGGGAATTAATTTCTGGCAGGTTCAGAAACGAACAAATACAACCTAAAGACAACGAAATTATTTTCCTTTTTGAAATTGAAAATGATAGGAATGACATTTCAACGCATAAAATATATTTTAAAGTAGGTAGTAAAGTACAGGAATCTATACAGAGTAAGTCGTTTGACTATAACAAGCTCCTTGTCTTTTTAAAATGTACTGTATTTAAAAATGATTATTTTCCAGAAGATTTAGTCAAAACAGCCTATATTAGAGCTAATAAATTATAGTTAATGTATGTTCTACCTCAAACCCAGCTTTTGTGCAAATACTTTTGCGTTTTTTTATAAATAGGATACTGATACTGAAATGATCCTGAAGTATCCGATATCTCAGATTTGCAATCCATGACTTCAAATAGACAAATACCAATAAAAAAACCCTGTAAAATGAATGTTTTACAGGGTTTTTTGTGGAGTCGGAGAGAATATAGCCAACTCTCTTATTACTTTATTTTAAAGGGCTTTTGAATATTCATTTTTAAATTGTTCCCGAATTTGTACCCTATCAAAATAGATTAAATTGTTCTAAATCTTATTGTTATAAAATTAGTAAATATCTGCATTAGAACCAAATATTTATCATACTAATTTTTGAACTAGTTACCAGTTTTTTCAGTGATGTAGCAGTCTTTTTAGCTGATTAAATTTTATCCTACTATGCAACGCACTACGTGTTCTATTTTAAGTCCAGTATACTCGCAAAATTCTTCTATAGAGATTAGATGGTGTTGTTCTTTATTAAAGTGTTTCTTAATCTTTAATAGATATAATCTTGCTTGAGCGTATTCTTTTCCCATGATGCGCTGCACATCTTTTGGATATATACATACCCTGGTGCTGCTTGGTATCACTTCTTTTAGTTTTAATACTTTATCTATGCTTTTGGCTTTGCTTTGCCTAACTTCCTGCATTAGACAAATTTAAGTAAAATTTGAATAATTGGTACAATTAAAATAGTTGATTATTTATGTTTTTGTATGTTTTCAAAATGAGAGTGTTTGAAATATGAATTTAATAAATGAAACTTTGAATAAATCATTCGGGATTTAGTTGCAACGATTATCGAAATGAAAGTGAAATTTGAAAAGGAGTATTAATCAAAAACTTTAGAAATTATGGCTAGACAGAAAGGCATAATTAAATTGAAAGGTACTATCGGGGATATTACTTTTTATAAAACGCAAGATGGTCACTTAGCGAGAGAAAAAGGAGGTATTGATGCTAGTAGAATAGCAAGTGACCCTGCGTTTCAGAGAACGCGTGAGAATGGCTCTGAATTTGGTAGGGCAGGGAAGGCAGGAAAGATGTTGAGAACGGCTTTACGACCCTTACTTTTAAATTCTGCGGATGGTAGAATGGTGAGTCGATTGACGCAGGCTATGATGAAAGTGATTCAGGCGGATTTGGTGAGTGTTCGTGGTTTGCGCAATGTAATTGATGGAGAAGCTGAATTGTTATTTGGTTTTGAATTTAATATTCGTGGTAAGCTTGGTACCACTTTATTTGCTCCATTTGTAGCGACTATTGACCGAGCAGCTGGTGAAATTAAAGTTAATTTGGCATCCTTTATTCCTGCGAATATGATTGCTGCTCCTAGTGGAACTACTCACTACAAAATCATTTCTGGTGGAGCTGAAATTGATTTTGAAGCTGAAACGTATGTGGTTGCTACTTCTGAAACGGCAATTTTACCTTGGGATGGAACTGCTACTGCTCCAATTAATCAAGTGAATGAGGTTACACCTGCAAGTACAAAACCATTGTTTTTGGCTTTGGGCATTGAGTTCTATCAGGAGATTAATGGGCAAATGTACCCTTTGAAAAATGGTGCTTTTAACCCATTATCGATTGCGAAAGTTGATAGTGGTGTATAACCAGGTGGTCAGTTATGGTACTATTTTTAACTAGAACTTATTTCCCTGAAGGAACCAATGGTAAACTCGAATGCGAAGGTAAATCGATTTGTAACACCATTGAATTGCCGTGGAAGATGAACGAAACGAAGGTTTCCTGCATTCCGGAAGGGAAATATTTTATTAGAAAGCGATATAGTGCAAAATACAAATGGCATTTAGAATTGGTGGATGTACCTAAAAGAAAGTTTATTCTTTTTCATCCTGCTAATAATGCTCAAAAAGAATTACAAGGCTGTATTGCTCCTGTTACTAAACTTTCTGGACCTGGTTTAGGTTTGCTATCGAGAAAAGCTTTTACGAAGCTAAAAGCATTTGTATACAAAGCATTAGACAATAAAGAAAGTGTTGTATTAATTATCCAATAGATCCTTTACAGGATGACAAAAAACGTAATTATGAAAAAAATCATTACTAGAGCAAAAGCTCCCACACCAAAGTTTTTCAAAGTGCTTCGAACTGTTGGGTTGGCATTAGCTGCCGTTGGTGGAACTATTTTAGCAGCTCCAATTGCTTTACCTGCCATTGTAACTACCATTGGTGGTTACGTTGCAGTGGCTGGAGGAGTTTTGTCAGCTGCAAGTCAGCTTACTACAACTGATGACAGCCAATAATCCCACATTGATGGGAACTGCTGGAGGCACAATTTTAAGTATTGTACCAAATCTTTCTTCTGATGATATTGCCAAAACGGTTATCTTAGCTACCGTTGGAGCTGTTGTTAGTTTTACGATTTCGTTACTACTTAAA